>JAWKUK010000005.1:0-436211 GCA_041398605.1 Planctomycetota bacterium
CGGCCAGCGCCTCGGCGCTGCGCTCGAGCGCCGAGAGGTCGGCCTCGCCGGCGATGAGCGCAGCTTTTGCGATCTCCGCGAGCCCCGAGCGCCACTCCGCCTCTGGCAGCGTCGCCAGCACGTCGGTATCGGCCAGCACCGCGCGCGGCTGGTGGAACGTCCCGACGAGGTTCTTGCCCGCCGCGAGGTTGATCCCCGTCTTCCCGCCGACCGACGCGTCCACCTGCGCGAGGAGCGTCGTCGGGACTTGGGCGACGTCCATCCCGCGCTTGAAGAGCGAGGCTGCGAGGCCGCCGAGGTCCGTGATCGTGCCGCCGCCGAAGGCCACGAGGCACGAGCGCCGGGAGCACCCCGAGGCCGCGAGGAAGTCGAGCACTGCGCCCAGCGTCGCGAGCGACTTCGAGCCTTCGTGGCCCGCGCACACAAAGCGCGGCGCGTCTTCGAAGAGGCTGAGGCGCGCGCCGTGCAGCCGCCAAACCGCTTCGTCGGCCAGCACCACGACGCGGTCGTACGCCGCGCACGCCGCGCCGAGCTCCGCGCTGACCCCCGGTCCGATCGCGACTTCGTAGCTCGACGTCCCGCCGACGCGTACGGCGCGCCGGCGGTCTGTGACGCGCGCGTGATCGCTCACGATTGGGTCGATAGCGTCCCCTGCTCGCGCCGCGCGCGGCGGCGGCGAACGAGCGATTCTTGGAGCTCCACCGACTTCTTCCGGTCCGAGCGCAGCAGGAAGAAGACGGCGACGATGAAGACTGCCGTCAGGGCGAAGACGAACCAGAGCAGGATGGCCGTGACGTTGTCGGTCGGCGGCACGAAGGGCTCGACTGAGGCGAGGACGAACAGCGGCGCGCGGCCCGGCTCGCCGCTGGCGCGGGTGTAGACCTCGTTGCGGAAGAACCAGCCACGGGCCTGGACGAACTGCGCCTGCTCCGGGTCGTTCCATTCGGTCAGGACCGGCACATCGATCGGCGCGATCCATTGCACGACGCCGACAGGTGGGCGCCACGTGACGTTGCCGATCCAGCCCTTGCTGACCGTGTTCAGCCCCAGCGGGTTCTCGGGCGCCGTCTCCGTCCAGGAGCCCATGTTGCGGCTGATGGGGAACTTCACCGGCGTGCCGCGGAAGAGCCCACCGTCGCCATAGATGAGCGCGAGGCGCGCTGAGTCGACCTCGGGCACGTCGTCCCAGTTCACCTCGTCAGCGAGCATCTGCGCGCGCGCCATGAGCTGCCACAGCGCCGCTTGGTCGCGGTCGTGGATGTCGCCGACGTCGTCATCGACGACCTCTGCGAGCGCGGGCGCCACGCGCGCCGTCGCGGCGTCGATCGGGGGTTGAGTCGCGATCGCGTGGTGGCTGAGCAGCAGAGGCGCGTCGACCCACTTGTCGCCGATCTCGCGGCGATAGAGCTTGAAGAAGAGCCCATCCACGCGCAGCTGGTCGCCCACGGCGACCGCGTTCGAGCCGTCGGCCTCGAGCGCTCGGTCGACCGAGGGTTTCGCCGGCGGCGACGCGAACAGGGCGTGGGAGTACAGGCCGTCGCTCGCGCGCAGCGTCACGAGCCAATCGTCGCGATTGCCGCCCTCGCGCCGGCGCCGCTCGACGTCGACGACCTCGCCGCGCACGCGCAGCGCTTGGAGGCGGTGCGCCCCGGGCGACGCCGCGAGCTCCTCTTGACGAGCGCGGTCCAGCGGCTGGATGCCGAGCGCCGTGAACAGTTGAGCGTTCTGTTTGCGCGCGTAGCTGAAGGCCGGGACGAGCGCCTCTTGGTCCAGGGAGAGGCGGGCCGTCTCCGTTCCATCTTGGATCGACTCGAGGGCTGCGGTCTCTTCGAACGGCAGCGGCTCGATCGGGAGGTCCGCCACCACAGGGACGGGGAGGCCGGTGTTCGGCAGGGCCCCGTCGTTCGGCGCGCCGCTGAAGCTCGGCGCCAGCACGTAGACCGCGCCGATCAGGAGCGCGCCTACGCCGAGGACGAGCATGCGACGCTTGTCGCGCCGGGCCATCGCCTGTGCCTCTTCCAGCGAGTAGCGGTTCATCTTCATCGGTTGGTCTCCAGGTCGTGGCGGTGGGCGCGCGCGGCGGCGACGAGCGCCTGAAAGAGGTTCTGGTGCGGCCCCGTGTTGTCGGACAGCTCCGGGTGCCATTGCACGCCGACGGCGAAGGGGTGCGCGGGTAGCTCGATGGCCTCGACGAGGCCCTCCAGGTCCCGACCGACGACCCGCCAAGGCGCGGGCACATCGACCAGCGCCTGGTGGTGCCTGGACACGACGTCGAAGCGCTCTACTCCGCTGATCGCGCGGAGTTTCGATCCTTCCGTGAGCGTGACCGGATGGACCGCAGAATCGCGGTGCTCCTGGGCCCCGGGCCACTGCTCGGGGAGGTGCTGCAGCATCTGGGCGCCGGCGTTGATGCCCATGCACTGCATGCCGAAGCAGATCCCGAGCACCGGTAGCCCGCGCTCGACGGCGGCCCGCGCGAGCGCGAGGTCGAGCGCCTGCTTCTCGAGCGGCGTCGGCACGGCCGTGGGGTGGGTCGGGCCCAGGCCGAGCGGCTCGGTCTGGAGGTCGTCTCCACCCGTCAGGAGGACCCCGTCCGCGCGGTCGAGGGCCGCGTCCAGGTGCGCCTCGTCCCAGATCGCCGGCAGGACGAGCGCGAGGCCGCCGGCCTCGGAGACGCGCTCAGCGTAGCGGACGTAGAGCTTCGTCCACGGCCGCTCGCCGCGCTCGTAGGTGCCATTGACCAGGATCAGGGGGCGTTCCACACGGCCATTATGGACCAAGGCCCAAGCCCGCGGGTGACCCGGGCTGGCGCACGGGTCGGTGCGCTCGCCTTCGCCGCCCGGTCGCGGCCTTGACCTGCCTGCCCAGCGCGGCAGGTGCTCGGCGCAAGGCCGCCACCGGCCTGCGCCTTCGGCCCGCGCTTTCGACCTGCGCCGGGCCCTTCCGGGGGCGTCCCACGGCAGACTGTTCGCCTCCATGGAACTCACCGTCGCAGCGCTAGCCTTGGCCGCTGGCTTCTTCCTCCTCGCCCGCGGCGCGGACGCCCTCGTCGAGGGCGGCGCGACGCTCGCCCGTCGATGGGGGGTCAGCAATTGGGTGGTCGGTTTGACGGTCGTCGCCTGGGGGACCTCCGTGCCCGAGATCGTCGTCTCGGCGCTCGCGTCGGCCGAGGGGCGGCCCGGCTACGCGCTCGGCAACATTGTCGGCTCCAACATCGCCAACATCGGTTTGGTGCTGGGCGCGACGGGGCTGGTCTTGCCGCGGGTCCTCGCCGGGCGGATCGGGTGGATCGATGCGGCGATGGTCCTCGCGGGCATCGGGGGCCTCTGGTACGCGCTGTCGGACCGCTACCTCTCGCGCCTCGAGGCGGGCGGCCTCTTGGGGGTCTTCTGCCTCTACACCGTCTCGATCTTTCGACGCACTCACGTTACGTCGGATGACCCCGGGGCGCCGCAGGCGCAGCGGCCGTGGCTCGCAGTGCTCTTCGGCTGCATCGCCATCATCGGCGGCGCGCGGGCGGTCCTCTACGGCGCCTATGAGGTCGCGGCCATCTTCGAGCTGACCGACGGCATCGTGGGCCTCTTGCTGCTCGCCGTGGGGACCTCGCTGCCGGAGCTCGCCGCCGGCATCAGCAGCGCGCGGAAGGGACACGCCGAGATCGGCCTCGGCAACGTCGTCGGCAGCAACCTGTTCAACACGTTCGCCGTGAGCGGCATCGCGGGCCTCGTGCGCCCGTTTGGTGACGGCGGCGCCGCCGACTCGGTTTGGACCCGTGACAGCGGCTATGCGCTCGAGATCGACCTGCCCGTCAACCTCGCCGCCTCGGTCGTGCTGCTCGCGCTCCCGTGGCTCGGTCAAGGGCGGCTGAAAGCCCTCGCGCTGTTGCTCGGTTACATCGCGTTCGCGGTGTCCTTGGCCGGGCGTGTGTCGAGTTGATGACGAACGCGTCAGCCGCTGCGCTCGGGGCCAGGTCGTGCATTGAGATTCCGCGCGCGCAGCGCATGATAGGGCTGGCGCAGGGCACGGGCGGCTGTCGCCTCGCGCTGCCGTAGCGGGCGAGGCCGGCCGCACGAATCGGTTCCTCCTCCTCTTTGCGTCCGTTCAAGCCCGTGCCCGAGCGCCACGCATGGTTCGGGTCGCCGAGGTCCTGGGCGCCGTCGCAGACGGCGCGCTCCGCTGACAGACGGAGTGATGGGGCAGGGCGCTCGGTCGACCCGCGCCGTGCGGCTCCAGCGCAGGGCGCCGCCGGAGCCGGTCCGGCCCTGATTCAGCGCCCCTGCGGCTGTGTCCTGACCGCGAACCCGATCAGCCGGTACAGCAGGCGCGCGCCGATCATCGCGTCCCACGAGGCGCCGTCGGCGTCACCCTCGGGGCCTGCGCTGACCTCGTTCAAGTCGAGGCCGACGATCCGGCGCCCGCTCTTCGCGAGCTCGCGCAGGAGGAGCATCGCTTCGTCCCAGAGCAGCCCGCCGGGCACCGGCGTGCCCGTCCCCGGGCAGAGGGTCGGATCGAGGCCGTCGACGTCGAACGTGAGATAGACGTCCCGCGGGAGCTGGTCGATCGTCTCGCGCACGAGCTGCATCATGCGGCCCTTGCGGCGCGCCTTCGACCAGCCCGAGTCAAAGACGCCGTGGATGCGCGCGTCGCTCTGCATGCGTTCGTGCTCGGCGCGCCCGAGGTCGCGGATACCGACCTGCACCAGCCGGGCGACGCCGGCGCACTCCTCGAGCACGTTGTGGCAGATCGAGGCGTGCGACCAGCGAAAGCCCTCGTAGGCGACGCGCAGGTCCGCGTGGGCATCGATCTGGAGCACGCCGAGGCCTGGGAAGCGCTCCGAGCAGGCTTGGATCGCGCCGAACGGCGTGGAGTGGTCGCCCCCGAGCAAGACGGGCAGCCGGCCGTCTTCCAGCGCCGCGGACGTGCCTCCGTGCACGAACGCGTTCATGCGGGCGCTGAGCTCGTCGACCCGTGCGACAGCGGCGCGATCGGCGGCGGTGGCGCCGCCCTGGGCGATGATCGGCGCCGCGAGCGCCTTGCCTGCGCGGCTCCAGGCCGCGACGCGCTCGTCGATCGGCGCCATCCAGATCCCGCGCCGCCACGGCTCGTTCGTCTCGAGGTCGAAGAGGTCCACCTGGTGGCTCGCCGCCAAGATCGCCTCGGGCCCGAGGGAGGTGCCGCCGCGGTACGAGGTCGTCGCTTCATACGGCACAGGCAGGACGTGCACGTACGCGTCCCGGGGACCGTGGGGGAGGCCAAAGATGCCGCTGTCAGGGGTCGCGGCGGCGTCGGGATCAAATTCCATCGCTACAGTGTGCGCGACGTCGCGGCGCGGGAGTAGCTGCGACCAGGGGCCGCGCGCCATGGGCCGAGCTCCCGGCTCGGCGCTCCCCTCGGCGCCTTACACGCCGGGTCACGCGGCCTCGAGCCAGGCGTCCCGTGCGGCGAGCAGGCGCTCCGCTTGTGCGGCAGGCACCGGCCGCGAGAAGTGGTAGCCCTGCGCGAGGTCGCAGCCAAAGGCGCGCAGCGCGGCCACCTGCTCGGGCTCCTCGACGCCCTCCGCGATCACCTTGATCCCGCGCGAGTGGGCCATCTGGAGGACCGAGCGCACCGTCACCGCGCCCGCGACGCTCGTGAGCATGTCCGCGACGAACGAGCCGTCCAGCTTGACCGCCGTGATCGGCAGCCGAGACAGGTAGCTGAGCGAGGAGTAGCCGGTGCCGAAGTCGTCCATGTGGAGGCCGATCTTCTGCGCCGTGAAGCGCCCTAAGTACTCTTCACCGCAGCGGTGATCGATCATGACGGACTCGGTCAGTTCGAGGTTGAGCGCGTGCGGGTCCAAGCCGCTCGCGCTCAGGGCCGCGTCGACGACCTCATGCACAGGTGATGACAGGAGCTGGCAGCCCGAGACGTTGACGCTGATCGTCAAGTGCGCGCGCTCAGGGAAGCGCCGGTGCCAATCGGCGGTCTGCGCGCACGCGTGGTGCAGCACCCACTCACCCAGAGGAATGATCAGGCCCGTCTCCTCGGCCAACGGGATGAACTCGGCCGGCGAGATCGAACCGCGCTCCGGATGGTCCCAACGAACGAGCGCTTCGAAGCCGTGCAGCTCACCCGTGGAGACCGAGATGATCGGCTGGTAGTGCAGGTAGAGCTGCTCTTCAGCGATCGCGTGCTGCAGGTCGTGCTCCAGCCTGCGCCTCGTGACCGCGCGCTCGCGCATCTCGGGCGTGAAGATCGAGGTGCGATACTTGCCCTCGGACTTCGCGTTGTACATCGCGATATCTGCGTCGCGCAGGAGGTCGGCAGGGTTCGAGTAGTCTTGCCAGCCAAACGCAATGCCGATGCTACCGTTCGGGCGCACGGTCTGGCCCGCGAGCTCAAACGGCGCGTTGAGCGCGCGCCGCAGGCGTGCTTCGACGACGAGCACGTCCGCCTCGTTGTAGACGCCCTCGAGGAGCATGACAAACTCGTCGCCGCCGAGCCGCGCCGTGGTCCCGTCGTCGATTCGGATGATCGAGTCCTGGTCGCGCAACGTCTCGGAGAGGCGGCGCGAGACCTCGATCAGGAGTTGGTCCCCAGCCTCATGGCCGAGGCTGTCGTTGACGATCTTGAAGTCGTCGAGGTCGAGGAAGAGGAGCGCAAAGCCGAAGGTCGTTTCGCGCCGCTTGCGCACGAGGCAGCGCTGGATCCGGTCCAGCAGCAGCGCGCGATTGGGGAGCTTCGTGAGGAAGTCGTGCAGCGAGTCGTGGCGCAGCTTCTGCTCGGCGCGCTCCCTGAGCGCCACTTGGTCGCTGAGCTCTGAGTTCGTCGCCTCGAGCTGGTCGATGAGCAGGCGGTTCAGGACGCTGGCCTCTTCGATACGCTTCATCCGCAGGAGCGCCCCGATCTTCGTCAACAGCTCGATGTCGCCGAACGGGCGAACGATGAAGTCATCCGCGCCGGCTCGGTAGCCAACGACGCGCTCGTCCATGCTCGCGTTCATCGCGAGCAGGATGACCTTGACGCTCGCCAGCGGCTTGATCGCGCGCATTTGGCGGCAGACCTCGTAGCCATCCAGGTCGTCGAGCTCGACGTCAATCAGGATCAGGTCCGGCTCGTAGGCGAGCGCGCGCTCGAGCGCTTCCGAGCCTGAAGCGGCCTCCGCGACGTCGTTCTCGACCTCGAGGCAATCGCGCAGGCGCGCACGGCTCTCCGTGTGGCTATCGACGAGCAGGATTCGATTGGCTTTGCTCATCGTGTCCGGGCCCGAGGGCTGAGGCGTGTGACTCGATTCCGCGCGACGGCGCTCCCCACGGCCGTGCCGCGCCCGCGCGATGCCTGATGTGGCCAGGCGCCGTCCGGAGATGCGGAGTGGTGGTTGGGTCGCACGCGGTCGAGGTTGGAGGAAGGAGCCGGCGTCGGAGGCCCGGATCGGCGCCGTGAGCGCGGCCGGGGAGGCTCTTACGGCGCCGGTCGCCGGGATACCCATCGACTTCGAGCGCTGTGGTGAGGGATCTTGAACGCGACCTGCCGTCCCTGGCGCAGCGACCGAAGTTGAGGCACGGCGGACCCGCGCAGGGGCGCGCCCCAGCGCCGCCCGCTCGCTGGCGCGCTCAGACCGCGACGCCCGGGTCCCTGCGCGGATACCCTCCGCACTGTGAGCGCAGCGCCCCGAGACGTCATCCGGTCCGCATCGAACCCTGTCTTCCAGCGGGTCCGGGCCGTGCGCGCGGGCAAGGAGCGCGAGCTCGTCCTGCTCGAAGGCGCGCGCCTCGTCGCCGACGCGCGCGCGCTGGGGCTCTCGTTCGACCTGCTGCTCCTCGAGGAGGGGCGCCCCGACACGGCCGGGCTCCCCGAACCGCCGAGCGCAGCGCGCTTTGTCGCGCGCGCCCTCATGCAGCGGCTGAGCGGGCTCGAGACGTCCCCAGGCGTGCTCGCGCTCGTTGAGCGGCCGGCCCGCCTGACCCTCGACGCGCTGGACCTCACGCCGCGCGGGGGCGTCGCGGGCTTGGCGCTCGCCGTGGCGGGGATCGCGGACCCGGGGAACCTCGGCGCGTTGGCGCGCTCTGCGGAGGCGGCTGGCGCGCGCGCGCTCATCGTCGTCCGCGGCGGCGCGCGCCCCTTCGGCGAGAAGGCGCTGCGCGGCTCGATGGGCGCCCTCCTCCGCCTACCAGTGATCGAGGTCGACGACGCCGCGGAGGCGCTGCGAGCCCTCGCGCTGCGCGGCGTGCACCAGGTCGCCGCGAGCGTCGGCGGCGGGACGCCTTACACCGCGTTCGACTTCAGCCCGCCGCTC
This sequence comes from Planctomycetota bacterium, assembly GCA_041398605.1. Taxonomy (GTDB): domain Bacteria; phylum Planctomycetota; class UBA1135; order UBA1135; genus JAWKUK01. The sequence continues at coordinate 8,276 of JAWKUK010000005.1, forward strand.
GTGCTCTGGATGCCCGGCGAGGTCGGCGAGGTCGAGCAAGCCAGCGGGATCAGCGCGGCGCTCAAGGAGCTCCCGCGGATCCGGATCCCGATGGCGGGCCAGGTCGAGTCCCTCAACGTCACCGTCGCGGCGTCGCTCTTGCTCTTTGCCGCCGGGAGGGCGCCTCGCGCATGACCGACCTCTTCACGCATGAAGGCGGAGACGCCGACACAGGCGACCCGCGCACGGACCCGCTCGCTTGGGCGCCGCACGACGCGCCGCTCGCGGATCGCGTGCGCCCGCGGACCCTCGCGGAGTTCGAGGGCCAAACGAAGCTCGTCGGCGAGGGCAAGGTGCTCCGGCGCGCCCTCGACGACGGCGCCTCACAGAGCCTCGTCCTTTGGGGCCCGCCGGGCGTCGGGAAGACGACGCTCGCCCGCCTCGTGGCGGCGGCGACGGGCGCGCGCTTCGAGCCGTTCTCCGCCGTGATGTCGGGCGTCAAGGAGGCCCGCGCGGTGATGCTGGAGGCTGAACAGCGCCGCCGGCGCGAGGGCACGCGCACGCTGTTGTTCGTCGATGAGATCCACCGCTTCAACAAGGCGCAGCAAGACGCATTCCTGCCCTTCGTCGAGCGCGGCGATGTCCTGCTCGTGGGCGCGACGACCGAGAACCCCTCGTTCGAGGTCAATGCCGCGTTGCTCTCACGCTGCCGCGTGCTGCGCCTCGAGCCGCTGGAGCCGCCTGAGGTCGTGCGTGTCCTGCGGCGCGCGATCGAGCACCCAAGGGGCCTCGCGGGCCGCCTTTCGATCGATGACCAGCAGCTGCTGCGCGTCGCGCATGCTGCGGACGGCGACGCGCGGCGCGCCCTGACGCTCTTGGAGTCCGTCGCCGGGCTCGCCTTGGTCGGCGGCGTCGTCGATGACGCGGTGCTCGCCGGCGCGCTCGAGGGCAAGGCCGTCCGCTACGACAAGTCGGGCGAAGAGCACTACGACCTCATCAGCGCGCTCCACAAGAGCGTCCGGAACTCGGACGCGGATGCGGCGCTCTATTGGTTGGCGCGCATGTTCGAGGGCGGCGAGGACCGCCGCTACCTCGCCCGCCGCCTCGTGCGAATCGCGATCGAGGACATCGGCATCGCCGACCCCTTTGCCTTGCGGGTCGCGTTGGACGGCGCCGAGGCGTACGAGCGCCTCGGGACCCCGGAGGGCGAGCTCGCCCTCGCCCAGGCCGCCGTCTACCTGGCCCGCGCGCCCAAGTCGAACGCGGTCTATGTCGGCCTCGCCGCGGCCGTGCGTGACGTGCACGCGACGAGCGCCGACCCCGTGCCGTTGCACCTGCGGAACGCGCCGACGGCCTTGATGAAGGCGGAGGGCTTTGGGCGCGGATATCGCTATGCGCACGACGATCCAGCCGCCGCGCAGGAGATGGAGTGCCTCCCGCCGGCGCTGCGCGGGAGGCGCTATTTGGGCTCTGGGGGCCGTTCTCAACCGTCTCCTGGCGCGTCGGATCTGCGCTCTGGACCCCGTTCGAGCCCCAAGGGTTGACCGCGAGTTCCCGAATAGACGTTGAATTCGCGCGAGAATCCGCTTGTTCCAGCGCGCGCGCCTCTCTACAAACACGCTCGTTCCGCGTTTCCGACGCTGAACGACGTTGCGGCGGCTCGTTGCCGTCGCTCCGTGACGCAAGCAAAGAGGCCGCGGGGCATGTGCGCCGCGGCCTCGAGCTTTGGGCGTCGCGGCGCCCCTGCGGCGCCCCTGCGGCGCCCCTGCGGCGCCCCTGCGACGCCCCTATAGCGTGCCCTGCTGCGTGCCCTGCGGGCGCTCAGTCCTCGAAGCGCCCGTGCGCGCGGACTGCCAAGACCGGCCCCTGCGCGTGCTTCAGGACCGCCGCAGCGACGCCGCCGAGCAGCGCTGCCGCGAGCCCCGTGCGGCCGTGCGTGCCCATGACCACGAGGTCACGCGGCCCCTGTTCGTCCTGAATGACGCTCGCCGGATCGCCGTCGAGGAACCGGTGGTCCAAGGCCACGCCGCGCGCGTCGAGGGCTGCGACGGACGCCTCGAACCGCTCGCGCAGGGCGGTGCGTTGCTGCTCGATCACGTACATGGGCATCAAGACCTCGCTGCCATCGGGCGAGGGATACGCGAAGTCCGGGGGCGAATAGGCCTGCAGCAACGTCAAGCCGACGCCATGCTGGCGCGCAAACTCCAGGCCAAGCGCGAGGCCACGCGCGCTCTCGTCCGAGCCGTCGTACGGCACGATCACCCGCGCCAGCGGCTCAGGCGCGCGCGGCTGCATCCATACGTCGCAGCGTGTCGCCGCCAGCACGGCGCGGGTCGTGCGTCCGAAGTCGAGCGGGCCGTCCTTGCGGTGCGGGCCCAGCACCAAGAGGTCCGCCTTGCGCGCCCGTGCGACCTCGGCGATCGCGCTCGCGGCGCTGCCGGGGAACACGGCGAGCTCGACGCCCTCGGACGTCGCCCCCAGGCGCCGCTCGAGGCGCGCCGCGAGGTCCCGTTCGACCCGCTCGCATGCGCCGGTGCGCATCAGCTCGATCTCGTCGGGCCGCCCGGCGATGTCCTTCGGCGCAGGCAGGTCGAGGCCGTGGACGACGATCACTGTCGCTTGAAACCGCTCGTGCAGTCCCAGGGCGGCCTCCAACGCAATGTCGCCGCCGTCGCGGCCATCGTGGCCGACGACGACGACTTTGGGGATGTGGCTCTGGCTCATGGCCCCATCCTCGTCTCGATCCCCGCCAGGTGCCATCCGGATTCCGGTGGCTCTTGTGCGTAGCGGCGTGTTACGAAGCGCGCGGCATGGGTGAGCCGTTCAAGAACCTCCTCGGGCCCCGCGAGGTCCGGGCCGCGGCGCTGTATCTCTCCCGGCCCACCCCGCGCCGCCACTTCGACCCCGCCCGCTTCGAAGCGCTGGCATTGGACGGCCTCGAGCGGCTTGAGCTGAAGGCGCGCGCCGAGCACATCGCGAGCGCATTGGAGGCCACGTTGCCGGCGGAGTTCGCGCGCGCCGCGGCGCGCATCGAGGCCGCGCTCGCGCCCCCGGCCCCCGCCACCGCGGACGCGCCGCCCGCGCTCGGAGACCAGGGCCTCGCGGGCTGGATCGTGTGGCCGCTCGGGGAGTATGTCGCGCGCCGCGGGCTCTCGGAGCCGACGCGCGCGCTGCGCGTGCTGCACGCGCTCACGCAGCGCTTTACGGCGGAGTGGGCGCTGCGGCCGTTCCTCGAAGCGCACCCAGAGGAGACCTTCGCGACGCTGCGTGTCTGGGCCGGCGACCCGAGCGCGCAGGTCCGGCGCCTCGTGAGCGAGGGCTCCCGCCCGCGCCTCCCATGGGGGCGCCGCCTCGCTGGATTGGTCGCCGATCCGACGCCGACCTTGCCGCTCCTGGCGGCGCTGCAGGACGACCCGTCTGCCTACGTGCGCCGCAGCGTCGCCAACCACTTGAACGACATCGCGCAGGACCACCCTGAGGTCGTCGCGGGTTGGCTCGAGGCGCACCTCCCGGACGCGCCGGCGGCGCGGCGCGCGCTGCTGCGCCACGCGAGCCGCTCGTTGATCAAGCGCGGTGACACGCGGGCGCTGCGCGCGTTTGGGCTCGGGGCGGCGCTCCGCGGCGCAGCGCGCCTCGTCATCGAGCCACCGAAGATCACCCTCGGCGCGAGCGTCACGTTGCACGTCACGCTCGCTTCGAGCGCGCGCAAGGCCCAGGACCTCGTCCTCGACTACGTCGTGCACCACGTGAAGGCCAACGGTGGCACGAGCCCTAAGGTGTTCAAGGGGTGGACGCGCACGCTCGGCGCGCGCGAGTCCCTCAGCCTCTCGAAGCGCCACGCCGTCCGTCCGATCTCGACCCGCAAGTACTACCCGGGGCGGCATCGGGTCGCGCTGCAGGCGAATGGCAAGGTCGTCTGTGAGGCGGAGTTCGAGCTCGAGATGCCTGACGGCCGCCAGGCCGCTGGACGCGCCTGAGAGACCCCTCCCGCCGCGACAGGGGCTCGTTGCGACAGGGGATCGTTGAGACAGGCGATCGTTGCGACGGATCGAATCCACGCGCGGGTCGCGGGCACGGGGCCGCGCTCTGCGTCAGAATGGTCGGGCGATGCCGCTACCTCCCCGCGCCGAACTGCGCCGCGATCTCGCGCGGATGGACCCGGTCCGCCAGAAGCTCGTCGGCGGCGTCTTGGCCGTGATGTTCACGCAGCCCGAGCGAGTGCGCGACCGCGATTGGATCGTCGAGCAGTTCACGCAGGTCACGTTGCTCGCCGCAGACGCGGGGGAATTGGGCGCCGACTTCGAGGCCGCCCAGCGCGCCCAAGACGGCGGCTCTGCCGCGCTCCAGGTCGTGCAGCGCTTCGTGCGCGACAACGTGGACCAGGTCCTCAACGCCTGCTTCGCGCTCTTCTTGCACGTCGCGGACGACCTCCGGGGCCGCGCTGCGACGAGCCTCGGTGCGCACGACCAGGTGCTGCAAGCGCTGTCGTACTTCGACCCACGTGACGCGTCCGACGATGCGCTGCGCATCGAGACGGCGCGCCTCCGGCTGCGCGCGTGGCGCGCGTCCGACATCGATGACCTCGCCGCGCTGTGCGCCGACCCGGCGGTCATGCGGCACTTTCCGAGCGCCCTCAGCCGCGCGGAGAGCGAGCGCACCCTGGCGCGGCTGCAGGCCCACGACGCCGAGCACGGCTTTTGCTACTTCGCCACCGAGCGGCGCGACACGGGCGCGTTCATCGGCTTCATAGGCCTCATGCGCCAGGACCTCTCGCCCGCGCTCGCCCCCTGCGTCGACATCGGCTGGCGCCTCCGGCCCGAAGCGTGGGGACAGGGCTACGCGTTGGAGGGCGCGCAGGCCGTCTTGCACTTCGCCTTCGAGGTGCACGAGCTCCCCGCGGTCCACGCGATCGCGCCGCTCGTCAACACGCCCTCGCTGCGTGTCATGGAGCGCCTCGGGATGACGCGCCTCGCGGACTTCGAGCACCCAGCGCTCGCGGCGTCCCCGACCCTGCAGCGCTGCGCGCACTACCGCAGCGACCGCGAGACGACCTAGACGCCCGCACCGCGCTGTGATCGAGCCCTGTGCGGCAGGCGCTGAGGCGTGACGCGTGGGCGAGGTCGCGATCCGCGACAACCTGGTCGTTTCGGGCGGTTCCGGGCGGGAGCGCGCGAGATCGTGTACTATGCTCGGGCTTAGGATTCAGTCGCCGCCCCCGATGGTCGATGGACCGAGGGACGGCCTTGGGCGCGCGGCGCCCGGGAGCGCTGGCGCGCGCTCCCGTGGGGCTCCCGGCCGGTTGGGCTGGCGGTCTCCCTTCATCGACCCTTGAACGAGGTACTCCCCTGGCACGTAGACAATCACCGCAAACGTTCGAGAAGCGTCGTCGCGAGCGCGATAAGAAGCTCAAGAAAGAGGCCAAGCAGCAGGCCCGCATCTGGCGCAACTCTGAGAAGCGCGACGCCAAGCTCCAGGAGGAAGACCCCGAGGCGTATCGGGCCATGATGGAGCAGCGGCGCAAAGACGAAGAGGCCTGGTACTACTGAGGCGCCGGCCGCACCGTGCGGCAAGGCAGCTCGGCCCGGGCTGTGGACCAGCGAGGCTGGCCCCAGGATCCGTGGCCGTCCAGGCGGGGGCCCACTTGTGGTGGGCCCTGCGTCATTTCAGGAGCGGGTCCGCCGTCGCGGATGGACGGCCTACGGCGCCAGCCGTGTCCGTGCCCAGCCGCCGCGCTCCTGGCGGGTGTAGACGACCCGATCGTGCAGGCGGCTCGGACGGCCCTGCCAGAACTCCCAGCGCGTCGGCGCGAGGACGTAGCCGCCCCAGTGCGGCGGGCGCGGCACGTGCTCGCCCCAGCGCGCTTCGGCCTCTCGGAAGCGGCGCAGCAGCTCCTCGCGATCCGCCAGCGGCTCGCTCTGCGGGGAGGCCCAAGCGCCGACGCGGCTGTCCCGCGGCCGCGACGCGAAGTAAGCGTCGGACTCGGCGGCGGGGAGCTGCGCGACCGTGCCCTCGACCCGGGCTTGTCGGTGGAAGCGCGGCCAGTAGAAGGTCGCTGCGGCGCGAGGGTTGCTCGCGAGCTCGCGCCCCTTCCGGCTGTCCTGGTTTGTATAGAACGCGAGGCCGCGCTCATCGAGCCCACGCAGCAGCAGGATCCGCGCCGCAGGAGCGCCGTCCGGCGTCGCGGTCGAGAGCGTCATCGCGTGCGGCTCGATGTCACCGGCTGCGAGCGACTCGTGCACCCAAGCCCGCAGCAGGTCGCGGGGCTCCTCGGGCACGGTCCCGACGTCGAGGCCCTCGCTGTCGTAGTCGATGCGCAGCTCGCTGAACTCGTCGGCCATGGGCGCAAATTAACGTACCGGCGCCCATCGCGAGCGAGCCCCGGGTCGATTCGCGCGGCGAATCGGTCGATCGCGCGGTTGTGTCTGGACGGTCGCTGCGCAGCCTGTGACAACGTGTGCCATGGACATGCTCCTCGTCCTCGCGGCGATCTTTCTGTTCGTCTCGCCGCTGGTGGCGCTCGTTTGGCTGGCGAGCCTGGCCGCGCGTCAGCGGCGCTTCGACGCAGAGCTGCACACGCTGCGAGCGGAGGTCGCGCGGCTCTCGCGGGGCGCTTCGCTGCTGCCGCCCGAAGCGGCGTCGCATGAGCGCAGCCCAAGGACCTCGACCCCTGGTCCCACGCCCACCGCGGCCTCGGTCGCCGCGGCGATCGTCGCCCAAGGTCCGAAGCGCGAGGACGTCCTGGTGGAGCTCGACGAGCCTGCGCGCGATGAGCGGTCCCCGCTGCGCGAGGAGTCCCCGCTGCGCGAGGAGCCCCCGCCGCGCGAAGAGCCCCCGCTGCGCGAAGAGCCCCCGCCGCGCCCGAGGGCCGCGTCGCCCGGCGCGCCAGGCACGCCGGAGCGCCCCCCGCGCCGCGCTGCGGCGACCCCAACCCCGTCGACGTCGCCGCCTCCCCTCGCAGCGCTCCCTGCGACGCCGGCGCCCGGCATCGACTGGGAGCGCTGGCTCGGCGTGCGCGGCGCTGCCGTCGTCGGCGGCGTCGCGCTGGCGCTGTCCGGCCTCTTCTTCGTGCAGCTCGCGATCCAGCGCGGGTGGATCGGGCCCGCGCTGCGCGACGGGCTCGCCGTCACGGCCGGCGCGCTCGGCCTCGCGTCCCATGGCGCGCTTCGGCGGCGCGGCTATCAGATCCAGGCGGACGCGGGCGCTGGCGCGGGCGTCATCCTCGTCTACCTCGGCGCGTGGGCGGCGGCGCGGCTGCACGACCTCGTGCCGATGTGGGCGAGCCTCGCCGTCATGGTCGCGGCGACCACGATCGCCGGTCGCGCCGCGCTGCGCGCGAAGGCGCCCGTCCTCGCCGCGTTTGCGCTCGTCGGGGGCTTTGCGACGCCCGTGCTGCTCGACGTCGGCGCGCGCTCGACGGGCGCGCTGTTCACTTACCTCGCGGTGCTCAATGTCGGCGCGCTCGCAGCCGGGCGGCGCCGCGGCTGGGCGTGGGTGCCGCGCGTCGCCGTCGCGCTCAGCGCGCTCGTGCAGCTCGCTTGGTACGTGCCGGCGATCTTGCTGGGGCAGGCCTCGGACTTGCCGCGCTTCGGCGCGCTCGCCGCGGTCGGCAGCGTCGCGTTGGTCTACATGGTCGCCGCGGGCAGGTCCCAGGCGTCGCACGCGGCGAGCAGTGTCGACGAGGCCTCCGGCGCTCGATCGCCAGGGGCCGCGTCGAGCTCGGGCGCAGCCGCGCCGCCGACGCTGCTCCTGGCGCTCGTCGTACAGGTCATCTTCGCCATCGACCTCGGACGGACGTTGTCCCTCGATGCGTCGATCCTGCCCGTCGGGGGGATGGCGTTGCTCCTGGCCGTCTTTGCCACAGTGCTCGCGCGCGGCTTCGGGTCGGCGGCGCTGACATGGACGGGCGCGGCGGGCGCGTTTGCGTTGCTCGCGTCGTGGGCGCTGATGCACCCGGCGCGCTTGCGCGGCGATGAAGCGCAGTTCACGCGGCTCCTGTACGAATACAGCGCAGCGGCGATGGGCCTCGCGCTCGTGTCGGCGCTCGTCGAGCGCCGCGCGCTCCGCGGGGTGACGCGGCCAGAGCGCGGCGCCGCGCCTGCGGCCGCCTCCATGGCCGCCGGCCTCCTCGTCGCGCTGCTCGTCCTCGTCTTCGGCCAGCGTGCTTGGGGCAACCCGTGGCTCGTCGCGGCCGTCACGGGAGGGCTCGGCGCGGTCACGCTCAGCGGCGTCGGTCGCGACGCGGGGCGACGCCTGGCCCTGCCGATCGGGCTGTTGATGGGCGTCGCGAGCAGCGCCATGGTCAGCCCGCACCGCGGCGCCATGTTGGTCCAGGGGCTCCCGCTTGGGGGCCAATCCGCGCTGGCGTCCATCGCGTTGGTGGCGCTCGTCGCGCTCGTGTCGTCGCGCTCGCGGCGCGCGGGCCTGGCCGGCGCCGGAGCCGCGGCGACGGCGCTCTTCGTCGTGCACGTCCAGCGCGTTGGCTTCGGCCCGCGCGGCGATATGCCGTACGCCTTTGTCGCGCTCGCTGCGCTGGGATCGCTCGCGCTCGCGCGCGCTCAGCGCGGGGAGGGCGCGCTGGCCCCGCCCGCGGGACCGCGGGCGGGCCACGCGCCCGAGGCCTCCGTTGCGTCAGGTCTCGCCGGGTCTGGCCTCGCCGTGCTTGGCCCTGCCGTGCTTGGCCCTGCCGTGCTTGGCCCTGCCGTGCTTGGCCCTGCCGGGCTTGGCCCTGCCGTGCTTGGCCCCGCCGGGCTTGGCCTCGCCGGGTCTGTCGGCGCGTTGCTCCTGTCGCTTGCCACAGGGGTCGGCGCGCTCGGGTGGCTCGCGAGCCTCCAGCGCGCCGAGGGGCACGCGCCGCTCAGCGCGTGGTGCGCGCTGGTCATCGGGCTCGGCGCGCCGGCGCTCGCGTTCGCCGCGAGGCGGCGCGCTGCGGGCAGCGCACCGCACGCGGGCTCGATGCCCGGCCCGGGCGCGCAGCGCGGCTACGCGGCGCCGCCGCGTTTGGCGCGGGTCGCGCTGTGGTCCCTCGCTGCGCCGCCGCTCGTCGCGCATACGCGCATCGCTGCGCTCGCCCTCGTGAACATGGGGGCGCCAGGCGGGCGCGCGCTCGGCCTTGCCGTCGCGGCCCTGCCCCTTGCGGCGGCGGCGTTGGTCGCGCGCGCGCGCCAGCACACCTACCTGGCCGCGACTACCTCGGCGCTGGCCGCGTCGCTCTTGGCGTTCTCGCTGTCACACTGGCTGGGCGTTCACCCCGGGTTCGTCGGCCTCGGCTTGAGCGCGGGGCTGGCGGCGCTCGTTGGGCACCGAATGGCCTGCCAGGACGTTGCTCGCGCCGGCGCGATCGCGGCCCTCACGGCGGCGCTCGGCTACGTCCAAGCGGCGCTCCAGGGGCGCACGTTCGCCCACGAAGCGAGCCTCTTCGCCCCGCGGCTCGCGCTGGTCTCTGTCGCGTTGCTCGCGGGGCTCTCTATGGGCCTCGCGGTCGCGATCCGACAACGCTCGAGCGCCGCCGCGCCAGCCTCGTTCGAGGCCAGCACACTGTCTGCGACGTTGGGCGTCGGCGTCGTGGCGGTGGCGTTCGTCTGGCTCAACCTCGTGCTCGTGAACCGCTACACGGAGGGCGCGACGATCGCAATGCGCTTCGCGCGCGTGCCTGCACGCGACTTGGTCATGTCATTCGGGTGGGCCCTCTACGCGGGTGTGCTGCTCACGATCGGTCAGCTGCGCGCGTCGCGGCCGCTGCGTTGGACGAGCCTCGCCTTCTTCCTCGCGACGGTCGGCAAGGTGTTCCTCTTCGACCTCAGCGCGCTCCGCGGGGGGTACCGCGCCGCTTCGTTCTTGGGCCTCGCGGTCGCGCTGTTCACAGTCTCGATCGTGTATCAGCGCTGGGTGTTGCCGACTGCGCCGCGCGCGACGCCCGAGGGCGAGCCGCCAACGCGGGACCCTCTCTGAGCTCCCGCAGCGTGCCCGGTGGCGCAGGCTCCTAGGTCGGCTCGGGGGCGGACGTCGGCCTCAGGCGCACGTCCAGCCGGCTGAAGCGCCGCGCCTGCCACGCGTTCTCGATCGCCATCTTCAAGGCGCGCCGCTCCCCGACGAGCACGACGAGGCGCTTGGCGCGCGTGATCGCCGTGTAGAAGAGGTTGCGCTGCAGCATGTGCGCGTGCTGCGTCGTCAGCGGGAAGACGATCGCGGGGAACTCGCCGCCCTGGCTGCGGTGCACCGTCATGGCAAACGCGGGCTGCAGGTCGCCCTGTTCGCCGCGTTTGTAGGCGACCTCCTTCTCCGGGTAGCGCACGAAGACTGTCCCGTCGCTGTCGACGCGCGCGACGCGGCCGAGGTCGCCGTTGAAGACCTCGCGCTCGTAGTCGTTGCGCGTCTGCACGACGCGGTCGCCCTTGCGGTAGCGCGAGTTCGTGTCGAACGCGTCCTCGTCGAGCTGGGCGCGCAGGCGATCGTTCAGCGCGTCGACGCCTGCTGGGCCCTTGTACATCGGCGCGAGCACCTGCACGTCCTCACGCCAATCGAGGCCGAATGACTTCGGGATACGCTCGGTCACGACCTCGACGACGCGCGCCGCCACGGCTTCGGGGCCCTCTTCCACGGGGAAGAAATAGAAGTCCGCGTCCGTCACGCCGCGCGGCGGCAGGCGCGGCTCGCGTCCTTCGAGGACCAGGTGCGCGTTCGAGACGATGAGGCTCTTGTCGTCCTGCCGGAAGACCTGCGTCAAGCGCGCGGTCGGGATGCGCCCCGACGCGAGCAGGTCCGCGAGCACCGCGCCCGGGCCGACCGCCGGGAGCTGGTCGGGGTCGCCGACGAGGATCAGGCGCGAGGGCGGCTCGAGCGCTTCGACGAGCCGCCGCGCGAGCGCGACATCGAGCATCGAGACCTCGTCGACCACCAGGACCGCGGTCTTCAGCGGCTTGTCCGGCCCGTGCACGAAGCCGCCGGTCTCGGGGTCGAAGCGCAGCAGGCGATGGATCGTGGAGGCGTCGCGGCCCGTCGCTTCGCTCAGGCGCTTCGCTGCGCGACCGGTCGGAGACGCCAGCAGGATGTCGCTGCCCGACGCCGCAGCGAGGTTCGCGACGAGCTGCACGATGGTCGTCTTTCCGACGCCCGGGCCGCCGGTCAACAGCGCGACGGGCGACGCCAGGAGCTTCAGCACGGCGTCACGTTGGTGCACGTGCAACGTGATGCGGGCGGCGGCCTCGGCCTCGGCCAAGAGGCGCTCGTCGGCCAGCGGCGCGGCGCCGACGGCGAGCAAGCGCTCGAGCTTCAGCGCGAGCTTCACCTCGGCGTCGAAGAGCCCCGGCAGGTAACACGGCACGTCGTCGTCGAAGGGGCCCGTGTGCGGCGGCCGGCCCTCGCGGTCGAGCACCATTTGGTGCCCGTCTTCGAGCTCGTGCAGCGCGGCGAGGAACGCGGCCCGCGGCGCTGCGCCTGCGAGCATGCCGACCGCGCGCTCCAGCAACTTGCCGAGCGGCAGATAGACGTGCCCCTCTTGGCTGCCCCGGTCGAGCGCGTGCAGCATCACCGCGCGCAGCCGCCGCGGGTCGTCTGCTGGCATGCCGAGCGAGAGCGCGACCTTGTCTGCCGTCAAGAAGCCGACGGTAGGCACGCGCATCAGCACGTACGGGTTCGCTTGGATGAGCTCTTCGCAGACCGGCCCGAGGCGCGTGACGATCGCTTGCGCGGTCAGCGGGCCGAGGCCGTGGCGCGCCAAGAAGCCGTTGGTCGCGTGGGTTTGCGCCTGTTCGACGAGCTGCTTGGCCAGCGCGCGCGCAGTGTCCTCGCGCAGGCCCTTGATGCCGTCGAGCGCCGACGCGTCGGCGCGGATCGTCTCGAGCGCCTTGGCGCCGAGCTTCTGTACGATCCGCTCTGCGATCGTCTTGCCGATCCCGTCGAAGACCTTCGAGGACAGGTAGCGCACCAGGCCCGCCTCGTCGCTCGGCGGCAGGACCTCCAAGAGCTCGAACTCGAACTGCGCGCCGTGTGAGGGGTGCCGGCCCCACTGGCCCGTCAACCGGACGCGGGTGCCCTCGGCCGGACCAGCGACCTTGCCGACGGCGGTGACGCGGCCGGGGGCGAAGAGCGAGCCCTCGATCGGCGCGCGGAACCCCGGCTCGGGCGCCAGGCGCAGCACCGAATAGAGCGATCCCTCGTCGTGGAACGTGATCGTCTCCAGCGTCCCCTGCAGGTGCTCGGCTTCGGGTCGTTCTGGGCCCATCCCCGCCCAGGATACGGCCCGCTGAGGGGCGAGCGCGAGCCTGCGTTCGCGGCGCGCTGGGGGAACGGTCGCGCATTCCCTGCCCCGATTCGCGTCTCGCGCGCCCTGCGCCGTGGTCCTGGGTGGCGCCGTCTCGTCCGCGCCAGTACCCTGCTCCGCCTCGTCGGCCCGATCAGCGTCCCCAGCGAAGAAAGCGAAGAAGCACGATGTCCCAGTTGAGCGCCTTGGAACTCCGTAAAGGCACCTTGCTCGAGAACCAAGGTCGGATCTGCAACGTGATCTACTGGAACATCTGGAAGAGCGACCGTCGGAGCCGCGTCCAGATGAAGTTCAAGGACATCCTCACGGGGCGCATCACCGAAGTCACCGCGCAGGGCGACGACAAGTACGAGGTCCTCGAGTCGGAGAGCATCAAGCTCTCGCACAGCTACCGCGACGGCGCGGACGAGGTCTTCTATACGGAGTCGGGCGACGAGTATCGCTGCACGACCGTGTCCTGTGAGGACGTCGTGCGGTGGAACGCCGAGTCCTACGACGGCATCCTCATCGGCGGCAAGCTGATCACCGTGAACGCGCCGCAGTCGGTCGTCGCGACCGTCGTCGAGACGACGCCGCCGATCAAGGGTGTGCAGAGCGGCCTGAAGGACGCGGTGCTCGACAACGGCGTCACCGTCAAGGTCGGCATGGTCATCAAGCAAGGTGACCGCGTGCGCATCGACACAGAGACGCTCGAGTACAAGGACCGCGTCAACTGATGCGCGTTGCAGGGGGCGCGCAGCCGCGTGCTGCGAGGCCCGTCGCGCCCTTGCCCCTGTCTACTTCTTCCGCTTCTGATCGTTCACGTAGGTGAACGCTTGTTCGGCGGAGTAGCGCTGACCGCTCGCCGTCGCCAACGCTTGGAGCACCTTGCCCATGGTGTTCGGCGTCAGGCGGCGCCCCTTCACGGCGCGCGCCACCATCTTGTGCGTGAGCTGCGCCGTCGAGGCCGCGACGAGGTCGTGGTGGCTGAGCCCGTGTTTCGCGAGGATCTCAGCGAGCGGCTGCGGGCCGAGGTCGCGTTCGAGCGCCAGCTCCGATTCGTCTTCCATGGCGCGCGAGCATACCCGCCCGGTTCCCTTGAAGGGGGGCCCAAGCCTTGGGGCCCAAAGGACCGGGGGCGCACGGTGAGCGCTCCGGTGTGATCTGGCCCGGCCCAATTGGTAGCCTGCCGGGGTGCCCACACTGTCCCTTTGCATGATCGCCCGGGACGAGGAGCGGTTCCTCGCCGGCTGCCTCGAGAGCGTGCGTGGGGTCGTCGACGAGGTCGTCCTCGTCGATACGGGCAGCCGCGACGCGACCTTGGACATCGCGCGGACCATGGGCGCGCGCGTCCTGAGCCGCGCGTGGGACGACGACTTTTCGGCCGCGCGCAACTTCAGCGTTGAAGCGGCGCGCGGCACGCATGTGTTGGTGCTCGACGCGGATGAGCGGCTCGCGCCAGGCGGCGCGAGCGCGCTGCGCGCAGCGCTCGCTGACGACCGCTTGTTGCTCGGCATGCTGCCGCTGCACAATGCGGACGCGCTCGATGCGCCGGTGCAGTCGGTGCTGTCAGGCGCGCGCCGCATCGGCGGCCCCGTTTGGGTCCCGCGCCTCTTCCCACGCCTGCCGGAGCTGCGTTTCAAACGCCGTGTCCATGAGACGCTGATGGGCGGTGTCGCCGTCTTGCGCGCGGAGGGGCGCGGCGATTCGCGCGTGATTGACGCGCCGCTCGTTCACCTCGGCGAGCAGCCGGACCTGCGCGCGGTGTTGGGCCGCGAGGCGCGCAATGAGCGGCTCCTGCGCCGCGCGCTGGAGGAGGACGTCGCTGACGGGGACCTCGCGGGTTACCTCGTTGGCATGCTGTTGAGGGCGGAGCGGCGCGAAGAGGCGCGCGCGGTGGGGGAGCGGTCGCTCGAGCCGTTCCTGCGCGCTGTCGACGTCCGGCCGGCTGGTCACCCTGCGCCGAGCACGGTCCGCCTGGGTTATGCGCTGTCATTTGCGCAGGCGGATACGAATGCGGCCGAGGCGGCGCTGTACACGGCGCGCGAGTGCGCCGCGCGCTTCCCCGTCGAGCACCCGAACCTCGTGTTCGCCGAGGCGTACGCCCTGGAGAAGCTCGGGCGCTTCGACGAGGCCGCGGCGCGCTATGGCCGCTGTTTGACCTTGCACGGCGTCGACTCTTCGCAGCAAGTGCTGAGCGGCGTGACGGGCGACCTCGCGCGCCTGCGGCTGGCGGTTGTCCACGCGGCCCGCGGCGCGCTCGAGGAGGCGGCGCGGCTCTTGCCGCATGTCGGCGGCCCGTGGGCGCCCGAGGCCCGCCGCCTCGCCGCCGCCATCGCGCAGCGGGGCGCCTGAGCGCGCCGCGGGCAGGCGGTTCGCGCGCTCGTGCGCCGGCGCCCGCGCGGCATGGGTTAACCTCTCGGGACGATGATGGACCCCACCGTAGCGGCGGCCTCGGAGCCTGCGCTGATCACGAACGACGCGGTCGTACTGGGCCTCTTGGCGACGACGCTCGCCGGCGTGTTTTGGACCTCCAAGAGCGCTCACCCGGCCCTGCGTGGCTTCTATCGGTATGTGCCGGCGCTGCTGCTGTGCTACTTCATACCGGCGCTCTACAACACGCTCGGTGTCATCGACGGTGAGGCGTCGAAGCTGTACTTCGTCAGCTCCCGCTATCTGTTGCCCGCCACGCTGGCGCTCTTGACGCTCTCGATCGACTTCAAGGCGATCCTGCGCCTCGGGCCGAAGGCGCTGGCGCTCTTTGTGACGGGGACGATCGGGGTCGTGATCGGCGGCCCTATCGCGCTCGCGATCGTCAAGGCTGTGTCGCCGGGAACGATCGACGCCGAGACCTGGCGCGGGATGACCGCGATCGCTGGTTCGTGGATCGGCGGCGGCGCGAACCAAGCGGCGATGAAGGACGTGTTCGAGATCCCGGACGCGCTCTTCGGGCCGATGGTCGCGGTCGACGTCATCGTCGCGAACCTGTGGATGGCCGTGCTCTTGTGGATGGCGGCCAACGCGGAGCGCTTGGACGCGCGCCGTGGCGCGGACACGTCCGCGATCGAGGACCTGCGCAAGCGCGTCGAACGCTTCGAGCTGGACCACGCGCGCAACCCATCGCTGACCGACCTGATGTTGATCGTCGGCGTTGGGTTCGGCGTGATGGGCCTCAGCCACGCGCTGGGCGCGCCGCTCGCCGCTTGGATCGGCGAACGCGCGCCGGGCCTCGCGAAGTTCTCGCTCGACTCCGGGTTCTTCTGGATCGTGGTGTTCGCGACGACGTTCGGGCTGTTGCTCTCGTTTACGCCGGTGCGTAGCCTCGAGGGCGCGGGTGCATCGAAGGTCGGTCAGGTGCTGCTGTACATCCTCGTCGCGAGCATTGGGATGCACATGGACCTGACGGCGCTGGTCGAGCGGCCGGGTCTCTTCGTGGTGGGCCTCATCTGGATCAGTATCCACGCGGGTTTGTTGTTGCTCGTAGCGAAGCTCTTGAAGGCGCCGACGTTCTTCCTCGCGGTGGGCAGCCAAGCGAACATCGGCGGCGCCGCCTCGGCGCCGGTCGTCGCGTCCGCGTTCCACCCAACGCTCGCGCCTGTGGGCGTGTTGCTGGCCGTCCTCGGCTACGCGCTGGGCACGTACGGCGCATACCTCTGCGGCCAACTGATGCGCATCGTCTCCGGTCAGTGACTGCACCCCCGCGCTCGCTGCGGCCGGAGCTCCCGGCGAGGTGCGCAGCGAGCGCGCAGCGTTAGGTCGCAGCGCTTGCCGTGCGCACCAACGGCCCGACCCCCGGGACGAGCGTCGTCTCCAGCGCGAGCGGGTCGCAGCGATGCAGCTCCGTCAGCGCCACGGCGCTGCGCTCCGCGTCCGCCAGCAGCCGCGCGGCGCTCGGGTCCGCGAACTGCTCCCCCGCGTACCCGTCCACGAAGCGGCCGCCCAGCACGTCCCCGCGCAGCTCCATCAGCCGCAATGCCCGCGCGAGGTCGCGCCAGAGCACCGGCACACGCTCGCGCGCGAGCAGCGCGCGGAACAGCACGCCGTAGCGCCGCAATAGCACACGCGCGAGCGCCTCGTGCAGGCGCTCGTCCTCCAACCCGCGCGCTACAGCTGACACCTCGCCCGCCGCCCGGAACAAGCTCCACCGCCCGCCGCCGACCGCCGCGACGCCCCGCGGCGCCCCGAACGAACCCGGGCGCTTCGAGGGCGCGCGCAGATGCAGCCGCAGCGCCGCAAACGCGTCGCTCGTCACGAGCCCCGCGCCGACGAGCTCGTCGATGCCGCGCTCCGCGTCGCTGGGCAACAGCCCCGGCAGCGCCGCCAGGTCCGCCGCGAACAGCGCGCCGCGCCGCGTCAGCGCCTCGTGCACCGCGCGCGCGGGCCACGACAGCGCCGCAACGTCGCACGGCGCCGACAGCCCTTCCCACAGCGCGAGCTCCGCCCGCGGGAACATCGCCACCGGCGTCGAGCGCACCGGCGTCGCCGACGAACCCCACAGCCGGCCCCAGCACACTTGCCCCGACAGCCCTAGCTGATCGAGCCACTCCTGGCGATAGCCCTCGACGCGCGCCGCGAGCAGCCGCTGCTCCCAGTGCACGGCGGGCGCCTCCCAGCCGGCCAAGCGCTCGATCGCGGTCAGCACCCCCGCGGGGCCCTGCAAGCGCTGCGCGGGCTCGAGCCCGTGCCAGCGCGCCAAGAAGCGCCGGAACCCGGCCGTCGAGACCGGGCGCACCGCTTGGCGCCGCTCATTCAACGTGTAGCGCTGGATGCGCGCCAAGAGCCGCCGGTGGCACCACGCGTCGACGCGCAGGCCGTCGCGCTCGAGGCGCACACGGACGGCGACGCCCTCGCCCTCCAACGCCGCGAGGTCGGCCTCTTCGTCGCGGCTCGCGGCGACGTACGGACCGAGCGCTTCCAGGCGCCCGCGCAAGAGCGCCAGCGGCTCGCGCGTCGCGCCCGCCGCGTACCAGCGGCCGTCTGCGTGCGCGACCCGCCCCGCGCCCTCCAAGGCGACGAGCCACGCGCGCCAGGCCTCTGCCTCGGCGTCGGTGACGTACCCGATCCAAGTCAGCGCCTCGTGCACTTCCTCGGCGTCGCGCGGCTCGGGCCAGGCCTCGCTGCGCACACGCGCGACGGCGTCCGGGTCCAGGGCCCCGAGCTGCGCGGTCTCGCGAGTGTCGCGGGCCCGCCCCGAGCGCACGGCCTGCACGCGCCGCTCTTCGAGCGCGCCGTCGTCCAAGAACCCGTAGGGCCCGATCGCGAGCGCCCCGCGCGCGAACGGCGACGGCGCCGCGGTATCGACGCAATGCGTCTCAAGCGCGCCCGACTCCAGCGCGCGCAGGAGCGCCTCCAGCGCCTCGATGTCCATGGCCTCGGTCAGGCAGTCCGCGATCGTCTGGTCGACCATCGGGTGCCCCTCCGGCACGTCGATGTCCCCCGGCGGCAGGTTCTCGCCGCACGCGACCGCGTCCGGGAACGCCGCTGCGAGCAGGTCGTCCGCGCGCATGCGTTGGATCGGCGGAGGGAGCCGCTTGCCGCCCGGCGCGCGGGGCGCGAGCAGCGCCCGCGACACGTTCCAGCGCCAGCGCGTCTGGAACATCGGCGCGTCCAGCAGCGCCTGCACCAGCAGCGCGCGCACCGACTTCGAAGAGAGGTACTCGAACACCTCCTGCAATGGGAACGAGTGCATCGGGCCCAGCGAGATCAGCACCGCCTCCTCGTTCGCCGCGGCCTGCAGCTCGAAGCCGAAGCTGCGGCAGAAGCGCTTGCGCAGCGCGAGGCCGAACGCTCGGTTCAAGCGCGAGCCGTGCAGCGAATGCACGACGAGCTGGCTGCCGCCGGACTCGTCGAAGAAGCGCTCGAGCACGAGCCTGTGCTGGGTCGGCGTCGCGCCCAGGGCGTCGTGGCCCGCGCGCAGGAACTCCGCCAGGACGCGCGCGGCCTCGGGCGTCAGCCCGCACCTCGCCACGAGCCACTCTGGGTCGCGCCCGTGCTCGCGCACGTCGCCCAGCGCGTGGCTCAGCTCCTGGCTGCGGCTCGGCGCCTCTCCGAACCAGAACGGCAGCGACGGCGGCGCGCCGTGCGCGTCCGCGACGAAGAGCGTGCCGGGCTGCATGCGCAAGAGGCGCCAGCTCATGTTGCCGAGCTGGAACACGTCGCCGCCGCTGGCCTCGATCGCGAAGTCCTCGTCGACGCTGCCGACGACGAGGCCGTCGGGCTCCATCACGACGCGGTAGTCCGCGCGATCGGGGATCGCGCCGCCGGAGGTCAACGCGACGAGGCGCGCCCGCCGCGTCGCGCGCAGCGTCGCGCCGTTGGGGACGCCCGCGTCGGCGTCACGCTCCGCGCCCGCGCCTGGGCTCGCGCCTGGGCCCGCGCCTTGGTCCGCCCCCGGGTCGCGGTGGAGCAGCGCGTAGCGCCCGCGCTCGGTGAGGTGCAGCGCCACCGTCGCGTCGAAGCGCTCGCGCGTCAGCGCGCGGTACGGCCACGCGCGCCGCACGAGCCCGAAGAGCTCGTCCTCGGCGCGGCCCGCCGCGGCGCTGGGCGCCGCCTCGTCGCGCGTCGGCCCCGCGACGCACCACGCGACGAGCTGCTGCGCGAGGATGTCCAGCGGCGCCTCGGGCCGCGACGTGTGATCGAGCGCCCCGTCGCGCACGGACTTCAAGAGCGCCGCGGCCTCCGTCAGCTCGTCCATCGAGACCGGGAACAAGGCGCCTTTGGGCATGCGCCCTACGCCGTGCCCCGAGCGCCCGACGCGCTGCAACAGCGTCGCGATGCGGCGCGTCGCGCCGACCTGGATGACGAGGTCGACGTCGCCGATGTCGATGCCGAGCTCCAGCGACGCCGTCGCGACGAGCGCGCGCAGCGCGCCGCGCTTCAAGCGCTCCTCGGCGTCGAGCCGGCGCTCCTTCGAGAGGCTCGAGTGATGGCTCGTGACGTGCTCGGGGCCGAGGATGCGCGACAGCTCGCGCGCGGTGCGCTCGCACACCTTGCGCGTGTTGACGAAGACGAGCGTGCTCTTGTGCGCGCGGACGAGGGCCGCGATCTGCTCGTGGATCTCGCCCCACGTCTCGTGGCTGCACACCGCCTCGAGGGGGGAGCGCGGTAGGTGCACGGACAGCTCGACCTGGCGCAGGTGCCCTTCGTCGATCAGGGTGACCGGACGCTCGGCGCCGGCGGCGTCGAGGCCGACGAGGAACCGCCCGACGTCCGCCAGCGGCTTCTGTGTCGCCGACAGCCCGATGCGCTGGGTCGTGCGCCCCGCGGACTGGCGCGTCAGGTCGTCGAGCCGCTCCAGCGACAGCGCGAGGTGCGCGCCGCGCTTGTCCCCGAGGAGCGCGTGGATCTCGTCGACGATGACCGTGCGCACCGCGCTGAGCATGCGCCGGCCGCCTTCGCTCGTCAGCAGTACATAGAGGCTCTCGGGCGTCGTGACGAGCACGTGCGGCGGCTTGGCCGACATGCGCGCGCGTTCGCTCGACGGCGTGTCGCCAGTGCGCACCAGGACGCGCACCTCGGGCAAGCTGGCGTCGCGCGCGCGCAGCTCTTCGAGCGGCGCCGTGAGGTTCTTCTGCACGTCGTTCGACAGCGCGCGCAGCGGCGAGACGTACAGCACCCGCGTCTCGTCGGGCAGGTCCCCGGCCTGCAGCAAGTCATCGAGCGCGGCGAGGAACGCGGCGAGCGTCTTGCCAGAGCCCGTCGGCGCCGCGACGAGGACGTGCTCGCCGCGCCGGATCGCGGGCCACGCTCGCACCTGCGGCGGCGTCGGCGCGCCGAGGCGCTCGCGGAACCAAGCGGCGACGGTGGGGTGGAACGAGGCGAGCGGCACGACCCCATCGTAGGCCAACACGGCCGCCTTGCCCGGCCTCGGCGCGGCGGGCCCCGCGCCGCGCGCTCCTTGGCCCGGCGCCGCGCCGGCGCCGGCCCGGCTGGCTCACTCCACCTCGTACAGCCGGTACGTCTCGACCATCCCGGCGGCGACCGGCACCTCGATGTCCGCCCGCCGTTCCACTCTTGTCCACGTCCGCGCGAGGTCCGCCTCGGCGTCGCGCCGCGTGAGGAACAGGAACGTCCGTCCGTTCGGCCCTCGCAACGGCCAGGCGAGGTCGAAGTGATGGCGCACCGCGCCGTCGGGCGTGAACGACCACGGGTGTTCGCGCTCGGGCCCGAGGTAATAGGCGAGCACCGCGAGCGTCATGCGCTCGTCGCTGACGAGCCCTGCTCCGGGGGTCGCGTCCAACGCGCGGGTCACCTCCAGAGCGAGCGCGCGCCCGCCGCGCAAGCGCCGCCACGGGTCGAGCTGCCCCGGGAGCGGCCGCCCCAACGCCTCGCCGAGCGGCGCAGCGCCGAGCGCGACGACCGCGAGCGCCAAGCTGCTCGCGACTGCGACCTTGAGCCAGCGCCGCGCGGCTGGGAATGCTGCGAGCGCGGCGCACTGGACGCAGAGCGCCGGCAGCATCGTCGCGGCCCAGTTCGCGTTCGCGCGCCGCAGGAACGCCACGGGCAAGATGATCAGCAGCGGGACGACCTGGAACGGCACCAGCGCGCGGTCCGCCGGCGTGCGCGTCAGCCGGCCCTTTGCGAGCCAACCGAGCCACAGCACGGCGAGCACCGGGCCGATGACGCCGAGCTGCGCGCCGAGGAACTCGAGCGCCGCGCCGGGACGGAAGCGCGCCGCGCCGACGCCTGCGTTCGTCGCCGTGTGGTGGAACGTGACGAAGTCGTGCGCGCCGTTCCACGCGAGGTTCGGCGCCAGGACCGCGAAGCTCAGCGCCGCCGCCAGGAGCGCCCTCGCCGAGAGCGCCCCTGCTGACAGTGGCCCTGCTGAGAGTGGCCCTCCTGCAATTGGCCCCGCTGCAATTGGCCCTTCCGCAATTGACCCTCCTGCGAGGCCCGCGCGGTTCGGCCGCGACGCATAGATGGACAGCGGTACGCACAGCCAGAAGTACACCATGGCGTACTTCGCGAGCAGTCCGAAGCCCGCCGCGAGCCCCAGCGTCAACGTCAGCGCCAAGCGCCCCCGGGGGCTGGATCCTTCGCGCAGCCGGACCCACGCGTACAGCGCGACGCTCCAGAAGAGGAGCAGCGGCACGTCGGTGCTGATCAACAGCGATGAGAGCGACACGGACGGCAGCGTCGCGTAAAGCGCGGCGCCCCAGAACCCGGCCCGCGCGCCGTGCAGCCGGCGCGCCGTCGCGCCGACGACGAGCGCCGTCACCGCGTGCAGCAGCGGCGAGGCCGCGCGCACGGCGAGCTCGGAGTCGCCGAACACGCTGGTCGAGAGGTGGATCAGCCACGCGAGCAGCGGCGGCTTCGAGAAGTAGCCCCAAGCCGGCTCGCGCGACCAGGCCCAGTACTGCGCTTCGTCGCCGAAGAGCTCGAGGTCCGCGACCCACGCGAACCAGAGGCGCGCCGCGGTCACGACCCCGACGAAGGCGAGCGCGTGTCGGTCGAGCGAGCCGCGCGGGTCGGTGGCGCGCGGATCGGGCGCTGTCATCATCGGTCGCGGGGCAAGGCAGGGGCCTCGACGGGAGCCACGGGATGCAGCGGCCCGAGCCAGCGCTCCATGGCGAGCAGCGGCGCGAGCGCGAGCCATGAACCGATGAGCACGTCCGACGGGAAGTGCCCGCCCGAGGCGATGCGCGAGAGGGCGACCCAGAGCCACGCCGGCACAAGCCAGAGCATCAGCACACGCGCGCGCCGCGGCTCCGCGACGAGCCAGACGAGCCCGATGCACAGCGCCGCGGCGCCCGAGTGGCCGCTGGCGAACGAGGTCCCGTGGGCGCCGAAGTCTGGGTTCCAGACGGCGCGAAAGGCCCGCGTGCCGCCGAACTCGAGCAGCTGCTTCGGGCGCGGCCGGCCCCACCACGACTTCGCAAGTACGTTCAACAGGAGGCCCACGCCGAGCGCGCCGCCGACCACGAGGCGCGCCGACGCCGCGCGGCTGATGAAGAAGCGGCGCGGCGCGCGCTCCAGGCAGCCCAGCAACGCCCACACGACGAGCGCGGCGCTCGCCCACTGCACAGTGACGTAGGGCACCAAGTGAAACGGGTGCTCGTGCGCCAAGAAGCCGCCGAGGCGCGCATGGATCGCAGCCATGATCCGCAGATCGAACGGCGCGACCACAAGCCCGCCGATCAACAGCATGTGCACCCACATCCAGCTCGGGCGCGCGCTGGCGCGTCGGTCGATGCGAGCCGCAAGGCGCGGCTCTGCGGCGACGCTGGCGACAGCCTGGGAAGCGTTGGGTGAGGTCATCGAATGATCGCTCGCCTCGCAGTCTAAACCGCCGCGCTATTGCGCCGCGCGCGCACGCTGCAGGCGCGCTTCGATCTTTGCATTTTGTGGTGAGATGCCGCAGGGGCGGCGCGCGGCGCAGGCGGCGACCTCGGAGGCTGCCCTGGGGTGGAGGCGGTCGCTATCCTGGCCGGCCGGCACGGCGCCGCTCCCTTCGGTCCCGAACATGCGGCTCCAGCTCTACATCACGAAGCAGGTCCTGTCGGCCTTCACCTTCGCGGTCGCGGCGCTGCTCTTCGTCGCGCTGCCCGGGATCGTCGTCAGCGCGGTGCACAAGCTGCCGAACGTCGCGCCGGCGCTGCTCCTGCACTATCTGCCGATCGTGCTGGAGGGCCTCGCGCCCTACCTGTTGCCCGTGTGCTTCATGCTGGCGGTCACCGGGGTCTATGGGCGCCTCGCGTCGGACCGCGAGTGGATCGCGATCCAGATGAGCGGGTTGAACCCCCTGCGGTGCTTCGTCCCGGGGCTGGTGCTCGCGCTGCTCCTGTCCGCTGGGACGTTTTGGATGCTCTCGGAAGAGCTGCCGAAGCTGAAGGAGCGCGAGAAGCGCTTCCTCATCGGGGCCGCGGCCTCCGTCATCGAGAACCTGCAGCCCGGTCGCACGAGCATCAGCCTCGGCGACTTCTACCTGAAGGCCGCCGACCGCGACGAGCAGACGGGCACCTTCTTCGACGCCTATATCCGCGTTCCTGAGGGAGAGAGCCTGCAGGGCGATGTCTTCGCGAGCACCGTCGACATCCGGATCCAGGGGAGCCACCTCTATGCGCACCTGACGGACCTCGAGATCTTCGATCCGCGCGGCGGTGTTTCGGCGCGGCTCGGGGAGGCCGAGCTCGAGTTCGACCTCGCCGATCGTGTTTCCCAAGCGCCGCGCGACTCCCACAAGCCGCGGTATCGAACGAGCGGCGAGATCTTGTCGGCGCTCCGCGCGGGGACGGTGGACCCGGAGTACCGGCGGGACTACGCGCTCGAGTTCCACCGGCGCACGGCGCTCTCGCTCTCGTATGTCCTCTTCCTCGGGCTGGGGGCCCCGACCGGCATCCTGCTCCGCAGGGGGACGCGGCTCGGCGCGCTCGCGGTCGCCACGGTCTACGGCCTGCTCTACCACGTCTTCAGCACCCAGATCGGCTCCGAGCTCGGCAAGGCGCGGTCGCTCGCGGTATGGATCGGGCCGTGGGTCACGACCTTCATCGGGCTGGCCGTGTCGTTGGTCCTGGTCCGACGCGCGATCCGGCGCTGAGGGCGCGGGCGCCGACCGTCCCCTTGGTCGGCGAGCTCGCCTGCTTGCCTGCGGCAGGGGGCCGCGCTTGAGGGTGGGCCGGTCCTCCGAGGCGCTTCCAGCGTCCCCTTGCCCGCCCCCGGGGTGACCCGTCGGGCCGCGGCCCGTCCGGGTGCAGCGGCGCGACGAAGCCAGAAGGGGGCTTGCCCTCTCCAGGGGCGAGCCGTAGGCTCTTCGGCCCCGATCGCTCCTGCGCCGCACGGCGTGGGACGAGGGGAGACCGCCCTCGCCCGTCACTAGCCCCGAACACAGAAAACCAGAGCCTTGATCAAGGTCGCCGTCCGCAGCAACGAGTCCCTGGAGGCTGCCCTTCGACGCTTCAAGCGTCAGTGCAACTACAGCGGCATCTTCCGCCTCGCGAAGGCCAACACGTGGCACGAGAAGCGCTCCGACAAGCGCCGTCGTGAGCGCCGCGAGCGCCTGCGCACCATCCAGAAGGCCACGCGGAAGAACGACCCGAACCGGAAGCGCCGCCGGCGCGCCGGTGGTCCGCCCCGCCGCAGCAGCTCCAGCAGCAGCAACAACAGCGGCCCGAGCTTCACCGGCGCCGGCTTCAACGGCAGCCGTTGAACGGGATCGTGGGCAGAGTGTGAGGTGAGCGGTCACCCGCTCGAGCTGCGCTTGGCGCGCTCGAGCTAGAGGGCGGCGGCAGCGGTCAGCGAATGCGCGACCGGTGCCGCCGCTCGCTTTTGCATCACGGCCATCGGCGGGGGCCGGATGCCCGCGTGGTCAACGAACGCTGGAGACACACCTTGGGCCTCTTCGAGAAGAACCGTGACCTGACGCAGGCGCACCGCGAGGTGGCGCTCGTCGTCGACGCGCAGTACTTCCGCGAGCCCGTGCGTGGCTTCGCGATGAGGCTCGACCAGTTCCTCGCGGCGCGCCTCGAGTGGCGCTCGCGCAGCTCCATCCAGACCCTCGTGCGCGACGGCTACGTGTGGGTGGACCTCGCGCGGCCGGAGGTGCCCGAGGGCTCTGGCGCGCGCAAGCGCGAGACGCGCCCGGGCGCCCGAATGCCGCACGGAACGCGCGTTTGGGTCGAGATCCCGGAGGTCTATCGGCAGGTCCTCGAGGGCGAGACCAAGCGCGAGCTCGACGTCCTGTACGAGGACCGCGAGTGCCTCGCCGTCGACAAGCCGGCGAACATCGCGGTGCACCCGAGCGGCCGGCACATGACGGACACGCTGATCCAGCGCGTGCACCTCCACTTCAAGGAGGACGTCGAGGCGGGTCGCATGGTGCCGCGCTTGTGCCACCGCCTCGACCGCGAGACGAGCGGCATCGTCCTCGTCGCGAAGCACCCCGAGACGCACCCGCGCATCGCGACGCAGTTCGAGGATCGCTTGGTCGACAAGGAGTACCTCGCGCTCGTTTGGGGCGAGGTCGAAGAACCTGACGGGTGCATCGACTATTCGATCGGGCCGGCGCTGCACTCGGCGATCGACCTGAAGATGTGCGCGCGCTCCGACGGGCAGCCGTGTCGCACCGATTGGCGGGTCGAGGAGCGCGTGTCGGGCTACACGCTCGTGCGCTGCCGCATCCACACGGGGCGCACGCACCAGATCCGCGTGCACCTCGCGGCGATCGGGCACCCCGTCGTCGGCGACAAGCTGTACGGGCCGGACGAGCAGCTCTTTGTGCGCGCGATCGAGGGGACGTTGGACGCCGAGGACCGCGCGCGGCTCGAGCTCGATCGCCACGCGCTGCACGACCACCGCCTGGAGTTCACGACGCCGGACGGCGGGCGGCGGGTCGAGGTCGTGAGCCCGCTCGCGCCGGACCTGGCCGCGTTCCTCGACGCGCGGCGCTGAGGGGCGCAGTCGTGGGGCGCGGTCGTGGGGCACGGCCGCCGGCGGGTCGCTCGGCGACCGCGTTCGCGCTGAGCTGACCTCCCCGCTCCCCGGCCGGGTCGAGGGCGCTGGTGGCGATAGCTTGCGCCACAAGGTATGCAGCGCATAGTATAGCGGTCGATGGCCGATCGCCCCTTCCCGACCGAGCTCGTCCGCAGCTCCACGGACCTCGTCCTGCTCGCGCTCCTCACGCACCGCGCGATGTACGGGTACGAGATCCTCGTGACGTTGGAGGAGCGCGGCAACGGGGGCTTCCGCTTCAAGCAGGGGACGCTCTACCCGCTGCTCTACCGCCTCGAGCGTGAGGGTTGGATCCGTGGCCACGAGCAGGAGCCGGCAACCGGCAAGCGCCGCAAGGTCTATCGCGTGACGGCAGCGGGGCGGAGCGAGCTCGGACGACGGGTCGAGGACTGGCGGCGCCACACGGCCGCGGTCGAGGCGATCCTCGACGAGTGTTTGGGCGCCTGAGGCGCGCTCGAGGAGGGCACTGGTGAACACGATGGATGTCGAATCCGAGGCGAAGCTCGATGGTTGGTTGAAGGAGTTCTCGCGGGCGCTGTCCGCGCACCGCGCCGATGTGGTGGCCGAGGTGCGCGACGACGTCGAGGCGCGCGTCGACGCTGCGGTCCGGCGCGGCGCGCCTCCGGGCGAAGCGCTGGCGCGCGCCCTCGCGGACCTTGGGGATCCGGCGGCGCTCGCGGTCGAGATCGATCGAGCGCGGCCGCCCGCGCAGGCGCCGTGGGTCCGCTCGGCGCGGGCCCTCGCCGCCGTCGGCATCGCGGCCTTTGGGCTCTCCGTCGCCTGGCACGTGCGCCCTTGGTCGTACGGGCTGCAGGCGACCGCGGCCGCTGCGACCTGTCTGCTCCTGCACGCCTCATTCGCCCTGTGCGTCGCGCCGGGGCTCGTCTGGCGGCGGAACGCGCTCTTCGCGCCTGCCCTCGGACTGGGGGCCGTGGCGATGACGCTCGCGCTCGCGACGCTTGGGCGCGGGAGCGAAGCGACGGGCGGAGGAGCGCTGCCGCTCTCCTTCGGCGCGGCCGAGACGACCTTCTTCGACCTGGAGCTCGCCCGCTCATCAGCCGACGACCTGGCCGCGCGCACGTACGTGATGGCCGCGGTCCTCACGTTGGTGGTCGTCGCGCTCCTCGCCCTCTTGCAGCGTCCAAGGCAGCGCTGGGCGCTCGCGGCCGGCCTCGTCGCGGCCTTCGCTGTCGTCGAGCTCCCGCACCGGATGGAGGAGCGCGCCTTCCGCGAGGACGTCCAGCGAGCCGTACTCGCCCTTGAGGTCCACGGGCGCGCCCTCGACGAGGCGGCGAGCGAGCACCCTGAAGACGAGACGAGCGCGCTCCTGGCCGCCCTCGAGCTCTCCTACCGAGGCTCGCGCGACCACTACGTGCTGCGCCGGGAACGGGCGTGGATGCCGTCCTGCGGCCTCGCCTACGATTCGCGGAGCCGCCGCATCACGGGCCACGATTGAGGGCTCGGGGCCGCGGCCAAAGGGCGCCTCGATCCGCCTGGGGAGGGGGCGAGCGTCGACGTCAGCGCGGGCTCGCGCGCCGGATTCCGGGGACTGGCCGTGAGAGAGCGGCGCCGCGCCTGTTTCAGAGCGTGGCGCGCCTCCTCTTGGGGTGCGCAGCGTCCATCTCCCTCGAACGGGGCTCGACGATTCCGAGCCTAAGACCATGCAGACCTTCCCCCGCACCTTCACGAGCGCGAGCACGGCGGTGCTCTTGTCCCTGAACGTCACCTTCGCCCAGTCCGTTTGGACGGACTGGACGTCGGCTACGGCGCCCGGCCCGGGCCAGGAGAGCGCCGCTGGCGCGCTCGGCGGCGTCAACGTCAGCTTCACCGGCGACCTGGAGCCGGCTGCGATCATCGACGCGAGCTACTCCTTTTGGGTGAGCGGAGCCGCGACGTACACCTCGCCGCTCGTCACGGCGCCGCCACCTACCGGCGACGTCCTCCGTGTGTGGGGCGGCCCGTCGACCGGCGAACAGGTCATTCGGTTCTCGACGCCCGTGCGCGACCCGATCCTCGCCATCCTGAGCCTCGGCGCCGGCAGCGCGCCCGCCCGCTACGTGTTCGACCGGCCGTTTGTGATCGAGAGCGTCGGACCCGGGTACTTCGGCAACGGCCCGCTGGTCGCGCTCGCCGGCAACGTGCTCGAGGGTCGAGAGGGCAACGGGCTCGTCCGCTTCCCGGGTGAGCACTCGGAGCTGCGTTTCACGATCCCGGTCGCGGAGTACTGGAGCGGCTTCACGGTCGGCCTGGCGGGCACCGTCGGCGCGCGCCGCTGCGGCAGCGCGAGCCCGAACTCGACGGGGCTCGTCGGCGCGATGGCGGCGGGGGGCAGCGTCGTCGTGGCTGACAACGAGCTGCGGCTGTCTGCGATCCGCCTGCCGCTCTACACCTACGGTTACTTCCTCTGCTCACGGACCCCGGCGCTCGTCCCCGGCGCGGGCGGCAGCCAGGGGACCCTCTGTCTGGGTGGCGAGGTCGGCCGCTTCAACGCCCAGATCGTGAACAGCGGGCCGTTCGGGACGTTCGGGATCACGCTCGACCTGGCGAGCCTACCCAGTCCCACGGGCGCGGTCGCCGCGGCGGCCGGCGAGTCCTGGCACTTCCAGTGCTGGTACCGCGACGCGGTAGCGGGCGCCGCCACGAGCAACTTCACAGACTCCGTCGCCATCGACTTCCTGTAGTTCGGGCGGGAACGGCGCGGGCAGGCAGGAGGCCCGCCGCGGAGCGCTTCATCAACGATGAGAACGTGGGTGGCCGCGCCGTTACCGCGTGCTACCCACCGGCTAGCGTGTGCAGGCGGCAGCCATTTACGCCGCAAGGAGACCACCATGAAGAACGCCCTCGTCACGCTCGTCTGCTGCTCTGTCCTCTCCACGTTCGCGGGGTGCCCCGCCACGAGGCTGGCCTCGGACGGTGGGGGCGGTGCAGGTGCCAGTGGGTGCGGCGGTGGCAACGCGGTACAGGTCGAGCATGCAGCGACCTGCATTGGCGGTGCGGACGGCTGCTCTGGGGCGTGAACTCGTCACACCCGCACGCGGCGGGTGTCCTGCGTCCGCGGACCAGGTCCTCGTGCGTGCCCACACGTTCCGGTGACCTCGAGCGGGACGGCGCAGCGCTCGAAGGTGGCGTGTCCGACGCGACTCACGGACGATGGGGGGCATGAAGCCTGCCATCCCTGCCGCTGCGCGCACAGACGTCTGCGGGACCCCTCGATCTTGGGACGCTCGGAGGCCTCGACGCGGTTGCGCACGGGGTCAGCGCGGACGGATCTGTGGTGATCGGCTACTCGACGAACGCGTCGGGGCAGGATCGCGCCGGATGGGGTGTCCAATTTGGCCGGGCAAGGTCAATCCCCTGCACAGCGAGGGGATATCGTTTGCCTCGTCTCTTTGTTTTGAGGATTGGATCCATGCAGCGAAACAACCTCGGTTTGCTTGCGGCGTTTCTCCTGGGACTGATGTCGATCGCCGACGCGCAAGCGCCGGAGCAGATTCTGACCCCTCACTATCCATGGGGAGCGACGGGCTCAGGGCAGTTCGGGCAAGCAGTTGGCCTCTCGGGCTCGACTCTCGCCGTGGGATCGAATGAGTGGGACCCGGCCTTCACCGCGGACGGGAGGGTGACCGTTTACGAACGCAGCCCATCGGGACGGTGGCAATTCAGCCAAGTCCTGACACGCCAGCCCTACTTCTCAATTCCTTCTGCCTGCGGGGGGTGCTTTGGTCATGGGATCGAAATTGTAGGGGACTCGATGATGGTCAAGGGGGACGCGCACGTTGATTCCTGTTGGGAGTTTCAGCGGGTCGGCGGAATCTGGACGCCGCATGAACAGATCGGTGCGACCACCGCACCGCAATGGGGTGGTGTCGGCGGCATGGACTACGACGGTGAGACGCTGCTCGTCGGCTACCCCAACGCCGATGCCGTCGGGGGCGGACTTGATCCGGAGATCCGCTTTTGGGAGCGCCAAGGGACCTGGACAGCGGTTCAGACCTTTCGAGCCTCAGAGCTCGGAATTCCAGGCACGTTGCCGTCCTTGACTTGGGGGCTCGAAGTTGCCGTGCACGGTGACTTTGCGGTGGCATCGGGGAGGTCGGCCGAGCAAGCCGGAATCATCGGTGTCGGCGTCGTGACGACGTTTCGTCGCGTCAACGGTTTCTGGGAGTACGAGCAGACCCTGCGTCGGCCACTGCCGCCTACTCGGGAACACAGCTTTGGCGAGGCACTCGCGCTCGACGATCACTGGCTCTTCGTGAGCTGCTTCTGGGATATCGGGCGAATTGGCGCTGTCTACGTCTACGAACGCGCGTCAAACGAGACGTGGGAGCTGCACTCCAAGATCCACCCCACGGCCAACGAAGCGACAAACTTGCTCACCTCTGGCTTCGGCACCCAGCTGCAATGGGTGGCCCCGACCCTTGCGGTCACGAGCGCGAACTACCGCGTCCCGTCGTTGCCCCCGGACCGGTCGACCGGCGGCGCCGGCTCGATCCTCCTCTTCGAGCTGTGCGACGGCGTCTGGGACCAGCGCATCGGTCTGACGGCGCCGATCGCGTTCGGGTCCGGGGGCCTCGGCCTCTTTGCGCCGAGCATGTCGTTTGATGGCCAGGGCATCGCGGCAGGAGCGCCATTTGCCGACTTCGGCGGTCTCTATCACGCCGGTCAGGTCGCCTACACCGAGGTCACGCCGACGACCTCGGGCCTGTGCCGAGAGATCGGCCGCCCGGCCTGCGCGCCATTTGACTCCGAGACGACGGACTGCCCGTGCGGTGCGGTCGCGGCCCCCGGTCTCGGCTGTCCGAACGCCGCGGGCCCTGGCGCGCGCCTCCACCTCCACGGCTACTACAACGAGGTCGAGGTGCGGCGCGCGATCGTCGAGGGTGTAGCGCCGGACTCGTTGGTGTTGCTACTCGTAGGCCAGCCTGTGCCGAGCCTTCTGCCGGCGGGCAATGTGGCGGGGGACGGCATCCTGTGCATCACACCGACTACGGCCCGCGCGGTGGGCCGCTCGGACGCCAGCGGGCAGGTGCAGTTCGAGCACGTCGCGGTGCAACCGCCGCTGCAGTTCTTGGCGCAGCTGGTCGGCTACGAGCTGCCGATGCAGGCGCTCTACCGCGCGCCGCTGTCCGGCCCCTGCAACGCCCGCTGGAACGCGACGAACGCGCAGCTCCTGTCGATCAGCACCCTCGGCGACGGCCTGTGACCCCAGCGCTGGCCGCGTGGCTCACGCGCCTCACGCGCCCGCGCGGCGGGATCGGGTCGCGACGGCGACGACCGCGTCCAGTTGCTGCGCTAGCGTCGCGCGCACGTCTACGAGCGCCGCTGCGAGGCGGCGCCGGGCGTCTTCACGCGTGCGCCGCGCGCGCATCAAGTGCGCGACGGCCTCGCGCGCGTCGAGCTGGGTCGGGTCCGCGACCGCGTCGGCCAGGTCGCAGCGCTCGGAGATGCCGCGGAACTTCGGGCTGTGCGCGACCTCGCCCGCGGGCACGCCCGTCGACAACGCAGCGATCGTCGCATGCATCCGCGTACCGACAAACCAGTCCATGCGCGCGATCTCGTGCTTGATCTCCGAGGCCTCGTACGGCGGCCGCACCACATGCACGCGCTCCGCGTCGCCGATCGCGGCCTGCACGCCGAGGCACGCCTCGAGATCCGACTCGCAATGCACGACGAAGGCAAGCCCGTACCGCGCGACGACGCCACCGCCGGCGAGGTCATCGCGCGCGGCGACACCGTGACGCCGGGGTACTGGAACCGCCCGGAAGAGACGGCGCGCGCGATTCGAGGCGGCTGGTTCCTCACGGGCGACCTCGCGACGATCGAGGCAGAGGGCTGGCACAACGTCGTCGATCGCGCGAAGGACGTGATCTTGAGCGACGGCGAGAAGAGGATAGAAGGGATGAGAAGGCCAGCCTCCCGCGCGGGGTACCCTCGGCGGGTCCCCAAGTGACTGACGGGCTCGAAGCCCAACAAGGAGGCTCACCATGACCGAGCCTACCCCGACCACCACGACCACCGCGACGTTGACCAAGTCCACGTCGACCATCGGCATCGACCTTGGAGATCGCAAGAGTCACATCTGCGTCCTCGACGAGGCCGGCCAGATCCTCGAAGAAGGGACTGTGGCGACGACGGCTGCAGGGCAACGCAAACGCTTCGAGCGCTGCGAGCCAACCCGGATTGCCATCGAGGCGGGCGGGCAGTCGGGCTGGGTGATCGACCTCTTGGCCGAACTCTGCCACGACGTGATCGTCGCGAACCCGCGCAAGCTGCGCATCACGAAGACTGGCGACCGCGAGATGCGACGCCACCTCGTGCAATGCGCCCAGCAGATGCTTGGCCCGGTCGGCAAGGACTCGGACCTGCGACGCTGGGGTCTCGCGCTGGCCGAACGCGGCGGCGAATCGACCAAGAAGTAGGCGATCATCGCGGTCGCCCGCAAGCTGGCCGAGTCGCTGCACACGCTACGGAAGACCGGCCAGGTGTACGAGCCGCTGCGAATGGCCGAGCGCGCAGCGAAGCGCAAGGCGCCTGTCGCGTCACTGCCAAGTCACTGCCAGCGCATCGGTGAAGTTGGACGTCGCGACGCCGTTCACCGAGTCGCGGTACCACGCCTGGAAGTGCCAGGCTTGGCCGGCCTGCGCTGCGACTAGCCCAGTCGGCGTCGGCAGACGCGTGAGGTCCAATCGGAGCGAGAAGAGGCCCGCGGTCCCCGCGAGACGCACTTGTCCAGGACCGATGAAGCGCCCGATCGATGCGCCGAGGCAGAGGTTCCCGTCGCTGCCCGCCGGTCGCGCGACAAAGCCCGCCGTACGACTGGTCATGAAGTAGCCCACGCTGCCGAACGGCAGGCCCGTGGCGACGAGGCGGACGTCGTTCGAAGCGACCACCGCGCTCCCCCAGGCCCGGACGGCGCCCGGTCCGCCGCTCGTGTTCGCCGCGGCCGGCCGGCAGTACGCGCTGCCGACCTCGATCGCGCCCGCGGGCCCCTGTGAGAACTCGAGGTTGTCAAAGCCGATCAGGTCCGGCTGCGGTACGCCCGCGAGCGACACCCGCAGCGTCAGCACCCGCGAGGACGCCGAGAGCGCCACGTGGCGCGCAGGATCCGCAGCGCGCGGCACGACGACCGACTGCGCCTCCTCGAGCACGACGCCCGCCTCGTCCGTGACCCGCACGTAGGGTAGGGTCGCGGCCTCACCGAAGCTGCCGACGTCGAAGCCGCGCAGCATGACTTCGTAGCCGGCGTCCGCGACGAGCGTGACCTGCAGCTCGGAGTGGAGCTGGGGTGCGCCTAGCGCGTTGATGTAGACGACGTCCAGGAGGTCGCTGTATCCGCCGTGCCACGTCTGCGGCTCGAGGAGCGCGCTGCCCTCCTGGCCGCCGATGGACACGAGCACGTTGGGCGTGAAACCCGCTGAGCCCTCGTAGTGGTAGCCGCCCGACGCGGGCCCGGTGACGCGGTCCCCGTAGCCGTGCAGCAGGTCCGAGGTGCTGAGGGGCGAGCCGGACTCCGCGAACGTGAGTCGGGTGCTCTGCCCCGCGGCGAGCGGCGCGAGCGCGATGGCCGCGACGCAGGCGCGGGCGATGGCGTGGTGTCTCATGACAGGCTCCGTGGTGTTGGATCGTGGATTGGTTCGAGGGTCCATCAGAGGCCCGCCGGAGGCAGGGGGTCAGGGACCCGGTTGACGACCGCGGGGACGCTGCGCAGGAAGGCGTACATGGCGCGCAGGTCCTCGTCGGTCAGGGTGCTGAGCGCCGCGACGGGCATCGGCGGCAAGAGCTGGCGCCCGAGGCCGAGGTGGCGGCCGCTCTTGACCGTCTTGACGAAGTCGTCGGCGGTCCAGCTACCGATGCCCGTCTCGACGTCGGGCGTCAGGTTCGACGTGAAGCTCGTGCCCCACGGCCCCGCCCAGGCTGTGTTCGTCGCCGCGGCGCGCACGATCCAGGGCCCGGGTCCCGGCGTGGGCGCGGGCGGCAGCGGCATGTCGGCCGGGTGCCCAGCGAGGAAGTGCTCGGGGTCGGGGCACGGGCCCTCGGGCCCCATGGTCAGGGGCGAGTGACAGTCAGCGCAGCCGAACGCGGTGACGAGGTAGCGCCCGCGCTCGATGCGATGGTTCGTGCGCGTCGCCTGCGAGACGTCGATGGTGTAGGCCGTGACGGAGTAGGCGAGGGTCAGCGCGAGCGCGACGACAGCGAGGATGATGAGGGGACGGCGGTTCATGGTGGCGTGGGGTCGAGGTTCGATCGGTCAGATTGGGTCAGGGTTGTTTTGCAGGCTCGAACGCGACGGAGACCTCCGTCGCAAGGTCCGAGCTGATCCAGGCGCGGACGAGGGCGAGCGCGCGCTCGTCGACCGCGTGCGTCCCGAGCGGCGGCATCTGCGCCGCTTGCGTACGCGACGCCATGCGCAGGGCGAGGACGCTCTTGTCGGGGTCGCCCGGCGCGACGCGCAGCGCGTGCGCTGCGCCGCCAGGCGCGAAGCGGCTCGCCACGCCGAGCGCCGTGGCGCGGGCCCCGGGGCCGTCGACGCTGTCGACGACGAGCGACAACCCGAGCGTCGCGAGCGGGCCGGCGCTGTTGTGGCACCCCGCGCAGTTCCCGTGCAGGTAGCCGAGCACCGCGCGCTCGCGCCCGGGCCGCGCCGCGTGCATCGAGCCCGCAGCGAGCAGCGCCCCGCGGTCGCCACGCAGCAGCCCTCGCTCCATGAGCTCGACGAGGTCGAGGTCACCGTCGCGCGGCGCCTCGGCATGCGGCGCGTTGGGGTCACGGTCGGGCGCCAGCTGCAGCGCGCCGAAGCCGAGGACGCGGCTCGGGTGCGCCTCGTGGCAGGCGCGGCAGTCGCTCCGGGACGGCACGTCGTGGCGGGTACCGAGCGCCGTCTCGCACGCGCCGCGTCGTCCGGCATCCGGCGCGAGGGGCGCGTCGGCCGCGCCCTCCTCCCAGATGTAAGTGGCATAGCACCACTCGCCGTTCGCGCGGCGCTCCATGAAGCGGGTCTCGACGCGTCGTCCAAAGGAGAGCTCCTTCCAGACCTTCGTGCCGACCGGGAACACCCAGGCGTCGGGGTCCCGGGCGTCGATCACGCCCCCTTCCGGCAGCCGGATCCAGCGCCGCTTCGCGGCGCCGTCGGTCCACAACGGGTACTGCGGCGTGAAGCTCCGGACGCCGGCGGCCAGCGCGAGCTCACCCTCTGGAGCCTCGCCGAGGACCACGCCGTCGCGCACCGCCGCGGCTGGGGCAAAGAGCCCGGTCGCGGCGAGCGTCTGGGGGAGCGGGCGAGGGTCCTCCGCCGCAGGCCGAGCACAGGCCGGGCCGAGCGCAAGCGTGAGGACCAGGGCGGCCGCGAGGTCGGCCCAGGCGCGGTTCGAGGTGGCGCGTCGCATCACCCCCCAAGACAAGCGACCGGGGCGCGTCTCACCGCGGCCAGCCAAAAACTCCGCGCCGCGCATACACTCCGCCGCCGCCATGGACGATCCCACTCCGCTCGAGCGCGCCGTCGATCAGTTTGTGGACCAGTTGCTGCGGGGATCGGGCCCCGACCTGGCCGCCTTCCTGGCCCAGCACCCTGACCTTGACGCGGCGGAGCGGGCGCGCCTGGAGAAGCTGGCGCGCGTCCTGGGGGGGCGGGCCGCGGAGACGCCGGCGCCTGGCGCCCTGCCCTTCGAACGCCTCGGTGCGTACCGCCTCGTCGCGCGCCTCGGCGCGGGCGGAATGGGCCTCGTCTACCTCGCGGAGGACACACGGCTCGGACGACGCATCGCGCTGAAGGTCGTGCGGCCGGAGCTCGCGGCGTCGCCCGAGGCCCTCGCCCGCTTCGAGCGTGAGGCGCGCGCAGTCGCGAAGCTCAGCCACGAGCACATCGTCACGGTCTTCGAGGCCGGCCGTATCGACGACATTGCGTTCCTCGCCATGGAGTACGTGCCAGGGCGGAGCCTCGACGAGCTCTTCGCGGAGGCGCGCGCCGCGCAGACCCGTGTCCCGGTGCGCCCGCTGCTGCGGCACGGCTTGGAGATCGCGCGCGCCCTCGAAGCGGCGCACGCCGCCGGCATCGTGCATCGGGACGTGAAGCCGTCCAACGTCCGCGTCACGCCCGACGGACGCGCGCTCCTGTTGGACTTCGGGCTCGCGTTCGACGCGGCCTCCGCCGCGCTGTCCCGCACGGGCCAGGTGCACGGAACGCTCTTCTATGCGTCGCCCGAGCAGGTCGCGGGGGGCGCGCAGAAGGTCGATGCGCGCACCGACGTTTGGTCGCTCGGCGTGACGCTATACGAGGGCCTGACCGGCCGCCGTCCCTTCGAGGGCGAGCGCACGGAAGAGGTCCTGCGCCGCATCATGACGTCCGAGCCGGTCGCGCCCCGCGCGCTCGCGCCCGACCTGCCGCGCGACGCCGAGACGGTCGTCTTGAAGGCGCTGGAGCAGGACCGTGAGCGTCGCTACGCCTCCGCTGCAGCGTTCGCCGCGGACCTGGAGGCGCTGCTCGCGGGGCGCCCTGTGCTCGCTCGCCCCAGCGGCAGCGTCACGAAGGCCTGGAAGTGGAGCCGGCGCAAGCCCGCGCACGCGACGTCGCTGGCCCTCGGCGCGCTGCTCGTGATCGGCGGACCGATCACGTTCGCCGCCGTGCAGGCGCGCCATGCGCGCGCGCTCGAGAAGGAGCGCAACATCGCGCAGGAGCGCGCGGACGACCTGGAAGAGCTGGCCGCGTTCCAGGGCAAGGCCGTCGGGCGGATCCACCCAGAGCGGATGGCGGAGCACCTCGTCGAGGCGCTGGATCAAGAGGCCCGCGCCGCGTGGGCCGCCGCGGGCCACGACGCAGGCGAGCAGGACGCGAGGGCGCAGCGCCTCTCGGAGCTGATCGCCGACGCGAACACGACCAACGTCGCCGTCGCCGCGCTCCGAGAGGACATCCTGCAGCCCGCCATCGAGGCCGCGCGGAGCGAGTTCGTCGCGCGGCCGAGGCTACAGGGAATGCTGCTCCACTCGATCGCGGCAACGTGCTGGGAGCTGGGCCTCTTCGATCTCGCGCTCGACACGGAGCAAAGCGCCTACGCGCTGCTGGCGGCCCACGCCGGCGCCGACGACAGGGACCTGCTCGCGGCCCGCGCGAACCTGGGCCAGCTCTTGTTCGAGTTCGGGCGCCACGACGAGGCCGAGCCGCACCTGCGGGCGGCCGCCGCCTCGCTGGCGCGCACGCGCGGGCCCGAGGACAACAGCGCGCTGCTGGCGCGCCAGAACTTGGCCCTCCTCCTGCGAGCGCGCGGCGAGCTGGACGAGTGCGAGGCCATCTTCCGAGACGTGCTGGAGCTCCGCCGCCGGACGCGGGGCGGTGCGGACGAGGGCACCGTGCAGGCGATCGCCAACCTCGGCGCGCTCCTGTTGCTGCGCGGCCGCGCCGAGGAGTCAGAGCCCCTGCTGCGCGAGGCGTACGAGCGACGTCGAGACACACCGGGCACCGACTTCGACGCGCGCCTGACGTCGGCGAACAACCTCGGCGTGCTGCTGCGCAAGTTGGAGCGACTTGATGATGCGACTCAGGTCTTTCGCGAGAGCTTCGAAGCTGCGCGCAAGGAGCTGGGCGACCGCCACCCCACGACGACGTTCCTGCGGACCAACCTCGCGCAGGTGCTGGCGGCGGCGGGGAGTGACGAGGAGGCCGAGCCGCTCCTGCGCGCGGCGGTCTCCACCTCGAGCGAGGTCTCGGGCCCGTTGCACGCCGACACGCTCTTCCGCGTGTGGCGGCTGGGCGAGCTCCTGCTGAAGCTCGAGCGTCCGGAGGACGCGCTCGACGCCGTGCGTGGCGCGTGTGACGCGGCGCGCGCCGAGCTCGGCGTCGACGCGGTCGCCGTGCAGCGGCTCATCGCGGTCGAGGTGCAGGCCCTTGTCGCGCTGCGCCGATACGACGACGCCGCGGCAGCGCTGACGGCTGGCAAGCCGTCAACGGCGCCCGCGGCACCGCTCAGCGCGGCTGCCGAGGCGCTGATCGCGGCAGCACCCCCGGAGATCGCCACCCCGACCGAACTCGCATGGCGACGGGAGGATTGAGGCCGCGCCCATCCCGCTGCGCGGTTCATCCGACGAGTCCGCCCAGTCGACGAGGCGCTCCGCGAGCGCTGTCTCGCGCGCATGAGGCGCATGTCGAACGCGCCCCGCGAGACGCCGATGCGGCGCGCAGCGTCCTCGATCGTGAGACCTTTGAAGTAAACGAGCTCGAGGCACTCGCGGTCGATCGGAGCGAGGAGGTTGACGACGACCTCGAGGGCCGTCCGCTGCTCCTCCGCCGCGAGCGCGCCGATCCCGCCGGTGGCAGCGAACGCGCCGGACAGCGCCATCGACTCGTCCGTCGAGAGTCGGGCGAGCGCGCGCTCGGGCCGCGCAGCGCGATTGACGAGCAGGCGCCACGCCGCGGTCCAGAGGTAGGCGCGCAGCCCGTTCGGGTCCTCGAAGCGCGGAGCGTCTTCGAGCCGCAGCCAGCGCAGGACCGCCTCCTGCGCGAGGTCGGACGCGCTCGTTGTGCCACTGAAGCCCGGCCCGACCTTGGCGCGGAGCCGCCGTGCGAGCGCGTCGACCTCGCCGCGCAGGAGCTCGTCAAGCGCGTCGACGTCTTGCTCGTGCTGCCAGCGCGCCAGGAGGGCGCGCGCACGCTCGTCTTCGGGCTGCGGCGCCGGGTCCATCCGTCGATTGTGGCCTTGCCCAGGGCGCCGCACAAGCCGCCCCAGGTCGCTCCCCAGCGGCCGCCGGACCGGACGTCGCCGCGTTCCTCGACGTGCGGCGCTGAAGGGGCGCGGATTGAGACGGGCGCTCGAAACCCGGGAACCGGCGGGCGCGTTCCGCGCCGAGGTGCAACGCTGGAGGGGGCGGCGACCGCGCGCCCTCCGATGCAGACCTGCGACCGATCGAGCGCGCGCTGGGCGCGTGCCCTGGCTTCGTCCTTGTGCGCGTGTGTATGCGCGCTGGGCGCGGCGCGGCCGGCGTGGACGCAGACGCTGGGCGTGCCGGTCGCGCCGGCGGGCAACCCCATCACCGTGGACAAGGCGCAGCTCGGCAAGGCGCTCTTCTGGGACGAGCAGCTCTCGTCGTCGCGGACGGTGGCCTGCGGGACGTGCCACGTCTTGGAGGTGGGCGGGATCGATCCGCGCACGGCCTCCGCCGGGGGGCGCGCGACGCACCCGGGGCCCGACGCGCTGTTCGGGACGGCTGACGACGTCCTAGCGTCTCCGGGGGTGCCGTTGGCGGACGCGCAGGGCGCCTACGTCTTCGACGCGCTCTTCGGGCTAGAGCCGCGGGTCACGCCGCGGCGCGCGCCGACGGTGATCAATGCGGCGTTCGCGCCGGAGCTCTTCTGGGATGGGCGCGCTTCGGGCACGTTCCACGACCCTGTGACCGGCGCGGTCGTCCTTGCGTCAGGGGCGGCGCTCGAGTCGTTGGTCGCGGAGCCGCCCGTCAACGTCGTGGAGATGGGCCACTGCGCTTGGAGCGACGTCGTCGCGCGCATCGAGGCAGTGGCGCCGCTGGCGTTGAGCCCGTCGGTCCCGGCGCCGCTCGCGGCGTGGATCGCGGGGCGCTCGTACGGCGAGCTCTATGCCGTCGCGTTCGGGACCCCGGACGTGACGGCCGCGAGGACGTGCATGGCGATCGCGACGTACCTGCGGACCCTCGTGTCCGACCAGACGCCGTACGACCAGTTCGTGGGCGGCGACCCGAACGCGCTGACGAGCATCGAGCAGGCGGGGCGGCTCGTGTTCCAGGCCGCGCACTGCGGCGATTGCCACGTGGAGCCCGCGCTCACCTCGCAAGGGTTCAAGTACACGGGCGTCCGGCCGCGCGCGGACGCTCGGTCGCTTCACGGTGTCCGGGGTCGTCACCGAGCGTGGCGCGATGAAGGTCCCGGACCTGCGCAACAGCACGCTGCGCGGGCCGTTCTTCCATACGGGCGGCAAGCCCACGCTCGACGACGTCCTCGACTTCTATTCGGTCGGCGGTGACTTCGAGGTCGGCGCGAACGATCTGACCGCGGCGCCGATCTTCGCCGCCAATCGCACGGCGCTGTTGGCGTTCTTGGAGCACGCGCTCACGGACCCGCGCGTCGAGCTGGGTCTGCCGCCGTTCGATCATCCGGCGCTTGCCGCGGGCACGGCGCGTGTGCCCTTTGTTTACGGCGCGGGTACGCCGGGGCCGGCGGGGGTCGCGCCGAGCGTGCACGCCCTCGAGCCGACGCTGCTCGGGACACCGGACTTTACGGTCGGTATCAGCGGCGCGCGCGGCGGCGCGTTGGCGGGGTTCTTGCTGAGCCTCACGCAGGACGCCGCGGGGACGAGCTTTCTAGGCGCCATGTTGCACCTCGTTCAGACCCCGGGGACGCGCCTATGGCGCTTAGCTGCGCTGAATGGCGCGGGCCCGAGCGGCGGCTGGGGTTCGGTCTCGTTCGCGCTGCCCGCGCCCGCAGTCTTTGCCGGGGTCCACCTCTATGGACAATGGCTCGTCGTCGATCCGCACGCGGGCGGCGCGCTGACGGCGACGCCTGCGATCGAGCTCGTGCTCTTTGATTGATCCTTAAGGGAGTTTGAGCGGGCAGGCAGCGCGAGCGAAGGCTGGTCTTTGCTGCGCGCTCCGTGCGATGTGAGAGGTCCGAGCGCCGCGCGAGTCTCGTTATTGGGACGCTCGTTATGCGTGGTTCGGTGTGTCCAGATTCTGCAGTCTAAGAGTGACATTCTCCGTAGTCGTCCTCTGCGGAGTGGATACCATCGAGGAGCGCGCCGCGGTTGGAGAGCCGCGACCGCGCCCAGGCCTCGGCCGGGCACCTGCAATGGGTGCCGGTGCCCGCGGACCCTGAAGCCTGCCCAAGTCCTGCACACAAGAAAGAGAAGCTCGGAACCTATGCACACGTTCCTCTCTCACCTGTCGGCGCTCCGGCGCTCCGGCGCTCCGGCGCCTCACCTCGCTAGACTCGTGGTGATCGCGAGCGCGATCGCTACCACATCGTCGGCGCAGGTCCTGCGCGTCGACGACGATCAAACTTCGGCGACTCAGAATGGACTGAGCTGGGCCACGGCCTACCCCCGACTCGAGCAAGCGCTCGCGGAGGCGCTGGTGAAGAACACCAACGGGATGCCCGGGGACGACATCTCCGAGATCTGGGTCGCCCAGGGACGCTACGAACCCACCACGAACCCGACGGATCGAACCGCGAGCTTCGAACTGCTGCCAGGCGTCTCGGTCTACGGCGGGTTCGACGGGACGGAGACGAGTCGAGCTGCTCGGGCCGGGCTCTTCGACCAAACCCTGCTGTCTGGAGACATCGACGCCAATCCCGCAACGATCGCTCAGAACAGCTACCACGTTGTCTTGGTCGACGGCGCCATCGTCGGAGGGAGCTTGACCGGGCACTTCAGGTTGGATGGCTTCAGGGTGATGTTCGGCGCCGCTGTTTCGGGGAGCCCGTTTCTGGATCAGACCATCGGTGGAGGAGCGCTTGTCCGCGACGTGCCGCTGGGAACCGAAGTCGTGATCGCAAACACTCGCTTCGAGTCCTGCTTCGCGGTTGCCGGGGGCGGGCTCTTCGCGAAGAACTCTGCCTACGTTGGGCTTGTACGCAGCAGCTTCGTGAGCTGCGTCGGATACTCGGCAACACCCGATGGCAGCGCGACCCCGCCGACGGGCGTTGGCGGTGGCATGGGCGCGACGGGCTGCAAGGAGGTCTACGCGTACAACACCGCGTTCACCAACAACCGGGCGAGCTATGGCGGCGGTGCTTGGGTACAGCCCTCTGGATCGGTCCTTGAAGGCGCACAGCCACAGATGCGGTTCGTGAACTGCCTGCTTGCCCAGAACACAGCGATCGCAGGCGGCGGTGCGGCGGTTTGGTCGAGTTTCAATACCCCAGCCGTGTTCGATTTCTGCACGATCGCGAACAATACCGCGTCGTCCGTCGGCGACGTACCGCCGCCGACCTTGCGATACGGTGGAGCGGGCATCCACACGTTCGACGGTTCGCACCTCGCCGTGCGCAGTTCCATCATCTGGGGCAACGTCGATCAGAACTCAGTGGCGGACAGCATCGGCGGCGCGGGCATCGGCTCGGGGCCTGCGCCTGTCACCGTGGTTACCTACTCGGACGTCGCGCTTCCAGGTGGTGCAGTCTGGAGCACGCCCGGAAGCTCGGCCAACATCAACCAGGATCCATTGTTCGTGAGCGCGTCGACCGGGAACTTCCGCATCTCGGCCAACTCTCCGTGCATCGATGTTGCAGACGACATCGTGCTGCACTCGTTGGTGGGCGCGCCCAACTACGGCCCGGCGCCGACCAGCGAGTTCACACGCTCACTCGGAGACATCCTCGATGTCGATGAAGATGGCGTCTTCGAGACGGAGTACCTGCCGCTCGATCTGGACTTGCTGAACCGCGAGATGGACATCAGCACGGTGCCGAATGGACCTAGGGACTTCGCCATCTCGAACTTTGTCGCCGACATGGGCTGCTACGAGTACCCGCTCGGCATTCCGTGATCAACGCAGTCTGGGAGTGAATTGACCTCGTGGAAGTCGATTGACTTCATCGGCGCCGTGGGGCCCGCTGCCACGCAGTACGGCGGACCCACGGCGCCGCCCCAAGCATCTCCGTTCTAGCGTCTCTCGTTCGTGAGGTATTTCAGTGCATAAGTTGATTGGTTTGCTCGCTTTGGCGCTTGCCTTGGTTAGCGCGTCCCACGCCGCGCCGCAGACGTACGAAGACAGCTCCGTCACGACGTTGCGCCCAAGCATGTACGGCAACGAGTTTGGGAAGCGCGTGAAGATTGATGGGGAGTGGTGTGCCGTCAGTGACCCAATCACTCACCCGTATGCAAATGGCGCGTACAGCGGGGCGCTTGGAACGGTCTACCTTTACCGTCGGCAAGCGAGTGGTTGGGTGCTTCATCAGGTCGTCGAGCCGCCGCTCCCGCCCCCGGTCAGCGGGTACTTCACGAGCATCGGAGGGTACATGGCGCTGGATGGCGATCGATTTGTGCTCGGGGGCACTACAGATGACTTGAACGGTGCGGCTGGCACCGTGTGGTACTACGAGTTCGACGGCGTCCGGTGGAACCTCGAAGAGCGGATTGACCCCGAGCTCCCGGCACCGGACCTCTACTTCGGATTCGGTGTCGACCTTGATGGTCCAGACCTCTACATCTCGGTGCTCGGGCTCGGGTTGGTTCATCCGACGCACAATGTTGCGCGGAGTGGCGTTGTGGAACGCTACCAGAGGATCGGTGGTGCTTGGACCAAGGTGGAGACGATCCAGCCTGTGTCTACAGCCATGTCGCCGTATTACTGCGCAAGCCGCTTTGCCCAGGATGGTGACGTCATGGCGATGGTCTGTTCGAGCGGGACGGCTGGATGGCTGGACTGCTACTTACGAGTCTTCGAGGGTGGTCCCGGCAATTGGCAAGAGTCCGCGCTCGTCTCGGGCGTCGTGTACTTAACGGGTGTGGACGAGCGCTTTGGACAGTCGCTCGACGTGTGGGGAGATTGGGTCGCAGTGGGTATTCCCCTGTTTCAGTGGTCACTCCTTGGACCGCAACCCGGCGTGCCTGGGCAAGTGGCTATGTATCACCGCGTTGCTCCAGGTACGTGGGT
This sequence comes from Planctomycetota bacterium, assembly GCA_041398605.1. Classification (GTDB taxonomy): domain Bacteria; phylum Planctomycetota; class UBA1135; order UBA1135; genus JAWKUK01. Next base: position 51,549 of record JAWKUK010000005.1, read on the forward strand.
GCTGCACCAGCTGCTCCGAGCGAGCAACGCTTGGTTTGGCACGCTCGGGACGCTCCAGTTCACGGATAGCTTCGGTATGTCTCTCGACATGGACGAGGGTCGCCTTCTGGTCGGCGCTCCGCAGGGCAAGAACGGCAACGGCACGCGGTTCTACGGCCAGGCCTACATGTTCGAGCTGCAGAACGGACAGTGGGTGGAGACGGAGCGGTTCAGCGCTGCGACCAACGAGGCGGAGATCACAGGTGTCGGCAGCTTCGGCGACGGCGTCGGCCTGGACGGCCCCTACATCGTGGTCGGGGATCACCTCGGTCCGGAGCAGCCGGTGCCGAACTCCGCGCTGATCGGCCGCGCCTACTTCTACGAGCGCGCAGTCGGATCGACGACGTGCACCGGGGTGCCGAACAACTACGGGACACCAGCGACGTTGACCGCACGCGGCAGCGACGTGGCGCACATCGGCGCGCTCGATTTTGTCGGGAGCTACCTGCCGCCGTTCTCGCCAGTCTTGATGGTGGGCGCGCCTGCGAGCGGGCTGGTGCTGCACCCGGGAGGGAGCGTCGGGAACCTGTGCTTGGGCGCTGGCGTCGTGCGCATCACGACGGGCGACGGCCCCGCGGACATCGCCGGGCGCTGGTTCGCCTCGCTCGACCTACCCGACCCGGGCCAGCCCGGCGGCTTCGACGTCGTGTCCGGCTCGACGTGGCACTTCCAGCTCTGGTACCGCCAACCAGGCAACCCACCCCCGTCCAACTTCTCGAGCGCGATGGCGATCACGTTCGATTGACGTCGACCGGCGCAGCAGGCGCAGCTCGAGCGCTTGCTGCGCTGCTCAGGTGCGACGCACTGGGCGCGCGGCGCACAAGAGCGCTCCGGTGTCGAGCGCGCCGCCGAGGACCATCCAACCCATTCAGATGTTCGGTTGCGCCCATATTCCATTGGTCGTATAGGGCTTGAGCACGGTGGCAGTCCCATAATTGGGACGCTCGCATTGCACGGATCCGCGATGAAGGATCCGCCGACAAAGTGTGGCTTTCCCCGTAGTCGACCCGTGCAGGGTGTATACCATCGAAGAGCGCGCCGCGGTTGGAGAGCCGCGACCGCGCCCAGGCCTCGGCCGGGCACCTGCAATGGTGCCGGTGCCCGCGGACCCTGAAGCCTGCCCAGAGATGGACATCAGCACGGTGCCGAATGGACCAAGGGACTTCGCCATCTCGAACTTTGTCGCCGACATGGGCTGCTACGAGTACCCGCTCGGCATTCCGTGATCAACGCAGTCTGGGAGTGAATTGACCTCGTGGAAGTCGATTGACTTCATCGGCGCCGTGGGGCCCGCTGCCACGCAGTACGGCGGACCCACGGCGCCGCCCGCAAGCATCTCCGTTCTAGCGTCTCTCGTTCGTGAGGTATTTCAGTGCATAAGTTGATTGGTTTGCTCGCTTTGGCGCTTGCCTTGGTTAGCGCGTCCCACGCCGCGCCGCAGACGTACGAAGACAGCTCCGTCACGACGTTGCGCCCAAGCATGTACGGCAACGAGTTTGGGAAGCGCGTGAAGATTGATGGGGAGTGGTGTGCCGTCAGTGACCCAATCACTCACCCGTATGCAAATGGCGCGTACAGCGGGGCGCTTGGAACGGTCTACCTTTACCGTCGGCAAGCGAGTGGTTGGGTGCTTCATCAGGTCGTCGAGCCGCCGCTCCCGCCCCCGGTCAGCGGGTACTTCACGAGTATCGGAGGGTACATGTCGCTGGATGGCGACCGATTTGTGCTCGGTGGTACCACAGATGACTTGAACGGTGCGGCCGGCACCGTGTGGTACTACGAGTTCGACGGCGCCCGGTGGAACCTCGAAGAGCGGATTGACCCGGAGTTCCCGCAACCGGACCTCTACTTCGGATTTGGTGTCGACCTTGATGGTCCAGACCTCTACATCTCAGTGCTCGGGCTCGGGTTGGTTCATCCGACGCACAATGTTGCGCGGAGCGGTTTTGTGGAACGCTACCAGAGGATCGGTGGTGCTTGGACCAAGGTGGAGACGATCCAGCCTGTGTCCACAGCCATGTCGCCGTACTACTGCGCAAGCCGATTTGCCCAGGATGGTGACGTCATGGCGATGGTCTGTTCAAGTGGAACTGCGGGCTGGCTCGATACCTACCTTCGAGTCTTCGAGGGTGGGCCCGGCAATTGGCAAGAGTCCGCGCTCGTCTCGGGCGTCGTGTACTTCCCTGGGACGAATGTGGACGAGCGCTTTGGACAGTCGCTCGACGTGTGGGGAGATTGGGTCGCTGTCGGTGTCCCGCTGTTGAATTGGAACCCGCTGGGTCCTCACCCTGGTGCCCCAGGCCAAGTCGCGATGTATCATCGCACAGCGCCAGGGACCTGGGTCCTGCACCAACTACTGCGAGCCAGTAACGCTTGGGCGGGAGTTCTTGGGACATATCCTGCGACAGACCGATTTGGCTGGTCGCTCGACCTGGACGATGGTCGCTTGTTGGTCGGCGCTCCACAGGGCAAGAACGGCAACGGCACGCGGTTCTACGGCCAGGCGTACATGTTCGAGCTGCAGAACGGACAGTGGGTGGAGACGGAGCGGTTCGGCTCGGCAGTCACCGAAGCGGAGCTCTTTGTCGCCGGCAGCTTCGGCGACGGCGTCGGCCTGGACGGCCCCTACATCGTGGTCGGGGATCACCTTGGCCCGGAGCAGCCGGTGCCGAGCTCCGCGCTGATCGGCCGCGCCTACTTCTACGAGCGCGCAGTTGGATCGACGACGTGCACCGGGGTGCCGAACAACTACGGGACACCAGCGACGTTGACCGCGCGCGGCAGCGACGTGGCGCACATCGGCGCGATCGACTTCGTGGGGAACCACCTGCCGCCGTTCTCGCCAGTCTTGATGGTGGGCGCGCCTGCGAGCGGGTTGGTGCTGCACCCGGGCGGGAGCCTCGGGAACCTGTGCTTGGGCGCCGGCGTCGTGCGCATCACGACGGGCGACGGTCCGGCGGACATCGCCGGTCGGTGGTTCACCTCGCTCGACCTGCCCGACCCGGGCCAGCCCGGCGGCTTCGACGTTGTGTCCGGCTCGACGTGGCACTTCCAGCTCTGGTACCGCCAACCAGGCAACCCACCCCCGTCCAACTTCTCGAGCGCGATGGCGATCACGTTCGATTGACGCGCGGTGTGGCTGCGCGAGACGGATCCAGCGCGTGCATCAGAGCTTGAGGTGTGATGCTCGCGCCTGGCGGGGTTCCAGGCCGCTTCTGTATGGATGGGACGACGAGCGAGCTGGTGTGGAGCTGACTTGCCCGTCAACGGCAGAGACCCCGACGCACCACGAGCAGCCCGTGTGTCACCCGGTCTTGGGCCGTCACGAGGTCGGCGTCCGAGTCGCCGTCGACGTCCGCGACGCCGAACGAACGGACGATCGACGAGACGGCGAACTCACGGATCGCCCCGAACGTGCCGTCGCCTGCGTTGAGCTGGACCAGCATCCGGTCGTAGCGCTGCGCGAGGAGGTCGAGGTCCGAGTCGCCGTCGAGGTCGACGAGGTCCGAGTCGCCCCCAAAGGAGTTCATCCCCATAGGCGCCGACACCGCCACCCCCCCGTTGCCGAGGTTCGTGAGGACGTAGTTCGTCGCGGTCTCGCGGACCGTCAACAGGAGGTCGACGTCGCCGTCCCCGTCGACGTCGCCGGGCACGAGGGCATGGCCGATGCGCGGCGCGATCAGGGCCACCGACGTGCGGGCGCCGAACCCGCCGAGCCCGTCGTTCGCCAGCACATCGAGGCTCAGCGCGGCGACTGAGACGTTTGTGAATCCCACGTCGAGGTCGCCGTCGGCGTCGAGGTCCACGAGCGCGATCGACACGGGCCACCCTCCGACGGTCACGCGACCCGTGATCGCGAGCACGGCGCTGCCCTGGTTCGACAGCACGAGCACCTCGCCGGGCACCCCTGACATCCCGCCGCCCGTCGCGACGACCGCGTCGAGGTCGCCGTCACCGTCGACGTCGCCCAGCGCGAGGTCCATCGGACCCGGACCGAGCACGGTCGTGTTCGGGGCCCCGAACACGCCGTTGCCCGGGTTGGTGAACACATGCACCTCCGCGCTCGCCGTGTCCCACACGACGAGGTCGAGGTCACCGTCCACGTCGAGGTCGACGAGCTCGCCGGTCGCGAACAGGCCGGCGAGGGGGTAGTGGGCCGGCGGCGCAAGATCCCCCGTCCCGAGGTTCGAAAGCACCGAGAGCCCGAGGGGTGCGGCGCCGACGAGCACCACGTCCACGTCGCCGTCCCCGTCGACGTCGCCGATCAGCGTCTGGTTGGCGGCCGCGGGCAAACGCTCCTCGAGGTCCGGCGTTACGCCGCCGGCGCCATCGGCGATCAGGACCGAGACGCCGCCCGAGCCGTTCGCGACCAGGAGGTCGCGTGCGCCGTCGCCGTCGACGTCGACGACCTCGAGCGCCAACGCCTCGGCGCCGATGAGGCCGAACCGCGCCGGCGCGCGGAACATGAAGCCGCCGAGGTTCTGGCACGACACCGCCGTCGAATCGACGAGCTGCCCCGCGCTGTCCCCGACGACGATGAGGTCCACTCGGCCGTCGTTGTCGAGGTCGTCCGCGCCGATGGCGCCGACGTTCTGCATCACCGCCACCGGCGCGCGGGGCGTGAGCACCGCGAGCTGGTTCTCGAGGAGCTCGACCCGCCCGTCGTGCTCGCTCGCCGCGGCGAGGTCGAGGTCCCCGTCACCGTCGAAGTCCGCGAGCGCGAGCGACCACGGCCACGCCGTCAGCGCGTACACGCTCGTCGCCGCGAAGGCACCGCCCCCTTGGTTCTCGACCTGCTGGACGCCGGCGCTCGTACCCGCGACGAGGTCTAGGTCACCGTCACCGTCGAGGTCCCCGAGCGCGAGCCGCCCAGGCGGATCCGCGAGCGGTAGCTCAACGCTCGGCGCGAACGCGCCGTCCCCCGGGTTGAACAGGAACCAGAGGCTCGGGCCCGCGGCGCTCGACGTCACGAGGTCGATGTCGCCGTCCCCGTCGAGGTCCCCTGCGACGATCGCCCAGGCGGAGCTACCTACGGCGTGGGCGGCCGGCGGGTCGAAGGTGCCGTCGCCGCGGCCGCCGAGGACCGTCACGACCCCGAACAACGAGACGGCGGCGAGGTCGAGGTCGCCGTCGGCGTCGAAGTCGGCCGCGACGAGCTCGCGCGGCAGGCCCGCAATGGGATAGCGGACGGGCTCCGCGAACGTGCCCCGCCCGTCCCCGAGCCGGACCGAGACCGTCCCGTCGAGGTGCTCCGTCACCGCGAAGTCGACGTCGCCGTCGTGGTCGAAGTCGCCGCGGGCGAGGTCGAACGGCGTCTCGCCCGCCGCCAGGCGCTCCTGCGAGAAGAGCTGCCCGGGGCAGAAGTGCACCGCGAGCCCGCCGCTCAGGTTCGAGGTCGCGCCAGCCGGCGTCGTGTCGCGGTACCAGTACTGGAAGCGCACGGTGTCGCCCGCGACCACACCGAACGGCTGCGCCGGGTGGGGGATGCGCGTGATGTCGATCGCGAGCGCGACGGCGCCGCTCGGCCCGGCTGTCAGCACGGACTGGGAATACCGCCCGATCGGTCCGCCGAGGCAGAGGTCGCCCATGCTGCCGCCGGGCTGCTGCGTGAACCCGAAGTCGCGGGCCGCGAGCACATACCCGACCGAGCCCACAGGCAAGCCCTCGGCCCGCAGCATGACGTCGTTGTCGGCAGGGTCGGGGCTCCCCGAGGCCGCGAGGCGCGCGCCGGCCCCGGTCGAGTTCGGCGCGCCGGGGCAATAGGGTGTGCCGAGCTGGCCAAGGGCCACGGACGGGAGCAGGCCAGCGGTGAGCGCCAGGGCGGCTAAGGGGCGGTGTGACATTGACGGTCGATCCTCGGTTCTGCTGCGTCGGGACGCGGCCAGCGTGAGCGTCAGCCGACATGAGGCACCGACCCGCGGTGCATAGGAGATCCAAGGTGCCATTTCGTGACCAGAGCACCCGATTCTGTCTCGCGGTGGCCCCGGCTTGAGACAGTTCCCGACCGTTCCCGCGCGTAAGGACGCCAGTTGAGATGCCGGCGGGGTGCGCAGGGGCCTCATCGAGGAGCGCGAGCTCGCGCGCTTTCAATGAGCGCGCAGGGGCGCCAGTGCAGGGCTGCTCGAGGACCAAGGAGGCCGCCGAGCTTCGGGGCGGCTCAGGCGTGTCGCGTTGGACGTGAGAGGAGCGCTTCCAGTGAGAGCACGCACCCGAGCGCGACCCAGCCCACCCAGGCGTTCGGCAGCGCGCGCCATGCGACGATGCCGATCAAGCTCGCCACGATCCCGACGGTCATGACCGAGCCCGCGAGGCCTTCGCTGTACGCGCCGGCGAGCTCGCTCGGCGGCGTCGAGAGCGGCGCGCGCTGCGGCGGGCGATAGAGCAAGCGCAGCGTCAACAGCCCGAAGGCCACCGCGACCGGGGTCAGCGTCAACGCGAATGCGACGTCGACCTGCGCCGCCGCGAGGGCGCCCAAGCCGACGTGCAAGGGCAGCAGCACGCGCACCGCGACTGCCTTGCGCGCCGCGTCGAGCTCCGTCGCCTCCTTGATCGGCGCCGTGTCGACGAGCCAGCGCGCTGCTGGCGTCGCGGTCACCGGGACGTGCATCAAGACAAACGGCAAGTAGGCGACCGGCGCGAAGAGCAGCAGCACCCAGAGGCCGCGACCCTCGAGCGTCGTGGGGTCCGCGCCCAAGAACAGGAACGCCAACGGCAACGCGACGAGGGGCCAGGTGCGGATCGCGAAGTCGCGCTCGGCGGGCAGGGCTTCGTAGACGAGGGCGAAGGGCCCGCGCTCGCGCGGCGTGACCCAAACGAGCTCGGCCAGCCGCCGCGCCGGCGTCAACAGCACGCCGAGGGCGGACCGCGTCGGCCGCGCGCGCGGCGCGGGCGGGAAAGGCGCGAGCGCGAACGTCGCCACGGCGAACACGGTCGCGCCGAACGCCAGAGCCAGCGCGAGGCCCGTCGCGCCGCCCGCGTCGCCGCGCGCGAACGGCGCCGCGAACCAGGCGCACGGCAACCCGAGGAGGCCGCGGGTCGGCGCTTCGAGCTGCGCCAACTGCGGCAGCGAACGGAGCCCCAGCATCAGCCCTACGAGCACGAGCACCAAGAGCGCGGCCTGCACGAGGGTCAACAGCGCTTCACCGCGCTCGCCCAAGGCCTTCTGCGTCCAGAGCAGCAGCGCCGCGACGCTCCAGGCCTGCGCGACCGCGGCGAGGACCAACAGCGCGCGCTCGGCCAGCGCCAGGTCGCGCGCCATGAGCGCGGTGGGGAGGATCGTCGCGACCGCGATGCCGCCCGCGACCCAGGCCAAGGCGAGGGTCCGCGCGACCCGCACCTCGCGCGGCCGAACAGGGAGCGCCCCGACCCATTCCGCCGCCGGGTCCGCCCGCAAGAGCGGCGCGAGCTCGCCGAGCAGCGGCAGCGCGCCCAGGGCCAGCGACAGCGCGAGGCCGACGAGCGCCATGGGATACGGCCCCAGCTCCGCGCGCACGAGGCCCGCGACGAGCGCCGAGAGCGCCGCCAGGAACACGAGCGGCGCGACGGGGATGCGCTCCTTCGGCGCGCCCGCGGCGTCGCTGCCGCCGAAGACGCCCGCGAGGAGCGCGCGGGTCAGGAGCGAGATGCGTCGGATCAAGGCGCAGGGATTCTCGCGACTCTGGGTCGGACTTGCGCGTTCGAGACCTATCCTTTTTGCCCAAGACGGCCGCCACCGGGGCCGCGACCCACCGACATGCGACCCGAGAAAGTCACCATCCAAGGGCCCGTCGGCCGCCTCGAGGCGGTCCTCTGGGAGCCCGAACAAGGCGCCGCGCCGCGGGCGGTCGCGGTGGTCGCGCACCCGCACCCGCTGCACGGGGGCACGATGGACAACAACGTCGTGCATCGCACGGCCCGCGGGCTGCACGACGCGGGCCTCGCGGTCGTGCGCTTCAACTTCCGCGGGACAGGCGCCAGCGAAGGGACGCACGACGGGAACGGCGCCGAGGAAGAGGACCTGCGCGCGGTCCTCACGTGGCTCGCTGCGCGCTTCCCAGGCGTCGAGGTCTGGGCCGGCGGCTTCTCGTTCGGCTCGCGCACGGTGGCCGGGCTCGCGCCCAAGGAGCCGCGGGTCGCGCGGGTGTTGTTGGTCGCGCTGCCGGTGCTGGCGTACGAGTGCTCGTTCGCGCTGAAGATCCCGCAGCCCGGCGCGATCATCATGGCGGGCGAAGACGGCTTCGGGACGCTGGCGGCGCTCAAGGCGCAGATGCCCGAGCTGCTGCAGCGCTTCGACGTCCAAGAGGTCCCCGGCGTCGACCACTTCTTCACGGGCGCCCTCGATGAGCTCCGCGCGCGTGTGCGCGCTTGGGCCGAGGCGTCCCTCACTCCCGCACGCCCCGCTTGAGCACGCCCATGAGCGCACACGCCACGGAATTTCCCGCCCACGAGATCCCCGCCATCAAACGGGTGATGATGCCGCGCGACACGAACGCGGTCGGCACGATCTTCGGGGGCGTCATCCTCTCCGAGATCGACCTTGCGGCAGCGACGGAGGCGCACAAGCACCACGCCGGCGTGATCGTGACCGTGTCGATGGACAAGATCGACTTCAAGGCGCCGGTGCGCGTCGGCGACCTCGTCTCGCTCTTCACCGAGACGCTGCGCATCGGCCGCACGTCCGTGACGGTGAAGGTCGCGGTGTGGGCGCAGCGGCGCTTCGGCGGCGGCCAGCACGAGTACGTCACCGAGGCCGAGGTCACGATGGTCGCCGTCGGCCCGGACGGCCGCCCGACGCCGATCGGCTCGAAGCCAGATTGAGCGGACCGAGGTCGCGCCCTGGGCGTGACCGTCCTCGGCCCAACATCTCGCCCTAAACCGCGAATCCGCCGCAACCGCGGCGTATGCGGTCGAGTCTCGTTAGGGGCGCGCCGTTCGCGCGTTCGACGAACTCGAGGGAGAGCGATGAGAGGTCCGATGCGAACTTTGTGGATGGCGTGTGCCGCGGCCTGCGCGGCGCTTCTGTGGCTCGTTCTCGCTGGTGGGAAGCCGCTCCCAGCGCCGTTGGACGACAGCGACCGTCCGAGCCAAGCGCTCGCGAGCGAGCGCGCGCCGGCGGCCGACCCGGATGAGCTCGAGTCCGCGAAGGCGCGGCGTGTGGCGCTCGCGACCGTGGCGCCCAGCGAGCCGTTGACGACGGAGTCGTTGACGATCGAGGATGAGCCGAACGCGACGCTCCGCGTGCAGGTGGTCCGCGACGACGGCGTGCCGATGCCCGACTTGACGATCGACGTGCGAGACTCAACCGGCGCCGACGTTGCACAGGCGCTGGAGGCGTCGCAGCCCGGGACTTACGTTGTCGAGCGATTGCCTCTGGGCACCTTCGAGGTCCGCGTCACGGACCTTCCAGACGGCGTCCTTCCGCCGCGCAGCCAGCAAGGGATGTACGGCCCGCGCCTCGTGGAGCTGCTCGAAGGAGAGAACGAGTTGACGCTCGAGGTCGTGCGCGGCGCGCGCGTGTTCGGGCGCATTCTCGGCCCTGACGGCGCGCTCCAGCGCGACGCACACGCGCGCTTCGCCTTGGTCGACGAGCGCGATGATCGGGCCTATCTGCGCGCGGAGCTGTGCGACGCCGGTGAGACAGGGTGGTATGAGGCGCTCCTGTATCCCGGCACGTGGCTCGCCAGCCCGCAGCGCCATCGCGCGCCAAACCTGCCGCCGCTCCCGCCGGACGCGCTGAAGCCGCCGCCCGCGGACTTCGACGCGCCTCCGCCAGCGCCGACCCCATGTACCGTCACGGCCGGCTCGTCGCTCCAGCTCGACTTGGGCTGGCGCGTCGGGCCGGCGACGTTGACCTTGACGGTCGTGGACGAGCAAGGCGCGCCGTTCGCGGGCGCCAAGGTCCTTGTGCACCGCGAGCGAGTGACGGATCCGGACACAGGTCGTTCGTTCGACCTCGGGCTGGGCGTGGTCACCAAAGCGCTCGTCACCGATCGTTCTGGGCGAGCGCGCGCGAGCGGGCTCGAGCTCGCGACCTACTCCGTCGTCGTCGAGCCCGAGGGGTACTTCCCGTTCGCGGCGCCGGGCAAGTCCGTGATCGGCGCTCGACCTCTGGCCACGCGCATCGACGTCGCTGCGACCGAGGCTGCGGTCACGGTGACGCGTCTGCGCGCCCACCCGGTGGCCATCGAAGGGCGCTTCAGAACGGCTGCGCCCGTCGGGGTCCACGTCCAGGTCGTGCTCGAGGCCAATCCAACGCGGCCGCAGGATCGCGTGGAGGACGTGCAGCTAGGCGCCGACGGTTCGTTCCGGCTTTGGGTCGAGCGCAATGAAGGCGGCGCGACATTTGTCGTCAGTTCAGGTGCAACCACGTCGGCGACGCCCGTGTCTTGGGATCGAGAGCGCGAGCTGTTGACCCCGGTGCAGGTGTCGCTCGCGCTCGGAGCGCGTTGAGCCTGAGCTTGGGAGAAACGAGATGACAATCAGTCGAGTGGGCGCCGCGTTGGCGGCAGCGTTCCTGATGGTGGGAACGACGACGGCGGTGTTCGCAGCCGGTGACTGCGACCCCTGCGCGGGCAGGGCGCCCCGCGCAAGAAGTTCGCGGATTACCCGAGCGGGTATCCGTTCGGCCAGGACGGCACGGACGAACACCCTGATGGTTACGACGGCTACCCGGGCGACACGCCGTCGAACCACACGCCGCCCGCGGGGGCGCCTCCGCCGCCGGCCGGGACACCGCCGAACGGCGGCACGGGCGGCGCCGGCGCGCCGGGCGGCAATGGCGGCAACGGTGGGGCAGGTGGCGCCGGCGGGTCCGGGGGCAGCGGCGGCAAGGGCGGCAATGAGGTGGCGCCGAATGGGCCGGCCGGCACGCCGGGGCATCAACCCGCGGGGCGCGGCGGGCACGGCGGCGCCGGTGACTCAGACGCCTCGAACGGGAACGGCAAGGCCGGCGGGAACGGCGGCGCCGGTGGGGACGGCCCCTACGGCGGCGGCAACGGCGGGTGCGGCGGAGAGGGCGGCTGGTCCCACGGCGTCGGCTCGCCTGCTCCCGGTGGCACCGGCGGCAGCGGTGGGAGAGGCGGCACGTTCGGCGGCAATGGCGGCGCTGGAGGGCGCGGCGGCCACTCGACAGGCGCGGTGCCGGGCGGCGCCGGCGGCGCGGGCGGGCCCGGCGGAGCAGGCGGCGTGGCCGGCGGACAGGGCGGCGGCGGCGGCGAAGGCGGCAACGCCCTCAGCGGCGGCGGGGGCAAGGGTGGCAGCGGCGGCAAGGGCGGACACGCACCCGGTGCCGGCGGCGGCGGCAACGGCGGGTGCGGCGGGTACCCCTGCGGTGACGGCGGCCAGAAGGGACAGCCGGGCGGCCCGAGCGCGCGCTCTGGAATGGGCGGCGAGCACGGGGCCGGGTGCGATGGCACGACGCCCGAGGAGCTCTTGGACTGGGTGCGCCTCGCACACGAGCTTCTAGACCTCCTTGATCGCATCTCGGGCGACGGGGACTGACTCGGGGCGCCCAGATGCCTGCGGGATTCACCCGCGGGCATCTGCGTTGGGTGTGCCAGGCGCGCACGCGTGCGCGCGGCTGGCGCTGGCTCGGCGCGGAGTCGCTGGCCGGAATCGTGTCGGTCTTGTAGGGGCCCTTGCGTGAGGTGGGTGCGCGGCTCCAGAACGATTGGGTCCGGCGCCTCACCTACGTCACTGCAACGGCATGCCCATGTCCTTCAACGGTCCATACTCTGTGTCGAGCTCACCTCCGTCGGTTCGCAAGCGCCGCCAGCGCCTCGGCGCCTTGATGGCACCTGCCCTGTCATTCGTCGCGCTCTCCGCCAACGTCGGCGCGTGCGAGGCCTTGGTCGACTTCCTGCCTGGCTCGTTCATCGACATCTCTGCGACGGGCACGAACGTGCTGCCCACCCAGGATGGCGAGTTCAGCTTCACGTCGACGGTCGGGAACGGTCACTTTCCGCCGGGGCTCGTGCGGGTCGGCGTGAACGGCGGCGTGCGCTTCGGCCCGGTCGGCGCCGGCTTCGACGAGCTCCAGCCAGCGAACGAGACGCTCCCTAGCGCCGCCGCCTTTGGCGGCGCGATCGCGCTCTTTCCCTACTGGGACGCCTACACCTCGGCGAACGCCGTGACGACGTTCGGCAGCATCCAGTACGAGGAGCTCAATGATCAGCTCATCATTCAGTGGACGAACGTCCGCCTGGCGGCGTCCGGCTCCCAGGACCGCATCACGTTTCAGGTGCAGGTCCCGAGCCAAGGCGACGTTTATGCGCGCTTCGTCTACGCCGACATCAGCGCGGGCAGCGCGATCGGCGGCGCCGGCGCGACGATCGGCTACCAGGGCGCCAGCCCGGACCAAGTCGTGCAGCACTCGTTCAACGCGCGCGACGCGGTGCGGGACGGCCTGGTCCTCTCTCTGACCTTCGGCCACAACGAAGCGATCGTTGATGGCGCGGAGGGCACGTACATCGACATCTCGTCGACCGGGACGCCGTTGTCGCTCTCGAACGAGGGCTTCGCCCTGCACACGACGAACGTGCGCAACCACATCGTCACCGACGGCGACATCGCGATCGGCAGCAACGGCGGGATCCGCCTCGTCGCGCCGAGCAACGCGCTGGGCCCGGTCAACGAACCCTTGCCCTCCGTCGTGGCGTTCGGGCTCGGGCAGGCCCTGCTGCCGTTCTGGGACGACATCGACACCGCGGGCGGCACCCGCGGCCAGATCTACCTCCAGGAGCTCCCAGACCGGCTCATCGTGCAGTGGGAGCGCGTCGGCTTCCACGGCGCAGCGCTGCAGGCGCGCGCGACGTTTCAGGTCCAGGTGTTCGACCAGCGCGACCTCGCCGCGCAGTACCTGTACCGCGACATTGAAGGCGCCCGCGCCGCGCGCGGGGCGAGCGCCACGATCGGCTACCAGCGCGACGGCGGGCAGGGGAGCCTCCAGTTCTCGCACAATACGGCGAGCATCCACAACGGCACGGTGCTGTCGCTCTACCGTCGCGAGACGTTCGGGACCAACTACTGCACAGCGAGCCTCAACTCCTTAGGGTTGGCGGCGCACATCTCGGCCAATGGGAGCGCGGCGGTCAGCCAGGACAACTTCTTTCTGTCCGCGTCATCGATGCCGTTGAACGCGTCCGCGTTCCTATTGGTGAGCCGCGAGACGGGCTTCATCGCCCATGCCGGCGGCAGCCAGGGCACGCTCTGCCTGGGCGGCGCGATTGGGCGCGGCGTCGGCGGGATCCTCAACACCGGGGCGGTCGGGCGCGTCTTCGCGCACCCGAACCTGCGCACGATGCCCTCGGCGGCGGGGCCCTTCGTGGTCGCGGCCGGTGACACGCTCTCGTTCCAATGTTGGTATCGGGACTCGTCCGGCGGCGTCGCGGTGTCCAATTTCACGGAGGGGCTGCAGGTCCGCTTCGAGCCGTGAGGGCGTCAGAAGCCGTCGGGCAACGTGTCGAGCGTTGATCGGAGGACCTCGAGGATGGCTCGGCGGTCCTCCGCGTCGAGCTGCGGCGCGGGCCGCGCGCCCTCGCGCCCGTGCAGGATCGCGCCGAGGTCGCGCCAGATGACCTCCAGCAGCTCGGGCGGCAACGCCGCGAACGCCGCTGACTCGATCATATAGCTGCACGGGACGCGGAAGAGGCGCCGCTGGAGCTCGAGGTCGCGCAGGGAGCGGCCTCCGGCGTCGCGCTTGCCGCGCGCTTGGAACACCTCTGCAAAGCGCGACGTGCCCTGCACGGGCGCTTGCAGCGGCGCGGCGTCCTTGAAGAGCAAGCGGTCGACGATGTCTTCGGCCGCGCGCTCGATGCGGCGCCGCGTAGAGTCGGAGACATGGCCCTCGGGCTCCTTCAGCGCTTCGTTGAGGACATGCTGGTAGTCCAGCGCGCGCCGCGTCTCGTAGCTGCCGCGCGCCAGGACGTTCTGCATCTCGCACTGATGCTCCAGCACCAGCAAGGCCACGATGTCGCTGTGCGGCGACGGGTAACGCGCGAGGTCCAGGAACTGCGCCAGGTCCGTCACGTTGGCGCCGGCGTCCAGGTCGACGCGCTCGGCGTCGTTCGCCACCGTCGTGTTGCCCATATGGCGCTGCGCGCCGTGGGTGCCGGTGACATACCAGCCGCCCCAGCGCTCTTCGAGGGGGCTCGAGTCGGTCGTGCGGTACGTCCCTGCGCGCAGGATCGGGAAGCCGCGCGCGTCGGGGTGCACCGACCGGATGACGTGCCCCGGCCAGCCTTGCGTCCGCGGTGAGGCGTGGCACGTGAGACAGCTGTCGTCGCGGCGCTCGAGGGTCAACGCGTCGGGCGTCTGAGGCAGCGCGTAGAACGTCGGCCCTTGCACGGGGTCGAGCGCGGTCACCTCCATGACAGGCGAGCCGTAGATCCAAGCGACCACGACCTCGTCATTGAAGTAGATCGCGCGCGGCGTGGTGGGCGAGATGCGGTCGGCCTGCAGGCTCGTCTTCGAGAACACGAGCACCTGCGACTCGACTGGGATGTCGAACGCCGCGAGCGCTGCGGGCAGCCACCCGTGTCGCTCGTCCCAGGTGCCGCGGAACGAGCCCGCTCGCACGGACGCCGTGAGCCGCGCGACGGCGTCGGCGCGTGTGTCGGCCTCGTAGTGGATGGGTGCGCCGATGTAGGGCTCGGCCTCTTGCAGCGCGCTGGCGACGGGCGCCGCGCTCGGGCGGCCGAGCGCGGTCGCTGCGGCAGCGACGCAGGTGACGCCGAGCGCCGCGGTCCACGGCGCGGGTCGCGCGAGTGATGCCTGCGTGCGGGTCAGGGGCGCCACGCCCGCTATCGTAGCCCGTGACCCGAGGAGCGGGTGCGGCGCACCGCGCCAGTAGACTGGGCGCTGTCATGACCCCCATCACGCTGCGCTCCACGACGCGACGCCCCCTCTTCAAGGTCCTCGCCGCAGGGGTCGCCGTCGCGCAGGTCGCCCTCGGGCAGGGCACCCTAGGGCAGGGCACGCTGCGGCTCCTGACGGCCTCGCTCGGCGCCGCGCTGGCAGCGCCGCTCGTGTCCGCACAACGCGTGAAGCCGCCTGTGCCGGACCTGACGGCTGACGGCGCGGCCGATGACAAGCACGACTGGAACCTGGGCCCGACCGGCGCGCGTGGGTGGATGTGGGCGTGGAAGCTGGAGACGACCGATGCGCGGCAGATCCTCGTGACCGAGGTCGCGCAGGGCACGCCCGCCGCAGAGGTCTTGGCGGTCGGTGATGTGATCCTGGGGCTCGGCGACACGCCCTTCGCCCGCGACCCGCGCAAGGCGCTCGGCGACGCGATCACCTTTGCGGAGAGCGCGGCCGGGGCGGGGCGCCTGGAGCTCTTGCGCTGGCGCGCTGGTGAGCGCTCGTGCGTGACGGTGCGTCTGCCGGTGCTCGGCGACTACGCGGCGCGCGCTCCGGTCGATTGCCCGAAGTCCGCCGCGATCCTCGCGCAGGCCTGCGACCACATCGCGCGCCATATGAAGGGCGACATCGACGGGATGATGAACGCGCTCGCGCTCCTGGCGACGGGCGAGGAGCAATACACGGAGCGTGTGCAGGCGCTGGCGCGCAAGGTCGGCGACCCGCAGACGACGCTGCGGCTCGAGGGCCGCACGTCGGGCCTCTTCGCTTGGGAGTGGGGCTACCGCGCGCTCTTCCTGTGCGAGTACTACCTCGCGACGAAGGACCGCTACGTCCTGCCCGCCATCATCGAGTACGCGACGAAGATCGCCCAAGGCCAGAGCGGCGTCGGGACGTGGGGGCACGGCATGGCGTGGCCGGACCTCAACGGCGGGCGGCTGCACGGTCGGCTCGGCGGGTACGGCGCGGTGAACCAGGCGGGGCTCGTTTGCCACCTCGCTCTGGTGCTGGCCGGCAAGTGCGGGGTGAAGGACCCCGAGCTCGAAGCGGCGATCGAGCGCGCCAACCGCTTCGCGGCGTTCTACGTCGGCAAGGGCGCGATTCCGTACGGCGATCACCGGCCAGGTTGGGACGCGCACGACGACAACGGAAAGAACTCGCTCGCGGCGCTGATCTTCGATCTGCAAGGGCGACGCGTTGAGGCGAAGTTCTTCGCGCGGATGGCCGCGGCTTCATACGCCGAGCGCGAGCGCGGCCACACGGGCAACTACTTCAGCTTCCTATGGGGCCCGCTCGGCGTTGCGCGCGGCGGCGACGACGCGGTCGCGGCGTTCCTGGGCGAACAGCGCTGGCTTTACGAGCTGGGACGCGCGCACGACGGCAGCTTCCCCTATCAAGGCGGAGCCGGCATGGACGGCGCCGAGCACAAGTACGTCGGCTGGGATTGCACCGGCGCGTTTGTGCTCGCGAACACGCTCTCGCGCAAGCGGCTGTACATCACGGGCAGGGGCGCCGACGCCGAGGGCCTGTTGAGCCCCACGGAGCTCGCTGAGGCCGTCGAGGCCGGCCGCGGCTTCGACTATTGGAGCAACGGGGCCGCCCACTACGACTCACTGAGCGCTGCGCAGTTGTTGCGGCTGCTCGAGAGCTGGTCGCCCGCCGTCCGCGCGCGCGCCGCGAGCGCGTTGGCGAAGCAGGAGGGCGACCACGTCCCGGCGTTGCTGGAGTTGCTCGCCGGAGCGGGGCGCGACGGGCGCTACGGCGCTTGCCAGGCCTTGGCTGCGCTGGGCGCAAGGGCGAGCGCTGCGGTGCCGGCGTTGACCCGCGCCCTAGAAGGGCTTGAGGGGCCAGAGGAGCCAGAGGGGCCAGAGGAGCCTGGGGAGCCAGAGGAGCCTGATGTGTGGCTGCGGATCCAGGCGTCTTACGCGCTCGCAGGCATCGGCCCGGCCGCGCGCGAGGCCGCGCCATTGATGTTGCGCCTGGCGCTGCGCGAGGACGCTGCTGATCCGCGCGAGTTCTTTCAGCGCTACCTCGCGTTCTGTCTGTTCTACCCTGGCGGCGCGCTCGGCGGCCGCGGCCTCTTGGCCCGCGACCTCACGGGGATCGACCGCGGGCTCTTGTTACCGGCGGTCGAGCGACTGATGCGTAACGACGACGGGCGCGCGCGGGGCGCGCTGGTGACGGTCTTCAAGAACCTCTCGCTCGAGGACATCACGCCGCTCTTGCCGGCGATCGTCGAGGCCATCCGCACGCCCTCGCCGAGCGGCGTCATGTTCGCGAGCGGCGTGAGGCTCGCGGGCTTGGACCTGCTCGCGCGACACCGGATCGCAGAGGGTTTGGAGCTCGCGCTCGCGGTCACCGAGATCGACCAGTGGGGCATGAAGGACCGTTTGAAGGGCGCGCTCGACGCGCTCGCGAAGTACGGCGGCGCGGCGCGGCCAGCGCTGCCGGGGCTGCGCGACCTGCGCCAGCGACTGCAAGCCCGCGACCGAGCGGGCAACATGGCCGAGCACCTCGCGCGTGTCGATGCCCTCATCGCGGACATCGAGGCCGCGCCCGACGGTGGGCCCCTGCGCACGCTCGCGTCGCTCGCGCCTGCTGGCGAGGCTGGGCGCTAGCCGCGCCTCCTCATGCTTGGCCGGGAGGTCGGGCCTGTTCTGCCGGGCCCAGCTTCGCGTGGGAGGCGCGTCACGTCAGTCGGTACCGTCGGGCAGCGAGCGTGGATGGACGCGGCGCCAACTCACGTCAAGCGTCGGTGTCGGGCTGCTTGACGCCGTAGGAAGTCCGGAGCAGCGCGCGATAGTCGCGGTGCTTGAGCGTGCGGTGGTCGTCCGGCGAGATCCGCGGGATGGCGAGCACGAACTCCGAGTCGCGCTGGACCTCGCCGCTGGGCGCCGCACCCTCCGTGAAGGTCCACTTCACGACGCTGAACGGCGCGCCCGCGGCGCCACCGCTGACCTCGTGCTCTACGAAGTCGATGCGGTCCGCAGCGACGTCGAGCCATACGTCCGTCACGCTCCCGAGCTTTGTCCCGTCCATCGTCACGAGGGCCGCGCCGCGCAGGCTCGTTGCGGTGACGCGGCGTGTCGGCTGACCCTCGACAGGTTGCAGCTCGCGCTCGAGGTCGATGGTGGGCAGCACCCGATAGTCTTCTGCAGTCAGGCCGAACGTGACGATCGCGCGCTTGCCGCTCGGCGCAATGGTCACGTCGTCCAGAGGGACGCTGCGGAGCGGCGGCTCAGCGCCCTCGTCGCTGTCTTGTGCGGCACCCATGACGTCACGGACTACGATCCGCGCAACGGCCCCTGAGACCGCGTCGACGATCAGGTCTTCGACGGTGCCGACGACCTCGACCCCCGTCGATGACTCCGAATCGGCGACGACACGAGATCCGACAAGGCGGTCTAGCGAGAGCGCGCTGCGCGTGACGTCTCCGTCGTTGTCACAGAGGATCGGTGTCGCGAGTGTCAGGCAGAGAATGGCGGCTTTGAGCATGTGAGTTGACCTCCGGTGTGGCACGAGCGACCTCGATGCGATGCGCAGTGAGGTCGTAGCAGCGACGAGGCGCGTCGCCCCGCTCTCATGGGCGATGCCAGCCCGGATCAACTAACTTCGGGCTGAAGCAAAGTTCATGCACCCCTCTCGACGTCGACCGATGCTTCGGTCGATGGTGCTCGGCTGCGCGTCTCACCAGCGCTCAACTACCCTGTATGAGCGACCCTGTATGAGCGACCTTGCATGAGCGACCTTGCATGAGCGACCTTGCATGAGCGCTCTTTCAGGCAACGCCATGCTCTCTGCAATGCCGATGACCCACGTTCTGGTCATGAGCCAGCAATCCGAACACCTTGTCAGCGCGACCGCTGCGCCGGATCGCACCGTCCCAGCGGACCTCCTCCGATCGACCTCTCCGTACGGATACATCGTCGGGACCTGCGAGAGCGCGGAAGAGGCCGAGCGCGGCGTGCGCAGCCTCGTCAGCGCCGGCATCCCTCTGAGCGAAGTGCTACTCGTCGGCAACGAGGTCGCGACCGTCCGCCCGTTCAGCGGCGATGGAGCGATTGAGGTGCTGAACTCTGCGCGGCACGCGCGCGCGGGGGGGCGCGTCGCAGGGGTCGTCACGGGCGCAGCCGCAGGCGCGCTCTCTGGCGCGCTCGCGGCCAGTCTCGTCGGGTGGACCATCCCGATTGCGGTCGCGATCGGCGCGCTCTTGGGCACCGCGCTCGGCGTAGTCGGTGGGGCATGGATGGCGAACTTGTTCCGTCGCAGTCCAGACCGTCACTATGACGCGGTGTGCAGCGACAGCGATGTGCTGGTCGGCGTCGGGCTTGACTCGGGCCAGTCGCAGGGTCGACGTCAACGCATCGAGCGCGCGCTCTCGCAGGTCGGTATCTTGCACCAATGGATCGCGAGCGATGACCCAGGTTCGAAGCGGTTGCTCGCCGGCGTGACGGCGAGCGCCTCGTCTGTGCCGTAAGAGGCGCGCTCCTTCGCGCGCCGCTCCATCGTTGTTTGCACCTGTGAGCGCTCAGTGGAAGTCTCGCGACACGGACGCGAGGGCGCGCGCGCGCTCGTCCAGCGACTCGAAGCGTTGGACAACAACGTGCACGACCGCGTCCGAGCGATCGACCTTGCCCTCGACGAAGAGCGCGACGCCGTGGCGGGCCTCGGCGCGGTGACGCTCGAAGGTGCTCGGGTGAACGACGAGGTTCGTGATGCCGGACTCGTCTTCGAGCGTCATGAAGATGATCCCTTGCGCCGTCGCAGGGCGCTGGCGCACGAGGACGAGGCCCGCGACCTTCACGCGCTGGTCTTGCGCGAACTTGCGCGGATCGGCGAGCTCCGCCGCGCGGACTGCGCCGCGGCGCTCGAGCTCGGGGCGCAGGAACGAGATCGGGTGCGCCTTCAGCGAGAGCTGGTGCGACGCGTAGTCGTGCACGACCTGCTGCAGCGGCGGGACCTCCGGCAGCGCCTCAGCGCCCGCCCCTTCATCGACCTCGCGCAGGTCTGCGAACAGTGACGGGCCCTCGTCGCGCAGGCCGCGTACAGCCCACAGGGCCTCTTGACGCGCGAGCCCTAGGGAGCGGAACGCGTCGGCGTACGCGAGCGGCTTCAAGCGCTTGGCTGGCACCCCGGACAGCGCGTGCAGGTCCGCGAGCTTGGTCAAGGGGCCGTGCCGCGCGATCGCGCGCTCGACCGCGCGCGCGTCGAGCTCGCGCAGCCCTTTGACGAGCCGCATGCCGAGCCGCAGCGCCGGCCCGTCCGCGCGATTTGGGCGCGCCGCGTCTGGCGCCACGCGCTCGAGGCGACAGTCCCAGCCGCTGTGATTGACGTCGATCTCCCGCACGAGGACGCCATGCGCTTCTGCGTCGCGCACGAGCTGTGCGGGCGCGTAGAAGCCCATCGGTTGTGAGTTGATGAGCGCGCCACAGAACGCGGCGGGGTGGTACAGCTTGAGCCACGAGGAGACGTAGACGAGCAGCGCAAAGCTCGCCGCGTGCGACTCTGGGAAGCCGTATTCGCTGAAGCCCTCGAGCTGCTTGAAGATGCGCTCGGCGAACTCGAGGTCGTAGCCGTTGTCGAGCATCCCGTCGATCAGCTTCTCGCCGAAGCGCTTCATCTGGTCGCCTTTGCGCTTCCACGCTGCCATCGCGCGGCGCAGCTTGTCGGCTTCGCCCGGCGTAAAGCCCGCGGCGACTACGGCGAGCGCCATCGCTTGCTCCTGGAACAGCGGGACGCCGAGGGTCTTCTCGAGGACCTTGCGCACGCCCTCGCTCGGGTACGAGACGGGCTCTTCACCGTTCCGGCGGCGCAGGTACGGGTGCACCATGTCGCCCTGGATCGGCCCGGGACGCACGATCGCGACTTCGATGACGAGGTCATAGAACTCGCGCGGCCGCAGGCGCGGCAGCATTGACATCTGCGCGCGCGACTCGATCTGGAAGACGCCCACCGTGTCCGCGGCGGAGATCATGTCGTAGACGGCGGGGTCCTCGGCAGGGATCGTGTGCAGCGCGAAGCCCGCCGTCGGCACGTCGAAGCGGCCGCCCTCGCGCTGGGCTCCGTCGTCGCCTACGCTCTCGATCAACGCGAAGGACTTGCGGATCGCGGTCAGCATCCCGAGGCCGAGCAGGTCGACCTTCAGGATGCCGAGGGCGTCGATGTCGTCCTTGTCCCATTCGATGACCGTGCGGTCCGGCATCGCGGCGTTCTCGATCGGGACGAGCTCGCACAGCGGGTCCTCGGTGATGACGAAGCCGCCGACGTGCTGGCCAAGGTGGCGGGGAAAGCCGAGCAGCTCGCTCGCGAGGCGCATGTAGCGCTTGACCTCGGGCGCGTCGGGCGCGAGGCCGGCCTGGCGCAGCTTCTCGTCGCGCCCCGGTGTGCCGTTGCTCCCGAGCGCGTCGTGCCACCAGTCGATGTCCTTCGCCAGGCGATCGACGAGGTCGAGCGAGAAGCCGAGCGCCTTGCCGACCTCGCGGATGGCGCTGCGCCCGCGGTAGCTGACGATCACGCCGGTGAGGGCGGCGCGCAGGCGGCCGTAACGCTGGTACACGTATTGGATGACCTCTTCGCGGCGCTCGTGCTCGAAGTCGATGTCGATGTCGGGGGGCTCGCCGCGCTCCTTCGAGAGGAAGCGCTCGAAGAGCAGGTCCACGCGATCGGGGTCGACGGACGTGACGCCGAGGCAGTAGCACACCGCGGAGTTCGCCGCGGCGCCGCGCCCTTGGCAGAGGATCCCGCGTTGGCGCGCGAAGCGCACGAGGTCGTGCACGGTCAGGAAGTAGGGCGCGTAACGCAGCTCTGCGATGAGCGCGAACTCGTGCTCGATGCGCGTGCGTACGGCGTTTGGGACGCCGCCTGGATAGCGCTCGCGCGCGCCCTCCCACGTCAGGTCCATCAGGTGCTGCTGCGCGTCGTCGGCGCTGTCGTTGACCTCGCTCGGATAGCGGTACTCGAGCTCGTCGAGCGAGAACGCGCTGGCGCGCAGCGCGACGTCGGCGGCGCGGGCGAGCAGCGCTGGCGCGTCGGCGAAGCGCGCGAGGGCGTCCTCGGGCGCGACGAGGCGGCGTTCGCCGTTCGGGAACAGCGCGAGCCCGGCGCGGTCGAGGGACAGCCCGTGGCGGATGCACGTCACGACGTCCTGCAGCGCGCGGCGCTCGGCGGCGTGCGCGTGCGCGTCGAACGTGGCCAGGAGCGGCACGTCGAGCTCCGCGCCGAGCGCGTGGATGGCGCGCCCGAGCGCGCGGTCGTCGGGCCCTGCGAGGCGCGTGACGGCGAGCGACAGCCGGTCGTCGTCGAAGACTCCGCGCAGCTCGCGAGTCGCGGCGAGGTAGGCCGCGTCGAGGGGCGCGCTGGCGGGCCGCCCGGGCCCGGGCTCGGGCGGCAGGACGACGGCGAGCAGCCCCTCCGCGTGCTGGGCGAGGTCGTCGAGGTCGAGCTGAAAGGAGCCCTTCGGCCCGCGCAGCTTGCCGAGCGTGAGGAGGCGGCTCAGCCGCCCGTAGCTGCGGCGGTCGGTGGCGTAGAGGCAGAGCTCGGGCGGTGTGTGGGCGGCTGCGCCGTTGGCGTGGCCTGCTGTGCGCGCTCGTTCGCGCGCGCTGAGCGTGAGCCGCGCCCCGACGGCGAGCGGCAGCCCGGCCTCCTTGGCGGCGATGTGAGCGCGCACGACGCCGGCGAGCGAGTTGCGGTCGGCGATGGCGGCGGCGCGGTGCCCGGCGGCGGCGGCGGCGCGGACGAACTCTTCGGGGTGGCTCGCGCCGCGCAGGAAGCTGAAGTTGGTGGTGACCGCGAGCTCGGCCCAGGGAGCGGCGTGCGGCGGGCGGGCTGCGACCTGTTCGCGCTCGGCGGTCTTGCCGGGATGGGGGGCGAACTTCTGGGCCGGGAACTCGGGCATGGCCCGCAGAGGTTAGGGCTCTGTGCGCGACCGTGGGGCGCGGGGGCGACTTTCCTGCGCCGCTTGTCTGTAAAGCGGGTCGGGTGCAGAGGCCCAGCGCTGCTGCAGGCGATCTGCGCTGCGAGGGTGAGGTGCCGGGTCCGGACCTCACCCTCGCAGCGCAGATCGCCCTGCAGCAGCGCTGGGCCTCTGCAGCAGCGCTGGGCCTCTGCAGCAGCGCTGGGACGTGCCAGGTGCTGTTACTGGAAGGTCACGGTCGTGCCGTCCGTGAAGTTCGAGGTCGCGACGCCGCCCGAGACGTCGCGGTACCAGGCCTGGAAGCTCCGGCTCTCGCCGACCATCACCGAGACGAAGCCCGTCGGAGTCGGCGTCTGGTTCAGGTCGAGCGCCAGGCTCGCCGTGCCGAGCGCGCCCGAGTTCAGGATCTGCCCCGGCCCGACGTAGCGCCCGATGCTGCCGCTGAGGCAGAGGTTGCCTTGGCTGCCGCCCGGGTTCATGACGATGCCCGTCGTCGTGCTGGTCAAGAAGAAGAGGAACGAGCTCAGCGGAAGGTCACGCGCCTCCAAGGTCACGTCATTGTTCGCGACGACGCGGGAACCGAACGCCGAGATGCGCCCGATGACGCCGGTCGAGTTGGCGTTCGCAGTGCAGTAGTTCGTGCCGATCGGTGTGTTGCCGCCCATCGTCGGGATCTCGAAGCCCTTCACGAACTGCAGGCCCGTCATCGGACCGACGAGCTGCGCCGCGCCGGTCATGGGATCGATGATGTAGAGCGAGTCGTCGGTCGTGTTCGCCCCGTACCAGGTCCCGTTCCCATCGATCGCGAGGCCCTGGATGTTCGCCGACGTCGTCCCGGTCTGGGTCCCCACGCCCGTCGCGACGTCGATCTGTACGATCGCGCCGCTGAAGTCGATGCCCCAGAGGACGCCCGCGCCGTCAAAGTCCATCGCGGTGATCAGGCCGAAGCCCGAGTTTCCGAGCAGCGTCGTGACCCCCGTGACCGGGTCGAGCTCGTAGTTGTTGTCGTCCTGGTTCGCGAGCAGGAAGACGCTGCGCGCAGGGTCCCACGCAATGCCCTGCCAGCCGTTGAGGTTCGTCTGGAGCACCGGCGTGAACGTCCCGGTCGTGACATCGATCGGGCCGACCTCACCGCCGCCGAGGTCGATCGTCCAGAGCTCCGAGATGTCATCCCGCCAAGCGAGGCCGGCTGGCGTGTCGAGGCCGTTGTTCAGCGTGCTCGCGATCAGGGTCACGGCGCCGGTCGTGAGGTCGACCGAGTAGAGCTCGTCCAAGTTCGAGTCGACCGCATAGCCGACTTGCGCAGCAGCGGTGGGGGCCAACGACAGGGCGCAGGCCAGCAGTCCGAGGGTGGTGTGTCGCATGAGTGGGTTCCAAGGCAGGCCAGGGAAAGGAGGAGATGATGCAGTCGCTCCACAGTAGGCACGGCGACCGACGACCGATAGCTCCCGCCGGGCGGATCAAGGTTTTGCCTCGGTAAGGCCTGCCACGACGACTGCAAGCTCGGATCGTGCCCCCTCCGCGTCGCCGTGCGGCGGCGCCCTGTGCAAGTCACGACCTTGGCGCTCTAGCTTTGACCGATCGGTGTAGGCTGAGGGCGCGGACCTCGCCGAGGTCCTTACGATGCTACCTCCGCCGCCTCGAGGAGGCCTTCGCGCGCGCCCTGCGCCGCGCGCTCGACGCGGGCGAGCTGCGCGCCGGCCTCGAGCCGTGCGACGTCGCACGTGAACTCGTGGCGTTGACCCAAGGGATGGCGCTGCTCGCGCGCATCAAGGTCGGCGCCCCCTTTCAGCGCTCGACCGTGCGCGCTGTCCTCTCCGCTCTCCAGCCTTGATTGGTCTCCATGTTGACGCTCCTCGTCGCCCTGACTCCGCTGCTGCTCGCGCCCTCGCGAGCGCACGCTCAATCGCCTGAACCCGACGAGGTCGTGTTCCCCCCTTCGACGGCCTTGGCCGAGGGCATCGACCCAGCTCGCGTCACAGCGCTCACAGACCTCATCGCGACGTTCGTCGACGACGACGAGGTCGTCGGCGCCGAGCTCCTGGTCGTCGTCAACGGGCGCACCATCGCGCACGCCGCCTTCGGTTGGCGTGACCGCGAGGCTGGCGTCACCATGAGCCCCGGCAGCGTCTTCTGCGTGCGCTCGATGACGAAGCCATTGATCGGCGCCGCTGCGCGGATGTTGATCGACGAGGGGCGCCTGAGCGAACGTGACCAAGTCGCGCGCTTCTTGCCCTCGTTCGACAACGACGTGACGCGCGAGGTCACGCTCGAGCAACTGATGCACCACACGAGCGGCCTGCCGATGTCGCTCATCCTCGATCGGGACCCGCGCACGCTCGAGAGCCTCCGCGCCGTCGCGGACCTCGGGGGCGGCCATGCCCTCGACTTCGCGCCCGGGAGCGCCTTCCAGTACAGCGACCAAGGCACCGACACGCTCACCGCGGTGATCGAGGCCGTGACCGGAGCGCCGGCGGAGGCGTTCCTGGCCGAGCGCCTACTCACGCCGCTCGGGATGACGGAGAGCGCCCCGCTGATGACCTTGGCGCACCCCCTGCGCGCGCGTGTCTCCGCCAACTACGCGGGGTCGCCTGGGCACTGGCAGCGCTATTGGGCCCCGGACGACGCGCCCTTGTTCCCCGTGTTCCTGGGGTCACAGGGGCTCTATTCCACGACGATCGACTACGCGCGCTTCCTCGACCTGTGGCTGCGCCGTGGGCTCGGGCCCGACGGCCGGCTCCTGAAGGCGCGCTCCGTGCGCGCGACCCTCGCGCCGGGGCCGTATCCCATGCGAGCCAGCACAGGCTTCCCGGGCCTCGCTGTGCGCTATGGGTCGTTGATGCAGCTTTGGGTCGACGACGACGGCAAGGTCGTGGTCTTTGGGCACACGGGCTCCGATGGCACACACGCCTGGGCCTTTCCAAAGCAACGCGCGCTGGTGCTCTATTTCACGCAGTCGCGCGGGACGAGCACGGGGACGCGCGTCGAAGAAGAGCTCGGCCGCTTGCTCCTTGGCGCGCCGTTCGACCCCATCGAAGCGGCCCCGCCGCTCGAGGACTACCTGGGCTACTACCGCGAGGACGAAGCCGATCTCTATCGCGGCATCGTGCGTGACGGTGAGCACCTCGCGCTCGAGGTCCTCGGCCGCGTCGTTGCGCGCCTCGTGTTCGTGGGGAACGACCGCTGGAAGCTCGCCCAGGAGCCAGACGCCGTGCTGCAGTTCGAGCGCGACGCAGAGGGCGCCGTCGTTGGATATCGCATCGGGGACCACGTCGAGCGCCGCTTCGCGCCCGCGCCCGACTTGCCGTTGGCAGCGGATGTGGCCTCGCGCGTGGCCGACGTCTATGGCCTCGCGCGCCTCGAGGAGGTCGGGCCCGTCCACCTGACTCGGAAGATCAACGTCGCGAAGATCAATCGCGAGGGGACCGCCGATGCGTGGCTCGAATGGCCCAACCACTGGCGCTTCGAGGAGCGCTCGGCAGACGATGTCGCGCGTTATGCCTTCGATGGTCAAGTCGTACGAAGCCAACGCGGGGACGGCCCGGTCGAGCCCGTCGAGGCAGGCTTGGCGACGGCGCTTCGTGATGAGACTCCGTTCGCGCACCTCGGCGATTGGCGGGCGCATTTTCCGAAGTTGACGACGCTGCAACGCCTCGAACGAGGCGGTCGTGAGCTGCTGGTCGTGCGGGCCGGCGACACCTCCGGTCCGGCGCCGACCTTCTTTGTCGACGCGGAGACGGCGCAGGTCGTCCAGGTCCGCGAGGTGGCGGTCATGGAGACGCTCGGCCGCATCGGCCGCACCACTGAGTACGGCGACGTCCGCGAGGTGAGCGGAATGCACTGGCCCTTCGAAACGCGGACCCAGTTGAGCCACCCGCTCATCGGCGAGATCAAGTCGACGATCGAGAGCTTCGAGGTCGGGGTCCAGGTCCCTGCAGGCTACTTCGCGTTGGAGGCCGAGGCGCCGGAGCCACAGGGGCCGATTCGCAGGCCCGCGCCCGCGCACTGAATCGCTCAGCAACAAAGGACAGGGGCTGTGCTCCGGCGACCCAGTCACTCTGACGCGAGCGCCTGCAGCGCCGCGTGCTCTGCCAGCAGCCCCGGCGCGATCTCGGCAGCGGCGCGCGACGGTGGCAGGCCGAGTTCGCCGACCCGCTGCAAGGCCGCCGTCGCTTGCTCCAGCAACGCGGCGCGGCGCACCGGGTCGGAGAGCGCCTGCGCCTGTTCGCAGAGCGCGACAAAATGATCGAGCCACACCCCTTCGTCACAGGTCCCGGTGGCCACCGCTTCGGCGAGGAGCTGGCTCGCGCGCTCGATGTCGCCCTTCTGGCGGTGGATGCGGGCGACGCGCTGCAACCGCGTGCCAGTCCCTATCGCGCGAGCGTGGGCTTCCATCCGAGCGAGGCGGGCCGCGTCGTCCCCGATCTGGAAGCGCTCCAGCTCCTCGGGCTCGAGCTCGCGCGGCGCGATCCGTCGAGCGTATGCGACCGGGTCGAGCGGCCAGCGCTGGAACCACCCCGTCGTGGTCACTGTCAGCAAGAACCGGCCGTCGCCGCTCTCGACCGGATTGCAAAAGCGCCCGTCGTGGGGGGTCAGGCGCGCAAAGGCCTCGCCCGTGCCTGCCACGAACAGGTGGATCGCCTCGCCCGATTGCGACCATGCCAGCGTCTCTCCGCGCGCAAAGCCCGCGTGGTCATTGACGCCTTCCAGGCCGCGATACTCCGCCAGCGTCGAGCCAGACTCCAGGTCTCGCACGAGCGCCATCCCCGCCACGCCCGTTGAGAGGAGGCGTCGGCCGTCCGCGCTCAGCGCGTACGCCCAATGATCGCCGCCGTGGCCCCCAAGCGTCTTCAGAGTCTCGCCGTCGCTGGCGCGTACGAGCGCGGACACCTGGTGGTCGACACGCACCACGAGCAGGCCGGCGCTCGGGTTCATCGTTGCATGGAGGTGAGTCGGTTGGGTCCGCGCCGCCACCGTGACTTGGGCGCCAGTGTTCAGGTCGAGCGTGCGGACCTCTTCTTTCTCGACCCCGGCCTGAAAGACGCAAGCGCTGCCATCGTCAGAGACGCAGAAGTCGCTGATCGAGGCGCCGAGGTCGAAGCGCTGGGTCGTGCCGGTTGTGAGGTCGATCGAGATGACCTCGTGCTGCTCGTCATCGACCGAACCGGCGGATGCTCGACGTGGGACGGCTACGACGCGTGAACCGTTCCGCGCCAGTTGGCTCTTCTGCGCGCGAACGTCCGGCAGCTCGAGCTCGACGACGCCTCGGTCGACGTTGTAGACCCGAACGACTGGCGGTTCCGAAGCAGAGGTGAACAAGACGCGGACCCCTTCATTGGAGCGCCCCAAGGCGTGCACTGCCCCGACGTCAGCGAGCGGCAGCAAGAACGGGCGCGTCGGAGCATCGACCTGCCAGAGGCGGACCGAGCGATCTCGGGACCACGTTGCGATGCGCCTCGTCGCTGGATCCCAGGCCGCCCCCAAAGTGGCATAGCGGTGCCCGTTGAGCTCCGCTGTCGCCGACGGCGACGCCGTCGAACTCAGAATGGTCTGCTCGGCCGTGGTCCAGAGCGCCAGGTCATCGCCGAGCGGCAGGATTCGTATCCCGGCATGGGACTGCGCCGAGCGCTGGAGCGTTCGGGTCTGGACATGCAGCCGCCCGAGCGCGAGCCGCTCGTCCCCGGCGTCGATGCTGCCGATGAGCCAGCGGCCGTCCGGAGAGAAGCTCAGCGGCCGGAGGTCAGCCTCCGTGGCGAGGACCTCGCCCTCGGCGCTCAGCAACAACGCTCCCCATTCGTTGCTCCTCCTACGTTCCAGGCGCAAGGCGAAGAGGTCCTCTGTCGGGTGCGAGAGAATGCTCCGGATCCGCGGCGCCAAGGCCGTCTCCGCGGGCGCGAACCGTGTCGTCTCGTCGCCATCCTCCACGCGGAAGATGTGCAGCACGTCGGCCTCGCTCACAGCGAGGTAGGTCCCCGTCGCGCTGAACTCGAGCTCCGAACATGGCCTGGGAAGCGGACCATAGGTCTGCCGCTCGGCGCCGGTCGCGGCGTCGAACGTACGCACTGGACCAGTGGCGTATGCGACCGCGAGCGTCGTCCCCGATGGGTCGTACTTGACCTGCGTCGCGGCCTGCTCGCGGCGGGGGAGCTCGAAGACGGACGAGCCTGTGTCGAGGTCCCAGACGACCACGCGCCCGTCCTGCGCCGCGGTCGCGACGCAGCGTCCATCCGGGGCGGCTGCGATGTCCGCGAGCAGCGCATCACCGCGGCCGATGCACCTCAGGAGCGAGCCCGTTGCGGTATCCCACAGGCGTATCATGGGGTCGTCGGTCGCAGTGAGAAGGAGCGTCCCGTCGCGCAAGAAGACCCCCTTGCCCCACGCCATGCGCTGGTGGCCTTCGAGGACGGACTCCTCCGTCCACTTGGACATGGCTGCGAGCAGGGCATTGTTGACCGCGGCGCTCTCGATGAGCTGCGCTGCCTCGAGGCCCAGGAGGATCGCGCGGGTCGGGTCGTCGGCAGACGCGAGCTGCGACTCGGCCGCGAGGCGCCGCCCGTCGAAGCGCGCGCGATCCGCGCGCGCCGCATCGCCGTGTTGGATCGCGCGTTGAAGCGAGTAGGTCGTCGCGGCGATGCCTGCCACGAGCGAAGCAAACAAGAGCCCCGCAGCGACGACGAGCCCCCGGTGGCGGCGCACGAACTTCGCGGCCAAGTGCGTGAGGCTCGGCGGCCGCGCGAGCACCGGGCGATCCTCGACGTAGCGCGCCAGGTCTGCCGCCAGCTCTTGAGCGGTCGTATAGCGTCGGTCTGGGTCTTTCTCGAGGGCCTTCAAGCAGACCCAGTCGAGGTCGCCGCGCACCTTGTTCGCGGGGACGAGGGCGCCCGAGCTGCGCGCGTGGCGCGAGCTCGGTCTCCTCGTTCGCTTGATCAAACGGGTCGAGGGCCGCTGTGGCTCGACGTCGCGAATCGTGCGCAGGAGGTCGTGCATGCTGAGGCCGCCCGCTTCACGCTCGAGCAGTGGGAGGGTCCCCGTCAGCAGCTCATACAGGATCACCCCGAGCGCGTAGACGTCGCTGCGGCCGTCGAGCACGCGCACGGAGCCGTCCGCCTGCTCGGGGCTCATGTATTCGGGAGTTCCGAGCACCTGGCCTGTCTGCGTGCGGAGCGTCAGGACCTCGTCCTGGTCCTGGCTCAGCTTGGCAATGCCGAAGTCGATCACCTTGGGATGGGGCTGACCGTCGACGGTCGCGACCAAGATGTTGGCTGGCTTTAGGTCGCGGTGGACGACCCCTCGTTCGTGGGCGTGATGGACCGCGGCGCATACGGCCATGAAGAGCTGCAGCCGCGTGCGCAGCGATGCTGCGTGCGCCTCACAGTACGTCGTGAGCTGCGGCCCGGCGACGTACTCCATCGCGAAGTAGGGCTGGCCGAGCTCGGACACGCCGGCTTCATGGATCGTCGCGATCCCTGGGTGCTCCAGGCGGGCGAGCACTTGGCGCTCGATCTCGAAGCGCCGCGTCGTCTCCGCGCCCATCAGCGGGGTGCGCA
This sequence comes from Planctomycetota bacterium, assembly GCA_041398605.1. Taxonomy (GTDB): domain Bacteria; phylum Planctomycetota; class UBA1135; order UBA1135; genus JAWKUK01. The sequence continues at coordinate 81,882 of JAWKUK010000005.1, forward strand.
ACACCTTCAGCGCGACGACCCGGTCAAGCGCACCGTGTTGATGCGCGAGAAAGACGACCCCGAAGCCGCCCTCGCCGAGGACGGATTCCAGCTCGAATGATCCGAGCGTGCGGCGCTGGAACGTCGGGTTGGCCGCTCGCTCGACCGCTGGCGACGCGCAGTCGTCGAAGGCGCTCGCGATGGCGTCGCGGGGCGCGTCAGCGGGCGCGTCAGGGGGCAGTGGCTCGGCGCTCAAGTCGTGGGTGGCTCGCTTCTGATCAGAGCGTAGGAGTGCCGCTCGGATGGCGCGACGAAAGACTTGCCGCGTCCGAGGGGGCGGGTCGCCGGGTGGACTGGGCTGGCGGGCTCCGAGCGGCAGTTCAGGGCCGCCCTGGGCCCGTGCGCGCAGCGGAACGTCCCGGCCCAGTGGGCCGGGACGTTCCGTGGTCGACGACCCTGCGCTTCGAATCAGTCGAAGGTCACGGCGACCCCGCTCGACGTATTCGAGCGACCGCCGACGTCGCGATACCAATATTGGAAGACCGCCGTATCGCCCGGAACGAGGGGGGCGCCCGGCGACGGGATGTTCGCGAGGTCGGGGCTGAAGCTGACGGTGCCGTTGATATTCGCGGCCTGCACGAACGCTGCGAAGCGCACGATCGTGCCGCCCAAGCAGAGGGTGCCTTCACTCGGCGCGGGGAGCGCGAACGGCGCGGCCTCGGTCTTCGACATCAAGAAGTAGCCCAGGCTGCTCCCGGGCAGGCCGTTCACGAACAGGTTCAAGTTGTTCGCCGCGAGGTCGGTCGAGCCGCTCGCGCAGAGGTGTGCGCCGTCTGTGCTGGCCGAGTTCGGGTTGGCGATGCACATCAAGTACGGGTTCAGTCGGATACGAACGGCGAAGCCGTCGGCGTCGCCTCCCTGGACAGGCTGCAAGGCGCCCGGCGTCGTCGGCAGGTCTGTCGCGAGCGTCGTCCCGCTCACGACGAGCACAGGCGTGCCGCCGATCGACTCGATGAGCACGTCATTGGTCTGGTCCGCTCCAGTGCCCCCGAGATAGCTCAGGTAGTGCACATCGCTCAGGCCGTTGCCGGCGGGTGTGAGCGCGAGGACGAAGCCCTCCCACGGCCCCTCGAACGTCTTGTCCAGCGCGTTGCACGTGATCGGCACATTGTTGTTGACCAGGTTGTCCCGGCCAGTGAAGCCGACGCCATAGACCGTGCCGTTGGTGTCCACCTGCAGCTGCAAGAAGCCCTCGTAGCCGCCCCCGGGCAGGTAGGTCGAGTAGACGAGCTGGCTCGCCTGTGTCCGGTCGAACTTGATCAGCCAACCGTCATTGAACCCCACGGGGCCGATGAAGGTGCGATACGGAGCGCCGGGCGTCGTCGGGAACAGCGGCGAATAGCTGAAACCCGTGATGATGTAACCGCCGCTTGGATCGATCTCTATCTGCGAGCTCCCTTCGGCGGCCGCGGTGCCGAGGTACGTGCCATAGACGAGCCCGGAGGCCCCGGGCATGGACGGGTCGATCTCGATGAGCACGGGGTCCTGACCGCCGCCGTTCGTCGAGTCGTATGCGTTCGGAGTCACGGGGAAGTCGCTCGAGAAGGAGCTCGTCACTACGGCGACGACGCCGCTCGCCGCTCGAGCGAGGTCGAACTGACGTTCAGACACCCACCCGTCCTGGCCGCTGCCGCCCACGAACGTCGAGTAGAGCAGCGACGCTGCGCCGGTCAGCGACAGATCGAACTGCGCGAAGTAAGCGTCGCGATTCCCGCCGAGCGTGCTGTCGAACGCGCCTGCGCTCGTTGCGAGGTCCGGCGACTCCGTGCCGCCGCCGATTGTCACGAGCGACGAGCCCTCGACGATGATCCGCTGGGCTGTGTCCCAGCCGCTGCCGCCGAAGTACGTCGAATGCACGAGCGTCCCGGTGGCGGGGTCGAGGACCGTGATATATCCATCGTAGTCACCGAGGTGCGCGGCTTGGAACGCACCCGCCGTGACGGGGAAGTCTGGTGACAGTGTGTCACCTGCCACGAACACTTGCCCAGCGGCGTTGGTGTCGATGTCCCAGATCCAGTCGTTCAGGCTGCCGCCGAAGAACGTCCACCACACGACCTGTGCAGCGCCATTGGCCGACGGATCGAGGACCGCGACATAGGAGTCGAATCCGCCGTTGTTCAATGAGAACGGCGCGCCGACCCCCGGCAGCGACCAGCCGATCGAGCGCGACGTGCCCGCGACGATGATGCGACCCGATGGGTCACGGTCGATCGCGTAGCAATCTTCGTAGTCCGCGCCGCCGAGGAACGTCGACCACTCGAGGCCCGGGTCGATGACTACAGGCAGCGCTCCCGCGCGTTCTGGCAATGCGTAGCCATAGCGCTCGTCTCCGAGCAGGACGTAGTGACACTCGAGCGGCTGCAGCTCACCGTCAGGCAGCTCGGCCCATGTCGTGGGAGGGCTCTGTGTCAAGACCTCGCCCCCTGCCGTGTGCAGGAGCAAGCGGCCGTCGTCTGCGAGCTCCAGCCGCTCGATGCCTTCGCACTTCACCACGACCGCATCGAGGTCGGCGCCGGGCGCGAGCAGCAGGTCGTACTCCAAGCGGTCCTGGTGCTCGCGCAGGCGCACATCGATGCCCGGGTAGACCCCGCGCAGCAGCACGTTCTGGTAGCGATGCACCTGCTCGGCGTGTGTGTCGGCGCCGCCTCTGTAGAAGTTGTAAACGCCCGCTGTCGCGTCGACTCCTTCCGCGCGCGCCCCAGCGTCAGCGCCTTCGAAGGCGAAGCGCGTGACGGGGACGGCCGCCTCACCGGGCTGGCTCTCGACCGCGACGGTCAGCGCCGTCGGCTCGACGTAGATTCGTACAGGGCCGCGCGTCGCGATGAAGCGCGCCGGGGTCTCCCATTGGCCACGGTTCTCGATGAACGCGAACGGGACCTTCGAGAGGGGGCTCACCGTGGCAGAGCGGACACGCGGCTCGCCGCGCGGCGGCGCGCCGCTCAAGCCCAGCTCGGCAGGTGACTGCGCCCAAGCTGGACTCGCGAGGAGGACGGGGAGCGTGAGGGCGAGCAAGCGGTTGGGTCGGAAATGAGTATGCATGAATGAACGAGCGTCGTGACGCCCGAATGGCGAGGTGTCGCGCGCGTTGTGGGCGCGCGTTGGTGACGTCCGCCGCCGTGTGTGGGTCGCATAGACCCACGCAGGTGGTAGGAGCGGAGGACAGGCAGGAGGGGTGGCCGGGTGCGCCGACGCCTTCGGTCCCAAGGGGCAGGCCAAGGGGACGTGCTGCGTCGGCACGACCGGCAACCTGAAGGCGCTCGATCTGAACGCGGCTCACGCGGATTCCGCGACTTTTTCCCTGCGGCCTGAACCAGCGCACCAATCCCTCGGTCGCGCCCGTCGTTCGGGCCATCGGCATCGACATGTCCCGATCGGGGGCCGTTGGAGAGGCCCCCTCGTCGACGACCGGACGCAGCCCGGTTAGCCTTCGGATCGATGGCTGATGACCCCCCCCACGACGCGGACGACCCGCTGGTCGCGCGTGCGGTCGCGGGCGACACGGAGGCCCTCGAGGTGCTCCTGCGCCGGTACGCGCCCGGCATCTGCGAGGGGCTGCCGATCGACTCGCGCTGGAGCCGCAGCTTTGATCATGAGGACATCCTCCAGGTCTCCTCGATCGAGGCCATCCTGCGCATTCAGTCCCTCCGCACTCCGACCGTGGCGGGCTTCAAGGCCTGGTTCCACCGCACCGCCGAGAACAACGCTCGCGACGCGGTGCGCCAGCTCGAGGCGCGCAAGCGCACCCCTGTTGAGCGCCGGGTCACCCATGCCCCGGACGGGCGCTCGGCGCGGACCCTCTTGAACGCGCTCGCCGGTGGTGGCCGCTCCGCGTCGAAGATCGTCGGCGGCCGCGAGGAGGTCACACACCTCTTGGAGGCCATCGAGCGGCTCCCTGCGACGTATCGTCGGGTCGTTCAGTTGTTCGACCTCGAAGAGCGATCGGTGGAACAAGTGGCTAAGGAGGTCGGGCGCTCGCGCGGCGCCGTGCACATGTTGCACGCCCGGGCCCACGAGCGGCTGCGCGAGCTCCTGATGCGGGACTCGATGTGATCTCGGGCCCAGGACCTGTGCTGCGGACGCGGGCCTGAGCACCCCCTCGCGCTCGCCCGTGGGGCCTCTGTCGATGGCTCACGTGAAATCGTCAGGAACCTCACGGCGCGCTGCAGAGCCGGTTACTGTTCCCCGCGCTGGCGCCGGGGGGGACCCGGCGCGCGGATTGGTTGCGTAGGACCAGCGCGGTGAGCGCTGCAGGAGCGAGCAATGGGTAAGAGCATGGACCGCAAGAAAGACGTGAAGAAGCCCTCCAAGAAGCAGAAGGAGAAGGAGGCCAAGAAGTCGGCCGGCAAGCCGTCGATCACGACCCAAGTCAAGCCGAAGTGAGCTGGAAGCGCGCGAGGCGCTCTCCCGGCATGGCGCAGGGAGGCGCCTCGCGCCGAATCGGTCGATGAAGGCGGCTCCACGGGCGACGCTAAGGCTCGAACACCACGGCCCAGGCGCGCGTGAAGTTGCTCGGCGGAGTCGGGGCCGGCATCACGTCGCGGTGCCAGAGTTGGAAGTACCAGCTCTCTCCTGCGAGCGGCGCGACGGGGCCGTTGGGCTGCGGGAGCGCGAGCAGGTCGACGACGGTCGTGATCTCGCCTGCCGCGCCTGAGCTCTGGACCTGATTCACGTACCGCCCGATGCTCCCGTTGATGCAGAGGAAGGGCGGCATCCCAGTGCTCGGCACGGTCCCAGCGGTGCTCGACACCAGCAAGTAGCCGAACGCGTTCGGCGGCAGATTTGTCGCTCGGATCGAGAAGCTGTTCGCCGCGATGGACGTCGACCCAAGCCCGATGAGCTCACCGGGGACGCCCGAAGAGTTCGGGGCTGCGCCGGGGCAGTAGGCCGCGCCGAGCCCCAAGGGAACGACGACGAGCTGCAGCTCGACGGTCGAGGGCGCGCCGGTCTGGTTCAACCAGAACGAGTACTGCCCAGCCAGCAGCGGCGGCGCAAAGCCGATCGCGCCCGCGAGTGTGCCCATCCGCGGGAGGATGTTGTTGCCGATGTCTGCCGCGCCGTACACGGTGCCGCCCAGCAAAGGCGTTGGCGTCGGCGCCTGCGGGTTGACGGTGACAGCGGCGCCGGCCTGAACGCCGAGGAAGGCGTTGTCGTTGGGCGAGCCGACGTAGCTGTTGACCCGCAGCTCCGTGATGGCAAAGCCAGCGGGGATCGTCACTGTGAAGTAGTCGATGTCGCGACCCGCGGCATTGCCCTGTTGCGTCGCGGAGATCGTAATGTCCCCAGGGAACCAGTAGGGGATGGGCGTCGGCGCATTACCGCTGTCTGAGAGGTCGCCGTCGTTGACTTCGTCGTAGTGACCAGAGGTCTGGGCGATCGCCGGTGCTGCGCAAAGCGCGAGCATGCAGGTGGCGCGAAGGATGTTCAATTGCATAGGGCAGGGGAGCGTGGCAAGGCGTTGAGGTCATGTCGGAGGGGCCCATGCAGCATGCGCGAAGCGCGCCGATCCCGCTATGGAGACCCCCCCGACGTCCAGACCAGCGCCCAGGATGAGGACGGAGCCCCTCGCTGCGCGGAGCTGCCTTCGACCCTCGACCCTCGACCCTTGACTCGGGCGCCGGCCATCTCCGCGCGTCTACGCGCTGCGCGAGCTGGTGTTGGAGCGCCTTCACCATTCGCGCGCCGTGACCTCGCTCAGGGGAAGCGATTTTTGATGACGACCTCCTTGAGGTCGAGCTGGCCCGGCTTCGGCCACGGCGCTTTGGTGCCCTTGCCAATCGCCACCATCGGGCCCAGCACGTGGTCTTCGGGCAAGCGGATGACTCCGGCCACCTTCTCGAGGTCGAAGCCGATCATCGGGCACGAGTCGTAGCCGAGCGCCTTCGAAGCGAGCATCAGGGTCTGCATCGCCATGCCGATCGAGCGCTGCGCCTCATCGCGCTGGAGCCACTCGCGGCCCTCGTGGAAGGGCCCCATCCAATTGACGAGGAGCTCCGCGACGGGCTCGGGCGCGTCGCGCCAGTAGCGCTGCGGCTCCTTCTGCCACGCCTTGACGTCTGCCGTCATCAAGACGAGCAGCGACGCGTCCGTGATCTGCGACTGGTCGTTGCCGAGCGCGCGCAGCTCCCGGCGCAGCGCGGGGTCGTCGACGACAACAAAACGCCAGTGCTGGATGTTGAAGCTCGTCGGCGACTGGATCGCGGCTTCCAGCAGCTTCCGCTGGTCCTCCTCGGGCATCCGGTGGTTGGGGTCGAACTGCTTGATCGCTCGGCGAGCGTAGATCGCTTCGAAGGTGTCCATGGGCGGTCTCGGTCTTGGTCCTTGGGAGGGGGGCTCAGCGCCCCTGGCGGGCGCTGGGGTCCGCGCTGCCGCTCCCATAGCCCGGGACCTCGGGTAGGGAAGGTGTCAGTGCTGAAATACTTGTTGAAACAGTTAATTGCCCAGGGGAGGCACGCGGGACCTCCACCTCGCGATCGACGTAGGGGCGCGCGGCCGACACACTCGCAGGGCTCCATCCCCCCGCAGCGATCGCTCGAGCGCCGGTGCGGGGGCCTACGGTGAATCCGAAGACTCCTAGACTTCGAACGGATCTGCGACACCCCGTTCCCAGCCCCAGGTCGCACGTATGGCTCGATCCTCGCTCTTGGTTGCGCTCGCCGTAGTCGGTTGCACGCTCCCCGCCTCTGCCGCGCCCCAGTTCATACCTCGGAACAAGCTGATCCCCGCTCCTCCCGACTCGGGCGCAGTGGCCGGTCAGTCGGTCTCGGTCTCTGGTGACCGCTTGGCGATCGGCGCGCTGCAAGAGGGCGCCGTGTACATCTACGTGCGGGATCAGCAGCGCTGGGTGCTGGAGCAGCGCATTGTCTCGAGCGCCGGCGAGGGTGAGCAGTTCGGCGCATCACTCTCCTTGGACGGCGCTCGGCTCTTGGTCGGGCGGCCCTTCGAGGACTATGCCTCGTTCAACTCCGGCGCCGCCTACGTGTTCGAGCGCGGCCCCGGGGGCTGGGTCGAGGTGCAGCGGCTCTTGCCCTCGGACCCGAACCAGCTCGACAACTTCGGCTGCTCCGTCGCGTTGTCAGGGGATCGGATGCTCCTTGGCGCTCAGTACGACGACGATCGTGGTACGAGCTCCGGTTCGGCGTATGTCTTCGAACGCTTCGGTGGCCAATGGATCGAAGTCGCGAAGCTCGTAGCCCAGGACGGCGCGGCGGGGGACCTCGCGGGGTGGTCGGTCGCGTTGGACGGGGGCGTCGCCGCGGTAGGCGCTTGGGCGCGCCAGGCCACGCTCCCCTTTGGCGGGGCCATCTTCGTCTACGAGGGCGCGGGCAGCCTCTGGAACCAGGTCGCGACGCTCGAGAGCTCGCGTATCCGCGCCAACCAGTGCTTCGGCGTCTCGGTGGCGGTGCAGGGCCGACGCATCGTCGGCGGAGCGACCGGGAGCAATCACGGCGTGTTCGTCTTCGAAGGCGGGCCGGGCGGGTGGGTGGAGACGGGTGACATCCCGGCCACGGGGCCGCAGTTCGGCTGTTCGGTCGCCCTCTCTGGTCCTTGGCTGGTCGTCGGCGCGCAGCAGAACAGCCTTGTACCCACCTTCAACCCGAGCGGCACGGTGCATCTCTACCGCCAAGGCGTGCAGGGACGCTGGCGGCTGCGTGAGACTTTGGTGCCGCGTGATGACACCGCTGCCTTCGGCTGTTCAGTGAGCCTCCGCGAGGGCCGCTTGGTCGTCGGCGCTCGCTCGGATGCGATGGGTGACGGCGCCGTCTACACGTTTGACGAGCTGATCGCGACCACCCCGAACTGAGCGCGCCTTCAAGCCGAGCGCAGCACGTGCTGCAGCAGATGGGGCAGCCGCGCGCGCCAGCTGTCTTCGTTGTGGCTGCCGTCGACCTCAACGGCGCGGATCTGCCGGTCGCCGAAGTGAGAGAGCTGCTCAAAGAGGGCGCGGCAGTGGTCACGGATGGGCGGCTGCTCTTGGCGCCCAACGTCCGCGGCGATGCGCGCGCTGACGGCGGCGCGCTCCCGGGTCAGCCGCGTGAGGAACCCGTCGTCGATCCAGGCCGAGGGTGAGAGCGCGATGGCTGCGCCGAACACACTCGGTCGGGTCAATGCGCCGTAGATCGCCGAGACGCCGCCGATGGAGGCGCCGAGCAGCACGTGGTCCGCGGCTGCGTCTGAGACAGGAACGTGCGCGGCGAGCGCCTTCACTGCAGGCAGCACCTCGTGCTCGAGTAGGTCGAGGTAGCGGTCGCCGAGGCCTCCGAAGTCAACGTCGCCGAGCCGCGCGCGGATCGGCACGTATTGGTCGGCGCGGGAGCTCGCGTGGACGCCGACCGCCACGACAATGGCAGGCCGGACGGCGCCCGTGCACAGGAGGCCGTCCATGACGCGGTGTAGCTGCAGCGTGCCCGCTTGGTGGAGCGGCGAGACGGAGCGGTGGTTCGACGGCTCGAAGACCTTGTGTCCGTCGTTGGCGAGGACGATCGGCAGCGGGGCCTCGCCCCGCAGCTCGGGCGCTGGAATGTAGACCCGGAGCTGGCGCACGCCTGGGAGGCGTTGACACTCGAGGAGCAGGTTGTCGATCTCGCCACGCAGCGTGTGCGGCATCACGAGAGCGTGGAACTCCGGACGGTCGTCGTGGGCCCCGATCTGGCTCGGGGAATCGTGCGGCGCGCGGCAGGGCATCGTAGGACGCTCAACTGTATATCGGACCCCGGCGGCTGTCTTCGCGAGGCGCGCGCCCGCGCCCGCTTCGAACTGAGCCACGGGGGACCGTTGTGTACGGTGCCCGGCGCGACCCTGCCGGTTGCCGCGGGCCGGGTGGCAGGGTCGTACCGGGGACCGTAGTTGACCGTCGCCGCGTGCCTACTGCGTGTGGATCGACCCTCCGCGGGCCGGCGCCAGGTCCATCGGCACGACCGCGATCGATTCGACGTCGGGCGCGCTGCTGGCCGTCGCGGGGACGACCGCCGTGCTCAGCGAAGTGTCCAGGGCGGCCACGTCAGCGAAGCGCAAGACCGCGCCGCCGCTGTTCGCCTTCTCGGCGACGAACAGGTCCACGCCATCAAACGCCAGGTCGACCGGATTCCCGAGGCGCGTCGTTGCACCCTCAATGTGCACGCGCGGTTGCACGAGGCCCGACGCGGTCGATGCGCCGTCGATCACGAAGATGCGCCCGTCCGTGTCGAACGCGCCGACCGAGGTCGCGTTCACATCCGAGACGAAGACGCGGTCGTGCACGGCGTCGTACACGATCCCATGCAGGTTCACCGAGTAGCGCGCGCCAGGCGCCGACGCCAGCTCAACGGCAAAAATGCGGTCCGGCATCGCCGGCGGCGTTTGGCCATCCAGGACACCGTCGAAGACGGCGACCGAGCCATCGGTCAGCGACACATACAAGCGATCCGTCGCTTCGTCGTAGTCGACGTCCCAAGGCATGGCCGGCAGTTCGAGCTCCTACAAAGGCGGCGCGCCGACCCCAAAGGCCTGAGCTTCAGTGGAATAGGCGAGCACGCACGGGCCGCTGAGGCCGCTCAATTCCGCAACGAACACCAAGCCGCGCGAGTCGACAACGTCAAGGCCCTTCGGGCTGATGAGGCCGGTCGTCTGAATGACGCGGTCACGCGAAACCGACGCGTCCTCACCAAGACGGCCCGTCGCGACACGATTGAGCACGAGGATCCGGCCGGTCGAGGTCGTGACATAGACGTCGCCGAGTCGATCGACGTCCAGGCTCTCGACCGGGAAGCCTGTGTTGAACTGGCCTGATTGAAGGAGCGTCGCCGGATCATGGCGTCGAATGTCGTCGAGCGCTGAACTCGAAGCGTCATTGCGCGTCGAAAGGACGCCCATCAACATCGCTTGCGCTCCGTCCAAGTCTGAAGCCTCGCGCCCGTAGTCGGGAGCGTACGGCTCGAGGACGAGCGACTCTGCGCCGATGTTCGCGCGCGACACCTTCGGCGCCACGTCGCTGAGAGTGCCGGAGAAGATGTCCTCGAACAACAGCAGCTGGCCGCCCCCGTTCAGCTTCTCCGCGACGCGCAGGCGGTCGCCGTCGAGCGCGATGTCCACAGGATTGCCGAGCCGTGTCGCAGGGCCGGCGATCGTACGCACGGGCCGCACGTTGCCGTCCGCCGTCGAAGCGTTCGCGATCACGTACAGCGCGCCGTCGTTATCGACGAGGGCGTCGCCGACATCCGAAACGATCAAGCGGTCGCTCATCGCCTCGTAAGCGATGCCGTGCAAGTTGACCCCGATGGGCAGTGCGGCCGCGTCCGAGGGGACGATCAGCCGCGTCGGCGTTCCCTGGAAGCCGCCTGCGATGAAGCCATCGACGACCGCGACGGTGCCGTCGGTCAACGTGACAAAGAGGCGGTCGTTGAGCTCATCGAAGTCGACGTCCCACGGCGGCGTCGCGAGCGTTGCAATCGCGAGGGGCGGAACGTCCCCTCCAGCGGTCGTCCCAAACACCGCGATGTTCGAGGCGCCCTGGTCCGCGATGAAGAGGAACCCCGCGCTCTGCGCGATGCACATCCCTTTCGGGTTCACCAGTGCAGTGTTGACCCCCCCGATATGGCGATCGTGCGCTTCCGGGTCGAAGGCAGCCAGGTTCTCGCGCGACCGAGCGCGAGCAAAGACTCGGACGCCAGCTCCATTCGCACCGTCGCCGCTTTGGAACAGGTTGCCGTAGTAGTCGAGCGCGACCCCTTGGTTCTGCCCGACCGAGTAGTTCGCAATCGGCTGGAACGTGCGATCAACACGCGCGACCTCGCCTGCGTTGGCGGGGCCGTTCATGCTGACGAACGCGGTGATGGGCGTGCCGGTGTTGATCGGCGGCGTGACGCTGCCGCTGCTGTCGTCGTCGCTGCAAGCCGTGAGCGTGCAAGCTGCGGCGAACGCAGCCGCGCACTGAAGTCGATACGAGGTGGAGGTCATGGGCGCTTGGAGGGTTGGGAGGGTCGGCGGAAGAGACGGCCGCGCTGTCGCGGCGCCGTGAGGCGACGTCTGGTCGACGGCGTCGCCGCCGGCCGGACGCCACGGATCCTGGACCTGTCGCGTTTGCGATCCCCACGGCATCGCGTGAAGTCGTGCTTACCGCCTGTCTGGCCTGTCGCGCACCCCAAGCGAGAGGTCACGGGCCGCCCTCGAGGGCCGTCGTCGCGGGAGCGGTCTGGATTCTCGTTGTCGAACCGCCACGGTGCCTCTATCACTGCGGCTCGCCCGCCATCCGGGGCTCGGCTCGCCCCCAAACCTGGCGAGCGCCGGGCGCCCGGTCACCGCAACGCAACGTCCCCCTCGCATCGCCCCGCGGCCCTGGCGCGCGGAGAGTCGCTCCATGAACCTCCTACCCGTCTCCCTCATCGTCGTCGCTTGCCTCGCGCAAGGGACCCTCGGCGCCAAGCCCGCGCCGCCCGCGCAGACCAAGAGCGCCCCTGCCGTGGATGCGGTCCCCGACTGGATCTGGTGGGGCCCGGCCGAGGGTCGCGAGGAGGTGCTGTTGCGCAGGACCTTCGACCTCGACGCCGCGCCGCAACGCGCGAGCGTCTCCGGCACCTGTGACAATCACATGACGGTGGTCCTGAACGGCGAGACCGTCCTCACGCACGGGACCTGGGAGCGAGTGGCGACGCAGGACGTGTCAAGCGCGCTCGTCGCTGGGTCCAATGTCCTCGAGGTCCGCGCGCGCAACGAGGGCGGTCCGGCTGGGCTGGCCCTGCGGCTCAAGGTGGGGAATGACCTCGTCATCGTCACCGACGCCGCGTGGGAGGGTACCAGCGCGACCGCGAGCGACGGCGGCTCCTCCGAGTGGGCGAGCGTCCGCGTGCTCGGCCCCGTCGGGGACGGCGCGCTCCCTTGGACAAGCCAGGTGGGGACCTCCAACTTCGGCCTGCGCACGACAGCGCCGCGCGAGCCGCGCACGCAAGCGGTGCACGCGGCCGAGGGCTTGCACTTGCTCGACGGGTTCGAGGCCGAGCTCTTGTACACCGTTCCGCGCGACACCGAGGGCTCCTGGGTCGCGCTCACGAAGGACGACCGCGGCCGCTTGTATGCGAGTGACCAAGGCGGCAAGGGCATCTACCGGATCACGCCCGCGGCGATCGACACCGCTGGCGCGACGACGCGCGTAGAGCGCGTCGACGTCGGTGTGAGCGGCGCGCAAGGGATGTGCTGGGCCTTCGACTCGCTCTACGTCAACGTCAACGGGCAAGGCCTCTGGCGGATCCGTGACACCGACGGTGACGATCAGCTCGACAGCGCCGAGAACTTGATCCCGCTCGGCAACGGCGGCGAGCACGGCCCGCACGCCGTGATGAAGACGCAGGACGGCCAGGGCCTCTACTTCATCGCCGGAAACCACACAGAGGCGCCGCCGTTCCAAGGTTCGCGCGCGCCGTCGAACTGGCGCGAGGACCTGCTGCTCCCGCGCCTTTGGGACGCGCGCGGCCATGCGCGTGGCATCCTCGCGCCCGGCGGCTGGATCGCGCGCTGCGACCCCGATGGCAAGAACATCGAGATCGTCAGCAGCGGCTATCGCAACCAGTACGACATTGCGGTCGATGCAAACGGCGAAATGTTCACGTACGACGCGGACATGGAGTGGGACATCGGCCTGCCGTGGTATCGCCCCACGCGCGTGTGCCACGTCACCAGCGGCTCGGAGTTCGGCTGGCGCAGCGGCACAGGCAAGTGGCCTGCGTACTACGAGGACTCGCTCCCGCCGGTGCTCGATATCGGCCCTGGCTCGCCGACCGGGATCACGTTCGGGACCGGCGCGAAGTTCCCCGCGCGATATCAGCGCGCGCTGTTCATCCTCGACTGGACGTTCGGCACGATCTACGCGCTGCACCTGGAGCCCAAGGGCTCGAGCTTCGTCGCGACGAAAGAGGACTTCGTGTGGTCCAAGCCGCTCGCGGTGACCGACACCGTCATCGGCGACGACGGCGCCATGTACTTCGCTGTCGGCGGGCGCGGGTCTGCTTCGGCGCTCTACCGCATCGTCTACCGCGGCCAGGAGGCCACTGTGCCCGTTGGGCCGCTCGAGGCAGACGGCGCGGCTGAAGCCCGCGCGCTGCGTCACCAGCTCGAGGCGTTCCATGGCCACGAGGACCCGACCGCGCTGGACGCCGCTTGGCCGCACCTCGCCAGCACGGACCGCTTTGTGCGCTTCGCGGCGCGCATCGCGGTCGAGAACCAGCCGGTCGCGACGTGGCGCGCGCGGGCCCTCGCAGAGCGCCGCCCGCAGGCCGCGGTCGCGGCATTGACGGCGCTCGCGCGACAGGGCGCCCCCGAGGACCTCGCGTCCATCGTCGCGGCGCTCGGGCGAAACGACCTCCGCGTGTGGCTGCGCACGCCAGCGTTCGAGCCGCAGGTGCTCGGGGTCCTGCGGGCATACGAGCTCGCGTTCGCGCGCCTCGGCCCGCCGGACGACGCGCTCCGCCTGCGAGCGCTGGGCGCGCTCGAACCTCTGTTCCCCGGTGCCTCCAACGCGGTCAATTCCGAGCTCGCAGCGCTCCTCACGTACCTGCGCTCGCCCACCGTCGTGGCGAAGACCCTCGCGCAGATGGCGCTCGAGACGCCGACCGAGCTGCCGCCGTGGGCCGAGCTGATCCAGCGCAACGACAGCTATGGCGGGCCGATCGCCAAGATGCTGGACAACATGCCCCCGCTGCAGGACATCCACTACGCGCTCGTCCTGCGCAACGCGACCGAGGGGTGGACGCTGCCCATGCGCAAGGCGTACTTCGACTTCTTCCCGGAGGCGGCGCAGCACCCTGGCGGTATGAGCTACGGCGGCTTCCTCGAGAACATTCGCGCGGACGCGGAAGACACGCTGTCGCCGAGCGAGCGGCGCTCGCTCGCGACGTCGCTCGGGCGCTCGCTCATCGAAGCCATCGCGGTGGATGTCACCCCTCCTCAAGGGCCCGGGCGTGAATGGACCGTCGCGGCGGCCTCCGCGGCGCTCGGCGCGCAGCTCTCGGGCCGCGACTATGACCGCGGCCGCAACTTGTTCCACGCGACCTCGTGCAGCGCCTGTCACCGCTTCGACGGTGAAGGCGGCGCGATCGGTCCTGACCTGACGACGGTCGCCAACAAGTTCTCGCTGGCCGACCTGCTCGAGGCGATCGTAGAGCCGAGCAAGGTCATCTCGGACCAGTACGGCTCGCACATCGTCATGGACAAGGACGGCCAGATTGCGGAGGGCATCATGGTCGAGGATGGCGAGGAGCTCCGCGTCTACTTGCGGGACTACTCTGCCGAGCCCGTCGTCTTCGAGCGCGCGGATGTCACGGCGATCCGAGAGTCCCCGCTGTCGCAAATGCCTGCGGGGCTACTCGACAGCCTGAATCCTGAAGAGCTCAAAGACCTCGTCGCCTTCTTGATGTCCGGCGGAGACAAGAGGTCAGCGGTCTTCCGAGAGTGAACCGCGGCTGCGCCCTGTGGCGCTGGGGGGGTGTGGCGTTTCGTTGCGGCTCGAGTCTCACTCGTGGGCACTTTGAGCCGCGGCGCGTCGTTCGCCTTGGGCGCGCCCCCCCCGGGGCCCGAGCAGGGTTCTATTCTTCAGGCATGTTGCTCGCGCACCTCTCGCTCGCGATCGCCTGCCAAGGTCATCCGCACGGTTCGATCCCAAATCTCGCCTACCCCCCGGCGGAGCTCTATCAGCAGATCTCTCCGAATCTCAGCCCCGGCGTCCACGAGAACCAGCCGCATGTGGTCGACGGCTATCTCTTTTTGAGCGGGAACGCGCACCAAGAGATCTGGGACATCGCGGACCCGTATGCGCCGACGCGTCTCTCGTCGCTGAACAGCCCGCATGGAGCGGGCGAGGCAGAGGGGCACCAGCTCTCGTTCGCGCGCGTCCCTGACGGCAACGGCGGCTGGGACATCTTTGCAGCGACCGTCTCTGGGCGCGGCATCGACTTTTGGAAGATTACGGACCCCCATGCGCCGGAGCTGGCCCACGCGCTCGAGCTGCCGGGCATCGACTACGGCGACAATACCCAGGCCGTTTGGGGCATCGCGTGGGACGGCCGGTACGTGTGGGTCGGGGGAACGAGCACCGGGCTCCACCTCGTCGACGCGCTCGATCCGTATCAGCCGACGATCGTGTCGCGCCTGACCACCGCGCAGCTCGGCGGCATCAGCGCGGGCCCCGCCTTTGCGCTCGGCAATCTCCTCGTCGTGACGACGCCCAAGGGCTCATCCGGCATCGCGACCGTCGACATCGGCGACCCCAGCGCGCCTGTCCTGCTCGACGTCGAGCGACCGAACACTGGCGGCTCCTACATCGGGTGGTTCTACGGCCGCAATACGCACCTGCAGACCCCGTTTCGCACGTTCGACGTGACGACCGATCCGACGAACATCACGCTCATCGGGACGGACCAGACGCCGTACAGCGAGTACATGAACTTCGCCGAGGGGCGCCTGTTCCTCGGCTCGCTGCGCACCATCGCGGGCGGGCTCAGCGGGATCTTGATCTACGACAATGCGGACCCGAACGACCTGCAGCTGATCGCGCACGTGCCCGGGCGGAATGACCCGCGGACGGACGACCAGTTCTGCGTTCCGGTCGGCAACCTGCTCGTCCTGTCGGACGACGAGGCGTCGGGGGTCCGCGGCTCGTTCATCGCGCCGATCGACACAGCGCCCGATACCGTGCCGCCGCGCGTGCTGTACGTCGACCCGCCCGATGGATCGATCGGACAGCCCTTGACCACGCGCGTTGGGTTCTCGTTCTCCGATCAGATCGAGCTCGCGACGCTCGACCCGTCGTCGGTCATCCTGCGGCCCGTGCTGGGCGGCGCGAACGTGCCGGGGCGCTTTGGCGTGCTCCACACCGTCGCCTCGTTCTCTCCCGATGTGGCGCTGGCGCCGAACACGGCCTACGAGATCGTCCTGCCCGCTGGGGGCGTTAAGGACGTCGCCGGGAACGGGATCGCCACCACCTTCCGCGCGACGTTCCGGACCGGCTCCGGCGTGAACACGGGCGGCCTCGCGATCGCCGCGCCGCCGCCGTCGCTCGTCAACGCGCCCGCGTCCTTCGCGGTCGTGAACCCGGACCCGCAGCACCTGACGTACACATGGGACTTCGGCGACGGCACGCCGACGCAGCAAGGCCCGGCGGTCGCGCATACGTTCACCGAGGCCGGGCGCTTCGGCGTTCGCGTCACGTCCAGCACCTTTGTGGCCGCGACGATTCAGGCGGAGTACGCAGGCGCCGTAGGCGGCGCGGTCGTCCGCACGGGGCTCGCGGGACACCACGGGCCGGGCTATGTGGAGTTCCCCCGGGGGACGCCGAACCCGGGCGTGCGGCTCTCGTTCTCGGCGACCGCGCCGAGCGCTGCGCCCTACACGATTCGTGTCCGCTACTCGAACGGCGCGACGACGACTCGGCGGATGCGGCTGCGCGTGAACGGCGTCTCGACGCTGTTGTTCCTGGCTGCGACAGGCGGGGTCTCGAGCTGGGCAGAGGCCACTGCGCAGATTCACTTGCGTGAAGGGCACAACGACCTCGACTTGCTCGCGGATGTCGGCACCGTCGGTGCGATGATCGATGAGTTCGTCTTGGAGGGGCTGTCTGCCTCGTCCGCCCAGGCCGAGGCCCTCACGGCCACGGGCGGCGTCGCGCCGGCGACGGCTCGCCCTGGGTTCCACGGCACCGGCTACGTCGAGTTCCCGACGAGCGGCGCCGCGACCCAGTCGCTCGAGGGTGTCTACGAGTCGACGACGGGCGGCGTGCACCTCGTGCGCGTGCGCTATTCCGCTGATACCGAGCGGCGGCTCGGGCTCTTCGTCGATGGCGTACGCCGCGCGGAGCTCACCCTGCCGGCCATCGCCTCTGGTTGGGCCACAGTGACGGCGGCAGTGCCGCTCGCTGCGGGGACCAACACGTTTGCGCTCCTCGCGGACGCCGGCACCCCGGGGCCCGACATCGACGAGGTGCAGATCGACGCGCCGCCGCCGCAGACGACGGCGTCGACCACGCACATCGCGCATCGCCCGATCTCGCTCGTGGCGCCGACTCGCAGCGGCCCGCTGGCGTTCAGCGCGTCGGTCCGCCGGGTGTTCACCGTGAACCCTGACGCGGACACCGTGACGGCGGTCGATGTCACGACGCGGCAGGTCGTGTTCGAGGTGCCGGTCGGTCGCCGTCCCGTGGCGCTCGCGCTGTACAACCCTGCGTTCGGCGCGCCGGAGGTGTGGGTCACGAGCCGCGACTCGCACGAGGTGACGGTCCTCGACGCGGCGAGCGGGGCCATCCTCGCGAACGTGCCCATGCCGTACGCGTCGCGCCCGCACGGCCTCGTCTTGGCGCCCAACGGGTCGGCCGCGTACGTCGTACTCGAGGCCCTCGGGCAGGTCCTGCGCATCGACCCCACGACGCGACAGGTCGTAGGCGCCGCGGACCTGACGTCGCTCGCGGGCGGCTCGACGCCCCGGCTGCGCGGACTGGCCATGGCGAGCGATTCGCAGACGTTGCTCGTGCCGCGCTTCGTCTCCGGTGCGAGCGTGGGCGAGGTGTTCCGCGTCGACGCCCTCACGATGCAGCCGATCGGGGCCATTGCGCTCTCGCAGGACCTCGGGCCGGACACGCCTGATACGGGCCGCGGCCTGCCGAACTACCTCGCGTCGCTCACGATCAGCCCGGACGGCGCTCACGCGTTCGTGCCCGCAGTCAAGGACAACATTCAGCGCGGCGAGTTCCGCGACGGCCTCGCGCTCACCCACGACAGCACCGTTCGGCCGATGCTCGCGCGCATCGACCTCGCGACCGGTCAGGAGGACCTCGCTGCGCGCATCGACCTGAACGATGCCGACTCGCCGGTGGCCGTCGAGACGAGCCACCTCGGGGACCTCGCGTTTGTCGCGCTGCAGGGGCTGAACGAGGTCGATGTCCGCGACGTTCGCACGGGCGAAGTGATCTCGAGCCTCAGCACCGGGCGCGCGCCCCAAGGCCTCGTCCTCGATGACCTCGGCGTGCTTTGGGTGCATGACTTCATGGACCGCAGCCTCACTGCGATCGACGTCGCGGCGCTCTTGAACGGCGCGGATACGACTGGCGTGACCCTCGCGCAGGTCTCCACCATCGCGACGGAGCGCCTGCCCGAGCCCGTGCTGCGAGGCAAGCGCATCTTCTACAACGCGTCCGATCCGCGCATGGCGTTCGAGGGCTACCTCAGCTGCGCGTCTTGCCACGTCGATGGCGCGGACGACGGGCGAGTGTGGGACTTCACGGATCGCGGCGAGGGCTTCCGTAACACGACTTCGCTCGAAGGGCGGGGCGGATCGGCCCACGGCCCCGTGCACTGGACCGCGAACTTTGACGAGATCCAGGACTTCGAGAACGACATCCGCGGCGGCTTCGGCGGCATCGGCTTCATGTCGAACGCCGAGTTCCTG
Organism: Planctomycetota bacterium; assembly: GCA_041398605.1. Lineage (GTDB taxonomy): Bacteria > Planctomycetota > UBA1135 > UBA1135 > JAWKUK01. Next base: position 100,320 of record JAWKUK010000005.1, read on the forward strand.
GCCGGGACGCGCAGCGATCCGCTCGGTGACCCGAAGGCGGGCATCAGCCCTGACCTCGACGCGCTCGCGGCTTATGTCGCGAGCTTGCGCCGCGCGCCGCCGAGCCCGTATCGCGCGGCGGACGGGACGCTGACGGCGGACGCAGCGCTCGGGCGCGCGCTGTTTGGCACGCTCGACTGTCGGACGTGCCATGTCGGGCCCGAGTTCACGGACAGCGGCGCGGCGCCGCTGCACGACGTCGGCACGATCGTGCTGCACTCTGGGCAGCGGCGCGGACAGCCGTTGACGGGGTTCGATACGCCGACGTTGAAGGGTGTCTGGGCGACCCCGCCCTACTTCCATGATGGCTCCGCCGCGACGTTGGACGATGTGCTCACGCGGCCCGGCCACGGCTCGGCGTCCTCGTTGACCTCCGTCGAGCGCGGGCGACTCGTGGCGTATCTCGCGCAGCTCGACGAGACGCTCGACCTCGCGACCCTGCCGCAGGTGGGCTGCGCGCCCTCCGAGGCGCAGGTGCTGGGCGGCGCAACGCTCGCGCCACACAGCAGCATGTTCGACACTTACGGCGTCGAGTTCCTCGCAGGCGATTCGACCGCCGCCGCGCGCTGGACCATCGGGATCGAGGATGCCGCGACCCGCACGATTCGCGTCTTTGGCGGTCCGCGTGGCACGGAGCGCCTTGAGCTCTGGGTGAATGACGTCATGGTCTCGCTGCCGTGGGCGCCCGGCATGCCGCCTTCGCGCGGGACGTTGACCGTATCCGGCGTCGCGCTGCGCGCCGGCGTGAACGTCATCGAGGTGCGCCAATCCGCGCTCGGCCTGGCGCTCCATGTCGATGGTGTCTTGATTCAGTGAGGCGCGGCCTCGCGGATTCGTTTCTCGGCTTCTTGACCCACTGCTTCGCTCGCTCAATCCAATGTCACGGCTCGCACTTCAATCCTCCCTCCTGTGCCTCGCCGCGCTCAGCGGCGCCTCGGAAGCGCGGGCGCAGCTCATCCATCGCTGGTCATTCGACGGGACTGGGACGACGGCGTTCGATTCGGTCGGCGGAGCGCACGGTGCGCTCATGGGCGGCGCGACGCTCACTGGGACGGGCGCGCTCACGTTCGACGGCGTCGACGACTACGTCGCGCTGCCGTCCGGCATCGGCAGCGCCTATGAGACGCAGACCTTCGAGATCTGGTTCGATTGGGCCGGCGGCGGCTCGAACATCCGGATCATCGACTTCGGTGACAACAACGGCACGGCGGGGCTGACGTACCTCATCCTGACGCCGCGCGCGTCGAACGGGAACGCCGCGGCGTACATCCAGACGACGCTCGGTGGCGGGTCGAAGAAAGTGTGGGCGAACAGCCCGGCCTCTTCGACCGGGACGACGCACCTCGCGCTCGTCTACGACTCACCGAACGACGAGATGCGGATCTACTTCGATGGGACCTATCAGAGCTCGGTCACGCTCGCTGAGAACCTGAGCCAGCTCAACGATGTCAATTGCTGGATCGGGCGGTCGAACTGGTCGACGGATCCTTATTACCGTGGCTCGGTCACCGAGCTGCGCGTCTTCAACTACGACCTGTCAACGGCGGAGATCGCGGCGAGCTACGCCGCGGGCCCGGACAGCATCGGCACGATCGGGATCTCGTACTGCCAGCCGGCTGCTGCGAACCTGACGGGTTTCGCAGCGACCCTGGGCGCAAACGGCTCGGCGTCGGTCGCGAACAACGACCTCGTCCTGCAGGCGGCTCACGTCCCCCAGCACTCGTTTGCGATCTTCCTGACGAGCCGCACGCAGGGCTTCCACCTCAACCCGAGCGGTGGCCCTGGCTATCTCTGCCTCGCCGGCGGGATCGGGCGCTATGTAGGGCCGGGGCAGATCCAGAACGCGGGCGCGGCGGAGCAGGTCTCCCTCGCGATCGACCTGACGGACCACCCGACGCCGAACGGCCTCGTCAGCGTCATGCCCGGTGAGACCTGGAACTTCCAGCTTTGGTACCGCGACGCCGTGGGGGGCGTGGCGACCTCGAACTTCTCCGACGCGCTCGAGGTCACATTCCAGTAGCGCGCTCGCGGTTCGCGCGGCTGCCGGTTCGCGCGGCTGCCGGTCCGAGCGGCCGCCGGTCCGAGCGGCCGCCGGTCCGAGCGAGCCTCCGGTTCGACGCCCGGCTCGCCTCAGTTGTTCGCGGACGCCTGAAGGAAATGCGCATACGATCAAGGGACCGCTCCTCCCTGCGATCCTCGTTGCGCTCCTCATGGCTCTCCTCCGAATGGCACCCTTGTCCCTGCTGATACCGGTCCTTGCGCTCACCGCGGTGACTCCCGTTGCGTACCCGCAGGACGGCGACACCGACCTCGCGGCCGAGATCGCGGCGCTACGGACGAGCATCGAACGGCTGACCGCCAGGCTCGCGGCGTCGGGCGCCGTCGCGCCCTCCGGCGTCGCCGACCCGGCCGCGCGGTTGGAGGCCTTCGAGCGACACCAAGCGCTCGTGGCGAGCTCGCCGTTCGCAGACCTCCGCTGGCAGTTCCTCGGGCCGACCAACATCAGCGGGCGGGTCGTCGACGTCGCGGCCGTGACGCCGCGCGGTGAGAGCTACACCATGTACGCTGCGACCGCGTCGGGTGGTCTGTGGCGCAGCAAAAACGAGGGCACGACGTGGGAGCCCATCACTGAGCGGCTCCCGACGGCGTCAATGGGTGACCTCGCGCTCGACCCGAGCGACCAGAGCACCCTCTGGCTCGGCACCGGCGAGGCGAACATCTTCCGCAGCTCGATGGCGGGCCTTGGGGTGTATCGCTCGGTGGATGGCGGCGAGACCTGGGAGCACAGAGGCCTCGGCGGGACGCACACGATCGCGCGCATCGTCGTGCACCCGCATGACTCCAACGTCGTCTACGTCGCGGCCTCCGGCGCGGAATGGGGCGCAGACGCCGAGCGCGGCGTGTACCGCACGCAGGACGCAGGGGAGACGTGGGAGAAGGTCCTGTTTGTCGGTGACGACGCGGGCGCGATCGACCTCGTCATGGATCCGACCAAGCCGGAGATCCTCTATGCCTCGACATGGCAGCGTCAGCGCAAGCTGTGGAACGACCCGCGCGCCGAGGATTGGCACACACGCAGCTCCATCTGGCGCACGAGCGACGGCGGCGAGGCTTGGGAGGAGATCGCGGAGGGCTTGCCCGCTCCCCAGCACCGGGGTCGCATCGGCATCGACGTCGCGCGCTCCAACCCGAGCGTCCTGTACGCATTTGTCGACAACTACGAGCCCGTCGAGCCGGGCGAGGACGCTGGCTCCGACTCCTATGGCCGGCGGCGCAAGGAGGGCATTCGCGGCGCGACGCTCTTCCGCAGCGACGACCGTGGCGCTCACTGGCGTCAGGTGAGTGAATCCAGCAGCTACATGGAGCGCCTGTCGGCGACGTACGGCTGGGTCTTCGGCCAGGTCCGCGTCGATCCGACGGACGAAGACACGGTCTACATCATGGGCCTGGCCTTGAACGTCTCGAACGACGGCGGCGTCACGTTCCGTCGGCTGAGCGGGATGCACGGCGATCATCACGCGCTCTGGATCGATCCGAGCAATCCGCGCTATATGATCAACGGCAACGACGGCGGGCTGAACGTCACCTACGACGGTGGCGAGCGCTGGCGCAACTTCACCGACGAGCTGCCGGCCGTTCAGTTCTACAACGTCGGGTTCGACATGGACGAGCCGTTCCATGTCTACGGCTCGATCCAGGACCACGGCAGCCGCCGCCGCGCGATCGATCTGAGCCGCGGCCGCGACCGCATCCGCGCCACGGACTGGGAGGACGCGCCAGGCGGCGAAGCTAGCCATCAATACCCCGACCCGACGGACCCGAACACGCTCTATGCGCAGGGCTTCTACGGCAGCATCTTCCGCGCCGACCTCGCGTCCGGCGCGCGCGCGAACGTGGCCCCGACCGCCGGGGAGGGCCAAGACGCGCTGCGCGGTCAATGGCTCGCGCCGTTCGTGATCTCACCACACAACCCGCGCATCCTCTACCACGGGATGAATCACCTGTATCGCTCGCTCGATCGCGGCGAGCGCTTCCAGCAGATCAGCCCGGACCTCTCGTACAACGACCCCGACAAGAAGGGCGACATTCCCTATCAGACGATCTTCTCGATCTCGGAGTCGCCATCGGTCTTTGGCCGCATCTACGCCGGCACGGACGACGGCCGCTTGCACCGGACCGACGACAGCGGCGCGACGTGGCACGAGGTCACTGCGGGGCTCGCAGCGGACCGCTGGATCGCGCGTGTCATCGCCTCTGCGTTCGACGAGGACACCGTCTACGTCGCGCAGAACGGCAAGCGCAACGACGACTTTGCGCCGTACCTCTGGCGGTCACGCGACCGCGGCCGCCACTGGCAGGAGATCGGCGGGGGGATCCCCTGCGGCCCGATCAACGTCGTGCGGGAGGACCCGCACGACCCGGACCTGCTCTATGTCGGCACGGACGTCGGCGTCTACGTCACGCTCGACGGCGCTGCGACGTGGCACGCGCTCTCGAGCGGGCTCCCGACGACCTATGTCCACGACCTGATCGTGCACCCGCGCGAGGACCTGATCGTGATCGCGACGCACGGGCGCGGGATGTACGCCCTTGACGCGCGACCGATCCAGCGCTTCGGCGCCCCGCAAGACGACGTGGTCGCCGACGAGAGCGCCCCCGAGCTAGAAGCCCCCGAGCAACAAGAAGGCGACGAGGATGAAGAGGAGGACGGCGGCAAGTAGCCGCCGCCCCGGCCGCGGCCCCTGAGCGTGAAGCGCCGCAGAGAGCCGGCGTTAGACCTCAGACCGCTTCTCGTCGCCGTCGTGATAGACGACGCGGTACAGGTCCGTGCGCCGGTCGTTCCAGTTCTGCACCGTGCCACGCAGCCGGTGGCGTCGTAGCTGTTCGATGTCGACGTCGCGCACGACGAGCGTCTCGATGTTCGGGGTGCACTCCGCGGCGACGCCGTCCCGCGCGAAGGGGACGTCATGTGGCGTGAAGATCCCCGATTGCGCGTAGTGGACGTCGGCGTTGTCGACGAACGGCAGGTTCCCCGTGCAGCCTGATACGACGGCGTACACGTGGTTCTCGATGCAGCGCGCCTGTGCGCATGTTCGGATGCGGAGATAGCCGTCGCGGTCGTTCGTGTTGAACGGCACGAAGAGGATCTGGGCGCCCTTCGACGCTGCGATCCGCGCTAGCTCCGGGAACTCGATGTCGTAGCAGATCAAGATCGCGATCTTGCCGCGGTCCGTGTCGAACACTTCGACCTTGTCGCCCGGCATCACTCCCCACCAGCGTCGCTCTGCCGGTGTGATGTGGATCTTGTACTGTTGGTCGATGCCCCCGTCGCGGTGGAAGAGGTAGGAGATGTTGTGCAGCTCTTCGCCATCCACGACGAACTGCGAGCCGCCGATGATGTTCACATTGAACTTGATCGCCATCTCCGTGAAGAACTTCAAGAAGCGTGGCGTCAGCTCTGCGAGCTTGCGTGCCGCGCCCTGTGGGTGAGCGCTCGGCTCCATGAACGAGAGCATCTGCGTCGTGAACAGCTCCGGGAACACGACGAAGTCACTCTTGTAGTCTGAGGCCGCGTCAACGAAGAACGCGCACTGTGCCTCGAAGTCCTCGATGCTCTTGACCGGCCGCATCAGGTATTGGATGGCGGCGACTCGCACGTTGTGGACGCGCTGGTAGCGGCGCCGCGGGTCCGCCACGTAGTCCAGGTTGGTCCACTCGAGGAACGTCGCGTACCCGCATGACGCTGCGTCGCTGGGGAAGTAGTCAGGAATCAGCTGCTTCAGCACGAAGCCGTTCGCTGTCTGGGTCGTCAGGACGAAGTCGTAGATCTGGCCCTCGACCACTTTCTCGGCGTACTCGCGGGCGGTCAGGTCGTCCTTGTAGCGGTGGTAGCCCGGGATGCGACCGCCGACGATGCTGCGGGCGATGTTGAAGCGGCGAGCGAGCTCTCTGCGCGCGCCATAGAGCCGGCGCGCCAGCTTGAGGCCGCGATACTCCGGGTGGACCATGATCTCGATGCCATAGAGCGTGTCGCCCTCTGGGTCGTGATTGCGGATGTACCCGCCGTCTGCGATCTCTTTCCAGTCGTGCCACGTCGCATAATCTTCGAAGTCCACGATCAGGCTCGAGGCAGAGGCGACGACGCGGCCTTCGTAGTCCACGACCAGCTGCCCCTCTGGGAACATGCGCAGCTGGCTCTCGATCTGATCCTTGATCCAAGGCTGCATGGTCGGGAAGCAGCGCTGCTGCATCTCGATCAGCTGATCGAAGTCCTCGATGGCGAGCGGGCGGATGTTCAGCGCGCGCTCGAAGTCTTCGATGCGGATGTTCTTGTGGGGCGTCGGCTTCTTGCTGGGCATCGAGGTTCCTGAGGGCGTCGGAGAGCCCCGTGAGCGTGGTGTGGGACCCGGAGAGGCGCAAGGCGAATGCTGTGAATCCCGCAGACTGGCGCGTCATACGGGGCGCGGCTGCGGCGCCGCCAGCGCCGTGGCGGAACGAGCGCGTCAGCGAAAGAAGATGTAGGCGATGATGACGCCCGCTACTAGCGCTGCAAAATCTGCGATCAACCCGCACGGCACCGCGTGCCGCGTACGACGCACGCCGACCGATCCAAAGTAGACGGCGATGATGTAGAAGGTCGTGTCGGTTGCCCCTTGAAAGGTGCACGCCAAGCGCCCAACAAACGAGTCAGCGCCGTGGGTCGTCATCGCGTCGACCATCATCCCGCGGGCGCCGCTGCCTGAGAGCGGCTTCATGAGCGCGGTGGGCAGCGCTTCGATGAAGTCGGTGGGGAGGCCAACCCGGCTGGCGCTCCAGCGCGCGACGGCGACGACGGCATCCATCGCGCCCGAGGCGCGGAAGACACCGATGGCGACCAGGATCGCGACGAGGTACGGCACGATCTTGACGACGACCTCGAAGCCCTCCTTGGCGCCCTCGATGAACGCGTCGTAGACGTTCACTCGTCGCAGGGTGGCGAGCGCCAAGAAGCCTACGATGATCGAGAACAGCGTGACGTTCGCGATCGTCGTGGAGAGGAGCTCGACCTGCTCCTTTGGCAAGCGTGTGAAGACCGCGATGAGGCCGGCCACGAGCGCGCCCAGGCCGGCGAGCCAGCCGAGGATCACCCGATCAAGGAGCGGAATGCGCTGCGCGAGCGCCACGGCGACGATGCCCGTGACCGTCGAGAAGAAGGTCGTCAGGAGGATCGGCAGGAACACGTCCGCCGGGTTCGCTGCCCCGAGCTCGGCGCGGTAGACCATGATGCTGATCGGGATGAGCGTCAGCCCCGATGTGTTCAGCACGAGGAACATGATCTGCGCGTTGGAGGCGCGGTCCTTGACCGGGTTCAGCTCCTGTAGCTGCTGCATCGCCTTGAGCCCGAGCGGCGTCGCGGCGTTGTCGAGGCCGAGCATGTTGGCGGCGAAGTTCATCACCATCGACCCGTAGACGGGGTGGTCGCGCGGCAGCTCGGGAAAGAGGCGCCGGAAGAACGGGCGGACGACCCAGCCGAGCGCATCGATGGCGCCGCCGCGCTCGCCGACCTTCATGATCCCGAGCCAGAGCGTCAGGACCCCGACGAGCCCGAGGCAGATGTCGAAGGACGTCTTCGCCATGTCGAACGTCGCAGCGATGACGTCGGTGAACACACCGTAGTCGCCGAGCACGATCAGCTTGTAGAGGGCGACGACGAAGGCGACGAAGAAGAAGCCGACCCAGATGACGTTCAGGACCATGGTTTGTTCTATGGCGCGCGCCGCTGCTCAGCCGCGCGCACACGGCTCCAACAGCTCGAGCGTCGCGGGCGCGCCGATCGCCGGCACGCTGAGGCGCGCGCGGCCGCCGAACGGCACCGTCCAAGCGCCGGGGAGGTGCCCGATTGGGAACCCGCGCGCCACCGGGATGCGCAAGCCTGCGAGGCGCTCTTCGAGCACGCTGACCATGCCTGGGTGCTCGCTCGCGAGGGGCGTGTCCGGCACGTGGAAGTCTCCCAGGACGACCCCGGCTGCACGCGCGACGGCGCCCGTCTGCAGCAACTGGGTCAGCATGCGATCGACGCGATAAGGCGGTTCGCCGGTGTCCTCGAGGAACAGGAGCGCGCCCCGCGTGTCGACCTCCCAGCGCGTGCCGATCAGGCTCTGGACGAGCGCCAAGTTGCCGCCGACGAGGGGCCCCTCGGCCACCCCCTGGCAGACTCCTCGCGCGCCGTCGGCGGCGGGCAGGGCCAGGGCTTCGCTCGTGTTGCTCAAGAGCTGCGCCTGCAGGCGCCAGCCGCCCTCGCCAGCGTCCATCCCATCTGCCGTCGCCAACATGGGGCCATGAAAACTGACCAAGCCAACGTCGGCATAGGCCGCCGCCAAGAGCGCTGTGATGTCGCTGTAGCCCAAGATGGGCTTCGGGTCGGAGGCGAGCGGCGAGAGGTCGAGGTCGGGCAAGAGGCGCGCCGCGCCATAGCCGCCTCTGGCGCAAACGATGGCGCGGTAGCGCGGGTCACGGATCGCGGCCTGCAGGTCGCCGAGGCGTTGGGCGTCGGTCGCGGCCACCGGGCAGCCCTCGGGCCAAGCGAGCCGACCACGCGCGTATGGCATGAGCGTTGGGACCCACCCGAGGGCCCGGAAGCGCTCGAGGCCGCGCGCGAGCGCCGCCTCGTCACGAACGCCGCTCGCCGGCGTGATGACCGCGACCTCGTCGCCGGCCTGGAGCGCCTTAGGGAAGCGTCGTTCCATGCGCGGGCATCGTAGCAGCTCGGCCATCAGCCCAGTCCGGCCGCGCGGAGGCGGGGGCAGGCACAGCACCAGCGGCCCGCGGTACCCTCTCCGGGATGCAACGGACCCTCACCTCCCTGGTCATCCTGGCTGCCGTCGGTTGCGCGGGGCCAGGCACCAAGCGCACCGACTCGGAGCTCCTGCCCCCGCGTGATGAGCGCGTGGTCCAGGTCGCGGCGCTCGTCGTGGACCTCGAGACCGGGGAGACGCTCCTCGCGCGTGATCCAAAGCGCTTGCTGCGCCCCGCGTCGACGATGAAGGTGCTGACGACCGCAGCGATCTGTCGGCGGGCGCCCGATGCGGCGCTCGAGACGGAGCTCGTCGCTGAAGCCGCGCCAGCGGACGGCGTCGTGTTGTTCGGCAGCGGGGACCCGTTCCTGTCGACGGATGAGGTCCGCGCGCTCGCGCAGACCCTGAGCTCGTTTGGGGCGCAGCGCGTCGAGCGTGTGCGCGTCGTAGACCCGCTGCGAGGCGCGCCCCGCTTTGGCGAGGGCTGGATGTGGGACGACGAGCCCGACACGTTCATGCCTGCGATCTCGGGCGCGCCGGTCGATGGCGGGTGCGTCACGGTGGAGGTCGAGGGCACGACAGCGGGCAGCGTCGCGCGCCTCGTGCCCGTCGCTGGCGGGTTGCAAGTGAACGTCGTGGAGCGCCCCGGCCGCGCCGAGGTCACACGGGGCCGCTACACCGACGCTGGAATCGTGACGGCGACAGGTCACGTGCCCGTCGGCGATACGGTCACGCGGCGCTTGAGCGTCCCCGATCCGGCGGACTACACGGCCTGGGTCGTGGCGGACGCGTTGCGCCGCGCGGGCGCCCTCGCCGACTCCGCCGCCGTCGAGGTCGAGGCTCCCTCCGCCGCCACGAGCCAGGCCCTGCAGGCCGCGCCCCACGCAGCGAGCTTCCTGCGGCCGATGGCCGAGATCGTCGCGCGCACCAACAAGGACAGCGACAACCTGGGCGCGGAGCTCCTCTTGCGCTTGCTCGGCACATTCGCGGGCGAGGGGGCACCGTTGGGTCCAGGCTCGCTCGCGGACGGCCTCGCCGCGCTGGACGCGGACGTGCGCGCGCTCGGCCTCGACCCGGCGGGGTATCGCATCGCCGACGGGTCTGGCGTCTCGCACTACACACTGATCAGCGCCGAGTTGCTCGTCAAGACGCTCGAGTCGATGTACCACGAGGGCGGCCGGAGCTTCGAGGTGTTCGAGCGCAGCCTGCCCGTCGCAGGCGTCGACGGGACCCTCGCAAGTCGCATGCGCGGCACCCCGGCCGAGGGCCGCGTGCACGCCAAGACCGGCACGATCTCCGGCGTCAGCAACCTCGCGGGCTACGTGACCACAGCGAGCGGTCGGCGGCTGGCCTTTGCGCTCCTCGTCCAGAACTTCGTCGGCTCCGCGCGTCCGTGGCGCGACCTCCAGGACGCGTTCTGCGTCCGGCTCGCCGAGCTCTGAGGCGCGCTTGAGGGCGGGGGCCGCGGCGGCGCTGCGCGAGCATGCGGTGCTCGAGCGGGTACACTGCGCCCCCGCCGAAGGCGGCTCGAGTGTGCTGCTCGCCGGCGCGGATCGCGCCTCGCGTGTTGAGGGCCACCCTCGAGCGGCCCCAGCGACAATGAGCGCCCTATGACTGTCGATCTCGAGCTCCGCACCTGCCTCTGGTTCCACTCCGATGGGGAAGCTGCCGCGCACTTCTACACCTCGCTGATTCCCAGCTCGTCCGTGACGAGGGTCTTCCGCTCGGCCCCGGACGCGCCGGCGTTGATCATCGACTTCACGCTCGCGGGTGTGCCGTACCAGATCCTCAACGGCGGGCCGCAGTACACCCTGACCGAAGCGGCGTCGATCTCCGTGACGACGCCAGATCAAGCGGAGACGGATCGCTTGTGGGACGCCTTGACCGCCGATGGCGGCCGCCCGAGCCGGTGTGGCTGGCTCGTCGATCGGTTCGGCGTCTCATGGCAGATCGTGCCGGCCGTGCTCGGGCGCATCCTCGGGGACCCGGACCGTGCAGCCGCGGGGCGCGCCATGCAGGCGATGCTCCAGATGGCCAAGCTCGACGTCGCGCAGCTCGAGGCCGCGTTCCGCGGGGAGTGACGCCGAGCTCCGACGTTGGGGCCCGACGTTGGGGCCCGACGTTGGGGCCCCGCGCAGCGATCCCGCGGCCAGCGCCGGCTTCAGGACGCGGCAAACCCTGACGCTCGGGGCGCCCAGCTGACCGTGACGTTTGGCACCATGGTCCCCCCGGGAGCCGCGTCGCCAAGCTGCGCGAGGCCCGCGCCCACGCCCGCATGTCGCCCCATTCGCACGCGCCCTCCTCGCCGCCGCTGTGGCGCCGCAGCCTCGCCCCGCTGGTCGTCTTCTTCGTCTTTCTGGTGAGCCACCTCGACCGGCTCTACCTCTACGGAGATGACATCAACAACCTGAGCCCAGGCCGGCCGTTCCCTCTGCCTGACTACGGCCACTACATCGGCGGACGGGTCGTCGACAGCTTCTTCAACGGCTTCGCGTTTCAAACGTTCGAGACGTTCCTCGCGCCGCTGTTGGGCCTCACGCACATCATCGATGTCCACTCGGCCCACGCGACCTTCATGTTCGCGTTGGTGACGACGGCGCTCGCGTGGGTCCTCTTCGCCTACGTGCGCCTCTTCGTCGCGCTCGACGGCTGGATGTTCATCCCGTTTGCGCTGTGCGCCCAGGTGTTCGTGCTCGGGCCCATCGAGCTCGATGCTGTGACAGGCATCTCCGCATACACGGTGCCGCTCGTGCTCAGCCTGCTGCTGTTGCTGCCGCTCGTGCGCCTCGCCGTGTTCGGCGAGGACGCCCTCGCAGCGGCGCCGCCCTGGACCCGGACGATCGGCGTCGGGCTCCTCACATACCTCGTCGCGTTCTCGCTGACCAACGTCGAGCTGTTCACAGCCCTCGCGGTCGCGGGGACGGGGCTCGTCGTGCTCTTCACACGCGCGCGCGCAGCGGGGCGCGGATTCGGGGCCCGCGCCCTGTGGGCTGCGTACCGCGAGCTGCCCGGGTGGACTCAGCTCGTCGGTTGCCTCTTGCCGCTCTTGATCGGGGTCGCCGTGTTCTTCGACGTGACGAGCGGCCGCTTCCTTGACGAACAACAGCGCGCCTTCGGGGCCGAGTCCTTCGCGGGGCCGAGCCTTTGGCGCGGGCTGAACGCGCTGCCATTGTCGAGCGGTCCAGTGCTCGATTTCATCGCCAAGCTCACGCTGGCAGCGGGCGCGCTCTTGTGGGTTATCCGCCTGCGGCGCGGTGAGCCCGGCGCCCGTCGCTTCGCGCTCTTGGGGGCGATCTTGGCGCCGATTTGCCTCATGTACGCGCTCTTCTTGCAGCGCGTTTCACAGATGGGGGGCAAAGACTATTTCGCGAAGGACGGGCTCAATACGTACCTGGTGATCGTCGCGATGTTGCCCGTCGTCGGCGGGCTGTTCGCCCTCGCCCGAGCGCGCTTGTCGTCCATCCCGGCCGCCTTCCTGATCTTCGTCGTCGCGTTCACGGGGCTGCGACAGCTCGAGCAGACCCCGACACGCGAGGTCACGAAGGCGGAGATGAAGGGGCTCTTCGACTCGCTCTACATGAGCTACTGCTACGGCGAGCCGCGTGTGCCGATCGTGTTGCGGCACGGCCAGCTCGGTTGGCCCTATGCGCCTGACGGTGAAGGCTGGTACCTCGATACGTTCTGGAAGGTGTTCCGCGAGCACGTCATCGGGTATGGGGGCGCGGTCGACGACGGCTATCAGCCGACCTTCGAGCTCGTGCCGACCGTCGAGGCGCTCTATGAGCGCGTCGCGGCGATGCAGCGCGCGCGACCCCTCTTGCGGGTCGGCGCCGAGCGCTCGCCGTATTGGATCGACGCTCATGAGCGCCTCGAGCGGCTCGGGCGCGGCGCTCAGCGCTGAAGCCGATGCGTCAGCTTGCGGTAAAGAGTCTGACGGCCCGCAGCGAGGTGTGACCTCGGGTCTAGCGTAGGCTAGCTCCAGGGACCCTCAGGCTCTCCGCTTACGCGCTTATCCCATGTTGCTCTTCGCCTTCATAACCCTCGGCTGGCTCTCTAGTGCGCACGATGGCGCACCCCAGGACACCACGGCGCGCTCGCTCACTCAGGCAGACGACGCCGGCGTTGGCACCCTCGCCCACGAACAAGCCGTCATGCGCAGCAGCTACTGCGCGACGTGCCACGCAGCGATCTACGCGGAGCACGAGCAGAACACCCATGGGCGGGCGTTCACGGACGAGGAGGTGCGCCTCGCGACAGGGCGCTTCAGCCAGGGTGACTGCATCATCTGCCACACCCCGCGCCCCGTCTTCGAGACAGGCATCGGCCAGAACCCGGTTCGGCGGCACTTCGACCTCGAAGAGGGCAACACGTGCATGACGTGCCACTGGGCGCCTGGCAAGGACTACAGCGCGTTTGTCGGGGGCGCAGACTGCGTCACGGCGTTCGACGATCGCGTCGGTGAGGTCGAGTCGTGCGCGTCGTGCCATCGCAACCACGGGACACCGTTCCAGTGGGCGCTCGCGCCCCGCGGCCAGCAAGCTGGCAATGACTGTATCGACTGTCACATGCCGCTCGTCGAGCGACCCGTCGCCGTGGGCGGACCGGTGCGCAGCGTCCGCAGCCACACCTTCCCCGCGTCGCGCAGCGAATCACAGCTGCGGCGAGCGTACGATTGGGACGCGCGCATCGAGGGCAACGAGGTCATCGTTACGGTCGAGAACAAGGGCGCAGGGCACAACTTCCCCACCGAGCTCAAGCAGCGCTCGATCGAGTCGCTGATCGTCGTCCGTGACGCCGACGGCCGCGAAGTCGCGCGCTCCCGAATGACGTTCCGCGACCCCTACAAGCGGCCGTACGGGCTCACGCTGCAGGTGAATACCCAGATCCCGAGCGGCGAGTCACGGCAGCATCGTGTGCCGCTGGGCGTCGCGTCGGGCACGGTCGACTGCGAGCTGCATTACAAGCTCTACTACCCGATCGAGGACCACCACCCAGACCTCGCGCGGCAGCTAGAGGACAAGGTGCTTCCGTTCGACGGCATCGTGCCGAACCCAGCGCGCGTCGAGTCCGAGCCGGACGTGCGGATCGTGACCCCCGACGGGATCTCGCCCGAGCTCGCGAGCCCCGCGAACCTAGTCGACTACGCGCGCCCAGCGATCGGCGCCGTCGACGTCGACGTACCCACTGGCGATTCGCCGGAGGACATCGAGCGCCTCATCGCGCTGTTCCAGTTCCCGGTCGTGCAAGCGAACATCTTGGCGCGCAAGCGGCTCGTGGAGATCGGCGCGCCCGCCATCCCAGCGCTCGTGAGCGCGATGGGGTCCTGGGACAACAAGACCTGGAACCAGGCCATGGCTGTGTTGGAGCGGATCGGCGCGGCGGCCATCGAGCCGATGCTGATGGCGCTCGAGAGCGACGAGCTGTACGTGAGGCTCCATGCCTCCGAAATGTTGACGCGCCTCGACGTCCCGGGGGACGCAGCGGCTGAAGCACTGCTCGTGAGCCTCACGCGCCCGAACGCGCTCGATCGCGCGCATGCAGCGGAAGCGCTCGGGGCACGCGGCGTCCTCGAGGCGGAGGGCGCGCTGCGCCAGCGCCTGCTCGAGGACCGGGACCCAGACGTCGTGCGGGCCGCGGCCCGCGCGCTCGCGCAGCTCAGCGCGCGCGACGCGGCGGCAGACCTGCGTGTCGCGCTCAAGCGCTTCCCTTGGCTGGAGACGCAGCGTGACATCGCTGAGGCGCTCGCGCGCCTCGGCGACCCGAGCGGCGTCCCGGTCCTGCTCGCAGGCCTCGATACGGAGGACGACCTGGTACGGGAGAGCTGCTTCGAGGCGCTGCACGCGGTCACGGGGATGCACTTCTGCTACGACCCGCTCGCGCCGCGCGACCAGCGGCTCGCGTCGCTCGCGGCGCTGCAGGCCTGGTGGGCGAAGGACGGCGGCGCAGCGGCGCTGCGGCAGCCCATGCGCGTGCCGTACAAGGTCCGTGCCGAGGTCAAGCACATCGTCGAGCAGATCGGTGGCTCCGACGGGTCCATCCCGGATGGGAACGACGACGAGCTACGCGCGCGGCTCTTGGAGCTTGGCCCCCGCGCGATCCCGGGGCTCGTGGGGCTCGGGCTCAAGTACCCGCCGGGCTTCCAGGCGAAGCGCTCGCTCGTCTGCGACGTGCTTGGCGAGTACGGGCACTCGGACGCCGTCCCGGGCCTCGTCGCGGCCCTGCGCGACCCGGTGGTCAGCGTCGCAGCGTGGGCGAACGATGCGCTCGGCCGCATCGGCGATCCGACGGCGTTGCCCGCGGTTCAGCGCTATCACTCGCGCTTGCAGTCCCTGCAGCACGCAGGGCAGCTCCCGGCCGCAGCAGGTCCCGCGGACCTGCTGCTCGCGCAGGCCGCAGCGACCAGGTTCCGGCTCGGCGACACGCACGCGGAGAGCGACCTGACTGGGTTCCTGCTGTCCGACGTCGACGGTGCGCGCTACACGGCGCGCAAGGCGCTGGTGGACCGCTACGGCGCAGAGCTCGACTACGACGCCGACGCGCCACCCGCGGCGCGACGGGCCGCGGTCGGCCGCTGGCTGTCGCGCTGACGGCCTCGCTGGCGGCGTTGTCGGCGGCGTGGGGGATGGTAGGGTGTCGCTCCGGCTCCCCCCTCCCCCCGCCGCTCGACGCGACCATGTCCAACCGCCCCCGCGCACGCCGCGCCCAGTCCCTTACGTCCCTGCTCCTCTTTGTCACCGCGACCGCGCTCGTGGGCTGCGCGGGCACCAAAGGTGACGACGTGCAGGGTGAGGGCGCGAGCGCGGCGGAGCCCCCGACCGAGCAGTGGATCTCGCTCTTCAACGGGCGCGACCTCACGGGCTGGACCCCGAAGTTCACGGGCACGCCGCTCGGCGAGAACTTCCGCGACACGTTCCGGGTCGAGGACGGCCTCTTGAAGGTGAGCTACGATCAGTGGAGCGACTTCAAGGGCGAGTTCGGCCACCTGTACTACGACCAGCCGCTGTCGCAGTACCGGCTGCGCATCGAGTATCGCTTCGTCGGTGACCAGGTGCCGAACGGCCCGGGCTGGGCGTTCCGCAACTCGGGCGTGATGCTGCACGGCCAGGACCCGCACACGTTGGCCCTAGGCCAGGAGTTCCCGTGCTCGATCGAGGCGCAGATGCTCGGCGGCGACGGCGACCCGGCGCACGAGCGCTCGACCGCGAACCTGTGCACGCCAGGCACGAACGTCGAGATGAACGGCGAGCTCGTGACCCGCCACTGCACGAACTCGACGTCCAAGACGTGCCACGGCGACGAGTGGGTCCTCATGGAGCTCGAAGTGCGCGGCAACGACGTCATCAAGCACATGCTGGGGGACGCTGTCGTGCTGGAGTACCAGCGCCCGCAGCTCGACCCGCGCGACGAGTTCGCCGCCGCGCTGATCGCGAACGGCGCCGACCTGCAGCTCTCCGGCGGATACATCTCGATCCAGGCGGAGAGCCATCCCCTCGAAGTCCGTAGGATCGAGCTCCTGCCCCTCGATTGAGGGCGCTGCGGTCGAGGCGCGGCGCCGAAGCGCGGCGTTTCAGGAGCGTGGATTCGCGCGCAGGGTTGCGGGCGGCGAGGATCGGTGAATCCCCGTCATGGCCGCGGACATCTCTGCGTCATTGCGTCACGGGATCGGCGGCGGCAACAATCCGCCGCGCCTCGGGTGGCCCGTAAGCCGGTCCAACCGCAGTGCGCGATCCCTGCTCTTCCACTGACCGCAAAGGATCCTCCATGACAGCGACACACCTGGCCCGCCTGCGCGCGGGCCTCCGCGCTTCGGCGCTGCTGCTCTCTGCGCTACTGGCCGCCCTCCCCGCGCCTGCTCAGCAGCGGGTCCCGGCCTCGCGCCTTGACCACGACGCTCTGGACGCGACCGGCGCACCGAGCGACGTTGGCGAGCTCATCGACGAGCTCATTGATCCGGCGCTCCTCGCGGACGCGGCGCAGCTCGACGCCTTTGGCTTCGTGCGTGAAGGCGAGCTTGCCCGCACGAACATGCGGATCGTGATCGAGCTGGCCCGAGAGGCCGGCGATGTGACCTTCGAGTCGAGCGTTGCGCGCGAGCCGCTCGCCGAGGTCGCGGCGTCCGTGACGTATCGTCAAGCCGCGTTTGTCTCGCGCCTCGAGGCGAGCCTCGCGCCCGCCGACTTCTCCGCGGTCGCGCTGCTCTTCCCGCTCGACCTCCAGTACATGTGGGCCGCCGAGGTCCCCGACCTTCGCACCTTGCGGCTCGTCGCGGGCGTGCCCGGCGTCAAGTACATCTGGCGCGACAACCTGAACAAGCTGCTGACCATCCAAGGGCGCGCGCTGACCGGCTCGACGACTCAGGCCGCCGCGGGCTACACGGGCGCCGGCGTCGGAGTCGCCGTGATCGACACGAACTTCGACCTGCTGCACCCTGAGCTCGGCGGCTCGACGACGCTGCCGAACTCCATCGTGAAGGGTGGCTACAACTACAGCACGCCCGGCGCTGCGATCCACTCGCAGACGTTCAACGACTGCTACCACGGCACTGGCACCGCCTCGATCGTGCGTCGCTACGCGCCGGGCTGCCACCTCTACACGCTGGTCGTGTTCCCGAACGCCTACGACTCCGTGATCGCGAACGCGATCAACTGGTGCGTCACAAACAAGAACGGAGTCGGCGGGGGCGCGCCGATCCGCGTGATCTCGATGTCCCTCGGCGGCGGGCGCTACACCGCGCCGCAGACTTCGGGCACGATGCACACGGCGTGCGGCAACGCAGTCTCCAACGGGATCATCTGCTTCGCAGCCTCAGGCAACGACGGCTGGAGCGACTCGATGGGCTCGCCTGCCGCGTCGACGAACTGCATCTCCGTCGGCGCGACCTGGGACGCGAACGGCGCGGCCTATTCGCCGTTCCCGCCCGCCTACTGCAGCGATTCGAGCCGGATCGTCGACGAGCGCACGTGTTACTCGGACACTGCGTCCTTCCTCGATATCTACATGCCGTCGGAGGAAGTGATCTGCGCGCGCTGCGGCGGCGGGACCTTCGCGCTCGGCGGGACCTCTTCCGCGACGCCCGCAGCGGCCGGCCTCACGGCTCAGTTCCTGCACGCGGTCCCCGCTTACGCTGGCAACCGCGCCGGTGTCGTCAGCACCTACCAGTCCACCGGCGTCCAGGTCGTCGGTGACACGTCGAAGCGGCGAGCCAACTTGACCGCTGCGATCGCTGCTGCTGGTGGCGGCGGCACGCCGCCGCCGACCGCGCTCGCAAACGGCACGTCTTACGACTTCTCGGTCGCGAGCGGCGCGATCCAGCAGTACCAGATCGTGATCCCAGCCAACGCCACGAACCTCACGGTCACGACGACGGGCAGCGGCGACGCCGACCTGTACGTGAAGCGCGCGACGATCAATTGGCCGGCCGAGCAAGGCGCTCACAACGACGCCGAGTTCAAGGCGCAGTACATCGGCGGCAGCGCCGAGAGCGTCAATTTCCCCGCGCCGGCGGCCGCGACTTGGAACGTGCTCGTGCACGGGTACACGGCGGCGTCAGGCACGATCCGCGCGACGTGGTCCGTGAACGCCGGCGGGGCCACCTGGCACACCGTAGCGTGGCTGCGCCAGACGCCGCACAACTACTCGAACAGCCGCACCTACTCGTACACCTATACGTATCCAGGCGCGACCCAGGTCGGCGTGCACTTCAACCGCCTCGACACCGAGACGAACTATGACTTCGTCCGCATCAAGAACGCAGCGGGCACGACGCTCTACACGGTCTCCGGCAACTTGATCACAAACGGCGCTGGCGCTGCGTTTGGTCGGACGGATGGCTGGGCCTACGTCAGCGGCAACACCATCACGGTGGAGCTGATCACCGATAGCTCCGTCCGCGACTGGGGCTACAAGGTCGACCTCGCCTCCGCCTACTACTGATGCACCGGGGGTCCGTCGCAGGTCGAGGCTGCGACGGACCCTGCTACCGCGGCAGGATCTCGTCGAGCGCCTCGACGAGCCGTGTGACCTCGGCGTGCGTGTTTGTATGCAACATGCTGACGCGCACGACGCCGTTGCATGCGTGTAGCCCAAGGGCGTCGATCGCGCGGTACGCGTAGAAGTGGCCGAAGCGCACGGCCAATTGGCGCTGGTCGAGCGCTGCGGGGATCGTCGCTGAGTCGACCCCTTCGACCGTGAATGCGACCGTCGGCACGCGCCTCGCGCGGCTCGGGGCTGCTTCGCCAAGGACGCGCACACGTGGACGCCGCGCGAGGAGCGCCAGCAGCGGCGCGACGAGCTCTTCTTCGTGGACCGCGAAGCGCTCGAAGGCGCGCTCGATGCGCGCCGTCGGCCCAAGGTCTTCATCGGTCGTCGGCTCAGGCACGGCGTGATGTGCGTCGAACGCCTCGAGGTACTCGGTGATTCCAGCGAGAGAGGCGACGAGCTCGTGACAGACGCCGCCGGGCTCGTACTTGTAGGGCACCGCGTCTTCGCCGATGAAGAAGTGGTTGCGGCTCTTGCCGTTGGACAGCGCTTCGGTCCGCCCGAACATCAGCCCGACGTGCGGCCCGAAGACCTTGTAGAGGCTCACGAGGTAGAAGTCTGCGCCGAGCGCGCCGACGTCGACCCGGCGATGGGGCGCGAACGCGACCCCGTCGACGCACGAGAGCGCGCCAGCCTCGCGGACGCGGCGCGTGATCGAGGGCACGTCGTGGATCGCGCCCACGATGTTCGAGACATGCGTGAACGCGACGAGGCGCGTGCGCGCCGTGAGCAGCGGCTCCAGGTCGGCGAGCTCGAGGCGGTGCGTATCCGTGCGCATGCGCCACTCGCGCACCTCGATGCCGGTCGCGGCGAGCGCGCGCCAGGGGCCGATGTTGGCCTCGTGGTCGAGGTCCGTCACGATGACCTGGTCGCCCGGCTGCCACGTCGCCCGCAGCGCCGTCGCGAGCTGTTGCGCGAGCACGGAGGTCGACGGCCCGATGACGACCGAGCCCTCCTCCGGCGCGAGCTGTTCCAGTCCCACGAGTCGCTCCGCGGCCCGACGCCCTTCCGCGACCGCATCGGCGGCCCGGCGCGAGAGGTCGTAGCTGGCGCCGAGCTGCACTTGCATGGTCGCCATGTAGCGCGTCGCGCGCTCGATCACGCCGCGCGCTGGCACGCTGCCGCCAGCGTTGTCGAACAGCGCCCACGGCGTCGCGAGGGCCGGGAACCAACCGCGGACGAAGTCGGAGTCGAGCATCCGCGCAGGGTAACGGCCACGCGCCTTGGCGCGGCTGCGCCGCACACATTCGAAGGCGCAGCTTGATCCTCAGAGCGCGCTCCGCCCGCCCCGCGGCAAGGACGCGCGCGGGCGGCACTCCGTGCCGCCCGCGCGCTTTGCATGCAGGTGCCCCGCTCAGGCTCCGGGGCCGTGTCGAGCCTGGATCGAGCCGGACGCCTTGGGGTCAGCCCTCGCCGAGGCGCGAGCGCATCTTGCCGACGAAATCCTTGGCCTGGCGCTCGACGATCGTGCCCTCGTACTTCTTCGCGATCTGCTGGGCGCGGCCGATGGCGTCCTCGATCTGCTTCTTCTTGCGCAGCTCGCCCTGGACGATCTTCTGCAGCTTCGTCTGACCGTCGAGGACCTCCTTGATCGCCTTGTCGGACGACAGGTTCGCGAGCAAGCTCGCGACGGTCGCCTCTTGCGCGAGCCCCTTGATCTTGCCGTTCAGCGCCTCTGCGGCGGCCTGCGCCGCGTAGTAGTCGCCTGCTTCGAAGGCCTTGGTCATCTCACCGATGCGTCCGTCGAGCATCCCGAGGACAGACGCCTTCACCGCCTCCGTGCCCTCGACGCCCTTGCCGCTGAGCTTCTCGATCTCGCCGATCGCTTTGGCGTAGTCGAGCTTCACGAGCGCTTTCGCGACCGGCTCGAACTCCTCGCTCCAGCCGTACATGACGTACTTGCTGGCGCCTTTGAGGTGCTCTTCAATCGTGCTCTTGCTCAACGCGCTCGGGTGGCCGGTCCAGACGACCACGCCCTCCGGGTTGATCAGCGCACAGTGCGGGTACCCCTTGTGTTCGGTCGCTTCCGACAGCGCGTTGCCTGTGAAGTAGCCGTAGGTGTATTCGACGCCGAGGTCCTTGATCCACTGCTCGGTCTTGTCATGGTCCTCCGAGGCGCTCGTGACGCCGAGCACCGTGAGGCCCTTGCTCTCGAATTCTTCATGGAGTCCGTTGAGGTGCGGAACTGCACCTCGGCACGGGCCTCACCAGTGGGCGAAGAACTCGACGAGGATCAGGCGGCCCTGATACGCGTCCAGGTTCTTGGCGGCAGGGTGGATGATCTCTACATCCACCTTCGGGAGGGGTTGGCCGACCTGTGCGTAGGTCGGGGCAGCGAACAGCATGGCGCTGGCTGCCAGGGCAAGGAGCGAGGTCTTCATCGTGGCTCCCATAGTACCCATCGGCCTCGAGTCCAACATCAGACCGGCCCCGGAGCCCGCAACGCGGACCCCGGGGCCGGAGGTGTTCTCATTCGAGCGCGGGATCACTCGCGGCCGCGGTGGCGGTGCGCGCGCCGGTTGGCGCGGCGCCTCATGCCCGTCCGGATGCGCTCGACGGCGTGGGCCACCGCGGTGAACGGATCGGCGCGTGTCTCTTCGACGACCAAGGCGCCCTCACCGCGCATGTCGACCACGATGCGGCAGCGCAGCGCCTCGCCTCCGCGCGGACCGTTCTCATCGGTCAAGCGCACGTCGATGCCGCCGACGAGATGTCGGAAGCGCCCTACGGCGTGCTCGATGCGCTCGTCGAGGTAGGCCATGAGGCCCTGATCCATGGTGAGGCCTTGCGTTCTCGTCTTGAAGTCCATCCGTCGTTCTTTCCTTCGAGCTGGGGCTCGTCCGGGGGTCCATCGGTGAACACCACACGCAGTACAGAGGCACTGCGCGGGATACGTGTGTCAGCCGCCGCAGCGCAGCTTCCGAACGCAGGGAATTGGTCCCATGTTGGTGCTGTGCAGGGTCGTGCAATGAGGCATGGTGGTGCACGCGTCGAGCGCGTGCGGCGCCGCGTTCAATGGCATTCGTAGAGCGCGGAGCTCGCGTACGGGGAGACGAACGTCGCGGGTCGCGCGACGATGACAGGGGTGGTGGTCTCGGCGGCCTCGCGCGGCCATTGCTGCGTCGAGGTCATGCGGCTCGGATCGAGCACGAGCGCGCTCGGCCGCAGGCGTGCAGCCGTCGCGTGGAGGAAGGTGCGAGGGTCGTCGAAGCCGACGTGGACCGCCGGCTCGACGCGCGCTCCGGCGATCCTGCGATAGGCCGCGAGCGCGTCTGTGGCGAGCCGCTTCCGCGCGGCCTGCAGGTGCGCGGCGCGGGCGCGCTCGCCGCAGGTCGGCAGCGACGCCAACGGCACCGTCGAGGCCGTCGCCAGGTGCAGCGGCGCTCGCAACGCGCGCGCCAGCCGGCATGCGAGCGCGAGCCCCGTCGTGTCGTGCGCGTCGGCCAAGAAGCCGCCGTCCGTGATCGGGTGCGTGGAATCGACGATCCAGACCGGCGCGGGGCACGTCCTCACGAGGGCCTGGGCGGTCGGGCCCAGGCGCGCGAGCCCGTCGACGCCCTCCGTGCGGCCGATCAACAGCAGGTCCGCGCGGGTGAACTGCGCCCGTCGCGAGAGCGCGGGGACGGCCGCGCCCGACGTCACGACCAGCTCCGCGGTGGCGCCGGAGGCGATCAAGTCGGCCACCGCAGCCTCCGCGTCGAGCAGCAGCGCCGCGCGCGGGTCCGCCTCCCGTGCTGCGCCGACGCCGCCGGTCCGCGGCGGCCAGGACTCTCCTTCGCGCCCCGTCGCGTGGATCAGGGTCACGTGGACGCCCGGCGCGCGGCGGGCCACGGCGCCGGCGGCCGCCAAGGCGGCCCGCGTGCCGGGGCCGAAACCATGGAGCTGGCCGCCAGGGGCCAACCCGAGTCCGACGATCAGCTGGATGTGCTGTTGCATCGAGGGCGCGTCCGATCGCCGCGCAGCGACCGTGGCTAGAAACTGCGACATTCCGGCGCGGTTCGCAGCCCATATCCCCTGAAATCCCCGTCTATGGGGCGCTCATTTTGGGGCCCTACACCCACTGGTAGGCTGTTCGCTCATTCACCTACAACCTGTAGTAGGGCGCGCCGCGGATTGGGTCGGCCGCGGACATGTCTCGAATTGAGACCCAGACCCCGTCACCCCCAGCCCCATTCGTGCGAAACCCTCGCGCGGTCGTCGGGTTCCAATCCCTGCGCGCAATGCTCGGCCCCATCCTGACCCCAGATGACCGCGACCCGGCGCCGAGCCCCGCATCGGAGCCGGACCCCGGGGCGGCCCTCATGGCCGAGTGGCAGGCCGGCGACGAGGGCGCGTTCGAGCGCCTCGTCGAGCGGTACTCGGGGGCGGTCTGGTCGCTCCTGACGCGCTTCCTCGGTCAGCGCGAGGGGCGCGAGGACCTCGTCCAGGACGTGTTCCTACGCGTGGTGCGCGCCCGTGACCGGTACGAGCCGACCGCGCGCTTCACGACCTGGCTCTACCGAATCGTGTTCAACCTCGCCGTGAACGAGACGCAGCGCGGCCGCGACACCGTCTCCCTCGAGCCCGACGCCGGCTCGGGGTCCCGGGATACGGGTGCGCTCGAAGTGGTCGACATGAGCTGCGGGGCGCCGGACGCAGGACTCGTCCGCGCCGACCTCGTGGCCGCCGTGCGCGCGGCCATCGCTGAGCTCCCCGAGAGTCAGCGGATGGCGCTCGTGCTGGCCAAGTACGAAGGACTCTCCCAGGCTGAAATCGCGGACGTCATCGGTTCGACCGAGAAGGCCGTGAAGTCTCTCATCCACCGCGCGCGGGAGAATCTGCGCGCGCTTCTGATCCCCTATCTCGAGCAGGAGGTCGCATGACCCTGCCGCCCAACGACAGTCGTCACGAAGCACACCAGCACGGTGACCCCAACCGGTTCGACGAGCTCGACCGGCTCCTCGACCTCGACCGCGCGGTCGACGTACCGCGCGGGCTCGCGACGCGTGTGCTCGCCGGGCTCCATCAGCGCGAAGAGCGCGCCCTCGATGTGCTCGTCGATCTCGCGGGTCAGGTCGACGACCCGCCGCGCGGGCTGGTCGAGCGCGTCCTCGGCGCGGTTCGGGAGGGTTCACGCGCCGCAGCGTCGCCTGCCGCGTCTCCTGCCGCGTCCCGTGCCGCGTCTCCTGCCGTGCGATTGGCGCCCGGGCCGCGCCCTCGACCTGCCGTCTGGCTCCCCGGCGGCACGTTGCCCCGTGTCGCCGCTGCCGCTGCCGTGTTGGCGCTCTCCGTCGGCGCGTGGCGCCTCACGCGGCCCGAGCTCGGGGCTCAGGGGGGCACCGCCGGCGGCCCGCGCCTGGAGACGGCCGCGGCGCCCCTCGGCGTGCTCGAGTTCCTGCCGGTGCTCGAGCGCTGGGACCTCCTCGTCGGCGACGGGCAGAACACAGCGGTCGATACCGCGGACCTCGACACCTTGGCGGCGCTCGACGATGACGACGAGCTGTTGCTGCTGCTCTCCAGCGAGGAGAACGGGTGACGTGATGGGACCTCGTCCGATCCTCGTGCGCATGTCATGGGCGCTCGCCGCGAGGGGCTTGACCCTGGCCGCCGCGTGCCTCCTCTCGACCTCGCTCGCCCTGTCGCTAGCCGGGCCGCTGACGGCGCAGGCGGCGGGCGAGGACGAAGCGCGAGTCGCTCAACTGCAGCGACGTTGGAGCGAGCTCTCGCCTGAACGTCGCGCGGAGCTCATGCGCCGCTACGACGAGCTGCGAGCGTTGCCGAAGGAAGAGCGCGAACAGCTCGTCCAACGCGCCAATGAGCTGCAGCGCATCGAGCAGGATGTCGAGGGGAGCCTGTCGGCCGAGCAGCGCGTCAAGCTCCAGGCGCTCCCGCAAGAGGCCCGGCGACGGGTCGTCCGCGAGCTCGCGCTCGACCGTGCGCGAGAGCGTGCAGAGCGGCTGCGCGAGCTGATGCCGACGGAGCGGCGCGAGGCGTTGCAGGGCAATGATCGTCGGGCGCGCGCTCGTGCGCTTGACGACTTGCGTCGCCAGAACGAGCTCGAGCTCCCGCGTCGCATTCGACACATGGGCGAGGACCTCGGTCTGCCGCCGCCGGAGGTCGAGCGGCTCGTGGGGCTGCCGCCGCACGAGCAGCGGGGCGAGCTGCATGACATGTTGCGCCGTCGCGCGGTGCGCTGGGTTGAGCGCAACGGGCTGCCTCGCGGGCTTGATCCGGGCGAGTGGCAACGCCTGCTCGAGGGACCGCCCGAGGACTTTGCGCGTCGCTATGGCCGGCTCCGGGACGAGCTCGGTTTGCACGGCCCACCGCCGGAGCCGCGCGAGGGCGGGCGCGGCGGCGACCGCCCCGGTGACCCGCGCAATGGACGCCGAGGCGCGGGCCGTCAGGAAGGTCCTGGGGCGCCGCCTTGGCGTGGTGGCCCCGGTGGTGGCCCCGGTGGTGGCCCCGGCGGCGGCCCCGGCGGCGGCCCCGGCGGCGGCCCCGGCGGCGGCCCCGGTGGCGGCCCCGGTGGCGGCCCCGGTGGCGGCCCCGGTGGCGGCCCCGGTGGCGGCCCCGGTGGTCGCGCGCCGAGCGCAGCCGCAGAGGCCTGGCTCTCGCGCATGCGCGCGGCGGGGGCGCCGACCATCGACGAGCGCCTTGAATTCGCCGCGCTCCCGCCCGAGGTGCGGGAGGAGCGGCTCGGCGAGCGCCTCCGCGCACGTGTCATCGCGCTGCTCGGAGAGGCGGGCGCGAGCGAGGCAGACCTGCAACGCTTGCGCGAGGCTCCCCCCGAGCACTTCAGGCGCGTCACGCGTGACTTCGTGATCGAGCGCTTCGGGGCGCGGGGCACTGGCGCCGGTGAGGACGACCCGGCTGTCGGGACCAAGGAGGTTGAAGGCGCGCAATCGCCCCCCGTCGGGCGACAGCGTCCGTCAGGGTCGCGGTCAGGGCCGGGGTCAGGGCCTGCGGGGTCAGGGCCTGCGGGGTCAGGGCCGGGGTCCGCGCCGCAACGCGACGCCAACGACCCGGCACCCAAGCCCGGGAACCCGCGTCGGGAGCGCGGGTCGTAACGGCGCAGTACGATGCGGGGTCCGGAGCCCATGTCCCAGGACCTCAAGCACGATCTCGGCCTCGCCGCCGTCCCGTTCGCGCCCCTCAGCGCGCTGCGGGCGTCGGGCGCGCGCGTGATCGACCTGCGCAGCCCGTCCGAGTTCGCTGACGACCACATCCCCGGCGCAGTCAACGTGCCGCTGTTCGACGACCAGGAGCGCGCGATGGTCGGCCTCCTGTACAAGCAGTTCTCGCCCGAGGCCGCGTTTGCAGAGGGACGCGCGGTCGTCGCGGACAAGGTGGTCGGCCTCGTCGCGGACATCGCGCGCGCTGCGGGCTGGACTGCCGAGGGCACTGCGGGCGCAACGACGGCGAGCAAGTTGAGGCAGCGGGTGCTCCAGATGACCGAGCAGGGCATCGGCCGGATGGACGTCGAGCTGACCGCCGTGCCCGTCACGGAGCTGCCCGACGCGCCCGTCGCGCTGCACTGCTGGCGGGGCGGGCTGCGCTCGCGCAGCGTGATCGCGCTCGTGCGGGCGCTCGGGCTGACCCGCGCCGTCGGCGTCGAGCACGGCTACCGCGCGTGGCGCCACGGCGTCATGGGGGCCCTCGCCGCGTGGCCAGGCGTCCGTCGGGTGATCGTTCTGCGCGGGATGACCGGCGTCGGCAAGACGCTCGTGCTGCGCGAGATCGAGCGGTTGCGGCCGGGATCGACCCTCGATCTCGAAGGCCTGGCGGGACACCGCAGCTCACTGCTCGGCATGGTGGGCCTCGCGCCGGTGAGCCAGAAGACGTTCGAGTCGGCGCTCAGCGAACGCTTGGCGGCGGGCTTCGTCGGCGACACGCTCATCGTCGAAGGTGAGAGCCGCAAGGTCGGCGATGTCGTCCTCCCAGCGCCCCTTTGGGACGCCCTGCGTCACGGCACGAACGTCTGGCTCACGGCGCCCATCCCGCGGCGCGTGGAGGTCCTGATCGAGGACTACCTGGCGCGCCCCGAGGCGCTGCCCGTGCTGCGTCAGCAGCTCGCGGCCGTCGAGGCGCGTATGACCAAGCGCCCCATCGCAGGCGCGGACCTAGGTCAGGATGGGGCGCTCGACCTCGTGGGGATGCTCGACCGTGGCGAGGCGCGCGCCCTCGTCCGGCTGCTCTTGGAGCACTACTACGACCCGCTCTACGGCAACAGCGAGGCGGGCAAGGTCTACGCGCTGGAGCTCGATGCGTCGGAGCCGCTGGCGGCCGCGCGCGGGATCCTCGCGTTCGCGGACGCCAGCGACTGAGCTTGCCACCGGTCGCGCCGTAGGGCCGTCGAGCGGTCCGCGCCGGCGGTCGGTCGACCATGTCTTCGCGTTGGGGCACGGACTTTCGGCGCTGCGGGGCGTCCACCGCGTTTGCGCGTCACGGTGCTGGCGTGGCCGCGTAGCCAACGGTGTCGCGCGCGGGGGCGCTGCGGCGCCACCCGAACCATGCCCACCAACCACACCGCCGCCATGCAAGCCAACCAGCCCTCAGCGCGCCTCTCCGCCCCGACCTCCCTCGCCGCCGGCGCCAACCGCCTCAGCTGGGTCGCGCAGGTGGTCGCGGCGGTGATCCTGGGCCAGACGCTCTTCTTCAAGTTCAGCGCCGCGCCCGAAGCGGTCGCGATCTTCACGAAGCTCGGCGTCGAGCCCTTCGGGCGCATCGGGCTCGGCGTCTTCGAGCTGGTCGCTGTGGTCCTGTTGCTCGTGCCACGCACGGCCGCCCTGGGGGGCGCGCTGACGCTCGGCCTCATGGTCGGCGCGATCGGCTCGCACCTCGGCCCGCTCGGGATCGAGGTCGAGGGCGACGGCGGGCAGCTCTTTGCGCTCGCCGTGGTCGCGCTCGTCGCCGGCGCGGTCGTTACCTGGCTCCGTCGCCGCGAGCTGCCGGTCATCGGCACGCGCTTCGGCGCGCGCGCGTGACCGCGGCGCCGCCGGGCTGCGCTCAGCGAAGCGCCCGCCGCAGCTCCGCCAGAGGGTACAGCGTGCCGCGCCAGCGCACCCCGCCTTGGCGCAACGTGATCAGCGTGGAGCGCCAGAGCGTGAAGAGGAAGATGACCACGCCAAATGGAGCCAGGATCGCGGTCCAAGCCGCGACCCCGGAGTCACGCGCCGCGCGGTACTGACCCCCGACGATCGCGAGCGCTGAACCCGCGAACAGCACACGCGTCACGCCCTGGTGGGCGAACGGCGCCAGCGCAAAGGGCGCGACGAAGAGCCCGGCGAGCGCGATGGTCGCGGCGCACACGAGAGAGAGCCGGAAATCGAGCCCCGCAAAGGCGTTCTTCTCGAGCCCGCGCACCATCGCGCCGAGGCTCGGGTACCACTCGACGGTCAACGCGCCGCGCCCGAGCGCGAACTCCTGCCTGGAGCCGCGCCGCTTCAGGCGCTCGCCAAGGCGCAGGTCGTCGTCTACCCGGAGCCGGATCGCGTGGTGCCCGCCGGCCGCGTCGTAGGCCTCGCGCCGCACCAAGTTCATCGCGCCGATCCCAATGAAGGCCGGGCTCAGCGGGTCGGAGGCGCGCCAGGGCTTCGTGAAGCGCCCGAGCAGGACCGCGAACGTCCCGACGAGGAGCGCCAAGGGCCACGACCGCGCGGTGATCCCCGGCGCCGCGGTCAGGTGGTCGAGGTGCCTCATCTGGGCGTAAGCGACGGCTCTGCGCACGGTCCCGGGCGCGAACTCCACGTCTGCGTCCGTAAAGAGCAAGTACCGCCCGGTGGCTGTTGCGGCGCCCTGGGCGAGCGCGTGGTTCTTGCCCAACCAGCCCTCAGGCAGCTCGTCGACACGGATCCGGCGCACCCGCGGGTCGCGCGCCGCGAGGTCCTCCACGACGTCGCCAGTGCCGTCGCTCGAGCGGTCGTCGACCACGATCACCTCGAAATCGGCGAGATCTTGCGCGAGCAGCGACTCCAGCCCGGCCCGGATCGTGCGCGCTTCGTCGCGGGCGGCAACGATCGCAGAGACGCGTACGGGCTGTGGAGGGACCATCGGGCTCCAATCCGCGAGCCGCGTGAGGCGCCGAACGCCCCGCCATGCGTCGATCGAGCCCGTGAGGTGCAGGGCGAGAATCAAAGCCGCGAGCACACCGAGCACCAAGTCCACGGTCGCGGAGGATACGCTGTGTGGCCCTCCCCGATCACGCGGTGAAATCGATGACGTTGACCGAACCAGAAACGCAGGCCGAGCCACGCACGAAGTTCCGCAAGGACTACCAGCCCCCGGCCTTCTGGATCCGAGAGGTCGCGTTGGATTTCGAGCTGGGTGAGGATGGCACGGTCGTCGACGCGCGGCTCACGGTCGAGCGCAATGCCGCCGCCGACGCCACGGCGCCCCTCGTGCTCGACGGTGAAGACCTCGAGACGCTCGAGGTGGCGCTCGACGGCGTCGTCCTCGGCGCGGACCGCTATTCCGTCGAGGCCGAGCGCCTCCTGCTGGCGGACGTGCCCGACCGCTTCGAGCTGCGGACCCGTGTGCGGATCCACCCTGAGTCGAATACGAAGCTCTCCGGGCTCTACAAGTCGTCGGGCAACTTCTGCACGCAGTGCGAGGCCGAAGGCTTCCGACGCATCACGTGGTTCCTCGACCGGCCGGACGTCATGGCGCGCTTCCGCGTCTCGCTGACCGCCGAGAAGGCTAGGTACCCGGTCCTGCTCTCCAACGGGAACCGCGTCGCTGTCGAGGACGCGGGAGGCGGCAAGCATCGCGCCCGCTGGGAAGACCCATTCCTGAAGCCGGCGTACCTCTTTGCGCTCGTCGCGGGCGACCTGCACTGCCACGAGGGTGACTTCACGACGAAGAGCGGGCGCGCCGTGCGCTGCGAAGTCTGGGTCGAGCACAAGGACTCCGACAAGGCGGCCTTTGCGCTCGCGTCGCTGCAGAAGGCGATGAAGTGGGACGAGGACGCCTTTGGCCTCGAGTACGACCTCGACCTCTACATGATCGTCGCCGTTGGTGACTTCAACATGGGGGCGATGGAGAACAAGGGCCTGAACATCTTCAACTCGAAGTTCGTTCTGGCGCGCCCCGACACCGCGACCGATGGCGACTACGAGGGCATCGAGAGCGTCATCGCCCACGAGTACTTCCACAACTGGACCGGGAACCGCGTCACGTGCCGCGACTGGTTCCAGCTGACGTTGAAGGAAGGGCTGACCGTCTATCGCGACCAGCGCTTCACGATGGACGTGCGCTCGGCCGCGGTGAAGCGCATCGAGGACGTGCGCAACTTGCGCGCGAGCCAGTTCCAGGAGGACGCGGGCCCGATGGCGCACCCGATCCGCCCGGAGCAGTACATCGAGATGAACAACTTCTACACCGCGACGGTGTACGAGAAGGGCGCGCAGGTCATCCAGATGTACGAGCAGCTCCTGGGTCGCCAGGGGTTCCGACGCGGGATGGACCTGTACTTCCAGCGCCACGATGGCAGCGCGGTCACATGCGACGACTTCCGCGCCGCGATGGCGGACGCGAACGGGCGCGATCTCTCGCAGTTCGAGCGCTGGTACCTCCAGAAGGGCACCCCGACGCTGATCGTGCACGACGCGTACGACGCCGAGCAGCGCACGTTCAAGCTCACGCTGCGCCAAGAAGCGCCGCCGAACGAGCCCAACTGGAAGCCGTGCCATGTGCCGGTCCGCACGGGCTTGATCGGGCCCGACGGGCGCGGCATGCGTATGGCGCTCTCCGGCGAAGACGTCACGACTGCGCCGACCGAGCGCATGCTCGAGCTGACCGGGGTCTCGGAGTCGTGGACGTTCTACGGCGTTCAGGCCCAGCCGCTGGCCTCGGTGCTGCGGGGCTTTTCCGCGCCGATGCACGTGTCCTACGAGCGCACGCGCGAGGAGCTCGCGTTTCAGCTCGGCTGCGACAGCGACCCATTCAATCGCTGGGACGCGGGGCAAGCGCTCTTCACAGACGTGCTCCTCGAGGGCGCACAGCTCGGCGCCAAGTGGAAGGGGCTCGACACGATCGTCGTCGAGGCGGTCCGCAAGCTCTTGCGCGACGAGCACGTCGATGGGGCCTTCAAGGCGCTCGCGCTCGTGTTGACCCCGGAGGTCACCTTGCAACAGCTCGTCGAGGTCGTCGACCCCGGCGCGCTCACTGGCGCGCGGGACCGCGCGCGGCGCGAGCTGTGCGCGGCGCTGCGCAACGAGATCGTCACCTTGCACGCGCGCCTGCGGCCGACCGGGCCCTACACGGCGGACGCGAGCGCCATCGATCGCCGGCGCCTCGCCAACACGCTCCTTGCGTTGATGACCGCCGCGGACCCGGCCGAGGCCGCCCAGCGCGCCTATGCGCAGTTCGAAGCGGCCGACAACATGACGGACTCGCAGGCCGCGCTCGCGGCGCTGTGTGAGCTCGACGTGCCGGAGCGCGACCGCGCGCTCGCTACGTTCCACGCTCGCTGGCAGGGCGAGGCGCTCGTCCTGGACAAGTGGTTCACGTTGCAGGCCGCGAGCCGCACGCTCGGGACGGCGGCGCACGTGCGCGCGTTGCTCGGGCACGCGGACTTCACGCTCGACAACCCGAACCGCGTGCGCGCCCTCGTCGGGGCGTTCGCCATGTCGAACTTCGCTGGGTTCCATGCAGCGGATGGCGCGGGCTATCGGGTCGTCGCCGACGTGGTCATGCAGTTGGACGGCAAGAACCCGCAGGTCGCGTCGCGCATCGTGCGCTCGTTGAACATGTGGAAGCGCCTGGAGCCCGAGCGTGGCGCCTTGATGAAGGTCGAGCTGCAGCGCATCGCGGCGCAGCAGGGCCTTTCGAAGGACGTCTACGAGATCGTGAGCCGCGCGCTGGCATGAGCCGCGAGGGCAGCGCCCGGCGCGTCTCCGCGCGCCCAGGTTTGGCCGTGGCCGCGACGCTCGCGGCCACGGCCGCGCTCGTCCTCGGCGTCTCGTACACCCTGCCGACGGTCACGTTCAAGGTGATCACGTCGAAGCAGGCCGAGGTCTATTCCATCTGGGGCGGCATCGCGTCGCTCTGGAAGGACGGCAACACGATCCTGGCGCCGATCGTGTTCCTGTTCTCGATCGTATTCCCGGTGGCGAAGCTCTTGCTGCTTGGGTGGGTCCTGCTCCGCGAGCGCGCGGCCGACCTACACCGAGCGGAGGACGCGGCGCGCGGCGCGGAGCGGCGCAGGCTGGTGCGCTGGCTGCGCCTCGCCGGCAAGTGGTCGATGCTCGATGTCCTGATCGTCGGCCTCTTCGTCGGCTCGATTCGGATCGGGATTGCGACCGCTTCTTCGCAGCCAGGTATCCATGTCTTCGCGGCAGCGGTCGTGCTCTCGATGATCGCGGCCGCGGCGCTCGAGCGCGGGCTGGAACGTCGGCGGCTCGCTGAGCTGCAACGCGAGGGCCAGCGCGCTCCTGATTCCGTCGCTCCCAGCGGCGGCTCGGCTGCGCCTGGACACCACCAGGCGTACCTGGTGCAACGGGTCCTGCGCCACAAGCTCTTCGGGCGCTGCGTGTCCGTGTGCGCCGTGCTCGGCGTTGCAGCGGTCCTCCGGGAGCCGCTCCTCGTCGTCTCGAAGGGGTTCTTCTTCTCGAATGAAGTGCACCTCTGGTCGACGAGCCGGGCGCTTGCCGCAGAGGACGAGCGTGTGCTCGGCCTTGGCTTCATGGTGTTCGTGGTCGTGGTACCCGCGCTGCGATGTGCGGCGTCGCTCGCGATACGTTGGCTGCGGCGGCCGCCTGTGTGGCTCGTGCGCAGCGCGCTCGTGCTCGATGAGTGGGGCCTCCTCGACGTCGCGGCCCTCGCGTTCGCGATCGTGCACGTGAAGCTCGACGAGCTCGCAACCACGCGCTTGTCGCTCGGCTTTTGGGCCGTGATCGCCGCAGGCGCCCTCTCGATGTTGGACGCTTGGTCGCTGCGCAGGGCCCATTTTCGAGACGGCCACGCTACGAATGGGACTCGCGCAGTCGACGCGGACCTTGGACCTGTTCAAGCGCCCGCGCGCTGATACGATCGACTACGTCCACCAAGGACCGATCCGCGACCTGTAGTCTCCGAGTGCCGTGTCCATCCAGACTCTGAACCGATTCGTCGCGCTCTTGTTCGTCGTGGTCGGCGTGTTTCTCTTTCGCCTCGGCAACTACGATCCTGCGCCGCAGAGCGCGCGACAGGCGTTCAGCGGGATCGTCGAGCAAGTCGCGTCGCCAGCCGAGCGCGGGACGGACGTGTGGTGCGAGTTCTCCCTCGTCGACCTCGACGCCCAGTTCGTGGTCCGAGACCGCGTGGAGCTCGACGCGGCGCTGCGCGCCGACCTTGGGAGTCGCGTCCTCATGGGGGCGCTCGTCGAGCTCGACTGCACGCCCGAGAGCGGACGTGGCGCCGGCGCGCCCGGCTCTCAGCGCTGGCGTGTCGTGCGGCTGACCGCGGACGGCACGCTGGTCTACGACCTCGACGCGGCCAACCGCGCTGGGCGAGGGCTCCTGCGCTTTGCCCTCGGGGCCGCGGGCGCCATCGCGATCGCGCTGGGCGTCGGCGGCATGTGGCGCTTCGGGCGCTCCAGCTAGGGGGCCAAGCCGTGCCACACAGGATTTCCTCGCTCTCGCGTGACGATCCTCGACGCGCTCGCTTCTGTGGGGGAGGGGCCTGATCCGGGCCCAGCGGCAGCCCATGGTGGACGAGATCAAGGACCTCCTTTACGAGGCGCTCGAAGCGTTCGAGCAAGGCGGCGCGGAAGGTCTGCACCAGTTCTACGCCGACCACCCGGCCGAGGCCCCTGAGCTGCGGGCCAGAGTGCGCGAGCTCCGCGACGCGGGGCTGCTCGAGGAGGCGGACGGGATGCGCGTCGGGGTCCCGGCTCAGATCGGCGAGTTCCAGGTCATCTCGACCCTCGGTGAGGGTGGGATGGGGGTGGTTTACCTGGCCGAGCAGCCGTCCCTGGGGCGCCGGGTGGCCATCAAGCTGGTGCGCCCTGAGCACCTGCTCTTCCCCGGCGCGCGCGAGCGCTTCCGCCGCGAGGTCGCGGTCGTGGCGCGCCTCGCGCACCCTGGTGTGGTCCCGATCTACAGCGTCGGCGAGGAGCGCGGGGTGCCCTTCTTTGTCATGGAGGCGGTGGATGGCGCGACCTTGGCCGAGGTCCTGCGCGGGCTCGCCGGGCGACGTCCGGATGAGCTCACGGGCGCGGACCTCCTGGCCGCGATTCGGGCCTGCCGCGCGCGCCGTGGCGCCGTCGCCGGATCGAGCGCCTCGACGGAGCTGTTCGCCGGCAGTTGGCCCCAGGTTGTGATCCGCGTGGTGCTTCGCATCGCCGAAGCGCTCGCCCACGCCCACGAGCGCGGCGTCCTGCACCGTGACGTTAAGCCGGGCAATGTCATGTTGACCGAGGACGGGCGGGTCCTCCTGCTCGATTTTGGCTTGGCGTCCTTGCACGGCACGGACCGCATTACGCGGACGGGGAGCCTCCTCGGGTCCGTGCCCTACATGGCGCCAGAGCAGCTCCGGGGGGACGCCTGCGACGCCCAGAGCGACGTCTGGTCCACCGGAGTGACGTTGTACGAGCTCTTGGCGCTGCGCCTCCCGTTCCCCGGCCGCAGCGACGCAGAGGTCCGCGACTCGATCGCGCGGGCGCACCCACATTCCCCGCGCGTGGACCATCCCGCCCTCTCGTGGGAGATGGAGACCGTGTGCCTGACGGCGCTCGACCGAGACCGCGCGCGCCGCTACGCGAGCCCCGCGGCGCTCGCGGACGATCTGCGCGCGATCCTGGAGCTGCGACCGATCGCGGCCAAGCGCCCGGGGCCGTCGCGCCAGCTACGGCGCGCGGTCCAGAAGCACCCCGTGCGCGCCACCGTCGCGCTCTTCACCGCCGCGACCGCGGTGCTGGCGCCCCTCGCGTACGCCGTCGTCGAACATCGGTCGCGGATCGCGCTCGAGGCCGCGAACAGCGAGACGCAGCGCGTGAACGTCGCGCTCGAGGGCGCGCTCACGCTCGTCACGACCGAGCGCAATCGGGCTGATCAACAGCGCGAGCGCGCGGAGCTCAACTTCGACGAAGCGCTCGCTGCCGTCGATACGCTCCTGCGGCGCACCGTGGAGGCGCGGCTCGTCGACATGCCGCGAACGGCGACCCTGCGACGGCAGCTCTTGGAGGACGCGCTCGCGTTTTACGGGCGCCTCGGCGAGAGCTCCGGGGACGACCCGCGCGCGCGCGAGGCCCGCGCGCGGGCTCTGGTGCGGGCGTCGCAGCTGCGCTTCGAGCTCGGGCAGCTCGAGCAGACGCTCGCTGGCACGGATGAAGCGATCGAAGCGCTGCGCGCCTTGATCCCTGAGTCGCAGCGCCCGGTGGACCTGCGCCGTGACCTCGCGCGCGCCCTGGAGCTGCGCGGGAAGGCGCTGTCACGGCGCGGGCAAACCGATGCCGCGAACGCCGCGATCGATGCGGCGGTTGAAGAGCAGCGCGTGCTCGTCGATGGCTACCCAGGTGACGCGCGGCTCCGGGCCGACCTCGCGACCTTCGAGGTGACGCAGGCGCACGGGTTCTACGAGGCCGGCCGTATGCCCGAGGCGCGGGAGGCGCTCGAGCGACTCGGGCGTCGCTTTGCGTCGCCCGAGTCGGCGGATCTGCCGGACCTTTGGCGCTTGCGCGCTGGCGTCGAGGACGGGCTCGCTACGCTCGCGGTCCAGACGGGGGAGTTCGCGGCCGCAGAGGCCGCTTATGCGCGCGCCGAGGGCATCCTGCGCGAGGCGCAACCGTCACGTGGCGGCGAGCTGACCTTGAAGTCGATGCTGGTGAAGATCCTCGAGAACCAAGCCGAGGTGGTGCAGCAGCAGCGCGACTGGCCGCGCGCGCGCGCCCGCATCGACGCGGTGTTGGAGCTGCTGGAGGTGTACGCGGCCGAAGAGCGCGACGTCCCGACGTGGCAATCTCGCCTCGCCGCGATGCTCGGCACGCGCGCGGACAACCGCGGCAAGCTCGGCGACCCGCGCGGCGCGCGCGCGGACCACGAGCGCGCCATCGCGCTGCTCCAGGACCTCACCGCGCGGTACCCCGACACCCTGCTGCACCAGCGCCGCCTCAGCCTCGCCTACGCAATGCGCGCGAGCTCCTTGGAAGCGCTCGACGACGACGCGGGCGCCATCGCGGACCTCGAGCGCGCCGTCGCCCTGATGGAGCAGGTCCTCGCCAAGCAGCCCAACGACCTCCAGACCTCGGTCAATCTCGGGGCGGCGTCGGCGAACCTGGCCCGGCTCTTCCTGAACAACAAGGACTACGCACGCGCCTCGGCCGCAGCGGAGCGCGCGCTCGACCTCAGCCGCGCGCACGCGGCGGCCACCTCGCCCGGCGCGCTGAGCGAGGTCCTGGGGCTCGCGGGCGAGGTCGCCCGGTTGTCCGGGGACGAGGCCCGCAGCCACGCGCTGTTGCAAGAGGCGTTCGACGTCGCCAGCGCATGGCTCTCAGGCGAACCGGAGCACCCCGGCCGCGCGTACGCGGTGGCCTCGGCGGGCGCTTCTCTCGTCTGGGAGAACGCGATGTCGGAGCGCTTCGAAGCTGCGCGCGCGGCCTTGGACCTGGCGCTGCCCGCGGCTCGCGTCGCGGCCGGGAGCGGCGCCCCTTTTGCGCTCCACACCTGCGCGACGTTGCTCGTGCAGCGCGCCTACGTCGACGACCGCGAGGGTGACGCAGCGGGCGCAGCCGCGTGCCTCGTCGAGGCCCGCGCGCTGGGCCTCGACGAGTCGAACGCGAGCGAGTGGCTCGGGGCGACCCCGACCGTCCTCGCGGTGTTCGAGCGGCTGAAGTGAATCAGCGCGGGTAGGCGTAACCCGCGTCGATCCCGAGCGGGATGCCGAGCTTCCAGTAGGCGATCAAGAACAGCGTCCAGCTCAGCAAGAAGAGCAGCGAATACGGCAGCATGATCGAGATCAAGGTGCCGATGCCCGTGCCCTTCACGTAGCGCTGGCAGAACGCGACCACGAGCGGGAAGTACGGCATCAGCGGCGTGATGATGTTCGTCGTCGAGTCGCCGACGCGATAGGCCGCTTGGGTGAACTCGGGCGAGATCCCAAGCTGCATCAGCATCGGCACGAAGATCGGCGCCAAGAGCGCCCACTTGGCCGACGCCGAGCCCACGACGAGGTTCACCGAGCCGCACAGGAAGATGATCCCGATGATCGTCACGGTGTCGGGCAGGCCCGCGGCGCGGATCGCCTCGGCGCCCTTGACGGCCAGATACGCGCCGACGTTCGAGTCACCGAAGGCTTTGATGAAGAGCGCCGCGAAGAACGCCATCACCAGGTAGTAGCCCATCGTGCTCATCGAGCGCGACATGCCTTTGATGACGTCCCGGTGCGTCTTGAACGTCCCTGAGACATAGCCATGGACGATGCCGGGGATCAGGAACAAGAGGAAGATCAGCGGCACGATCATCTGCATGATCGGCGCGGCAAAGTTCGTCAACGAGGCCGGGATTGGCTCCGTGCGTTCGATCGCGGCCTGTGCGACGAGCCGCGTGCCGCCTCCGCGCCGCGACTCCTTGATGATCACGGCGTCTTCGATATCGGCGCTCGTGAAGCCCTTGCCCGTCGCGAACGCGCTGCGCGCCGCGAGGTCGTAGGTCTTGATGCCGCCGTCCGGCAGGTCGAGGACGAGCACCATGTCCTTGTTCAAGCGCTCGACGTCGCCCTCGAACGCCAAGCGCTGGGCCGACGCGCGCAGCGCCGCCGCGTCCTTCACGATCGAGCCTTCGATCGCCTCGCCGCTCTTCAAGACCACGCGCGTCGACTCTGGCGAGCGCAGGACCGAGTCTTTTGGCACAGAGAGGAACGCCAGGATCCCGCACCCGATCAAGAACGCGAGGCCGCCGAAGCGCAGGCCCTTGGCCTCTCGCGGCGTCAGGGCCTCCATCTTCGGCATATCAGCGGGGTCGCCGTCGATCGCGGTCGCGCGCAGGCGCGGCTCGATCACTTTGTCCGTCAGGAACCAGCCGAGGCCTATGATCAAGACGCTCGACGCGGCCGTGAACAGCCAGTTGCACAGCGGGTTGACGGTGACGGTCGGGTCGATGATGTTCGCGCCGGCCTGGGTGATCCCTTGCAGCAGCGGGTCGATGCCGGAGGGCACGAAGTTCGCGCTGAAGCCGCCCGACACGCCGGCGAACGCGGCCGCGATGCCGGCGAGCGGGTGCCGACCTGCGGCATAGAAAAGGACGCCGCCGAGCGGGATGACCAGCACGTACCCCGCGTCCGCCGCCGTGTGGCTGACGAGCGCGACCAGGATCAGCATCGGCGTCAGCATGAAGCCGGGCGTGAACGACAGGAGCCGCTTGAGCCCTGCGTTGATGAAGCCGGACTCTTCCGCGACGCCGACGCCGAGCAGGGCGACGAGCACGACGCCCAGCGGGTGAAAGCCCGTGAACGTCTCGACCATGTGCGACATGAAGTTCGCCAGGGCCGCGCCGGTCAGCTGGTTCGAGATCGTTTGGGTCGCGACTCCGCCGCCGAGCTGCGGCACTTGGAACTCGACCCCGGCCATGAGCCAGGACACGATCCAGATGCCGAACAGGGCGAAGACGAAGAGCAGCGCGGGGTCGGGCAGCTTGTTGCCGACGCGCTCGACTGCGTTGAGGAAGCGGTCGATCAGTCTGGGGGCGGACTTGCCTGCAGCGGACATGGGGGGATCGTCTCCGGGCCGGGGGGCAGGCCGCGCGCCGAAGGCGACGTCGCGGCGGCCCAAGATTCTGCCCTCTCGGCGGGATCCCTGCCCCTGTTCCGGCCATCTGCGAGCCCGCGATGGCCGTCTTCGATCAACGGCCGCGGCTCGCGAGCTGCTGTTCGATCCTAAGGAGCGTGTCGCGAATGTCGCCGAGCGTGCGATCTTGTTCGAGCGTCGGCGCCGCCTCGACCCGCGCGCCCCGCAGGTTCTCCGAGAGGCGATCGCGCTGCAGGAGGACCGCTTTGCGGAAGGCCGCGGTGTCCGTG
Source organism: Planctomycetota bacterium (assembly GCA_041398605.1). GTDB lineage: Bacteria > Planctomycetota > UBA1135 > UBA1135 > JAWKUK01. The sequence goes on from JAWKUK010000005.1 coordinate 139,136, forward strand.
ATCCCGACGATGTTCAGCAGCGCCATGCCCTGTGTCGTGGTCTGGCCCGCAGTCTCGACGCGGAAGCCCTGCAAGCCGAGCATCCGCATGATCGGTCCCTGGACCATCTGCAGGTCCGTGACCTTATCGAGGGGGACCGTGCTCTCCGTTCGCACCAGGACGCCCTTCTTGACCTCGAGCGTGCGCTCGGTGAGCGTGCAACTCAGGCGGTCGAGGTACTTGTCGATCAGGAGCGCTGAGATCAGCCACGCGATCGGGATCAGCGGGATCGTGACGACCATGCACGCCAGGACGATCGTTGGTTGCAAGAACCAATACGTCTTGATGGCGTTCCGCTGAAACTGTGCTTCGAGGAGGACGGGGTGATCGGACATCGTGGTGCTCCGCTGAGGCGTGCGCAGCGGTCGTACCCGGCGGCGGCCCAGTGCCGGGTGACTCGAGCTCAGCCCGATCGTTGACCAAGTCCTCGCGCTACGTCAGCTGACAATATCGCGCGCCACTTCGCCGTGCACGTCCGTGAGGCGGAAGTCCCGGCCTGCGTAGTTGTAGGTCAGCCGCTCGTGGTCGAGGCCCATGAGGTGCAGGATCGTCGCGTGCCAATCGTGGATCGACGTGCGGCCCTCGACCGCCTCGATCCCGTTCTCGTCGGTCGCGCCGTACGAGAGGCCGCCTTTGACCCCGCCGCCGGCCATCCACGTCGTGAAGCCGCGGTTGTTGTGGTCGCGTCCGTCGGCGTCCTGCGCGTACGGCGTCCGCCCGAACTCGCCGCCCCAGATCACGAGGGTCTCGTCGAGGAGCCCCGACGCCGCGAGGTCCGAGAGGAGCGCCGCGATCGGCCGGTCGATGGCGCGGCAGCGCTCGGGCAGCTCCTGGCGCAGGTTGCGGTGGTGGTCCCAGCCGCCCATGCCGACCTCGATGAAGCGCACCCCGGCCGCCGCCATGTGCCGCGCCATCAGACACTGACGCCCGAAGTCGTCCGTCTCCGGCTTCCCGATGCCGTAGGCATCGCGCGTCGCCTGCTTGACATTCGACAGGTCGAGCAAGCTCGGCAGCTCGGCCTGCATGCGGAACGCGAGCTCGTAGGACTCGATGATCGCGTCGATCTCGTCCTCGCCGCTGTTCCTGCGCGCGTGCTCTCGGTTCAACGCTTGCACGAGGTCAAGCTGCTTGCGCTGCTGCGCCTTCGATTGCCGCGGGTTCGTGATGTCGTCCACCGGGACGCCGGTCTCGCCCGCGCGTTGGCGGCCGTTGCGCTCGAGGCCGATGCGCAGCCCTTGATAGACCGCGGGCAAGAACGCGCTGCCGTAGTTCTGCGCATTGTTGCTCGGCGGATTGAGGGTCACGAAGCCCGGCAGGTCTTGGTTCTCCGTCCCGAGCCCATACAGCGTCCATGCGCCGAGGGACGGGCGCACGAACTGGAAGCTCCCCGTGTGCATCTTCGCCGTCGCCTGAGGGTGCGCTGGCACATCCGTGTGCATGCCTCGCAACAGGCAGAGCCTGTCCGCATGGCGCCCGAGCTCGGGGAAGAGCTCGCTGAGGTACAGCCCGCTCTCGCCGCGCGGCAGGAACTTCCACGGGGACGCCATGAGCTTCGCGCCCTTGCGATACCCTGACAGCGTCGCGCCGTCGCGCGCAATGAGCCCCGGCTTGTAGTCGAACGTGTCGACGTGCGAGGGCGCGCCCGCCATGCTCAAGAAGATCACGCGCTTGGCGCGCGCAGCGTGGTGCGGCGCGCGCGCGGCGAGCGGGTTCTCTTGCGCGGCGCGCGCCTGTGTCAGGCCACGCAAGGCGAGCAGCCCGAAGCCCGAGGAGGCGAGCCGCAGCGCATCGCGGCGCGACGGCTGAAACTGTGCGGATTGGCGCAGATCGTTGGACATGGTCTCGTGCTCTTGATGGTGCGCGCAGGGCGGTGTCAGCCGATCGTGCGGAACTCGGCGCTCTGGAACAGCGATTGGGCAAACGCGGACCACGCTGCGCGGCGCGGGTCGGTCAAAGGCGCGACCGCCGGCGCCGCGCCTCCGCGGCCCGCGCTCGGGCGATTCGAACCCGGGCGCTCCGAACCCGGGCGATCCGTGTCCTGGCCTGGCCGGTTGCGCGGACGTTGCCCGGGCCGCTGTCTGCGCTCGGTGTCATTCCCCGACGCGCGCCCGCTGGGCGCCGGCTCGATCGTGCGCGCATAATCAGCGAGGAACGCGCGCACCGCGTTGACCTCCATGGCGACCGGCTTGCGCCCGAAGGCCAGCTCGAACCCCGCCGTGATCCGGGCGTCGTCGTCGCCTTGCAGCGCCAGGAGCCGCGCCGCGAAGGCGTCCGAGTAACGCAGCACGTCCGCGTCGTTCATCATGAACAGCGCTTGGGTCGCGACGCTCGTCTCCTCGCGGTCGCCCGTCACGAACGCCGCATCGGGGGCGTCGAACACGTCCAGCGCGTCGACGACGTGGCCGCGGAGGCTCGGCAGGTACACCGAGCGGATCGGGCGCTCGCGCGTGACGAGGTCCGCGATCTCCTCACGACGGATCGTGCCCTCCAACGCGCCGATCGGCGAGCCGACGGGCGGCGTGGCTTGCAGCGTCCCCGAAACGACGAGGAGCGCGTCGCGGATGGCCTCCGCCTCGAGCCGCCGCTCGGGCATGCGCCACCGCAGCAGCGCCTCCGGGTCGATCGCAGCGTTCTGCGCGGAGCGCCGGCTGTCGAGCCGGTAGGCGTGGGTCAGCACGAGCTCGCGCACGAGCGCCTTCGTCGACCAGCCCTTGGCGATGAACTCCGAGGCGAGCCAGTCGAGCAGCGCTGGGTGGTCGGGCGCGGCCCCGCCCGCGCCGAAGTTGTCGGGCGTGCGCACGAGGCCCGTGCCGAAGAGGTGCAGCCAGACGCGGTTCACCCAGACGCGGGCCGTCAGCGGGTTCTCCGGCGAGGCGATCCAGCGGGCGAGCTCGAGGCGTCCGCTGCCGGCGCGGATCGCAGCGGCGTCGGCCGTGCGCAGCACCTGCGGGATGCCGCGCGGCGCGATGCTGCCGGGCTTCGAGAGCTCGCCCCGCTCCAGCACCGCGATGTCCCGCGGCTTGCCCTCCACGACGCCCATCGTCAGGCGATTCGACGGGAGCGCGCGCCCGGTCTCGTCGAAGCGTGACAGCAGGTCGCTCGTCAGGGCCACTTGCTGGCGCTGCGCCCGCAGCCGGACCGCGTTGACGTCGCCTGGTCGCGGCTGGTCGCCGCCGCCGTTCATGCGCTCATCCCGCGCCTTCGCGAGCGACTGCTCTGCGCGCTCTTTGCCGCGCGTCAGGAACTGGCGCAGCGTCGGCTCCATCTGCGGGCCGTTTGGCACGTGCGCGCCCTGTGGCAGCTCGATGAGCGCGCTCCCGCGGTTGTTGCCGGCGGAGTCGAGCGTCCCGTAGCGCGTCTCGGTGCTCAGCAGGATGCCCGCGACCGCGTAGTAGTCTTCGGTGGGGAACGGGTCGAACTTGTGATCGTGGCACCGTGCGCAGGCGAGCGTGACTCCGAGCATCCCTTGCGAGATCGCGTCGATCTGCTCGTCGGCGACGTCGAGGGAGAACTTGCGCGCGTCGCGCTCGTTGTGGCTCTTCGTGCCGAGCGCGAGGTAGCTCGTCGCGATCAGGTTCCACGCGCGCTCGTCGTCGTTCGCGGCGGGCAGCAGGTCACCTGCGATCTGCTTCGTCAGGAACTCGTCGAACGGCATGTCGGCGGCCATGGACTGGATCACCCAGTCGCGATAGCGCCACGCGTGGGGGTAGAGGACGTTCGACTCTTTGCCGCTCGATTCCGCGAAGCGCGCGACGTCGAGCCAATGCCGCCCAAAGCGCTCGCCGAACGCAGGGGACGCCAAGAGCCGGTCGACGACCTGCTCGTACGCGTCTGGCGCGCGGTCAGCCTCGAACGCGGCGGCCTCCTCTGGGGTCGGGGGCAGGCCCGTGAGGTCGAAGGTGACGCGTCGGAGCCACGTCCGGCGATCGGCGTCGGCGACGGGCGCGAGGTCGCGCGCCTCCATCGCAGACAGCAGGAAGCGGTCGACGTCGCTCCACGGCCAGCGCGCGTCCTCGGTCTTTGGGGGGACCGTGCGCGTGACCGGGCGGAACGACCAGAACTGCCTACCCGCCTCGATGTCGATCTCCCGCCCGAGCGGGCGCTCGGTCGAGGCGTCGCCGTCCGGGTTCGAGGGCTCCGTCGCGCCCGTCGAAGTGGTCATCCCCGGCGCGCTCGGCCAGGGCGCGCCCATCTTCACCCACCGCTCGAGGTCGGCGATCGCGTCATCATCGAGCCTCTGCTTCGGCGGCATCGCGAAGCTGGGATCGTCGTAGCGGATCGCCACGACCAGCGGCGATGCGTCCGGGTCGCCTGGCACGATCGCGGGCCCCGAAGCGCCGCCCAAGAGCAGCGCCTGGAGCGAGTCGACCTTCAGGTCGCCCTTGACGCGCTTCGCCGAGTCGGCGTGGCACGAGTAACACGCATTGGCGAGGACCGGCCGCACACGCTTCTCGAAGAACTCGGCCTCCTCGGGCGTCGCGGCGCGCCCCGCTCCGGCCTCGCCGCCGGCGGCGCTGGGCGGCGCTGGCTGCGTGCCCGCGCCGCCGCGGGGCTCGAAGTCCGCCGTCGTCAAGAACCCGTCGCGGTCGCGATCCAAGCGCCTGAACGCAGCGCGGCCGCGGTTGAACTCGGCCTCGCTGATACGGCCGTCGAGGTCGAGGTCGAGCCGCTGCCGCAGCGCGGCGAACGCCCGGGCCGGGTCCCGTTGCTGGGGCGCGGTGCTGGCGCTCCCCACGGCGGACGGCGCCAGGATGCTGGCGACGACGAGGAGTTGGCTGAGGTTCATGGCGCTGGCTGGGGTCCTGGGGCCCGAATCGGGGGCCCAGCTCGCGGCCCCGGGGTCATCTTCGGCCGCCGCCGCGGCCAGGTCGATTGGAACCCGGCGAATGGAACCGGGCTGACCTCGCTCGGTTTCGAGCGATCCGACTGCGCGAGTGTGAGAGTTGGGTTGGGAGGCGCTTCGGGGGCCTGGAGCGGGCCCCGGCGCCTCGGGAGCGATCCCGGGGCGTTGGGTTGAGGTCACAGCTCCCCAGCGCGAGGATGGACCCCTCGATGAGCACCCTCGGTCCCCGCGCGCAGCCCGTTCATTTCTCGCCGAAGGACCGCCCGCTCCGCGCGGACGTCGGCTGGCTCGGCGCAGCGCTCGGCGGGCTGCTGCGCGAGCTCGCGCCGGCGGGCGTCTTCGAGACGGTCGAGGCGGCGCGGCTGATCGCGCGCCGCCGGCGCCGGGGGGACCCGGGCGCTGGCGCGGAGCTGGAGGGCGTCCTGCGCGAGCTCGACCCGGCCCGCGCCTTGGAGGTCGTGCGCGCGTTCAGCGCATACTTCGGCGTCGTGAACATGGCCGAGCAGGTGCACCGCCTGCGCCGGCGCATGGACTACTTGCGCGCCGACGAACCGCAGCCTGGCAGCTTGCGCGCGGTGGCGCAGCAGCTTGCGGCGCGCGGCACGACCGCGGCGGAGGTCGCGGCGGCGTTGGAGCACCTCGTCGTCGAGCCGGTGTTCACGGCGCACCCGACCGAGGCCGTGCGGCGCTCGCTGCTGAAGAAGGACCAGCGGCTCGCGCGCGCGCTCGTCGCACGCTTCGGCGGCGACGCGCTCGACCCGGTCGCGCGCGAGCGCATCGAAGAGCAGGTGGTGCTCGAGGTCGCCTCTGCGTGGCAAACGGAAGAGCAGTTGCCCGGGCGCCCGACGGTGGCGGACGAGGTCGAGCACGTCTTGTTCTTCTTGTCCGACGTTCTGTATCGCGTCGTGCCTGCGCTGCACGAGGAGCTCGAGCGCGCGCTCGCACTGGCCTACGGCGCGCCGATCTCGCTGCCGCGATCCGTCGTGCGCTTCGCGTCGTGGGTCGGCGGGGACATGGACGGCAACCCGAACGTCGGCGCGGACACGATCCGCGCGACGCTCGCGCGGCACATGCAGCTTGCGCTGCGGCGCTACACCGAAGAGCTGCGCGATCTGCACGAGCACCTCTCGCAATCGAGCTCGCGGGTGGAGGTCGATGAGGCGGTGCTCGCGCGCGTACGCGACTACTCCGAGCAGTTCGCGCCCGAGTTCGAGGCGGTGCCCGAGCGCTATGCTGGCATGCCCTATCGCCAGCTCCTGTGGCTGATGACCGCGCGCCTCGCGCGCAAGGGGCGCGGCGCGCCCGGCGGCTACGGCACGCCGGACGAGCTACGCGACGACCTGCGCTTGATCGAGGCGAGCCTCTCCGGGCATGGCGGCGCGCGCGCAGGCCTCGCGCTCGTCACGCGCATGCTGCGACGAGTCGATGTCTTCGGCTTTCATCTCGCGTCGCTCGATACGCGCCAGGATGCCGAGGTGCACCGGCGGGCGGTCGGCGAGCTCTTGGGGATCGTCGACTTCTCCGATCGGCCCGCGAGCGAGCGCGCGCAGCACCTTGCGCACGCCTTGGCCAGCGGCGTGCAGGTCGGCGGCGACGCATGGAGCGCAGAGACGCAGCGCACGCTCGACGTCTTCCGCGCGCTGTCCGAAGCGCTCGCGACCTATGGGCCGCGCGCGCTCGGCCCTGCGATCGTCTCGATGGCGCAGGGCGCCGACGACGCGCTCGCTGTCCTGTTCCTCGCGCGCGCCGGCGGGTGTGTCGACGCGGCAGGCGTCGTGCCCCTCGACGTTGCGCCGCTGTTCGAGACGGTGGACGACCTCGAGGTCGGGCCCGGCGTAATCCGCGCCTTGTGCGCGGACGTGACCTATGCCGCGCACCTGAATGCGCGCGGTCGCCGCCAGATGGTGATGCTCGGCTATTCGGACAGCAACAAAGACGGCGGCATCGTGTCGTCCCGGGTCGCGCTCGACCTCGCGCAGGCAGAGCTCGTGCGCGTCGCAGAGGAAGTGGGCGTCGCGTTGACGCTCTTCCATGGTCGCGGCGGCTCGATCAGTCGCGGCGGGTCGAAGCCGCGCGCGGGGATCCTCGCGGCGCCGCGCGGCGCACTGTCGGGCACCGCGCGCTCGACGGAGCAGGGGGAGATCATTGCCAACAAGTTCGGGCTGCGCGGGATCGCGACGCGGACGTTGGAGGTCTCGCTCGGCGCGCTGCTGGAGCGCACTGCGGGTGGTGACCGCGCGCCGGTCGCGACGGACGAGCAGCGCGCGATCGCGGCGACGTTCAGCCGCGCGAGCCGCGGGCGCTATCGCGCGCTCGTGCACGAGGAGCCGGGCTTTACGGCGTTGTTCCAGGGCATGACGCCGATCGATGTGATCGAGCGGCTCGAGATCGGCTCGCGCCCGGCGCGCCGGCGCGAAATGCGGGGGGTGCGCGATCTGCGCGCGATCCCGTGGGTGTTTGCGTGGACGCAGTGCCGCGCGCTCTTGCCTGGTTGGTACGGCGTGGGGGCGGGGCTCACGGCGGCGATCGACGCGCACGGCCTCGATGCGGTGCGCCGCGCAGCGCGCGAGTGGCCGTTCCTCGCGACGCTGCTCGATGACGTGGAGATGGTGCTCGCGAAGAGCGACCTCGGGATTGCGGCGCGTTATGCGGCGCTGGCTGGGGACGTGGGGGCGCGCCTCTTCCCGGTGTTGCGTGAAGAGCACGCGGACGCGGTGGCTGCGGTGCTCGAGGTGAACGGTGCGCGCGAGCTCTTGCAGAGGGACCCTGGGTTGCAGCGATCGATCCGCCTGCGCAATCCGTATGTGGACCCGATGAGCTTCGTGCAGGTGGACCTCTTGCGCCGCTGGCGCGAGGGCGGCCGCGAGGACAAGGGGCTCGAGCGCGTCCTCGTGCAAACAGTGCGTGGCATCGCGCGCGGGCTGCGGAACACGGGCTAGCGCGCGCTGATGCCCGCGAGGCCGCCACTGCCTTCGGTCCAGGCGGTCGCGATCTGGCGCAGGTCGACGGGCGGCGCCCGGAGGAACCAGCGCGCGCCGCTGGCCGGATCCGGCGGTCCTGCCTAGCATGTAGGATATTCCGATGTAGACCGGATACGCCGGCTCGGATCCTCCCTGCTCTCAAGCGAACTCACTCCATGAAGCTGCCCTCTCTCTCCATCCTTGCGTGCGCTCTAGCGACCGTCGCCCAGGCGCAAGTCAACCAGCTCGTCGGTCCGTCTCTGAACGTGACGACGATCCTGGACTTCGACAACCCCTTCGTCGCGAGCGGCCCCATCTCCGGGACCTCCTCGGTCTTTACCTCGGCCGGGATCACGTCGGTGACCTTGGTCGGCACAACGACGGTCTCTGGCGACACGATGACGACCGGGTCCAACGTCGCGGGGCAGGGGCTCGTCGCACAGAACGGCGCCCTCGCGATCGCAGGGCCTGGCGAACCCCTCGATAACCTCGCGGCCGGCGCGGGCTGGGACATCCAGCTTGCGAACACAGCGACGGAGTTCCAGGTGCTGTTCGTCGACCAGGTCAACATGGGCTACCAGATCGAGCTGTTCCTGGGCGCGACCTCGCTCGGCACCGGCGCGTTCACCTATTCAGGGGGCTTCCCGAACCCGCCGCACTACTGGACGGGTACGGGCGCGTTCGACCGCGTCCTGATCACCTTCCCCTCGGGTTCCGGCGGCGTCGGCATCGATGAGATCGCTGTCGACGGCGGGTCCCCGGCCATCGGCACGAACTACTGCACCGCGGTCGCCAACTCGACCGGCAGCGCGGCCGTGATGTCCGCCAGCGGCAGCGCCAGCGTCGCGGCGAACAACCTCGTCCTCGAGGGTGCTGGCCTGCCCACGAATGCGTTCGGCTTCTTCCTGACGAGCTTGACGCAGAGCAACGTCCCCAACCCGGGCGGTTCAGCCGGCACGCTCTGCCTCGGCGGCTCGATCGGGCGCTACGTCGGCGGCGGTCAGATCCAGAACTCCGGCGCGACGGGCATGATCTCGCTCGCGGTCGACCTCGGTCAGCACCCGAGCCCGTCCGGCTTCGTGCAGGTCAACGCCGGCGAGACCTGGAACTTCCAGGCCTGGTATCGCGACTCGGTCGGTGGCGTGGCGACCTCGAACTTCACGGACGGCTTCGAGATCGTATTCGTGCAGTGACCGCTCGCCCGCTGCAGCCTGAGGCAGCCGCGAGCGCCCGCCCAAGCGCGCGCTCCGCTTCCAACGGTTGAGCGCCTGCGAGGGCCGCGCGCGCCGGACGACCCGGCGCCCGCGGCCCTCTTGCTTGCCGCGTGCGCTCCGAAGGAGCGGCTGGGGGCTTGGCGCCCCGCGCGTACGGTCCTCCGGTATCCTGCGCGGCCGCCGGGAGCGCTGTGGGTGTCACCCGCTCCTCGTGGCGCCGACCCCACATGTTCATCGCACTCGAAGGCGCCCTCGCGGGCCTCGCTCACGTCGTCAGCGGTCCCGACCACTTAGCCGGCGTCGCGCCGCTCGCTGCGGACGGGCGCGCGCGTCGCGCCGCCGCGCTTGTCGGCGCGCAGTGGGGGCTCGGACACGGGTTCGGTGTCCTGCTGCTCGGCGCCGCGGGCCAGGCGGCGCTGTCGCTGGCGCAGGTCGAGGCCGCCTCCGGTTGGGCCGAGCGGCTCGTCGGGCTGGTGCTCATCGGGCTCGGCGTCGTCGCCGTTCGCCGCTCGCGCACCGTCGTTGTACACCGCCACGCGCGCGCCGCAGGCGACACCGATGCGCTGCACGCGCACTTGCACCCGCACCCGCCGAACGTCGGGCACCGGCGCGGCGCGGCGGCGCTGGGGATGGGCTTCTTGCACGGCCTCGCTGGCGCGGGGCACCTCTGGGCCGTGGTGCCGTCGCTCGCGCTGCGCGGCGTGGACGCCGCCCTCTACCTCGCGAGCTACCTCATCGCGAGCGTCGTCGCGATGATCGTCTTCGGCTACTCGCTCGCGGGGCTGATCCAGCGCTTCGGCGCGCGCGCCGTGCCGCGGCTCCTTGCGACCGCGGGGTCCCTGTCGATCGCTGTCGGCGTCTACTGGACGTGGAGCGCCTGGGCTGCCTAGGAGCTTGCCCCACAGAACGCGATTCGCATCGCGGCGCTCCCGCGGGCCGGAGCCGCGTTGCAGCAAGGTTCCAAATAGTGTCAAGCTATGAGGGACTTGCTGCGCCTTGCTCCAACGCACGGGAGCACCACGCTGCGAACCCCGTTCTGTGCGCAGACTCTTAGCGCCCTTCGCGTGGGGACCGCCCCGCGCGCCCTTGGGAGCGTCAGCGGAACGTGACCGCGCGCGCAGCGCTGAAGTTCGCGGTGCCGCCGACGTCGCGGTGCCAGTACTGGAATACGAACACATCCCCAGCTTGCGGCGCGAGCCCGACGGGGAGCTGCGCCGTCGTGAACGCGCGGCGCACCGTCCCAGTGCTGCCTGAATCGAGCACATCGAGCGAGTTCCGCAGCACGGGCGCCGCGATGCAAAGGACCCCGGCCGCGACCGGCATCGCGCCCGCGTTCCGACCCATCAGGAAGTACCCGGTCGAATGGAGCGGCAGGTCGCGGCACCGGAGCTCCATGAGCTCACCGCCGACAATTGGGAGTCCGATCACCTCGAGCGTGCTCGAGCGGCCAGTTGAGTTGACTGCGCCAGCGCACACCTGTGCAACGCCCACGCCGTCAGCGGGCTCCTCTAGGCACATCCCTGCGATCGTCGCGCCTGCGGGAGGGTTACTCACGACCACCTGCCATAGCTGCGCGGGGCTGGCGGCGACGCGATACAGCGTCCATGGGATCGACGCGACGTAGAAGTCCCCGTTCGCCGCGGCTTCGTACGCGTGGGCCGTGAAGGCGATGGACAGCGGCGGCGCAAACGTCTGGCCGTCGAGCGGGTCGATCGTGTACGCCGTGCCGTCCGGTGACATCGTCGCGACGAGCCCGTGGCGCTCAACGGCGACCGAGGCGTTCGAAGAGTGCAGCGCGAGCGACGCGTTCAGCGGCATGCGCCATTCCACGCACGTGGTGGGGTCGACCAATACGAGCTCGTTGAGGGCGCGCTCCATCACGAGCACGCCGTCCGCGCGCCGATCGAGGCTGTTGAACAGCGGGCCAGCGAGGGTGCACCGCGTCACGGTCGTTCCCAGCACCGGATCCACCTCCAAGATCACTGCGCCGGTCGATGTGCCGGCGAGGACATAGAAGTGTTGGAGCGTCGGGTCGTACGCCAACCCGCGCACGTTGGCGCCGGCCGGAGTGGCGACCGTGACGATCGGCGCGAGCGTCGCGCTCGTGGTCGTGTGTCCATCGACGCGCCAGATCTGGCGCGCGCTATCGAGCACAAAGAGCCGCTGCTGTGCGACCGTCGGCGTGACGAGGGCTGTCGCGGCAACGACGGCGAGCGCCGCTCGGGGTAGGAGTGTGGGCATGCTCGGCTCCAGGATGGACGTCTAGCGGGCGCGCACGAGGCGCGGGACCGCCGCAGTCTGGCAGACCGCAAGGAGACTGGGCACCCCCACGTCACGCGAGGGTGCCCCGATCGTGCGCCGTGGCACCGCCTGAGCCATCGATTCAGACGAATGTCGCCACGCTCTGGGGCCTGGCGAGAGGATGGGGGCGTGTCACGTCCCTTGCACCCGGACCCAGCCGCCAGCGCGCGAGAGCTCGGTGACCTGCTCGCAGAGGCGGGTTGGGTGCGGGACCTCGCGCGACGCTTGGCGCGTGATCAGGCCGCGGCCGACGACGTCGCGCAGGCGACCCTCGCGCTCGCGCTCGAGCGCCGTCCGACCGCGGGCAAGGGGCTGCGCCCATGGCTCGCCCAAGTCGCCGGGCGGCTCGCTGCGCGCCAGCGCATCGCAGACGCGCGGCGGGCGCGCCGCGAGTCGCGCTCCGTCGAGCTCTCCCGGCGCAGCGCGCCCACCAGCGACGAGCTGCTCGAGCGCCTCGAGCAGCAGCAGCGCATCGCCGACGCTGTCCGCGCGCTGCCCGAGCCTTATCGCAGCGTCATCCTGCGCCGCCACTACGAGGGCCAATCGACCGCGGAGATCGCGCGCGCGACCGGCGCGTCGGCTGCGACCGTCCGCTCACAGCTCGCGCGCGGCCTCGAGCGGCTGCGCCTCGCCCTGGAGCCCGACGCGCCCGACGCGCCCGGATCGCGCATGAGCGCGCTCGGCGCCCTCCTCCTCGCCAGCGGGTCCGACACGGGCCTCCTCTCGCGCGGCACCGCGCAGCTCATCGCCATGAAGACGACCTCCAAGCTCGCTGCGTGTGCGGCACTCGCTGCCATTGCTCTGGTTGTGACCGCTGGTCCGGCGCTCTTGAAGCGCGACGCGCTGCATCCGAACGACGGCGGCGGCGCATTGGTGGATGCGCCGCTCACCGAGGTCGACGCCGGGCTGGTCTCCGTGATCGACGCCCCGAACGACACAGCGGCACGCGTCGGCGCGCCGGCGGACGCGGCGCCCACAGCGCTCGTTGCCCAAGCCAAGCCCAGCGCCGCTGCGCAGGACGTGTCCACGGTCATGGCGCGGCTGGTGGACGAGCGCGGGGCGCCCGTCGTGGGCGCGGAGCTGCGCTCCATCTACGTCGACGGGCGACCGCGTGGTCCGCACACGGCTGCGCTGTCCGATGAGGATGGCCGCGCGGTCCTCGAGATCCCGGATGAGTTCATGCGCGCGCGCGCGCCGAAGGTGTATTCCATGGTGTTCGCCGCGAGCGGCCCGGGACGCGCGACGACCTTCGTCAAGTCGACGCCGGCCTGGCACGGAGAGACCGATCTCGGCGCCGTCGCGCTCGCGCCCGGCGGCGGCCTCTCGGGCACCGTCGTCGACGAGCTCGGCGCTGCGGTCGCGGGGGCGCGGCTCATGGCGGATCCGACGTTGCCCACCTCCGACATCGAGGGGTTGAGGGTCGCGGGCCCCGACCCGGGCGTCACGCGTCCGCGCGCAGACTCGACCCCAGGGGGCGGCTTTCTCCTGGCAGGGGTTGAGCTCGGGACCGTTCGGCTCTGGGCCCATGCGCCCGGGTACCTATGGACCATCAGCGAGCCGATCGAGCTGACATCGACGGGCACCCGCGACGTGGGGCCGATCGTCCTGCAGCGTCCTGCCCGAGAGCAGCTCCTGCGCGGGACCGTCCTCCGCCCTGACGGCGCGCCGGCGCGAGACGCAGAGGTCGCGTTCGATTCCATGGCGATGGCGCTGGAAGGCACCGTCGTGACGGACGAGCGCGGCGGCTTCGAGATCCTGCCCACCGGCGCAGGCATCATCGAGCTCATCGCACGCGACCCCACCGGCGCGTTTGGCATGAGCCCTACGGTCCGCGCTTCCGCCGGCGATCAGATCGAGCTGCGGCTGATGCCGGCCCGCGTGATCGACCTCCGCGTCGTTGACCCAGCCGGTGCGCCGATCGAAGGCGCAGCGCTCATGCCGGTCTTGAGCGAGGGCTTCGCCGTCTTCGCCGATGGTGGGCGGCCGGTGCCGGGTGAAGACTGGACGAGGACGGACGCGGAGGGACGCGCCCGACTGTTCGTGCCTGGCGAGGCGTTCGAGGTCACCGTGAGCCGCAAGGGGTACCTGGGTCAGCGGCGCGGTCCATACCTCCCCGAGACCGCTCCGGCGACGCTCGAGATCGCGCTCGAGCTGGAGCCCCGCGTTGAAGGCCGCGTGGTCGCGCACGGCGCGCCCGTCGAGGGCGCTCGCATCACGATCGGGCAGCGCAGTGAGGGCTTTGTTCCGCGCCAGTCGGGCTTTGCGATGCGCTTCTTCACCAATCAGGACCATGGGATCGTGACGGGTCGGGACGGGACGTTCGCCTGCCCCGTGGACGCGGACTGGACCGACATCGCCGTGCTCGCGATCTGCCCGCAGCACGCGAGCGGTGAGGTCGAGCTGACGGTGCTCGCGGGCAAGGGCGCGACAGGCGTCGTCATCGAGGTGGTCCATGGGGGCGCGGTCTCGGGCTTGGTGCTCCCGCCGCCCGGGCGAGGTCCGGAGGGGCTCATCGTCGCCGCATCGCGCGGCGATGGTCATCCAGTCTGGACACGCGCCGATGCAGAGGGTCGGTATCGGCTCTCTGGTCTCGCCCCGGGCCCTTGGCGCGTCGAAGGGCGCCAGGCGGAGCCGAACGACGACACGCTCTCCATTGCGCAGCGACCCGAGGTGCAGGCCTTCAATTGGAACGTCCAGGTGTTCGATGGGGTCGACACTCGCTTCGACGTCGACATGCGCCAGCAGGGCGACGTCGAGGTCCAAGGGCGCTTCCTGGTCGACGGTGAGGCGCCCCAGGAGCCGTGGACCGTCGAGCTCGTGCCTGCGTTCGAAGAGGTGCAGCGCGATGCGACGGTCGCTGCAGCGTTGAACGCCGAGGGAGGCTTCACCTTGACCGTGCCGTCGGGGCAACGTGAGCTCTGCTTTCGCGCGACCCTCGCAGGCGGCGCGCGGGTCGAGGTCATACGTGAAGCCAACTTCGTCGGGCCGCGGTTGGATTGGGAGGGTGGCCTCACCACGAAGCGCATCGAGGAGAAGATCGACGGTCCCCACGAGCAAGTCCGCCTGGTGCGAGCGAAGGACTCCTCCAAAGGCGACCGCGAGGTCACGCGTATTCCGGTCGGTGCAGGCGGCGTTGTCAGCGCGCGTGTCCCCGTGGGGCCGTCGAGCCTGCAGGTGCCCATGAAGAGCGCCCTCTTCTCAGACGCTTGGGAGGTGCTGCGGATGCTGCAGTGACGCCGAGCCGAATTGGGGGGGAGGGACGCCTCGCGGGCAGCGGAGGCGGGCCAGGGTCCCGTCCCTGTTCGCGCTAAGGTCCGGTTGGCGCTCTGGGACCGGACCTTCCGCGCGCAAAGCGGGATCGGCGCGCTCTGCTACGATCGAGGTCGATGAACTGCCACGCCGCCTCGCGCCTCTACGTGCGCGCCAATGGGACCGTGCCGTGCAACTGTGACACGGGCGAGTCGACGCCGCTGTTCCGGCCTAATCTCGCGGACCTAGCCTCGTTCGACTTCATCCGCGATTGCTTCAACGGGCCCCCATTCCAGCGCTTGCGGCGTGAGCTCCGCGCGGAGCGCGCGCCCATCGGGGCCTGCAGCGGCTGCTACTTCTTCCACCCGTCCGAGCCGTTCACGAAGTTCGGTGACGACGGCGTCGTCAGCGAGATCGAGCACGTCCAGATCGAGTCCTCGTTCCACTGTGGCGTGGACTGCGACGCCTGTGTCGTGCGCGCGACCCGGACGGATCCAGCGCTGTCGGCGCTCGGCGACGGGCCCTACGAGATGCCGTTGCCGCTCTTTGAGAAGCTCGTCGCCGACATCTCACGCGCTGGGCTGCCCGTGCGCGAGATGGCGTTCTGCGGGCGCGGCGAGCCGCTGCTGCACCCGCAGTTCACTGAGATGATGCGCGCAGCGCGGGCGGCGCTGCCGGACACGTACTACAGCGTCGTGACGAGCGGGAACGCGCCCTATTGCGATGGCCTGTTGGACGTCGACTACATCTCGGCGAGCATCGACGGGGGCTACCCCGATTCTTACGAGGTCTATCGCCGCGGCGGAAAGCTGCAGCGCGCATTGAACCTGTTGGAGCGCGTCGTCGTCGAGCGCGAGAGGCGGTCGCCCGGCGCCCGTAAGCCCCGCATCGCATGGAAGTACATCCTCTTCTCCCATAACGACTCAGAGGAAGAGATCATGCACGCGCAGCGCATCGCGGATGCGATCGGCGTCGATGAGATGGTGTTCGTCCTCACACACACCTGGAATCGTTCGCAGAAGTATCTGACCCAAGCTCAGATTGACGAGGGACCCGAGTTCAAGGTGTTCACCGGCGAGCGTAAGACCTTCAGCAACGTGAACATTGAGACGAACAACATCGCCAACTGGGAGAAGATCGGCGACTTGAGCCGCGACAAGCGCTTCACTTTCGATCGCGCGCGGGAGACTCCGGGCGGCGCGTAGAGAGGGTCAGGGAGCGGACCAGCTATTGGTCTTGACCGTCGTCCTTGACGTTGGGCAGCGCTCGGGGCTTCGGCACGTGTTGGTCGAACAGCAGCATGTTGCCGTCGGGGTCCACCAGCGTGAAGTGTGCAGGGCCGGTTGACTCCTCGTCTGCCTCGGTCGTCAGCTGGACTCCGGCGGCTTTCAGGCGACTCTGGATAGCGCGCACGTCGTCGAACGATGTGAGGGGCTTGGCCTCATGGTCCCAACCCGGATTGAATGTCATGATGTTGCTCGGGAACATCCCCTGGAACAACCCGATCGTCGTCTTGCCGCTGCGCATGATGAGCCAGTTTTGCTCTTGCTCGCCGAGGACGTTGACGAAGCCGAGCTTCTCATAGAACGCGCGCGAAGCGGCGAGGTCCTTGACGGCGAGGCTGACGGAGAACGCTCCGAGCGGCGGCTGCTGGTCCTTCATGACGTGCTGTTGTTCGGGCGCTTGCGCGGCCAGGGCGACGCAGGCGAAGAGGGAGGCAATGAGCGATGCTGTGGTTGTTTGCATAGCGGTGGGGCGGCGCGGGGCCGGAATGAGCATAAACCGGACCTTCGGTGCTCGCTGACCGATCGAGGTCAATTGACGCGAGACGACGCTCGCGTCCGGGGCTCACTCCCGCGGCGCTAGCGTCAAGCCCTGTTCGGTGACGCGCCAGGCCCAGGACCCGCCCAGCTCATACTCGGTCAAGCGCAGGAGCGCTGCCGATGAGATGTCGCGCAGGGAAAATGACGACGCCTGCGCGGCGGCGCCGGCGTCCGCTTCATCTAGCTCCCTCGGAAGCGCCCCGAGGTCCAGGCCGAGGAGCGCGCCGAGCGTCGTGAGTCGGTCCGCCCAGGTCTCGGCCTCAAACGCCACCTGGACGGTCGCCGAAGGGAGGCGCGCTGCGACGGCGGGATCGAGCTCCGGCACAGGGGCGACCCGCTCGCGGTTGATCAGCAGGACGCCGTCGAGCCAGGCGGTCTGCAGGTCGCCGCGCGCGAGCACGAGCTCCAGCAGCTCGCGATAGGTGAGACGACTGGATGAATAGACGCCGAGCGTCGCGTCGACGCACGCGTCCGCCGTCGGATCATCCATCCATGTGTTGACCCCCGACAGCGTGTCAATGAAGTTCACAAGCTCAAGCAGCGTGTAGTCCTCGACGGCACCATGGGTCGTGCCGCGATCGAGCGCCGTGAGCGCGGCGACGTCGTTCGGGAGCCGTCCGCCGCTCATGAGCGCTCGTTCGGCGGTCGATCCAATGACGACTTGACTGCCGCTCAGCCAGATGCCGTGGGCGGCGAACTCGCGAGTGAGCGTCTCTGCGACCGTCTCGCCGGCTGCGAAGCCGCACCCTGCGCCTTCATCGAGGGTCGCGACGGCTGTCGGCAGCGCCAGCGTCTCGACGCCCATGGCGAGCGACACGACCTCGCTGATGTGACGCTGTGTGAGGCCCTCGGCGTCGAAGGGCATCGGCGCGAGCAGCGCGGCGCGCAGCGCAGGGTCGACCTCGTCCGGGCACCAGTCTGGGAGCGCCGCGCCCTGGACCGGTGGCTGCGTTCCATGCCGGAGCCGATCGATCGCAGCGCGGAACATCTCGTTCTCGTAGCGCAGGTGACGAGCGCTCCGCTCCGACTCTTCTCTCACGCGCTCGATCTCGAGCGCCGCGTGCTCGCGCTCCGACTCGAGCTGCTCGCGCTCCGCGCGCAGTTGCGCGAGCTCCGCGTGCAGTTGCGCGAGATCTCTCTCGGCTCCGATACGCTCCGTCTCGTAGCGATGTTCGGCCGCCGAGAGCTCTGCGCGCGCCATGTCGAGCTGGGCGCGCAGCGCTTCGGCTTCGTTGCTTCGTCTGTCGTTGTCGACGCGCGCCCATTCGCCGCGGAACGAGGGGCCCTCCAGGAACACCCAGCCGCGCGGGCCGCTCAGCACGTCGTAGCCGCCGAACGACCAGAGGCTGCCCCCGGCCTCGACGAGGAACTCGACCTCGTGGATCTCGTAGCCGGCTTGATCGAAGGGGGCCCTTGGGTCCGCCATCGGCAGCGGCGCCACGAAGCGGGCGGAGGTCCAGTCGAACTCGGCCCCGCTGGAGCTTCGGCAGCTGGCGAAGCGGCGGCGAAGGGTCTCGAGCGCGATCGCTCGGGTCCCCTCGACGCCGCCTTGTTCGGAGAGCTGCTTGCGCTGGGCCGCCTGGGCGGCCTCTGGCGCGGCCGCGAGCATGCTGTCCAGGAACGCCTCGAACTCGGGTAACGTCGGGAAGGTCGCCTCGAGGGCGTCGACGTCATCCGCTCGGAGCGCTTCGAAGGCAGCGCGGCAGCTCGCAGTGAGTGAATCGGCCCCTTGTGCAGGCGCGAGCGAGACGAGGGTGGAGGAGAGCGTCGCGACGAGCAGCAGTGCGAGGTGTTTCATGGTGATCCTGGCGCGCGGACCCCTTGGCCCGCCCGCCCAGGTCACCATGCGAGCGCCTGCGCTCGACCCTGCCAGATGGTTTCGTGCGGTACGCAGCGGGTCCCTGCCAGCCTGGCGCGCCAGGCTGGCAGGGACCCGCTGCGCGCCGCGATTGGCTTGCGGTGCGGGAGGTTACACCCCGTCGTTCTTCGGCGGGGTCGCCTTCTTGGCGGTCCACGGGTACCCCTCAGACTCTGGTGAGCTCTTCACGTCGCCTTTGAGCGAGCCGTCGTCCTGCAGCGTGGCCTTCGACGTCAGGCGGCCGTACGTGCCGCTCTCGTACTCGAAGGTCAGCGACTTCGTCGCCGCGTCCCACTTGCCGTTCTCGAGCTTGCGCGGCGTATCGCCCATGATCATCGTGCCCTGCACGGCGCCCTTGGCGTCGGCTTGGAACGCCAGGTCGAAGTCGATGCCCGCGGTCGTGAACTCCGCGAGCCACTTGCCCGAGATCGGCGAATCGACCGCGACAAACGCGTCGTTGCCCGCGGCAGGCTCCGCGCCTTCACGACGCGCGCCGTCCGCGTTGCGCGGGACGGGGCGCGACTCCGCAGCGCCTGCATCTCCACCGCGGCGCGGACGACCCTCCGGCTCTTCGCCCGCGGCGGCCGGCTCCTCGCGCGGCAGCAACGTGTCTGCCATCGCCAGGTTGTACGCGGTCACCGCCGAGCACGTCGCGGACTGTACGAGGTACTCCTCGATCGCGTACTCGAGCGTGTCCTTTTGTGTGTGCCACGAGAAGCGGTAGCCCATACCCTCGAGGCCCGGGCGGTTCTTCTCGATCCAGAAGAAGCCGGGCACGCCCTTGCGATTGAACGAGGCGTGGTCCGAGCTGCCGCCGCGCGGCATTCGCTCGCCGACTTGGTGCGTGATCGGGAGGTCGGGGAACGCCGCCGCCAGGGGCGCCGTCGCCGCCTCGAGCATCGGGCGCATCGACTCGATGCACTCGAGGCCACCCTGGTAATAGGTGCCGCCGTCGTCGACGAACGCGGCTGAGATCTTCGAGAGCTCTTCGTCGGAGAGGCTCTCGACGTAGCCGCGGCTGCCGAGGAGGCCCTGCTCTTCGCCGCTCCAGAGGCAGAACCGGATCGTACGGCGCGGCTTCGCGCCGACCGCGGCCAAGATCCGCGCGGCTTCGAGCGTGACGCTCGAACCCGTCCCGTTGTCCTGCGTCCCCTGCGAGCCGGGTCCGTTCCACGAATCAAGGTGCGCCGAGATGATCACGACCTCGTCCGGGAACTCCGTGCCCTTGATCTCTGCGATCGTGTTGTAGACCGGGATCGGGCCCTCCGTGAAGTAGTGCTTCAGGTCAGCCTCGACCTCGACCGTCTCGCCGTCGGAGAGGCGCGAGTTCATCGCGTCGTAATCGGCGCGGCGCACCTGCAGCTCGAGCTCGGTGGGGAGCGTGTCCATCGTCAGCTCGCGCCAACCGCGCACGCCGCCCGTCGTGACCTCGTCGCGCGTGCCCGCGGTGATCTTGCCGAGGATCTGGATCTCCTTCAGCGCAGCGTCGAGCTCGCGGCGCAGCTCAGCCTGCGCCTGCGCCTCTTCGCGGTCCTGGCCGCGGCGGCTGCGTTGCTGCGACTTCGCGAGGACCCACGCGCCGTTCAACGCCTCGCGCTGGCTCTCGAGCTCTTCCATCGTGGTCGGCATCTTCACGACCTTGCCGCGCACCGGGCCGTCGGTGCCCGGGCCCCACGCGGACGTCGTGAACTCAAACTCGCGCTCCATCGGCGCGACCATCTTCGCGCTGCACGGGCCGCGGTCGAAGCGCACCGGGATGTCACCCCAGCGCTGCATGTGCGAGTTCGACAGGCCGTACTTCGTGAACTGGTCGCGGGTCCAGACGTTGGCGCGTTCGAGGCCAGCCGACCCCGTCAAGCGCGGGCCGATCTCTTGGCTGATGTAGGTCAGGGTCTGCCAGACCTGCGAGCGGTTCTTGCCTTCGTCGAGGATCTTGGCGATGACGTCGGGGTCACCTTGGGCCAATGTCGGCGCGGCCGTAGCGGCGAGCGTGAGGAGGCCGAAGAGCGTACGGTGCATGGTGGGGAGCTCCAGGGGAGAGGGGATAGGCCCGGATGCTAAGCGAGGGCGCCCGAGTTGGCACCGCCCGGCTGCCCCGACCCGCGCTCCTTGCCAGACTCGTACGATTGGAGCGGGGCTCGTACGAATCGAGCGGGGCTCGTACGAATCGAGCAGGGCTCGTACGATTAGAGCCAGGCTCGTACGAGCGGGGCTCGGGCGGATCGGCGCCGGGCCTCCGCGTAGGACGGTCGGCCGAACGCTCCGCAAGCCGAAGCGCCTGCCGGGGTACGATCTCGCCCAGCGATGTCCAGCACTCCAGTGGTTCGGCCGCGCGCGAGGGGGCTCGGCCCGGGCTCGCTCTGGCTGATCGTGACGCGCTCGCTGCGGCAACACGCGGTCTCGACGACCATCACAGTCGGGTCGGCGGCGCTCGCCAGCGGGCTCGTCATGGCGCTCGTCGTCGTGCAGGCCGCGACCCAGCGCGCGTTCAGCGGCGGCGCCCAGCGCTTCGACGCGATCCTGGGCGCGCCGAGCAGCCAGGAGCAGCTGGTGCTCAATACGCTGTTCCACCTCGATGCGTCGCCAGGGAACATCCCGTGGGCGATGTACCGCGAGCTCGCGGACGACCCGCGCATCGAGCGCGCCGTGCCATACGCCGTGGGCGACAACTACAAGGGTTACCGCATCATCGGGACCACCCTAGACGTGTTCGCGGGGCGTGAGCTCGTGTCGCCTGGCGCGCCCTTCGATCCGTCGCGCAGGCAGGCTGTCGTAGGCGCGGCCGTCGCGCGCGCCACGGGGCTCGTGCGCGGCAGCACCTTCAACCCGAGCCACGGCTTGACGTACGACCCGGGCGACCCGAAGGCGCACGCGGAGCGCTTTGTCGTCACGGGCGTGCTCGCGCCCACCGGGACGCCGGACGACCGCGTCATCTTCATACCGATCGAGGGCGTGTACCGCATGGGCGGCCACGAGCTGCGCGGCACGGGCGAGGCGATCGACGCCGAGGCCTTCGAGGGCGTGGAGATCCCCGACGAGCACAAGCAGGTCTCCGCGGTCCTCCTACGCTTCAGCCGCGCCGGCATGCCCCCTGGCCTGCAGCTGAACTACAAGATCAACATCGTCGGGAACGTCGCCACGCTGGCCTGGCCGATCGCGCAGGTGATGGCGGGCTTGCACCAGAAGCTCTTCTGGGCGATCGACGTGCTGGGCATCGTCGCGGGGATGGTCGTCCTCGTCACGGCTGGTTCGCTGCTCGCGAGCCTCTACAACACGATGAACGAGCGGCGGCGGGACCTCGCCATTCTGCGCGCCTTGGGCGCGCGGCGCTGGACCGTCTTCTCGGCCATCATCGGCGAGTCGGCGCTGATCTCGCTCGCGGGAGCGCTGCTGGGCTTTGGCGTCTACGTCGCCCTCATCGCGCGCTTGCGGGGCATGGTGCTCGACAGCACCGGGGTGCTCTTGGAGTACGGCGCGCTCGCGCCGGTGCACCTCTGGACGCCGCTCGGGATGATCGCCGTCGGCGCGGTCGCAGGCATCCTGCCGGCGCTCAAGGCCTATTCCACGGACGTGTGTCGTACCCTCTCGAGCACTCACTGACCATGCACACCACCCCCAGCCTCCGACCCTCGCGCGCCGCGGCCGCCGCGCTCGCCCTCGGCGCCGCGCTCCTCTGCGTCGCTTGCAGCCACGGCGGCGAGGTCGAGGGCGGCGCCGCAGAGCTGGAGTTCCAGGGCGGCGCGCTCGACGGGTCGGAGGACGAAGCGCTCGCCGCCGCCGAGCGCGCGGCGACACCCCTGCGCGCCGTCGAGGCCTACCCCGTCGACTACGAGACGCCGATCGAGCAGCTCGTCGAAGAGATGGGCCTCAAGTACGACGAGGCGAACGCGATGATCCAGCTGCCCGAGGAGGTCGTGCGCCAGCTGGCGGCGGCGCGCAAGGCGCAGCTCGACTTTGACCGCACGGACACCACGCCGCCGCAGCCGATGGCCGGCGGTCGCCTCGCGATTCGTTTCCGCCACCTCGCGCTCGACCACCTCGATGACGAGGAGTACGAGGCGCTGCTCGATGGGCTCGTCGGTCGCGCCGGCGACCACGCGGACGAGGACGCGCCTGAATTCCCGACCTCGATCCGCGCCCTCGATGGCAAGGACGTCGCGCTGCTCGGCTACATGATCCCGATCGAGTGGGACGACGCCGAGGTGCTGGAGTTCATGCTCGTGCGCGACCTCCTCGCGTGCTGCTTCGGCGGCGCGCCGCAGCCGGACGAGTGGGTCCAGGTCCGTATGGA
The DNA here is from genome assembly GCA_041398605.1 of Planctomycetota bacterium. Lineage (GTDB taxonomy): Bacteria > Planctomycetota > UBA1135 > UBA1135 > JAWKUK01. The sequence goes on from JAWKUK010000005.1 coordinate 161,714, forward strand.
GAAGGGCAAGGGCGCGCACTATTACCCGTTCCTGCCGGTGATCACCCACGGCCGCTTCGAGATCGACGGCATGACCGACGCCGCGGGGTATGCGGTCGGTTGTTATCGGATGACCGGCACCAAGGTCGAGCGCGAGTGAGCGCGAGGCTCACCTCGCGTGCGTCTTGACGTGCTCGCCGATGTACGTCATCGCGTCGCGCAGGGCGTCGTAGTCCGGGTGGGTCAGCCGGAACCACGTGTTGCACAGCCAACCGCGGTCGAGCCCCTTCGTCTGCGAGCCTTCAGGCGGCAGCTCGTGCTCGTAGATCTGCGCGCCGAACCGCTCGAACGTCGCGCGCACGCCGGAGTGACCGACGACGACCCCGTCCTTGTCAGGGCGGACCTGGATCGAGCCGGCGCTGAGGCGGCGGCTCGGGCGCGCCTCGCTCGGCTGCCCCACGACCGCGAGCGCCCACTCGCGAAAGACGTCGAAGTCGTTCGCCGCGCGGTACATGTCCCAGATCTTCTCGCCAGCCGGGCGCGCGCCGATCTCGCCGAACCTCAGGCCCTTGGGCCCGAAGAACCACTCCATGTGCGTCGCGGTCGCGCGCAGCCCGAGCGCCGTGGACACACGCGCGCCGACCTCGCGCAGCTCGCGATAGCCGTCTTCGTCGATGCGGTTCGAGATCGCGATCTGGGGCGAGATCCAGCGCGTGCGGTTCGCTTCGAGGCACCCGGGATAGTAGTGGCCGACGAAGTCGTGCCGCACGCCGTCGGGGCCGACGATCGTGTCGTAGAAGCCCTCGTGGCCTTCGATGAACTCCTCGACGGCGAGGCGCTTCACGCCATCGAGCTTCAGCGAGGGCAAGAGCGCCTCCAATGCCGCTGCGTCCGCGACACGGTACGTGTCGAGCGCGTTGAAGCCGTCGACCGGCTTCACGATCAGCGGGTAGCCCTCTTGCGCCGCGAACGCGCGCACCTCCGCCGCGGTCGTGAAGCCGGTCGACGCTGCGCACGGCACGCCGCGCTCGCGTAGGAACTCCTTCATCGCGACCTTGTCGCGGCAGAGCCGCGCGGTCGCGGTGGAGAGCCCAGGGACGCCGAGCGCTTCGCGCAAGCGCGCCGCCGGCTCGATCAGGGGCTCGTCGATCGTCTCGATGTGCGTGAAAGGTCGGCCCTTGGCCAGCTCCTGCGCGCGCGCGAGCAGCTCGCTCGAGTCGAGCACGTTGCCGCTGGTGCGATAGCCATCCAGGTGCCGCCGGGCCCCCTCGGAGAGCCGATCTGCCGGCGTCGGTCCGACGCCAGAGACGCGCGCCCCGACGGACTTCAACCCGCCCAGGAAGGCATGGTTGTAGCTGTGGGTGTCGGGCGCGAGGAAGAGGACGTGCATGGGATGTGTGCTGGGGCCAGCGTTCGCAGATGATGACCTCTGCGTCGTTTGGAGTCGAGTGACCTCGTCGCGCGTGTCACGCGAGGTCGTCCGAGCGGTCGGTCGGCACCCGATAGCGCTGCTGGATCCGCGCGCCGGCCTTGCGCGCGCTCGCGGCATCGAACAACAGCGTGCCCGCGATGTCCGTGCGGATCTTCACTGGTCCCTTCGCCGCGTCGAGGTGCGCCATAAACTCGGCGAGGCTCCGCGGCTTCTCGCCGTCGACCTCCAGCACGATGTCGTACTGGAAATTGTCGTAGCCGACGTTCACCTCGTCCGCGAGGACCTGCGCGAGGACGATGACCTCTTGGCGCTCCTCGGTGCGGTCGCCTGTGTAGTAGTAGTGCAGGAGGTTGTCCGGCGCCTTTTCCCACCACTTCTCGCCCCAAACGCGCAGGAACTCCGCGGTGAGCCGCGTGAACACGACGCCGCCGAACAAGAACCACGAGGGCTGCACGTCGTACTCGTAGCGCGGCACGAGCCACGCCATGGGCGCCATCTTCATCTTCGTCGTGAAGCGCCGCCCGGCGCGCAGCACGCGCGCATTGATCTCATCGCCGACGAAGTGCTCGCCGACGACCACGTCGAACTGGCAGCGGAACCGGCCGCGATAACGCACCGTGCCGTTGGGCGCGATCTTCATGCCGTCGATCTCGAGGAGCACGTCGCCTTTCTCGAGCTTGCCCCAGGCGGTCGTGCCGAACTGGACGGTCTGGATCAGCACGCCACCTTCGCCCTCCTTGAGGCCCAGGTACCCTCGCAGCGCCGGATTCTCGAGCTGCTGGACGCCGATGCCGAGGCCGGGGACCGCGCTTGACCGCTTGAGCCGCACGCTGTCCAGGAACGTCTTGATGACCGGCGCGGGCACCATCTCTCCGATGTTGTCCGCGTCCGGGAGGGACTGGAACGCGACGCCGACGACCTTGCCCTTGTGGAAGACCGGGCCGCCGCTGTTCCCGTCGTTGATCGCGGCATCGACGGTGACGGCCAGGAGCTGGCGCTTCGAGTGCTCGTAGCGCTGCACTTCGATGCGCGACACGACGCCCTCGGTGATCGACACCTCTTCGCCGCCGACGGGGTAGCCGACGACCGAGACTTCGTCGCGCAGGCGCGGCAGCTCGCCGAGCTCGGCCGCGCGGATGCCGCGCGTGATCGCAGGATCCACCGAGAGCAGCGCGAGGTCGCTGTCGTGGGAGATCGCAGCGATGTGCGCTACGACCTTGTCCGGCGAGCTGCCCTTTTGCACCTGGAGGAACGTGCCGTTGGCGACGACGTGGGCGCCTGTGAGGATGCGCCCGCGCCCGATGACGACCCCAGAGCCAGTGCTCGCGCGCGGGGCCAGCGTCTGCCACGGGTTCTCGTAGTCGGGGTCCTGGTAGGTGCAGTAGACGCGGACGACTTGGGGGTAGGAGAGCCGGTTCAAGGGCAGAAGTGTAGGCACGCGGCCCCCTCCGGCAAGGGGTCCTGCGTGGCCAGGGGCGTGTTCACGAACGAGGCTCGCCCGGGGCCGATCTGCCAGGTGGGGAGGTGAACCCTCGGTGGCGTCGTGCTAAAATCCGTGGCCGATGCCCTGATTTCCCTGTCCTTGCTCCGCGCCCAGCAACTCCATGGCCCTCAGTCAGACCGCAGAGTACGCGCTGCGCGCCGTCGTTTGGCTCGCCCAAAACCCGAGGCAGCCACAGACGACCCAACAGCTCTCTGAGGCGACCCAGGTCCCGATGAGCTACCTCCCGAAGGTGTTCCAACCGCTCGTGCGGAACGGGATCATCAGCGGCCAGCGCGGGCTCGGCGGGGGTTATGCGCTCGTCAAAGACCCGCGCGACCTGACGATGCTCGAGGTCGTGAACTGCGTCGACCCGATCGTTCGGATCGAGTCGTGTCCGCTCGACATCAAGAGCCACGGCGTGCGTCTGTGCCCGCTGCATAGCACGCTGAATCAAGCGATCATCGCCGAAGAGAAGCGCCTGTCCCAGACGCGCATCGGTGACTTGATCGGCCGGCCGGGCCAGCTCAGGCCGCTGTGCGAGGTGGCCGATCGCATGCGCGAAGAGCGCACACGCGGCGACGAACAAGACGACGCCGCGGCAGGCACCGATCGCTAGCCGCACTCGGACTCAGCGCCCTTGGCTGGGTACCCCTTGCTGGGTACCCATTCTTGGGCACTCTTGCTTGGGCCCGCTCCGCTGGGCGCCGCGGGCCTGGCTGCTCGTCAGTCCTTGGTGATCGAGGTGATGCGCACGCCGTAGGCGCTGTCGATCGTCACGACCTCGCCGCGGGCGACCACCTTGCCGTTGATGAGGATGTCCGCTGGCTCGTGCGCCTCTCGGTCGAGCGGGATGAGGCTCCCGGGGCCGAGGCGCACCAGCTCGCCGAGCGTGAGCCGCGAGCGACCGATCTGAACGGTCACGCGCACAGGGACGTCGAGCAGCGCGTCCATGCCGATCGGCGTCCCGGTCGCCTTGCCCGCGGAGAGCTCGTCGAGCACGGCGGACTGGACGGACACGGCTTCGGTGGCGTCGTCGATCGCTCGCTCTAGATTGTCGTTCGGATTGGCCATGGTGTGGGGGAGTGCTGCTGCCTCGCGGCGTGCGCGCTGCGGACCTAGTCTTCCTGGATGATCTCCTCGTCCTGTTCGGACGAGAGCTGTTCAATGACGACCGCCATGCGCCCCTGTGAGGCGCCGAAGCGCCCGAGCGCGCGCACCTGCTCCTCGACGCGGACGACGACGGACTGACCGACATGCGAGTTGAGGGGGATGACGTCCCCGACCTCGAGCTCCAAGAGCTCGCGCAGCGGCACCATCGTGGCCCCCAGCTCGACCGAGAGCCGCACGCCGACGCCGGCGAGGTGGGGCGGCGCCGCCGCGGAGCGAGCCGCCTCGTCCTCGTCGTCCTCTGCGACGACCCCCGGCAGGTAGAGGCGCATCTCGCTCGACCCGCCCGGGCCTTCAAACACGAGGTGGACCAGCAAGCGACGACTGTCCGCGTCTGGCCCGAGGTCCTCGAGCGTCGTCAGCTCCTCGGGCTCCTGCCAGATCTCGCCGCCCTTGACCTCCAGGTGGAGCGCCTCACCGAGCTGCCCGATGATGGTGTCTAGGAGGCTCGCGACGACGCGGCCCTCGGTGCGCGAGAGCGCGCGGAGCGGCGCCTCCTCGGCCGGCTTCTTCGCCTTCTTGGTGTCCCCATCTTCGTCGTCCTCGGCGACGACGGGGGCTGGCCCCGACAGCATGATCTCGCAGGCGCGAGCCGCCGCTGCCGAGTCCCAGACCAGCCAGCCCAGCCGGCCGGCGCAAGGGAACCCGATGACGACAAAGGGCTTCACAAAGCCGTCGAAGAGGCCGTGGGCCGTGACCTCTGCGACCTCGCCCAGCTGCAGCTTGTGGTGGTTGCGCAGCGGGCCCGCGAGCATGTTGGCGATCGCGCCGAGGCGCGCGGAGAGCGTCTTCGACAAGTGCCGGAGGCGCTCCTTCGAGAGCGTGCGCGGGTGAGCGAAGTCACGCAGCGCGACGTCAACCGAACGAGCGGGACGCCCCGCGCTCCCGCGCAGGGCGTCGACCTCGCTCTGGTTGACGCTCGTAGTCACGACGGCGGGCCTACTGGGCGAGCTTGCGCCCGAGGTGAATCTGACGAATGCGGCCGTGGACGCCGACGTTGACCTCGCCCTTGAAGCTGGGCTTCAGCTTCGTCACGTCGAGATAGACCGTGCGGCCATCGCTGCCGCGGACCTCGAGGTCCGACTCTTGGCCCGTAAACGTGACCACCTCGCCGCCGCCGAGCTGCGCCGTCTTTGCCTTCGCGTCGATCTTCAGCTTGTATTCACGGAACGCGCCCCTGAACGTCCCTTTGCGCTCCTGCGAGTCACCGGGGCGCAGGCCGCTCTTCTCGTCCGTCGCCAGCGGGAGCTTCGTATCGCCGATGTGGACCGGGAACATGATCGGCTCGAAGACGTGCTCGAGCTCTGCGGCGAGCGCCATCTCCTCGCCGCTGCCATCTTTCATGATGTCTTGCAGCTCGAAGCGCGCGACGACGTTGGTCATGGCTTCGTCCAGGGCGGGCGTGAAGTCCGGGTCGGCCTTGCGCGAGTCCGAGTACAGCTCGTCGTACGCAAAGTAGTTGCACGAGGGCGACAGCTTGATGTAGCGCGAGAAGTTGTCGTCCTTCGTGTTCCCGACCCACTCTTTGTCGAAGAACGAGAACGACCACGGTCCGCCGAAGGTCTCCGGGCCTTTGTCCTTCTTCGGCATCGCCATCATCGCGACGCCGCCGCCGCCTGCGATCAGAAGCACGATGCCGACGAGCAGCTTCATCGGTCCCTTGTTCCCCTTGGCGGGCTCGGCGCCCTTGTCCGGGGCTTCTTTTTTCTCTGTGTCAGCCATTGTCGTTCAGCGGGGAGGGGTCACGAGTCGCGCGTCGACGCTCTGAGCAGCGGCGCCTGTCTGGGGGATCTCCCCGAACCAGGCGCGCGCCTCGACCCGCTTGGGATCGAAGTCATGGCGCTCAATCAGGTAGTTTCGGACGGTCTCGGCCCGAACCTGAGCCAACCAGGTGTTGTCCCCGAAGAACGCCGGCCCAGCGTCGTTCGCGTGCCCCTCCAGGACCAGCGTCTGCCCCTTGGAGGGGCGCAGCGAGTCCACCAGCTCGTCCAGGAAGCGCCGCGAGTTCGCGTCGAGGGTCCCGTAGCCACGTTCGAAGACAGCCACCCGGGGCTGGCGCACCTCGTCGCGGGCCTGGAGCGCCTCGACATGCTCCGCGCGCAGGAGCTCGTCCAACGCGGCCTCTTGGTGGGGCGCCTGGCGTTCGGGGTCGTCCTCCGGCGGGAGGTTGAACTTGCGCCGCATCTCGCGGTGGATCTCGGCCTTCTCTGCGCCCGAGAGGACTCCGTCGAGGCCGTGGGACTTCAGCGCGACAACAAATGAGCCGAGGCCCTTGGCCATCATCCCGTACTGGCGGTCCTTGGACAGCGCCACGAGCAGGATGAAGAAGCACAGGATCAGCGTCATCATGTCGCCGAACGACACGAGGTAGGCGGGGGCGCCCTTCTTCTTGACGCGGACTGTGATGACCTTCGTCATTTGCGCAGCAGCTTCTCGTGGTAGCTCGCGCGCTCTTTGCCCATCGCGACGAGGCGCACCGTGACGCGGCGGTTCATCTTGCGGGCCACGGCGCTGTCCTTCTCCATCGCGCGCGGGAGGCTCGAGCCGACGGCGGAGATCTGCACCATCGCCGGGTCGAGGCCGCCGCGGCCCGTCACGACCTCAGCCGCGGCCCGCGCGCGCGCGATCGCCATGGCGGACTCCGTCGGGTAGCGGTTCGAGGGCCGGAACGCATCGTCGGTGTGCCCCTCGATCAACACGACCAAGGGGTAGTGCTGGACGGTCTTGCCCAGCTCCGCCAGCGCCCGCTCGAGAAATGGCTCGATCTTCGCGCTGCCGGGCGCGAACGAGCCCTTGGCGTCGAACTCGATCCGGATCCCGTCCCCGACCGTCCGCAGGTCGATCGGCATATGGTCCTCGGTCATCTTCTGGCCCATCGCGTCGAGGCTCTCGGAGAGCTGGTCCACAGGCCGGTTGTGGCGCGTGCGCGAGCCGCGCGCGAGGTCCATCGCGAGCATCAGGTCATCCGTGGGGGCCTCCATGTGGCTGCCCTTCGTGTCCTGCATGCCCTTGGTCCCGATCAGGTTCTTCGGGATCGTGAACGAGTCGTACTCGCGGATGCTGCTGAACGTAAACAGCAGGATGAAGAACGTGACGAGCAGGGAGACCATGTCGACGAACGTCGTAATCCAAGGCGGCGCGCCCTCGATCCCGTCCTCGACCTCCTTGACGATGACCTTCTCAGGCATGGCTGGACCTCACGCCTCCGCGTCGACGGCCTTGCGCTTGCTCGGCGACAGGAAGCCTTTGAGCTTCTCTTTGATCAATTGCGGCTTCTCACCGGATTGGATCGCGACGATGCCCTCGATCATCAGCTTCCGCAGCAGGACGTCGCCCTTGGCGACCATCTCCAGCTTGCCCGCGAGCGGGATGAACACCATGTTCGCCGCCATTGCGCCGTACAGCGTCGTCAAGAGCGCGACCGCCATACCGATACCGATCGCGCCCGGGTCAGAGAGGTCCTGGAGCATCTGCACCAGACCGACGAGCGTCCCGATCATGCCGAAGGCGGGCGCAAACGCGCCCATCTGGTCCATGATCTTGCGTCCGGTGCCGTGCCGCTGGTCTTCCCACTCAGCCTCGAGCTCCATGATGTCGCGCACCGTGTCCGCGCCGAAGCCATCGATGACGAGCTGGATGCCCTTGGCGAAGAACTTGTCGTCGACCGATGCGAGCTTCGTTTCCAGGGCCAGGAGGCCCTCTTTGCGCGCGAGGTTCGCGTACTCGACGATGCGCTCGATCTCTTCGGTCGGTGACGGTGACTTACGGATCGCCGCGACCATCGCCACTTTGAAGACCGCCTTCAGGTCCGACGAGGGGAACGCGAAGAGCGTGACGGCCGTCGTACCCCCGAACACCATGACCACCGACGGGAAGTCGAAGAACACGGGGATGCCGCCAGGGCCGATGGCCATGGCGAAGAGCACGAGCGAGAACGCCAGCACGACGCCGACGATGGTGTTGAGGTCCATGGTTGGATGGGGGCGCTAGACCCGTTCTGGGACCGGCGGAGGGCTCATCGACGGATTCGGGGGAACCCTTGAGGGCCCCCCACGGGCGCTCGGGCTCAGCCGCCCTTCTCCAGGGCGTAGGCCCGCGAGTAGGCCTTGTGCTTCTCCGGGCCGCCGGGCGACGCGTGGATCGCCGACAACAGCTCGCGCACGCGCTCGTCTGACAGGTGCTTCAGCACCTTGGCCGCCTCCTCGGGCTCGTAGACGTTCATCAGCTGGGCGGCTGTGACGTCCGGCTCCCCGTCCTCGTACTGCGGGGCCATGTTCTTGTAGATCTGGGCCTCGCGCGCGGCGAGGGCCTCGCGATTGGCGTCGATCTCCTGGACCTTGGCGCTCTGCTCATCGCTCTCGGCGAGGAGCTGCATCTTGAGCCGCTCGAACTCCTTGAGCCGTCGATCGAGGAAGTCGGCGTCGCGCTCCAGGAGCGCCTCTCGCTCGTCGAGGCTGCGTGAGCGGCGGTCGAGCTCCTCCATCTTCATCAGCAGCCGGTTCTCGATGCTCGACAGCTCCTGCGCCGAGAACGGGTCTTGCAGGTTGAAGGCCGTCAGCGAGCTGCGCGCCGCGTCGAAGATCTGCTCGGGGCTCCGCGTGTCACCCTCGAGCTGCTCCTCGATCTCGGGCAGCTCATCCGACGCCCCCTGCTCCGCCTTGGGCTCCGGCGGGAACAAGCCGCCGACGGCCTTGAGCGAGTGCAGCGGCGTCCCCGTCAGGGCGGCCACCAAGAAGAAGGAACCGGCCAAGAGCGTCGAGCCGCCTAGCCCGTACGCCACATACTTCGCAATGTCGCTCATGTCTCACTCTCCTCGGTCTCTTGGGCTGCCGCTTCCGTGGCGGCCTCGTCCGCTTCAACGCGCATGCGCGCGCGACGTGCGGACGTCTGGTCGTCCATCTGTGCTTGTTCGACGCGCGCGCGCTCTGCGCTCTCCCGCGCGCGCTGCTTGCTCTCCAAGCGCTGCAGCGCCTCGGCGTCGGTCCTGCGCGCCTGCCACGGGACGCGCTGCGTCTCCGCGTGGCGCCGGGCTGCTCGCACGTGCGCCCGCGACGCGATGATCGCGGCCTCGAGGCGGTCCAGCACGGCTTCGTCCGATAGGATCTCCCGCGGGTCGAGCTGGCCGACGGCGGTCTTCTGGGCAAAGCGCGCGCTCGCGTCACGGCGGACGTCGACGAGGCGTTGCACGGCCTCCTCCGCCTCGGCCGCGGCCCGCTCTGCGTTCGCCCATTCGGCGCGCAGAACGCGCTCCTGCAGCTCTCTGACGCGGCGCACGCGCGCGAGTCGGTGTGCGCTCATCGTCCGCCCGCTCCATTCGCGAGGCCTGCCACGAGGGTCAACATCTCACGGGTCTCCTTGAACGAAGTGCTGTCATCCTCTGCTTGGCGCAGGAACGCATCAATGACGGGGAGTCGCGCGATCGCGTCATCGAGCCGAGCGTTTGTGCCAGGCTTGTACGCGCCGATCTCGACGAGGTCGCGGCCGTCGCGCCAGACCGCGAGCAGCTCGCGCACGCGGTTGGCCTCGCGCATCTGCTGGCCTTCCGTGAGCTTCGGCATCAGTCGCGAGAGGCTCCCCAAGACGTCGATCGCCGGGAAATGGCCGGCCCGCGCTAGGTCACGCGAGAGCTCGATGTGCCCGTCCAAGAGGCCGCGCAGCGTGTCCGCGACGGGGTCGTTCTGGTCGTCTCCGTCGAGCAAGACGGTCAAGAGGCCCGTGATGCTGCCGCGCTGAGTGCGGCCCATGCGCTCGACGAGGCGGGGGACCGCCGCGAAGAAGCTCGGCGGGAAGCCGCGCACCGTGGGCGGCTCGCCTGCGGCGAGGCCGACCTCCCGCGCCGCCAGAGCGAAGCGCGTGATCGAGTCCACGACGCACAGCACGTCCAGGCCCTGGTCGCGGAAGTGCTCGGCGATCGACATCGCGACCCACGGCGCCGTCATGCGCTCGAGCGGCGAGCGATCGCTCGTCGCGGCGACGACGACCGCGCGGTCGCGGCGGTCCGAGCCGAGGACCTCCTCGAGCATCTCACGGACTTCGCGGCCGCGCTCGCCGACGAGGCACACGACGACGACGTCCGCCGCAGTGTGGCGCGTGATCTGCCCGAGCAGCGTCGACTTGCCGACGCCGGCGCCGGCGAAGATCCCGAGGCGCTGGCCCTTTCCGAGGGTCGTCAAGCCGTCGATCGCGCGCACTCCTGTCTCCAGCGCCTCGCGCACGGGTTCGCGCTCGAGCGGCGCGGGCGCGGCAGTGCGAACGGGGCGCGCCCGGACGTCCGTCAAGGGGGGGCCGTTGTCGATCGGCCGACCGAAGCCGTCCAGGAGCCGCCCGAGGAGGGCGTTCGAGGTCTCGACCTGGAAGCTGCGCTCCAGCGCGTGCACGGCTTGCCCCGGGGCGACACCAGCGAGCTCGCCGAGCGGCATCAAGACCGTGCGGTCGCCTCGGAAGCCGACGACCTCTGCGTCGAGGGGGCCGAGCGCGCCGCGGTCGATCCGGCAGAGCTCACCGATGGCCGCCGGCACGCCAGCGGCCTCCATGACGACGCCCGACACGCGCTCGACGGCGCCGCGGAACCGCGGGCGCGCCGCCTCGCGCACGAGGTCGCGGAAGCGCTCGCGGTCGATCAGGGGCGCCGCGCTCAAACGAGGCCCTCCAGCAACGCTTCGCGGATCTGCTCGAGCGCCTCGATCGGATCACGGACCAAGAGCCCGCGCTTGGTCTCGACGTGCACTGTGCCGCGCGCGAGGCCGGAGTGCGGCACGAACGAGGTGTCCTCGCGGAACTTGACGCCCTCGAGCTGCGCGAGGTCGCTCGGATGTAGGTGCACGACGCAGAGGCCGCGCTCATTGCCGCCGCCCGCGAGCGCCGAGCGCACGATCCGCTCGATGTCGTAGGCGTCGTCCGCGAGCCTCGAACGAAGGAGCTGGTCGGCGATCTCGACCGAGAGCTCGATCACTTCGCGCGGCAGGTTTTGCTCCGCTCGATTGCGCGCTTGCTCTAGCTGGTTCATCGCGAGCTCCACGAGGCGGACGCCGCCATCCAGGGCGGCTTGGGTGCCCTCGGCGAGCCCGCGCGCATACGCGGCCGCGACCAAGCGCTCGGTCACTTCCTGGCGGACGGCCTCGAGGCCGTCCTGCCTCACGGCCGCGCGCTTGGGCTGCGCGCTGAGCGTCAATTGCAACGTGCGCGCCATGTCAGTTGACGAGCTCCTCGCCGGCGCGCGCTGGGCTGAACTCGCCGCTCTCCATCAGCGCGCGCACCGCCGACATGATCTCGGCGCGCGCTTGCGCGACCTCAGTGAACGCGACTGCGCCCAGGAGCTCGCGCTCGTCAAGCACCATGTCGCGCACCCGCGCAGACAGGTTGCCCATGATGTTTGATTCGACCGGCTCTGGGCAGGCCTTGATCGCCATCGAGAGCGTCCGCGTGTCGACGGCCGCGAGGATCTTTTGCATCGCGCGCTTGTCGATCGCGGCGAGGTCGTCCCAGGTGAACATCAAGTCGCGCACCTGCGCGGCCATCTCTTCGTCCTCTTCCTCGAGCTTCTGCAAGACGGCGGTCTCGATCTCTGTCTCCGAGTGGTTCAACATGTCCGCGACCGTGCGCAGGCTCGCGTCCAGCGCGCGCGGCGGCGGCACCTCGGACGCGGCTCGCAGGCGCTCTTGCAAGTCGTCGGCGATCGTCAGCATGACCTCGACTCCCGGCGGCGTGATCGTCGTCATGCGCTTGACGATCTCCAGCGTCTTGTCCTCGTCAAAAGCGGCCAAGACCGCAGAGGAGACGGTCGGCGAGACGTGGCTCAGCACGAGGGAGACGATCGCCGGCGACTCCTCGCGCAGGACGCGACCGACGAGCTCGCCAGGCAGCCCTTCGACAAAGCCGAACGGCTGCTCGCGACGGCGACGCATGTGGATCTCGCGAATGACGCGCTCGGCCTCGTCCTTGCCGTAGCTCGACTCGAGGATCGAGAACAGCTCGAAGTCGTCTTGCGCCCGCACGCCAGCCCGCGCGTGGAAGTTGCGCGCCAGGTCCTCGTAGAGCCCGTCGACCGCCTCTGGCGTGCAGAGGTCCGGCGCGAGCTCCGTCATCGCCTCGGCGACCTTCTCAACGACGCGCCCGTCGAGGTGGCGCATCACGTTGGCGCTCACCTCTTTGTCAAGGCTCAGGAGGAAGGCTGCGACGCGGTGCGCGCCGCCTGCTTTGCGCTTCTGATCAGTGTCGCTCATAGCTCATCGACCCCCGGTCCCTGCGTAGAACTGCTCACCCAACGCCCAGCGCGACAGGAGCGCGCTGACCTTCTCCGGCTCCCGTTCGAGGAGCTCCTCGACGTGCTTGCGCGCCAGCAGGTCGAGGTCGACCTCTTCGTCGCCGAGCAGGTCGGCGAGCAGCGGCTTGCCGTCCGCGCCGAGCTTGATCGTGGCCGTGCCGCTCTCCAAGTCGATGCCGGTCATGCCACCGCCGCGCGCGCCGCTGGCCGCCTGCTTCGCGCCCTTCAAGCTGCGGAGCAGCACGAAGATGAACGCGAGCGCAGACACGATCTCGATCCCGTGCTTGAGCAGCTTCTCGACCATCGGGTTGGTCGGCTCCGGCGCCGCCTCAGGCGCGGGCAAGATCGGCTTGCCCTCTTCGTCGCGCTCTAGGCCGTGCAGCTTGATCGCCTCGCCGTCGAACGTGTCCCCGCGCTTCAGGTCAAACGCGGCCATGCCTTTCACGATCTTCTCCGCCGCGGCCAACTGGTCCGCGATGGAGTCGTCGATCAGGAGCGAGATCGACATCCGCTCCAAGACGTGCGGCTGAGAGACCAGGTGCGTCGTCTTGGAGCCGAAGACGTAGGACTTCTCGGACTCGTTCGTCGAGCTCGTGCCGTTCGCGCCGCGCCCGCTCGGGCCGCTGGCGCCCTCTTGGGTGTTCGCGAACGTGCCCGCCGGGCCGCCCATGGCCGTCGCTTGGCTCGTGCCCTCGACCTTGAACGAGCGCTCTGACCGCGGCTTCTTCGCGGGGTCGAGGGTCTCCTCGACCGACTCTTGCCGAACATGGCTCCAGACGCCATTGACGCCGACCAGGGTGAGGCCAGGGCCGAACGCCATGTCCAGCTTCGACTGCAAGTGGCGCTCGATGTCCTTCTGCCAGCTGCGCTCCACGGAGAGCAATGAGTCCGCGCTCAGCTCGTCGCCCCCGTCATAGATCATGTTGCCGTGCTGGTCGCTCACCTTGACGTTGCTCAGCGGCACGCCGGTCGACGACGACACGATGGCGGCGAGCGTCCGGCGCTGCGTCGAGTCGGGCGAGAGCCCGCCGCGCAGGTTGACGAGCGCCGATGCCTGGCGGTCGTCGCGTCGCACGCCGAGCACGGTGCTGCCGGACGAGCCTGACACTTTGACGCTCGCTCGCGAGACCCAGACGAGCTGCTCCAGCAGCAGCTCGGTCTCCTGCCAGTCGCGCTTCTCGCTGCGCTGGTCGCGCTCACGCGCGCCCAGGAAGGCCGCCGAGGAACCCGAGATAGCGCCGTCGATCCCGCGCGCGGGGCCCGTGAAGTCGCCGTCCAGGTAGATCGCGTTCTGAGCCAAGTAGAGCTTCTCGGACTCCACGAAGATCGTGTATGGGCCGGGCGCAGTCGTCGTCCGGTAGCGCACGCCCGAGTTTGAGAGCGCGGCGACCGCGCGATTGAACGACGCGTCGTCGAGGTTCGCGACGAGCACCTCGAAGTGCGGGTTCTGAGCCTGATAGAAGCTGACGCCGCCCACCGCGGCAGCGACCAGCATGATGGCGCCGACGGCCCAGCGGGCGGGCGCGCCGGCAGCCACGAACTGGCTCCACAGATTGCCGAGGAGTTGTTTCATGGATCAGACGTTCATGCGCATGACCTCGCGGTATGCGTCCATCAACTTGTTGCGCACTTGCAGCGCGAACTGGAACGAGATTTCGGACTCCTTCAGCTGAGCTGCGACCTCGTGGATATCGAGCTTGCCCTGTAGCACCTCCATGTGGAGGCTCTCGGTGCGCTGGATCGTCGCGTCGACCTTGTTGAGCCCGGCTTGGAGCGTCGACGCGAACGAGCCCTCGTTCGCAGTCTCCCGCTCCACGGACTCGACGCCCGCAGCTTTGGTGCGCATGCGCTGCAGCGCCGCCTCCAGCGCTGCTCTGCCTGCGCCGCTATTGCCGATTCCGTCGACCATGGTTCACCTTGCCTGCTGAGACTTCGACACGATCACTCGGCGAGACGGAGCGCACGGTCGGCCATGCGCTCGGTCGTCTCCACCACGGAGAGGCTCGCCTCGTACGACCGCACGGCCGTCACCAGGTCAGCCATCTCCTTCATCGTGTTCACGTTGGGGTAGAGCACGACGCCTTTCTCGTCCGCGTCCGGGTGGCTCGGGTCATAGACCTCTTCGAAGGGGCTCTTGTCCGTGACAACATCGTCAACGCGGATGCCCGCGAACTCGGGCCCGTTGCCGTACGCCTCGGTCATGACCGGGCGGAAAGAAGCGACCTCTCGCCGATAAGGGAGGCCCGTGCCAGGCATCCGCGTCGTGCGCGCGTTGGCGACGTTCTTCGCGATGATGTCGATGCGTGATCGCTCGGCGTCGAGCGCTGAGGCTGCGATGCGCATGCCGCGGAAGGCGCGCGCCAGGGGGTCACCTTTGATTTCGTTCATGATCAGCGCTCGGCGGAAATGGCTTGTTGGACGAGGCTCGTGCGGCCGCGCAGGATCGCGGCATAGAGCTCGAATCGCAGTCGGTTCTCGCGCAGGAGGGCGGCCTCCTTCTCGGCGTCGACGCTGTTCCCGTCGGCGCGGACTTCGGCGGACCAGTCGATCTGGACCTCGGGTTCGATCTCAGCGAGGCGCGCTTCGTCGTAGCCCTTGTCGATGGCATCGACGAGCAGGCTCTCGAACTCCACCTCGCGCCGGCGGTAGCCGGGCATGTTCTGGCTCGCGACGTTCATCGCCACGACATCGCGGCGCTGCGTCGTCGCGCCCATGAGGCGCATCAGGAGGTCGTGACCTTCGGCCTTGATCTGCATGTCCTGCTCCTCAGGCCACGAGGCCCGTCGCGCGCCAGATGCGCATCTTGTTGGAGAGCGTGCGAGCAGTGAGGCCGAGCCGGCGCGCGGCCTCGGTCTTGTTGCCACCAGCGCGCTGCAGCGTCGCGAGGATCGCGACGCGCTCGACGTCGGCCATCGATTGATTGGCGATCGCGTCTTGGAAGGCTTGGTCCTCCATCGTTACGCGGGAGCTGCCGGCCTTCTGACCGGGGCCGCCGGACATCGGCCCGAACTGCAGGTCCTCGAGGCCGATCGTGCCGGACGCGCACAGGATCACCGCGCGCTGGACGACGTTCTCGAGCTCGCGCACGTTGCCCGGCCATGACCAGGCGACGAGGCTCTCCATCGCGTCCGTCGTGAAGGTCGGGACGGCGACGCCGTTGCGGCTCGCGTACATCTCGGCGAAGCGCCGCGCCAGGGGGATAATGTCGTCGAGGCGGTCGCGCAGCGGCGCCAGGTGCAGGGGCAGGACATGGAGGCGGTAGTACAGGTCCTCGCGGAAGCGGCCGGCGGCGACCTCGCGCGCGAGATCGCGGTTCGTCGCCGCGATCACGCGGACGTCCACCTTCAGCGTCTTCTGGCCGCCGACACGCTCGAACTCGTCTTCCTGCAACACCCGCAAGAGCTTCGCTTGCATCGCGGGCGAGATCTCGCCCAGCTCGTCCAGCAAGAGCGTCCCGTTGTCCGCCAGCTCGAAGCGCCCAAGGCGCTGCTTGTCGGCGCCGGTGAACGAGCCGCGCTCGTGGCCGAAGAGCTCCGACTCCAGGAGCTGCTCGGAGAGCGCCGCGCAGTTGACGCGGATGAAGGGCTGCGCCGCGCGCGTCGAGGCGGCGTGGATGAACTGCGCGATGCACTCTTTGCCCGACCCGCTCTCGCCGGTGATGAGGACCGTGCCCTTGGAGCGCGCGACTCGCGCCGCGCTGCGGAGGAGCTCTCGCATGGCCTGGCTCTCGGCGATCAGCGACTCGGCGGGGACGCCGCTCGTCTCTTCGCGGAGGTACCGGTTCTCGTGGACCAAGCGCTCTTCGCGCGCCAAGCGGTTGAGCGCGAACTCCAGCGCGTCGACGCTGCATGGCTTCAAGAGGAAGTCGCGCGCGCCGTGTTTCATCGCCGCGACCGCGGCCTCGACGCTGGCGTGCGCCGTGCAGAGGATCACGGGCAGGTCGGGCCAGCGCGCCTGGATGCGCTGCGTCAGCTCGACGCCGTCGATCTCGGGCATCCGGAGGTCGGTGAGGACCACGTCCGGCTGTTCGCGCTCGATCAGCGTCAGCGCCGCCGCCGCGTCGCGCGCAGCGATCGCGGTGTAGCCGAGCGCCTCGACGGCCTCGGAGAGGAATTCGCGGCCCAGAGGTTCGTCGTCGACGACGAGGACTCGTTGAAGCGTCATGGGGAGGTTCGCTCGCTGCTCAGTGGGTGGGGGACGTGTCGTGCGCGCCCATGGCGCGGCCCGCGGTCGGGCTCTCTGGGAGGCGTAGGACAAAGGTGGCGCCGCCGAGGGGGCTCGGCGCGTCGAGCAGCTCGACGGAGCCACCGTTCAGCTCGGCGACGCGCGAGACGAGGGCGAGGCCCAGGCCCGTGCCCTCCGCGCGCGTGGTGTAGAAGGGGTCGAACAGGTGCTCGCGCGCGGCGGCAGCGACGCCAGGGCCTGCGTCGTGGACGCGGATGAGGACGCCCTGGCCGCGCTCCTCGTTCACTTCGACCGCGACGCGCCCGCCGGGGGCCTGGACGTCGCACGCGTTCGCGATGAGGTTGCGGATCGCCTGGCGCAGCTCGACGGCGTCGCACGTGACTTGGACGTCAGCGCAGGTCACAGTGACGTCGTAGGCCGGGGGCGCGCCGGCGCCGTCGACGGTCGAGGGCCGCGCCATGTTGCGGCCCGCGAGCGCGGCGCTCACCGCGGCTTCGATGACGGGGCGGACATCGACGCGCTCGATGTTGCGCGCGCCGTGACCAGCGACGCCGAGCATCGAGGCGACGATCGCCTCGAGGTCCGCGACGCCCGCGCGGATGCGCTTGGCGTGGCGCGCGGCGCGCGACTCGCTGTCGACTTCGCGCAGCAAGAGGTCGGCGAAGCCCGAGATCGCGTGCAGCGGGTTGCGCACTTCGTGCGCGACGCCGCCGACCATCGTGCCGAGCGCCGCAGCGCGCGAGAGGCGTCGCATGCGGTCCTCGGCGTGGGCGAGCTCCGTCTGATCGTCGAGCGCTTCCACGGCGCCGATGAGCGAGCCGTCCGAGGAGCTGACGGTTGAATAGCAGCGAGCGAGCACGCGCGGGCGCCCGTCGCCGCACGTGACCTCGACCGGGCGGCCCTCGGCGGTGCCGCCAGCGAGGCCGCTCTCCGGGCCGAGCGCCTCCAGGTCGCGGCCCACCAGCGCCTCGGGCGCGACGCCGAGGATCTTTGCGGCAGCCGGGTTCACGCGGGTGATGGCCCCTGCGGCGTCGTACACGACGACCCCGGTGGGGATCGCGCGGAGGACCGCTTCGAGGTTGCGTGTCACGCGCTCGAGCTCGTCGACCTTGGAGGCCAACTCATCGTTCGTGCGGCAGAGCTCCGCTTCGACGTGGGCCGCGCGCGCCTCGAGGCGCGCGTGACCGTCACGCAGCTCCATGAGCAGCGCGCTGGCGGCGAGGATCGCCGCCTCCGCGTCGAGCGGCGCCTGGCGGGCGGGATCGCTGCGAAGCGCGCTCACTTGCCCTTGCCCTCCGGCTTGGCCTTGCGGCTCTTGATTTCGCGTTCGAACTCGATGAAGTCGAGGTCGGCCTTCGCGTAGCGCGAGAACGCGCCCGCGTCCTCGTTCTCCGCCAGCATGCGCAGGATCTCCAGCGCTTCGGGGACCAGGTCCATCGCGCGATACGCCTGCGCGAGCCAGTAGCGCGCCTCGTGGTCCTGCTTCATAGGCAGCAGCAACTGGATGGACTCCGGGTAGCGCTGCGCGCGGAAGAGGAGCTTGCCTTGGCGGACCGCGTCGGCCGTGAAGTCGCCGTCCTCGAGGGTCACGGGCTCCCCGCCGCGCCGCTTGGCGCTGCTGTCGACGTGCTCGAGCGGAGGCAGCACGGACTTGAGGTTGCTCGCCATCCCGCGGTCGAGCCCGACCGTCGGGGAGAGCGTGCCGCCGCTCCAGTCGGGGGTTGTGGCGCCGCGGGGCGCGCCGGGGCTCCGCGATGCGCCGACGTCGTCGCGCGAGTCCGCGCCGCCGAGGATGCGCGCGCTGGCGTCGGCGCCGCCCATCAGGCGGTCCAGCGCGAGCCGCAGCCGAGAGACCTCGCCGCGCAGCGAGACGAGGCGGGCCTCGCTCTGGAGCTCGTTCTGACGCGCCGGCTCGGTCGCGCCGAGCAGCAGCTGGATCGCGTTACGATCGCCGCTCTCGAGGCGCTTCACGATCTCGCTCAGGTAGTCGAGCGACGACACGGTCGCGTCGAGCTGCGCGACGAGGCCCTGCGACCCGTCCTGCGTGCCAGCGACGCTCGGGAGGACGAAGACGCCCGCGAGCGCGAGGTTGATGGTGGCGACGTGCTTCAACATGGTGTTTGGTCGGTGGTTCAGAGCGCCCCGGAGAGCGCGGTGATCGCGCGTTCGATGTCCTGATTGCGCTCGTAGAGCGTCGACGCGGCCTTGTAGATCTCTTCACGGTCGCCCGCGTACTCGGACTCCTGCGCCGCGGTGCGCAGCGCTTGGATCGCCTCGTCGAGGCGCTTCCCACGCTCGAGCGCTTGGGCGTAGTTGAGCGCCAGTCGCTGGCGATCTGCGCGGTCGAGGCCGAAGCGGCGGTCGAAGACCGGGCGCATGATGTCGATGGCCTCTTGGTAGCGGCGCCCAGCGAGATAGCGCTCGCCTTGGTTGATCTTGTCGCGATCGCCGTAGACGGTGCTGACCTCGGGCTCCAAGCCGAGCGCGACGAGCGCGCGGTTCTGCTCCTCCGCGACGGCCTTGCCGAGGCCCATGTTCTCGGCGTGCTTCCAGGTCGCCCAGGCCGCGATGTGCGCGCCCTCGGCGTTGGCGCTCGCTGCCGCGCGACGGTAGGCCTCGCCCTTTGCTGCGCCCTCCACGTACTCTGCCGCTTGCAGCCAGGCGAGGAACGCGTCGTGATACTGACCGGCGCGGTCGAGCGCGTTCGCGCGGAGGTCCATCAGCTCCGGGTCACGATCGCCTTGCGCGCTGTAGGTCGCGGCGAGGTCGATCGAGCGCAGGGCGTTCATCGGGTCATTGCGCAGCGAGTAGGCGCGCGCGCGGCTCATCAAGCGCTGGCGGCGCTCGAAGGCGTCGTTCGCCGGCGCGCTGTCGTCCAAGGCGTCTAGCACGAGGAGCGCGCGCCGCGCGTTCTCGATCTGGACGTCGGGGTTCTTCGCGAGCTCAGCGAGGTGAGTGTGCGCGTCTGCGAGGCGCCAGCGCGCTTCGACGCCGAACTCGTGGGCGGAGCGGTAGCGCGCGAGCGAGTCAAAGCGCTCGATCGCGTAGTCCCACTTGCCCGCGAGGCCGTACTGCTTGCCGGCCTCGAGCAGCGCCTCGGGCACGAGGTCCGAGTCGGGGTATTGCTCGATGAGCGTGTCGTACGCCGTGGCGCTGTCGATGGCGCGCCCGAGGTTCGCTGACTCGATGTTGGCGCGGGTCCAGGCCGCGCGGGGCGCCTGGCTCGACCGCGGGTGGTCGAGCAGCGCGCGCCACAGGGATGTATTGGCGCGCTTGTAGCAGTCCTCGCGCGTCGGGTACACCGGCAGGTCTTCAGCGACCTTGATCGATGACTGGCCGACCTGGACGTAGAGGCCGGCGGAGCCTGCGATCCAGAGCAGCGCGTCCTCGAGCGACCTGTTCTCCAGCTTCGAGTAGAGCGGCGGGTCGCGCATGATCGTGTCCAGCCCGACGACCTCACGCCCCGCCTCGCGGCCGATGCTCTCGATGATCCGCTTGACGGGCGTGTTCGACGCCGTCAGCGTGATCAGGAGGTCCCCATCGTCGTCCATTGCGGTCGAGATCTCCAGCCGAGACTCGAGCGCGCGCTGCTCCACGCGCTGACGGCGCATGCCCTCCGCGCTGAGGTTTGTGAAGTCGCGGTCCTCAGGCTGCGCATGGGGCGCGCTCAACGCCGCGAGCGCGACAAGGCCGAGCAGGCTGATCATCGCGACTCCTCCGGGGCGATGGAGCGGCCCTGGTCGTAGTAGGTCATTGCGATGAGGTAGTCGATGTCCTCGCGCATCTCGACCGTCAGGACAGCGCCGCGGTCTTGGTTCGCGAGCACGGTGAACAGGCTACGCCGCGCTTCCGCATACTCGCCGTGCTCGATCATCTGACGGGCGGTCAGGATCGCGAGCTCGTGTGTGTTCGTGTAGTCGCGGGGGTCGAGCAGCGGGACGTTTGCGCGCGCGGGCTCGTTGACCTCGCGCGGTTCGTCTTCGATCACAGCGCTGCGCGGCGCCGCGTTGGCGCCCCTTGCCACCGCATCCGCGAGCGTCGACGTGACCGAGAGAAGCGTGCGATTGACGCTTTGGCTCTGCTGCTGCGTCAGCAGGAAGATGCCGCCGTTGACCAGCAGGAAGCAGCCCACGAGGACCCACAGCATCTTGCTGCGCGCGGGGGGCAGGTCGATCGCGTTCGGGAAGCTGACGAAGGGGTTGCCGCTGCCAGCAAACGCGTCGAGCTCATTGCTCGGAGCGGTGGCAGGTGCCGCCGCTGCTTCGACGGCCTCGGGCTCCGGCTTCTTCTTCTCGCGGACGACGACGGTCGGCTTGGCCTCGGTCTTCTTGTTCTTCGCCTTGCGGGCCTGCTCTGGCGCGGGCGCCTCGCTCGCGGGCGCGGGCGCGGGCGCGCTCTCGGCCTCGACGACGGGCGCCGGCGCCGGCGCCGCGGGCGGAGCGCTGCCCTTGGGCGCGGCCGGCGGCGCCGTCTCTGCCCAGGGCTCAGCGGCCAAGTCGGCGAGGGGGTCCGCGTCGAGCAGCGGGTCCTCTTGACCGAAGCCCGGCGCGGTGCCGAGGTCGAGCAGCTCGCCGAAGCTGAACAGGTCTTCGTCGAGGTCCGCTTCGTTGCGCGGCGTGGACGGCAGCGGGGCAGCCGGCGCGGGCTTCGGCGCGCTCGTCGGCGCCGCCGCCCGAGGCGCCGTCGCTGGCTCTTGGGGCGCGGCCTTCGGCGCGCTTGGCGCTGGCCCCTCCGCCGCGTCCGCGCGTGACGCCGCCAGCAGGTCCGCCATCCCGTTGATATCCGGGAAGTCGAACATGTCTTCGTCGAGGCCTTCCAACTCGGCCAGACGGGCTTCGATGTCGTCGCTCATCGAATCAGCTCCAAAGCGCGCGCTGCAGCGCACGGCGGGGGTCAGGGCCAGCGAGCAAGCGGCCGACTACGACGGCCAAGGCCGGCGACAGGATCACTGGCGCGTGCGGGTCGTCGGCCAGCGTCGCCAGCAGCTCGCGCGATGTGTCGGGGGCGAGGTGGTCGAGCTCGCTCAGGTCGATCCGGCCGTCGATGTCGAAGTCCGCGGTCGAGACGGTGAAGCGGGCGCGGACGCGGGTCCCGTGGTCGGGCTGCGAACGGATCGTCAGGTCCTCGGCCAGCGACGAGACGCGCGCGAGGCCGCTCTGACTGCAGGTCATGCGCTCCAGCAGGAGGCCCGCAGCGTCGAAGCCGCGCCCGTGGTCCTGCACCTCGAGCAGCAGCGTCCGCGCGTCCATGTCCGCGCGCAGCTCGATGGGGTCCTCACAGACCTCGCCGCTCGCGTCGTAGCCGTGGCGCGTCGCGTTGTCGACGAGCTCCGCGACGACCGAGGCGACGCGCGCGCGAGTGGCCGGCGTGACCTCTGAGCGCAGGCACCAAGCGCCGATGTCGCGCGCGGCGCGCTCCGAGGCCCTGGGGCCCGCGGCGTACACGCGCTCGAAGCGCGCGGGCGCGACGTTCGCGGGCCCGCCGGTGTTGCCTTCTTGCTCGACAGCGCGGACGAGCTCGTCGACGCTGAAGGGCTTCGTCAGGAACTCGGTCGCGCCGAGGCGCAGCGCGCGGCGGCAGTCCTCGACGGTGGGGAGGCCGGTCATGAAGACGGCCTTCGGGGCGCCGCCTCGGGCGACGAGCTCGCCGAACAGGTCGAGCCCGCCCATGCCTTGCAGCAGGAGGTCGGCGACGAGCACCTCCGGCTCGGGCATCGTCAGCGCCTCTTCTGCGCTCGCGGCGACGGCGACGCGGTGGCCGCGCGCTTCGAGCGCTGCTGCGAGCGCAGCGGCGATCACGAGCTCGTCGTCGACGATCAAGACATCGCGGCCGATGCTCACGCGCTCACCTCGCGGCGGGGAAAGCGCAGCACGATGCAGCGGTGCCGGGGCGTCGTGTGGTGGACGGTGCACGTGCCGCCGAGGCGGGCGACGTCGCGGCGACCGATCATCAACGGCAGGTCGAGGTGGTCCTCGTCGGAGTCCGTCGGGGACACATGCGGCGGGTCGTCGACGATCGACAGCGTGACGGAGTCCGCGTCCGCATGGGCGTGGAGCAAGAGCTCTTGGGTGTCGCGATTGAGGCTCGCCCGGGCGAAGCGGCGCAGCGTCGCGACCAGCAGCACGCCGTCGGTGTGCAGCGTGAGGCCGCCCTCTTCGACGAGGACCCACAGCCGCTGGCGCTCGCGCTCTTCGAGGCCTGACCGCAGGCTCGCGACGATGTCCGTCAGCGAGCACTCGAGCTTGCGCAGCGGCATCGGCGCGCACCAACGCCACAGGTCGTCCACGGCGTTCTCGACCGCGACCAGCTCACCTAGCGCGCGGTCCGCGAACGCGGCCCGGCGTCGCTGGCCCTCGAGGACGGCGCGCAGCGCCGCCAGCGGCCCGCGCACTGCGCTCTGCATGTGCTCTGCCAGTGCGACGCGCTCACGCGCGGCGTCGGGCTGGTTCGCAATCTCGGCGACTCGTGCCTCTGCGTTCATGGTCATCCTCGTGTCCGGGCAGGCGCAATGCCGGTGCCAAGGACGGAGATCGACCGCAGGGGCCGGAACGCTTTACGCTCCAGTCCACGAATCCGGAATCGTTTTCCAGATCGTTCGGGGCGCGGGCGGTGACGGCGCGAAAGACGCGACGTCGCCAAACGCGACATGTGTCGCGGTTTACCGCACTGGGAGCCCCAGGCGGGGCCGGCGCGCGCGCTCTAAGAGGCCTGGTACAGCCCGAGCACCGTGCCCGCGGGGTCCGCGATGACCGCCATGCGACCGCCGCCGGCCCCGCGCGGCGCCACGAGGACGCGGCCGCCGCCGGCTTGGGCGCGCTCTACGCTCGCCTCGAGGTCCGCGACGTGGACGTAGATGAGCCACACGGGCGGGACATCCGCGTTCACCCCTCGGGCGTGGCAGACCCCGGCGACGGGCGCGCCGTCGGCCGCCTTCATCACGTAGTCCTCGTAGTCGCCCATCGAGAGGCCCTCGGCGGTCCACCCGACCACGTCAGCGTAGAAGTCGCGCATGCGCGGCGCGTCCATCAGCGTCACGTCGGTCCAGCCGATCGTGCCGGGAACGGGCTTGGGTGCGGGGTCGTTCGAGGTCATCGGTAGGTCGCTGGCAAGGGAGCGGAATGGAGCGCCGGAGCCGCGGCAGCGCGGCCTCGGCGTGGGTGGGGCATCAGCCCGTCGCGAGGCTCCACGGGCTGACGCCAGCCTTCGTGAAGACGAAGTCCAGGAGCACGAGCAAGATCGACAGCACCGCGCCGGCCGCGAAGACGGAGGCGCCGACCACCATCGTGTCGTCGCCGCCGCGTTGCGCTGCGTCCTCGCGCGCGGCCCCCGACTTGCCCCGGGTGTAGAAGAAGAGCGCGAGCTGCTTCAGCATGCCGCCGAGGAAGATCGCCATCGCGGCGTCGAGGCCCAGGAGCAGGCCGATCCCGATGCCAAAGAGCGAGGGCATCCAGGGCGCGGTCTTCGGGTAGACGGTCAGCCACGCGTAGAAGATCCCGATGACGCTGACGACGGCGATCGCGCCGATGAGCTCGTTCGAGAAGCTCGTGCCGCCCGACATCGCGTTGGCCATCGCGGCCCAGAGCTGCGCCGCGGGCGCGCGCAGGGCGCTCCCCTCGCCGACGCCGAAGCGCTCGACGAGCAGGTTGAGCACTGGGATCGCCGCGAAGGCGCCGACGATGACGCCCAGGAACTGCACGAACACCTGGTGGCCCGGGTCCTGGTCGAGGAGGTGGCCCGTCCGCATGTCTTGCATCATGTCGACGGCGACGGACGCGACCGTTGCGCCGATGACCGCCATGCCGAGCAGGACCACCGCGTCCTTGGCCACGAGCCAGAAGAAGGCCGAGATCAGGACGATCGCGACGAGCCGCACCGGGTTGATGTCCGTATCGCCGGACACGCGCCCGTTCACGACCGAGAGCGGCACGGCGAGGGCGATCGTCGCGACCGAGGCGATCCAGGGCAGGTTGAAGACGAGCTGGCCGGCGAAGACCGCGCCCGTGACGCCGAGGAGCGCGGCGAACGTGTGCAGGACGCGCCGCGAGCTCGGCTGCAGGTAGGGCGTGCGTCCAGGCGTGAACCCCGGCGGCACGGTCGCTTGCACGCGGTATTGGTACGCAAACAGGATCGCCGCGAAGGTGGGCAGCGTCAGCACCGCGATCGCCGTCCACCGCACCCAGTCCGGGATCGGGCCGTAGGGGTGCGGCGAGCCGTCGGCGGTCGTCAGCATCGGCACGATCCAGAGGCTCGGCAAGAGCGCGCCCAGGATCATTCCGACGCCGATCCGAGGCCCGACGACCATGCCGATCCCGTAGTACAACGGATCGACGCCGATCTGCAGCTCCGCGAGGCGCGGCAGGCCGAGCTTGATCTTCAGGGTCGACCAGAGCGCGTGGCCCTCGGCGACGAAGCTCGCCTTCGTCGGGAAGGTCAGCGCCGCGGCGATGAGGCTCCAGATCTTCAAGAGCCGCACCGGGCGGTTCACTTCGCCCGGCGCGCGCTCGGCGGCGACGGCGCGCTGGATGACCGCGCACGCGGTGCCGGACGGGAAGAAATACTGCACCATCTGGCGCCGCACGAGGTTCCCGACGAGCGTGCCGAGGACGCCGACGGAGGCGAAGAGCAGCACGAGGTGCCACGAGTTCGGCCGCCAGTCCGGCTTGACGATGTGGACCGCCGCGTAACACGCGACGACAAAGCCGATGCTCCCGCCGGCGCTGACCATCGTTTGCCCGAGGTTGAGCTCGTAGATCGTCGCCTTCTTGTGCGCGAGCCCGAGGAACGCGACGGACGCGAGCACAGCGACGATCGACCCTGTGTCGCCCCAACCGATCAGCAGGGTGGTGTAGATGTTCGCCGCGCAGATGACCGCGGCGAGCATCGCGAACACGAGCCACTGCGTGGGACCGAGACGGGGGATCAGTGACGAGGTGTGCGGGGGAGAGGTCATCGGGGCCGTCGCGTCCAGGGGCTGGGGGGGGGCGCGATCCTAACCCGGACACGGACCCTCCGGCGCGCCGGCGCCCAATGTGGCTCACGATGTTCTGAGGGCGCCCCAGCGCGCGCAGCCGACACCTCGCAGCCGTAGAATCTTCCGCCTTGAAGTCACCTAGCGGCCACGGACCCGAGCGGCACGGGACGGATCCGGCGCGAGCCGGCGCGGAGCGCGCTGGCGATGCGCGCATCGTTGTGCGCCACGGGCGGCTCGTGCGGCGCACGGCCCTCGTGTCGGTCCTGACGTTGATGAGCCGCGTGCTGGGCTTCGTGCGCGAGATGATCGCGGCGGCCCTCTTTGGCGACGGGTCTGGCATCTACGACGCGTTCATCACCGCGTGGCGGGTCCCGAACCTGTTCCGGCGCTTCCTCGGCGAGGGCGCGATCTCCACGAGCTTTCAGACCGCGCTGACGGAGGTCGACGGCGACCACGGCGACGACGCTGGTCGGGCCCTCTTCTGGTCGACGGCGCGCATGCTCACGGCGATCCTCGTCGCGGTCACCGTCATCGTGATGGCGCTCGTGGTCGTGATGCCTGACGCCATGCCCTTCACGGGCTGGCGCTGGCTCGGGGCCGACCCTGCGCCGGTGCGCGAGCTGACGATCCGCCTGATGCCGTTTGTGCTGTTCGTCTGCCTGGCGGCGCTCGTCAGCGGCGGCCTGCAGGTGCGCGGCATCTTTGGCGCGCCCGCCTGGGCGCCGGCCGTCCTGAACGTCGTCTGGCTGGTGACGCTCGCGCTCATCGTGCTGCGCTTTGGTCGGATCGGCCCGGCACCCGCCGAGGACGGCGGCCTGCGTCACCTCGAGATGTCGCGTTGGTTGGCCTGGGGCGCGCTCGCGTCCGGCCTCGCGCAGCTCGTCGTGCAGCTACCTGCGTTGCGCCGTGCCGGCCTGTGGCGCGGGCCGCGCGTCCCCTTGCCGCGCGGGGTCTCCGGGCCGTCGACTGTCCTGCGGCGCGCGCTGCCGCTCGCGTTCGGCGCGGCCGTCTATCAGGTCAACGTCATGATCGATGGGTTCATGGCCGAGGGCCTCTTGGCGAACGGCGGCCCTACGATTCACTATCTGGCCAATCGGGTGCAGCAGTTCCCGCTCGCGCTCGTTGCGGTCGCCGCGACGAGCGCCGTCTTCCCGGCGCTCCAAGCGCTCGGCCACGTCGGCGACCGGGCTGCTCTGCGCAAGCTGCACGACCGCACCCATTTGGCGATCGCGTTGGTCGCGCTGCCAGCGAGCGTCGGCCTCGCGGTCCTCGCGCGGCCGTTTTCTGAGGCCGTCTTTGGCCACGGAGCGTTCGGTCCCGAGGGCGTCGCCCGCACGGCCTTGACGCTGCAGTTCTTGTGCATCGCGATCTTGCCCGCGGGCGCGACGGGGCTGATTGCGCGCGCGTATTACGCGCTCGGGGACTTCAAGACACCCGTGCGTGTCTCTGCGTTGCTGTTGCTGGTGAACGTCAGCCTCAACGTCGTGTTCCTGGTGTGGCTTGGGTTCGACGTCGAGGGGCTCGCGCTCGCGACCGCGGTCACGAGCTGGTTGAACGTCCTGCTGTTGTGGCCCGGCCTCACGCGACGGCTCGGTTTGCCCGGGGGGCGCCAGCCGTTCGCGGCGCCGCTCGCGCGCATCGCCGCGGCCTCGCTGCTGTCGGGCGCGGTCGCCCACGTCGTCTATGGGGTCGCTGGCCCGCGGCTCGGCGACGGACTGGGGGTTTTCACCGCGATCTCGCTCGCGATGGTGTCCTATGGCCTCGCTGCGACGGCGCTGCGCGCCCCTGGCGCGGTCGAATTGGCCGCGAAGCTACGAAGACGCTTCTCGCCTTGAGTGCCACTTAGGACGGTTTCCAGGCGCCGCTGGATCAGCCGGTTCCCCTTGACTCCACGCTGGGGACACGACTCTGGCCGCCGCCCCTTGCATCCTGTCGACCAGGCGCGAATCATCCGCCCGCGGTCCTGCCGCGCGCCAAGGGGGGTGCGCGGCACGGGTCGTCGTCCCTCACCGAACTCCGCGCCGTGAACCCGACCTCGCTGCACCCGTCGATGGCCTCCCGCCCCACCCAGCCCGATCCCAGCGCGAGCGGCGGCCAGGAGCCCGACCCGCAGCCTGCGCCCGGGTCCGAGGCCCCGGGGCGTGAACTCGCCCAGCAGCAGGGCGGGCGCGCCCCGTCTGCCCCAACTGCCCCGGCCGCCTCGGCCGCCTCGGCCGCCCCGTCCGCCGCGGACGCCGCGGCCCTCGCCGCGCTGCGCGCGATCGACCCGCCGGCCGACCTCGTCGACCCCGACCTGACGCCGAACTCCCTGACGGTCCTCGAGCGGCGCTACCTCTTGCGCGACCAAGCCGGCGAGCTGCGCGAGACCGCGCGGCAGATGTTCTGGCGCGTCGCGTCGCACGTCGCAGGCGGTGAGCTCGCCTGCGGCGTCAGCGCCGAGGAGACCATCGAGGTCGCGCGCGACTTCTACACGCTGATGGCCGAGCGCATGTTCTTGCCGAACAGCCCGTGCCTCACGAACGCCGGGCGTCGCGACGGGATGCTCTCCGCGTGCTTCGTCCTGCCGGTCGAGGACTCGGTCGAAGGCATCTTCGACGCCGTCAAAGCGACCGCCATGATCCAGAAGGCGGGCGGCGGCACGGGCTTCAGCTTCTCGCGGCTGCGCCCGGCGGGCGACCTCGTCGAGAGCTCCGGCGGCCAGGGGGCTGGCCCGCTCGCGTTCATGGAGGTCTTCTCGAAGACCTCGGACTCCATCACCCAGGGCGCGTTCCGCAAGGGCGCGAACATGGGCATCTTGCGCATCGACCACCCCGACATCGGGCAGTTCGTCGTCTACAAGGACGACCGCACGAAGCTCACGAACTACAACATCTCGGTCGCGGTCACGGACCGCTTCCTGGAGGAGCTGCGCAGCGATCCGACGCAGCTGCACTCCGTGCAGAACCCGCGGACGAAGAAGTGGGCGCCGCTCGAGAAGCGCGACGCGAAGGGCCGCGTGGTCGCGGCCGCTGATGGCGCGCCGACGCATTGGACGGTCGGCGAGCTCTGGGACGCGATCATCCAGCACGCCCACGCCAGCGGCGAGCCAGGCGTGATCTTCATCGACCGCATCAACGCGACCAACCCGATCAAGAACGTCGGTGAGATCGAAGCGACGAACCCGTGCGGCGAGCAGCCGCTGCACGCGTGGGACTCGTGCAACCTCGGCTCGATCAACCTCGGCCGCTTTGTGCAAGGCGAGGGCGAAGACGCGAGCTTCCACTGGGACGCGTTCCGCGAGGCGATCCACACCTGCACGCGCTTCCTCGACGACGTGATCGAGGTCAATCACTATCCGCTGCGCCAGATCGAGGAAATGTCGCGCGCGACGCGCCGCATCGGCCTGGGCGTGATGGGCTTCGCGGACGCGCTCTACATGCTCGGCGTGCCGTACGACTCCGACGAGGGCTGCGCGTTCGGCGAAGAGGTCATGCGCGTCCTGCAAGAAGAGTCGCACCTCGCCAGCGAGATCCTGGCCGAAGAGCGCGGCGTCTTCTCGGCGTGGGAAGGCTCCGAGTGGGAGCAGCGCGGCCAGCGCATGCGCAACAGCTACACGACGACGATCGCGCCGACGGGCACGATCTCGATCATCGCGGGCTGCTCGGGCGGGATCGAGCCGCTGTTCTCGCTCGCCTTCACGCGTCAGGTGATGAAGGACAAGGACGGCGTGCCGACGACCATGCGCGAGGTCAACCCCGTGTTCGAGCGCGTGGCCCGCGGCGCCGGCTACTTCAGCGACGAGCTGATCGACCGCATCGCGCGCGAGGGCACCGTGCACGACATCGCGGAGGTGCCTGCCGACCACCAGCGCCTGTTCGTGACCGCGCACGACGTCGCGCCGACGTGGCACATGCGCATGCAGGCTGCGTACCAGCGCAACTGCGACGCCTCGATCAGCAAGACGATCAACTTCCCGCACGAGGCGACGGTCGACGACGTGCGCGCGATCTATGAGCTCGCGATCGACCTCGACGTGAAGGGCGTCACGGTCTATCGCGACGGCTGTCGCGACATGCAGCCGATGGCGCTCGAGGGCTCGAAGCGCGCGACCGAGGGCGCGCCTGCCACAATGTCGGCCGCGCCAGGGCCCGAGACCGGGTTCTTCATGCGCTCGGCGGCGGACGGCCCGATGCTCGCGCCGGTGAAGCTGCCGGAGATCATGCCGTCGCTGCGCATTCGCCAGATGACGCCGTTTGGCAACATGCACGTGAAGGTCAGCGTCGACCCGCGCATCAGCCGCGAGCGCGAGGTCTTCGCGCAGCTCGGCAAAGGCGGCGACGTCGCGAACTCAGACCTCGAGGCGATCTGCCGGATCCTGTCGCTGTGGCTGCGCTCGAACGGCAGCCTCGAGACGGCCGTCAGCCAGCTGAGCGGCATCGGCTCGAGCCTCTCGGTCCCTACGAAAGACGGCCGGATCATGTCGCTCGCGGACGGCCTCGCGACGGCGCTGCGCCGCTACCTGGACGCCAAGAACGCCCACGGCCTCGAGGCGCTCCTCCTGGGCCGCGTCGACGCGAACGCGGACCGGGCGCCGGGCGAGGCTGCGCCGGCCGCGTCGAACGGCACGCCGCGCAACGTCGCGCGTTACAAGATCAAGTGCCCGCAATGCACGTCGAACCTCAACTTCTCCGAGGGCTGCGTGAAGTGCGAGTCGTGCGGCTTCAGCCAGTGCTGAGCCCTTAGGCCACAAGCGCCGCCGTCAGAGCGCCTCCTTCACGGGCGTCGGATCCAGATGGGCCCGACGCCCGTCGGCGTGTAGTGCTCGTCGAGGTACGCGTTGACCGCGGGGGACAGGCGGCCCAAGGCCTCGTCGCGCTCTACGGCCTTGGGCGGCGCTTCGCGCAGGATGCGCAGCACGTCGTCGCCGCGCTCGGCGTCGGTCATCACCGAGAGCATCCCGTCGTGCAGGAAGAAGTAGCGGTAGGCGTGGGGGCGGAAGAGCGCGGCGCCGTACCAGCTCGTGAGCACGGTGTCGGTCGGCGCGGTGTTGGTCATCACGAACTCGAAGCTCGCGCGCAGCTCGTCATCGTTCCAGTGAATGCGCCCGACGATCCACGCGAGCGGCGTCGTGAGGATCAACGGCACGGCGGCAGCGCGCAGGCGCGCGCTGCCCGTCGCGAGCAGCAGTGGCGCCGCCGTCAGCGCCAACAGCGCGGCATAGGGCGCGCGATCCGCGTAGTTCGCCCGGCCCGCGCTGACGCTCCAAAGCGCGGCGCCCGCCACGCACACGAG
The DNA here is from genome assembly GCA_041398605.1 of Planctomycetota bacterium. Lineage (GTDB taxonomy): Bacteria > Planctomycetota > UBA1135 > UBA1135 > JAWKUK01. The sequence continues at coordinate 192,465 of JAWKUK010000005.1, forward strand.
CGGCAATACGACTCGCGCGAGGACCGGCGGCGTGCGCCGATCCACTGCGTCTGCGCCCCACGCCAGGGCGCTCGCCGCGCCCAGCGCCCAGAGCGGCAGCAGCGGCAGCAGGAACTGCGGCCACGGCACGGGCACTGTGAACCAGCCGCACACGATAGCGACGGACGCGAGGCCCAAGATCGCGCGCGGAGCCCTTGTCTCGCGCGCATCAGTTGATGGACCTTCGTGCAGTCCGGGCCGGCGTACGAGCGCAGCGAGGCTCGCGGCGACACCGAGCGCGCCTAGCACCGTGACCGCGGGGTTGCGCTCGAACAGCTCGCGGGTGAAACGCATGGGCGAGAGCTCGCGCGGCCACGACAGCGGCATCACGATCACGTGCTGCACGAACGCGCCGGCGGCGCCCTGTGCGGCGAGCACGGCCAGCGTCACGCCGAGCGGCACAAACGCCGCGGCGGTCATGAGCGCGACGCCTCGCACCCGCGCCGCGCGCGCGCCCGGCGGCGCCGTCAGCAACGCGCCGAGCGCGGCGCCCGTGACGCCGAACGCCAGCTTGGGCGTGAACATGAACCCGCAGCCGAACAGGAGCCCGGCGGTCGCGAAGGCCGCCCGCGTCCCGCCCGCGACGCCCCGCAGGAGCGCCACGAGCCCGAAGAGCCACGCGCACGTCGCTGGAACGTCCGGCCGGATCTCCAGCGAGCGATCGACGAACAGCGTGACGCCGCACAGCAGCAGCGTCCCAGTCCCCGCGACGCTGCGGCCGACGGTGCGCCGGCCGAGCAGGTACGTCGCCCAGACCGCGCCCCAGGCAAAGACGCACATCAGCGCGCGGCTGGCCTGGACGGCGCTCCATTCCGGCCCGAGCGCGCGCACGAGCGGCGCCAGGAGCCACGCCGTCCACGGCGGGTGGTGCTCGAAGTAGTCCACGTACGGGACCAGCCCGTGCAGCACGGAATAGGCGCCGTGCAGGTGCTGCAGCTCGTCGGGGTCATAGTTGCGGGCGAGCAGCAGCGGGACGCGCCAGAGGCAGAGCGCGAGGACGGCGAGCGCCGCCAGCGCCTCCGCCGCGCGGGACCTCTTCGGGACATTGTGCAGCATGGGCCGGCCGCGACTGTGCCATCCCTGGATCGGCCCCGCAACGCCGCGCGCCGCTGGGCGGGACTGCGCGGACCTGGGTGCGCCTGCCCGTGGCGGCTTCGGCCGTGGCAGCGTGCTACGCTTCGCCGGACGCCGCGTCCGTGGTGCATCGGGTGCGGTGTGCGCCCCGGCCCTCCCGACGCGCTCCCTTCGCCCCGCACACCCGATTTCGCCCCAAGGCGCCTGCCCAAGTCTCTCGAGCGCGCGATGACCGACTGCGAACTGTCCATCGTCATGCCCTGCCTCAACGAGGCGGAGACGCTCGCGGTCTGCATCCAGAAGGCGCGCGGGTACCTCGAGCGCGCGGGCGTCGACGGCGAGGTCGTCATCGCGGACAACGGCAGCACGGACGGCAGCCAAGAGCTCTCGGTCGCGAACGGCGCCCGGGTCGTGCACGCGCCCAGGCGCGGCTACGGGGCGGCGCTGCAGGCCGGGATCGCCGGCGCCCGCGGGCGCTACGTCATCATGGGCGACGCCGACGACAGCTACGATTTCTCGCGGCTGGACGCCTTTGTCGAGCGCCTGCGCGCCGGCGACGAGCTCGTCATGGGCAACCGCTTTCGCGGCGGCATCGCGCCCGGCGCCATGCCGCCGTTGCACCGCTACCTCGGCAACCCGGTCCTGACGACGATCGGGCGGGTCCTCTTCAGCAGCCCGTGCCGCGACTTCCACTGCGGCCTGCGCGGGTTCTCGCGCGAGGCGATCTTGGGCCTGCAGCTGCGGACGACAGGCATGGAGTTCGCCAGCGAGATGGTGGTCAAGGCGACGCTGCGCGGCCTGCGTGTCAGCGAGGTGCCGACGACGCTCTCCCCCGACGGGCGCTCGCGCCCGCCGCACCTGCGTAGCTGGCGCGACGGGTGGCGGCACCTGCGCTTCCTGTTGATGCTCAGCCCGCGCTGGCTCTTCCTCGCGCCGGGCACGCTGTTGATCCTGTTGGGCGTCACGTTGATGGCGCTCGTGCTGCCCGGGCCGTTCGAGGTGCGCGGCGTGCGCCTGGACGTCCACACGCTCGTCGCGGCGGGCGCGATGCTCGTCCTGGGCACGCAGACGATCACCTTCGGCATCCTCGCCAAGCAGTTCGGCGTCAACGCCGGCATCCTGCCCGAGAGCCGCGGCGCCTCGCGGCTGCGGCAGGTCTTTGCCCTCGAGCGCGCGGTCGTCGTCGGCTGCATCGTCTTCCTCGTGGGCTTCGGCGTGATGTTGCGGACGATCACGTCCTGGAGCGCGGCGGGCCTCGGGGACCTCGACTACCAGGTCACGATGCGCTGGGTCGTGCCGTCCGTGACGGCGATGACGCTCGGCATGCAGCTCGTGCTCTCGGCCTTCATGAGCGGGGTCCTGGACCTCAACGTCGATCGTGACCGCTGACGAGCTGCGGCAGCTGTTCTGGTACGGCAGCGGCGCGCTCGCGCTCGTGTCGGCGGTCTTGCGCCCAAGGGCGGGGCGGCGCGCGTTCGCCGCGGTCTCGCGCGGCGCGGCGCGGCTCGGGTCGGTCACGTGGCGGTGGGTCGCTGTGTGTTTTGTGCTCGGTGTGGCGCTGCCGCTGTACGGCGCGTATCAGGTCCGCTGGCCGCAGCCGGGCATCCATGACGAGTTCGCGTACTTGCTGATGGCGGAGACGTTCGCGGACGGGCGCTGTGCGATGCCGACGCCGGCGCTGCCCGAGTTCTTCGAGACGTACCACGTCATCCAGCACCCGACCTATGCCGCGAAGTACCCGCCCGCGATGGGGGTGCCGTTGGCCATCGGGATCAAGCTGTTCGGTGAGCCACGCGCGGGCCTCTGGCTGCAGGCCGGCGCGCTGGCCGCGTCGATCGCGTGGATGCTGTTCGGGTGGCTGCCGCGGCGCTGGGCGGTGATCGGCTCGCTCGTCGGGCTGCTGCGCTTTTGCGCGAGCGGCGTCTGGGTGCAGACGTTCTACAACGGCGCGGTCGCAGGCATTGGCGGCGCGCTGGCGCTCGGCGCGCTCGGGCGCATCTTGCGCGCGACGGAGGCGCGGCCCGTGCGCGGGTGGCACGGCGCGCTCCTCGCGGTCGGGCTCGGCATCCTGGCGAACTCGCGGCCGTTCGAGGGGCTCGTGCTCGGCCTCGTGCTCGCGGTCGCGCTGGCGCTCTGGGTGGTGCGACGCGCGCGGCGCGGAGCCCTGGGCGCCGTGCGTCGCCTTGCGGCGCCCGCTGTCGTCGTGCTCGTGGCGTGCGGCGCCGCGATGGCGCGCTACAACTATCTCGTGACGGGCAGCGCGACGCGCCTGCCGTATTCGGTCTACGACGAGCAGTACGCGATCTATCCGCCGTTCCTTTGGCAGCCGCTCCACGAAGCCCCGCCGATCCGACACGCGGTGATGCGCGAGTTCTCCGAGGGCTTCCAGCGCGGCGGATACGGCGCGTGGGGCGACGCGTCGGCGATGTTGGACCTGGCGCAGGCGCGCGCGACGGAGCTCGCGTTCGACTTCGTCGGTTGGCCGCTCTGGCTCCCGCTCGCGCTGTTCATCCTGCGCCCACGGCGGCGCGGTGTGCGCTGGGCCGCAGCGGCGCTCGCCGCGACGTTCGCCGCGCTGTGTACGACGACGTACCTCGAGCCGCGCTATGCGGCGCCGGTCGTCAGCGCGATGCTGCTGCTCGTGACCTTCGGGCTCGCGAACCTGCGGCGATTGCCGTTGGTCGGGCGTCGGCTCGGCCGTCGGTTGGGGCCCACGGTGACGTTGGCGTTCCTGTTCGCGTTTGGCGCGACGTATGTGCAGGACCTCTTGGAGACGTACCCGCCCCCGATCTCCTGGTTCGGCCGCGTGCGCGCGGAGGTCGTGAGGCAGCTTGACGCCAGCCCCGGCGAGGACCTCGTCTTCGTGCGCTACGTCGAGGGCCACCAGCCGCACCACGAGTGGGTCGTGAACGGCGCGCACATCGACGCGCAGCCGATCATCTGGGCCCGCGACCTGGGCGCAGCCGAGAACGCTCGTTTGATCGAGCGCTACCCCGAGCGCACGCTCTGGACCCTCACCTCCGGCGAGCTCTTGCGCGATGGTCCGATCCTGGACCCCTACGCAGCTCCGCGTTGACCGCGCGCGAGCTCCGCGCCTGGGTGCCCGCTGGGAGCCCGCTTGTGAGCCGGGCGGAGATTCGCCTCGGAATGGGCGTGACAGATGCAGGCCAAGCCCGTTCCAGGGTCAGTCCTGCGTCCCCTTTCACGGCACCCCGCGGGTGCAAACTTCCGAAGCCTCATGTCGTCACACTTCCCCATGGGCGCGCTCGACCGCGCGCTGAGGGCCCTGGCCCTGTCTCTCTTGGCCCCGCTCGGACCCGCGAGCCTTGCGTGGTGCGCCCCAGCGCCCCTTGCGCCCGCACTGGCGCAAGGGGCGGACGAGGGTGGGGTCGTTCGATGGCCCTTGCCTGCGCCTGGCGACCTGCGCGCCGCGCTGCAGGAAGTGCGCAGCCTGTACCTCGCGCGCCTCGCCGACTCGACGCAGCAAGCGCGCGAGACGCTGGCCGAGATGCTGCGCGAGCGCGGGCGCACGCTGGAGGCCGGCTCAGCCCATCAATATGCGATGTGGGTCACCGCGGTCGACGTCGCGTCCGAGGCGGGCTTGCTCGAGGCGTCCTTCGGGGCGGTCGACGAGCTCGCCGATAGCTACGCCGTCGACCGCTGTGAGCTGCGCGTTGAAGCGTTCCGCGCCGTCGTCGACGCGACCTCGTCCGGCGAGCTCGCTGCCCTCGCGCTCCCTGGGGTCGAGCTGTTGGAGCAAGTGGTCGACGGGCTACAGCCGCAGGCGGGCGACCTTGTCGTCGAAGCGCTCCGCGCGCCTGTCGCCGCGTTCGACGACGCGTCCCTCACGAAGACGTTCGAGTCGCTCAAGGGCGCGGTCGGAGACCTGCGCAAGGTCGTCCGTGCGTTGAAGCGGCTCGAACATGAGCCGAATCACTCGGCGTCGCGGCGCGTCGTTGGCGAGTACCTCTGCTTCCGCCGCCGCGACTTCGAAGCAGGCGTCCCTCACCTCGCTGCGTCGACGGACAAGCGGCTGCAGCGGCTGGCAGCCCTGGACCTTGCCGCCCCTGCGGGCCTCGCTGCGCGGCTCGATGCTGCGGAGGCGTGGTTCGAGCTCGGACGCAAGGAGTCAGGCGACGTCACGGAGGCGGCCTTTGAACGCTGCGAGCACTGGCTCGATCTGGCCGGCGCGGAGGCGGATGGTCTCGACCAATTCCGGGTCGAAGACCGCAGGAGCGCGCTCACAGCGGCCCGCGCCGAGCTCGCGGAGAAGCGGGCCGCGGCGAGCCCGAAGCGCCCCTTGGAGTGGCGCGAGGCCCGCTACTTGCCAGGGGACGCGCCCTTCACGACCCTCGGGTCTCCCATGCGGCAATTCACCTTCGACGGTGGACGTTATGCCTCGACGTGGGGGGCGCAGAAGGACAAGGACATCGGAGTCACCCATTGCGCCATCAAGGCGCGGGTCGACTCGGCGCTGACGTTCTCAGTCCATGGCGGCCCGCAGCGGGTCGTGCTCGTGCTCGAATCGCAAGCGCCGCCGCGCACGACGACGGACATCGTGGGCCTCGCGACGTCCATTGAGGCTGGCGCGTACGGCACGGTCCTTCAATCGATCGCTGGACGGCGTGACAACAAGAACCACATCCCCGTGACCTGGGACCTCTCTCCGTACGCCGGCCAGACCCTGAGGGTCTACATCCTCGACACGAGCAAGCGCGGGTGGGGCTTTGTGTCCCTCTCGGAGATCGTGCACCGTTGGCGCCAGTGAGCCGCGTCGTGGAGGCGGCTCCGGATCACCGCGAGCCGTCGTCCGCGCGCTTCAACGGGCGGCCGTAGATGTCGCGGCCTTCGGCGGAGTCGCGCTTCTCGCGGCCGAAGATGTCGCGCGCGCCGGAGCGGCTCGACTGCTTGCGCGTGAAGGCCATGCGGTTGCCCTGACCGAACTTCAGCACGAGCGTGTCGTCGGTCTGCTCGACGGCGTACTGGCGCGCGAAGCCGCTGCGCTCCCACTCGAGCTCGCCCGTGACGTCGTCGATGAAGGAGCCGATCAGCGTGTCGACGTTGAGCGTGCGGTCGGGCCGCAGCTCATACTCGGCAATGAACGACTGGTGCACGTCCGTACCCCGGTCCGAGAGCGAGCCCGTGCCCGGCCACGACATGTGCAGCTCGAACGACAGGAACCCGTCGTGCACCAGCATCAAGCCGCTGCCCGCCCGGCCCCGGTCAGGGAACCCCACGAGCTGGATGTCGATCAACTGCCAACAGCCCTGCAGAGAGTCCTTGGCCTTGTCCTTGGCGCTGCGCTGGATCACGCGGCCGTAGATGTCGAGCTCGGGCTGCGGGGCGGCCTCGTCGCCCTCCTCCTTCGGCTTCCTGTCGCCACGGCCCGGCGTCGGCTCCTGGCTCGTGCGGGCGCGGGGCTCCTGCGCGGCCCGCCCCTCGGCGTCGCCCCAGAGCGTCGAAACGAACGGCAACGGGAGGGCGAGGGCGAGGGAGAAGGCGAGGGAGGGCAGGGTCGCGCGCATGGCAGTGTCTCGGTCCTGGCTGGGCTTGGTCTGAACCAGTGTCGGTCAGATCGCCCGATCCCCCAAGGGGTTCAGAGAGTGTTCGGCATACGTGACAGGTTTGGAAACCGCGCAGTTCGTGTCGTCACCGACCTGGCGCCGCTCGTACGGGGCTCCGCCTGGTCCTGACCCCTGCTATCCTGCCTGCCCCGCCCGTCGCGGGTCCCCTCCAACGAGCCCCCATGAGATCACTCTTTCTCGCGTGCCTGGCGGTCGCGCTCGCGGCGCTTGCCGGCGCTCAGTCGGCGACGGCCAAGCTCTACACCAAAGCCGAGGGCGGCAAGGTCCTCGTCGCGATTCAAGTCACGCCCGATCCGGGGGCCTGGGTCTATCACGACGAGGCTGATTCGGGCGGCAAGCCGACGGTGGTCACCCTCGGGCCGGACAACCTGACCTGGTCCAAGCCGGCGTTCCCGGCGCCCACGATCAAGGACGACCCGATCGTCGGGAAGGCGAAGGTCCACAAGCACAAGTTCTACATCTACGCCGTTGGCGAGGGGGAGGGCGTCGAGCCGGCGGACGTGACCGTGCAGCTCGACGGGCTCGCGTGCAACGACCGTATGTGCTTGCCGTGGAGCGTGCCGAGCATCCCCAACCGCGGCGCCGGGGCAGAGGCGGTCTGGGCTGAGTTCCCGGCGGCGCTCCTGGCCGGGTCTGCGCCCGCGGCAGCGATCTCCGAGCCCCCGCCGGCGTCCCAGCCTGCCGCGGCCCCGACCGAGGGCAGCGCCGACACCTGGAAGCCCAACTTCACAGGCGGGGACCGGGTCGTGTCGCGCGCCTTTGCGCGCGTCGAGGGCGAGACCGTGACCGTCGCGGTTGAGCTCGCGATCGCGCCCAAGTTCCACATCTACCACGGCCCAGCCCAGTCCGACGTCGGCCCGGGGGTCGGCCTGCCGACGACGCCGTCGATCGAGGGCGGGAACGTCGATTGGGGCGACTGGGTGTTCCCGACCCCGCACGAGTACGACGACGGCTTCACGGACATCACGTACGTGCACGAGGGCCGCGCCGTGCTGCGCGTCACGGGGGAGGCGTACGGTGCGTTCGACCCCGAGTCCGTCGAGATCAAGATCGACGGGCAGACGTGTGACGACAAGGGCTGCATGGTCTTCGCGGTCGCGCCGGCGCTCGGGGAGGGTGCGGGGCCGGACGCGCTCTTCGCGGCGGCGGCGGCAACGGCAACGGAGCACTCAGGAGCGGGCGCAGCCGACGCGGGTACGACGGACGCGGTCGCCCTGACCGCGGTCGAGGGCGGCCCGCCCGCGCAAAAGGAGTCGAAGAGCCTGCTGCAGTTCCTGCTGCTGGCGATGGGCGCGGGGTTCATCACGCTGCTGATGCCCTGCACCTACCCGATGATCCCGATCACGATCTCCTTCTTCACGAAGCAGGCGACCGCGCGCAACGGGAACGTCTTGAGCCTCGCGCTGCTCTACGGCTTCGGCATCGTCGCGATCTTCGTGCTGATCGGCGCGCTGATCGGGCCGATCATCGTCGAGGTGGCCCAGGGCTGGCCGATGAACCTCGCGATCGGCATCTTGTTCGTCGTCTTCGCGCTGTCGCTCTTCGGCATGATCAACCTGCAGCCGCCGGCGTTCTTGATGAACGCCGCAGGCAAGGCCAGCCAGCGCGGCGGGTACTTCGGCGTGTTCCTGATGGGCGCGTGCCTCGTCATCACGTCGTTCACGTGCACCGCGCCGTTTGTCGGCTCGCTGCTCGGCGCGGGCGCGGGCTCTTCGCTCCTGCGCATCGTCCTCGGGATGGGCGTGTTCGGCCTGACGATGGCGACGCCGTTTGTGTTCCTCGCCCTCGTGCCGGGCAAGCTGCAGAAGCTGCCGCAGGCCGGCGGCTGGATGGAGACCCTGAAGGTCTTCATGGGCTTCGTCGAGCTCGCGGCGGCGATGAAGTTCTTCTCGAACGCCGACATCGTGCTGTCGGGCAGCGAGTTCATCGAGGGCAACGGCCTCATCTCGCGCGAGCTCTTCCTGGCCACTTGGAGCGGCATCGCGCTCGTCGCTGCGATGTACCTCTTCGGGCGCATCAACCTGAAGGGCGAGAGCCCGGACGGGCACATCGGCCCGGGCCGCCTCATGGGCGGGCTCGGCAGCGTGCTGTTCGCGCTCTATTGCTGGCTCGGCGTGCAGGGGTACCAGCTCGGCGGCGTGATGAGCGCCCTCGCGCCGCCCACGCACTACACGGCCGGCCTCGTGCCGACCTTCCAAGGCAGCGGCGGCGGCGCCCCCGCGCAGGCGCACACGGTCATCAAGGACGACTACGACGCGGCGGTGTCCACGGCGAAGCGTGAGGGCAAGGTGCTGCTCGCGAACTTCACCGGCCACACATGAGTGAACTGTCGGAAGATGGAGGACTACATCTTCCCGAGGCCGGCGGTCGCCGGCGAGCTCGCCTACTTCATCGAAGCCCGTCTCCACTCGGACGCCCACGATCCCGAGTTGCGTGAGCGCATCCAAGGATTGATCACGAGCGTCGCGCACGGCATCGGTCAGCCGATCTATGTCGCGCTCGACCCGCACACCGGGGCGGAGCTCGGACGGTACGAGGGCGCCGCGCTGACGCCCAACGATACGCGTGACTTCATCGCGTTCTTGCAGGGGGCCCGTCAACAGCTCGGGGTCCAGTGACCTCGATGTCGGAGGACGACGGACCTTCGCGTGAGCACCTCGAGCGCTTCTTCGAAGCGCTCGAGGTGTCGCTGCATCAACGCGACCTGCGCCGCCTGGTGTGCAGCAAGCCGCGTCTAGCCGGCGGGACGCTGACGCGCATCGATGGCCGCCTCATCGAGCTGAAGGGGGTCCCTCACCTCCAGCTCGTCGAGCGCCACACGACGCGCGACGTGACGCGCAACGTCGCGCTCGGCGACGCCGTCGCGGCGGTGGGGGCGTTTGTGCCCGACCGGTTCGGGCGCGTGTACTTGCAGTTGCCGATGGAGGAGCTGCAGCTGATGATCGGCAAGCGGGGCCAGGTCGGCCTCTTGCGCACCGGTCGGACGCCGAGCGCGCCCGCGCAGAAGCGGGGGCGCATCGAGGCCCCCGAGAAGGGCGCTGGGCCGGGCGCCGGGCCGGGCGCTGCGCCGACACCGACACCGACACCGACACCGACACCGACGCTGGCTCCGGCTCCGGCACCGGCACCGGCTCTGGCACCGACACCGACACCGACACCGGCTTCGGCACCGACACCGACACCGACACCGGCTTCGGCACCGGCTTCGGCACCGAGCCTCGCCCATGACCGCGTGAAGGCGCGCCGCGTGGACGCGCACGCGCCCTACCTGCGCGCCCTCGGTGTGACGCACGCCGCGGGCGAGGTCATCCCCGCGATGGCGCGGAAGTTCAAGCAGATCGACAAGTTTGTCGAGGTGCTCGAGCACGCGCTCGAGGGCGCTGACTTGTTGCGCGCCGGGCGCAGCGAGCCGCTGCGGCTCGTCGATTTTGGATGCGGCAAGGGCTACCTGACCTTCGCGGCGCACGAGCACCTGCGGACTGCGCGCGGGGTCCCCGTCGAGACGGTCGGCGTCGAGCTGCGCCAGGAGCTCGTCGAGCTGTGCAACCGCGCCGCGCGCGACGTCGGCGCCGCCGGCCTGACGTTCCAGCGCGGCGACATCGTGACGTTCGAGCCGGGTCGCCTCGATGTGATGATCGCGCTGCACGCGTGCGACACGGCGACGGACCACGCGCTGCACCTGGGCCTCGCGGCGGGCGCGCGGGTGCTCGTCTGCTCGCCGTGTTGTCACAAGGAGCTGCGCCCGCAGGTGTCGCAGCCTCCGGTCCTGGCGCCGCTCTTGCGCCATGGCGTGCACCTCGGGCAGGAGGCAGAGATGTTGACGGACGGCCTCCGCGCGCTGCTCATCGAGGCCGAGGGCTACGACGCACAGGTCTTCGAGTTCGTGTCGCTCGAGCACACGAGTAAGAACAAGATGCTCGTGGCCGTGCGCCGCAGGGCGGGCCTCGACCCCGCCGCGGAGGCGGAGCGCCGCGCAGCGCGCTTGGCCGAGGTGGCGGCCCTCAAGGCGTTCTACGGCGTGCGTGAGCAGCGCTTGGAGCGGCTCTTGTCCGCGGGCCGGGCCTGAGCCGGCGGCGCGCGCCTGCCGCCTTGTAAATCCCTTGCTGCGGCGCGGGTGGTTGGGCGTAGGATCGGCGCCACAGCACCATGACAACCGCGCAGCACAACCCCAAGGAGGTCTCCGGCCGTCGCGCCGCGGACCTGGTCGAGGACGGGATGGTCGTCGGGCTCGGGACGGGGTCGACGGTCGCGTTCACGCTCGACCGCCTGGCCGAGCGCATCCGCGACGAGGGCCTCTCGATCCGCGGAGTGCCGACGTCGCTCGACACGGAGCGCAAGGCCAAGGCCCTCGGCATCCCGCTCGTGACGCTCGACGAGGTCGACGGCATCGACCTGACGATCGACGGCGCGGACGAGGTGGACGGCGCGTTGAACCTGACGAAGGGCGGCGGCGGCGCGCTCTTGCGCGAGAAGGTCGTCGCGCACGCGTCGTGCACGCTGGTGATCGTCGTCGGGCGCGAGAAGCTCGTCGAGCGGCTGGGCACGACGTTCTTGCTGCCGGTCGAGGTCGTGCCGTTCGCGCGCGCGACGGTCGCGCGCGAGGTGCGTGAGCTCGGCGCCGAGCCGATCCTGCGCATGTCCGAGGACGGCAAGCCTTACCTCACCGACAACGGCAACCAGATCCTGGACTGCCGCTTCGCGGAGGGCATCGAGAGCCCCGAGCTGATGGAGCTCGACCTCGGCTGCATCCCCGGCGTCGTCGAGTCGGGCCTCTTCGTCGGGATGGCCGACGTCATCGTCGTCGGCGACCGCGAGGGCAACGTCGAGCTGATCGAGAGCGAGGTCTGATCGCGCGCGGCGTTGCCCTCGGGGCGGCGCTCAGAGCGAGCGCACGAAGGCGAGGATCGCCTCCATGTCGACGTGCGCCTGGGCGGCGCTGCCGCTCTGCAGGCTCAGCTGCACCTCCGGCGTGCCGCCGAAGGTCGTGTCGCCGATGATGTCGTGCGCGCCGTTCAAGAGCTTGTTGAGGCCCGGGTAGGGCGCCTGGCCCGCGAACGCGGGCGATCCATAGACCGGGTCGAGCGCCTGCGCGCCCGGGTTCAGCAGCGTACGCAGCGAAAACGCCGCGTGGTCGTGGAAGTACGGCCCGCTCGAGAACACGCCGAGCTTCGTCGGCACCACGAACGTCTCCGCGCGCCGCGTGAAGCGCCGGAACGGGTCGTTCGGGTCGCAGTTCGGCGCGCCCGGAGTGCACGGGCACATGTACGAGTTCACGTCGTCGCGCTTGAAGCGCTCCTCCGCGTCCGCGAACAGCGGCGTATAGGTCTCGCGGTCGTCGAAGCCGTCGCCGTTGCGGTCGATCTCCGGCTGGCCATCGCCGTCGAGGTCCACGTTGACCCCCGTATTCACCTGCTGCAGGTTCAGCTGTAGCTGTGACTCTTGCAGGGAGAAGCAGGCCGGGTCGAGCGTGCCCAGCGGGTCACCGCTCGTCAACAGGCTCGGCAGCGAGTCCGCCGTGAAGAAGCGCGGCCCCGGGAACGAGCCGCCCCCGTCGAAGCGCGGGTGGCAGCTAGCGCAGCCCGCCGCGCGGCCGCTCGGGTTGAGGCCGGTGTCGTTTGTCCCGAAGAAGAGGTCCTGGCCGAACGCAGCCTCCGCGGTCAACAGGCCCGTCGCCGGGTCAAGGTTCGGGTTCAGCGGCACCGGCAAGTGCGCGTGATACGCCACGAGCGCGTCCTGCTCCGGGTCTGAGAGCGCGCCCGTCCCGCCGTTCTCGCCGGCGAACATCGGGCCGGTCTCACCCATGTGCAGGCGCGTGCCCTTCCACAGGACAAGGCCCGTCAGGTCGCTGCCGCCGTAGACGGGCATCGTGCTGCGCGGGCCCGTTTCGCGCTGCCAGACGTTGCCGTCCTCGCCGCCCTCGAAGTGGCACGACGCGCACGAGTTGTTGAAGTTGCCGGCGGTCTGCGCGCGCGACGCGTCCTCGAAGAGCTCTTGGCCGAGCCGCTCCTCCAAGGTCATCGCGTCCGCGCCGGCGTGCGTCGCGAGCTGCCCGCCCGCGTTCGCGATCACGCCCGCGGTGTAGTCCACGCGCAGCACGGAGAGCGTGCGGGTGCCCTCGTTCAAGACGTAGACCCAAGCGTCGTCGTTCTGGGTCGTGGTGTCCGGCACAAGCGCCATGCCCATCGGCAGGTCGCCGAGCGGCGTGCTCAGGTCGAGCGGCGCGCGCTCGACGTGGTCATGGCGCGGCGGGAACGTGTCGCGCAGGGTCATGGAGCTGCCCGCGAGCGAATAGAGGAACAGGTCCTCGGAGCCGCGGTTCAGCAGCAGGACGTGGTCCCCGGCCTCGTTGACGCGGACGAGCGAGGGGTGCCCGCCGCGGTGGCCCATCTTGCCGGCGCCGGGCGCAGTGTCCTCGAGCACGAGGCGCAGGCCGTTCGACCACGCGCGCTCGGGGCCGCCGCCGACCAGCACGAGCGCTTGCACGAGGAACACCTCGTCGTCGAACGCGGCGATGTTCGGCACGGGCAGCGTCGCGCGGCCATGGATGACGGGCACGCGGACGCGCGGGCGCAGCAAGAGCGTGCCGCCCGCGGTGGGGACCGCGCCCTCGACCGTCCCGAGCACGATGACCGCCTGATCGCCCGGCTGCACGCCGGAGACGATCAGCTCCAGGTTCTGGCCGAGCAGCGGCGGGTTCAGCGCGCCGAGCACGATGGGGTCACCCGCCGAGGTCACACCGCTCACGCCGTAGGGCACGGCCTCGGCGGGCGTCGGCTCATCGGCGTGCTCGTGCTGCAGGCGCGCGGACCTGTCGTTCGGCGCGCCGAAGGTCGCCGTGTTCGCGTCGATGATCGTCAGCGCCGGGTAGACCCGGTTCAGCGGGTGCGGCACCGAGAATTGCTGCGACAGGTCGTGATTGACGTTGTGCAGCACGTGCGCGACAAACGCGCGCGAGCCGTCAGGCGTCAGCGCGATCTCCTCGAGGAAGCGCGGCTTGCCTTGGCTGCGGACATCACGCACCGGGACCGGGTTGAAGATCGGGTCGAACGGATAGTCGTCGACCAGGACCTTTGCGCCGAGCGACACGCTCGCCGGCAGGCCCGCGGGCCCCGCGGCGAGGTCGAGGCGCGATACGTACGGCGACTTGTGGTGGGTGACCCACACGTGCGTCCCGCTGGCGTCGATGACAAACCCACGCGGGTCGCCGAGGTCTGCGATCCCGTCGCGGTTGGCGTCCGCGTCAGCGACCGTGACACCGGGCGGCAGCTCGGCGAGGTCCGCCGGATACGTGTGCTGGAAGAGCTTCTGCAGCGTCGCCGTCTCGTAGAACGAGACGGTGCCCGAGCGGAACGCGCTCACCGCGAACCAGCTGCCGTCCGGTGACAGCGCGAGGCCGTACGGCTCGACGCCGCAGTCGGTCAGCGTCGTCGTGACCTGCATGGTCTGCGTATTGATCACCGAGACGCTGCCGCGCACCTCCGCGCCGGTGAACGGCGAGAGGAAGTGCCGCGACAGGGGGACGTCACCGCGCTGGTTGGCGACGAGCACGCGCGTGCCGTCCGGCGTGACCGCCAAGCTGCGCGGGCGGATCCCGACCGTGACCTCGGTGAGCGCGCCCGTCCGCGTGTCGAGGCGACCGACGGTGTGGTTGTCTCGATTGGCGACCCACACCACCCGCGAATCGAGCGGGTCGGGGACGACGGCGGAGGTCTGGACGTTCTGCGCGGCCGCGTCGGCCGCGAGCGCAAGGAACAGGGTGAGCGCTGTGAGGGGTGTCGATCGCATCTTCGGTTCGCTTCGGCCGGGGCGGGGCTGCGCCGTCGTCAGGGGCTCGCGAACGACCCTGGCGCCAGTGGACCACCTACCGAGAGAGTACCGGGACGTAACGGAGCTGCCTGGCGTTCCCCCCTTTGGGGCCCGCATCCATCTGTCCCTCATGCAGCGCGCTGCGACAGCTTGTCGTGGTGCGCAGCGTTGGCGCGCAAAAGTGGCACACCCTCGGAAAGAACTGCGCGCTGCAGGGGCCCAGAGGGCGCCCTCGGGCCCGCTGCGGCGGCGGCGCGGAGGTTGGCACGGCCGGTGCTCCACCCCGTTCGATGGAGCTGCAGTCCCAACTCAGTCTCCGTTCCTTGGATGTAGTTGAAGGACGGTCGTCCGGCACGGGGCGGCCGTCCCTTCCTACCGCAGGGGACGCGAGCACACCCGACGGAGCGCCCAGCCGCTTTGCAGGGTGGCTCGAGCGCGGCCTCGCCGCGGGGGCCTCGTTCGGAGACAAGCTGGAGCGACGCGTCGAGACGCAGGTCGCGAGCCGCATCCGCACCGTCGAGCAGCGGGCTGAGCGAGGCGGCGACGCCGCTGAGCGCCGCGAGAGCGCGAGCGCGGGCGCCGACCGCGCAGAGCGCAAGGAGGCGCCCGGCCGCAAGCCGCAGGCGGATCGCAGCGAAGGCGAGCGCGCGAGCGAGCGCAGCGCCGACCGCGACGACCCGACCGCGACCCCGGACCCCACCAGCGCCGGCGCTGCAGAGCCGCCGCGCCGCGAGGACACGCCGCGCGCGCTCGAGGGCCGCGCGCGCTCCCTCGCCGCCACGGACGCGGCCGATGCACACGGCGCGAATGGACCGAGCGGGGCCCAGAGCGGCTCAAGCTCCGCTGCCTTCGATGGCCTCGACGCGGGCGCCTCTGCCGCGCCTGCGCCCGCCGCGAGCGCGGCCCAACGAGCGTCTGCCGCCGCTCCGGTCTTTGTCGCCGCCCCTGTCGTCGGCGCGGCTGCGGGCCAGCCGGTGGCGAACGAGGTCGCGCCCGGGACCTCGACGGCGCGCGCCGCCGATGCCCGCGCGGCGACCGCGACCGACCAGGCCGCCGCGCCCCACGGACCGACGACGGAGGACATCGAGCTCGCCGAGTCCGTGATGCGCCAGCTGCGCGCCCGCATCCAGATGGGGGCGCGCGAAGCGATCATCGAGCTGCGCCCGAGCGAGCTCGGCCGCATCGATGTCCGGCTGAAGATGGAGGACGGCGTCCTGAGCGCGACGATTCGCGCAGAGCGCCCGGAGACCCTCGCTGTGCTCGAAGCGCACGGGCCGGAGCTGCGCGCGTACCTCGCGCAGAACGGCACGGAGGTGCGCGAGCTGGACCTCGGGCTCGCTGAGCCAGGCGCGTCCTTTCAGCGCCACGCCGGACAAGAGCGAGGCTCGCAGAAACAAGACAGCGAGCGCGGGCAAGTGCGTGGAGCACGCGCGCGCTCGACGGCGCAGGTCGACGCGACGGCCCAAGGCCGTGGCTCGAGCGCAGCCGGTACGACAACGCATCGCGAACACGACGCGCCCCGCGTCGACATCGTGATCTGAGCATAGGCGAACGAGACGGAGCACTCCAATGATCAACGGAATCAGCGCGACGGACCCGGTCACCGGGCAACCGAGCAAGCAAGCCACCCAGAACCTGGGCAAAGACTCGTTCATGTCGCTGCTCGTCACGCAGCTGCAGAACCAAGACCCGCTCGAGCCCACTGCGAATGATGAGTTCGTCGCGCAGCTCGCGCAGTTCTCTTCGCTCGAGCAGATGGAGGGGGTCAATCAGAACCTCGTCGCGCTCGCGCTCCTGCAACAAGGCAACGCGCAGCTCGGCCAGCTCACGAGCGCGAGCGCCCTGATCGGTCAGCAGATTCAGTACACCGACCCGACGGACGGCAGTGTTGCCGCAGGCATCGTCGATTCGGTCAAGGTCGAGGACGACATCGTCACCCTGCGCATCGGCGACAAGAGCGTGCCGTTGTCCGCAGTGAACGAAGTCCTCGGCGCGCCGCCAGAGGGCGGCGCAAGCGGCGGGACCAGCACGAGCGAGTGATGGCCCGGGAGCGAGCGCTCCCGCGTGGATCATCCCTGGTCAACCCCCACTCAGCGTCAGCGACACCGAACGGATGCGCCGGGGCCCCCGATGTTGGGGGCCCCGGACAACCCGCCCGCCGCAGCAGCGGCCCTTGACTCCGAACTCGCATCATGCCCGCATCATTCTCGTCCGCGCTCTCTGGGATGAAGGCGCACCAGCAATGGATCGACGTCATCGGCAACAACCTCGCGAACCAGAACACGCCTGGCTACAAGGTCAGCCGCGCGACGTTCGCTGAGAGCTTCGTCCAGACCTACCGCCTCGCGAGCGAGCCTGGCAACGGGCTCGGCGGCGTGAACCCGATGCAGATCGGCTACGGCGTCGGGGTCGCCTCAATCGACCGCACGTTTACCCAGGGGTCGCTGACCGAGACGGGTCGCATCTTTGACCTGGCGCTCGAGGGCAACGGCTTCTTCGGCCTCACGGACGGCGCGAGCCGCTACTACTCTCGCGTCGGCACCTTCGGCCTCGACAAGGACCAGAACCTCGTCGATCAAGCCAATGGCCTGCGCGTGCTCGATCCGACTGGACAACCTGTGGCAGTCGACATCAACTCGCTGTTCCCGCCGCGCGCCACGGACGCGCTGGAGGTCAAGGGCAACTTGCCCGCGGTGATCGACGGCCCGTTGGCTGAGGTCCTGACGTCGAACACCGCGTTCCGCACCGGCACGCGCGCGACGCTGAGCTCGTCCGGGACGGCGGTCAACTACGGCAACGGGATCCCGAACGAGGTGTTCTCGATGGAGGTCACGGTCAGCGGAGGCGCGCCGCAGCTCGTGACCGTGCAAGCAGACTCCAGCGGCGTCCTGGCGGCGAGCTCCATCGCTAGCGCCTTGAACGCGCTCGTCGACGTGTCGGCGTCCATCGGGCCCGGCGGCGAGCTCGTGATGACGACGGACCAAAAGGGCGCGGGCGTCTCGATCGATATCGACCCTGGCGTCGGCACGGACCTCGCGTCGCACGTCGGCTTCTCGACGAGCCTGACGGCGGGCAGCGAGGCCGCGGTCCCGCCTGACCTCGCGGTCGACCTGAACGAGCTGACGCGCAACCTCACCGAGTACGTCAACGGCGACCAGATCGACATCACCGGCGTCGATACAGACGGGACCGCGATCAACGCGACGTTTGTCTATGGCGTCGATGGCACGCAGCTCTCCGAGTTCGTTTCGTTCCTGGAGGGGCTCTACGCGGACGCGGAGGTCCGCGTGGACAACGGCCAGCTCGTCGTGGAGGCGCAGACCGCGGGCGAGGCGAACCTCGTCCTGTCGCTCAACGACTCGACCTCCAATACGGGGCGGACGCAGTGGACGGACTATGCGATGTCCGTAACGACAGACGGCACGGGCCCCGATACGGTCACGACCTCGACCGAGGTGTTCGACGCGGCCGGCATCGCGCACACCGTCACGATGCGCTTCGAGCGCCAAGCGGACCTGACGTGGAACCTCATCGCCGAGGTCTCGGCCACCGACGGCGAGGTGCTCAGCGGCGGCGAGCTGAACCCGATCACGGGGATCGGCTTCAATCAAGACGGCTCGCCGACGGGCCTCGGCTCGGTGTCATCTCAGCTCACCATTCAGTTCAACGGGCAGGCGTCGCAGGACGTCGCCATCGACCTCGGCCTCGACGGGCGCTTCGACGGGATCACGCAGTTCGGCAGCTCCGGCAGCGCCTTCGTCTCGGACCAGAACGGCTACGGCGACGGCGAGCTGTCGAGCCTCTCCGTCAGCGCGCAGGGCTTCATCTCGGGCTTCTACACGAACGGCCAGGCGCGTGAGTTGGGTCGGATCGGTGTGGCGACCTTCCAGAACGACCAGGGCTTGTCGGACGCAGGCACGAACCTCTTCCAGCAAACGACGAACTCGGGTGACGCGCGGATCGGCGAAGGCGAGCTGCAGGCAGCCGGCTCGGTCGTGTCGGGCGCGCTCGAGAACTCAAACGTCGACACCGCCGAGCAGTTTGTGCGCCTGATCGAGGCCCAGCGCGGCTTCCAGGCGAACGCGCGCGTCGTCACGACTCAGGACGAAGTCTTGGCCGAGACCGTGAACCTCATCTGATTCTGAGCAGCGAGCCCCGTTACGCGAGCAGGCCCCGCCCCGCGTAACGGGGCTCCTTCGTCGCCGTTCTCCACGGCGCAAGCGTGGGCGCGCTCAGCGCCCTTCGCGCTCTTTGCTCCGCTTGCAGGCACGGGCGGCCGTCGAGGCCTCGCGATGGGCGCTCGCCGCTTCGGCGCTTCGAGAGAGCCACAGATCGGGGGGCGGAGGGTGCTTTGTAAGTCGCCGACCGAAGCCCCACACGCGGCGAACCTTCGCGATGAGGCGCAGGTCACCCGGGTCAAGCAGAAGGGCCGCGCGCGCGGCGTCGAAGTCGGCGAAGCGTTGGCTCGGCGTCATGGAGCTCCATCCCGACTCGGCCCCGAGCGCATGCTCGGCTCAGACGTTCCGTGCCCGGCGGAGCGCAACGCAGGGTCGCGCACTCCGGCCCGCAGTCACGCGCCGGGAGCGGCGCGATCTCTGGGTCGTCCCAGACCGCGAGCAAGGCCCGGCGGAGGCGCTCGCGCTCCAACACTGGAGGATTGTCCATGCTGAGCTGCTGCCTGGGGTCCTGGAGCACGCAGCACTCGCGCAAGCGTCGGCCTGGGGCGGCGGATGGCGCGCACCCGCTTCCCGCCTGGGAAAGGATTTCCACCTTTGGGTGCGGGGAGCGCCCCTCGGGCCGGGGGCGGTGGCTTGGCACGGCTGGTGCTACCGATGAGGCATGGACGTC
Organism: Planctomycetota bacterium; assembly: GCA_041398605.1. GTDB lineage: Bacteria > Planctomycetota > UBA1135 > UBA1135 > JAWKUK01. The sequence goes on from JAWKUK010000005.1 coordinate 211,817, forward strand.
GGCCTCTACCGCATGGTCGCTGCGATGCGCACCAACCAGCAGCGCGTGGAGATCGTGGCGAGCAACATCGCAAACGCCGAGACCCTCGGGTTCAAGCGGATGTTGCACGTCGCCCACGGCGCGACCGACTGGGCTGCGAACCAAGGCCATGAGCAGGTCGTGACCGGGACGGCCCTCGACCTGCAGCAGGGCATCTTCATGTACACCGGGGCCCCGACGGACCTCGCGCTCGACGGCGAAGGCTTCTTCCTCCTCGACGGCCCCAACGGCGAGGTCATGACCCGCGCGGGCATGTTCCAGATCTCGGCCGAAGGTGTCTTGACCTCGGCCGACGGGAGCCCGGTTGTCTGGGAAGGGTCCCGTGGCCGCATCGACCCGACCGGCGGCGAGGTCAAGTTCGCAGGCAACGGCCAGGTCATCCAAGGCGGCCAGCCGATCGGTCGCTTGAAGCTCGTCAACGTCGAGCGCGCGGGTGATGTCGTCGTCGATAGCGATGGCCGCTACACGCTCCGCTCTGGCGCGGAGTACATCGACTCAGAGGTCACAGTCAACCAAGGCTTCTTGGAGCGCGCGAACGTTCAGACCGTCGACGAGCTCGTCGAGATGATCGCCGCGCAGCGCTCGTTCGAGATGGCCTCACAGACCTTCAAGCTCATCAGCGAAAGCTACCAGCGCCTCAACCGCTGATCCTAGCCAGCCTCCTTAGCATGATTCGTTCTCTCTACACCGCGGCCTCCGGCATGAAGGCCCAGCAGTTCCAGGTCGACACCATCGCGAACAACATCGCGAACGTGAACACCGCGGGCTTCAAGAAGAGCCAGCTCAGCTTTCGCTCGCTGCTCTATCAGACCTATCGCGAGCCCGGGTTGCCGATCGCGAACAACCAGAACGACGTCACCGGCTTGCAGATTGGCTCCGGCACCGAGGTCTCAGGGTCGCGCAAGCTGATGGGGCAAGGGATCCTGGAGCCGACGGGCAACACGCTCGACCTCGGCATTGAGGGGCCGGGCTTCTTCGAGATCACGCTGCCGTCGGGCGAGAACCGCTATACGCGCAACGGCACGTTCCGGCAGGACTCCGAGGGCCGCCTCGTGACCGCCGAGGGCTATCGCCTCTCCGACCAGATCGCAATCCCTGGTGACGCGCTGGGCGTCACGATCTCCGCGGACGGCACGGTGTCCTCGCTCGGCGCGAACAACGAGTTGACGCCCGTCGGCGCGGTGCGCATCCACATCTTCGCGAACCCCACCGGCTTGAAGGCGATGGGGGGCAGCTACTACTCGAAGACCGGCTCCAGCGGCGACCCCGAGGCGCGTCAGGCCGCGACCCAAGGCGCCGGCGAACTGAAGTCGGGTTACCTCGAGCGCTCGAACGTCGAGACCGTCGACGAGCTCGTGGCGCTGATCGTTGCGCAGCGCAACTACGAGGTCAACAGCCGCGCTATCCGCGTCTCCGACGAGATGCTCGCCCAAGTCACCCAACTCGTTCAATAAGTGATGCTCGCCACACTCCTGCTCATCGCCGGCGGCGTCGTCGTGACGCTGCCCGAGAAGGCCGAGGTCAAGGGCCTCGAGATCAAGGTCGCGTCGGTCGCGACGATCACGGCCGACGACCCCGCCATCGCGGCGCGCGTCGCGGCTGCGAGCCTCGGCTACGCACCCGCGCCGGGCTATCACCGCGTGCTCCGCGCCGACCTCATTCAGATGGACCTGAGGCGTACGTTCCCGGGCTCGAGATCGACGTGCTCGGGGCGGACCGCTGTCGCGTCGACCCCGTGACCGAGGCCCTCGACCTCGAGCGCTTGTGGGGCCTCGGGTCGGCGCTCGTCGAGGAGCTCTTCCGCGGCACCGACGCTTCGATCAAGCGCGACGGCGAGCTCGCCGCGGTCGAGATCCCCGTGGGCGAGACCCCGCTCGACATGCGCACGACCCTCGTCGAGAGCACGATCGAGGCCGGGCCGAAGACCGCAGCCGTGCAGCTCTGGATCGACGGAGACCTCTACCGCACGGTGCACTTGCCCTTCAACGTCTCGCTGCGCGAGCCGCGCTGGGTCCTGAAGCAGAGCATCCCCGCCGGTCAAGTGCTCGACCCGTCGCTCTTCGAAATGCGCCGCGTCGAGGTCTCCTTCGAGACCGCGCAACACGGGTTGCCGGTCGAGGCGCTGACGGGCACCGTCGCAGCACGGCCGCTCGCCGCGAGCACCGTCGTCACGGAGCGCGACATCCAACGACCCGTCGTCATTCGCCGCGGCGAGATCGTCACCGTCATCGTGAGGTCCGGCGGGCTCACGGCGCGTGACATGGGGACCGCGGTCATCGATGGCCGGGTCGGAGACATGGTGCGCGTGACGCTCACCTCCACGAAACACGAGATCACCGGCCGCGTCAAAGCGTCCGGCGAGGTCGAGATCATCGTCCGTTGACCAAGAGAGACACTATGCGAAACACCCTCTTAGCTTGCCTCGCGCTCGTCGCGCTCGCGGCGGACGCGGTCGCGCAACGGCGCGTCGGCTCGATCTACGACCCCAACTCGGGCGCGGGCATCGCGCTGACGGACAAGACCGCGGCGCGCGTCGGCGACCTCGTCACGGTGATCATCCAAGAGACACAGAACGTCAAGAACGAAGAGAAGGCGGGCCAGTCGAAGTCGAGCAGCCTCAACTATCAGCTCCTCGACTTCAACCTGCAACCGAACTCGTTCTCGACGCTGCCTTCGCTCGAAACGAGCAAGGCAGACTCGTTCAGCGGCTCAGCCAACGTCGAGAAGAAGGGCACCTTTACCGCGCGCTTGACCGCCATGGTCATCGACACGCTGCCGAACGGCAACCTGGTCATCCAGGGCCGGCGCGAGCTCCGAGTCGATGGTGACGTCAAGCTGATCGAGTTCAGCGGCGTCGTTCGCCGCTACGACGTGACGCGCAGCAACACGATCGAGTCCGAGCTCGTCGCTGACGCGCGCATCTCCTACGTCGGCCAAGGTCCCGGCCGCCGCGCGACGGAGCGCCGAGGCCTCGCCAAGTGGCTCCACAACGTCGTCGACTGGCTCTGGCCCTTCTGAGCGCACGCCATGCAACTCATCACCCTCACCGCATTGCTGTTCGCGCTCGCGCCGCAGGACCCGGGCGCGGCGCGCGCCGATGTCCTCATCGCGCCGGGCAGCTTCGACGCGCCCGCGCAGCCGGGGCGCTCCTCCAGCGCCAACTTCCGTCGGACCACGCGCGTCGGGGTCCCCGGAGCGGTCGACTCCGCCGGCCGGATCAACGCGAAGATCCGCAGCCTCGTCGGCATCCGCGGCATGGAGGAGAACACCGTATCGGGCTTCGGCCTCGTCACGGGCCTCTCCGGCACGGGCGACTCCGGTCCGCTCGTGACGCAGCTCATGGCGAACACGCTCTTGACGAACAACATCAACATCGCGCCCGCGTTGCTCGCGACCGCGAATATCGCGGTGGTGAAGGTCGATGGCTCCATCCCCGCAGGCGCGCGCCCCGGGCAGGCCTTCGACGTGCGCGTCTCGTCCATCGGCGACGCGACGAGCCTCGTCAACGGAGTGCTCGACCGTTGCGTGCTGTTTGATCCGTCTGGCTCCGTCGCGTACGGGACTGCCGGAGGCTCGATCACCGTCGGCGGATACTCCGCGTCCGGCCAAGGCGCGACCACGACGAAGAACAGCGTCACGGTGGGCACGCTGGCCAGCGGCGGCAAAGTCGAGCGGTACATCCCGACGAGCGTGGTGACCGAGCACGGCTACATCTACCTCGATGTCCGCAATGGTCAGTTCAGCTTCGGCAACACCACGCGCATGACGGAGCGCATCAATCAGCTCTTTCCGGGCGTCGCGGAGGCCCTCCCCGATGGGCGGTCGATCCGCGTCGCGGTGCCGGTCGGCTTCGAAGAGGGCGACTACATCGCCTATGTCAACATGCTGCTCGAGCTCGAGGTCCCGACCGACAACCTCGCGCGTGTGGTCGTCAACGAGCGCACGGGGGTCATCGTGATGGGCGGCGACGTGCGCTTGCGCCCGGGTGTGATCCAGCAGAGCAGCATCATCCTGCGCGTCGCCGAGACGCCCGAGGTGAGCCAGCCCTCGGCGTTCTCCCAGGGCGAGACGACCGTCGTCCCGCGGACGGACCTGAACGTCGAAGAAGGCAACGCGCCGCTGGTCCAGATCGGGGGCGCCGTGACCCTCGATCAGGTGGTGAACGTCCTCAACGTCCTCGGCGCATCCCCCCGCGACATGATCGCGATCATGGAGTCGCTGGTGAACGGTGGCATGCTCGTCGCAGAGCTCAGGAGACTGTGATGAACATCAGCGCAAGAGACTCGAGCATCAACACGCTCACGGCGCTCGATCGCAGCGTGAACACGCTCGCGCTCGAGTCGCGCACGGCGAAGCTCGAGCAGTCGGAGCGCCTCGAGCACGACGCCGAGGTCGCCCGCGACATGGAGGGGATCTTCGCGCAGATGTTCGTGAAGGAGCTGCGCCGCGGCCTCGGAGACGGCTTCTTCGGGACCGGGCCGGGCGCGGACACGTTCGAAGGCTGGTTGGACGAGAACCTCGGCAAGTCGCTGGCCCGCGAAGGCGTCCTCGACCTCGCTGGCCGCATCAAGACAAGCCTCGCGGCTGGGCGCCAACACCAGGCCGACTCGCAGGCTGCGCAGCAAGCGCCGGGGCAGGAGGTGCAACGATGAGCGCGCTGCTGGCAGATCGCAACCGCTTGGAGGCGGCCCTCCGCGAGGAGCTCGCCGCGCAACGAGAGTTGCTGGAGCTCCTCCGCGCCCAGGAGTCCGCCGTCATCGCGCGGACCCCCGATGCATTGGTCGAGGTGACCTCCAAGATCGAAGCGCACGTGTCCTCGGCCAGCGCGCGGCGGGCTCGTCGCGAGCCGATCATCCGCCGCATTGCCATGGAGCTGCGCGTCGCGCCTTCTGCGCTGACGCTCTCGAGCTTGTGTGAGCGGCTCGGCGAAGACGGGAGCCGCCTGTCAGAGCTGCGGCTCGAGCTGCGCGAGGCCACGTCCCGCGTCGTGCGGCAGAACCGACGGGTCTCCGCGCTCGTCGGGCTGCATCGTCGCATCAACCAGGAGGTCCTCGAGCTGGTGCTCGCGGACGACGGCATGAACCCTTTCAACGGCGCAGGCGCGCTCGTCGACGCAGAGGTCTGACCCAATGGGATCACTCGGCTCAGAGATCGGCCTGCGGGCGCTGCTCGCCTCGCGCACGGCGTTGGAGACCATCGGGCACAACGTGTCCAACGCGAACACCGATGGGTACTCACGGCAGCGGATCGACCTCGGGACGGCCCGGCCGCAGAACCTGCGCGGCCTCCAGCTCGGCGCGGGCGTGCGCGCGGACTCGGTGACGCGGACGGTCGATGAGCTCCTGAACGGGCGGCTCGTAAAGCAGACGGGGTCGCTGTACCGGCTCGATGCGCAGCTCACGGAGATGACCAGCGTCGAGGCGTTGCTCGATGAGCCTGGCGGTGAAGGCCTGGGCGCGCTCCTCGATGACATGTTCAGCGCGTTTTCGGCGCTCTCTGCGAACACGGAGGACATCGTCTATCGCACCGGCGCGGTCCAAGGCGCGATCAGTATCACGAATCGCCTGCACCAAGTCGTCGACGAGGTCGACCAGCTGCAGCGTGACGCGCAGGCCAAGGCCGGCTTCCTGGCGTCCGACATCAACATCAAGGCCGAGCGCATCCTGAAGCTGAACCAGGAGGTCAGCAAGGTCGAAGCGACGGGCGTCCCGGCCAACGATCTGCGCGACCAGCGCGACCAGGCGATCCGTGAGCTGGCCCAGCTCGTGGACGTCACGGTCCGCGAGGACAGCTCCGGCATCGTCCGTATCCAGGTGGACGGCCAGCTGCTCGTGGGCGCACAGAGCATCCATGAGATGACGGTCGAGGCCGGCGACCGCGGTGAGCTGACCATGCGCCTCGATGGCGCCTCGCGACCGATCCAGCCGAAGGGCGGCGAGCTCGCGGGCGTCGCGGCGTTCGCGCAGGGCTTCGTCAACGACCTGCGCTCCGAGCTGGACAACTATGCGCGGAGCCTCGTGCTGGAGTTCAACCGTGTCCATAGCACCGGGGTCGGGCTCAGCGGCGGGTTCAAGTCGCTCAGCGGCGAGAGCAGCGTCCCCGATGTCGACGGTGATGGTGACCGGCGCGACTCGCTCTTGGCCAACGCCGGCTTCGAGTTCCCCGTCGAGGCTGGCGAGCTGTTCGTGACGATCGTCGACGACGCGTCGGGCGATCTGCGGCAAGTGAAGCTCACCGTGGATCCCAGCCGCGACTCGGTCGGGACGTTCCTGGACAAGCTTGACGCGATCCCGGAGCTGTCTGCGTCGCTCGATGGCTTCGGCCGCGTCTCGGTCGTCTCGGAGTCGGGGAAGACGTTTCACTTCGGCCGCCCGCTCGACTCGCGCCCCGACGAGAGCGGGACGTTCGGCGGCGGCCACGCGAGCGCCACGATGCCCTTCAACGCGCCAGTCTCGCTGCCGCCCGGCGGCACGCTGCAGCTGCAAGGCGCGACGAGCGCGTTCACGCTGACCTTCAACGCGTCATCGTTCGAGAACATCGCCGCCGCCAGCGCCGAGGAGATCGCGCAGGTCATCAACGGAGACCCGGGCGCGATCGCGAACAGCCTCCGCGCCGTCGTCGTCGGCGATCGAGTCGCGCTGCAGACGGGCGGGACGGGCAGCTCGGAGACGTTCTCCGTGCTCGGGGGGACGGCGCTGGGCGCGCTCGGCTGGTCGGCCGGCAGCTACGTCGGGCAGGACGTCGCGGTCAATGTCGAGCTCAGCGGCGAATACTCGGGTTCAGTCAACAATCAGTGGACCTTCGAGCCGAGCGGCGATGGCGTCATCGGGACGACGCCCGGCCTCTCTATCCTCGTCCGCGATTCGTCGGGCGCCCTCGTGTCGACGCTCGAGGTGGGCGACACCTACTCGAGCGGCACGCCGCTGTTGGTCGCGGATGGGGTCTCGGTGTCGTTCAGCGGCGGCGCCGTCAGCGCCACCGAGGGGGACGTGTTCACGACCAATGTCATCAGGGACTCGGACACCAGCGACATCCTCGTCGCCTTGGGCTTGAACGGGCTCTTCCAAGGCACAGACGCGACCACGATCGGCGTGCGCGAAGCGATCCAGCGGGACCCCTCGTTGCTGGCCGCCTCGGCCACGGGAGCTGTCGGAGACAGCGGGGCGCTGCGCGACGTCTTGCGCTTGCAGAGCTCGGACGTCGACGCGCTCGGCGGCTCGTTCGGAGAGTTCTATAGCACGCTCATCGGCGGCATCGGCTTCGAGATCAGCTCGACGCGGAGCGCCGCAGAGGTCGAGACGTTCCTCGTTCAGAGCCTCGAAGAGCGTCGCCAATCCATCGCCGGCGTGAACGTCGACGAGGAGCTCGTGAACATGGTCTCGTACGAGCAAGCCTACAACGCAGCCGCGCAGTTCCTGCAGGTCATCAACCAGATGGAGGACGAGGTCCTTCGGCTCGTCTGATGCAACTACGACCGACACAATCGACGATCTACGACCTCGTCAGGCGCGGCCTGAGCTCGAACACCTCGAAGCTCGTGCGCGCGCAGGAGCAGACGTCATCGGGCCGACGCATCTTGCGTCCGTCCGACGACGCAGCGGGCACCTCCGTCGCGATGTCGCTCCGCCGGCAGATCGGGAACCTCGACTCGTTCGTCTCCGCGACAAGCAACGTGCGGCCGCAGGTCGATCAAGCCGCCGCGCGCCTCGAAGAGGCGTCGGGGCTGATGACCGAGGCGCGCGAGCTGATCATTCAGGGTATGAACGGTTCATTGGGCGCCGACGACCGCGAACAGATCGCCGCCCAGATCGAGCTGGTGTACGGACGGCTCCTGGACGTCGCGAACTCGCAGAGCGGTGATCGCTACCTGTTCTCGGGCACGGCGACGAACACACGCCCGTTCGAGGTTCAGAACGTCGGCGGTGAACAGCGGGTTGTCTACCAGGGCAACAAGGACGCGCAGCGCGTCTTGATCGGGCGCGAGACATCGCTGCTCGTCAGCGCGAGCGGTGAGGAGCTGTTCGCGAGCTACGACTACACCGAGACGCGCTACGGCTCGCTCTCGGGGATCGCAGGCGGAACGGGGGGAGACTCGGGCTACGGCTACGAGAGCCTGCACATCCGCCAGGACGGCACAAGCGGCGCCTTGCAAGCGGGCGTGGCGTTCTCCGCGCTGGGCACGGACACGGTGGTCGGCGACCGCGCGCTCGTGGTCGACGCTGCCACACGTTCGGTGCAGCTCGGCGGCGGCGCAGCGTTCCCGATCCCAAACCCGACGACCAGCAACGTACGCGTCGTCGACGAGAATGGCGCGGCGGTGCACTTTGACTTCAGCGCCTGGGACGGATCCAGCTTCACGACGACGGTGACCGGGGCAGCGTCGCTCTCGCTCGACGGCGCCAACTACACCGCCGTAACGCTCGCCGAGACGAACCTGCAGCTCGTGGCGTCGGACTCGGGCAACGTCATCCACGTCGACACGACGGGGCTGGTCCGCGCGGCGCGTGAGCAGGTCACGTTCGGCGGCACACCAAACGTCTTCGACACGCTGCAAGGCATCGTCGACGACCTGCGGGCAGGCGACTCGACCGGGCGCCCGGAGATGGTGAGCCGGATCGGCGGACGCTTGCGCGAGTTCGACCGCTCCCAGTCGGACCTCCTGCTAGGGCTCGGCAAGCTCGGCGCGACGTCTAAGCGCATCCAGACCAGCGAAGAGCGCCTGCAGAACCTCAGCGTCGAGCTGCGTGGCCTCGTCTCCAACGTCGAAGACGCGGACTTCTCCGAGACCGCGCTCGACCTCACGCGCGCCGAACAGACCCTCCAGCTCGCTCAAGCCACGGGCGCGCGGATCATCCAGCAATCCTTCCTGAACTTCCTGCGGTGAGCAGCATGGACCCTCTCCAGAACGGCATTGACCGGGTCAAGGGCCCGCTCCCCGCGCAAGCGGCGGAGGGACCGGCCGACGCAAAATCGGGCGCAGCGTTCAAGGCTTTGCTCGAAAGGCTCGAAGAAGAGACCCGGCGGCTCACCAAAGCCTCCGACGGTGTCCATGGCGCTCGCGATCTCGCGGGGGCCGTCGATGTCGCTCGGGAGTCGGTCGAGGAAGCCATCCAGCTCGGGGACCAGCTCCTCGAGGCGTACCGCGCTGCCCGCCAGCGAGCCGAGACCGGCTCCGAAGAAGGAGCCTGAAGCCATGAATGTCACAGTGACTGACCCGACGAACGAAGCCATCCGCCTCATGGAGACCGTCCTCCGTGATGGTCGGCCGATTGCGCGCGAGTATCCGCTCGTCTTCCAGGACGGCTTTCCCGGGCGCGTGATCGTCAAGACGGTGCCGCGGACCGGCGCCGAGCCTGAGGTCGTCGCGGGCTGCGCGATCCTCCCGAGGCGGCTCGTGACGCCGAGCGCGTCCTTCGACGTCGGCCTCGTGGGCTCCGTCGCCACGGCAGCGCCGCACCGCGGCCGGGGCTTCGGCAAGGACGTCTTGGCGACGGCAGAGGCCGCGCTCACCCAGACGGGCGCCGTGTGCTCGATGCTCTGGGCGGATGACGCCGGGTGGTATCGCGAGCAGGGTTGGATCCCCGTCGGCACCGAATATGTGTTCGTGTTGCACCGCGGCCTCGAGCTCTTGATGCCCGACCCCGACCACGTGCGCGAGGCGACCCCGAGCGACTTCGCGGCGATCCATGCCCTCTACACGACGCAGCCCACCCGCGTCGATCGCGCGGTCGCCGAGTCGTGTGCGCTCTTGGCCGGTCCCGGGATCCGGACGCTCGTGGCGGAGCGGGAGGGCGACGTCGTCGCCTATGCGGCCCTCGGACGCGGCGAAGACCTGCGCAACGTCGTCCACGAATGGGCGGGTCCGATCGAGGACGTGCTGGCGCTCGTGCGCGCGCACCTCGAAGCGTGCCCGTCCGACGGCGACGGCGTCTATGTCATGGTGCCTCCCGGCGGCCGTGACATCGCGGCGTTCTTCGACTTCACGCGCACGCCAGGCGCCCAGGGCATCCTGTGCATGGCGAAGCTCGCGTCGCTGGATGCGGCGGTGGAGCTGCTCGGGCGTGTCACGCCGGACACCGTCAGTGTGAGCGTCGTGGATGCCGAGCAACAGCGGATCCGCCTAGACGGACCGGGTGGCGCGATCGTCCTCACCGGCCACGAGGTGCTCCTGACCCTGTTCCCGCCGCGCTCCGACCGCAAGGTCATCGAGGTGGTCGAGAACGACCTCGGCGTCGCGCTGCCGCTGTTGCCGCTCGAGCCGTTCCTCTGGGGCCTCGACTCGATCTGATCGACCGCATCCGCTCGCCGCGCGGGGGTCTGCCACGGGCGTGGCGGACCCCCGCGCCGTTGAGCAGCCCGCGGTGAAACAGCGCTGCGCGCAGCGCTGTTTCACCACGGGTGCTAGGCGCGCGCGTAGGTGGCAGGAAAGAGCGCGCGCTCGACCGCCTCGATCGCGATGTGCAGCGCCTTGATGTGGAGCTCCTGGATGCGGTCCGAGGTCTCCGCGTGCGGGACGACGATCGCCACATCGACGAGGTCCTTCAGCTTGCCCCCGCCTTTGCCGAGCAGGCCGACGCTCGTGATGCCCATCGCCTTGGCCTTGGCCACGGCCTCGAGCGCGTTCGGCGAGTTGCCGCTGGTCGACAGCACGACGAGCACGTCCCCGGCCTTGCCGTACGCTTCGACCGAACGAGCGAACACCTGGTCATAGCCGAAGTCGTTGGCGATGCAGGTCAGCTGGCTCGGATCGGAGAACGCGATCGCAGGCAGCGCCGCGCGATTGCCGCGGAATCGCCCGGTCCACTCCTCGGCGAAGTGCATCGCGTCGCACATCGACCCGCCGTTCCCGCACGCCATCAGCTTGTTGCCGCGCTCGAGCGCGGCGTGGCAGAGCTCGGCGAAGCGCGCCACTGCGGCGGTGCACTCGGGATCGGACAGGAAGGCGTCGAGGGTGGCCTGCGCTTCACGGAAGGAGGCGCGCACGGCGTCGAGGGTGTTCATGGCCCACAGATGATCGTTCGCGTGGTCGGTCGCTGGCAAGTGAACGCGTCGACATCGGGGCGCAAAAAGGGCGCCGATGTACGCCCGTGCGCCGCGTCGGATCAGCGGCGCGGGAGGGCGAGGCCGGCGAGGGCGCCCAGGAGCCCCTCCGGTCGGGGCCCCGGCAGGCGCACGAGCTTCACGAAGCGCGCGTAGTCCGCCGCGAGGGCCTCGTAGGTCGTCGGCCCGATCGCGATCGCGGTCGTCCTGGGCACGTCGTCTCGGCGCAGCCAAGCGGTCGCGGACTCCGGGCTCGCAAAGAACACAGCGTCCGCGCGCCCAGGGGGGCGAAAGTCGGGCAGCGCCGTCGTGCGGTACGCGATGGGCGCCTGCACGTAGCGGCCCGCTTTGACGAGCTCCTCGCGCAGGTCGCTCGTGCGCTCGCCGCGCGGCCAGAGGATCCTGGCGCCGGTCTCGGTCGCTTCGGCGAGGGCCAGGGCGAACGCGCCGATGCCGATGTCGGCCACGTCCGGGTCGCTCGCGACGATGATGGCTGGCGCCACCCCTTCCTCGGAGAGCTTCTTCGCCACCTGGCGTCCGAGGGCGGCGTGGGGCACCAGTCTCAGGTCCGGCCGCACGCTCCAGAGGCGCTTCAGCGCCGGGACGGCGTTCGGGCTGGAGACGGCCAGCAGCGCCGGAGGGGCGACGTCCACGGACGTTCGCTCGATCTCCACGGCGAGCGTGCGCGCGATCGGCCGCAGCTCGGCGCGCCAGCCCGCCTGCTCGGCGGCGGCCATCCAAGGCGCAGCAGCCTTGGGCGTTGCTGGGCCTGTCAACACCAGCAACGGCGCGCTCATCGCCCAGGCTCCGCGGGGCTCGGGTGCTCGGGCTGGGCGCCGTAATCGGTCGTCCCTGCCGCGGAGCCGCGCGGGCTCGCTTTGTGGATGACCCCGGGTCGGCGCTGTACGAGCTCGAGGGCGAGCGCCGCGGTCCCGCGCGCGTGCATCACGCGGCTCGCGACCTCGATCCCGCCCAGGAAGCTGCCCGTGAGGTGCAGCCCCGGCAGCGCTCGCTGGACACGCGCGACGACGCGCTCCATGCGCGCCGCGTGGCCGACGCCGAGGCGCGGCACTTCGAGGGTGCGCACATACCATGCAACGACGTTGCACGGCGAGCCGGCATGGGCCGGCACGACGGCCTGCACGAGGTCGCGCAGCGCGCGCTCCGGCAGCGCAGCTTCTGCGACATCGACGACGTCCTCGGCGCGGTAGCTGCAGCTCACCGCAGCCGTCCCGGACGGCGCACGACCGGGGAACAGGTTGGAGTGGAACACCGCGCCCAACAGCGCGGAGGGCTCGCCTCGGTCTTTGGAGCGCTGCCCGGGCGCGGTGACGATCCCGCGGCCCGGCAAGAGCGAAACGCCGTCGAGGCCGAGGTGCACGTTGGTGATCCGCTCGTGCTCGACCTCGCGCAGCTCGTCGAGCTCCAGCCGCTCCGGCGCGCACATCGCGAGCAGCGGATAGGCGGCGACGGCGGGCACCGCGAGCACGATCTGTCCTGCGCTCAGGGATTCACCGCTCTCGAGCGTGACCCGCCAGCCGCCCGCCCCGCGCTGCAGCTCCGCGACCGGGCTCGACAGCGAGAGGTGCCTGCCGAGTGAGCGCGTGAGCGCGTCGACGAGCGCAGACAACCCGCCGTGGAACGACAGCACGTCGTCGCGCGTCGTGCCATCACCCGAGAGCAGGTCACCGACGACGCCCATGCGCTCTTCTGCGCGCCGGACGAGCGTCGGGAAGGCGCTCTCCGTCCCGAGCGCGTCGGCGGTGGACCCGTGCGTCGACCGCGCCAGGAGCTCTGCGTAGAGCTCGCCCGCTTCGTCGCCGAGGCGTCGGATCAGGAAGCCGCGCAGGTCGGATTCGCGCGCCCCACCCTCGAGCTCTTCGCGGCCGACGAGCACGGGCTCGGCCAATGCGCGCAAGCGTCCGCGCAGCGACAAGAGCGGCGAGCGCAGCAGCTCGGAGGCGCTGCGCGGGACCGGCCAGAGCGTCTCGTCCTTCAGCGCGTACCAGCGCGCGGCGTGGGAGTCCGAGCGCACGACGCGCTGCTCCATGCCGAGCCCGCGCACGAGCTCTTCGAAGGAGGGGTCGTCCGCGCGCACCGCCCAAGGGCCGGTCTCGAACAGGAAGTCCTTGACCTCGATGGTGCGGATGTCGCCGCCTGCCCGCGGTCGCGCTTCGAGCACGAGCGTATCGAGGCCGAGCTTCAACAGGGCGTCTGCCGCTGCGAGCCCAGAGGTGCCCGCGCCGATGACGATGACGTCGACCATGGTGCGCTTCAGCCCCGCGATCGTAGCTCTGGACTGGATTCGTAGGGGGGAGCTTTTGGAGGCGATGGCGCTGCGCGGTCCCTTGGCGCCCCCGCCCGGGCCCGCGCGGCACCGCCCGTCTACTCTTGGGCCGCCCCGGTCGCCATGGAAGCCGCCCCGTCGGCGGCTTCGGGGCGCACCGTCGCGGCGCCCAGGGGCTGGTCGAGCGTCCCCAGCGCGCGCTGGAGCGGGACGAGCCGGGCGTCGAGCGCGCGCGCGGCTTCGGCCGCGTGCTCAGGTTGGCAGGTCATCATGATGACCTGCCGGCGCGGGGTGAGGGCGCGCAGCGCCGGATAGAGCGCCGCCCGCCGCGCGGGGTCCCAATGGACGAGCGCTTCGTCGAGCACGAGCGGCAGCGGCTCTCGGCCACGGTCGAGGTGTTCAAGCGTCCCGAGGCGCAAGCAGAGGTGCACTTGCTCGCGCACGCCGCGCGAGAGCGGCGGGCCGACCGGGACGTGCGCGCCGAGCGCCGTCGCGTGCACCATCAGGACGCGCCGCTCGGGGTCAGGGTAGTCGACGCGCCCGTAACGGCCATCGGTGATGCGCGCGAGGGAGTCGCTCGCGACGCGCAAGACGTCCGGTTGATGCGCTGCGCGGAAGCGGCGTTCGCCGAGGACGAGGGCGCGCTCGAGCAGCGTCAGTCGATCATGTTCGACGCGCGTCGCCTTCAACGCATCGAGCAGCTCCAGCTCGCGCGCCCGGAGCACGGCGGGCGCGGGGCCGCCGCCGGCGCGCAGCCGTTCGGTGAGCTGGCCGATCAGCGACTGAGCCGCGTCGCGCTCGGCGGCCAAGGCGTCGCGCCGCTCGCGGCGCTGCGCTTGGAGCTCGGACGCGAAGAAACAAGGCCCGTGGCCCTCCGCGCGGCGCGGGTCGTGTTGCAGCTCGGCGCAGCGCGGACGTCGCGCGAGCGCCCGGGCTTCGCCCTCGAGCGCCGAGCGCTGGCGCGCCAGGTCGCGCAGCTCTTCGTGCGCGAGGACCGTGTCCGGCTGGTGAGGGAGCGCGCGGCGCAGCGCGGCATGCAAGCGTCGCTCGCGCTCCGTCTCGCGTGCGGCCCGCTTGGCGGCAGCCTCGAGCTCGCGCTGCGCGACGGCGCGTTCGTGCGCGTCGCGCGACGCAGCCTCCGCGAGCGTACGCGCGGCAGCCAGAGCGTCGCGCAGGGCCTGTGGCGCAGCGCTCGGCAGCGCGCGCAAGCCGACGGTGGATGCCAGCGCGCGCCACCGCTCATGGCGCACGTGACGCGCAGCGGCGCGCGCGCGCGCACGCGCGCTGAAGTCTTCGGCGACGCCTAGGGACTCGCGCGCCTCTTCCAGCGCCTCGAGCGCCTCGCCGAGCAGCGCAGGATCGGCGAGGCTCGCCTCGGATAGGCCGCATGCACGGGCCACGCTGATGAGCGCGTCGGGCGCGGCGCGCGTGCGCGCGACGCGCCGCGCGGCGGGGCGCCCGGCGAGGGCGAGCCCGAGCGCCGCGAAGCCGGCGACGCCGAGCCCGATCTGGCCTGTCATCGCCGTGACGCGCCCTGCCAGCGCGCACGCAGCGAGGGCCAGCCCCGCGGCGAGCGCGCTCGAGAGCGGCCAAACGGTGCTGCGTGTGTGCCGCGCGTCGCGCTCGGCGTCTTCGCGCGTGCTCCGCCAAGTCGCGGCGCTCGTCGCGAGCGCCTCCAGCGGGATGTTCGCAAACGGGTTGGCGCCGGAAGGCGCGCCGCCGAACATCGCTTGGTCGCGCTCCGACAGGTCGGGGCTCAGGCTCGCACGCAGGCTGGCGCCGTACTCAGCGACGCCGGCCGCGAGCGCCGGCGCGAAGCCCAGCGCGCCTTCGCGCGCGCGCCGCAGCGCTCCGTCGATCTCGTCGACGATCTGGTCGTACTCGTAGCGCTCGTGGCGGTCGTCGGCCTCTTCGAGCGCGAGCTGCTCGATGGCGGCGCGCTCGTCGAGGAGCGCGCGGTCGGTGTCGGAGAGCGCGCGCGCGGGTTGCGCGAGGCGCTCGCGCGGGGCGGCGAGGGCGCGCTCGGCCTCGGCGACGGCGCGCGCGACGACGCGCGGGTCCTCGAGCACTGCGTGCGTCCCGTCCGCGCGCTCGTCGAAGCCCGACAGGTCGACCCGCGCCAGCGCCGCGCTCATGCGATCGAGGCGCGCGAGCTCCGCGAGCGTGTCCGCGTCTTCGATGTCGCGCTCGAGCGCGGCCAACGTCGCGCGCATCGCCGCGAGGGCCGCCTGCGTCCTGGCGAGCTCTTCTTCGTCCACCGCGAGCGCGCGCTCCGCATCGCTGGCGCGGCGCAGCGCTTGCCGCGTCTCGGCGAGCTGGCGCTGTAGCTGGCGATCGCGAGGGTCGCCGCGGTTGTCGCTGCGCCAAAGCCGCGCGCGCTCTTCCGCGAGCGCGCTGCGCAGGGCCCGTACGGGGCGCATTCCGACCAAGCCGCTGTCGCCGAGCAAGAGCTCGTCGATGAGCGCCTGGATGCCGGAGTCATCTGGCTCGGCGATCTCGTTGGCGGTCAACGAATACACCGCGCGGAAGAGCGGGCGCGGGATCGCTTGCAGCTCGGCGAGCGGCGCGTTCTTCTCGAACGGGCCCTCGAGCGCCGCGCCTTCGGGCGCGGTCCGCATCCCTGCGACCGAGGCGAGCCTGCGCTCGACCTGCATGCGTGTCCCGTTTGCGAGCTCGACAAGCGCGACGAGCCTCAGCGTATGCCGCACGTCGCCCCACGCGGCGTAGGGGTGCGCGTCGCGCGTCGCGGGTTGGAAGCCGTACAGGACGGTCTCGATCGCCGCGTGGAAGCTCGACTTGCCGGCCTCGTTCGGGCCCTCGAGCACAAACGCCGCGCCGTCCAGCTCGAACGATCGGTCGACGAGCGCGCCAAAGCGCTCGACGTAGAGGTGCAAGAGCCTCATGGTGGAGCGTGTGGCAAGACGCGGGCTCAGCGTCCCGCGGCCACCGTCGCGATGTGGTCGAGGACGCGGCGGTGGATGCGATGGATGAGCCGGTCGGAGATCGGGCCCCAGTACCAGGCTGGGGTCAGGTCGTGCGTGTACCAGGTCGTGCCTTCGAGCAGCACGCGCCCGGCCAGCGACAGCACGGTCACGAGCGGCGCGGCCAAGAGGAGGCAGATCGCGCCCTCTTGGCCCGTGATGAGGAACAGCCCGACCGTTGCAAGCAGGAGCAGCAGGAGGCTCGGCAGCGCCTTGAGGATGGTGGTGCTCGGGTCGCTCCGCCGCAGGGACCAGCCGAACACCGCGCCGGTCAGGAACGGCGTCAGGGCGAAGAGCGAGTACCCGTAGCGATGGAACGTGTACACGCCGATGAGGCCGCTGATGAAGGCGGACACGCTCGCGAGCGAGAGGGCCAGCGCGATGCGAGCCTTCGGCGCGCGTCGCGGCACATTGGCAGGGTCCTCCGACATGGCCGCCAGAATAGGCCGCCGGCGGAGGCCGTGGGCGTCCTGTGGTGCAAATTGGTCCTGGTCGGAGTCCACGCTGGGCGCGGCCGCCGGCGACGGCTGGGCCAATGCGTTCCCGCTGCTGCAGGGCGCGCTGTTGCCAGGGTCGGTCTGTCGCGCGCGGGAGCGCGAGCTCTCTCAGGTTTGGACGCGTGCTCGCGCTGGCTGTTTGGCAGAACGTCGCGGCGATCGTCGAGCGGCAACAGGGATGACTCAGCAGTAAGCGCTGCGCCACAGGGCGCGGCGCATCCTACACGCCTCGGGCAGGTCTGGCTCCGGCGCGCCATCGCCCGCCGTCCAGAGCCGCCCTCGATCCTAACGACGCTCCATGCAGACCACCGCTTTCAACCGCGTCCCATTGTCCCCTGGCCTGTGCCTCGTCATCGCAGCGAGCTTGATGGGCGGCGCAGCGGCCGGGCAGGGCAGCCTCTATGGGCCGCGCATGGACTACGACCTCTCGCAGCCATCGCCCAAACAGATGGCGCGCGCGGACTTCGACCGGGACGGGAACCTCGACATCATCGTGACGTGCGAAGGGCAGAACTCCGGGCGCGTCAGCGTGCTGTACGGCGACGGCGCGTCGGACTTCGGGACGGAGGTCGATCTGACCGCGTACTTGGCGTGGGGCCTCTGCGTCGATGACTTCGACGGCGATGGCTGGCCCGACTTCGCGGTGACGTCCAGCGGCTGGGCGCAGCACGGCATCGGGATCGTGCACAACAACCACAACCGCACGTTCTCGAACGCGAGCCAGGTGTCATCGCTCGGCTCGCCGCCCGTCGCCCTGGCGAGCGGCGACTTCGACCAGGACGGCGTGGTCGACCTCGCCGTCGCGTCGACGGGCGGCGGGTACTCGGTGGATTGGTTCCAAGGCTACGGCAACGGGAGCTTCTCGGCGTTCCATGTCGTCCCGTATACATTGGGCCTCGTCGGCGCGCGCCTCGTCGCCGCGGACCTGGACGGCGACGGGTTGACGGACCTGGCGCTCGCGCACCAGGGCGGCGTCAAGATCCTGCGGAACACGGGTACGACGTACGACCGCTTCCACCCGCCGATCATCGGCGTGCAGAGCACGGCGCAGACCATCGACCTCGCGGTGGGCGACTTCGACCGCGACGGGGTCCTCGACCTCGTGACGGCGGAGGCGTTCAGCCGCTTCCGTGTGTGGCGCGGCGTGGGCGGCGGGGACTTTGCGTACATCGGCGCTTACCCCGCGTCGGGCGGCATCAATGACCTCGAGCTCGCGGACCTCGACGGCGATGGCAGCCTGGACGTGATGCTGACGAACTGGGCGGGGATCGAGCTCTTCTACCAGCGCGGCCCGGGCGTGTTTGTCGGACCCGTCCGGGTGACGTCCGGCCTGCAGCCCGTCGCGGGCATCGCCGGCGATTGGAACAACGACGGTCGCCTCGACCTCGCGACCGCGTGCAACAACGCCGCGCAGGACGCGTACGTCTCGATCCACGAGCACGTGCCGGCGCCGCTCGGCGGGACGTTCCCGTGGGGCGCGGGGCTGGGCAGCGGCTCGACCCCGACCCGCCATGTCCGGCGCTGAGGGGGCGCCCCACGGGATGGCCGGGTGACGGGGTGACGGGGGGGACGGCCACGCCGGCTCCAGACGGGCGTCTTACGCGAGGCATGTGCGACCTGCGCCGCGGGTGGGGCGCACGTCGTATAGGCTGCGCGCAGGCCACCCTCCTGCGCTCCGTCCATGCTCAGCCTTCCCTCGTTTGTGTTGCTCGCCCTCCTGGCGCACCCCGGTCCCCAGGTCTCGGACGGGCGCTCCTGGCCCCAATGGCGTGGTCCGGCGCGCGACGGCGTCTCGCACGAGACAGAGTGGAGCTCTGAGGGCGCGCCCGCGCCGCTGTGGCGCGCAGAGGTGGGCCTCGGCTACTCGAACGTCGCGATCGAAGGTGGGCGGCTCTACACGCTCGGGTACGACGACGAGCGCGCGGAGGACCGCTTGGTCTGCCTCGACGTCGCGAGCGGCGCGCGCTTGTGGTCCTTCGGTTGGCCCGAAGCGCTGAGAGACCTGTACCACGGCGGCGGCACCAACAGCACCCCGACCGTGCGCGCAGGCGTCGTCTATGTGACCGGTCGCAGCGGGCAGGCCTTCGCGGTGGACGCCGCCACGGGCGCGCAGCGCTGGGGGCGCCACTTCGGCGTCGAGCTGGAGCTGCCGCAGGCCACGTACGGGTTCTCGGCTTCGCCGGTCCTGGTCGGGGACGCGCTCTACCTGACCTTTGGCGCCACCGCGCTCTGCGTCGCTGCCGAAGACGGCGCGCTGCGCTGGCGCATGGCTTTGGGCGACAGCGAGGGCTACGCGACGCCGGTCCCGTTCGAGCTAGACGGGCGCGCGCTCCTGACGAACCTCGGCGGCGACGCGTTCTTTGTGCAGGCCGCCGACACGGGCGAGGTCGTGCACCGCTTCCCATTCAGCGGCGATCAAGGGTCGGTGCATGCGTGCACACCGATCATCGTCGGCAACGATGTCTTCCTCAGCTCTGCCTACGGGACGGGGGCCGCGCGGGTTCGCCTCGGAGCGAGCGCCGAGCCAGAGGTCGTGTGGCGCACGCGTGTCATGCGCAACAAGGTGTCGGGCTGCGTCCTGAGCGGCGGCTGTATCTACGGCTTCGACGAGTCGATGCTGAAGTGCATCGACTTTGCGACCGGCGCAGACCGCTGGCGCGTACGCGGGCTCGGCTTGGGCGCCGTGACGCTGGCGGGAGATCGGCTGATTGTCCTCAGCTCACGCGGCGAGGTCATCGTCGCGCCTGCGACCCCCGATGGGTTCACCGAGCTGTCGCGCCGGCAAGTGCTCGATGGGGGCGTGTACTGGACCACCCCGGTGTTGCTCGACGGGCGACTCTATGTGCGCAATAGCCTCGGGAGCCTGGTTTGCCTCGACCACAGGGCGCCGGTCGTCGCCGTCGCCGACCAGGCGGGCGAGGCCGCGTTCAGCGCAGGCGTCGAGGCGATGGGGGCGCCGACCCTCGAGGCTCTCCTCGCCGCGCACCAGGGGACGCAGGGCGCAAATGCGGACCCATTGCCCGCCGCGATGCACCTCGTCGGGAGCTATCAGAGCATCGGCGAGGGCATCACGCCCACCGACGCGACCCTCGACCTCGCCGCGGACGGACGCTGGCGCCTCGAATGGAACCTCGGGTCCTACGGGTTCGCGAGCCGCGCCTGCGACGGCGCTGTGGCTTGGCAGGCGGATCCCTACTATGGGAACCTCGTCTTCGAGGGGGACGCGTTGCGCGAGGCGCTCGAGACTGGCGGGCTCAGCGGCTTGTTCGGCGGCCTCGAGCGCGCCACCGAGCGCCGCGTCGTCGGCCGCGAACGCTTTGACGATCGCGACTGTTGGCGCGTGGAGACCACGAGCGCCGGCGGCGCGCAGCGCGCGCTCTTCTTCGACGCGACGACGGGCTCGTTGGCCGGCCGCGCCGCGCCGAACGAGGCGATGACAGTGCTCCGCGATTGGCGCGCCTTCGACGGCGTCATGCTCCCGGCGCAGTGGACCTGGTTGATGCCTGGGACGGGCGCGGAGGAGGTGTTTCGCGTCGAGCGCGCGACGCGCCAGCCGATCGACGAGCCGCTGGACGAGGCGCTCTTCGCGCGACCTGCCTGGGTGACGCGTATGCTGCGTTCGCCCGAGCAGAAGGCCGCGGACAGCAGGCGGTTGGCCACGGAATACGCGGCGCTCCTCGGTGAGTATCAGCCGCTCAAAGGCCCGCGCCGCAAGCTCGTCGTGCGCGAGGGCGCCCTTGCCCTCGAGGGCCGCGGCAGTCCGTCGTTCCTACAGGAACGGGACGCGGAGGGCCGCCTCTACTTCGAGGAGCTCGGCTGCTCCTACCTCGTCTTCGAGCGCGACGCACAGGGCCAAGTTACGGCGCTCCGCATCGAGGGGATCCCGGACGAGGACGTGGTCGTCTGCGCACGCGTCAAGGAGTGAGGCATCGAGCGAGGGGTGACGTGTTTCGCCGAATCTCTGCGTCTCGCTCCCCATTTTGACGCACTCGCAGTGGTTCCGCTCGCCGCGAGGCGGGGCTCCGCTCGCCGCTAGGCGGGGCTCCGCTCGCCGCGAGGCGGGGCTCCGCTCGCCGTTAGGCAGGACCCCGCTCGCCGCCCAATCTAGCCCGCCCGATGCAACGGGCATGGCCGTGTCTCGCCAGAGATTGTCCCCATGAGTGAATGGTCTCCAACTCCTGCTTCGCGCGCCGATCACCAACGCGTCGTCGCGCTCCTCGCCGAGCTCCTCGAGCTGCCAGCGCCGGAGCGAGAGGCCCACCTGCGGGGCGCCGTCGGCACGGACCTCACCCTGGAACAGGAGGTGCGCAGCCTCCTGCGCGCGGCGGAACGCGCCGGTGGCTTCTTGAGCCAGGGGGACGTGCCCGCGGCGCGTAGCGGAGACCCGCTGCGGTCCGGCGACGTCCTGGGGCGCTACACGCTCATTGAGCGCCTTGGCGAGGGCGGCATGGGGACCGTCTTTCGCGCGCTCCAGCGCGCGCCTGTGGTGCGCGAGGTCGCGATCAAGGTGATCCGGGAGGGCCACGACTCCGAGCAGGTGCTCGCGCGCTTCGACGCTGAGTCCCAAACGCTCGCGATCATGGACCACCCGTCGATCGCGCGCGTCTTCGACGGCGGCGCGACGCCGAGCGGGCGGCCCTACTTCGTGATGGAGCTCGTCGACGGCGTCCCGATCACCGAGCACTGCGACACGCACGGCCTCGACATCAGGGCGCGGCTCCAGCTGTTTCGGCAGGTGTGCCTCGCCGTTCAGCATGCCCACACGAAGGGCATCGTGCACCGTGACCTCAAGCCTGGGAACGTCCTCGTCACGGTCGTGGATGGCGCGCCCGTGCCGAAGGTGATCGACTTCGGCATCGCGAAGGCTACGACCCAGGCGCCCCTTGCTGCGGGCGTCACGCAAGTGTGGCAGCGCGTCGGCACGCCCGAGTACATGAGCCCCGAGCAGGCGAGCGACAACACGATCGACGTCGACACTCGCTCCGACATCTACAGCCTGGGCGTCTTGCTGTACCAGCTCCTCACGGGGGGGACGCCGCTCGGGACGGATGAGCTGTCCGAGCAGCCTTGGGGTGAAGTGGAGCGGATCATCCGCGAGGTCGAGCCGCCGACGCCGTCGAGCCGCGTCGCGACGAAGTCTTCGAGCCAGGCCGCTGCACAGCGCGCCTCCGCGCCGCGTGAGCTCGCCGCGAACCTGCGCGGAGACCTCGACTGGATCGTCATGCGCTGCCTCGAGAAGGAGCGCGAGCGGCGATATCAGACCGCGGAGGCGCTCGCGGCGGATGTCGCACATCACCTGGCTGGCGAGCCCATTGCGGCGGCGCCGCCGTCGCGCTTGTATCGCTGGCGGAAGCTCGCGCGGCGGCACCGTGTGGCGGTCGCGTCGGGCGCGCTCCTCATCGGCTCGCTCGCGCTCGGCGTCGTTGGCACGAGCGTCGGGATGCTGCGGGCCGACACGCGCAGGCGAGAGGCAGAGGTCGCGCTGCGGGACGCAGACGGTCTCGCGACGTTCCTCCAAGAGATGCTCGGCTCGGTCCAGGCGAGCGTCGCGCTCGGGCGCGATACGGCGCTCCTGCGCGAGATCGTTGATCGGGCCGCGCAGAGCCTCGACGAGGGCGCGCTCGCCGCGAGCCCGGACGCCGTCGTTCGGCTGAAGCGCACCCTCGGCACGACGTACGCGGACGTCGCCGCCTTTGACGAAGCGGAGCGGATGTTGACCGACGCGCTCAGCTTGGCCCGCGGCAGGGCGCCGCTCGACGAGGTCAGCCTCGCGACCTCGTTGGAGGACCTCGCGAGCTTCATCGCGCTCCATCTGCGCGACTTTGCGCGCGCAGAGCCGCTTGCGCGCGAGGCGCTCGCGCTACGTCGCGCCGCGAGAGGCGGCGATGAGCGCGCGTTGGCGGCGTCGGTGCACACCTTGGCCGGTGTGCTCGAGGGGGCGGGGGCGCTCGACGAGGCCGAGGCGCTGCACGCGGAGGCGCTCGAGATGCGGCGCCGGCTCAACGCCTCGAGGGCAGACGCGCTCGAGCTTGTGACCGCGCTCCATGGGATGGCGGGCATCCTCGACGTGCGCGGCCGGCCGATGGACGCCGAGGCGCGCTACCGCGAGGCGCTCGCGCTGTGCGAGGGGGCGGTCGAGGGCGACCACCCGCGGTTGGCGAGCGAGCTCAACAACCTGGCCGGCGTGCTCGAGAACCTCGACCGCGCCGCCGAGGCGGAGCCGATGTACCTGCGCGCGCTCGAGATGCGCCGGCGCTTGCACGGCGGCGACCACCCGGAGGTCTTTGTCAGCCTGAACAACATGGCGTACATCCTGCAGGTGCTCGGTCGCCTCGACGAGGTCGAGCCGTACTACGCCGAGGCGCTCGCGATGGCGCGGCGGCTCTTTCCGGCGGACCACCCCTTCGTGCTCAGCGCCGTGAGCAACATGGCGGGCTTCCTGATGACCGCAGGCAAGCCGGCGGACGCCGAGCCGTTGTTCAAGGAGGTCCTGGAGCGGCGGCGGGCGCAGTTCCCGGCGCCACATCGTTCGCTCGCGTTGAGCGTGACGAACTACGGCACGGTGCTCGTGCAGCTCAAGCGACGGGCGGAGGCCGAGCCTTATTTTCGAGAGGCCGCGGCGCTCTTCGAGGCGGTGCACGGCC
Source organism: Planctomycetota bacterium (assembly GCA_041398605.1). Classification (GTDB taxonomy): domain Bacteria; phylum Planctomycetota; class UBA1135; order UBA1135; genus JAWKUK01. The sequence goes on from JAWKUK010000005.1 coordinate 235,305, forward strand.
CGGATCACCACGACACGGCGCGCGCCAAGTCGAGCCTGGCGGCGACCCTCGTCAAGCTGGATCGCGCCGCAGAGGCGGAGCCGCTCTATGTCGCGGCGCTCGCGGTGTACGAGCGCACGTTCCCAGGCGATCACTCGCGCACTGCGACGTTGCTGGGTCTGATGGCGCAATGTTATGAAGCGCTGGAGCGCAAAGACGAGGCGTTGCAGCTCGCGCAGCGCGCGACAGACATGTCGACGCGTCTGTTCGGCGCCGACCACTCGGAGACGGAGAAGGCCCGCGCGATCCTCACGCGCCTGCAGCGCGAGCCGGGCGAGCGCTGACCGTACCCGTTTGCCCACCTGCGCTGGATTGGATGCGCCGCGAGGGTTAGGGCGACAGGCGCGCGCGGGTGAAGAGCGCCTCGTCGGCGCCGGCGAGCAGCGCGCGCAGGTAGCGCGCGCGCTCGGGGTCGCCCATCGGCGGCGCTGCCGGAGAGAGCTCAACGTCGGCCAGCTCGAGGGCCTGCAGGTCATTGCTCGCAGCCGTCGCCAGGAGCCGCTGCGCCTCGCGCAGCGCCGACGGCGTGCGCTCGAAGTCCTCGCGGTCGTAGGGGCCCACGAGCTCGTCGACGCGCAGCTCGCAGTCCAAGAGGCCCAGCTCCAGCGCCAACGCGCGCTCGGCCTCGGCGCGCTCCTCCGGGCGACGCAGCTGCGCCGCCAGCGGGGACGCGCCCGTGAGCTCGACGCGCAAGACGAGCTCCGCCTCTCCGCCCGCGCCAGCGGTGCGCCGACGCAGCGCTGCACCGAGGTGGGCCGCGAGCGCCTCGACATGGCCGACGTCCGCGAGCTCGGACAAACGCAGCGCCTCGAACCGCAGCGCGCAAAGCTCGATCGGCGTGACACGCGGCGCCTCGCCTGCGTCGACCTCCACCAGGAGGCCGCCCCGCGCGCCAGTCTCCTTCGCGTTGCGGCCCTGCGGATTGCCGGCGTACCACGCGGGCGCGCCGCTGACCGGGCCGCGCACGTGCACGTGGCCCAGCGCCCAATAGTCAAAGCCGGCCGCCGCCAAGTCGCGCGCGCTGCACGGCGCGTAGCGCGCGTGCTCGGCCGCGCCCGACGCCTCGTCGACCTGGGTGTGCAGCATCGCGATCGCGGGCAGGCCTCCGAGCGCCGCGTCGGTCGGGCGGACGAGGCGCTGCGCCAAGTTCTCGCCGTCCGCCTCGGTCTTGTGCCCGATCGAGGTGATCGAAGCAACGGGCGCGCCCTCCTTGTCGTGCACCAGCGCCGTCACAGCGCGGTGGGACCGAAAGACGTGGATGCGCTCGTGCCCGTAGCGCGCGAGGTCGTCCAGGCCTAGCAGCGCCGCGCGGCCGCGCCGTGAGCGCACCGTCGCGCCGCCCGGGTCGTGGTTGCCCGTGCACCACGCGACGGTGACGCCGCACGCGGCGAGGCGCCCCAGCGCCGCGCGGAAACGCTGGGCCGTGGCTTGCGTCAGCAATGGGTCGTCAAAGGCGTCGCCCGCGATCAGCACCGCGTGGACGTCCTCGTCGAGCGCGCGCTCGATCGCCCGGTCGAACGCGGCGTGCACAGCCGCTCGCACACGCTCGCGGACCGCCTCGGTGCGGCCACCGACTGGCGTGTCGAGGTGCAGGTCGGCCAGGTGCAGGAAGCGAAACGTCATCGGAGGCGCGGCGCCAAGCGGGCCCTAGCGCCAGAGTAGCCTCGAGCGCGGGCAGCGCGCTCCGACCGCGGCAGCATTCGCTCCCGCGCGCACGACGAGGCGCGTGACCGTGCCCCGGCGCTGGATTCGGACGCGCGGCAATTCCACACTGCTTCGATGTCCGCCCTTCGCTTCCATTCGCCGCGCATCCTCGCGCTGTCATCCTTGCTCGCGGTGGCCGGTTCGTGCGGGGCCTGCGCCGCCGATGGCGCGGCTCAGGCGGCCGAGCGGAGTGTCGGCCACCCGACGACGGCCGCTGCCAAAGTCGATCCGCGCGCGCGGGCCGCGGACCTCGCTTACGCGCCCTCGCCCGCAGACAACCCGCTCCGCGGGCTCGTGCCCTATGCCACCGCGGACGCGCTCCATCAATTCCCGCACAGCCTCGAGTTCGACTACTTCCCGCTGGCAGAGCTCATGCGCGGGCCAGGAGAGTTCCAGTGGGAGGCGCTCGAGGCGTCCCTCGCGGCGACGGGTGAGCGCGGGTGCCAGATGGTGCTGCGCATTTACCTGGAGTACCCGGGGCGGCCGATCGCGATCCCCGAGCACTTGTTACGCGGCGGCCTGGAGGTCACGCGCTGGAGCTCGGACGACAACGGCGGCGGCGAGAGCGCGACGCCCGACTACTCCGACCCCAAGCTGCGCGCTGCGCTGAGCGAGTTCATCGCTGCGTTTGGCGCGCGCTACGACGGCGACCCGCGTATTGGTTACATCACGGCGGGGCTCCTCGGGTCATGGGGCGAGTGGCACACGTACCCTCGCGAAGACCTGTGGCCGTCGAAGGAGGTGCAGCTCGAGGTCATGGACTCCTACGAGCGCGCGTTCCAGCGGACGCCGATCTTGCTGCGCTACCCCGCCGGCGACGACAACGACGAATACGCGCCCAACGCAAAGCGGCGCTTCGGCTACCACGACGACTCGTTCGGCTGGGCGACGCTCGAGACGAAGCGCGCCGAGGACTCCTGGTACTTCATGCCGTCGCTGAAGGCCGCGGGGGCGCTCGAGGCGTGGAAGACGAGGCCGATTGGCGGCGAGATCCGACCTGAGCTCTGGCCCGCGAGCTTCACCGCGGTCCCTCACCCGAAAGGGCAGGACTTCGCGCGGTGCATCGAGGCGACCCACGCGACATGGTTGATGGACTCGGGCCTCTTCTCCGAGGAGTTCGCCGTGTCCTTGAAGCGGCGCGAGCGCGCGCTCGCGGAGGTCGCGCGTATGGGCTATTCGCTCTCGGTCACGCGCGTCGAGCTTGACCGCGAGACGCGTGTCATGGACCTCCTAGTCGAGAACCGCGGTGTCGCCCCGTTCTACGCCGACTGGCCCGTCGAGCTCGCCGCGTTCCGCGGCGGGCAACGCATCGACGCGATGCAGCCCGAAGGCTGGGACCTCCGCGGCGTCGAGGCGCGCAACAAGCCCAAGGACCGCCAGCCTTCGACGACCTGGCGCGCGACGCTGCCCGGCGAGTGGGCGGGCGCGGAGCTGCGCGTGCGCGTCCCGAACCCGATGCCGAGCGGCCGCCCGCTGCGCTTCGCGAACCGCGAGCAGGCTGGCGAGTGGCTGGTGCTGCCGCTGGTGCTCTGAGGCCGCGTTCGATCAAGGGAATGCGAAGAGTTGACTGTGCGTCGCGCGCCGCTCGCGCGCGACCCTACGATCTCGGACCACCATGTCGACCGCCGCGCCTCCCGTGTCCTGGATCCTCCCCGCGCCCTTGAGGCGCCTCTGCCTCGTTGTGTCCTGCGCGAGCGGCATCGCCTTCGGGCAAGCGGCGAGCCCGCTCGCGCCGACGCTCCCCGGCCCGCAGCCCGACGGCACGGTGCTGCTGCCCAGCGGCTGGAGCCTCGCGCCGCACGGCGAACAACGCGCGTTGGAGCTCGATCTGCCGATCCGCATGCTGCCCCAGCCCGGCGGCGCGCTCCTCGCCGTGCAGCACGCTGGGTATCGCGAGCACGCCGTGGTCCTGGTGGGCGCGGCGGACCTCGCGCAGGTCGCGCGGCTCGACGTGCCGCGGACGTGGAGCGGCATGGCATGGAGCGCCGACGGCGCGCGCCTCTTTGTCAGCGGCGGCGTGGATGACGTGGTCTACGGCTTCGACGCTGCGGATGGCTTCGCGGCGGCGGCGACGATCGCGGTCGGCGACCCCAATCAGCTCGACCTCGTCGCCGGCATGTGCAGCGACACCGAGGGGCGCCTCTGGGTCTGCTTGCAGCGGACACACCGGTTGCTGCGCCTCGCGGCCGACGGCACGGTCGAGCTCGACCTGGCCCTCGCGCCTGACAGCTTCCCGTTCGAGTGCGCGCTGTCGGGCGACGGCGCGCGGCTCTTTGTGTCGCTGTGGGGGCGCGCGCAGCTCGCGTGCTTCGACGCGCGCACGGGCGCGGCGCTCGGCGCGGTCGACGTCGGCGCCCACCCGTCCGCGCTGTTGATGCACCCCGACGGCCGGCGGCTGTTCGTCAGCCACGCCAACGAGAACACGGTCGGCGTCATTGACGTCGCGGCGCTGCGGGTCACCGAGACGCTCTCGTCCGCGCTGTACCCGCTGGCGCCGCCAGGCTCGACGCCGAACGCGCTGGCGCTCGATCCCTCGGGCGAGCTGCTCTTCGTCGCGAACGCGGACAACAACGACCTCGCGGTGATCGAGGTCGAAGCGCCCGGCCGCGCGCGCAGCCTGGGCTTCATCCCCGTCGGGCAGTACCCGACCGCGGTGCACGTCACCGCCGACGGGCGCGTCGTCGTCGCCAACGGCAAGGGCTCGCGCGGCTCGGCGCCGAACCCGCGCGGGCCGCAGCCCGAGGTCGGGCACGTGCGCGACGTCGATCACTATTCGGGCGCGCTGTTCCGCGGGTCGCTGTCGGTGTTCCCGTTGCCCGAGCTGGACCCCGCGGGCGCCGCGCAGCTGCGCGGGCTGACGGCGACCGCGTATCGGTGCTCGCCGCTGCGCGCCGATGGAGGCGTGACGGCGCCGCGGCCGGAGGACTCGCCGATCCCCGCGCGCGTCGGGGACCCCTCGCCGATCCGGCACTGCGTCTACATCATCAAGGAGAACCGCACGTACGACCAAGTCTTAGGCGACCTGCCCGAAGGCAACGGCGACGCCGCTCTGTGCCTCTTCCCGGACGCGGTCACGCCGAACCACCACGCGCTCGTCCGGACGTTTGTCCTGCTCGACAACTTCTACGTCGAGTCCGAGGTCTCCGCGGACGGCCACGAGTGGACGATGGGCGGCTACGCGACCGACTTCGTCGAGCGCACGTGGCCCGTCACGTATGGGAGCAAAGGCGACGCCAAGCAAGCTGACGGCGAGAGCGCGGGCCTCGGGTACCCGGCGGAGGGGGGCTTCGACATCGCGGAGCCCTCGAACGGCTACCTCTTCGACGCAGCAGCGCGCGCCGGGGTCTCCTATCGCAGCTACGGCGAGTTCGTCGAGAACGGCGCGCAGCCCGGCGACCCGGGCACGGCCGCGATCGCCGCCCTCGAGGGGCGCTTCGACCCGCTGTATCGCGGCTATGACCTCGGCTACCGCGACGTCGACCGCGTGGCGCGGTTCAAGGTCGAGCTCGCGCAGTTCGAGGCCCAAGGCGAGCTGCCGCAGCTGATCGTGCTGCGCCTGCCGAACGACCACACCTGGGGCACACGCGCCGGGAAGCGCACGCCGCGCGCGATGGTCGCGGACAATGACCTGGCGCTCGGGCAGATCATGGAGGCGCTCTCGCGCTCGTCGTTCTGGCCCACGATGAGCGTCTTCGTCGTCGAGGACGACGCGCAGAACGGCCCGGACCACGTGGACGCGCACCGCACGGTCGCCCTCGTCGCGGGGCCGTACGTGCGCCGCGGCGCGGTCGTCAGCGCGATGTACTCGACGTGCAGCATGCTGCGCACGATGGAGCTGATCCTCGGCCTCGAGCCGCTGAGCCAGTTCGACGTCGCAGCGCGCCCGATGTACGAGTGTTTCATGGGCGCGCCGGACCTGTCGCCGTTCGAGGCGCGCGCGGCGACGTGGCCGCTGGACGAGCTCAACGCGAAGACCGCCTACGGCGCGGCGGCGTCCGAGCGGATGGACCTCTCGCGCGAGGACGCCGCGGACGACCTCGCGTTGAACGAGGTCGTGTGGCGCTCGGTCAAGGGCGCGGACGCGCCGATGCCGCCGCCGCGGCGCGCGGCGTTTGTGCTCGCCCTCGAGGGCGACGAGGACGACGACTGAGGTTCGTCGCGCCCGTCGCGGTCGCCGCGTGCAGGCCCACGCGCGCCGGCGCGGCCCGGCGCGCTCACTCGTCCCAGAGGTTTGCGAGCGTGTGCGGCCCGCCCGGCAGCGCCCAGAACGCCCCGTCGACATAGCGGCGGTGCAGGTCGAGGGCCGCGATCTCTTCCAGGTCGTCGGGGTCGAGGATGAGCTCGCGCGCCTCGAAGTTCTCCTGCAGGCGCGCGGGGTGCGTCGACTTCGGGATGACCGAGAGCCCCTGATGCAGTTGCCACGCGATCAGGACCTGCGCGGGGGACGCGCCGTGGTGCGCCGCGACCTCGGAGATGACGGGGTCGTCGAGCAGCGCGGGCTCGCCCTCGCGCTTCATCCCCGCCGGCCGGTCGCTCGATCCGAGCGGTGAGTACCCGGTGACGGCCATGTCGTTGGCGTGGCAGTACGCGACGAGCTCGCGCTGTTGCAGGTACGGGTGCAGCTCGACTTGGTTGACCGCGGGGTTCAGGCGCGCGCTCGGCGCGAGCTCGCGCAGCTTCTTGACGCTGAAGTTCGAGACGCCGATCGCGCGCGTGAGGCCGTCCGCGACCGCGTCCTCCATGCCGCGCCACGTGTCCAGCAGCGTCACTTCGCTGTCCGGGATGAAGTCCCCCGGGGCCTTGGCGCTCACCAGGTCCCGGCGCACCGCGATCGGCCAGTGCACGAGGTACAGGTCGAGGCGCGCGAGGCCCAGGTCCGCGAGCGTCTTCCGCAGCGCCGGCGCGACGTCGTCGTACGCGTGCGCGTTGCACCAGAGCTTCGAAGTGATCCATAGCTCATCGCGGGTCACTTCGCCGGCGCGGAGCGCGTCCGCGAGCGCGGCGCCGATCTCGGCCTCGTTCCCGTAGATCGCGGCGCAGTCGATGTGGCGGTATCCGATGCGGAGCGCCTCACGGACTGCCTCGCCCACGACGCCAGGGGCCGCTTTCCAAGTTCCCAGGCCGAGCGCGGGCATCCGGCCACCGCCGGCGATTTCGAGGGTTCGCATTGAGAGGGTGTAGCGTTCTTCGCGCCTCGCCTCAAGGACGCGGGTGAAGGGCGCCGATGCGACCACCGAGGGTCGGCCGGCCCTCGGAGGCTCGATCCATGCGAACTGTCACACCCTCAGGCCCGCTCGTCGCGGGCGCCGCCACCGTCTGCGCGCTCATTGCAGCCTGGGCGCTGCAGCCTGCGCAGAGCGAAACGCCGACGGCGAAGCGCCGCAATGAGACGTCCGCGTCGACAGCGCTGGCGCCCGAGGTCACGACCCATGTTGTGCGCGTCCAGCGGACCGCGGTTCTCTTGGAGGACCCGGTCGAGGCCTCGATCGCGAACGCGACCGAACCAGCAGCCGCCGGAACGGAGCCGGACGAGCCCTCCAGCGACGTTCAGCTGGACACGGTCATGACTGAACAGCGCCAGGAAGCGCCGGGCGCCGGAGAGCAAGCGCAACCACAAGTCGAAGGCGCACGACCGAAGCGCTGAGCTCAATCGCGACGGCGCGACCTGCGGCTCAGCGCCGGACCGGCGCGAAGCTGGCGCCGAGCTCGGACCAAGCTCGCTGGCCTTTGAACGGCCCGAGGGTCGCCTGCATACGCGTCCCTCCGCGCAGGAAGTCGACCGTGACCGCGGCGTCCTGCATGTCGAGATAGAGCCGCTGCATGGCGCTGTCGCTCTCGATCTCGCGGCCGCTGATCGCCACGATGACGTCGCCGTTTTGCAATCCGGCCTGCGCCGCGGCCTTGCCCGCGACGATGCCCGTCACCTCGAGCGCGTTTGGCTGCTCTGGCGCGAAGAGCACCTCACCACAGGGCACCGTGATCTTCATCTGGCCGCTGACCCCGCCCCAGGATTGCAGTCGATATTCCCCGGCGACGACCTTCTTGAAGCGCGCGCGGTGATCCGCGTCGGTCTCGACGCCTTCGCCGCCGAACGGCGAGCGGGCGCCGCTCACGGGCGAGAGCTGGATGTGCGTCCCGACCTCGAGGTCCGGGGCGTGGACGAGCACCTCATAGAGCGCGGGCGCGCTCAAGTTGATCGTCTGGCTCCCGGGGCGCAGCGTGATCTCTTGCGTCAACGTCGGCTCGCCCCAGAAATAGCGCTCGGTCGTCTGCACGAGCTGGACTTCGATCGGGCCCGGCTGCAGCCCGGCGAGCACCGCGCGCCCCTCTCCGTCGACGCGCACGAGCTTGTTCCCGCCCCGGTTCATCCGGCGCATCATCGCCTCCGGGTCATTGCCCTCCGCGACCGCGCTCAATTGGACCGAGAAGCCTGCGGAGAGGTCCCCCGAGACCTGCACGATGAGGTCGCAGGCGGGCTCGAAGTCGAGGTTGAGCTCGGAGGCGTTCGTCGGGACTTCGACATCGAGCTGCCCATAGCCGCGCGACGTCGCAGTGAGGCGCACATGGACGTCCTTGGTCCATTCCACGCCCTTGAGTATGTCGCCTAGCGAGAGCCAGTACTCGCCGTCCGGACGCTCCGACGTGCTGATACCACCAGAGCGTGAGCCGTTGCCGCTCTCGACGCTGCATGAGATCGAAACCCCCGCGAGCGGGCGGCCTTCGGGGCTCTTGCAGCGCACGATGAGGAACCGCGAGAGGTCGATCTCGGGGAGCTGCAGGGCTGCCTCCGTGATCCCCGCGCCGAGCTCGACGGTCGCGGTGACCTCTGGCGCCCCTTTCCCGCGGCCCGCGCCCACGATGTAACGTCCGGGCGCGAGGTCCGGGACGTCGTATCGCTGCCCCTCTACGCGGCTCAGCTTGGTGCCGTCCTCGAAGGCGCTGGCGAGGTCGCGGCCCTTCACCTGCGCCGCGCTGACCGCCTGGACCCACACCGGCATGCGCGGCTCGATCGTCGACGTGTCGTCGACGGTCACGCGCAGGATCGTGCGCGCTGTGAGGTCGAAGACGTGCGGACCCGCGCCGTCCCGCGCCAAGTCGATCGTGCGGCTGACCGACTTGTACTCGGACGAATAGGTCTGGTAGTCCAAGCTCGTCGTGTTGCCGGCGAGCACCTCGAGCTGGGCGGTCGGCGTCGACATGCGCAGCACTGGCTCGGTGGGGGTCCAGATGAGGTTGTTCCGGCGGCGCTCGTCGCCGACCGTCACGAGGGCCTCCTCGGGCGCGGTCCCGTCGGGGAGCCGCACGTCGAGGTGGAACTCGCAGACGCGCTTGCCGACGATGCGCGCGGGGTCACCTGTCTGGGTCCGGACGCCGTCAAAGACGAGGCCCTCCGCATAGGCCTGCAAGTAATGTGCGCCAGGCCTGAGCCGTTCGAGCTCGAAGCGCCCGTCCGCGCCAGTCGTCGCGATGCGCGCGACGCGGCGCGCGGCCAACGTGGACTTGGCTGAGTTCGCGACCGCGTCTTCGAGCGCGTCGAACCCGCGCCAGGCCCTGCCGACGTCCTTCGACGATTCGCCTCGGCTCCGTTGCCGCGAGCTGTCGTTGTTGCCGCTGTAGACCGTCGCGCCCGCGATCGGCGCGCCGTCCTCGTCGACGACGATGCCGCGGATGCGCGCGGTCCAAGCGGCCTCGTCCTCGCTCGGGCTCGCGTCGAGGGAGGCGACCGCGCGCTCGCTCAGGGCCCGGGCTGTGCGCTCGTCGACGTCGGCGGGCGCGCTCGGCGCCGCGGACGGGCCGGCGGACACGGCGCTGAGCGTCGCTTCGCCCACGGACGGCGCCGCGCGCTTGGCGTCGTTGACGGTCGGGACGAGCGGCCCGCCGACCGGCGCTGCGGCGCGCACGACGTTCGGCCCGCTGGCGCGGCCGAGGGGGTCGAGGAGGGACCCGACGATCGCGCCGGCGGCGAGGCCGAGGACGAGGGTGATGATGGCGAGGCGGTTGGAGGACATAGCAGGCCTTTTTGCGCGTGGTCACGGCCGAGGATGCGCGCGCAGCACGCGGCGCCAACTCCAGCGCCAACGATCCTGCGCGCCGCCGTATCCTCTCGGGCAGCATGAACACGATACTCGCTTGGTTCAGTGGTGTCGCGCTGGTCACGGCGCTCGGTGGTGGGGCCCAGGACGACGTGGCTCGTCCCGGGTCTGGGGGGGCGCTCTCGGACGACCAGGCGTGTTACGACGTCCTGCATTACGAGCTAGCGTTGCGCGTCGACCCCGAGGCCCAGGAGATCGGCGGCGCGTTGACGATGACCGCGCGGCTGCTCGCGCCGGCGCGCGAGGTCGTGCTGGACCTCGACGACGCGCTGACCGTCGCCAGCGTGCGCGTGAACGGCGCGCTCGTCGCGCACGCGCACGCCAACGGCCGGATCTTCGTCCAGCCGTCCGCGGGCTTCACCGCGGTCGGCGAGCGCTTCGCCGTGCGCGTCGACTACGGCGGCAAGCCGCGCGTCGCGACGAACCCGCCCTGGACCGGCGGCTTCACCTGGTCGAAGACGCCCAGCGGCGCGCACTGGATCGCGACGAGCTGCCAAGGCGAGGGCGCGGACCTGTGGTGGCCGTGCAAGGACCACCCGTCGGACAAGCCCGACTCCGTCGACCTGCGCTTCACGCTGCCCGCGGGCCTCGTCGTCGCGACGAACGGCCGGCACATGGCAGAGGTCGTGGGCGACGACGGCTGGGTGACCTCGCACTGGCACGTCTCGACGCCGATCGCGAACTACAGCGTCGCGCTGAACGTCGCGCCGTACGTGCGCCTCGACGCGCAGCTCGAGAGCGTCGACGGCAAGGTCTTCCCCGTGCAGTTCTGGGCCTTGCCGGAGCACGAAGAGAGCGCGCGCGCCTTCCTGCCCGAGGTGCTCGATCACCTGCGCTTCTTCGAGGAGGTCTGCGGCCCTTACCCGTTCCGCGCGGACAAGTACGGCGTCGTCGAGACGCCGCACCTCGGCATGGAGCACCAGTCGATCATCGCCTACGGCTTCGGCTACAAGCGCGACCCGAACTTCGACTACGACTGGCTGCACCACCACGAGCTGTCGCACGAGTGGTGGGGGAACCTCGTCACGTGCCTCGACTGGAATGACTTCTGGATCCACGAGGGCGTCGGCACATACACCCAGGCGCTCTACCTCGAGCGCCGCTTCGGCGTGGAAGCGTACCGCAAGAAGATGGCGCTCGATCTCCTGCGCGTGCTGAACCGCGGCGCCGTCGCGCCGCGCGGGCCGCGCGCGACGAACGAGATGTACTTCTCCCAGGAGGGCAGCGACGCCCCGGGGATCGACATCTACATGAAGGGCTCGTGGATCTGCCACACGCTGCGCTGGCACCTCGGCGACGACGTGTTCTTCCGCGTGCTGCGTCGGTGGGCGTACCCCGACCCGACCCTCGAGCACCTCGCGGACGGCAGCGCCGTGCGCTTCTCGACGACCGACGAGCTGCGCGCGATCGCCGAGCACGAGGCCGGGCACGACCTCGGTTGGTTCTTCGACGTGTACCTCCGCCAACCGACGTTGCCGCGCCTCGTCGAGGCGCGGGAAGGAGGCCAGCTCACGCTGCGCTGGGAGACGCCGCAGGACCTCCCGTTCCCGCTCGCGGTGCCCGTGCGCGTCGGCGAAGAGCTGCGGCGGGTCGAGGTCCCAGTGGGCGGCGTGACGTTCGAGGTGGGCGAAGCAGAGGTCGCGGTCGACCCCGACCGTTGGCTGCTGCGCGAGCTGCGCGCGCCGCGCCGCGCGCGGTAGGGGCAAAGCCGCGCGTTCAGCCCTCGGGCCGCGTCCGCAGCCGCTCGAGGGCGCTCGCGAGCTCTTCGACCTCGCGCACCGACAGGTGCGCGACCTGCTGCTCATGCAGCGCCAGCACCGGCTCGTCGAGCGCGTCGACGCGCCGGCGCCCTTCGGCCGTGAGCTTCACCGTGACGACGCGGCGGTCCTCGCTGCTTCGCTCGCGCGACACGAGGCGCGCGGCCTCCATCCGGTCGAGGAGGCGCGTCACGTCTGGCAGGCGATTGATCAGCCGCTCGCCGATCTCCTGGCACGCGAGGCCCTGCGGGCCGGCGCCGCGCAGGATGCGCAAAACGTTGAACTGCGCCAGCGTCAGCTTGTGCTGCTTGAACAGGAGCGCGAACTCGCTCTGCAAGCGCTCGTGGGTCTTCAGGAGCTCGACGAACATGGTGCGCCCGGCGACCGGCTTCTCACGCGGCGCCTCGGGTTGCCTCTCTGGTTGCCCCTCGGGCGCCTTCTCTTGGGGCGATGAATTCATACGTTCCAGGCAAATATCGCACTCGCGACCATCGTGACAACAGTCGATCGCCGCCATTCCCGCCCCTGGAGCGAGTTCGTCGCGCCAAGGCGGCCCGTGCCGCTCGCGTCAGGCGAGGAAGCGCAGGACGTGGTCGACCTCCGCGGGGCTGCCGATGATGACGCTCGTGCGCTCGTGGAGGCCCTGCGGCTGCTGCTCCATGGTGCGCTCGGTCCCAGAGAAGGCCTTGCCGCCGGCCTGCTCGATCAGCATCGCCATCGGGTTTGCCTCGTACATGAGGCGCAGCTTCCCCTTCGGCGCCTTAGCGGTCGGCGGGTAGAGGAAGACCCCGCCCTTCAAGAGCGTGCGGTGCACGTCACCGACCATCGCGCCGGCGTAGCGCATCGAGTACCCGCTCTCGTTGGCCCACTGGACGTAGTTGCGGTAGCCCTCGGGGAACGTCGCGAGGTTCGCGGCGTTCAGCGAGTAGTTCTTTGAGCGCTCCGGGATGCGCAGGTTCTCTTGCACGAGCAGGAACGAGCCGACATCCGGGTCGAGCACGAACATGTGCACGCCGTTGCCGGTCGTCAGGACGAGGACGGTCGAAGGGCCGTACAGCACGTACCCCGCTGCGACCTGCTTGGTGCCCGGCTGCAGCGCCGATTCCTCGATCTTTTGGGCGCGGCGGTCGTGGTGGAGGATGCTGAAGATCGTGCCCACCCCGCCATTGACGTCCAGGTTCGACGAGCCGTCGAGCGGATCGAACAGCACGACGTAGGGGCGCTCGCCCGTGGTGTCGCGGTGCAGGATGTGCGCGTGCTCGTCCTCCTCGGACCCGAGGATCGCGACGCCCGGGCGCGAGCCGAGGCACCGGATCAGGGTCTCGTTCGCGATCACGTCGAGCTTCTGCTGCTCCTCTCCCTGGACGTTGTCCGCCCCGTGGGCGCCAAGGACGTCCTCGAGCCGCGCGCGCCGCACGCGCGCCGCGATGAACTTCGCTGACAGCGTCAGGGCGGACAGGATCCAGGTCAGCGTCCCCGTCGCCTGGGGGAAGCGGGCCTCCTCGCGCAGGAGGAACGACTGGATCGAGGTGAGATTGCGGGGCGCCGAGAGCGCAGGCGGTGTTTCGGGCATGGCTTATAGAGGATGTTAGCGGGGGGACACGGCGCCGCGGAGCGTCACGCGAAGCGATCGCCGGCCGGGCGGCTGGGGCGCTCCGCGGCGGTCCGCGGCCGCAAATCGAAGCTCCGGCAGGGCTCGCCGGTCGCGTCCAGAACCACGAGCGCGGGCAACCGGACCCCCTCGAACCCGTAGACTCGACAGCCGCGGGGCGTCTCCGGGCGCCAAGTCACCACGAAGTGACGACACCGTGTGCAGTCGATTCGGTCCTCCATCGGTTCCAATATCGGCAGGGCCCGGCGCGGCCCCAAGCGCGCTCGCCATGGCAGACCAAGAGATTCAAGATCTGCGCACCCGCTCGCAAGAGGGGGACGCGGTCGCACAGTTCGAGCTCGCGTGCCGCTACGCGGACGGAGACGGGGTCCCCCGGAGCGAGGCGACGGCGTACCGCTGGTTCCTGCGGGCGGCAGAGGGCGACCACGTGGAGGCGATGGCCTCGGTCGGGCGCTCCCATCACCACGGGCTCGGCGCGCCGCGTGACCACGCCCTCGCGGCGCAGTGGTACGAGCGCGCCCTCGCCCTCGGCTCGGACGAAGTGCACTTCGACCTCGGAGAGCTCCTGGCGGAGAGCGATCAGTTCCCGCGGGACCTCCCGCGGGCGCTGGCGCTCCTGCGCGAGGGCTTCGAGCGGCACCAGGACGAGGAGTGCGCGGGGCTCCTCGCGGAGCTCTACGAGGAGCAGCTCGCCGACCAGGCGGAGAGCGTGCGTTGGCTGCGGATCGCAGCGGACGCGGGCCATGCCTCGTCGATGGTGCAGCTCGGGTTCCGCCACCGCTTTGGCGACGGCGTGCCGCGCAGCTTCAAGGAGATGCTGCGCTGGTACCGCGCCGCTGCGGAGCAGGACGATCCGGTCGCATTGGGCAACCTCGCCGTCTGTTACGCGAATGGCGAGGGGGTCACGCGCGACCTCGAGCGCGCTTATGAGCTGCGCCAGCGGGCTTCGGAGCTGGGGCATGTGGCCTCCGAGCGCTGGCTCGCGTTTGCGTTGGTGGACGGCACGGGCATCGCGCCGGACCTCGCCGCGGGGCGCGAGCGCCTCGAGGGGCTGGCGCAGGACGACCCTGAGGTCGCGCACGATCTCGCGGTGCGGCTGATCGAGGGGGTCGGGCTCGACAAGGACGTGCCGGCCGGCCTCGACTGGCTGCGACGTTCGGCCGAGGCGGGGTTTGCGCCGGCGTCGACCTACCTCGGCGTGCTCGCGTGGTACGGCGAGGCGGTGCCGCTCGACCGGGCCGTGGCCCTCGATCATTACCGGCACGCGGCGTCGCTCGGCGACGCGTACGGCGCGGCGAACCTCGGCTTCGCGCTGATGGAGGGCGAGCACCTGCCGCGCGACGTCGAGCGCGGCCGCGAGCTGGTGACCGACGCCGCGCGCCGCGGGAACGCCCAAGCCGCGCTCTGGATCGCGAAGCGGCACCTCGAGGGCTCGGGCGGCTTCGAGCTCGACCCTGCGGCGGCCAAGGCTGTCCTGGAGGCGTGCATGCTCGTGGAAGAGGACGGCGACGTCCTGTTCCAGCTCGCGGAGTTTGCCGAGGGCGGTATCGGGGGCCAAGTGGAGCTGCGGCGGGCGCTCGAGCTCTACCAGCTGGCCCAGGTCAACGGGCGCGATGTCCGCGTCGAAGTGGGGCGGCTGCGGAAGCGGTTGAGGGAAGGACCCCCGGCTTAGAACATACTCGTAAATAGCATACTTGTCAGTATGTTACTTGCGTAGTGTGGCTTGGCGTGTGTCCAATTCGGGACTACCCGACCCACCGGGTGCCCGGAGGTTTGGATCGCCGCCGCCACATCTCTAGCATCCGTCGCCCCATCGCGATGCACCGGGTCCCTCGCTTACTTGTCTCTGGAGTCGGGTGTGGTGTCGGCAAGTCCGCCGCCCTCTTGACGATCGCCGCAGGGCTGCGGCGCCGAGGCCTCTCCGTAGCGGCGTTCACCCTGGGTCCAGACGGCCATGACGCGCCCATGATGGAGCGCCTGACGGGTCGGCCCGCCCACTGCCTCGACCCTTGGCTCATGGGGCGGCAGACCCTCCGGCGGACCTTTCAACGGGGCGTCGAGGGGGCTGACGTCGCGCTCGTCGAGGGGGCCCTCGGGCTCTTCGATGGGGTGGACCCGACCTCCGACGACGGGTCGTCCGCGGAGCTCGCGCGCTGGCTCGAGCTGCCGGTCCTGCTCGTGCTGGACGGGTCGAACCTCGGCGGCTCGATCGCGGCGCTGGCGCGCGGGTTCCAGCGCTACGACCCGCGCGTCCCGATCGCCGGCTTCATCGCCAATCACGTCGATGGCCCGGGGCACACCGGGAACCTGCGCGCGTCGCTCGAAGCGAGCGGCTCTGCGCCGCTGCTCGGTTCGTTGCCGACGTGCACGACGCTGCGGCATCCGGGGCGTGACCTCGGCGCCTGTCCGCGCGACGCCGGTTGGCTCGATGAGGTGCGCATCGAGGCGCTCGGCCAGCTCGCCGAGCGTTGCTTCGACCTCGACGCGATGCTCGCGGTGGCGCGGGCTGCGACGCCGCTGCCGGAGCCGCTGGCGTTGACGTCCGCGCCCTGCGCCGTGCGCGTCGGCGTCGCGCTTGACGCGGCGTTCAATCGTTACTTCGAGGACGACCTGGCGCGGCTCGAGGCGGCGGGCGCGGAGCTCGTGCCGTTCTCGCCGTTGACCGACCGGAGGCTGCCGGACCTCGACGGGTTGGTCCTGGGTGACGGACCGGTTGAGAGCCACACGGCGGAGCTCTCATCGAACACCGGCCTGCGCGAGGCGCTGCGCGGCGCGATCGCGCGCGGGGTGCCGACGCTCGCGTTGGGTGGGGGCCTCGTGTACTTGGCGCGCGGCGCGCGTTCGTTGTCAGGGACCTTGCACCGGCTCGTCGGGGCGTTGGACGTCGACTTCGTGTGCACCGCAGAGCCGATGCTCGCGGGGTACGTCGAGGTCGAGACGAACTGCGAGACGTTGGTCGGTCCGGAGGGCACGCGCCTGCGCGGCCACGCTTGGCGCCACGCGCGCCTCTCCGACGCGTCGCTGGATGCCTCCGAGGCCGACGCGCCGTTCGTGCGGGCGATCACGGGTCCTGAGGTCCACGCGTACGGCGGCACAAACCTGTTGGCGTTGCCGTTTCGCACGCACTGGGCGTCGTCGCCGCGCGTCCCGGAGACGTTTGTCGCGGCGTGCGTCCGGTCGACCGCCCTCTTCCATTGATTCGCGGGCTGGTGACCCGCGGGCTGGTGACCCGCGGGCTGGTGACCCGCGGGCTGGTGACCCGCGGGCTGGCGCAGCGCGCCCAGCCCGCGGGGGCTGCGGTCCGTATCGTGCGCGCGTCAGCGGGGCCGGGACCAGGGGCCGCCGAGCTCGTCGCGGCGGGTGTCCGCGCGCGCGCGTAGGTCCGCCAACACCACAGCGTACGACGGGTCCCCGACCAGGTTCGTCACCTCGTCGAAGTCCGCCTGGTGGTCGTACAGCTCCTCGACGATCGGATCGCTCTCGAACCAGCGGATGTACGTGAAGCGCTCCGTCCGCAGGCCCTCGCTCTTCGGGAGGATCGGCGTGTCGAACAGGTGCTCATAGAAGAACTCCGTACGCCACTCCACCGGCGCCACCCCGCGCGCCAACGGCACGAGGCTCCGCCCCTGGTACGTGCTCGGCGCAGCGACCCCCGCGTACTCCAAGATGGTCGGCGCGAGGTCCACGTTCAGCGCCGTCAAGTCGCATGTCCCGCCCCGCCGCAGCGCCGGCAGCCGCGGGTCCATGACGATCAACGGGATCCGCACCGAGGGCTCGTACGCGTACCACTTGCCCGCGAAGCCGCGCTCGCCCAGGAAGTAGCCGTTGTCCGAACAGAACACGATCACCGTGTCGTCGGCGAGGCCGCGCGCCGCGAGGGCGCCCCGCAGCCGCCCGACCACCGCGTCCACGCCGCTGATCATGCGGTAATAGCCGCGCACCATCTCTTGGTACTTCCGCGGCTCGTCGAAGCGCCAATGGAACCGCCGCCGGCTCTCTGATCGCTGCACAAACTCCGGCGCCGCCGCAAAGACCTCCGCCGTCATCGTCCGCGGCACAGGGAACTCGACGTCGTCGTACCAGCCGTCCTGCGCCGCAGGCCAGAAGTACTGCTGCGGGTCGCCGTCCTCCGCGTGCGGGGCGTTGAAGCTGATCGACAGGCACCAAGGCTGCGCGCCGTCACAGCCGTCCAAGAACTCGAGCGCGCGGTCGCACGTGAGGTCGGTGAGGTGACGCTGCGTCCCGTCGGGCTGCGCCTTCCAGTACGGCCCAGGGCTCAACGGCGCGAAGGAATCGAACATCACCGCCGAGCCGCCTTGCCCCGCGCGCACCCCGAACTTGCCGACAAACCCCGTGCGATAGCCCGCGCGCCGGAGCTCTGCGGGGTAGCTCGCCGCCACGTCCGCGGCGCTCATCGGCGGCGTGCCGAAGGTGTACTTGTGCGTGCGCTCATAGAGCCCCGTCAAGATCGTCGCGCGGCTCGCGGCGCAGATCGACGTCGTCACGAACGCATTGCGAAAGCGGACGCCGTCCTGCGCGAGCGCGTCCATGTGGGGCGTGCGCGCGCGGGGATTGCCGGCGCACCCGAGCGCGTCCCAGCGCTGATCGTCCGTGACGAGCAACAGGATGTTGGGGCGCCGCGTGGCCTGCGCTTCAGCCGCGACCTCGGCTTCGGGCGCAGGCTGCGCCTCCGGCTCCTGGGCAAACCCTCCACCCACGAGCAACGGCGCCGCCAGCGCGATCGCGACGCGACCGCGCGGGCGAGCGCCGCGCCGATAGAGCCAATTTCGAGCGAGGCGCGCAGCAGCGGTTGAGATCGTCCCCATGGGGGCGCGATGTTCGCACGCCTGCGGCCAAGCCGCCACCGAGCGCTCACATGAGCAGCGTATTCTGCTTCGCGTTGAAGAGGCCCTTCAGGCGCAGCATCACGTTCGAGTGGATCTGGCACACACGGCTCTCCGTCAGCGCCAGCATCTCGCCGATCTCGCGCATCGTGTGACCGACCTGGTAGTACTGCTCGATGATGAAGCGCTCCTTGCCGGTCAGCGAGCGGCAGATGAACGTCATCATGTCCTCGCGGTTGATCTCGCCGATGGGGTCGACGCTCTTGCGGTCCTCCAGGACGTCGACCTTCTCCATCGAGCCGTCCTCGTCGCGGTCCTCCCACTTGTCCGACAGGGAGTACATCGACTTGGCGCTGGCGCTGGCGATCTCGATGCTGAGCTCGCCGTGCTCGAGCTCGAGCTCCGCCGCCAGCTCCGCGTGCGTGGGCTCACGGCCGTGCATGCCGATCAGCCGCTGCAGCGCGCGCTCGATGCGCGAGGCCTTCAGGCGGACGAGGCGCGGGACCCAGTCCTGGCTCCGTAGCTGGTCGAGGATCGAGCCGCGGATACGGGTCGTGCAGTACGTCTTGAACTTGATGCCGCGCTCGGGCTCGAAGCCGCGGATCGCGTCCATCAGGCCGAACAGGCCGGCGCTGACCAGGTCGTCGAGCTCGATCGACTTCGGCAGCGTCTGCAGCAGGCGCTCCGCGATGTAACGCACCAGCGGGTAGTGGCGCTCCATCAAGACGTTGCGAATGTGCTCCGTCTGCGGGCCGTTCTTCGCCTTGCGCGCCTGGCGATAATGCGCCCAGATCTCCTCGGTCGGAAGCTCCTCGATCGGGGTCGTCATCTTTGGCTGCTCTCGCTCGGAGGTCGCTTGGCGGGTCACTTTGACCTGCTGGGCGGCCGGCTGGACAAGGGTGTCGGACGTGCTCTTTTTCGTGGCCATGTTCGGAGCGCCCCTCGCCGGGGCAAGCTAGGTTGCCCGCGGTCAGTCGACTGTGATCAGGGAATGGGTCGGCAGGTCGAGCCGCTTGCGCCCCTCGAGGAACGCGAGCTCGATGACGACGACGGCCGCGATCGGCTCCCCGCCGATGCGCCGCACGAGCTTCGCGGCGGCGCCCATCGTGCCGCCCGTCGCGAGGAGGTCATCCACGAGCAGCACGCGCTTGCCGCTGTCGCAGGCGTCGACGTGGATCTCGATGGTGTCCGTGCCGTACTCGAGCTCGTAGGACTCCGCGGCTGTGCGCCAAGGCAGCTTGCCGGGTTTGCGAATCGGTACAAAACCCTTGTTCAAGGCCAGCGCGAGCGCGGTTCCGAAGATGAAGCCGCGCGACTCGACGCCGGCGATCACGTCGTAGGTCGAGGGGTCGACGAGCGAGGCCAGGCCGTCGATCGTGGCGCGCAGGCCCTCCGCGCTCTGGAGCAGCGGGGTGATGTCTTTGAACAGGATCCCCTTCTTCGGGAAGTCCGGGACGTCGCGGATGTAGCGTTCGATCACAGGCGCGTGCCCCAAGCTCAAGTCATCCCCGTGGGTCCGCGCCGTGCCGACTCCGAGTCGCAGGTCGCGGTGGCGGAGCTAGGGACACTCCGCCGAAGTTCGTCTTCGGCGGGCTAAGGGGGCGACTTGAACGGCCTCCAGTGGAAACCGTTTCCAGGGGGCAAAAGGGCCCGAAATTGCGCTCGGACCGTCGCGTTTCGCGACGGTCCCGCGCCGCTTCGGGCCACATCGGGCTGCTCACATCCGGCTGCTCACATCGCGCAGCTCACATCGCCTCGGGCGCGGCGACCCCGAGGATCCCGAGGCCGTTCGCGAGCACCTGCCGCGCCGCGAGCGCGAGCGCCACCCGCGCGGCCGTGACGCTCGGCTCCTGGCCGAGGACGCGCTCCTTCGCGATCCACGAGTTGACCTCGCGGGCGAGGCCCAGGAGGTAGCCCGTGACCTCGCTCGGCTCCGCGCGCTCGGCGGCGCCACGCAGCACGTCGCGGTAGCGCCCGAGGATCAGCAGCAGCGGCGCGGCGGCCTCGAGGGCCGACCAGTCCGGCGCCGCCTGCCCCTCGTCCGCGTCCGCGACCTTGCGCCCGATCGAGGCGAGGCGCGCGTGTGTCCATTGGACGTAGGGGCCGGTGTCACCCTCGAACGAGAGCACGTCCTCCCAGACGAACTCGACGTCCTTGACCCGCTCGCGCTTCAGGTCGTTGAACACGACCGCGCCGACGCCGACGGCCTCGGCGACCTCCGAGGCGCCCGCGAGGTCCGGGTTCTTCGCCGCGATGACCTTCGCGGCCTCGTCGCGGGCGCGGTCCAGGACGTCCTCGAGGAAGACGACCCGGCCCTCGCGTGTGCTCATCTTGCCCTCGGGCAGGCGCAGCATCCCGAAGTCGACGTGCTCGACGCGCGGCTCCCAGGGGAGCTGCATGCGCTGCAGGACCCACTTCAACTGCTGGAAGTGCAGCCGCTGGTCCGCGCCGACGACGTACAGGCAGCGCGCGAACTGGAACTCCTCGAAGCGGTGGAAGACCGCCGCGAGGTCGCGCGTCGCGTACAGCGTCGTGCCGTCCGTCTTGCGCAGCAGGCACGGCGGCACGTGCTCGCCGAACTGGTCGAGCGGCACGACGAGCGCGCCCTCGCTCTCCACCGTCACACCCGACGCGACGATGCGCTCGATCGCCGCGTCGAGGTGCGTCTCGTAGAACGCTTCGCCGCGGATCAAGTCGAACGCCACGCCGAGGCGCGAATAGATCTTCTGGAACTCAGCCAACGACAGCTCTGTCAGGCGGCGCCACGTCGCCCGCACTTCGTTCTCTGCGCCCGATTCGAGCGCGCGGAAGGCCGCGCGGCCCTCTTCCTCGAGGGCCGGGTCCTGCTCGACCTCCTTGTGGAAGCGCACGTACAGCTCCAACAGCGCCTTGATCGGGTCCCGCTCGACGTCGACCGTCGCGCCCCAGCGGTTCATCGCAGCGACCAGCTTGCCGAACTGGCTGCCCCAGTCGCCGATGTGGTTGATGCCGACGGTGCGATAGCCGAGCGCGTTGAAGAGGCGCTGCGTCGCCGCGCCGATCACGGTCGAGCGCAGGTGCCCGACCGACATCGGCTTCGCGATGTTCGGCGACGAGAAGTCGATGACGATCGTTTGCCCTTGGCCCTCGTCGGACGAGCCGTAGGCGGCGCCCTGCTCGAGCACTTCGTTCACGATCGTGCGCGCCAGGAGCGCCCGGTCGATGACGAAGTTGAGGTAGGGCCCGGTCGCGGTCGCCGTGACGCCTTCAAGCGCCTCATCGACCTTCCGCGCGAGCTCCGCTGCGATCGCCGGGGGCGCCTGCTTCAGGGCCTTCGCCAGCGGGAAGCACGGGAAGGCCGCGTCGCCCAGCTTCGGGTCGCGCGGGCGCTCGAGGCGGATCTCCTCGATGGGGAGGCCCGAGGCCGCTGCCAGCGCGGCCCGAATCGCGTCAAGGAACTGCTGCATGAGGCGTAAGAGGATACTCGGCCAAGGGGCGGGTTACCCTGCCGAGCGTGAACGACGAGCCGCCGATGACGCCCGAGGCCCCGCGACGAGGCGCCGCCGCTGCGGCCTGCCCCACGTGCGAGGGCGCGTTCCTTGGCCCGTATTGCCACCAATGCGGCGAACAGCGGCCCGACCCGCGGCGGGATCGCTTGATCGAGTACGCGCTCGCGCCGGTGCGGGCCGTCGGCAGCCTCGACGGTCGGTGGCTCCGCGCCCTGTGGAGCTTGGTCCGTCGCCCAGGCGCGCTCTCGGCCGAATGGGCCCGCGGCGCGCGGGTGCGCTGGCCGCGGCCGTGGTCGGTCTTCTTCTTCGTCAACGTCACCTATTACTTCGTCGCGTCCATGGTCTCGACGGGCTTCCTCAAGACGCCCTTGCAGATGCACCTCAGCGGCTCCCCGTGGCGCAAGGACGTCGCGGCCCGGCTCGCCCAGCGCGGCTTCGCCCCAGAGGACATCGAGCGCCTCGCGGGGCTCGGGGAGGGCCGCCCATCCGCGGCGCTGAGCCAATTCGCCCACGCCTTCGATGCCCACGCGGCCTCGGTCTCGAAGCTCGTCGTCGTCAGCCTCGTCCCGATGTTCGCGGCGCTGCTGGCCGTGGCGTTCCTGCGCAGCGGCCGGCGCCTCATCGATCACCTGGTCCTCGCGACGCACTTCATCGCGTGGTGGATCGGGTTCGCGGTGCTCGTCTCGCTGCCGCTGTTCGAGGCGCTCGGCGCGGCCGCGCGCGGCGCGTTCCCTGGGCTCGAATGGCTCAACGGTGACGCGATCTTCGTCCCGGTCGAGCTCGCCCTAGCGACGTTGTGGCTCAGCTTGGCCGCGCGGCGGTTCTACGGCGCCCAAAGCGCGGCCTGGCGCTGGGCCCGGGCCCTGGTCCTCTCTATCGGGCTGCTCGGGCTGATCGTCGGGCCGTTCCGGAGGCTCGAGTTCCTCTTTGCTTGGTGGACGCTCTGAGGTGAGTTCGCCCGCGCTTTCAGTAAACTCGTCGGCCGAACCCCCGGTCCCCCGCGCCCCATTCAGGGGCGGCCGACTCCGACCCCGCCTCCGATCTCGACATGTCGTTCGAACAGCAGCTCCTCAAAGTCCGCGAGCAACAAGGTTTCATCGCCGCCCTCGACCAGAGCGGTGGCAGCACCCCGAAGGCGCTCAAGCTCTACGGCGTGTCCGAGAGCGAGTACTCGGGCGATGAGGAGATGTACACGCGGGTCCACGAGATGCGCACCCGCATCATCACGGACCCCGCGTTCAACGGCGACCGCATCCTCGGCGCGATCCTCTTCGAGAACACGATGGATCGCGCGATCCGCGGGCTCGGCTCGGCGGAGTTCCTCTGGAACGAGAAGCGCGTCGTGCCGTTCCTGAAGGTCGACAAGGGCCTCGCGGACGCCGCCGACGGCGTGCAGGTCATGAAGCCGATGCCGGGCCTCGACGCGCTCCTGGCGCGCGCGAAGAAGGTCGGCGTCTTCGGGACGAAGATGCGTTCGGTCATCAAGGACGCGAACGCGGCCGGCGTGAAGGCCGTCGTTGACCAGCAGTTCGAGGTCGGCAAGCAGATCCTCGCCGCCGGCCTGATCCCGATCATCGAGCCCGAGGTGGACATCCACAGCGGCGACAAGTCCGGTTGCGAGCGCCTGCTGCAGGACGCGCTCCTGGCGCAGCTCGACGCGCTGCCGGCGGGGCAAGAGGTCATGTTGAAGCTCACGCTCCCGGAGCAGGACGACTTCTACAAGCCCTGCATCGCGCACCGCGCCGTGCTGCGCGTCGTCGCGCTGTCCGGCGGGTACAGCCGCGAGGAGTCGAACGCGCGCCTCGCGCGGAACCACGGCATGATCGCGAGCTTCTCGCGCGCGCTCTCCGAAGGCCTCAGCGCGCAGCAGTCCGCGGCAGAGTTCCACGCGCTGCTCAACGCCTCGATCCAGAGCATCTTCGAGGCCTCGCGCACCTGAGCGGCGCGCTGGGGAGCGCCCCCCGTGTGCGCCTGAGCGCGCGCCGGTGCTGCACGGGGGCCGCGTCCCCCGTGCGGCTCACGCGTCCCAGTTGATCCACTCTTCGTTCGCCGCCTCGAGCTCCATCTCGAGCTCTGCGATGCGGAACTGCGTGTCCCGCAGCTTCGCGGCGTCCTTGTAGACCGCCTCCGTCACGAGCGAGTCGTGGAGCTTCTTGAGCTCCTCTTCGAGCTTCATGATGCGCTGCTCGAGCTGCTCGAGCTTGAACGGGTTGCGCGGGTTCTTCCGCTTGCCGCTCGTGCTCTTGGGCGCGCCCTTTTGCTGTTGCTGCTGCGCCGCCTGTTGCTGGCGCTTGGCTTCGGCCTCGACCGCTGCGCGCCGTGCCGCCGCCTCGCGCTTCTGGCGCTCGTCGCTCGCAGCGCTCGACTCGGCTTCCTTCGTCGCGCGCCACGCCGAGTAGTTGCCTTCGAACTCGCGCACTGTGCCGCCGCCGACCTCGTACGTGGTGTTCGTGATGCCGTCGAGGAACGCGCGGTCGTGGCTGATACAGATGATCGCGCCCTGGAACTCACCGAGCATCTCTTCGAGCGCGGTGCGGCTCGCGAGGTCGAGGTGGTTCGTCGGCTCGTCGAGCGCGAACCACGACGGCTCGGAGAGCACCAAGATCGACAGCGAGAGCCGCGCGCGCTCGCCGCCCGACAGCAGCGACACGAGCTTCTCGATCTCGTCACCGCGGAACAGGAAGCGCGCGAGGTGGTCGCGCACCTGTTGGTCCGTCATCGCCGGATAGTGCCGCCGCAGCTCCTCGGCCGCCGTGTGGTCGCCGCGCAGGTGCGACGTGTCCTGGTCGTAGTACGCGCACACCGCGCCGTGGCCGCGCTCGACTATGCCGCTCATCGGGTCCAGCTTGCCCGCGATCAGCTTCAGGAACGTCGACTTGCCCGCGCCGTTCGGCCCGACGATGCCGATGCGCTGGCCGCGCCCGATGCGCAGGTCCACGTCCTTGAACAGCACTTTGTCGCCGTAGCCGCCGGAGACGCCTTCGGCCTTCAAGACCTCTTCACCGCCGCGCGCGGCCTTCGGCGCGCGGATCACGGGCCGGCGCACGTCGTGGTTCGGCTTCTCCAGCTTCTCGACGCGCTCGAGCCGCTTCTGGCGGCCCTTGGCCTCTGCTGTGCGCTGCGAGCCCATGTGCTTGTCGATGAACGCCTTCTCCTTGCGCAGCATGTCCTGCTGCTGCTCGAACGCGCGCAGCTCCGACTCGTAGCGCTCCTGCTTCAGGGTGATGTACTTCGGGTAGTTGCCCGTGTACGAGACGATCTCGCCGCGCTCGAGCTCGATGATGCGGCTGACGCAGTTCGTCAGGAGGCGCCGGTCGTGGCTGACGACGAGGATCGCGGTGTGCAGGTCCTTCAGGTACCGCTCGAGCCATTCGATGCCCTCGAGGTCGAGGTGGTTCGTCGGCTCGTCGAGCAGCAGGATGTCGTGGCCCGCGACGAGCTCACGCGCGAGCGCGACGCGGTTCTTCTCGCCGCCGGAGAGCGTCGCGGCCTCGCGGTCCCAGAACTGCTCGACGAGGCCGATGCCGCCGAGCACGACCTCGACGCGGCGCTCGGTCTCCCAGCCGCCGAGCTCTTCGATGCGCGACGAGAGCCGGTCGTGGTCGCGCATCGCGCGCTCGAGGTCCTCGCCCTCGGCGTGCCCCATGCGGTGCGTGCAATCCTCGTACTCCTGGATCGCTTGCCGGACCTCCGAGAGGCCCCCGGCCACGTACTCGCGCACGGTGACGCCCGGGTGGAACACTGGCCGCTGCGGGACGACGCCGAGGCGCGCGCCGCGGCGCAGCGTGACGGAGCCCCAGTCGGGCACCTCCTCACCGGCGATGATCCGGAACAGCGTGGTCTTGCCGCCGCCGTTGCGCCCGACCATCCCGACCTTCTCGCCGGGGTCGATCTTCGTCGACGCGCCGCGCAGGATTTCCTGGGCGCCGAAGTGCTTCTTGAGGCCGTCGATGGAGAGCAGTGACATGGGCGCGCGTGGTCAGGAGTCGCTGGAAAGGGGCGACATGCTACCTCGCGCGCGGGCGCGATGGCGGGCGACCACCGGGGGCCGCCCCATGGCGGTCACTTTGGCGCGCCCGCCGCCGTCAGCGTCTGGCCGAACTCGCGCGTCAAGCCCGCGAGGCGCTCCGTCTCCTCGCGCAGGGGCTTGGCGGCGTCGATGGCGTCCTCGAGCACGCTGTCGAGCGCGCCGACGCCCGCGGGCGTCAGGTCGAGGGACAGCGCCTTCTCGAGCTCGGCGACGCGTCCGATGTAGCGCTCGAAGCTCGGCGTCGCCTGCGACAGCTCGGCCGTCAGGGCCTTGAAGCGCCCGTCGGAGGCCTCGCGGCGGCGCTGCGCGCTCTCTTTCAGGTCCTCGGATTGGAAGCCCGCGATCTCCTTGTCCCAGGTCGCCAGGTACGCGTTGAACGAGTTGCCGAGGCCCGCCTGCGCGCTTTCGACGCTGGCGGTCGCCTTGCGGAGCCCGGCGAGCGACGCCTTGAGGCCCTTGAAGGCGCCTTCGACGTCGCCGACCGCGACGCTCTGGCGCTGGATGATCCCCTGGCGCTCGACGGTGCCGCGCAGCGTCGAGAGCGCCTGAACGGCCCCGTCGAGGCTGCCGGAGAGCGCTTGGTACTGCTCGGTCAGCCGCCCGGTCAGGTCGAGCGACCTGTTGGCCGGCCGCTTGCCGCCGTCGCTGGCGCAGCCCGAGAGCAGGAGCAGGAACGAAGCGGTCAGCGTGAGCGCCAACGAGGCGCCGGCTGTGAGCGTGGAGTGTCGCATGATGATCTTGGGGGGCGGCGCACAAGGCGCCGCCCCCCAAGGTACCGCTTCCCGCCGTCAGCATTCGTGACGGTTCCGTCGTGAAAGGGCGCCGGGGTCGGCCCCGGCGCCCCAAATCGGCTCACTGAAGGAGCTGCGGGAGGGTGACGACGACCGTCTCGCCGCTGTTGGTGTCCACGCCGTCGTTGTCGTTGACGATCAGGGTCGTGCCGTCGGAGAGGACGGCCATGCCCTCGAGCTTCTCGGGCACGAACCCGGCGAACTGGTCGTACGAGCCCGCCGCCAAGAGGTCGATCTCCAGCGTCTTCGCGAGCGTCTCGAAGCTCGCCGCCTGCGACACGTCACGGAACGTGACGCTGTTCAGGTCCACCGTGTAGACGCGCTTGACCGCTGCGTCTGCGTTGCCCTGGTTGTCACGCTCCAGCACCGCGAGCCGGCCGTTGCCGAGGTACGTGATCTCGGAGAGGCCGACCCAGCCGCCGTTCGCCGACGCGACGGCGTCCAGCGGGTAGAACGCGAACGTCCACATGCCGGTCGTGAGGTCGAAGCGGCCGATGCGCACCGAGCCGTTCGGGTCGCCTGCGTTGCCCCACTCGCGCTGCAGGCACACGTAGACCGCAGCGTCGTCCGCGACGGTGATGCCCTCGAGGCCGAAGCGCAGCTGGTTGCTGGTCATCTCGAACGGCAGGCCGACGACGCGCACGATCTCGAGCGTGTCAGCGCCTGGGTTGCGGACGGCCTTGATGAGCAGGTTCGGCGACGCGAACGGGCGGTTGCTCGGGTTGCTGACGCCGTTGTTCAGGTTCCCGGCGCCCTCCGACGCGATCCAGAACGAGGTCCCATCGCTCTCGACAGCGATGCCCTCGGGGTCGAGGTTCACGGTCGAGTCGCCGTTGATGATCTTCGAGATGTCAAAGCTCGGCGTGTTCGGCAGCAGGAACTTCCAGCGGCGCAGCGCGTTGCCGAGCACCGAATTGGTATCCACCAGCGGCAGCTCGTCCGTGATTCGGATCGGCCCCTGCGCGCCGCGCTCCATGCGGTAGACGCGCGACTGTTGGTAGAAGCTGTCGTGGATCGAGTAGAGGACCTGGTCGTTGCCAGGCGCGACGACGAGGCCCGATTGCGCCGCCCACGGGATCGGCACCGACGTGCCGACGCGGTTCTCCGACACGATCTGCGGGTAGTTCCCTTGGCCCGTGCGCTGGTAGATCATGACCGAGCCACGGATGATGTCGTCGCGCGAGTCTTCCTCACACGCCACGACCAAGAGGTCGCGCTGCGGGATCGCCAGCAACCCCTCGGGGGCGACGCCGGTCGGCAGGATCTGCTCGAGCATCGGGTTCGACGACCCGAAGAGGGGCGAGCCGACGAGGCGGTAGACGAACACGAGGTTCGCGCGCTCCGAGCCGATGAACAAGAAGCGATCGCCGTTGTAGTCGCCGAACTCGGCGCTCTCGGGCTCGGTGCCTTTATTCTCCGAGCGGCCCTCGGGGTAGTGGCCGATGCGCGCCGCGGCGTGCTCGATCGTGCTGCCCGCTTCGTAGAGCGGCAGGCCCCAGGGGGCCCAAACCGTGAAGCCGCGGCTGCCGCCGTTGAGGTCGCCCTCGTCCGCCGACGCGAACGTGAACGGCGAGATCCAGCTCACCGCGTCGGGCTCGCGCGGGACGGCCAAGAGCGAGCTCGACTGCTCGATGAGGTCGTTCTCGTTCGTGTCGATCTCGTCGAGGTCGACGGTGCCGGCGGAGAAGTCCAGGATCACCGCGCCCGTCGCCAGGTCGATCAGCGCGATGTGGTTGTTCTCCTGCATCGTCACGACGGCGATGTTCGACGCGTTGATGTCCACGTACTCGGGCTCGGGGTCGTCCGGATACAGGTCCGGCACGCCGACGAGGTCCACGTTGCGCGTCGTCCAGCTCGCCGGCGCGCCGACGAGGTCCACGATGACGACGTAGCCCGCGGGCAGCTGCGGCGGCGCGCCGTTGCCGAGCTCTTCGTCGCGCTCGTTCTCGATCGCGATCGCGGCGTAGCGCCCGTCCGGGGACACCGCGACCGAGTCCGGCTGCCCGCCGAGGGCGATGTTGCGCACGACCTGGCGCGTCGCCAGGTCGACGACGGCGAGGTCGCCCGAGGTGTTGATGAAGTCGGCGCTCGTGTTCACCGCGACCAGCGCGTAACCGCCGAGGACGGCGACGGATGTCGGCTCGCCGGTCATGCCCAGCACGCCGCCGGGCGTCGGCGCCGCGGGGTCCGTGATGTCGATGAAGCCGATGCGGTCGTTGCCAGAGTCGGTGTAGATCAGGAGGTTGCCGTCGGTGCTCGCGGCGACGATCTCGGCCGACGTCTGGTCCGTGATGGCCGTGTTTTCGAAGACCGGGAAGGTCGCGACGCGGCGGAACGGGCCTTGGCCTTGCGCCGCCGCGACCGGCGCGGCGAACGCCAGGTGGGCGGCAAAGAGGCCAGCGGTGAAGAGCGCCGATTGCGCGACGCGCGCGCGGGGCTTGCGGAGAGTGTGCTGTGTCATCGGTGAGGGTCTCGGTGCGGCCCGCGCACGCTGCGCGGGGGGGATCCGATCGAATACGGGCCGCGATTGCAGCCCTCGACCATCAGCGAGACCCCTGGCTCACGATTAAGGCACGGTCAACTGAGGGTTGGGCCCCGTCGACCGATGCCTCCCACCCCCCGGGCGCTCAAGGCGCGAACACCACCCGCAGGGCGGTCGAGAAGGCAAAGGTGCCGCCGACATCGCGGTGCCAGAGCTGGAACCGGCGGGTCACCCCAGGCGCCATCGCGCCCGGGAAGACCGCGGGGTACGTGCTCGGCGGCAGCGGCAGCTCGATGCGGCCGAGGGCATCAGCCGCGACGAGGCGCAGGCGCGTGGTCGGGGTCGCGAGGCACAAGAGGCTCCCGCCCACGGGCGTCTGCGCTCCGTCGGCGCCGAGGACGACGATCGTCGTCGCGTTCGGCGGCAGGTTGACCGCGCGCAGCAGCAGGTCGTCGCGGCTGAGGCTCGACGAGCCCGCGAGGCGCACAAACGCGGTCTGGCCGGTGGAGTTCGGCCCAGGGACGCACTCCGTCGTGCCGACGATGCTGTGGTTCAGGACCAGCGAGCTCCCCGCGATGAGGTCGAGGTCGCCGTCGGCGTCGATGTCGAGCACGCCCGCGACCCCCCGTCGCGCCGTGCCGCGCACCGCGGCCGCATGCACCTGGATAAATTGCCCTGCGCCATCGCCCAGCGCGACGCGCACTTGTCCGATGCCGACGTTGGCGGGCAGGCAGGTCACCGAGCCCGTCGCGCCGACGGCGTCCAGGTTGCCGTCGCCGTCGACGTCGACCAGCCGATCCACCGGGAAGAGCGTCTGCGCCGGCATCGGGACCAGATCGCCAGGCCCGTCGTTGCGCAGGACCTGGACGGTCGCGGGGCACGACGCGCACGGGCTCGCGCTCAGGATGAAGTCTTCGTCGCCGTCGTTGTCGAAGTCGCCGGCGGCGAAGTGGCTCGGGCTCGGCACCTGAATGTTGAGGTTGCCCTGGCCGGCGAACGACCCACCCTCGATCCCGATCTTCCACAAGAGGTTCGTCGGCCCGTTGGTGCGGATCAGCAGCACTTCGAGGCGCCCGTCCGCGTCCGTGTCGTGGAAGATGATGTCGGAGCGCAGGTAACCCAACCCGCCGCTGTGGCCGACGGTGCCGAAGAGGTCGTACGCCCCAGGCGCCGTACGGCGCCGGACCTCGAGCGTGGTGGCCGAGCACGCGACGAGCTCGTCCACTCCGTCGCCGTCCATGTCGGCGAGCGCGAGGTTCGAGGCCTTGGCGCTGGTCAGGTTGATCGTCGTGAACAGGCTGGGTGGCGCGCCGGCTCGCGTGACAAACACCATCACCGTCCGGTCGAGCCCGAGCGCGAAGTCGTCCCAGCCGTCGTCGTCGAAGTCCGCGACGAGCGTCTCGACGACCGGTCCACCTAGGTCGCACGGGGTCTGGACATGCGATGGGCCGGCGAGGGTCCACAACGGCGCCGCGCGCCCTTCGCCGTCGAGCGCGAAGCCGTGCACGTCGATCGAATCGGTGCTGCCCGGCGACCACCACCAGCCGACCAGGTCGACGTCGCCGTCGTGATCGAGGTCGAGCGAAGCGGTCAGCTGGACGTCATCGTCGACAAACGGCGACCCGTGGGTGAAGTCAACGCTCTGGGCGAGCGCGAGCGCGAGCAAGGTCAGTGTGATCATCGGGGCGTCCTCGAGTCAGGGGGCGAAGGTCGTGCGGAGGCCGCTTGTCAGCGCGTAGCTCAAGACCGGGTCGCGGTGCCAGAGCTGGAACATCCGCGTGCTACCGGGCGTGAGCGCGCCCGGCATGGCCGCCGGGAAGAGGCTCGGCGGGAGCGGCATCGAGCACGCGCCGAGCGCGTCGGCGACGCCGACCTGGAGGCGCAAGAACGGCGCCGCGACGCACAGGTAGCTCGCCCCGAGCGGCACGTGGTCCGCCTCGTCGGAGAGCAGCATCAGCGCCAGCGCACCCGGCGGCAAGCCGGTGGCGCGGGCCACGAGGTCGCCGCGCGAGAGGCTGGCTGAGCCCTCGAAGGCCAGCTCGCCCAGGGCCCCCGTCGAGTTCGGTGGGGTCGAGCAGATCGTCGCGCCCGTCGTCAGGTGACTGGTCAGGACCGCGCGGCCGGCCACGATGTCGAGGTCGCCGTCGCCGTCCATGTCGATCACCGCCGCGACCCCGTTCCGGGCCCCGAGCCCAGTGTGGCGGGTCGCTTCCGGGAAGGTCCCGTCACCCGGCGCGATCGTGATATGGAACGTCGATGCGACGGTGTTGGTCAGCGGGCAGCTGCTCCCGCCGCCGCAGCACACGCCGTCCAGGTCGCCGTCGCCGTCGACGTCGACGAGGTGCGTCGCGGGGCCGCCGACGGCGGGCGGCGCGCTCAGGAACAGGCCGCCGGTGATGCGCTCGTGCAGCGTGTAGCGCCCGCCGGGCCATCGGTCCTCGAAGCCGACGAGGTCGATGTCGCCGTCGCCATCGACATCGCCCGCGACGATGTGCTGC
This sequence comes from Planctomycetota bacterium, assembly GCA_041398605.1. Taxonomy (GTDB): domain Bacteria; phylum Planctomycetota; class UBA1135; order UBA1135; genus JAWKUK01. The sequence continues at coordinate 266,643 of JAWKUK010000005.1, forward strand.
GCGAACTGCACGCCCGCCGGAAAGGAAGCGACCGAGCGCAGGGTCCCCGCGGCCGCGGAGTACACGACGATCTCGAAGGTCTGTGGGTCCTGCCACGCGACCTCGAGCGTCCCGTCGCCCTCGACGTCGAAGACGCAGGGCCGCAGCCGGCGACTGAAGTTGCCATGCGTCACGCTGCCGACGACGGACCAGTTCCCTTGGCCGTCGGTGTCTTCGACCACGGCGTGCCGCGAATTCAGGCCGACGACCAGCTCGTCCCGCCCGTCGCCGTCGAGGTCCCCGGCCGCGAGGCCTAGCACAGAGCCGAAGGTGCCCGGGATCGTCCACATCGCGGTCATCGTCGGCGCGGCGCCCTGGTTCATCTCGTAGACCACGAGCGTCTGGAAGAAGACCAAGGCCAGGTCGAGTACGCCGTCGCCGTCGAAGTCGCCCACGCTCGCCGCGTGCGAGTAACACGAGTTGATCGGCACCGTCGGGATTGGCACGGACCAGAGGGGCGCGGCCCCGCCGAGCCCATTGGGCTCGAGGCCGGTCAAGATGAAGTCCCGGCCGCCGGTCCCGACCCAGAACACGCTCACGAGGTCGTCGTCACCGTCGAGGTCAACATCGAGGGACGCGACGACTTGCAGGGTGTCCCCGAAGGCGATCGTCCCGCTGGAGAACATGGGCGAGGTTTGCGCGAGGCCGGCCGCCGCACAGGCGAGTATGGCGCTCGGGACGGTGATGCCCCAGCGTGCAGCTCGGGTCGCGGCGGTGGGTATGCGGGCGCGGTGCATGGCGGTCAGGTCCATTCTGTGGTGGCTTGTGTCGGTCGGTCGTCGGTCGCCTCGTGTTGCACGGCGATGCCGCAGCGGGCGCGCTGGGGCCCGCGCGGCGCGTAGTGAGGGCACAGCAAGGGTTGCCACGGAGGCCCAATTGAGCGGGGGCGATTCGAAGAAATTCGACCCACGGCCTGCGCGCGGGCAGCCGCTGCGTCGCTGCCCGCACCGTACATGGGGCTCACCCCTCGACGCACCCCCGTGGGGCGCGCAGCGGTCGGAGCTTCCCATAACTGGGATTCGTCCAATGGCGTTCAGGTCGAAACCACCGCGAACTCGAGCGCTATCAGGGTTCGAGTTCTGTTGATAGACTCCAGCCCCTCGCAGAGTTGTGGCTTTCGCCACGGGTCAACGAAGCAGACAATCGCCAACGATGGATGGAACGTATGCAGGGGGCAGACGCATGCCCCCGGCGCCGCCGACGGCGGATGTGCCGGATGCAACCGATGGAGCGGGAGCGCACCGGCTCGAGTACCTGTATCGCCTTGCATCCAAGCTTTGCCTCAGGAAAGGCCTAGACCCCACTTTCGCGGGCGATGTCGTTCATACGGTGGTCCTGCGTGCAATGATTCGTGACGAGGGGGGCTGCCTAGGGGTCATGGACGGTGCAACTGTGTTTGCCGCGCTTCGAGACGAGGTCTCGAATCGCGTCCGACGGCAGCGGAGGCGGCGCGAGCGCGAACGAGAGGCAGGCTTGATGTGGCTCTCGTCGTCGACGGCCGAGTCCGCGCCGCCTCGGAGCGTGCGAGGGCTCGAATGGCAGGATCTCACAGCGCGATTCTGCAGGTTGAGAAGTCCGCAGCGGCAGATCCTCGAACTTCGATTCTGCCACGGATGGAGACGGTCTCAGGTGGAGTGTTGGCTCATGCGCTGGCGTCCGATCGGCCGGGAGGAAGCTTCGCGGCAGGTCGGCCTCGCAAACGCTTGGCTCAAGGGCAGAGCGGCGCCTCGCCCAAACAGTCGACACGCCTGGGACGAGGACGAGATGCCTGCGATGCCCCCTTCGGGATTGGAGTCGACCCCAGGGGAATGAGGCCCATTCTGGCTCGATCGTTCGCCCTCGTGCACGGACGCCGGTGAGAGGTCGCGTGCGGGCCGGCCACCGGCGGTTGCGGGGCGCGGATCTGGAGAGTTTGCGTCGAATTTGCTCCCCCCACGGCGGCTCCGGCGGCCCCTACGAGGGCAGGTCCGTGAACTTCGGGCCTTGAAGCCCCCGATGCGCGCTTCCCTTGCCCGGGTGCGCGATCTTCGGCCGGCGAGTCCTCGCATTCCAATCCCAAGCCCACCGAAGCGGATGATCCTCGCCTCCATCATCGCCGCTCTTGCGGCGCTGACCGCATCACCCTCGTCGCCTTTCGACGACCCGCCGACGCTCGATCCGCCTGCCCCCGCTGGCGTGACCCCGAACGAACAGTGCGCGGTCTTCGGCTACTTCCGTTACCCGGACCCCGCCGCCGGTGACGTCGACACCAACGGTGACCCCGTCAAGTCGTGCGCGCACTCGTGTGAAGTTGCTTGCTCGCTGACTGTCCCGGAGAGCCGGGCACGTTACGCAGAACACTGCAAGGGCGTTCGCGCAACTCGCCCCGCGTATGCGGTGTGGGTGAAGGGACAGTGTTGTCCAGCCAACAACCCCCTTTCCTCTTGCTACGGCCCTCCGGGGGCTCCCTACAACGAGGAAAAGCGCTTCCGTCCGAAGATGGAGTGTGTCGGGTTGACCTGCTCGTGCACGCCTTACAGCACGCGACGGGGTTGCGAGTGGGTGACTCAGAGTGTGGAGGAGATCGTGATTACCGGAGAGCCGAGTTTTCTCAAGTCCTCTACGTGTTCGACCGAATGTCGTACCGGATTCCTCGGGACTCCGATCCAGTGAGTGCGGTTCAATGGCAGCAGCTAGACTTCATTACGGACTCGCCCTTCCGATCATCTTCGTTGCGCTTACCCTGCCCGGGCGGAGTGCCGTTCAGTCCGCGTCGGAAGCGGCCGCGATCCAGGAGAGCAAGCACTACACGGTCGACGGCCTCTACGGTGAGCGATACCGCTTCAGTTGGGTGCGAGAGCCCTGGTTCGGGCCGATCATCGAGGACGGGAACGTCGGTCCCGACCCGATCGGCGCTCAGCTCGCGCCGCTGCTCGCGGCGGTCCCGGCCCTTGCCTTCTCGGTCCCCGAGGCGCTCGCGAGCGTCGGAATTGTCACGCTGAACCACGGGCGCGACCTCGAGAGAAAGTGGACGTTCGACACGAGCAACCGGATCGTCGAGCGGTTCGAGCAGCGCTTTCGGACTGCGTTTGTCCACGACTCGACGCAGCTCTATGCTTACGCCGACGACCTCGTCTGCTTGTCCGGGAGCGCAGCGAGCGACGTCCTGCTCTATACGAAGGAGCGCAAGTCCATCGGGGTCAAGAGCCTCGGGGCCGACGTCCTCTACCCGTTCCCCGAGACCTCCGCCTCTGGTACGACTTGGCTGCAGGCCCAAGCCTGGACCGCAACGGTGGCCGAGGTCGGCGGGCGGCAGCGTGTCTCTCTGGTTGCTCAGGGTGGATTCGGCGGGGACCCGACCGCCGAGTATTCCGTGCTCTTTGAGCGTCAGCTCGGAGCGCTCGTTCCGATCGTTCAATTTCAGAGGGACGAGCTCGGCACAGGCCTGACCCTCTTCGAGTACGCAGCTGTGCAACTGTCCAGTGGGGGGGCCGTTCCTTTCCCCGCGGAGGTCTGCTCGATCGAGTCGTACCCCGACGGCTCCTTGAAGCTCGTCCGAGGCACGCTGCAATATCTTGGTGCTCCGGTCTCCGGTGACGAGCTGCGCGTGCCGATCCGCTCTAGCTGCTCGCTCTCGTTCCATCCGACGCTCCTGCCGCCCGATGAGCGCCTCACGGTTCGGCCGGCGGATCAGCTGACCTGGCCGATCCGCGTGCTCGCAGCGGTCGTCGTGCAGTAGCTGGGACGGAGAGGGCCTTGAAACCTCGACCTGCGGCCTGCGCTCGCCGGAGCATGCGCCGCGCGCCGCGCGACGAGCGCCTGGGCGTAACATGGAGCCGCCTCCAAAGGCCCCAAGCCCAGCCCCTTGTCCATGATGATCCGCACTGCCTTGATGGCGGCGTTTGCGCTCCTCGCTGCCGCTTCGGCCTTCGCAGGCCAGACCGCGGCGCCTGACGCGCGCCCGAACATCCTCCTCGTCTACGCGGATGACATGCGCGCGGACAGCCTCGGCGCGAGCGGCAATCCGGCGGCGCACACGCCGAACATCGACAGGCTCGCCGCGCGCGGGACGATGTTCCGGCGCGCGTATTGCCTCGGCTCGCCCCACGGGGCCGTCTGCATCCCGAGCCGCGCGATGCTGCACACGGGCCGACCGTACTTTCAGCTCGACCTGGACGAGTTCACGGGCGCGACGACCTTGGGCGAGGCGCTCGGGGCGCAGGGCTACACCACGTTCGCGACCGGCAAGTGGCACAACGGCCGAGGCGCGTTCCAGCGCTCGTTCCAGTCGGCGCGCAACGTGATGTTCAGCGGGATGAGCGATCACACCGCTGTGCCGGTGTGCGACCTCGAGGGCGGCGAGTTCACGGCGACCCACACCGCGTCACAGCATTCAAGCGAGCTCTTCGCCGACAGCGCGATCCGGTTCGTCTCGGCGGCGAGCGACACAGCGCCCTTCTTCTGCTACCTCGCGTTCACCGCGCCGCACGACCCGCGCGATCCCCCGCGCCCGTGGGCGCACAAGTACTACGCGGACCTCCCGCCGCTGCCCGCGAACTTCCGCCCGCAGCACCCGTGGGACATCGGGATGATGACGGTGCGCGACGAGGTGCTCGCGCCGTGGCCGCGCACGCCCGAGGTCATCCGCCAGCAACTCGCGGAGTACTACGCGCTGATCGAGCACATGGACCACCAGCTCGGGCGGGTCTTGGCCGCGCTGGACGCGCGCGCGGCGCAAGGCGGCGCCCAGCGCGAGACGCTGATCGTCTTCGCGGCGGACCACGGCCTAGCGCTCGGCAGCCACGGCCTCTTGGGCAAGCAGAGCGTCTACGAGCACAGCTTGCACGCGCCCTTGATCCTCGCTGGACCGGGCGTCCCGGCGGACACGAGCACGAGCGCGCTCGTCTATCTGAACGACATCTATCCGACGCTGCTGGAGGCGGCCGGCGTCACGCTGGACGAGGCCGCGCGCGCGCCGCTCTTGGGCGCGAGCCTCTGGCCGACCATGCGCGGCGAGGCCGACGGCGTGCGCGACTCGCTCTTTCTGTCGATGGGCAACACGCAGCGCGCCGTCACGGATGGGCGCTACAAGTTGATCCGTTTCCCCGAGATCGACCGCATGCTGCTCTTCGATTTGGCGAGCGACCCGAACGAGTGGTTCGACCTGTCGGCGCGCAAGGAGCAGGCGGCGCGCATTGCGTCGTTGACGACGTTGATGCAGGAGTGGCAGCGCCGGACTGGCGACGTCGCGCCGCTCGTCGTCGCGAGCCCGAAGCCCGCGGAGATCGACCTGACCGGCTTCCAGCGCAAGCCCGACCGTTGGCAGCCGCGGTGGATCCGCGAGAAGTACTTCGGCGAGGGCCAGGACTGAGCGGACAGCCGCGCTCGAGGCGCTCAGTCGGTGTCGTCGTCGAACTGCGGGCGCTGCGTGAGCCCGGAGCCGAGGCCGATTACGGCGGCGCTGCCCGCGGGCAGGAGGCCGCTCAGGAAGTCGCGGATCCCGTCCGCGCTGCGCTCGATCGCGGCGCCGACGTCGCCCATCGCTTGGCCCCACGACGACCAGGGCAGGTCCAGGAGCCCGACGTAGGAGAGCCCGTACCCGAGCGCGACGAACGCGACGCCGATCCAGAACGCGACCTTGAGGAACAGGCGCACGGTCGCGCCGACCATGAAGCCGCCGACAAAGCCGACGCCGGAGGTGAACGACAGGTGGGACCAGTCCACGCCCGCTGCGGTCGCGCTCTCGCGCGCATCGAGCGCGAAGACCGCGCCGCCGACGACCGCGCCGATGACGGCGAGCCGCATCATCCAGAGCTTCGTGAACGAGAGGTTGGTGAACGAAGTGCGGAAGAGGGTCCGGAGCGCATCCAGCATGGCGCAGAGGGTACTTCGGGGGCCGTATGAGCGCGCTCCGCGGCTGTTACAAACCTGTGGGGGACGGGTCTCGTAAGGTATCGCTCGCCTGCCGCGGGCCCGCGCGTCCGCTCGTCGCCAACCGTTCACAAGTGCCTGCCATGCTTCGACTTGCACTCTCCGCGCTCGCTGTCGCGCCGCTCCTTGCCGCTCCTACCTCGTTTGCTGTCGGCGCCGGGGCGGGCCCAGCTCCGGGTCACGAGGCGCGCTCGGCGGACGACAACCCGAGCAGCGCGCCTGGCGCGGCCAAAGCAGGCAAGGTCTACCAGTGGAAGGCAAAGGACGGCCTCGCGTTTGAGTACCGCGTGCCCAAGGGCTACGACCCGGAGGTCGGCGCCAATTTGACTTTGGTGTTGCACGGGAACGGGCTCGACCATCGTTGGACGTTTTGGAACCACCCCCAGGACGAGTTTCGCCCGGACGACCTCGTGGTGTCGCCAGACGGCACGACCGCGCATTCGGGGACGGGCGCGAACGAGTTCCTCGCGGGCGCAAATGACGTCGCGCGGGTCAAGGCGCTGATCTTGGAGCTGAAGGCGACCTGGAACGTGCGGCAGGTCTTCCTCTACGGCCACAGCCAAGGCGCGTTCTTTGTGTACCTCTTCGCCGGCGCCGAGCCCGACCTCGTCGATGGCGTCGTCGGCCATGCGGGCGGCGTATGGAACGGCACTGACGCGCCCAAGAAGGCACAGCACCAAGCGATCGGCTTCTTGCACGGCACGAACGACCACATCCCGTACGGCCAAGCGGTCGGCGGGCGCACCTTTTATGAGGAGCGCAAGTACCCGCTCGTGCACCTGCGCACGTTGTTCGGCTGGGACCACCGCCCGCACTGGTACCAAGCGGCCCAGGTGTTGGCGTGGTGCGAGGGGATGACGAGCGCCGACCCGGCACGTGTCGCGGCGGCGGCCGAGGACCTCGCGGACACCAAGCGGCCGATGGGCGTGGATTGGTCTGCGCTGCGTGCCGTTGCGGCGCGTTTGCAAGGCCTCGAGGGGGCGTCTGCGGCGCAGAGCGCGCGTGGCGTGCAGCTTGTGCGCGCGGTGGACGAGCTCGCAGACAAGTACGTCGATTCGATCGTCAAGGACGCCGGCAAGCGGGGCTTCGCGGAGTTTTCGCCGGGCGGCTGGTCGTGTGAGCTCGCGCGGTTCCTGGAGGTCTTTTATGGAACCCCGGCGGCGGACGCGTTGGTGAAGAAGCACAGCAAGCAGCTCGAGGCTGTGCGCGAGGCGGGCAGCAAGGCGCGCCGGGCGGCCTATGCGGCGATCGAGAAGGACTCTGCGGACGCGCTCGACGAGGCGATCACGTTGATCGAGGACGGCTACCTCGATCCCGCTATCGCGGAGACCTTGACCGCCGTCGATAAGTGGCTCGAGGAGACGAAGGCGCGCCTCCCGAAGAAATCCCGTGCGCGCTATGAAGAGCTCGCAAGAGCCTGGCGTAAGGCCCAAGACGAGGGCGCGCGCGACTTCGACCAACGCGCCGCCAAGACGAAGCTCTGACGGCCGCCCGCTCTGCTGCGAGGGAGAGGTCCGGCCCTCAGCCCGGGGAGTCGGACCTTCGGGACCTAACCAAACCCACGCAGCGCACCCAGCCGAGCGAAAGCAGTCCGATTCGTCACCCAAGGACGTGTCATGTCGCGCCGAGACCTCCCCTTGCGTAGCACCCTGATCGCCCTGACGCTCGCGCTCAGTGGCATTTGGTGCGTCACTCACTTCTTGGGCTACGACCCTTGGGGGGTGGCCATGATCGCCTGGGTCTTTGCGGCCTTCCTGGGGTCAATCCTTTGCATCGGGTGGGGCTGGTTCGATCTGCGCGACAGTCCCCCGCGCCGTCGGCGTCCGATCGACCTCACCCTGCACGCGCCTCCGCGGGTGCCGCGCATGGCGCACCCCAATTCTCAAACGGTCACTATCGCTGACGCCCCGCGTTCCGGGTGGGTTCCCTTGCTCTACGTCGCGGCCGTGGCCTACCTGGTGATCTCCGTCATCATCGGCTTTCGGGTCGTTTCGATCTCGAGCAGGGGACCGCTCGCCGCGGGCGCCCTGTGGATGTTCTCTCCGCTGCCGCTCCTGGCCGTCTGGTACCGCCACCGCCCGGACCTCCGCCGCGAAGCGCTGCGCAGCGAGCGCTCCCGCGCACGGCTCGCGGGTCGGCTGCGGCGCGCCGGCCCGCTGAAGTGACGCGGCGAGACGCGAGCGGCGCCCAGGGTGGCGCGCTACACTCCGCCCCCACATGCCCGCGCCGCCCCCCGACGCGCGCTCGCAGCGCGCGACCGTCACCTCTGTCCGAGCGACTGGCGCCGATGGTGTCGTGCTGCGGGTGCGCCTCGCGTGTCCGACGCCGCCGCTGCGCGCCGCGCGGTTCTTCATGCTGCGCCGCGCGGACCGCCTGTCACCCGCGATCCCGCGGCCGTTCTCGGTCTATCGCATGGTCGATTGCGCGCTGTCGGCGACCGGTCACGTCGAGTGCGAGATCGAGTTCCTGATCAAGGTGATGGGCGAGGGCACACGCGCCCTCGCCGCCTCGAAGCCCGGCGACGAGCTCTTGGCCGTTGGCCCCCTCGGCCACGGTTGGCCGACGATCGATGGCGCGGGGGACCCTTGGGTCATGGTCGCCGGCGGCATCGGCTCGGCCCCGTTCTACATGGGCATCCAGCAGGCGCTCGAGGGGATGGACGGCCAGCCGCCGTGCCGCCCGGACCAGCTCACGCTCATCTATGGCGGCCGCACGCAGGGCTTCCTGTATGACCTCGACGAGTTCCGGGACCTCGGCGTACGCGTCATCCCCGCGACCGATGACGGCAGCTCCGGCTTTCACGGCAACGTGGTCGAGGCGCTGCGCGCCGAGTGGCATGCGGGCCGTTTGCCCCTGCAGGTGCGCCTGTTGACGTGCGGCCCGGACCGCATGATGGAGGCCGTGGCGCACGTCGCGCGCGACAACGACCTGCCGTGCTGGGTGAGCCTCGAGACCTACATGGGCTGCGGCGTCGGCATCTGCAACGGCTGCGCCGTGCCGACCTCCGCTGACGGTGAGCTCTGCGATTGGCCCGTCGTGAAGTGCTGCGTCGACGGCCCGGTGTTCAACGCGCGCGACGTGCTGGTCTGACGGGCTCCAGGAACCGCGCGAGCCGCTCCAAGTCGTCCGCTTGCAGGAGCGTCACGCCTTCGTCGAGCGCGACGCGCCACACGCGCTCGTCGTGCGGCAAGGCCCAGTAACGCAGGACCTGCCCGCCTGCCCGCGCTGCGGCCGCGTCCGCGCGTAGGCGTGCGAGGTCCTCGGCGCTCGGGTCGCCCTCGCCGCGCCACTCGAAGCGGTCGCGCCAGGACGCGCTGACGAGGGGCGCGAGCGCGCGATCGACGCGGTCGAGCTCGGCGGGTCGCGCGTCGAGGAACACTAGGGCTGGCTCGAGCTGGCGCAGCGCCTCGACGGGCCGCGCCCCGGAGACGATGACCGTCAGCTCGCCGGGCACGACGCTACCCGCCACGCGCCGGGTGAGGTACGGCTCGAGCGGCCGCAGCTCTTCGAGGAGGAGCGCGAGGCAGGCCTCACCGCTCTGCTTGAAGTCGACGAGCAGGAAGAACCCTCCGTCGTCCGCGAGCGAACGCTCGAGGACGGAGCCGCGCGCCTGGAGCCGTTCCCGCAGCGGCTCGAGGTACAGCTCGCGCAGCGTGCGCCCGGGCCGGACCTCGAGCAGCGTGTGCCCGACCCACAGCGCCCCGTCGACGGCAAACACATCCGCCTCGACCGAGCGGAACCCCTGGTCGACGGCGTCGAGCAGCGGCCGCGCGTGGATGTAGTCGTTGTGCGCGTGCGCGGCCAGGAGGCGCGGACCCGCCCCGTCGACGACGATGTCCGACACGCACCCGGCGGCGAGCAGCGCGGCCAGCGCGATCAGCGTTCGTAGCATGGTCCCCATTGGAATCGACCGACCGCAACCGGCGGGCAACAACTTGCCGCTGACCCGCGCCGCCGGCTCGCGGCGTGCGAGGGCCGACTTACTGCGCCGTCACGCTGATACCGTCCGTGAAGTTCGATGTCGCGCTCCCCATGAATGCGTCCCGATACCAGGCCTGGAAGTGCCACGTCTCGCCCGCCGTGACTTGGACGAAGCCGTTCGGCGTCGGGTGCTGCAGGAGGTCGAGCGCGAGCGCGATGCCGCCGGTCGGGTTCGCCTGCAAGATCTGACCCGGGCCGATGTAGCGACCGATCGCGCCGCTGAGGCAGAGCGTGCCCCGGCTCCCGCCCGGCATCGGGACGCTCCCCTGCGCGCCGCGCGTCCACTTTCCCTACCACGTCAGTCCGTTGACTGGCGGCGAGAACTGCGCGATCCAGTCGTCATTGCAGTGGTGATCGATGCAGTCCTGGCTGACGCTGAGCGGCGCGAAGTCGTAGTGCGGTGAGACCGTCAGGTCATAAGGGATGATCGAGACCCCGCTGGTGAAGCCCGTGAGCGTCACGTTGCTTGAGCCGAGCGTCCCGCCGCTCGTGCTCGACTAGACCGCGCCAGTCTGAGCCGCGGCGCCCGTCCCAGCGGTGGCGAGGAGCGAGAGCGTGGCGGCGAGGGCGAGGTGGGGGAGGCTGCGCATGTTGTAGGGGGCAGGTTTGCACCTGCGATTGGAAGGCGCGACGTTCGAGTCACGCGGACTCACCCCAGCATACGATCGTTCCCCGGGCAGGGACCTGATCGGCTCACTCGTCCTTGTTTGGCGGCGGTGCGGGGCCGACCGCGTTCAGCGCGTTGGCTTCCTTGACCCAGCCTTGCAGGATCTGCTCGACCGCGCCGCGCATGTCCTCGACGACGCGCGCCTTCGGGAGCTCCAGGAGCGCGCGCTGCGCCATCGCGCCGGCCTCCGCCTTGCGGCCCACCGAATACAGCGACGTCGCGCACTCGAAGAGCGTGTCGAAGTTCTCCGGCACGTACTCGACCGCCGCCATCAGCGCGTCGACGGCCTCCGCGACGTCGCCGCGCTGGCGCATGACCGAGCCGAGGCGCGTCAGCGCCAAGCCCAGGTTCTGCGAGCGCTCGAGCTCGGGCCAGGCCTCGGACTCGCGCACCGTGTGCTCCAGCCAATAACGCGCGGAATAGAGGTCCTTGCGCTTCTCGGACAGCGTCGCGAGCGAGAACGCGCGGTCCGGCGCCCCCGACACAAACGGCGTCAACGCGTTCTGCAAGTTGATCCGCAGCTCGCTCGCCGGCGCCAGCTCGTAGGCGCGCATCAACATCCCGAGGCGCTGGCCGCGCCAGCTCGCGTCCTCGTCCTCAAGGGACTTCATCGCGCTCATCAGCGCCGCGATCTGGTAGTGCACCTCGAAGTCGTCGGGCATCACGCGCGCCGCGTTCCCGAGCGTCTCGAGCGCGGCCGTGGCGTCATTCATGCGGAGCAGCGCGAGCCCCTTGTGCTTCATCGCATCGCCCCAGCCCGGGTCGATGCTCAGCGCCACGTCGAACGCGGCGAGGGCTTCCTCCAGGCGCCCCTGCGCGAGCGCCGCGCGGCCCCGCCAGAACGCAGCCTCGCGTGAGCCAGGGACGCGCTCCTCGATCTGCTGCACCAGTGACTCTGCGACGGCGAACTCCCCCGCGCGCAGCGCCGCGGCGGCCGCGCCCGTCACGAGCGACAGGTCCCCCGGGACGATCCGCGCGCCCTCCTCGTAGGCCTCGCGCGCTTCACCGTCCCGGCCGAGGTCCGTCAACGTCAGCGCGAGCTGCTTCCAAGCCAGCGCGTCGCTGCGATCGAGCTCGAGCGCCTTGCGGAACGCAGCCTCCGCTTGGTCGTCCTCCGCGCGCTTGCGGTGCACTTGGCCCTTTGCCGTCCAAACGCGCGCCTCCTTGCCGAAGACCTTGACGAGCTCGTCCGCGATCTCGAGCGACGCCGCAAAGTCATCGAGCGGCGAGCCGTCCGAAGCGAAGAGGTGCACATAGAGCTGGCCGAGGTTCGCCTCGAGGCGATCGTACGGCGTCCAGAACACCGTCGGATCAGGCCGCCGCTCTTCCGCCGGCGCGTGCAGCATGCGCTCGAGCCGCTCGATGCGCTGCTTCAAAGGCAGCGACGGGTCGTCATCGACCTGGAACTTGCCGTGGTTCGTGCCAGAGGTCAGGGACAGCAAGAAGTGCCGGTAGGCCTGGAAGAGGTGCTCGATGTCGAGCGTGTCCTGGTACGCCTTGAGCTCTTGGCGCCCTGCATTGACCTGCACGTACGCGTCCTTCGGCGCCAGCGCCACCGCCCGCGCATGGAACGCGTCGGAGTCCTTGAACGCGCCGACGTGCGCGCGGGTCGGCATGATCGAAGCCGCGACGAGCACAAGCGCGATGAGGGCGGTCGCGCGCGTCGGCGCAAGGCGCCGCACGGCTGCGATCAGCGCCAGCGCGGCGCCGAACACCGAGAGATAGAGGTACCGATCCGACAGCGGATAGCGGCCCGCCGTGTGCAGGGCCGCCGCCACGAGCGCGGGCATCACCGCTGTCAGGCCGAGGCCGAACGCGGTGACCCGGGCGCGCCGCCAGAGCGCGACGCCGACCATGACCGCGAACACTGCGAGCGCAGCGCCCCCGATCAGCACCGCAGGGTCACCCTCGGGCAGCACGGGGTGCACCGGGCGGAACACGGTGAGGTCGCGCGGCCACACCAGCAGCGCGAGCGCGCCCCCGATCAGCTCGATCCGGAACGTGACCTCGCGCGCGAGGTCCGCGAACCCGAAGTCGCCCTGGCGCGCGAAGAGGCCCGCCAGGAAGTGCCCGAAGATCCACGCCCGCGCCACGTACCACAGCCCGAGCGCCACGACGTACGGCGCGAGCGCGCGCGCGCTTGGCCGCAGCCCGAGCGCGAGGTCGAGCCCGACCACCAGCAGCGGGAGGACAAGCGCCTGCTCCTTCGCGAGCAGCGCCAAGAGCGCGAGCGCGCCCCCGAGCAGGGGCGCCCCGCCGCGCGCGCGGTCCCGCCAGCGTGCGTGCGCCAGGAGCGCGCCGAGGATCAGCCCGCCTGCCAGCGGGTCGTTGATCGCCGCCGCCCAAGCGACCGGCTCGGCCATCAACGGGTGTACGGCGAAGAGCGCCGCCACGCAGAAGCCCGCGAGCGAGTCGCGCAAGAGCCGCGTCGCGAGGCGCCACGCGGCGAGCACCGCGCACAGGTGCACCAAGAGCGACATCAGGTGCGGCCCGAACGCCTCGGGCCCGGGCAGCGCGCGCCCGAGCGCAAACGCGAGCACCGTCAAAGGCCGCCAGAAGGCGCGGTCGAGCGACTCCCCAGCCGCGCCCGCGTGCGCGGGGCGATCGAAGGACCACAGCGGGTCGAGCGCCAGCCGCAGCGCAGCGCCGACCGAGCTCGTGGCCTCGTTCTTCGGGCCGAAGAGGAGCTCGTCGTCATAGACAAAGCCGCCCCGCAGCACGGGCCAGAACACACCGACGACGAGCGCGACCAGGAGCAGCGCCAGGGGGAGCGCGCCCACTGCGGCGCGCGTCGGAGGCGCAGGCTCGGTCGATGCCGGGCCTTGGCGCAGGGTCTCGTCGCTCTTCATGGGGCCCAAACTGTACGCGCGGGGGCGCCCCCATGTGAGCGAGCGCCGCCCCCCTTGGAGGGACGGCGCTCGCCCGCGGTGCGCACCCGATCAGCGCCCGTGCGGACCCGCTCGCAGCAGACCCGGGTCAGGCGTGAGCGAGCCGCGTCAGTTGCAGAAGGGGACCGAGATCGCGTCGCTGAAGTTGTAGCCAGCGGGGCTCGTCTGGCGGAACCAGAACGAGAAGTTCCAAGTGCTGCCCGGCGTGATCGCCGCCACCGTGACGGGCGGCGCCGTCAGGTCGTACGAGTAGAACGCTTGCCCGAAGAAGTCGGCCTGCACCGGCGGGAGCCGATAGAACGGCGCGCCGACGCAGATGACGCCGTCGCCGCCAGGGACGTTGGCCTGCGCGAGGCTGTAGAAGAAGAGCCCGAACGTGTTCACGGGCGCGTCCGAGCATTGCAGGGTGAAGTCGTTCGCGCTGACCGACTGGCTGCCGATCATGTTGATGCGCGCGACGAACCCGGCCGGCGTCGGCAGGGCGTTGCAATACCGCGTCACAGCCGGGCAGACCGTCACGTTGCGGTCCCACGGATAGGGCTGCGAGAGGCTCGCGTTGCCGCTGGAGCCGCGCCGGACGAGCACGTCACCCGAGCCGGCGTTGGCGGGCGGCGTCACGACGATCCGCGTGCCATTGTTGGTCGACGCAAGGCCCGTGACGGTCACGGCGTCGGTCGTGCCCGTGCCCGCTCGCGTGAACCAAACCCGGTTGTTCGTCGCCGTGAAGTTCGTGCCGTCGATCGTGAGCTGCGCGCCGTCCCAGCTCAGGCCCGTGATACGGGGCTTGGTCGCCGCAGCGACGCCGTAGTTGGACTGGATGCCGGCGATGTCGTCGGGTGCGATCGAGCGCTCCTGCTTGCCGTCGGAGGTCGCCGCGAGCATCGTCGCGCCGTTGACCGTCGAGTGCCCCATGCCCGTGGCGTGCCCGTACTCGTGGGTCGCGACCCCTTGCAAGTCGAAGCGCCCGCCGCCCGAGTTCCAGTTGGTGCCCGGCCCGTCGATCCACGTCCAGCACGCGTAGAAGAGCATGCGCCAGCCGGCGCCGTTCGTGAACGACTCCGTGAACGCGAGCGTGCCACCCGAGCAGCCGCTGAGCTCGGACATGATGTTGTCGCCGGTCGCGCCGGGGTTCGTCGCGAGCCCTTGGTACGACGGGTCGAAGTTCGCGCCGCCGGAGCCGAGCCCGTTGGGCTGCGACGGGTCGCCGTTGCCGTCGCCGTGCAGCGCTGCGGACCACTCGACGCTCGCCTTCCACAGGGCGAGCACCGCGCCGGTCGCGCCCGGGAAGTTCGGGTCAGGCGTCGTGTTGTTGTTCGCCTCGGTGTCCGTGAAGTTGTTGAAGACGCGGAACGTGCGCTGCGTCAGGTCGAGGCTCCACCCGGTCAGCGTGAAGCCGTCCGCGGCGCTCGGCGCGATGACCGCCGCGGCGCCCGCGAGGGCGAGCGCCGGCGCAGCGACGCGGACGCCGATGCGCGCGAGCTTGCGCCCGCCCGCCAGCGCCGTCGTACGAATGAGGGCGCTCATTTGCCCTCCCCTTCGCGCTGCTTCTTCTCGCGCGCGATGCGCGCGACCTCGCTCGCCAGGTCCGCGATGCGTTGGTTCTTGGCGACGGCGTACCCGTCGCCGCGACCTTGCACGATCGAGCCGCCGCGTCGCGCCTCGAAGACGGTGAACAGGCCGCCGTGCGACGCATACAGCGCGTTCGACGCAAAGCCGCCGCCCATGTCGGCGCTCCACTTGTAGAAGACGACGACGTCCTTGCCGACGGCCGTCTCGGCGTCGGTCGGCGCCTCGGAGTTCCAAACGCCTTGCTCGCCGTCGATGAAGCCGCCCGGGTAGCTGACCGTCACGGTCTGCGCAGTACCATCCACGAGCGACTTGCCCTGCACCAGGAGCGACGTGAAGTACAGCGGCCCCGCCTCTGGGTGGGGGTGCGCGACGCGGTGCACCTCACGGCCGATGATCTCGCCGCGCACGGCGCCGTCGGTCTTCTCGACCATTTGCTGGAGCGTGAGGCGCTCGATCTGGGCCGACGCGAGCGCGCCGATCGCCAGGAGAGCGAGGAGAGGGAGGAGAATGCGCATGGTGCTCGGTCGTGACTCGTTCGGATCGGCAGCGCCCTGGGCGGGCCGCATGGGCTGACCTTCGACGTTGGGGGCGTGTCGCTCCCCCGTCCAGAGAACCCCTGGGACGGTGCGTCGGCGATGGACGTTCCCTCGAATGGTAACCCGTTGGGAGCGCGCTGGCCGTGCTCTCACGTTCGACGGCAGGGCCTCGCTCCGCAACCATCGACGGAGCCGCCCATCTGACGGCCAACGCGGTGACGGCCAACGCATTGCAGGCCAACGCAGCGAAGGCCAACGCAGCGGTCAGCGTGGCCGATCGAAGCTCGGGGCGGGAGGACCCGACAGCGCAGGCGCCTCGCCCTTCAGCGGGCCCAGAAGGCCCCAAAGCTCGCGATCTTCGGGGTCATCGCGCAGCAGCTCGAGCGCGAGCGCGCGACCCGCGGGGTCGTCTGCCTCGATCTGAGCCCGCGCGAGCGCCTTGCGCGCCCCCCGGTCCCCCGGCGCCAGCGCCACGAGCTTGCTGAGCGCGTCCGCGGCCTCGGGCGCGCGCTGCGCGTCGAGCAAGGCCGCGGCGTAGCCGAGCACGAGCTCGCGCTCGCCGGGGGCCGCCGCGACGAGCGGCGCGAGGCGCGCGAGGGCGCCCTCGGTGTCCAGCTCCTCGACGTCCGCCCAGGCGAGCGCGAGCGTGCCTTCGCTCCATGAGCCCCAGAGCGCCGCCAACGGCTCGACGACCTCGTAGGTCCGAGCGACGTCGCGCTTCGCGCGGAGCACCTCGACGAGCCCGTTCCAGAGCCCGCGCGTGAAGAGGTCGGGCGGCCCGAGCGTCCCGTGCGCGAAGAGGCGCTCGAGCGCTCGCTGGTCGAGCTCGACGCGCTGGGCCGCGGTCTCGAATGGCGAGCTCGGCTGCTGCGCGGCGAGGTGCAGCACGAGGCCCTGCGCGAGGTCGTCCCATGGCCCGCCGCGCGCAGCGTCCGCAAAGCGCGCGGCGCTTTGGGCCTCGTTCTCTGCGCCGCGCGCGTCCGGCGCCGCGCGCAGCCGCGCTGCGACTCGATACGGCGCGCCGCTCGCCGCGAACGGCACGTAGGCGGGTCGCGACGCGGTCGGCGTGCGCGGCGGCTCGGCGCCGTGCACGCGCCCGAGGACAAAGTGCTCCGCGCCGCTCGAGGCCAGCAGCACGTGGTCCGCGAGCGGGGCGTGGGCCGCATCGTCGTCTGCGCAAAGCCACTGCACCTGCACGGTGCGCGTCGGCGCGTCGGGGGTCGCAAGGAACGTCGCGTCCGGGCGGCTGCCCTCGACCGCGGGGACGACGATCAGGTCGTAGGCGCCGTCGCGCGCGCGGGCCCGCGCTACGCGGGGCGCGATGAGGTCCCCCGCGAACACGAGGTCGCCGTCGACGTTGCGGTGCGTGAAGGGCTCGATGGCGGCGAGGTCGCGCCAGTGCCCGGCCGTGCGATCGACGCGCGCCGCGCCGAGCCCTGCCAGCGTGTACGCGCGGCCAGGCGTCAACAGCCCGACGAGCAGCACGCGCGGCCCGCGGGCGCGGGCGGCGTCGTCGAGCAGCGCAAACGCGGACGCGAGCTGATCGCGGTCGCCGCGCGCGCGCTCGCTCGTCGGCGCGAGGGCGCGGTGGTCGAGCGTGACACGCTCGAGGCCGCTGCCGCCAGGATCGACGATGAACTGGCCGCTAGCGCCCTCGACGATCGCGATCGGGGTCGGTTGAAAGCGCTCATACGCCCGCATGACGCGCACCGGCGCGACCGTGGCGCGCGCTGCGATCCCGCACGCGGCGAGGCCTGCGAGGCCGAGCGCCAGCCGCTGCCCGCGCCCTGCGGCGGGCGCCCCGCTCAGCGCCCCTGCGAGCGCGCCGAGGCCCGCCGCGAAGAGCCCGCCCATCACGCGGCTCGAGGACGTCGCGCCATCGAGCAGGGCCGGCAGCGCGCCCTGGACTGCGTCCAGCTCGCTGCCGAGGGGCGGGCGGAGGCCAGCGAACAGGGCGCCGCCGGCCGCGCCGAGCGCGAGCGCGAACCACGCGCCGCGCGTGCGCACGAGGTGCAGTGCCGCGCCGAGCGCGAACGCCGGCAGCACGTACGTCGCCATCGTGACGAGCGCGTCAAACGGCAACGTCCCGCTGTCGATCACGTCGAGGTCGAAGCGCCGCGCGAGGGCGCGCAGCCCCTGCGGTGTGGTCATGCCGCTGACCACGACGAGCGCCGCGAGCGCCGCAAACGCGGCGAGGACAAGCGCGACAAAGGCGCCGCGGTCGCCGCCAGCGCGCGGCCGCTCGTCCTGCGTAAAGGGGCGCCCGAAGGCGAACGCGCCGACGACGAGGAGGGCGACCAACGTCAGCGCGCGCGCGGCGTGGTCCGCCTGCGAATCCGGCATCGTGCGGGCAGCGATCGCCCCCAAGGCGGCGAGCGCTGCGGTGACACCTGCGGCGGCGAGCGCGAGCGCGACCCACAGCGCCGCTCGCTCCAACGCCCGACCTGCGCCCCGAGGCGCAGAGCGGTCCCCGGCGAGCAGCCCGCCTTGCGCTTCGATCCCCTGGCGCGCCGGCGGCGTCGTCACCAAGTCCCCCTGGCGGGCGCGGGCGAAGCGCGCGGCGACCCAAAGCCCGATGCCGCCCAGGGCGAGCCAAGGCAGCGGCGAGCGCGCTGACACAGGGCCGCCGTGCAGCGGGTCCAGCAGCGCGCTGCCCGCCCCCAGGAGCGCGCCGATCAGCAGGGTGAGCCCGGGGCGAGCGAGCTGCCTGCGCGGGCGCAGCGCGACGAGGGCCAATGCGAGCGCCAGCCCGAGCGCGCTCGCCGCGGCCTCGCGCCACGGCTCGAGCCCGGTCGCTTCCAGGAGGTCGGGCGCCAGGGGCCAGCGCGCCCGCGCGCCGACGGCGCCTGCGGCGAAGCCGATCCAGAGGTCGAGGAGGACGAGCACGGCGAACCAATCTACGGCGCGCCGGGGCGGGACGGTTGCGGGACCGCGGCAGTGTCTCCTGCGGCCGAAGGCCGTGTCTCCTGCGGCCCACGGCCGTGCCACCGCGGGCCCATGATCGTCTCGGCCACGGTTACGCCGGCGCGCATGCGGTCGTGCGCGCGCCTGGCGCTTATTCTGCTCGGCCCGTGGCGTCTCCCCTCCCGACCTCGACCCTGCGGCGCGCCCTGCGCCAGCGGCTCGTCGCTTGGTACCGCGTCCACCGGCGCGACCTGCCATGGCGACGGACGCGCGATCCCTACGCGATCTGGGTCAGCGAGGCGATGCTGCAGCAGACGCGCGTCGAGGCCGTCGAAGGCTACTGGGTCCGCTTCATGCGGCGCTTCCCCGACGTACAGGCCCTCGCGGAGGCGCCCGAGGAGGACGTGCTCGCCGCGTGGTCGGGGCTCGGCTACTACCGCCGCGCGCGCGCGCTGCACGAGGCCGCGAAGGTGATCCAGCGCGTCCACGGCGGCGAGTTTCCGCGCACCCGCGACGCGCTGCGCGCGCTCCCCGGGGTCGGGCCGTACACCGCAGGGGCGATCCTGTCGATCGCGTTCGACGTGCCCGAGGCCCTCGTCGACGGCAACGTGGAGCGCGTCTTTGCGCGCCTCTTCGAGCTCCCGGGCGCCCGCGCCTCACGCGAGCTCGGGGACGCATGCTGGCGCCTGGCGGAGGCGCTCATGCCGCCTTCCCTCGGCGAGGGCACGCTCGCCGCCAAGTCCGCGGCGGCGCGCGCGAAGCAGCGCGCGGCGAGCCCGGGCGCCCCTGCGACCTCGGGCGCCTCCAGCGCGCTCGCGCCGCCGACGCCCAGCGAATGGAACCAGGGGCTGATGGAGCTCGGCGCGACGCTCTGCACGCCGAAGTCGCCGGCGTGCGGCGTGTGTCCGTTGACGCAGCTCTGTGCGGGGCGCGCCAGCGGCCGCGCGGCGGAGCTGCCCCCGCAGAAGGCGACGCCCGCGCCCGTCGACGTCGCGCTGGAGGCCTATCTCGCGCCCGCCGAGGTGGTCGCGGGCGCCCGCACCGCGTACTGGCTCGAGCGGCGCGCGGCTGGGGGCCGCATGGCCGGCCTGTGGCAGTTGCCGACGGTCGAGGTGCGCCCGGCGGAGCGCGCGGAGGTGTACCTCTTCCCTGAGGACCTCCCCGAAGCGCCGGGCTTCGCCCTCGAGCCCGAGCGCGAGCTCTTTGTGCTGCGGCACGCGATCACGCACCACCGGATCCGGGTGCGCGTGCGCGCGGCGCGTGTGATCGGCGCGCCACCGGCGACGTGGCGGGCGTTTACGCAGGAGGAAGCCCTCGCCGCGCCGCTGTCCGGGATGGCCCGCAAGGCCCTCGCGCGGCTCGATTCGAGTCGCGGGGCCCTTTTTGTCGATGGAGAGACCGCGTGAGCGAATCCCAGCCAACCGTCCGCGGCGTGACCATCGTCGTCCCTGCCTTCGACGAGGAGCGCGGCATCGAGGGCGTCGTCGCGCGCCTCTTGGCGCTGGACCTCGGCCGCCCGACCGAGCTCGTCGTCGTGGACGACGGCTCGCGGGACGGGACGGCGGTGAAGCTGGACGCGCTCGCCAAGGCCGAGCCTCGCATCCACGCCGTGCGGCACGCGCGGAACCAGGGCTACGGCGCTGCGCTCAAGACCGGCATCGCGCGCGCGAAGTACGACGTGGTCGTCATCACCGACGCTGACGGCACGTACCCGGAGGACCGCATCGTCGATCTCTTGGCTGCGGTGGATGATGGCGCGGACATGGCGGTCGGCGCGCGCACGGGCGCGGACGTCAATATCCCGCTCATTCGGCGGCCAGCGAAGGCGGTCTTGCGCTGGATCGCCGCGTACCTGGCGGCGACGCCGATCCCCGACCTGAACTCGGGCATGCGCGCGATGCGCAAGGACTTGGTCCTGCGCTATCGCAGCGTGCTGCCCCAGGGGTTCAGCTTTACGACGACGATCACGCTCGCGTCGCTGACGAACGACCACCGGGTCGACTACATCCCGATCGACTACGCGGCGCGCGAGGGGCGCTCGAAGATCCGTCCGATCCGCGACACGCTCGGGTTCCTGGCGTTGATCTTGCGCACCGTTCTGTACTTCAACCCGCTACGGATCTTCTATCCGGTCGCGCTCGTCGTCGGGCTGCTGTTCTGCGGGTCGTTCCTCTACGACATGTTCCTCGTCGAGCCCGGGCCGAACTTGGGTGACAAGACGGTCCTGCTCTTCGTCGCGCTCGTTCAGACGCTGAGCCTCGGCCTCGTCGCGGACTTGATCGACAAGAAGTCGCGCCTCGGGTCCTGATGCGCTGGAGCGCGCGCTCGGGGCCGTCGCTCCGCGCTGCTCCGCCGGCGTGCGGGCTGGCCATTCCATTCCATTCCAAGCCAGGCCATTCAAGGCCAGGCCAGGTCAGCTCGGCGGCGTCCCGCTGAACGTGTGACCCTCGGCTTCGAGCGCGGCGCGCGCGCGTTCGAAGCGCTCGGCGGTCACGAGCAGGTAGTCGGTGTCGTAGGTCGAGACCACGAACACGGGCACCTCGACCGCTGCGAGCGCGCGCGTGAGCGCGGCCAGCACCCCGATGGTCGACATCGGGACGGTGCCTGCGATGCCAAACGCGATGCGGCCGCGCTCTTGCGTGACCTCGGGCGGGACGTGCTGCTCCGCGCAGATGACGGAGAGCTCGCTGGGCGTGCGCGACACCGTCACGAAGCGCCCCAGCGCCCAGCTCGGCAGGGCCGCGGTGGGCGCGAGCCGCGCGATGGTGAGGCGCTCGTCGTGGACGACGAGCTCGAAGGTCGGGGCCGGCATGGCCGCATTGGAGCACAGCCGACCCTGCGCAGCGACGCCCCGCTCATCCGCGGCGGGCGCGCTCGGCTCAGCGCACCGCGAGGCCGGTCGTGCCGGTGGTCGGGAGCACCATCTGGCCGCCCGGGATCTCCGCCAGCGAGCCATCGGCGCCGATCGAGTAGTCCGCGACCGTGCCGTCGTTGCGGCTCAGGACGTAGAGGAAGCGGCCGTCGCGGGTGACCGCCATGTCGATCGGCGCGTCCGGGGTGCTCGCTGCGATCGGCTGGAGGACCGTCAGCGACCCGTCGAAGCCAATGCTGAAGGAGGTCACGTTGTCGTCGGCGGTGTTCGTCGAGAACGCGATCCGGCCATCGGGGGTCGCGACGATCCAGCACGCCGCCGTCTGGCCCGCGCTGACCGACGCGGAGAGCGTCTGCAGCGCGCCGCCTGCGACCTGGGCGTACGACGAGACGGTGCTCGCGCCCGCGGCGCCGCCGGCGGCCTCGGACACGATCAGTTGCCCGCGCAGCCCGAGCGCGAACCCGAACGGCGTCGCGCCCGGCGAGTCGAACGACGTGCGGCTCACCGGCAGGTCTGACGCGTTCAGATCGAAGCGCGTGAGGCGGTTCGTCGCCTTCTCCGTGACGTAGAGGTGCTGGCCGCGGGCGCCGAATTGGACCTGCGCCGGGCCGGTCGTCGGGGCGCTGAGGCGCGCGAGCGAGCCAGGCATGAAGTCGAGCTGGCCGTCGAAGTCCATGCGGAAGCCGGAGATCGAGCTCGTGCCTGCATTCACCACGTAGACGACGTCGTCGTGCTGCGTGACGCTGACCGGCATCAGCCCTCGCACGGGCTCGACGTCCAGGAGCGTGAGGCCCTGGTCTTCGACGCGGAAGACGCTCAGGTCGTTGCTGCCTGCGTTGATCGCGAGCAAGAAGCGCTCGTCCTGGGTCAGGATCACTGCGCCCTGGTTGCCGAGGCCGCCGCCCGTCCCGACGCCGCCCGTCGCGACGTTGTGGCTATAGGTGAGCGCGCCGTTCGACGCGCGGTCGAAGATGGCGACCTCGTTGCCGGCGACCGCGTTTGTGATCGTGTAGAGCTGGCCCGAGCTCGTTTGTGCGTGCGCGACGGCCGAGAGAGCGAGCGTCAGTGCAGTGGCGCCGAGGGCGCGCTTCGTGAAGGGTGTGGACATCTTCGGACTCGTGTGAGTGGTTGGTTCGCGCTCGGCAGGGAGGCCGGCGCAGGAGCGCTCGACGGTCGCGCCTGCGCGGCTGCGCGGCGTACCTCGTCGGACGCACGGAGCTACGGGGCCCTCAGAGCCCTGTGACCGACAAAGCAGATGGAATCCTCTGCCCCTCGCCTTGGTGCCACGCGCAAGCGTCAGTCCGGCAGCGCGTACTCACGGACGCTGTCGGCCCCGTGACCGACGATGAGGCCGGCGCGCTCGAGCGACACAAACGCGCGGCGCGCGCGCGCTCGGCCGATGTTGCGCGCCGCAGCGAACCCGTCGGCTGTCGCGCGCGGCGCCGAGCGCGCGCCCTTCGGCGGCCGCGCCCCCGGATCGCGCTGGTGGGCGAGCCACGCCAACACGTCGCGCTCGAGCGGGCTGCAAGTTGAGGCCGCAGAGGGCGTTCGCTGCAATGCGGCGCGCGCGGGACCTTCGGCCGTGCGCGTCGACGAGCCGATGCGTACGCAGACGTCGCGCTCGCCGCGCTCCAACAGCGCCGCGTGCGGCCGCACGCGCGACGCCGCGACGTGGCACGCGACGATCGGGACGCTGCCCAGCGCGCTCTCGAGGCGCACGATCTGCACCATAGGCGCCAGCGGCGGCTCGACCCGCAGCGCCGCGATCATGCGCAGCTCCTCGACCACCTCGCGCGCATGGGCTGCGCCGAGCGCGTTGCCGTGGTCGTCGACGCCGACGAGGAAGAGCCCGCCCTTCGTGTTCGCGAATGCGGCCAGCGTGCGCGCGACCTTGTCTGGCGATGGTAGGCCGCGCTTGAACTCGGTGCGCGCGCCTTCACCCTCAGCGATACGCCGCGCCAGTTCGTCCGGGGAGAGGTCCACGCTCCGGCCATTCTAACAGCGAGCAGCGCCCCGTCGCGGCCCTCGCCAGCGGCCTCGCTCGCAGCCCCCACGCGGGTGGCGTGCGGCCGCCCGCGTGCTCCAACTTGCGCCCTTCAGGTGACCATTCAGTACGTCTTATGATTCGAGGGCAGGCTCGGTGTGCACCCGTCCGCTGCCACGCGCTACCCTCTGTGCGGTCCCAACCGCAGATCTTGATATGTCCTTACGCTCCAATCGCTCGTTTGTCGCCGCCGCGGCCCTCGCCGCGCTCGTCTCCCTCGCCGCAACGCACGCTCTGGCGGAGCCCTCGCGCGGGGTCTCCGTGTCGGCTGCGGCGGCCTTCGAGCCACGCTCTGATGTGGACGAAACGAAGAAGGAGCTCCTGAAGCTCCGCGATGAGGCGGACGACCAGCTTGTCGTCGCGCTCGCGGACATCGGCACCCGGCCGGCGATGGAGGCGTTGCTCGAGGTCTACGACGCGATGGCCAGCATCTGGATGCGGCGCGAGGTCGTCCGCGCGCTCGGTCGCTTTGACCGGGTCGAGGACGCGTTCCAGCCTGCGCTCGACAAGGTGATGAGCGTCGCGACGGAGGCGACCGAGCCGGAGCTGCGCGACGCGGCGCTCGAGACGCTCGGGAAGGCGACCGAGCACGGCAAGACCTTCCTCGCGCTCATCGTGGACTCGCCCGCGCGCGATGACATCCGCATCGAGGCGATGCGGCTGCACACGAAGCTCGGGAGCGACAGCGACAACGAGTGGTACAAGAAGCAGTACGAGCGTCAGGACAAGGACGCTGCCGACAACGCGAAGAAGGACAAGCCGAAGCGCCCGAAGAAGGGCGAAGAGGAGGAGAAGACCCTCCTGATCGTGCGGCTCTCCGAGATCCGGCGCCTCGCGATGGAGGCGCTCTTGCCCGCGCTGAAGGACCAGGACCTCCTGAACGACTTCCGTGAGGACCGCAGCCTGACGATCCGTCGGACGGCGCTCACCGAGCTGCACAAGCGCAAGAACCCAAGCGCTGGCGAGCTGGCGCGCGAGCTGCTGGACCGCGTCGATACGCCCGACACGATGCGGGCGTTCTGCGCCGGGATCGTCGCTCAGATCGACGGCGCGAAGGTCGTCGACGACTTCATCGATCTCGCGAAGAAGCGCGACGTCACCCAGCAGGTGCTGCGCGACAAGATGGCCGATCTGCTCGCAGAGATGAAGGACGAGAAGGTCAACAAGAAGCTCCTGTCCCTCGTCGGCAAGGGCAAACCGCACGAGAAGGCGTTTGCCCTGCGAGCCACGCGCCTCATCCAGGACGACAAGCTCATGGAGAAGGTGCGCAAGGGGCTCAAGGAGAAGGACCCCGAGATCCTCGCGGCGACCCTGCAGGCGGTCGCGGCGCGCAAGGACAAAGCCGCGATCGGCGACCTCGAGAAGATGCTCGAGAAGTCCAAGGACCCGGTGCTGAACGAGGGCCTGCTCGAGACCCTCAGCGCCCTGTATGACGGTGACAACAACTGGGTCGAGCGCCTCAAGGGCTTCGCCGATTCCCCCGTCCTAGAGGTCCGCAACGCCGCGATCTACGAGCTCGGGCGCCTCGGCCGGAAGAACCTGTTCGACTTCTTCGTCGCCAAGCTCTCGGACGAGAACTGGTCGACCCGCTACGCCGCGATGCGCGCCCTGGAGGCGCTGCGCACCACTGAAGCGATCGGCGCCCTCGTCAAGCGCCTGCCCGAGGAGTCGGGGCGCGTCGAGGTGCTGATGACAGACATGCTCTGGCGCCTGACGGGCAAGCCGTTTGGCAAGCGCGTGTCGGCTTGGACGAGCTGGTGGCAGAACGAAGGCGCTGGGTTCGAGCCGATCGACGCAGAGGAGCTCTCGAAGCTCGAGCTCGAGGCCGAGGAGCGCCGCCTGCGCCAGATCTCGAGCGTCGCCGAGTTCTTCGGGATCCGCATCGAGTCCCACCGGGTGATCTTCATCATCGACGTCTCCGGGTCGATGGCCGAGACGCTGCGCCCGCGCTATGTCGGCGAGCAGGGGGAGACCCGCATGGTCGTGGCCAAGCGCGAGCTGGCGAAGGCGATCGAGGGCCTCGATCCGAAGGCCCTATTCAACATCCTGCCCTTCTCCAGCGGGATGGAGCGCTGGCGGGACGAGGGCATCGCGACCGCCACCCAGGCGACCCGCGAGGACGCCCTCGGCTACGTCAAGAAGCTCGACGCGGGCGGTGGCACGAACATCTACGGGGCGCTCGAACTCGCCTTCCAGGACCCCGACGTGGACACGATCGTCGTGCTCTCGGACGGGGAGCCGTCGGTGGGCGAGGTGACCGACGCCGGGCTCATTCGTGAGGCCGTCAAGGAGTGGAACGACAACCGCGCGGTGCAGGTCCACGCGGTCGCCGTCGGCGGTTCGCTGCAGCTGTTGAAGTGGATCGCCGAGGACAACGGCGGCGACTACGTCGAGTACAACTGACGCCTCGCGCGCAGCGGTCATGAGCGCGCGGCGCGGTGCACTGCGTCGCGCTCCGCGTGCACATGACACGAGCGGTCTCTGTGTGTTCGCGCGCACTTTGCTTCAGTTGCACAAGCGCGCGGCCGAAATCTCCATGGGCGACGCAGTTCGTTTGTCGAGCTCGGCACTGCGCTGAGCGGGACGTCCTGCACTGAGCCCAAGAATTCGCTACGACATCAACCGGACGCCCGGCCCAACCTTGGGTCGGGCGTTCGGCTTTGTCGGGCGCCTTGGGACGCGCGTGAGGTCCTGTCGTTGGGGCCCGCAGTCAGGTCCTGTCGTCAGGTCCTCCCGACCGGGTCGCGGCGCGGCCTGAGGGCTCGGTCCACGGGCCGCTGGTCAGCGGAAGCGGACGGCCAATGCGTCCGACAGGCTCGACCCGGCCCCGTCGCGGTGCCACGCCTGGAAGTACCACATCTCGCCCGTGACGACGCCCTGGGGCGCTACGGGTGGGATGGCGCGCAGGTCGAGCGCGAGGCTGAAAGCGCCGTTCGGGCCGGTCGCGAGGACGCTCGCGCCGAGGCGCGCGATCGTCGGGCCGACGCACAGCGGCGCGTGCACGTCGCCTGGGAGCTGCGCGTGGATCGCCCCGCGAGCGCCGAGGAAGAGGCCGAACGTGTTGGCAGGCAGGTCCTCGGCGACCAGCCCGAAGCTGTTCCGCTGGAGCGTATCGAGCCCCGTGGCGCGGATCCGACCGGGCAGGCCGGAGACGTTCGCGGGCGCGGGCGAGCAGAAGGCCGTCGTGTCGAGGCCGGCCTTCGCGTGCAGGAGCATCCACTCGAGGACGAGCGGCGCGACCTCGGCCGTCGGCGTCAGGATGTGCCCGACGCCGTGCATCGTCCAGCTCTCGAACGCGCCGTTGGTCGGGCAGCCGAAGTACGTGTCCACCGTCGTCTCGGCGCCGGGGACGTCGAGCGCGAGGTCCAGGGTCAGTTGGCTGGTGACCGGGAACCCACAGCCGAGGGCCTGTGACCAGCGCTGGCCCGTCTCCGACACGCTGGGGTACGGATGGCCGAAGAAGAGCCCGCCGCCGTAGTCGATCAGGGCGTCGTTCACGCCGTGGATCTCGAGGATGGACACGGGCTCCGTCGGGTCGCAGGTGAACGGGTGGGTCTCGATGGCGCCGGCGATGCTGACCACGCCGGCGAAGAGGTCCGCGTGCTCACAGGCGAGCCGGTGGGCCATGAAGCCGCCGTTGGAGTGCCCGGCGGCGTAGATCCGGCGCGGGTCGATGTCGGCCTGCTGCTGGATCGCCTCGACGAGGGCGCGCAGGTAGCCCGAGTCGTCGGGGTCCGCGTGTGAGAAGTCGCAGCACGCGCTCGACGCGTTCCAATAGTGCGCGCCAAACGCGTCCTGTTGCCCGGTCGGGCGGGCGTAGACGAAGCCGTATGAGTCGAGCCAGGGGACCAGGTCGAGGGTCTGCTCGATGGAGTCGGGCTGCTGCACGTAGCCGTGCAGGAGCAGGACGAGGGGCGCGAGCTCGCCGGCCGACTGCCCTGCCGGGATGCGGACGTCGACGGGCCCGCGGCCGGCGTCGACCTGGATGACGGAGGCGCCGCCGCCCTGGAGGGCGGCCCATGCGAGGAGCACGAGGGTGGAGGACATATCGAACGAGCGAGGACGCTCCTTCGAAACCTACACGCCTGGCGGGGCGGCACCTCGTGACGTCGCTCTCATCCCCCGCGGGCCGCCCTCGAGCGACTCGCTTCGAGCCACATGGGGCGAGGCACGGGGGGCAACGGGCGAGAAGAAGGGGGGATACGGGGCAAGCGCGGCGGACGCGCCGAGCTCAAATCCCCGGCGCGAGCACCATCAGCACGTCAGGTTGCCCGAGCCAGCGCCCGCTCGGCGCGCTGATGAAGGGCTGGATGTACAGGTGCTCGGCGGTGAGCCCAGGGCTGAACCCGGTGACCCCGCCGCTCAGGGGCAGGACGCCGCTCGGCCCGATCACGCCGACGGCCAGCGCGCGTGCGACGTAGGGCGCCCCGACGTTCAAGACGCCGAGCAGCGCGGGATAGGGCTGGTGGTTGGCGTTCAGTGACATCAGCAGGAACACGGCGTCGCCCGGGGCGCCCCGGACCACGCCCTGGATCGTGCCGCCGACGCGCACGACGCGGTCGGCGGTGAGGGCGCGTACGGCGCCGCCGAGGACCGTGACGGGGCCGCTGGTGGCCGCGCCGGCGTTGCAGGTCCCGCCGCCGAACGTGATGCCGCCCTGGCCGCCGGTCGTGACGCAGTCGAACAGCTCGGCGACGCTGGCCCCTTCGGCGCGGAGCCCAGCGCCGCCGTCGCCGCAGGCGCAGAACGTGAAGCTCAGGTCTCCCTCGCCGCCGTTGGCGCCGGCGAAGGTCGAGCTGAAGCCGCGCAGGGTCGCCGCGCCGCGGACGAGGGCGGCGGGCCCGCCGTGCCCGCCGAGCTGGAAGTTCGACAGCGTGTCGGCGGACGGTCCGCCCTCGATGGTGGACCCGTAGAGGTCGACCTGGCCCTGGGAGACCTCGAGGCCGAGGCCGCCGGTCGTGAAGTTGCAGAAGAAGCCCTGTCCGCCGGCGCCGCCCCGGAGCCTGCAATGGAACAGGCCGACGTCGCCTGTGCCGGAGATGGCGCAGGCCAAGCCGCCGTCATCGAAGTCGCCGAGCCCGTCGAGCCCGAAGATGGCGCAGTCGACGAGGCGCACACGGCCGGCGTTCGCGGTGAGGCCCAGGGTCGGCGCGACCCACTGCGCGAGGTCGGGGCGCAGCTCGAGGCCGGAGAGTACGACCTCGTGGCTCGAGTTGAGGTTCTGGACGGCGCTGCCGCCAAAGACGCGCACGGTGGCCCCCTCGTAGGCGGCGATGTCGAGCGCTTTGGCGTGGATCGTGAACGCGCCATAGTCGCCGCTGCGCACGAGGAGCGTGTCCCCGGAGCTCGCGGCGACGACGGCCGCTTGCAGGTCCGTGAAGTCGCCGCCGCCGAGCGCGTCGACGACGAGCACGTCGGCCTGCGCCGTTGCGGCGGTCGTGACGAGCAGGTGAACGAGCGCGATGAGGGGCAGGGCGTTCGGGGTCTCGATGTGCATGGTGGGCTCCGCGGGCTCTGGCTGAAGGTCGCCGATGTCCAGTGGGGGACCCCGCCGGGGCCGCGCATGTCACCGGGTCTGCGCGTGTTCTGAGGGGCTCGAGCGCAAAAACGTCCGCGCGGCCTCGCTCCGATCTGGGGTTCGGCCGCGAGCGCCAGGCCTCCGCAAGGGGGGCGCCCCTCGAGCGGGACCGTACCCCGCTGGCGTCCATCGCCACCTCGGATGCGCTAGGCTGCGCCGAGCGTGCGTACCCTCCGCGTCCTTGTCTCGGTGGCCCTGGCGGTCGGTGTGCTCGTCGCGTTGTTGGCGTGGAGCGGGATCTCGCCCCGCGCGGTGGGCGCGGCGGCGTTGCGGGTGGAGCCCCGGGTGCTCGCCTCGGCGTTTGGCGCGTTGGTGCTGCTGTATGGCGCGCGGGCGCTGCGGATCCGGCTCTTGTTGCCGGCGGCGCTGCGCCCGCCGTGGCCGCGCCTCTCGGCGGCGACGGCGGCGTGGATCTTGGACGCGCAGGTGTTGCCGGCGAAGGTGGGCGAGGCGACCCTCGTGTGGCACCTGAGGCGGCTGGGCGTGCCGTCGGCGGAGGGCTTTGTGGCGCTGGTCGTGTCGCGCCTCTTGGACCTCGCGGTGTTGCTCGGGGCGTTTGGCTGCGCCGCGCTGGCGCTCGGCCTCGCGGGCGGCGACCCCGCCGCGGCCTCGTTCGGCGCGCGGCTGCCGTGGCTGGTGCCGTTGGGCGCGTGCCTCTTGCCCGTGGCGCTCGTGTTGGGCGCGCTGGTGGCGCGTGGCGCGGCGGCGTGGCGTTGTGTGCCGCGGCTCTTGGCGCGCCTGGGCTTTGGCGGCGCGGGCGTGATGGGCCGGGTGTTGGCGTTCAGCGAGCGGGTGGGCGAGGCGCTCGCGGCGGTGGACGGCCGGCGGCGCGCGTGGGCGGTGTTGGCGAGCGTCGCTGTGTGGGCGTTGATCTTGGGCTTCTATGCGTTGCTGGCGGTGGGCCTCGGCGTGGAGTCGAGCGCGGGCCCGCCGCTGGGCCTCTTTGGCCTGGTCTTTGGCGCGTCCCTCGCGGTCTTGGGCGGCCTGGTGCCGGCGAGCGGCTTCTTGGGCTTCGGGATGCTCGACGTCGGTTGGGTGGCGGGGTTCGCGGTGCTCGGCGTCCCGCGCGAGCTGGCGGTGGAGAGCGGCCTCGCGTTCCATGTGCTGTACCTCGTGGGCGTCGGCGTCCTCGGCGTCGTGGGCCATCTCATGCTGGCGGGCCGAGCGCCTGCGGCGCCGCCGAAGGGAGCGCGCTGATGGACCCCTCCCGCCTGGACCTATGACCGATGACGCCATGCACATCGCGCCGTTGGCGATCTCGCCAGAGCTGCGCGCGGCGTACGAGTCGACGGACTACGAGGTCGCGCTCGCTGGGGCGACGCATGTCTTGCGGATCGGCGAGCGCACGCCCTCCGCGCTGT
Organism: Planctomycetota bacterium; assembly: GCA_041398605.1. Taxonomy (GTDB): domain Bacteria; phylum Planctomycetota; class UBA1135; order UBA1135; genus JAWKUK01. The sequence goes on from JAWKUK010000005.1 coordinate 296,992, forward strand.
GCGCGCACGAACCCGCGTGGCGGCGTTTGGTGGTCATCTCGGCATACAACCCGTTCAGCCGCGAGCTGCCGCAGCAAGCGAACGAGGCGCGCCACGCCGCGCTCGTGGCTCACGTCGACCGCGCCGGCCGCGCGCACGCGCCGGCGCTGGGCCGCGACCCGAGCGGCCGCTGGCCCGCGGAGGTGAGCCTCGCGGTGTTCGACCCGACGGACGACGAGGTGGACGCCTGGATGGTCCTCTTCGAACAGAACGCAGTGGTGCTCGCCGAGCGCGGCGCCACGAGCACCCTGCGCTTCCACCCTGACGAGGCCAACCGCCGCCACCAGGACCCCGCCGCAGCCGCCCGCGCGCGAGCCCGGGTCGAGGGCCGCCGGAGACTCTGACCGCGTTCTGTGGCGCTGGCTCCTCTGGGCGGGGGGGGGCAGTTGACGTGCTTAGGATGTGGAGCGATCCTCGGGCCCCGGATCCCGAGACACCTCCACTGCCCCTTGGAGTCATTCGGGCGTCAACTCCTGCCGGACCTGCCGATGCCCCACCCCTCCAAGACGTTGGGTGCTGCCGTCGCTCGCCTCTTGATGCCGTGGGGCGATGTGGATGGGGACGCGGACTCCTCGGATGCTGGTTGGATTGGATTCCTTTGGTCATCCAGCCTGTATGCTGTTCGAGCGGTCTTGGACCTCGACGGAGATGTCGACTCAAACGGCCTCTCGTATTATACGACGGCAGGTGGCGGTACGCGACTATCCACTGGTCAGGACATGCTTGGCACACAGGGCCTCATTTATCGCTATGGGGTTTCTCACGCAGAGCGGCGCGTACTGCACACCCCACTCGGAGTCTGGACGTCACGCGACCCATCGGGGGTACATGGATGCGAATTCTCTTTATCTCGTCCGCCGCGCAAATCCGTACGCCTTCGTAGATCGCCAGGGCCTCAGCAGCAACCTATCCGGAGTCGGCAATCTCGGCGCAGTGCCCGTCGGATTCGGAGAAGATCCCCCAAGCTCCTCTGCGACAATACCAGGCGCAACCGCAATCGCGCTGCCTGAGCAATGCGGCTGCGATATCATTGACTGGCTGAGGGTCGAGTTGAGCAGTTGGAAGGCCGCTGGCGCGTGACCCTCTTACAGGGGAGGGGTGGTCTCAAGGACTTCGGCAGCAACGCGCGCAGCCAGCTATTACCATGAACAATTCGACTGTGGTGGTGGCGGGTGTCCGACCTCGCCCATTTGCGAGTCGAATGTGAGTGTGTGTGGAGCTTGTATCAATCAATCAGAGATCGGCAACACGGCCTATGGCGCAGCATTCCAGGGCAGGTTCCGGCAGACTCGGCCTTAGCGAACAGACCGCGGTTGGGATGGGGCGATTAGCCAATATTGGTGGTGAGGTTGATACCCTTCAAGGCGAGGCGGGTGTTCGTGCCGGGTACCGCTACGGTGACAACAGTGACTTGTGCGGGCAGTACCCACTGCCCAACATCAGCCTCGGTGTGGCTGGCAGCTGCCGGCCCATACATGAGCGTGCCCGGAGGTACTACCGGCGCTTCAGACACCTTCAAAGTTTCGCCCGCCGGAACTAACGATGACGGTTCGCGCTCACCACAGACGGTCTCAACTCCCGCAGAGCGTTCCGGGTGGCTAGGCCCGGGAAACGCAATAAGTCAAAGCAATCAGGAATCACGAAAAATGCGCCTCTTTTGGTTCGCCACCTCCGGGAGCGTTCTGCTGCTTCTGGTTTGGTATTCGGTTAGCATCAGCACGCATCGTGCTGCTCAACCAGCGGTACCTCCTCACCTCGATGACCGCCCCAGTGCCGATGGCAGGCCTCGCGGCACTACCCATGTCGTCGGCGCACAGGACCGATACCCGGTCGACTGCGGTTGCGGACCAACCAACGATACAGGCGAATATTGGCCGGAACTCCCAATTCGTCGTGACATTCGTGAATACGGGCACGCTTCGAGTGCCAGAGCTGGAGTGGACTATTAAGTCCACCACTGGTAAAGATTTCGCGCCGCGGCGGCTGCCGTCGAAGGCTCACGGTCATTGGGACAGTACCCCGCGGCGCAATACTCCCTTGTTGTTGGCATGTCTAGGTCAGGCCAGGTGCTATACGATTCCGGGATCTTCGCGTCTAACGAGCGAGATACCCACTGGCTTGGGGTCGTTGACTGTGCCATTGAAGAGTCGCAATATTCACTTTACCGTTAGCGGTCGCAATGGGACGCCAATTGAGAACATTGTTGTATTGGCAGCGAAAATTACGATCCCGATGCATGGTTGCTTCGTTCAAACGTTGTGCAGCCTTACAATGGTACGCGAAGGTCGCCATTGCTGCCAACCATCCGGCATTGCTATCGGTGTCTGCGTCAGTTTGCCCAACAGACTTCGGTGTCCTAGATGATGGCGCTGTAGTCACATTAGAGCGAGCTCAGCCCTGCAGGGTAGACCTTCGCGATGTGGGGGCTTCCAGCGATAGACGATGAGTCCTACGAGCGCTTTGCCTAGTGCGCCCCAATACACCGCCGCTGGTCAGTCTCGAGTTCGAGGATGGCATGTTTCAAATTTCGCCACCTTCCATGTGGTCATATCGTTCTAGAGATGTACGAACCGTATTGGATTCCAGAACATATCGCTCGCGACCGACCGCGCCTGGGGCGATCAGCATTGAGCGCCGGAGAGTCGGGACGTTAGCCGCGAACCATGTTGTCGCGGAGCCGTATACATGGCTAGCAGAGCGGTAGGCTTCGAACATTCCGAGGACTGAGGCGCTCATGTGGTAATCGTCCTGTACGCCAAGGAAGCTGGCGCCTTCCAGTCAGATGAATGAGAGGCGGCGCAGATGTCGAGGAATCGCCGGCCAGTCGATGGGCGGCCCGTGCGGTCCGCGCCCGCTCCGCTCGCGGCGGCGCTCCTCGCTCGGCTGGCAATGGGCGCCCCCGACCCGCCCGCGTAAATGCGAGCGGGCCGGTCGAAGGCGAAGCTACAAGTGGCGGCGCGAGCGCCGGCGAGGAGACTCTCGGCGTTTCCCTTCCCGCTTCGCTGTAGGGTGGAGCGGGAGAGCGTCAGTCGGCGAGGCGGACGCCGTTGTCATCGCGCAGAACACGGCCCGCCTCGACGAGCCTGCGTAGTGCTTCGACAAGAGTCTGCATTCGCATCCTCGTTCGTACGCGTCCGGTGGAGCCATCTCGACGACCGACCGCGGATCGTCGACGCTGCGAGGATGACTAACGTCAAACCTCTGGGCCGACTCTCGATGGCGGAGGCCCGCCATTCTTCCCGAGCTGGAGGCAGCGGCCTCAGCATCCAGGCCTTCGCTCGAGAGCGAGGCCTTCAGACCTGGGCGCTCTACAAGGTGGCGCGCGATGCGAGGACCGTAGCGAGGCCGAAGAGGTCCTCGCTGTCCGAGGTCTTGGTCGTGCCACCGCCTCAGCGTCACAGGGGTTCGGCCTCTTCAACGACCTTGGAAGTCACGCTGTCATCCGGGCTCGCCGTGCGCGTCCCCCGGGAGTTCGACGATGTGACCCTTCGACGGCTCCTTGGAGTGCTCCGCTCGTGCTGAGCTTCCCACCGTCGCCGCAGGTTCGGGTCTTCGTTGCCCGCGAGCCGATCGATCTCCGCAAGGGCTTCGACGGCTTGTCCAGCGAAGTGATCGAGGTCATCGACGAAGACCCGCAGTCGGGTCACCTGTTCCTCTTCTTCAACAGGCGGCGCAACATGATGAAGGCGCTGATCTGGGAAGCCTCGGGCTACTGGCTGATCTACAAGCGGCTCGAACACGGTCGCTTTCAGATCTTCGACAAGGTTGGCAGCAAGGCCAGCCACTACGAGATGACGACGATCGATCTCGCGTTGCTGCTCGACGGCATCGACCTGCGCGGCGCACGTCGCCGCCTCTCGCACGACGATCTGTTCGCGAATACTTGAATCGTGATGGCCGCGCGCGCTACGTTGACGTCGTGGTGCCCGCGACCGATCTCGATGCCGCGAACGAGCAGCTGTTCGTGCTGCACGAGATCGTCGAAGAGCAGCGGCGAGAGATCGAGAAGGCGAAAGCTGATCGCGAAAGACTGCTCGCCGAACTGCAGCTCCTTCGCCGCGGCCTCTTCGGGCGCAAGCGCGAATCGTTCGACCCGAATCAGCTTCGGTTCTTCGATGAGACACCGGTCGCTGAGGTGGAGTACGAGGAGATCGTGCTTCCTGAGCGCAAGGTGAAGCGCAAGAAGCCTGGCCACGGTCGTGCGCCGTTCCCGGAACACTTGCCCCGGGAGACGATCCAGCTCGACGTGCCTGAAGCCGAGCGCTGCTGCGCCGAGTGCGGCGAGGGCATGAAGCCCATCGGCGAGGACGTCACCGAGCGCGCCCACATCGTCCCCGCGAAGCTAGTCGTCAAGCGCTACGTCCGCGCCAAGTACGCGTGCCCCAAGGGACACGGCGTGAAGACGGCTCCGATGCCCGAGGGCGTTGTGGACGGGGGCAAGTACGAAGCCTCTGTGTACGGGCACGTCGTCGCCTCGAAGTACGCGGATCATCTGCCGCTGAATCGGCTCGAGGGCATCTTCAAGCGCTATGGCGCGCCGATCTCCAAGCAGACGATGTGGGACCTCCTGGTTCGCGTCGACGAGCTCGTGGCCAAGCCGGTGTTGGAGCAGATGCGCGCGGAGCTCCTCCTGGAGCCAGTGCTGCACGCCGACGAATCGCCGGTGACCCTTCGAACCGAAGGCGAGAAGGCAACCCGCACGGGATACGTCTGGCTCTGGCGTAACACGCGGATCCGCGAAGTGCCGAAGGTGCTGGTCGACTTCCGACCAAGTCGCTCTCGGGACGGCCCAATCGCCTTCCTCGGAAGCTGGAGCGGCGCTCTGATCACAGATGGCTACTCCGGGTACGACGCCGTGGAGAGGCGGAACGGCCTGCGCCGAGCAGGTTGCTGGGCGCACGCGCGCCGCAAGTTCAAGAATGCGTTCGACACCGGGTCGAAGACATCCCTGCGAGTGATCCGACCGATCCAGAGGCTCTTCTGGCTCGAGCGGGCGATCGCGTCCCGCGCCGAGCGCGACGGCCTCTCCGTTGACGAGCTACTCGTACTTCGGGAGCGGGTTCGTGCACGTCGATCGGCGCGGGTGATCGAGTGCATCTATCGCGTGGCCGCCGGCTTGGAAGCGCTGCGGTCGACGCTCCCGCAGAGCGAGCTGGGCAAGGCACTGAAGTACCTCGGGAATCAACGCGAGCCGCTCATGGCGTTCCTCCTGGACGCGAGGATCCCGATCCACAACAACGACGCGGAGCGAGACCTCCGTCACATCGTGACGGGGCGCAAGAACTGGCTCGTCTTCGGCAGCGCGAAGGGCGGGGAAGTGGGCGCACGCCTGTTCTCGCTCGTGCTCAGCTGCAAGCAGAACGGCATCGACCCCGAGGAGTACGTCACCGACGTGCTCGGCCGCATCTCGACGACGCTGCAGTCACAGATCGCGACGCTGACGCCTTGGGGATGGGCCGCCGCTCGCGCGGCCGAGACCGCCGGCTGACGGAACCGGGCTTGATAGGTGCGTCAAGGGGCTGTCGGCATGGCTCCACCGGACGCGTACTCAGCAGCAACCTATCCGGAGTCGGCAATCTCGGCGCAGTGCCCGTCGGATTCGGAGAAGATCCCCCAAGCTCCTCTGCGACAATGCCAGGCGCAACCGCAATCGCGCTGCCTGAGCAATGCGGCTGCGATATCACTGACTGGCTGAGGGTCGAGTTGAGCAGTTGGAAGGCCGCTGGCGCGGCGACCCTCTTACAGGGGAGGGGTGGTCTCAAGGACTTCGGCAGCAACGCGCGCGCAGCCAACTATTACCATGAACAATTCGACTGTGGTGGTGGCGGGTGTCCGACCTCACCCATTTGCGAGTCGAATGTGAGTGTGTGTGGAGCTTGTATCAATCAATCAGAGATCGGCAACACGGCCTATGGCGCAGCATTCCAGGGCAGATTCGGCAGACTCGGCCTTAGCGAACAGACCGCGGTTGGAATGGGGCGATTGGCCAATATTGGTGGTGAAGGAGTTGATACCCTTCAAGGCGAGGCGGGTGTTCGTGCCGGGTACCGCTACGGTGACAACAGTGACTTGTGCGGAGCAGTACTTGCACTGCCCAACATCAGCCTCGGTGTGGCTGGCGGCTGCCCGGCCCATACAGCAGGCGTGCCCGGAGGTACTACCGGCGCTTCTAGACACCTTCAAGTTTCGCCCGCCGGAACTAACGATGACGGTTCGCGCTCACCACAGACGGTCTCAACTCCGCAGAGCGTTCCGGGTGGCTAGGCCCGGGGAAACGCAATAAGTCAAAGCAATCGGGAATCACGAAAAATGCGCCTCTTTTGGTTCGCCACCTCCGGGAGCGTTCTGCTGCTTCTGGTTTGGTATTCGGTTAGCATCGGCACGCATCGTGCTGCTCAACCAGCGGTACCTCCTCACCTCGATGACCGCCCCAGTGCCGATGGCAGGCCTCGCGGCACTACCCATGTCGTCGGCGCACAGGACCCGAATACCCGGTCGACTGCGGTTGCGGACCAACCAACGATACGGGCGAATATTGGCCGGAACTCCCAATTCGTCGTGACATTCGTGAATACGGGCACGCTTCGAGGAATTGTAGAGCTGGAGTGGACTATTAAGTCCACCACTGGTAAGATTTTGCGCCGCGGCGTACCCGTCGAAGGCTCACAGTCATTGGGACAGTACCCCGCGGCGCAATACTCCCTTGTTGTTGGCATGTCTGGGTCAGGCCAGGTGCTATACGATTCCGGGATCTTCGCGTCTAACGAGCGAGATACCCACTGGCTTGGGGTCGTTGACTGTGCATTGAAGAGTCGCAATATTCACTTTACCGTTAGCGGTCGCAATGGGACGCCAATTGAGGACATTGTTGTATTGGCGGCAGAAAATTACGATCCCGATGCATGGTTGCTTCGACCAGGCTTATTTGTGCATGCCCCCAATGGTCACGCGAAGGTCGCCATTGCTGCCAACCATCCGGCATTGCTATCAGTGTCTGCGTCGGATTTTGCCCCAACAGACTTCGGTGTCCTAGATGATGGCGCTGTAGTCACATTAGAGCGAGCTCAGCCCTGCAGGGTAGACCTTCGCGATGTGGGGGAGCTTCCAGCGATAGACGATGAGTCCCTACGAGCGCTTTGCCTAGTGCGCCCCAATACACCGCCGCTGGTCAGTCTCGAGTTCGAGGATGGCATATTCGAATTTCGCCACCTTCCATGTGGTCATATCGTTCTAGAGATGTACGAGCTCGTATTGGATTCAGAACATATCGCTCGCGACCGACCGCGCCTGGGAACAGTTAGCATTGAGCGCCGGAGAGTCGGGACATTAGCCGCGAACCATGTTGTCGCGGAGCCGTATGCATGGCTCGCAGAGCGGTAGGCTTCGAACATTCCGAGGACTGAGGCGCTCATGTGGTAATCGTCCTGTGCGCCAAGGAAGCTGGCGCCTTCCAGTCAGATGAATGAGAGGCGGCGCAGATGTCGAGGGAATCCACTCCACGATGATCGATGGGCGGCCCGTGCAGTTGCGCGCGCTCCGCTCGCGGCGGCGCTCCTCGCTCGGCTGGCAATGAACGCCCCCGACCCGCCCGCGTAAATGCGAGCGGGCCGGTCGGGGGCGAAAACAGCAAGTGGCGGCGCGAGCGCCGGCGAGCTCTCGGCGTTTCCCTTCCCGCTTCGCTGTAGGGTGGAACGGGAAGGGAAACGTCAGTCGGCGAGGCGGACGCCGTTGTCATCGCGCAGAACACGGCCCGCCTCGACGAGCCTGCGTAGTGCTTCGACAAGAGTCTGCATTCGCATCCTCGTTCGTACGCGTCCGGTGGAGCCATCTCGACGACCGACCGCGGATCGTCGACGCTGCGAGGATGACTAACGTCAAACCTCTGGGCCGACTCTCGATGGCGGAGGCCCGCGCCATTCTTCCCGAGCTGGAGGCCAGCGGCCTCAGCATCCAGGCCTTCGCTCGAGAGCGAGGCCTTCAGACCTGGGCGCTCTACAAGGTGGCGCGCGATGCGAGGACCGTAGCGAGGCCAAAGAGGTCCTCGCTGGCCGAGGTCCTGGTCGTGCCACCGCCTCAGCGTCACAGGGGTTCGGCCTCTTCAACGACCTTGGAAGTCACGCTGTCATCCGGGCTCGCCGTGCGCGTCCCCCGGGAGTTCGACGATGTGACCCTTCGACGGCTCCTTGGAGTGCTCCGCTCGTGCTGAGCTTCCCACGGATGCCAGCAGTGGCGCGATTCTCCAGACGCGTTCTCATCGACCCGATGCAGTCGCACGAACGGGTCCAGGATCAGTAGACGTGGTCGGATGGAAGCGACCGTGTTCCAAAGACGCTCTCGGTCCGCGCTCTGATCCAGACGCACCGTCGCCGCAACGATGACGTGGATCGGGAGATCCTCGAGTCGCTCACCTCTCGCCGTAGCGATCCCTTCGAGCCTAGCGCGAACGATTCGCGTCGAGTCCTTCGCGGGAAAGAGCAGCACCGGGCCACCGTGCTCCACCCGATACCGACCGAGGCACGGTCGACCCGATGCGACTGCCACGGCGAGTTCGAGCGCCAAGAAGCTTTTGCAGCACTTCAGCTCACCGCCCACGATGCCCACCGCTGCCTCGCCCCACAACCGATCGACGAGCCAGCGCTCGTTCGACGATTCGGGTTCCAGTGCGTGCGCGAGTCGAACCGGCAGTAGATTCATCGCGACCGCCTCCGCACGACGTCGCCTTCGCGACCCTTGGCGAGGCTCGTGAAGTGATCGAAGAAGAGGCGCTCGTCGATTCGAGCGACGTCACGCTCGACGGCGACGTCGAGCAGCTCGGCGCCCATGTTCATCATCGCGCGCAGGTTGCCATTGCAGGTGTTACGCGGCAGCCGGGACGGGGGTCCCGCCCCCTCATCGCAGCACACTGATCCAGGGTCAGCAAGGCGCGCGCCTGCCACATTCCCTGCACGAGCGTGCGTTACTGGCGTCCGACGGGCCGCGCTAATCTGCAACGCAGCGGACCGGCATCGGGCCGATCCCGTCGACTTCCAACTCGAACAAAGAAGCGAGGACGACGTGCGTTCTTGTCTTGGCGGACGATCGCCCGCCGCCCTCGCCAGACAAAGCCGTGATCAACGTAGCCGCCACCGGTGTCGATGTCGAGGACCACGCCGATCCCTCTCGCCTCCCCGCGGTCGATGAGCTGCGACCCCACTGCTGTCCCCGCTGCGGTGCTGCCGCGCACCTCCCGAGCGGGATGCTAGGCATCGTCGGACACGGCACCTATGAGCGCCAGCTCCTCCCCGAGGCGCCCGGCGACCGGGGAACCATCTCGGTTCGTCGCTACCTCTGCCTGACCTGCAGGCGCACGATCTCCGTCCTGCCCGACCAACTCCTGCCCTGGCGCTGGTACAGCGGCGCGACGATCCTGATCGTTCTCGTCAGGCTCCTGATCGACGGCCTCTCCGTCGCGTCGCTGCGCGAGGAGTTCGGGCCAGGAGGGCGCTTTCCGTACTGGAAGAGCCCTCGTCGTTGGGCTCATCAACTCTGTAAGCGCCTTTGGTCCTGGCACGCCGCGGCCCTCGGTGACGCCAAGAGGGTCGCTCCCGACGAGCTCCTGAGGCGCCTCCTCGCTCTCGGTCGAGCGCATGCCCGCAGCCCGAACGACGAGCTCGAGCGCGCCGCACGTGACCTCGTCGGCGGCACGTCCCACTCCCGCTTCGAAGTGCGCCGAACAGCGCAGATCGCCTGAGGTCGACACTCACCGGCAGACCCCCCTCTCAGCGCGGTATCTGAACCCACAGTTAAGGGCCCGACCACTCTGGACACGGGCCCACGGATTCCACGTCGCGGCACAAACGCCGCGCGGAGAGTCCCATGACCAAATCAACCCCGAACGACGATCGCCGACGCGACGTCGCCCTCTTCCGACTCGCCGTCCTCGGCGATCTCGTTCACCAGCAGTTGCGACGCGGCGAGCTGCGCGCCGCGCTCGAAGCGAAGGCCCAGATCGAGTGGAGCGTGCCTCATAGACGCGACACGAAGATCGCTGCCAAGACGATCGAGTCCTGGCTCACGCGCTACCGACGCGGAGGCTTCGACAGCCTCTTCCCGCGCCTTCGCAGCGACCGGATGCGCTCACGTGCGATCCCCGCCGAACTCGCCAACTTGATCGTCGAGCTCAAGCGCGAACGTCCCGGTCGGTCCGCCGCGCAGATCGTCACCACCCTCGTCGACCTCCGCCACATGCAGAGGAGCGACTTCAGTGTGTCCTCCGTCCAGCGACTGCTCGCCCGCGAAGGGCTCTCGGGGCCGCAGATGGAGCTCGAGGTTCCCGCCCGCCACCGCTTCACTGCCGCGGCGACGAACGAGCTCTGGCAAGTCGACGCGGTCCACGGACCGAAACTCTTCGACCCGAACGCGGGTCGACCGACAACGGTCAAAATCTTCGGCTTGATCGACGACCGGAGTCGCCTTGTCGCTGGTCTGCGGGGCTCGTTCCACGAGCGGCAGCAGGACTTCTTGCTCGTGCTGCACGAGGCCATCCGACGCAGAGGTGTCCCCCGCACGTTACTGCTCGACAACCACGGCAGCTTCACCGGTGCCGACGTCAAGGTCGTCTGCGCTCAGCTCGGCATCCGGCTCGTCCATGCTCGGCCGTACGACGGCGCGAGCAAGGGCAAGATTGAGCGCTTCTGGCGAACCCTGCGCAGCCATGTGCTGGACGAGCTCGACCTCGAAGCCGTTCAGACGCTCGACGACCTCAACCTGCGCGTCATGAACTGGGTCGACGGGCGCTACAACCTCCAGCCGCATGGCGGCCTCGAGGGGCGGACGCCGCTCTCCGTGTTCGAGGAGGGCGCGGCCGATGTCCGATTCGTCTCGGACTTGGATGAACTCGCCAAGCACTTTGTCGTACGCGTCGAGCGCTCGGTGCGGAACGACGCGACCTGCACGCTCGAGGGGCGGACGTTCGAAGTGCCGCAGCATCTGCGCCGAACCAAAGTGACGCTGTGCTACGCCGTGCTGCGCCCGGACAGCGTGTGGATCGTCGACGGCGGGACGATCGTGTCAGAGCTCGGTGCAACAAGACCACCCGCGGCTCGGCCAAGCGAGACCACCTGAGCTGAGGTGGTCGTGTGAGGCCAGCTCGGGCAAACGGACCCACCCCGGTCCGCCCAAGCGAGACCACCCCTGGACCGGCCAAGCGAGACCACTTCGGGTCTCAGGACGAGACAGCCACGGTCCGGCCGCGACGCCGTCGCTCCTGTCAAAGCACTTCCGCTTCGACGGGGCACGGATGAGCGCGCCCAGGACCCCCATGCACGATCTCCAGGAAGCCGTTCGGCTTCACCGCCTCGGTCATAGCCTGCGTCGGATCGCGGAGCTGCTGCAGACGGGGCGCGTGACGCTCCGCAAGTACCTCGGGCCAATCGCAGCTGCCGGGCTGCTCGACGGCAGCCCGGACGATCTCCCCACGGCCAGCGCGCTCCGACAAGCGGTCGTGGGCCTCGAAGCGCGGCCGGCACCTACCCACGAGCGCTCCTCCCTCGAGCCTTGGCGCGATCTCATCGTCGCGAAGCGTGCCGCCGGAGCGTCGCCGAAGTCCGTGCACGACTACTTGCGCCGCACGGATCGCGACTACGTCGCAAGCGTGTCGGCGATGAAGCGCTTCTTCGTCCGCCTCGCGCTCGTCGAAGGTCCGAACGAGAAAGACGTCGCGATCCCCGTCGTGACCGTCGCTGTCGAGATCGCGCAGGTCGACTTCGTCTACGCCGGCTAGCGCTACGACCCCGTCGAGAAGGTCCCGCGGAAGACGTGGATCTTCATCATGACGCTCGGGTACAGCCGCGTCACCTACGCCGAGTTCGTCTTCGACCAGAGCGCACTCACCTGGGCCCGTGTACACATGCGGGCCTTCGAGCACTTCGGCGGCGTTCCGCGCACGATCGTGCCGGACAACCTGAAGGCTGCTGTGCTCAGCCACGCTTTCGGATCAGATCCGGGCATCGAGCTCAACCGCAGCTACCGCGAGCTCGCGCGCGCCTACGGCTTCACTATCGATCCCACGCCCGTCCGCTCGCCCGAGAAGAAGGGCAAGGTCGAGCGCGAGGCCCAGTACATCAGTACGAACTTCCTCGCCTCCCTCGACGACGTCGACGTCGTGGAGGCTCAACGACAATTGCTCCAGTGGCTCCACACGATCGCGGGGGAGCGTGTCCACGGAACGATCAAGCGCCGCCCGAACGAGGTCTTCGCGGCCGAGGAGCGCGATGCGCTGCTCCCGCTGCCTTCGACGCGTTGGGTCCCCGTCGTGTGGAAGGCTGTCCTCCTGCACCGCGATTGTCATGTCCAGATCGACGGCGCTCTGTACACGGCGCCTTGGCGGCACATCGGAAAGCGCCTCTGGGCGCTTTGCTCGGCGTCCAGCGTCGTGCTCTTCCTCGATGACGAGCGGCTCTACACCCATCCCCGCGTGAAGGCTGGTGAGCGCTCGACGATCGAAGACCACCTGCCCGAGCATCGCCGCGATCTCAGGCATCGCTCGCGCACGTACTGGGAGGAGCGCGCTCAGGCGATCGGTGAAGACGTCGCGCGTCTCGTGGCGCGGATCTTCGAGCAGGACGACGTCCTCCTGCAGCTCCGCCGGGTCCAAGCCGTCGTCACGGAGCTCGAGCGCTACCCGGTCGATCCGCTCGATCCTCCGTCGCGCGCTCGACCTCGAGCCGCTCCTCGGCACCGACGTGCCGCGTTGGTCCAAGGGCGCGCGGTACGCGCGCCGTCCGTGTCTCTTTTCCGACGTTTCTCCCGATGGCGATCTCTGACGACCTCCAACCGATCCTGAAGAAGCTCCGCCTCTTTGGCATCCTGCAGTCCCTCGAGCTGCGCACGCGCCAGGCCGTGGACGACAGCCTGAGCCACACCGAGTTCCTCTTCCGACTCTGCACCGACGAAGTCGAGCGACGCGACGCAAAGCAGCTCGACCTGCGTCTGCGCCGCGCCTGCTTCGAGGGCAGCAAGCGGCTCGAGGACTTCGAGTGGGCCTTCAACGCGAAGATCCCGAAGGCGAAGATCGTCGATCTCGCGACGTGCGCCTTCGTCGAGAAGCAAGAGAACGTGCTCCTCGTGGGGCCTGCCGGCGTCGGCAAGTCCCACGTCGGGCGAGCGCGCCTGCCGCGCGGGCTACTCGGTCTGCTACACACCGGCCCACCAGATGCTCACGCAGCTGTGCGCGGCGCGCGCAGACAAGAGTCTCGACCGGCGCATGCTCAAATTCACCGCGCCGGACCTCTTGATCATCGACGACCTCGGGCTTCGACCGCTCGAGCACGACGAACCCGTCGACCTCTACGAGATCATCCGCGCACGCTACGAGCGCGGAGCGATGGTCATCACCTCGAACCGCGCGCTGGAGGAGTGGTACCCCATGTTTCTCGACGAGCTGATGGCGTCGGCGGCGATGGACCGACTGCTCCACCACGCGCACGTCGTCGTTCTTGAGGGGCACTCGTATCGGAACCCGCCGAGCCGACAGCCGGAAGGCCGGGCGAGCAAGCCGCGACGCGACGGCTGATTCGTAACTGGCACGCGCTCTGCGCCAGGGGTCCTGGAGGCGCGGCCCCGGTCGGCGCAGCCCGTACGGCGAGCGCGACCACGTGGACAACAACTGAATTCGCCTCCTGCCCGCCCGCCCGCGACCTCGCGGGCGGGCAGGAGGCGACACTTCGCAGCGACGCGAGGAGCGGCGCAGAGCACGGAGCGCACGCGATCGGCGTGCCCGTAGGTCCGCCGGAGGGCGCGACGATCGCTCGCGCGGAGGCGCCGCAGAGCGACGGACGGCTGCCGCGACGCCTCTGGCAGCATCTCGATGGACGTGGCTGGCGTCGCGTCGCACGGTCGTGGCCGGTCGAGGTGGTCTCGATTGGCCGAACCCGAGGTGGTCTCGGTTGGCCGGTCCTTGACAGTTCTGCGGCTCAGGGCGCCATCAGGACGAGCCGGATGTAGCCCGAGTTATGAATTGTGTGGCCGTCGGGTCCGGGCGCGAAGGACGGAATGCGGAAATCATCGCCCGTGCGTACGGTAATATTCACGTTGTCCGCGTCCGACACGCACGCACCCTCAACGCGTTGAGGATTGTGTTCGCGCCACGATAACGGCATCGGTCCATAGAACCGACCGGATCCGTCCGAGGTTTCGCTGAACCACAACGAGGCGCTGAACGCCGTTGTCATCAGGTTGTGCGTCAGCGGGTAATCGCTGTTCCTTGATACGGGGATCCAGCCACTATCGTAGACACGCACGGTGCCGTCGCCAACCACGCCGCAGTTGGCGGTGATGAGTCGCTGGCATCCGCCGGAGACGGTCGCATGCTGCCCAAGTACCGAGTTGCCGTTGCCACCGGCGACGGTGGCGGCGTGTGCACCCGCGATGTTGGACTCGCCGCCGAAGACGGAGGCGTAAACTCCGCTCGCGACATTCAGGGTGCCGCCATAGACTGAGGAATATGGGCCCTGAATGGCATTGGCGTCGCCACACACAATGCCACCGTAGCTCGAATAATTGTCTTGGGTGCCAACAGCGATGTTGTGCGAACCGGTTCGTACGTCGCCGCCTGGATGCCCCTGCTCGTTGTATCCGACGATCAGGTTGCCAAGGCCGGTGGGGGCGCCATTGGTGGTGCCCGTCCCGTCGACGATCTGGAGGTTAAGGCGACTGATGCGCGCCGTTCGCACCACGCCGCCTTGGCCATCGGGCAGGTTTTCCATCGTCAGATGGTTCAGGAACTCTACGGCCGCGGCGCTCAGTAGCCGGTTCGCGCCGATGACCTGTTGCATACTCAACGTGGCGAACACGAGCACACACGCAAGGGCTCCGAGCACGGCCGAAGTGAGTTGGAGACGAATTGGGCGCTTCACGATAGGGGGTCCTCTCTTGGGTAGTCTCAGAGGCGCCCCGGGTGGGCACCCTCCGGTGTTCTTGCGAGCACTAACTGAGCCCAGTTGCGCCATTCGAGCGACTCGCCCTCGATGGCTACGCGCCTGAGGCTTTGAATGGCGAGGTCGTCAAGGGGTCCTTCAGCAACAGCGAGCCGCGCCGCCCCCTGAACGGC
Source organism: Planctomycetota bacterium (assembly GCA_041398605.1). GTDB lineage: Bacteria > Planctomycetota > UBA1135 > UBA1135 > JAWKUK01. The sequence continues at coordinate 312,119 of JAWKUK010000005.1, forward strand.
CGGCATGTACCCCGGGTAGACCTCGAGCGCCGACGCATAGCTCGCCTCTGCCTCCCGCACCTGCCCGGCGCGCTCGAGCGTGATCGCGAGGTTCACCCTCGGCTCCGGATGTCCCGGCAGCAGCTTGCGCGCCCACTCGAACTCATGGGCGGCGCCATACAGGTCATCCTTCGCGAGCAGCAGCACCCCAAGGTTGTTGTGGGCCTTGGCCTGGAAGAGATCCGCCTCGAGCGCCTCTCGCAACAGCCGCTCCGCACCCTCCGGGTCCTCCGGCATGCACAGCGACGCCTCATCGACGAGGGAGCGCGCCCGCTCCTCGTCGCGCGCACCGCTCGCGTCGCCCACGTAGGGCCCACTCGCCCGCGGAGCACCACACCCCGCCACGATGCCCCACACGGCGAGCAGCAGCGCCCCGCACACCAAGACCCTCCTCATCGCATCCACCTCGGTTCCAAGACGGGCACATCGCTCGGCAGCCCCGCGTCCAAGGTCGCGCGCGCCGTCACATGCCGCAGCCCCCGAAACGACTCGCTGCGGAGCACGTCGCAGCGCAAGAACACGTAGAAGCGCGTGCTCTCGGCGCTCCGCGACGCATCCCGAAACAGCCACCCAAGGAGCGGTAACCGCTCGAGCAGCGGCGTGCGCGAAGCAACCTTGCCGCTCGACTCGAGCTCCAACCCGCCGAGCACGACCGTGAACCCGTCCGGCACCGTCGCCTCGCTCTTCAGCACCGTCTGCTGGCGCGGTGGGGGCAGGGCCGGGTCGGCCGGGTCGCCCACGAAGGCCGAGAGCGTAACCGCGTACTCGATTCGCAGCCGGTCCCCGCTCGTGATGTGGGGCGTGACCGAGATCTGCGTGCCGGCCTCGGACGAGCCCCCAAAGGTCGTGGTTGCCACGACGTCTGTCGAGACCGTCGCCGAGAAGGGGCTCTCGAGCACCGAGTCGAGCTCCGCCGTCACGTGATTGCGCGTCACGAGCCGCGGCCGAGCCAGACTGCGCCCCTCGCTGACGGTCTCGAGCGCCCGCAGGACAGCCGAGAAGTCGCCTGGGTTGAGCACCGTCGCGGCAGCGCCCGTGCCAGCCAGCGGCCCGACCGAGGCGTCCAAGAGCGCAGGGCTGCCAAGCCCAAACAGGCTCGCCACCTCGTACAAGTTGCCGCGCGCGTTCCCGCCGCCGCGCAGCTCCACACCGAGCGCGCGCATTTGGCTCTCGCTCAGGCTGACCACCGTGGCCTCGATCAGCACCTGCGGCTCCAGGGTGTCGAGGTCCCGCACCAGCCCCTCGAGCTGGCGCAGCACACGGGGCTCAGCGTGGGCGAGGATGCGATTGGTGCCCTCATCCACCGAGAGGCGCAGCGTGCGCCGCGGCGAGGCGGTGCTGTTCGTCGGGGTCACGGCATCCACCGGGCCGGACTCAAGTGCCTCTGGTCTGCCGCTCAGGTCCAAGAGGCGCTCCAGCCGCTCGACGATCTCCTTTGCGTCGCGGTGGCACACCTCGAAGGAGCGCAGCTCCTCGAGGGAGCCCTGCTCCGTACCCTCGAGCCGGTCGAAGAGGTCCTGAACGCGCTCGTGGGTGGCCTCGTTGGCCGTGATGATGAGCGTTCCGGTCAGGTTGTCCTGGACGAGGTGCCAGCCGGACGGCTCATGCCCCGCTTGCCCCACGACGTCGCCGATCAGGGCCGCCACATCACCCGCCGCAAAGCGACGCGGCACGTAGCTGCGCGTCGAGAGGGCGCCAGCTGCGTCGAAGCGCTCAACGATCGCGCGCCAGCGCGCGATCTCCGACGCTGGTGCACCGACCATGATGCTCGAGGACTCGGGCATGGCGAAGAACCAGCCCGTCGGACGGGTGCCGGTCGGCGTCTGCTTCTGAATGATCTGCTCGAGCCGTGTGGCGACCGTCGTGGGGGAGACGCTCGTCACCGGCACCTCGATCGTCTCCAACACGACAGCGGGGCCATCGAGCAGCGCTAACGCCACCAGGGCTTGCTCCACATCCGCACGCAGCCCCGCGAGCGCGACATGGCCCGCGGTCTCAAGAGCAACGACCGAGGTGCGCTCCTTGGGCATCAGCTCGAGCAGCGCCGTCGCTAGCGAGCGCGGGGTGCCCGAGCGCGTGCGGTACAGGACGCGCACGTAGCCGGCATGGGCATCGGCCACGCCCAGGGGCTCGATGCGCGCAAGGCCCGCGGCCTCACCCAGGGGCACGAGCGAGAGCGCTTCCTGGCCCGGTCTCTGGACGATCGCAAGCGTGTTCTGGGCCAGCTGCTCGTTCACGATGCGCCAGAGCTCTGAAGGGCTGAGCCCCTGACCATCGCTTGCGAGCTCGATCTCGCCCTTGACCTCGCGTCCACCGAGGTCGAGGACGAAGCCCGCGGTGCGGGCGAGCTCGCCCAAGAGGTCACGCAGGGGCACACGTTCGCTGGTGAGGTGCACGCGCACTTCGCCTTGGCGCTGCTGGGACTCTTGGCTCGGGGCGGACCCAGGGGAGGGTCTGGGCGTGGCCCCCCGGGGCATTGCAGACGACAGCGTGAACGATAGCGCCAGCGCGCTGCAAAGCCGCGCGCCAGCCACTCTCAGTCGAGCGGGGCACCCCATGGCCAGAAAGCTCCGCGGGGGCTACTGCACACCCGTGGCGGTGTTCCAGGCGGCCTCAATCGAGGTGCGGTTGGCCTCGAGCAGGGAGAGGGCCGCGGAGACCCCCTGTTCGGCGCGGAAAGCGGCCAGGCTCGCCGTGATCGTGGGGTTGGTGGGCTTTCCGAGCTTGGTGCAGACCCGCTCGTGCGTGAGCGCTTCCTTCAGCGCGTTCCATTCGACCTGGGTGCGTTCCGCGACGAGGAACTCGAGCGGCAGCGTCTTCCAACGCTTGTTGGATTGGACCTGCGCGAGGGTTTGCGTGGCGCCCTGTGCCACCCCCGATGTGGCCGCCGTGAAGACTGCACCGATGAGTCCATCGCGTACAGCCTCGGCGTTCGCCACTGCGGTGCGCGCGTCCGCTAGCTCCTGCAGGCTGGCAGGGGAACCGTCGCCGCCGCGCACCGCCTCTTCAATCGCGGCAAGCGCGACACGGGCGTTTGCGAGTGCCTCGTCGGCGGGCGCGAGTTGGTTCTGCTGTACCACCTCCGATAGCTGGGCGCGCGCGATGAGCTGCGTGGCGCCCTGGGCATTGAATCCAGCCACCGCAAGCTCGGCGCTGCCGAGCCCCGCACGCGCGAGAGCACCCCGCAACACAAGGTCGGGGGTGACCGCTGATGCAGCGGAAGTGGTAGTGCTCGACGCGGACATCGACGAGAGACCGACGGGAACCGCGACGGCCACGAGGGCGAGCGCGACGAGGGACTTGACCTGGAAGAGCATGTGCTTCGACCTCTTGCTGCTTGCGTTGAGCCGATAGGCCGAGAGCCTTCGCCGCGGCAGTGCGACGTGGGCGTGATCGTAGCGAGTAGTGCAGATCTCGCCGGTAGTTTCGCAGCCCTACCCCGTAACAGATCCGGGCGTAGTGGGGCGGAAAAGGAAGAAGACGCTGCCGCGCCACGGCTCCGCCAAGATTCTTCAGAAACCGTTCAAAAGTCTCTTCGGTGGCACTCCCGACTAACGTGTCCAGTTAACAAACGTGTGCTCACCAGGCACCGGAAGGACTTGTTCGGGCAGGTTTTCGGTCATAAGTGCTTATCTGGCAAAGTGCGGGTACGAAGTCGCATTTGTCCTGCGAGAAATGGGTGACTGGGACCTTGTTGATTTCTACGAGTGGAAAGAGACTCGCACTCGACGCCACCGGTGTCGTTTACGCGTTGCTCGATCCCTAGACGAGTTCCAAGAAAGACGCCTGCCATGACTCGTCAGCAGAAGATCCGACTCTCCTTGCCGATCCTTGGGCTCCTGGTGCTGGTGGCAGCAGTCATGACCTCGCGGGTGGGTCTTTCGGGAAGTGCGCCGACTGCGCCGCTGAGCGTGGAAGCGGCGATGCTTGAGCCCGCCGCAGGGCTTCCTGCTGCGAGCTCCGCACCGGCCGCCTTTACGTCGGACCCGATCCTCGAGGTCGACAGCACGACGCTGACGACCTACCTCGCGATGACGAGCGGGGGGCAGGGAGTCAAGCCTGGGGTCGACTTCCGCGGCGTCGACCTGGACGGACGCTTGCGTAAGGGTTCATCCCTCGGAATGCACCTGGCCGGCAACGCGATCGGCCCCTTCGCGCCGAGCACTCAGGCCATTGGCGGCGTCTCTCTCATGAACGGTGGCGTGACCCAGGAGGACGTTGATCTGGCGTTCCCTGCGGACGGCCCCCGCTGGGTCATCGGCCGCACCTACAACGCATGGCAGGACGACGGCTCGCTGGACAGCAACGGCCCGCAGGGCCGGAACTGGTTCCAGATCGCACAACCCGAGATCCAGCTCGTGAGCGATCGGGTCTATCTCATCTACGGGGCGGACCGCTTCATCGAGTTCAAGTTGGTCCCCGAATCTTCGACCACCTACAAGGCAACCAACGGTGCCGCCGGTGCGATTGAGATGATCCCGCTCGACGACGAGGTCGAGTGGAGCACCGACACCTTTGTCTACACTGACCAGGCGGGCTGGGAATGGACGTTCTTCGGCTTCCATGACACCTCGGGGGATGCCGCCGGGCAGATCTGGAAAATCGAGGCCCCCTCCGGCGAAGTGGCCTTCGTGGGGGACTCTGACCTTGCGAACGACCCGGTGACGCTGGGCTACAACACGGGCAACATCGCCGTGGCGTACGACAGCGAAGACCGGCGCTACACCTTCTCGTACACGACCGTCGACGGCCTTCTGCGCTTGACGCAGGTCGAGGTCGAGACGAAGGCGAGTGGCACCTGGGGCAGCCCAACCGGAGTCGAAACCATCGGGCTGGTGGAGTACTCCTACTATGGCAGCGAGACCTATGGAGACCCGGCGGACCTCAAGCGTGTGGAGATCACGACGCGAGTCAACGACGACGGGAACGAGCTGAAGCGCGAGAAGTACTACCGCTACTGGGAGGGCACGTTCAACTCCTCAACCAACCCCGGCCACCCGCACGGGTTGCAGTACGTCTACGACTTCGAGGGCGTGCGGCAGTACGACTGGTCGGACGCGACCTTCGACGACGACCACCTGACCGAGACGCTCGCGAATCTCGCGCCGTACGCGTCGGCCTACTACGAGTACGACAGCGCGAAGCGCTGCACCGAGGTGTCGTCCGAGGCGGGGTGTGGGAGCTGCGGCGGCGGGGCGGCACACGGGACGGTGCTCTTCACCTACGAGGCCAATGGCAGCTTCTCCGGGACGTCTGGTTACGACACGACCTGGGCGCGGCGCGCCCTCGCAGAGCGGGCGGACGGCAGCTTCCTGACCCAGTACTTCGACGAAGTGGGGCAGGGGCTCAGCTACCTCATCACCGACGCGACGCCCGCGTCGGGCACGCCCTCGAAGTGGGTGACGAAGGTCACACGGAACTCCGATGGCGTGACCACAGAGGTCGCGACCCCGGCGGCGATCACGGGTTACACCCACAGCACCGGCGCCGTGACTTCCGACTACACGGCGGGGCTCATCCGCTACTGGACGCTCGAGACCGCTGGGGCGACGAAGGGGTTCGTGCTTGACCAGCGGTTCAACCGCGACAAGACCTCTTCGCAGTACTTCGAGTGGTTGCGCACGTTCACGGTGGGCTCACTCGTCGTGGGGGACACGACGGTGTATCGGCCGCTCGTCGACGACGAGCGGAACTACCCGACGGCGATCACGTCGGGGACATCGGGCTCAAACCTGACAGCGCGGGCGATCACCTGGCACTCAGGGACCCTGGCTCCCAAGGAGATCACGGTGACCTGGCCGACGGTGACGACGGCCAACAACGGCTCGAACAGCGCGACGACGTCGCGCGCCTGGCTCGACCAGGTAGGGCGCACCGTTTGGACGCAGGCCGAGGATGGGGTCATCAACTACACGCTCTACAGCGGTGGCTTGACGACGATGTCGATCCGCGATGCGGACACGACTCTGACGGGTAGTGGTCAGGTGTTCAACGGCATCACGATGCCGGGCTGGAGCTTGGGTTCGGGGCCGATGCACCGGGTTGACAGCATGACCTACGACGACGGGTTCCAACGCACAGTGACCCAAGCAGATGGGCGCAAGCTCGTCACCTACAAGTCCGTGCTCCTGGACCGGCGGTTGGTGTCGCTTTCCTACGGGAACCTCGTCGGCACAACGTTCCACGGTCCGGTTGAGTTCAGCGTGTCAAACCATTCCGGGCGCACGGATGCTCAGGGGCGGGTTGCCCTTTCGGGCAACACGACGACGAGTGCAACCTCTGCCCACGTGACCGAGACATCCGCTGATCCCTTGGTCGCGTTGGCGCTTGGCACGGTTTGCCGTTACCGGACGTCGGTCTACGACGAGACGGGGGTGGAACTTGCCAAGTCGCGCACCTACTTCGACGTACCCAGCTCCAGCCCTGGCACGCTCGGCACGCACTACGACGAGGAGACCTATGCCTACGACAGCATGGGCCGCCAGAACCGCCGTGAGACGCCGCACGCTGGGTTGTCGGCAGGAACGGTGTACAAGAGCGCGTTTGATGTGCTTGGGCGTGTGACGTCGCGCAGCATCGGGACCGACGACACCGGGACGGGTTCAGACAACATGGTCGTGACCGAGCTTCTTGTCTACGACGGGGGTGCCGACGACGGCAACAGCCACCAGACAACCCGCACCGAGCGCACGACAGCCACCTCGAGCGGCGAGCGGGTCACGGACTACTCGTACGACATCCGCGGCAATCTTCTGCTGACCGACGCGCCGACTGCACCACATACGCTCGTCAAGTACGACAACATGGGGCGTGAATTGGCCCGCGGTCAGTACGGCGGAGCGGCACCGGCCGCGACGTCGGACCCCGAGTCGCTGGCGACCAACCGGCTGGCGCTGAGCTCGAGTGTCTACGACGAGCGGGGGCGGGTCTGCCAGAGCTACTTCTACAACATCGACCCCTCCGATGGCTCGAACGACGGCAGTCTGCGGACAGACAGCTGGTACGACGCCACTGGGCGCTCGATCATGACCGAGGGCACAGCGCTCACGAAGAGCTTCTACGACCGCCTCGGACGCGTGACCCACTCTTTCGTGCTGGCGAAGGAGGACAACACCAACAAGCGTACCTATGCGGCCGCCGACGACGTGACGGACGACATCGTTCTGGTCGAGCACCAAACGACGTACGAGTCCGACGATAGCGATGACGTACTGATGCGAGCGACGATCGAGCGCTTCCACGACGACTACGGTGGTTCGGAAACGACGGGCGCACTTGATACCAACGCGGACGCCGACTCGCTGGCGTTCACGGCGGCCAACGTCGAGGGCCGCATTCAGATCACCGCCATGTGGTACGACGACATGGGGCGCCTCGAGGACGTCGTCGAGTACGGAACCTACGGGGGCGCGAGCTTTGACCGCGGCAGCCTTTCGGTGCCGGCTCGATCGGACGACGCGTTGCGCACGACCCTTGACTACGACGACAGCGGGGATCGCTTCTCCGTTGTCGACCCCAAGGGCATCGAAACGCGCTACGGCTTCGATGACGCGGGCCGGCAGACGTCGGTCAACCGCAACTATGAGGACGGCACGCCAGAGTCGCTCGAGCCCGACAAAGACCAGATCGTCCGGTATGCGTACGTGAACGGGTTACGGACGACTTACACGGCCGACCTTGCCGGCACGGACCAGGTGACGACCTACTACTACGGGCCGCCCAAGGGGATCGGAGCGGGTGACACGGCCATCGCGACCACAAACCTGCTCTACCAAGTGGGCTACCCCGACTCGACAGGCGCGTCCGACCGGATGACCTACGCCTACAACGCCCAGGGGCAAGAGATCTATCGCCTGGATCAGGATGGGACAGTTCTCGACAAGACCTACGACGCCTCGGGAAGACTGACAGCAGATGTGGCGTCAACCATCGGAACAAACATCGACGGCCTCGGCATCGGTACAGACATTGACGGCGCGGTCCGACGGAAGGAGTTCGCGTACGATGGCCTCGGCCGCATGACCACTGCCACGCAATACGATGCTACGACCAGCGGCAACGTCGTCGACCAGTTCGAGTACACCTACGGTGAGTGGGGGCAGATGACAGGCTTCGCCTCGGACGTGGACTCTGTCGTGGGCGCTTCGGGTATCGCAGCCCACGAAGTGTCGATTGACTACACGGCATCGTGGGCAGCGGGCGCGCCAACGACCAACAGCGGTGCGCGGTCGATCATCCCGACTTCGTTGACGATGCCGACGGGATACGTCTATGACTACGTGCAAGACAGCACCGGGTATCACGAAGCGGCTGGCCGCACGAACGCGGTAGAGCACAGTTCCACGACAGTCGCAGCCTTCGAATTCGTCGGGGCACAACGAGTCTCACGGCTAGCGCTGACCGCCCACGATTTCGTGATGGACTATGCGGACGGCGCGAGTGGTGGCTCGTACGCCGACTGGGACCGTTTCAACCGTGTCATCGAGGACGAGTGGGTCAAGGACCTGGCAACGGACCGCACGTTCCTGCAGCGAGGCTACACGCTTGACCGGGGTGGGTTTATCACGGAGGTCTACGACTACATCGAGAAAGACACCTCATCGGTCCGGCAAATGGACACGCTGCTTACGCTCGATGATCTCGATCGCCTCACGGACCTTCAGCGCGGCACATTGAGCGGTGGGAGCATCTCGAACGAGACCATGGAGTGGAACCGGGCGCTCGATGCCGTTGGGAATATCACAGACGACCTGCTCGACTGGAACAACGACGGAGACGGGCTCGACACCGATGAGCACGACAAAGACCTAACATTCACTGCCGCGAACGAGATCGATGACATTGATACGGATGATGTGATCTACTCGAAGTCGGGCATGCTGTTGGACGAGCCACGATTGCAGTTCGTCTACGACGCCTGGAGGCGCACGGTTGAGGTGATCAACGCCAGCGGCCCAGCAACTCTGGCCTATTATCGGCGTAACGCACTCGATCACCTGATTGGTGAACAGCTGGACCGCGAGCCCGACGCCGACATCGACGCCAACGACTACTGGGAGTACTTCCTCTGCCGGCCGTCCGATATGGGGGTCTTGGCGAGCTTCCGGGGCTCGGACGCGGACGCGCTCGTGGAGCGACTCTGGTTAGGAAGTCTCTCAGCGAGCGGCACCGGTGGGTTCGATGCGTCGGCGGTGCTGGAGGTGCGGGACGACGACTACGATGGCACCGCAGATCGCGACACGGTCCTCTTTATTGACCGTACGGGGTCAGTGATTGCCCATTACGGTGACGACGGCTCGAATGGCAGGCAATTAGAGCGGGTGTTCTACGACATGAACGGGGCACCGTTCCTGATGCCTTGGGGGGACGTCGATGGCGACGGCGACGCCGACTCCACCGATGCCAACTGGATCAGTTTTCTGTGGTCATTCAGCATGTACGACGTGCGCGCAGATCTGGACCTTGATGGTGATGTTGACTCCAGCGACGTCTCGGCACACATAACCAATACCGGCGGCACCAAGCTGAGCAACGGTAGTAGCCCCATCGGGGCGCAGGCGCTTCACTCAAGATACGGACTGAGCTACGCTTGGATGCGGGTGCAAAGTCAGACACTCGGGCTTTGGACGTCGCGGGACCCCGCCGGGTATCTCGGCGAGCCGTCCCTTTACGCGCTGCTCTACGGGAATGCTCTAGTATTCAGCGATCCTTCGGGCCTATGTCCCAAGGACTGGCCGCCCAGTGGCAAAATAGACTCCCCCGGAAAACATGAGTATAAGATTCCTGGGGAATGCCCTGCATTCATAACTATTGAGAATCCGAGCACGGCTGCGCCACCGGGCGCCGCGTATGGTAATTCATTCATCTCGTTCAATCCAGTCCCGTCAAGCGCCCAGGCAGACGCGCCGCAGTTCAGGGACACGAGCTCCCCGGGGAGCTGTAGCAGCGGCACGCCGTGCAAGTTTCATTTTTCTGGGACGATAGATGTGGACGAAGAGGGGGGCGCGCCAACGGACCGCGAATTCTACGAGCACTGGCACGGTAAGGGAACCTGGAAGACCGGCCCTAATAATGCGTCCAATAGGGGCAGCCATCACCCGAACTGGGGCAGGGCTGCCAAGGGAAGTGGGACAGGCCCTGGAAATGGCTACCCGAACGCAATACCCGGCGAACCGCCTAACGGTTCCAGCAACAGTTACGTGCAATTTGACACCGCAATTGAATGTGGTGCCAACCCGGAGTGGGTTACATTCATAGTTATTCCGCCGGCGGGCAACTACCAAAGTAGAGCTCTTAATGCTGGTGAGTCGGTGACGTTTACTGTAACATTTAGTTGCGGGAGGTGCAATACAGGCAATGGGCCGGGGTGCGTGGGCAATCTTTAGCGGCTAACAAGGCAATAGATATTGGCCAGGCCCCCCATGGCATAGGTATATCCGACGACCATAGAGCGCGTGACCGCACGGCTTATTACAGAGAGGCGTCGGTGTAGGTGGAACACAAGACAAACCAAACAAGGAGAGATGTGGCAATGAATACGGTGACTCGGTATAGGGCATTCGCGGCAACACTTTTTGTTGCACTGTACTTAAAGACGAGTGCACAGGAGCATGTGTCTAGCGTTCCAGGTGAACTTGAGGTGCGCTCAATTAAGGTGGTTAATGCGCAGGGCCAGGTTTGTATGACGTTGGGTGGCGGAGAGAGTGGGGGGATTATCAGTTGGTTCTCCACGAGTGACGCCACCCCGGACGCGGGGCCAGGCGAGCCGCACAATGTCGCATGGATGGGACAAGTATTTAATAGTGCCTTCTCGCTAGTAGTCTATTCACCGGATAGGGCAGAGTCCAAGAGGGGACAGTTGCTGTCGGTTGGGGTAGAGGGCAAACCTGCACGCGCTCAGATCCTTGGTATGCAAAATATGGTCGACCGTCTGTTCTTGTTGGGTGGCCGGAGCGGGCCGCCTCCTGTTCTTAGCCTCTACGACGGGAATTCCGGCGCCCTTATCTGGGAGAAGTAGCGCTAACGGCCAAAGGGCGCAAACAAACCTCTTGCTGGGTCGGGATACTCCACCTGCCCAACGACAATTACACGTACCCGCCGGGCAATGTATTTGACGTCGGGCACCGCCTCGAGGTTGGAGGGTTGTGGGTGGCCCTGAGCCAATGCCATTAGCACTCCCAGTGCAACGGCGCGCGCGCATGATCGCCGTCCCGCGGTGGGGCCCGAAGGGCCGCCTGGGAGGCTAATGGCATTGGGGGCCTGAGCGGGGATGTCAAGAGTGTAGGCCCCCATTGGGGTGTAGGCCCCATTGGTTCGGCTAGTACCTCACCCTGAACGTCGGCGAGTCCTCGGGCCGTGACCTTCGCCGGTCATAGAGCCGCGTCGTGCTGATGTTGGCGTGCCCCAACCACATCTGCACAAACGCAATATCCGCCGAATGCTCAAGCGCATTCGTGGCCGCCGTCGCCCGCAGCGCATGCAGGCACAGCCCGTCCACACGCACCCCAGCCTTGGCCGCGTAGCTCTTGACCATCTTGTAGAGCCCGTCACCCGTGAGCGCTTCCTCGAGCACCCCCGTGCGGTTGTTCTTCACGGGCCGAAAGAGCGCCCCCTGCCGCTCCTCGCGGTGCCCGGTGAGCGGCGGCAGGTAGATCGCCGGCCCCAGCCCCGTTCCGAGTCACACTCGGTGATGGAAACGAAGAGGTCCCCCTCGCGGAGTTGACGTAACCCGCCAAGGAGGACCTTCTCCTTCGTGTGCTGACGAAAGGAGACCTACGTTGTGCCATTCCGGCCGCGTGAGCGCCAGAGTTCTGGGGACACTCGTCCTCCTCGACAACGATTTGGCGTACGAGATGCAAGCAGGGGGCTGCGCGCTCTGCGGCGCGCCGCTACATCGAGCGTCCTACCCTCGGAAGCCCCGTGGCCTCCCCGACCACGACGCGGAGGCGATGCTCCGTCGCAGAACGAGCTTCTGCTGCTCCAACCGCGACTGCCGCCGACGGGCCACGCCACCGTCGCTGGTGTTCCTGGACAGGCGGGTGTACGTGGGCGTCGTCGTCACGCTTCTCACCATGCTCGCGCACGGTGCGACACCGAAGCGCCTTGCTCGCATCTCCGAGGAGTACGCCGTCGACCGTCGCACGCTCGATCGGTGGAGGCGCTGGTGGACGACCGAAATGCCGCGGCTGGACGTGTGGCGGGTCCTTCGTGGCCGCTTCGTTGAGCAGCCAGAGGAGGCGCGACTGCCGTTGTCACTCTACGAGCGGATGGTCGACGAGAAAGCCGACGAGCACACCGACGAGGGCAACGATGCCAAGCTCACCAAGCTCCTGACGCTCCTGCGCGAGCTCGGTCGTTCGGCACTCATGAGGGCACGCTACGCGCTGGCTCCTTCCGGGATGTTGGCCACCCGCAGAGAACGCTCGAATCGCTGAGTATCACGCTCCCCTACGGTGCGAGTCGAGCGCTGGCGAATCGATGCCGGCGACGAACGACCCACCGACCATGAAGAACGACCCCTTCGAGACCAAGCGCGACCAAGTCGCGCGCTTGCGCTTCTCGATCATCAGTTCGCTGCTCGTATGCCCACCGGCCCCGGGCGAGCTCACCGCGCGCCTCGACGAACTAGCGGCGACGACATGGAACCACCCCGTCCACGGCACTTCGATCCAGTTCTCCCGGTCGACGATCGAGCGCTGGTACTACCTCGCCCTCGCCGCGCCCTCGACCCTCTATGCGCCCTACGTCATCGCGTTCGAGATGATTGTGGACGTTCTCGACGCGTCGGGCCCGCGCTCGCGGCGCGCATCCGCGAGCTGCATCGTGCGCATCCGACCTACTCGTACTCGTTGCTCTTCGACAACCTCGCGGCGTCGCTACGCTCGAACCCGATCGAGGATCCGCTGCCGTCTGCCTCGACGATCCGTCGCTGGATGCAAACGGAAGGCATGTTCAAGCAACGCCGTCGCGGGCCGAAGCGGCCGACCGCTGGCTCTATCGCAGCAGCGGAGCGGTTCGAGAACCGGGAGGTCCGCAGCTACGAGGTCCAGCACGTGCACGCGTTGTGGCACCTCGACTTCCACGTCGGTTCGCGCAAGGTCCTACTGCGGTCCGGGAAGTTCGTCACTGCGTACTTGCTCGGCATCCTCGATGACCATTCGCGCCTCTGCTGCCACGTGCAGTGGTACCTCGCAGAGTCCGCGGAGACACTCGCTCACGGGCTCATGCAGGCGATCCTCAAGCGTGGGATCCCGAGATCGGTTCTCTTCGACAACGGATCTGCGATGGTCGCCGCCGAGACCACCGAGGGGCTCGAGCACGTCGGCATCGCTGGCACGACGACCTTGAAGTACAGCCCGTACCAGAACGGCAAGCAGGAAGCGTTCTGGAACAGCGTCGAGGGGCGGCTCCTCCCGATGATCTCGCCCGAGGCGGACGTGACGCTCGACGAGTTGAACGCGTTCACCCAGGCCTGGGTGGAGAACGACTACAACCGTCGCGAGCACTCCGAGATTGGAACGTCCCCCCTCGCGCGCTCGATTCAATCGCCGTCGGTGGCTCGGCCAAGTCCGAATGCTGACTTGTTGCGCGCTGCTTCCGTCGGACGGTCGTGCGGCGGTAGCGACGCTCCGACGGTACGGTGCTCATCGAGAACAAGCGCTTCGAAGTGCCGTCCCGATTCCGCCACTTACCTGAGCTGCGGCTGCGGTATGCGCGGTGGAACCTCGCCTCCATCGATCTGTGGGACGCGGTCGAGCGCGTGAGCCTCGGTCGCCTCTACCCACTCGACAAGGCTGCCAACGCGGATGGCGTGCGTCGGGCTCGGGCCCGCTTCAGAAGCCAATACACGGAGCCAATGCGAGCGAACCGCCTACGGCGCGTGACGAGGCCGACAGTGCGTCACCACAGCGGAATGCGCCGAGCTGGCGCGTCGCCCCTACCTGCACGAGCCTCCTCGAGGAGATGAGAAGCACGTCCTGCCCGCCGGGCTACCTCCTTCCCCGAACCAGCCGATCCCGAGTCTCCGCGGAAGCAGCACGGTGACGACGAGCAGGGCCAGGAGAGTGTGCTGTGAAGAAGCAGCTCCAGGCGCTCTTCGGGTTGAAGTGGAACCCGTTCCTACCCGACGTGCCGCACGATGCTCTATACGTCACGGCGCGACTGCAGTCCTTCCGCGACCGCGTTCGGCAATTGACGAACACAGGCGGCTACGCCCTGTTGACGGGCGAACCGGGAACTGGAAGTCGGCCGCGCTGCGCGTGATCAAGCAGGCCCTCGACGATACTTCGGACATCACGGTCGGCGTGCTCACGCGGCCTCAGAGCACTGTCTCCGAGTTCTACCGCGAGCTTGGTGATCTGTTCGGCATGCGCCTCTCCCCGAGCAATCGCTGGGGCGGCGCGAAGGCGCTGCGAGACCGGTGGGTCGAGCACTGCGAAGCGACGAAGATGCGCCCAGTACTCATCATCGACGAGGCCCAGGAGACCCGCGTTGACGTACTCTCGGAGATCCGGCTCCTCGCCTCCTACATGTTGGATTCGCAGCTCCTGCTGGTGGTCCTGCTCGCAGGCGATCAAAGGCTCGTCGAACGGCTCGCCACGCCGGACCTCCTGCCACTCGCATCCCGGATTCGAGTTCGGGCGGCACTCGTCGCACTGAGTCCCGAGGAGTTGAGGGCGGCCCTCGATCACCTGCTCGATGAGTCCGGCGCGCCACAGCTCTTCGTCGACGAAGTCAAGACTCTGCTCGCGAGTCACTCCAACGGCAACCTGCGCGCAATGATGAACATGGGCGCCGAACTGCTCGACGTCGCCGTCGAGCGAGGCATCGCTCGGATCGACGAGCGCTTCTTCTTCGAGCACTTCACAAGCCTGGCCAAAGACCGGGAAGGCGACGTCGTGCGGAGGCGGTCGCGATGAACTTGCTGCCAGTTCGACTCGCGCACGCCCTGGAACCTGAGTCGTCGAACGAGCGCTGGCTCGTCGATCGGCTGTGGGGCGAGGCAGCGGTGGGCATCGTGGGCGGCGAGCCCAAATGCTGCAAGAGTTTCTTGGCGCTCGAACTCGCCGTGGCAGTCGCATCGGGGCGACCGTGCCTCGGTCGGTATCGGGTTGAGCGAAGTGGGCCGGTGTTACTCTTCGTTGCAGAGGACTCGACACGAATCGTTCGCGCGCGAGACTCGAGGGGATCGCTACAGCAAGAGGTGAGCGGCTCGAGGATCTCCAGATCCACGTCATCGTTGCGGCGACCGTGCGCCTGGATCAGAGCGCGGACCGAGAGCGCCTCTGGAACACGGTCGCCTCCATCCGGCCACGTCTGCTGATCCTGGACCCGTTCGTACGACTGCATCGAATCGACGAGAATGCTTCCGGCGACGTCGCGCCACTGTTGGCATTCCTGCGGGAGCTCAATCGCGAACACAAGGTGGCGGTGATCGTCGTCCACCACGCGAAGAAGGGCGGTGGCAGTCAGCGCGCGGGGCAGACGTTGCGCGGCTCGTCGGAGTTCCACGCCTGGGGCGACTCGAATCTGTACCTTGCGCGTCGCGCAAGCGCGTTGATGATGCAGGTCGAGCATCGCGCCGCGCCCTCGATCGAGGATCTTCGCCTGGGCCCGATCCGACACTCGGACCAATGCGCCGGCGCTGGAGATCGTCGTCGGCGAGAGCACGGTCGAGAGCACAGGCTCGACCGAGGAACGCATCATCGCGGTACTTCACGATGAAGCTCGCGGATTGAGAGTCGCCGAGCTGCGGAGCCGAACGCGGATGCGAATGCAGATCTCGTCGAGGCGCTACGCCGGCTCGTCGAGGCGGGCCGTGTTCTGCGCGACGACGATGGCGTCCGCCCGCCGACTGACGTTTCCCTTCCCGTTCCGCCCTACAGCGACGCGGGAAGGGAAACGCCGAGAGCTTGCCACCGCTCGCGCCGCCACCAGCTGTTTTCGCCCCCGACCGGCCCGCTCGCGCTCACGCGGGCGGGTCGGGGGCGTTCGTTGCCAGCCGCGCGAGGAGCGCCGCCGCGAGCGGAGCGCGCGCAACCCGAGTGACCGAGGTCTGCCGAGGGCGCGAGAGGTTGCTGGCGCGGAGCCGTGGCGGGGCGACGGGCAACTGCACGGGCCGTCCATCGATCACCGTGGAGTGGACTCCCTCGAAATCTGCGCCGCCTCTCACCGCGTGGATCTTCAGATCATTCAGGTGATGAATGAAAATCATTCACCACGTGAATAGCTTTCACGATCGCCATGCCGCCCTGGGAATGCCCAACGGCCCGGTTGGTTGATCCGTCATGCGGAGCTACCGCACCCGCAGGCCCGGGATCGCGCCTGGCCAGGGTTCCAGTACGTACAGGCCCGGGTGGGCGGACTCGTCCTTGTGGCTCGCGGCCAGGACCATGCCCTCCGAGACGCCGAACTTCATCTTGCGTGGGGCGAGGTTCGCGACGAGGACCGTCAGCTTGCCCGTGAGCTGGTCCGGGGTGTAGGCGCTCGCGATGCCGCTGAAGACGTTGCGCGTGCGGCCCTCGCCCTCGCCCACGTCCAAGGTCAGGCGCAGGAGCTTCGTGCTGCCTTCGACCAGCTCCGCCTTGTCGATCCGCGCCAGGCGCAGGTCCACCTTCGTGAAGTCGTCGATCGTGATCTCCGGGGCGAGCGCCTCGCCGCCCGGCGCGTTCGGGTCCGCCGCGGTCTGCGGCGCCTGACCTGACGACGCCCCAGAGGGCTGCCCGCCGGCCTTCTTCGCGGCCTTCGCCGGCTTCGGCGCCGCGGGCTCCGTCGGGGCATCGAAGAGCCCCTCCAGCTTCTTCGGGTCCACCCGCTGCATCAAGTGCGCGAAGGCGCCGATGCGGTGCGGCGCGAGCGCGCGCTGCGCGTCCGTCCAAACCAGCGGCGGCACGCCCAGGAACGACTCGACGCGCTCCGACAGCGCCGGCAAGACCGGTTTCAAATAGACCGTCAAGACACGGAACGCCTCGATGCACACCGTGCACGCCTCCTGCAAGGCCGCGTCCGCGCCCGCCTGCTTCGCGAGCTCCCACGGCTTGTGCGCGTCCACGTACTCGTTGACGCGGTCCGCCAGCGACATCACCTCGCGCAACGCCTTGCCGAACTCGCGGTCGTTGTAGGCCGTCGAGATCGCCGGCGCGGCCGCGCGCAGCGTCGTCAAGAGCGTGTCGCCCGCAGCGCCGAGCGACGGCGCGAGCGCGCCCTCGAAGCGCTTCGCCAAGAAGCCCGCCGAGCGCGACGCGATGTTCACGAACTTGCCCACGAGGTCCGCGTTCACGCGGCTCGTGAAGTCCTCCGGATTGAAGTCGATGTCCTCGACGCGCGCATTGAGCTTCGCCGCGATGTAGTACCGCAACCACTCCGCGTCGAAGCCGAGCGAGAGATAACGCAGCGGGTCGATGCCCGTGCCGCGGCTCTTGCTCATCTTCTCGCCGTTCACGGTGATGAAGCCGTGCACGTAGACGTGGTCCGGCGTCTTGCGGCCGCTGAAGTGCAACATCGCCGGCCAGAAGAGCGTGTGGAAGTACGTGATGTCCTTCCCGATGAAGTGGATCTGCTCGACCGCCGGGTCCGCGAGGAACGCCGCGGCGTCGCGGCCCTGCGCCTTGAACCACGCGTGCAGCGACGCCAAGTAACCGACCGGCGCGTCCAACCAGACATAGAAGTACTGGTCGTCCGTGTCCGGGATCCGGATCCCGAAGTACGGCGCGTCACGCGAGATGTCCCAGTCGGACAGGCCGACCTTGCCCGCCTCGTCCGGCGTGAACCACTCGCGGATCTTGTTCAGCACCTCGCTCTGCAAGCGGCCCGGCGCCGCGGTCCATTCGCGCAGGAACTCGACGCAGCGCGCGTTCGATAGCTGGAAGAACTTATGCGTCGTCTGGCGCAGCTCCGGCTTCGCGCCCGACAACGCCGAGCGCGGGTCCGCGAGGTCCGTCGGCGCATAGACCGAGCCGCACGCCTCGCACGAGTCGCCGTACTGGTCGGGCGTGCCGCACTTCGGGCACGTACCCTTGATGAACCGATCGGCGAGGAACATCCCCTTCACCGGGTCGAAGAACTGCTCGATCGTGCGCTCGACGATCAATCCCTCCGCGCGCAGCCCGCGATAGATGTCCTGCGCGAGGGCGTGGTTCTCCGGCGCGTCCGTCGAGTCCCAGTGATCGAACGAGATGTGGAACCCGTCGAGATAGGGCTTACGGCCGGCGGCGATGTTCGCCACGAACTGCTGCGGCGTGAGGCCGGCCTTCTCGGCCGCGATCATGATCGGCGCGCCGTGGGCGTCGTCGGCGCAGACGAAGTGCACCTCGTGGCCGTGCATGCGCTGGAACCGCACCCAGATGTCCGCCTGCACGTACTCCATGATGTGCCCCACATGGAACGGAGCGTTCGCGTAGGGCAACGCGGTCGTGACGAAGAGCTTGCGGGGCGTGCTGGCAGTCATGGGGGAAGGAGTTTATCGGGACACCCCTCGCGGCGGGCGGCGCGCGAGCTACCTTCCTGTTGGGCCCCCAGAGCGGGCGCCGCCGCCATGGGGGAGCTCACCGAACATCGACCTGGACCGGAGGCCCCGCGCGCCCTCCCCGTCGCCCCGTTCGCGGCCGCCTACCTGGTGCCGCTGCTGCACGTGGCGGCGCTCGCCTTGGCCCGCGCGCGCGGCGAGGGCTTGTTGTGGCTCCTGCCGCTCTACGTCTTCGTCGCGATGCCCGTGCTGGACCGGCTGCGCGGCACCTGGACCAGCGCCGCGAGCGACGGCGCGCCCCGCAACCGGCGCCACGACCTGCTGCTGGAGCTCTGGGCGCCGACCCAGCTCGCGACGCTCGCTTGGTCGCTGCGCTGGATCAGCGAGGCGCCGCCGTCGCCCCTCGGCTGGGTCGCCTTCGCCCTCTCGCTCGGCCTCGTCACCGGCGGCATCGGCATCAACGTCGCGCACGAGCTGATGCACCGCCCCGGGCGCATGCATCGCGCGCTGGCCGAGGTGCTGATGACCTCGACGCTCTACGCGCACTTCCAGGTCGAGCACGTGCTGGGCCACCACAGACACGTCGGCACGCGGCAGGACCCGGCGACGGCGCGGCGCGGCGAGGCGCTCTATGCGTTCCTCGCCCGCTGCGTGCTCACAGGCGTCGCCGATGCGTGGCGGCTCGAGCAGCGCCGCGTCGCGCGGCATGGGGGCGCGTGGACCCCCGCAGACCGGCGCGTGCGCTACGCGCTGACGCAGAGCGCGCTCATCGCCGGGCTGTGGCTCCTGGCTGGACCGATCGTCCTGGGCGCGTTCCTCGCGCAGGCCTTCGTCGCGGTGTTCTTGCTGGAGCTCGTCAACTACGTCGAGCACTACGGCCTCGAGCGCGAGCTGCGCCCCGACGGTCGGCCCGTGCGGGTCGCGGCGCGCCATAGCTGGAACAGCGAGCACGCCGTCTCCAGCGCGCACCTCTTCCTCTTGCCGCGCCACTCTCACCATCACGCCGAGGCGAGCCGCCCGTACGATCAGCTGCGCCCGCTGGAGGGCGCGTCCGAGCTGCCCGCGGGTTACCCGACGATGATGCTCGCGGCGCTCGTGCCGCCGCTGTGGTTCCGGTGGATGGACCCGCGCGTCGCGGCCGTGCAAGCGCGCCCCGAATCAGCGCGGACCGCTTGAAAGGATGCACCTCGGTGATGGTCAGGGGCTGCCAGCCCTACGTTCGAGGGCGGCGGACCCTTGGCCAGCGCTTCCAAGTGGCCTCTGGAGCGGTGCGAGAGCACACAGTCCCCGGGCTCGCCAGAGCCTGCGCCCGAGCATCGACGAGGTCCTCTCCGCGGGGAGGTCGGTGATAAGCTCGCGCGGGGAGCGCTGCTCTACGGAGGCACAGAGGCGCTCATGTTTGGACATGACCTCCGCGCGGCGCTGGTGTCGGCGCTCTGGGGCACACACGCACGAGATCCGCGCAAGCAATGCAAAGTGAAGGGGCCTCCACAGCGTGCTCGTTCGACCCGCGGCACGTCTTTGTCTACGGCACGCTGCTCTTGCCTGAGATCCAGCGCCGCGTCACCGGGCGCGCGTTCGAGGCCGAGCCCGCGCTGCTGCGCGGCTATGCGCGCCGCACCGTGCGTGGCGAGGTGTACCCGAGCGTCCTGCCCTGCGCAGGGGACGTCGTGGACGGCGCGCTCCTGCGCGGCGTCGACGCGGCGTCCCTCGCGCGCCTCGACGCCTACGAAGGCGCGCCCTACGAGCGTGTGCGCGTCCGCGTCGAGCGCGCCGCGGGCGGCGCTGCGGAGGCCTGGATGTGGCTCCTGAGGCCCAGCGAGCGCGCGCTCCTCAGCGACGAGCCCTGGGACCTCGCGACGTTCCTGGGGCGCGACCGGGCGCGGTTCGAGGCGGGGTACGCGGGCTTCGGCGCGCCCGAGCCCGGCGATCCCGGCTGAGACATCCCCCGGAGTGGCGACGCGCGGCGAACGTGGGTACAACCGTGCGCCCGAAATCGCCTCGGCCCAGGGCCAGACACCATGCTCCGAACCTTCTCCGCCGCCGGGCTCGCCGGCCTCCTCCTCGCCCTCTCCGCCTCCGCCTCCCACGCCGCCGCGCGCCCCGCGGTCGACGAAGGCATGTGGCTCTTCAACAACCCGCCCGCGCGCCAGCTCATGGAGCGCTACGGGTTCAAGGTCACCGCGGAGTGGCTCGAGCACGTCCAGAAGTCGGCCGTGCGCGTCTCGACCGGCGGCTCCGGCTCGATCGTCTCGGCCGACGGGCTCGTCATGACGAACCACCACGTCGCGTCCGACATCCTCGAGAAGCTCTCCAGCGCCGACAACGACCTCTTGGAGCACGGCTTCTACGCCGCGGCGCTCGAGGACGAGGTCAAGTGCCCCGACCTGCACCTCGACGTGCTCTGGTCGATCGATGACGTCACCGCGCGCATTGAGGCGGCCGCGCAGGGCCTCGACACCGCCGCCGCGGGCGCCGCGCGCCGCAAGGCGCAGACCGAGCTCGAGGACGACGCGAAGGCGCGCACGGGCATGCACGCCGAGGTCGTGACGCTGTACCAAGGCGGCCGCTACCACCTGTACCTCTACAAGCGCTTCGAGGACGTGCGCCTCGTCTTCGCGCCCGAGAAGGACATCGCCTTCTACGGCGGCGACAACGATAACTTCGAGTACCCGCGCTACTGCCTCGACGTGACGTTCTTCCGCATCTACGAGGACGGCAAGCCGTACCAGCCGGAGCACTTCCTGCGCTGGAGCGACAACGGCGCCGCCGCGGACGAGCTCGTCTTCGTCGCCGGTCACCCGGGCAGCACGCAGCGCCTCAACACCGTCGCGCACCTCGAGTACCTGCGCGACGTCAGCGTGCCGTTCGCGATGAACTTCTTGATGCGCCAAGAGGTGCTGCTGCAGACCTTCTCGGGCAAGAGCGCCGAGCACCGCCGCATCGCTGAAGGCGACCTCTTCGGCGTCCAGAACAGTCGCAAGGTCTACGTCGGCCGCGTGGCCGGCTTGCTGGACCCGGCCGTCTTCGCCGCCAAGCGCGCGGAGGAAGCGCGGCTGCGCGCGATGGTCGACGGCAACCCCGAGTGGAAGGCGAAGTTCGGCGACGCCTGGGACCAGGTCGCCAAGGCGCAGGTCTCCGCGCGCGAGCTGCGCCGGCGCTACATCGCGATCGGCGGCGGCAGCCTCGGCCTCGGCGCGTCGATGGCCGGCTTCGCGACGACGATCGTGCGCCTCACGGACGAGCTCGGTAAGCCCAGCACCGAGCGCCTGCGCGAGTACGGCGACGCCGCGCTGCCGCAGGTCTACCAAGGCCTCTACTCGCCGGCGCCGCTGTACCCCGAGTTCGAGATCATGCGCCTCGAGAGCGCGCTCTCGCAGATGGCCGAGCTGCTCGGCGGCGACGACGAGATGGTCGTGGCGGCCCTCGCCGGCAAGTCGCCGCGCGCGCGCGCCGAGGAGTGCATCCTGGGCTCCAAGCTGATGGACATCGCCGAGCGCAAGCGCCTCGCCGAGGGCGGCGCAGACATGCTCGCGGACTGCGGCGACCCGCTGATCGGGCTCGTGCAGTCGCTCGACGGGTATTCGCGCGCGCTGCGTAAGCGCTTCGAGGACGAGGTCCAGTCCGTCGAGCGCGAGGCCTACGCCAAGATCGCCGCGGCGCGCTTCGCGGTCTTCGGCGAGAACGTCTACCCCGACGCGACGTTCACCCTGCGCCTCTCCTACGGCGCTGTGAAGGGCTACCAGGACGGCGAGCGAGCGGTGCCGCCGTTCACGGACTTCGCCCGCGTGTACGAGAAGGCGAAGGAGCGCGCGGGTGAGGCGTTCTACGGCCTGCCGGGCACGTGGACGGAGGCCAGCGCGAAGGTCGACGGCGCGACGCCGTTCAACTTTGTCTCGACGAACGACATCATCGGCGGCAACTCGGGCTCGCCCGTGATCAACGCCAAGGGTGAGGTCGTCGGCCTGATCTTCGACGGCAACATCCAGAGCTTGATCGGGAACTACGCGTACTCGGACGACAAGGCGCGCTCCGTCTCGGTCGACAGCCGCGGCATCGTCGGCGCGCTGGACCAGGTCTACGACGCGCAGCGCATCGTCCAGGAGCTCCGCGCGCCGGCGACGGTCACGCGCTGAGCGCTGGCCGAGCGAGCGCCCGAAGCGCACCGCAACCAAGCGCGCCGCGCCGGTGGATCACACGATCTGCCGGCGCGGCGCTGCTCCTTGGGCGGCATCGCGCCCAGAGGCCTGCGCACCCAGAGGCCTGCGCACCCAGAGGCCTGCGCACCCAGAGGCCTGCACACCCAGAGGCCTGCGCGCCCAGAGGCCCGCGCGCCCAAAGGCCTTTGCGCTCAGAGGCCAGCGCGCTCGAGGGCGGCCCGGCCGCGCGCGAGGGACTCCTCGCGTGTGCCCGAAGTGTCGACCTCGCAATGCACGCTGCGCGTGCGCGGGCCGAGCGCTTCCCACGTGCGCTGCACGTGCTCGTAGATGCCCCAGTCCGCGTCGGACGAGTCGCCGACGCGGCCTGCGAGCCGCGCGCGGACGACGTCGGGCGGCGCCGTGCATTCGAGGAAGACCACCGGCACGCCCCAGTCGCGCGCCGCGTCCACGAATTGCAGCCGCCGTCGCTCTTCCTTGAAGCTGGCGTCGACGAGGACCCGACGGCCGGCGAACAAGAGGGCCTGCGCGCGCGCGAGGCACTCGCCGTACGTGCGCTCGTTCCACTCAGGCGTGTAGATCCCCGCGCGGAATTCGGCGCGCCCGGACGCCGTCGGAGCGAGGCCCGCGAGCTGCTTGCGGATCGCGTCCGCGCGGAGCCAAGCGTGTGCGTCGTCGGCGGCGAGCCCGTCAGACAACACCGACTTGCCCGTGCCAGGCAGCCCGCCGACGAGCACGAGGCACGGCCGCTCGCGCGGTGGCGCGAGCTCGCCCACCGCGAGCTGGACGTGCGCGCGCGCGAGCTGCAGGGCCTCGGCGCGCTGGGGCGCAGGCATCCCCGGCCCGTGCGCCTGCATCGCGCGCACCTTGGCGCGCACTGCGGAGCGGTACGCGACGTACAGCGGGACGAGCGCGCGGCCGTCCTCGTCGCCGCTCTCATTGAAGTACGCGTCGAGGAGCGCCCTCGCCTCCGGCCATGCGCCGTGCGCGCGCAGGTCCATGGCGAGGAACGCGATGTCTGACACTGGGTCCGCGCAGGAGAACTGCGGCGAGAACTCGATGCAATCGACGATCACGAGGCCGTCCGCGCCGAGGGCGAGCGGCGCGCTGCCGGCTTCGCCCATGAGGTACACGTGCTCGAGCCGCAGGTCGCCGTGTGTCTCGCACGGCAGCCCCGCGCTCGCGCGCCGCTCGATGCGCGCGCGCTGCGCGTCGAGCTCCGCGCGGGTCGCGAGCTCGAGGCGCAGCAGCTCATCGACCGGCGCGACCGAGCCCGCGTGCGGCGCCAGCCCTGCGAAGTTGTCCTCGCAGTTCTTGCGCACGGCCGCGAACTCGGCCCAGGCGGCGACGTCGGGGCCGCGCCGAGCCTGCGCATGGAAGCGCGCGAGCTCGCGGCCCAGCGCAGTGAGGACCGCGGGCGCGACGGGCCCGCGCCGCACGTGCACAGCGAGCGTCGCCGCCTCGGGCAGCCGCCGCATGTGCACCGCGTACTCGATCGGCTCGCCTTCGCCCCCGAGCACCGCGTGTCCAGCGCGTTCGGTGATCGCGACGACGCCGAGGTAGACGCTCGGCGCGAGGCGCTGGTTCAGCGCGACCTCGGCCTCGCACATCGCCTTGCGACGTGCGAGGGTCGAGTAATCGAGGAACCCGAAGTCGACGGGCTTCTTCAGCTTGTAGACGTCCTCGCCCGCGAGGACCACCGCCGATGCGTGGGTCTGCACGAGCAGCGGCGCTTCGGTCGTGCCGCTGTGGCTGCGTGGGTCCAGCAGGTCGCGCAGGATCTCGTCGAGGTTCATGTCGGCGGCGCCAGCTTACAGCGCGCGCGGCGCCGCAGGGCTCGTGCTCACCTCAAGGCGCGAAGCACCAGATCGAAACGGCATTGAAGGTCGTGCCCGCGACCTCGATCGAGCTCACCTCGCCGCTGAGGTAGGGCCAGCCTTGGATGCGCGCGTCCTCGACGCGGTACTGCGAGCTGTCGCCCACGCTCTCGCCCGTCAGGTCGCTCGCGACGTGGCGCAGGACCAGGTCGAATGGCTCGCCCTCTTCGGGATGAACCGTGACGACGATGGACTCTTGTGTGTTGCGGATGAAGGTCGTGACGTCTGCGTCCACCAGGTACACCGACAGCGCGCCCGCGCTCGCGTCCAAGTGCACCTCGAGCTGCGCGAGCACGTCGTCCTGGCCGTCGACCGCGTCGGTCGCCATCCAACCGTTGAGCGCGACGAGGGAGCCGCCCTCCAACAAGGGCTCGTGCCACTCCATCGGCTCCATCTCGTCCCAGTCGCCATCGTTGAACGACGAGCTGCGCGCGCCCGCCATCATCAGCGGGGCCGCCAGCATGAGCCCCGTGCGATCGAGCAGGCCCACCAACGCCGTCACGTTGACCGTCCAGGACAGGTCCCCACAGGTCAGGCCCAACGTATCGTCACCGACGATGCGCGTGACGCTCACCGAGGCCTCCGTGCCTCGGCTGAGCGCGTTGAGCGACGGCATCATGAGCCCGAGGCCGTCCGCTTCGCCCGCGCGTCGCGCCAGGTTGCCGACCGCGTCCATCGCGAGGGTCATGTACGGATAGCCGTCGCGCAAGAGCGCCGGCGCATCCATGAAGGAGACCGCGACGACCGATGCATCGTGGCCGATCGCGTCGAGGCCTGACCGGAAGCGCGGGTTGTTCGGCAAGCCGCCGCCTGCGCGCGCGGCCTCGACCGCCGCGGCCGCGGCCTGCGGCGAGAGCCCGATGTACAGGTATCCGCCGTCCATGACCCAGGTCGGGGAGACGGGCACCGGCAGGCCCGGGAACACGACGCTCGTCAGCTCGAGGGCGCCGACGCGGTGCGTGCGGAGCTCGACCTGCTCGCCAGCCTCCTCCTCGATGAGCGCGACGAGGCGCGCCGCCAGCGCCGCGACCGACGCCGCGTCGCGCACTTCAGTGAAGAGGACCGTCGAGGTCAGCGCGCCGCCGCCCGTGGTGTCCGACATGTACATTCCAGTGGTCGGACCGAAGTGCGGCAGCACTTCGGCGACGAGGTCAAAGCCGAGCTCGTCCGCCATCATCGTGCGCAGGTCCACGGACGATTGGCCGATCGCGTCGGTGAGCTGCTTCGCCTGCGCCTCGATCGTCGCCCAGATGCCGGCCCAGTCGAGCCGCATGGCGACCGCGAACACCGCGTCCTCGGGGATGCGCGCGAGCGCGCTCAACGGCAGCCCGCCGTCCGGCACCGCGCCTTGCGCGCGGAGCATAGCGGCCGAGCCCAGCGATGAGTTGGACCACCAAGAGCGCTTCCCGTCGCTGCCAAACGCGAGGTTCACGTCCGACGCGTTGAACGCTTTGAGGAGCGCCTCCGCCTCGGCGCCGTTCCCTTGGGCTTGGAAGAGCGCCCGCAACGCGTCGGCGGATTGGTGCATCTCGAGCCATGGCGTCACCCCCCTCGGCATCCCCGCCGCGACCGGCGCGGGGCGCGTGATCGAGTCGGTGCCGATGGTGAGGGTGAGGGCCTTGGCGAGCGTCCCGAGCGCGACGGGCACCGGCATCGGCGTATCGACGCTCTTGAGTCCGTTGGCCTCTTGCGCCCCAAAGCTGATGCCGGCCATCAGCATCAATTCCCCCAGCAGCTCCTCGCGGCGCGCAGCGGTCGCGGCATCAGGCGCGTCAAAGGCCAGTGTCGCGCGGAACGGCATCTCCGGGTTGTCGGAGGTGCCGATCGAGAGGGCCTTACCCGACGTGAGGAGCGAGACCGCGAGCTCGATCAATCCCGGCGGCGCTTGCTCGCCTTGCTCCGCCATGAAGCGCTCGAGGGCGACGGGCGCCAGCGCGATCAGCCGGGCGAGCCCAGCGTCCTTCGGGTGGCGCAGCATCTCCGTGAGCGGAGCGTGCTGCAAGGTGACGAGGTCTTGGGCGGGCGCCGCGGCGAGCGCGGCTACGAGGGCGAGGTTCCACATCGGGAGTCAGGGTCGGACAGGGTTCGGCGGGGTCGACGTGATCGTCTGGGGCGCCCCTTGGCGCCTCGACGTGGATGCACGCGAGCCTCTGCCAAGTTTCGACGCAACGTACCGTTTTGCTCAACCTCGCGGCGGCGGATCTCGGGCCCATACCTTGCGCTCGCGCTCGCGCCGGCCGGGCCCGAGCGCGCGCGGCTTCGGCGCGAGCGCCGTCCGCGGGACGCCCAGGAGCTGCGCCGCGCCACCCGGCCCTCGGACCTGCCGCCCGGCGCGCAAGTCAGCGGGTCCAGCGCATCTTGACGCGGGGCGCGTCGGTCGCACCCTCTAGCGTCCAAACGAAGTCACGCTCGCGCCCGTCGGTCGGGGCTTGTTGCGGGACCAAGTCCAGCTTGCCCATGTACCGGTCCGCCCGCGAGAGCTCGGGCGCCAGCTTCACCGTGCCTTGGAACTTCACGGTCAGTTGGCGCGTGTTGGCGTTGTAAAGCGTCGTGAACGACGTCGCGACGACACCGCTCGCGCCGCTGAACTTCGTTTGGAGAAAGACCGTCGCGCCCTCCTTGACCGCGGAGACCTCGGCGCGCGTGACCGCGGCGCTCAGCTGGTCGTTGATGTACAGCGCAACGTTCCAGCTTCCGATCAGTTGGACGGAGCGATAGCGATTGTCCTCGGCGCTCCGACGCGCGAGCTCGGCCTGCACGGCTGCGATGAGCGGCGAGTCACGTTCGTAGAGCGCGCCTGCGCCCCGTGCGGCGTCGAGCAGCGGCACCGCGATGTCCCAGTTGCGGTCGGAGACTGCTGCCATGAGCCGCGCGCGCAGCACCACCGGCTCGTCGACCTGCGCGCCGGGTAGCGCGAGGTGCCGCAGCACGCGCGCCGTCAAGTCCGGCGTCTCGGCCGACGTCTCGCTGAGCAGCCCGCGTGAGAGCTGGAGTCGCTCCGCGTCGCCGACGCCGATGGCCGCCCCGGATTCAATCACGAGCTCGACGAGCGGCGTGTCGCCGGGCCGCTTCGCAAGCTCGGCCCGCGCTGCGTTGGCGAGCCGTCCATCTGCGACGAGCGACCGCGGCAGCGACGCTCCATAGGCCGCTGCGCCGCGCTGCGCGAAGCGCAGGCCGCGCACGACCTCGGCGCCGGTAAAGACGCGCTCACGGAACCAGCGGTCGAACGCGCGCGCCGCAGGGCCCGCCAGGTCGACCTTGCGGGCGAGGACGTCGACGAGCTGGTCCGAGCCGCGGACGAGCGCCTCGTTCAGCACCTGTTCCGCAGCTCCGTCGAGGCTCGACCAGGGCTGGACGAGCTCGCGCTGCAGGACCTCGAGCTGCGCCCACGCGGCCTCTGGTGTCAGTGTGCGCTGGCGCAGCTCATCCGCTGCTGCCGCTGCGAGCGCATCGCGCGTCGGCGCGCCGAGCTGCAGCGCCAGGTCCACAGCGCGGCTCAGCGCCGCGGGGCCGTTGCCGATCGCTTGCAGCACCCGCGCGCGCGCCACGCGCTCCGTCGCGCTCGGCGGCGGAAAGCCGAGGTGCCGCACCTGCGCCGCGAACGCTGCAGCGCGCGCCAGCGTCGCGTCGCTCGCGTCTGGCGCGGCGATCAGCTCGGTGACGTAGGTCCAAGCCTCTTCCGAGATTGTGTTGCTGGCGGCCGGTTGGTCCGTGGCCGCGGACAAGAGCTGCAGCGCGCGACGTTCGTCGCCCATGGCGAGCGCGACCTTGGTACGACGCCGCGCGATGGGCTCAGCGGCCGCGCCCTCGAGCGCGGCGCGCTGGGCGTCTGTGAGCTTCGACTCCAGCGCGCCCTCGTACCGGAAGTAGAGGTCGAGCGCGTCCCCGTTGACCTTGTCCCCGTCGAGGAACGGCACGAGGCGGAACGCGCGGATGAAGCGGTCCATCTGTCCGCCCTCCGCGGCGAGCGCCGCATACGACGCCGGCCAGCGCTCGTCCTTGCGCGCGGCCTCATCGAGCGTCTCGTCGAGGCGCGCCTCGAGCGCCTGCCGCTCGGGGCCGCTCGCGTCCGCAGCGAACGCGAGGAGGACTTGATAGCGGCGCAAGAGCGCGCCCTCTTGCGCGTCGCCGGATGACCCGTCAGGCGCGTCGACCAGGCCCTCGCTCGCGACCTCGAGCGCCGCGTCGCGCGACAGCCCAAGCTGCACCGCGCGCGCCGCGAGCGGCCCGAGCTGGCGTTCTTGGCCGGCCTCGACGCTGCGCGCGATGCGCGCGCGCAGGGCCTCGCGCAGCCGCTGCGCGAGGTCGTCTCGGCTCAGGATCTTCGGCGTGAGGGCCGCCAGGAACCGCGCCAGCCCGGCGCGCTCCGAGTCGGACCCGTCCCGGAGCGCGTCGGGCACGGCTCCATCCAGGTTGGACTCGACGGTCGCGCGCAGCGCTGGCGTGAGCCCGTCGCGCTCGGCGAGCCCGGCCACTGCGTGCAGCGCACCGTCCCAGTCTCGCTGTTGCAATGCCTGGGACAGGAGCGCGCGACGGACCGCCGGTGGAGCGTCGGTGATCCCCAGCGCTGCTGCATGACGGCGGAACATTTCGATCGCGCCGGCGCTCTCCGGCAGCGCGTCGTGGAACACCGACACAAGCGCCGGATGCAGCGCTGCGAGCTGTCCGTCAAGGAGCGCTTGGACCGCCTCCGCGCGCTCGTGCTGGACCGCTTCACCGAGGGCGGCGCCCGCCACGTCGGCGAGGGTCGGTCGGGCCCAATCCGGCGCGCGCCGCGTCACGGCGCGCAGCGGGCCGAGGCGCCGCGCGAGGGCCGCCTCGGTCTGGGTGGCCTTGGATGCGCCGAGGCCTTGGACGGTCGGGCGCAGCGCGCCTTGCAGCGCCTCGGTCGCGGTCTTCGGGATCACGATGGGCTGTGGGTCCGCGAGGCCGAGGTCCACCGCGACGTCGAGCAGCGCGAGGTCGCGCGCGACGCCCGCCTCGCTCGCGCCCGGATCGCCCGCGCTCGTGATGAGGGCCTGTGTCCATGACGACCACGTGGTCGCGACTTCGACCTTGGAGCCCCCGTCCCGAATGTGCTCGTCGAAGAGCGCGCGCAGCGCGGAGTGGACGCGCGCGACCACGGGCGGCCCTACCGCCGGGGTCTCGCGCGCGACAATCGCGGCGAGCGCCGTTGCGAGCTCTTCACCGCGCTCCGCGAGCCTTCCCGCAACTGCTCCGAGCGCCGGTAGCGTGGGGCGAGCCGGAGCAGCGGTGGTGGGGGCGCTAGCGGCGCCCCAGACGCAAAGTACGTGGGCGAGAGCGTTGGTGAGCATGGTGCGGGTCCTAGCACGGGCCCCTCCAGACTACGCCAACCCGTGCGGGCCCATTCGAGGCGTTTTGCTGGGCGTGAGCGCGCCCGAGGAGCGCTCGCTCACCGGTGCAGCGGCGTTCGACCGGCCTGTCGCTGGGCGCGCCTAGGACACCGAGAGGGCGCCAGAGTCCGCTGCTGAGGGCCCGTGTCGCCCAGACTCGTAGGGCCCAGACTCGTTTGGCCCAGATTCGTAGGGCCCAGATTCGTGTGACCCGGACCCATGTGACCCTGACCCGTCGGGGCCGGCCACGGATGGTCGGTCGTCCGAGGTGCCTTTGACCAGCGTCGCGAGCGCCTCGGCGACCCGCTTGCCGACCGCCGCTGCGCCGCGCGGCGTGAAGTGCAGCGTGTCGTAGAACGTGTCGAAGGACGCGTCCAAGTGTGTCCGCAGCTCGCACGCGCCGACGCCCATCTCGGCGGCGACGCGCGCGGAGACCTCGTCCACCGCCGCCATCAGTCGATGCACGACCTCGATCGCGAAGTAGGTCGTCACGGGGCCCTCGTACGGGCGTCCCTTGCCAAAGTTCCAGAGGCGCGCCGCCTCTTCGGGCGTGAAGTCCTTCTGCAGCCAGGGCTGGCGCGCGACGAGGACCTTGGCCCCGGTGCTGCGCGCGGCCTCGATGGTGCGGCGTAGGTACTCTTCGTAGAGCGCGAGCATGCCCCTGGCATCGGGCGCTTCGCGCACGAGCGTCTCTGCGGACGCGCGCATCTTTCGGTGCTTCGCGATGCTCTTGCCGGCCCGCGTGCGCCGCACAACGCTGGGCACCAAGCGGTTCTTCACGCGCTTCACCAGCTCGCGCAGCGCGAGCTGCCCCGGGCGCCATCTGAACGGGCCGAAGTCATGGCGCTGGAAGCAACGGTTCGGGTCGAGCTCGCTCGCCGTGACCTCGGCCGGGCAACCTTGCTCCAGCCACGCGACGAGGTCGCTCGCGCCCACCATCAGCACCACCGCGTCGAGCCGCGGCATGCGCGGCAACGTCGCGTTGAGCATCCACTCGACGTACTCGCAGCGCACGAGGCTGCGCGCGATGTTGCCGACGTGCACGCGGTCGACGCCGAGCTCCGCGGCGCGGGCCTGCAGCTCCCGCGCGACGACGCTGGGCCACTGGGTCTCTTGGTCGAGGAGGAAGCACTCGGCGGCGCTGCCGCCCGCGACGAGCACGCGGAACGTGCGCCGCCAATCCGCCGGCGGCGGCGCGCCGCGCTCGCCGTCGCGATTCACCTCAATGCGGACCTCGGGCTCCAAGGCGGGCAGGGTCTCGCGGTCGATCTCTTGGATCTGAACGGAGCCGGGCTCGAGCACCCACGCGGCGCCGCGACGGCGATAGAAGGCGCGTAGCGCGAGCTCCGACGCAAGCAATGCCAGCGGCGCGGAGAGGGCGGCGGCGAGCGCGATCTCGGTGTACATGGCGGCGATCTAGGCGGGCTTGAGGCGCCCACGGACGCGCGCCCAGAGGTCCATGTCGGGGTCGCCGCGCCACACGAACACGACTTGGACGGCCGCGAACACACCGACGTAGGCGAGACCCGACGCGAGCAGCGGGAAGAAGCCGTCGATCGGGCGCACCGAATCGACGCCGTACAGGAGCAGCGCCGGGACCGCTGCGCCGATCAGCGGCCGCACAAAGCCGTCGACGAGCACGCGCCTCGTGTCAGCGCCGATGGTGCGAATGGCGACGGAGAGCACATAGGCGGCGAAGAGAAAGTTCGGGATCGAGGTCCCGAGCGCCACGCCGATCACGCCGTAGCGGTCGACGAGCGCGAGGCTCAGCACGAGGTTGATGACGCCCATAGCGAGCAGCGCGAGCGCGGGCTTGGACTGGCGCCCCATGCCCATCAACATCGGCAGCGCGACGCCCCGAACGGGCAAGAACGCCAGGAATGACACCACGAGGACCCGCAGCACGTCCGCCATCGCCGGCCGGTACTCGTCCTCGACCCACCAGCGCAGGAACGCCGGGCCCAGCACCAGCAACCAAAGCCCGATCAGGAAGACGGCGCAGCTCGCGACCTTCGTCCACTTGCGCAGGATGGGCGCGAGCTCGTGCGTCTTGCCTTGGGCCTCGAGCCGCGTCGCCATCGGCATCACGACCATCCCGATCGCGAGCACGATGTTGAGGAAGGGCTCGAAGATCTTGTTGCCATAGTCGTAGATCGCGATCGCGCTCTCGTCCATGTTGGCGCCGATGACGATCGCGTCGAGCCGGAACGCCAGCAGCGCGCCGATGTTCAGCAGCATCGCGAAGCCGCTGAACGTGAAGATCGGCCGTAGGAGCGCGCGATCGACGCCCCGGAGCGAGAGCCGCACCTTGGGATGCCGACGCCGCGACACGACGACCGCGGCGAGGAACTCCGCAGCCGCCACTGTGATCTGAACCGATGCGAGCGCCACCAGCGTCGGGCGCCACGTCAAGAGACCGAGCGTCAGGCCGAGGCGCAGCAAGAGGCCGCCCGCCATGATCAAGTTGCGCACGACGAAGTCTTGGTGCGCGGCGAAGACGCCGTACGGCAGCATCAGCGCGAAGCCGACCGCGACGTGCAACGACATCACTGCGAAGGCCGCGCGGGCGTCGGCGACCTGTGCCGCGCTGAGCTCCCAGTGCGATGTCCCGGCGCTGAAGCCGGCGTACAGCGCGCCGGCGGCGGCCAGCGCGACGACGCCCATAGTGACGAGCACAGCGAGGCAGGTCGCGAGCACGCGGTTCGCGTCCTCGTACTCCTCCTTCGCGATGTGCCCCGAGACGAAGCGCACGGCCGCCATCGGCACTCCGAGCACCAGGAGTTGCAGCGGACCCAGCACCGCGACGATCGCGCCCCAGACGCCGGTCTGGTCCAGCCCGAATCGGTCGATGATGAAGCGACCGAGGACGAGGAAGATGAGGATCTGGAGCCCGTTGAGCGTCCAGTTGGAGCCGACGTTCTTGAGCAAGGGAGAGCCTGGCGTCGTGGAGAGGCGAGTCCGGTCTATCGGCCCGGGCGAGGCCGCGGCTGGGGCTCCGCGGGTCCGGCCGTGTCCCAGATTAGGGAGCGCCCGGTCGCCGGTGGGGACATTCTGCGCCAAGGGCGGCGGGCGACCGGATCGTCGGCCCCAGCGATCAGCGCGTGGGCTCGTGGCTCGCGGCGGCGGGTCCTTCGGCCTGCGCGGCCCGGGGCTCGCTGCGCACCACCAGGAACGTGCCGGTGACGAGCAGCGCAAGGCCGATCAACCGAGCCGCCGTGACCTCGCGCAGCGGGGCTCCGAGCCACCCGAAGTGATCGAACAAGAGGGAGCTCGAGAGCTGCCCGACCACAAAGCCGCAGACGGCCGCGGCCACGCCGATCCGCGGGATCAAAACCAGCGCGGTGAGCACGAAGACCACGCCGGGGAGGCCGCCCAGGAAGAGGTAGAGCGGCGTCGGTCCCGTCGGCTGCCACTTCGGGAGCCCACCCGAGACGCCGAGGACGATCAGTGCGATCGCCAGGAACCCTCCTGTGAAGGAGATCAGCGCCGCCAGGAGGGGCTGTCCCGTCACCATTCCCATCCGGGAGTTGATGGTCCCTTGGAGCGGGACGAGGGCGCCGACGAGCATCGCCGCCAGGAGCAGGAGGAGCTTCATGGCGGAGAGCATCGCCGATCGGCTGGCTCGCGGGCGGGCCGAGCCCGTGACCTCCGAGGAAATCGAGGCCAGGGCGGCGGCGTGCGACACAGCGCGCCGCTCGACGCCACTTGCAGCGAGCCCTGCTGCCTCAACGACGAGCGCCCGAGCTGCGTGGCAAGAGGCTCCCCGCGACGTCACGTCACGGGGGACTTGTTGCGCCGCGCTCGGGCGCCGTCAAACGTCGCGGGTCACAGGAACGAGATCTCGATTCCGTCCGAGAAGTTCGACGTCGCGGTCCCCATCGAAGCATCGCGGAACCAGCACTGGAAGTTCCAGGTGTCCCCGCTGACGACGGAGACGAGGCCCGTCGGGGTCGGTTGCTGCGTCAGGTTGAGCGCCAACTGCACGCGCCCGGTGCCGCCGGAGTTTTGGATCTGGCCGGGGCCGGTGAAGCGCCCGATCGCGCCCGCGAGGCACAGGTTACCCGAGCTGCCGCCCGGCATCATCGAGAAGCCCTGCGTGCGGCTCGTGATGAAGAACGAGAAGGCGTTGGTCGGCATCGAGTCGCACGCGATCGTCGTGTCGTTGTTCGCCACGATGAAGGACCCCGTCGCGGACATGACCGCGGACGCGCCCGTCGAGTTCGCGACCGCCGGCCCGCAGTAGTTCTGCGGTCCCGACGCGGCGAGCGACACCGAGACATCGTCGATCAGCACCTCAGCGGTGCTGCCGACGATGGCGCCCGGGACCGCGGCGAACTGCAAGGTGATGCCCCCGCTGACGTTCGGCCCGGCGACGGTCATGAAGTTGAAGGTCTGCCACGTCCCGGTCACGTTCAGCGGGCCGCCGCTGAGGATCTCGCTGGCGGACACTCCGCCGCCGGCGAGCTCGGAGAAGAACTCCGCGAAGATCACGCCGCCGACGCCGAGCGTCCCCTTCGCAGCGAAGGAGATCGTGACGGCGTCACCAGGATTCACGAGGCCGACGCCGAGGTTCGCCTGCTTGATTACGGCAGCGCTCGTCGAGGCGAGGTTCACCAGCTCGCCGGCGAACATGCCGCTGTTGGCGTCGTTCGTGATGGCGAACGTCGAGTTGGGCGAAGGGAACGACACCCACGAGCTCGTGTTGCCGAGCTCGAAGTCCCCGTTGACCGTCAGC
Source organism: Planctomycetota bacterium (assembly GCA_041398605.1). Taxonomy (GTDB): domain Bacteria; phylum Planctomycetota; class UBA1135; order UBA1135; genus JAWKUK01. The sequence goes on from JAWKUK010000005.1 coordinate 346,744, forward strand.
TCCTGCGCGCGAGTCGTCGTCGAGAGGCCGAACGCGGCAGAGCAGTAGAGGAGGAACGCCGCGGCGGAAGAGGCCTTGTTCATAGAGTCGATCGATTCTCTCTTGGAGAAGAAGATAGGAGGAGCTGTTGGCAAGGGGGGCGCGGGACGGAGCTCTCCGTAGCGCGAACGCGACGAGGCTCTGCGCCCCATCGAGCCCCGTGGCCCCATCGAGCCCGGTGGCCCCATCGAGCCCGGTGGCCCCATCGAGCCCGATTGCGCCGATCGAGGAGCGCCCCCCAGACTCGATCGACAAGACGACGCCTACGGCGTATCGCCCACGAGCGTAGGCGGAGCTGGGGGAACGCGCAACGGAGACCCATGGGGAACGCGCTCGCTGGGGGCCCCATGGGCGCTCGTTGGGGCATTTCCTGCATCGCTCACGGATTCCGGCGCTTCGCAGCGCGGTGCGCTGGAGCGCGCGGGCCCGTCGTGCTGCGTGCGTTGTCTCCGCGTGGGGCCTCGGTCACTGGCCGGACAGGCCCTTCGACGGCGCCTCTCTTGGCGTCGTCGTGCGGAGCGCCGGCACTGCATCGCCGAGCCATCTTGCGAGCGCTGCGTAGCCGGCCTCGGAGAGGTGCAGCTCGTCCACCGACGCTGCGATCGGCAGCGCGCCCGCCGCGTTGACCAGCGGCGGCCGGTGCGTGTCCACGAACACGCCGCCGCGCGCGGTGACGAGCGCCTCGAGCGCCGCGTTCAGCGCAGCGACGCGGCTGGCAACGTCGGGCGCCATCGTTCGGTCGGGCAGCACACCGAGCCACACGACGGGCGCGGACGGGGCGCGCTCGGCGAGCGCGTCCAAGAGCAGCGCGGCGTCGCGGGCGACGGCGTCAGCGGGGCGCGCGAGCCGGCGCACGTCGACCGACCCCGCATAGACGACCCACGCGCGCGGTGCCTCGGGGAGCGCGCGGGGGATGCGCTCGATCAGTTGCGCAAGCGGCTCGTCGCCGATGCCCCGGTTCAAGGTGGTGGCGCCGGGGAAGGCCTCGGCGAGCGGGAAGCGCTCGATCGTCGAGGAGCCCAGGAAGACGACCGCGCTGGGCGCGAGCGCCTCGCGTTCGAACTCCGCGAGCCGCAGGGAGCGATGCGCCGCGCGCGCCTCGGCCTCGCGCTCGGCGTGCGGCCGCACGAGGCCGCGCAGCGTCCAGCCGCCCGGCAGAACGTCGTGCCACGCGAGCGCCAGCGCGCCCGCTGCGAGCGCGAGGGCCGCGGCGCTGCGCTGAAGGACTCTTGAACGGGTGCGGTGCATCGGGACCGGGTCACGGGGGCGCTCCCCTCCGGTCAGCCTACCGCAGCAGACACGAGGGACATGCGCGGCCGCGGCGCAGGGCGCGCAGGCGTGAGCTGGGGCGGGCCCGCCCCCCGGTTTCCGCGGAGACCGGCAGCGCGAGGCCGCCCGCGCGGCGCCGCACGGGTAGACTCCCACGCCCCGTGACGGACGCCGACGCACAGAACCGCGCCAACGCGCGCGCCCAGATCGAGCTCCACAAGAAGCTCGCGCCCCGCTATGCCTATCGGTATTCGTTCGAGTTCAGCCGCCTGTTCCAACAGGACTGGCACGCAGAGCTGATCGGCCGCGCGCCCAAGGACGCGCGGCACGTCCTCGACATCGGCTGCGGCACCGGGTTCTTCCTCGCTGAGCTGCACGCCCAACACCCGGGCGCGGTGGGCCTCGACATCAGCTTTGAGATGCTGAAGGTCAGCGAGCAGTACGTGCCCGGCGCGCGGCTCGTCACCGCGGACGCCGAGCGCATGCCGTTCCGCGGCGGGATGTTCGACGCGGTGTTCTGCAAGGGCAGCTTGCACCACACGCGCGACCACGTCGGGTTCCTGCGCAACTGCCTCGAGATGTGCAGCGAGAAGGGGCGCTTGGTCATGAGCGAGCCCTGCAACGACAACCCGTTCATCCGCTTTGCGCGCTGGGCGCTCTACAAGAAGAGCCCGCACTTCGACGAGGGCGACCAAGGCTTCACGAAGAAGAAGATCGTCAGCCTCTGCGAGGAGGCCGGCTTCGAGGTCGAGCGCGTCGAGCGGTACGGTGTCCTCGCCTATGTCTTCGCCGGGTTCCCTGACCACCTCGGGGTCCTGCAGTTCGTGCCAGGCAACGCCCTGCTCACGCGCTTCTTCCTGAAGCTCGACCGGCTGATCTGCAAGACGCCGGTGCTCGGGCTGCTCGGGTTCCACGTCATCGTGGTCGCGCGCCCGCGGGTCCGGCCGACCTGAGCGCCGCGGGGCCCCGCCCCCTGGCTCTCCGGGCCTCCAGGCCCCCGGATCCCCACCCCGAACGGATCCCGGCCGCGCTGGCTTCAAGGAATTCGCAGTTCCGGCCGATAGCGCCCGGGATGTGCGGAATCGTAGGCGCGGTGGCGGGTCCCGGGCGAGCGCCCCGGCTCTCGGACGGTGAGCTCGTGCGCTGGCGAGACACGCTGCTGCACCGTGGCCCCGACGGCGGCGGGACCTGGCGCGGCGAGCAGGTCGCGCTCGGGCACCGGCGCCTCGCCGTGCGCGACCTCTCCGCGGCGGCCGCGCAGCCGATGGTGGCGCCGGGCGGCCGCCATGCGCTCGCCTACAACGGCGAACTCTACAACGACGCAGAGCTGCGCGCGGACCTCGCGAGCTTCGTGGCGCAGTTCGGCGGCTTCAAGACGACCTCCGACGCGGAGACGGTGCTCGTTGCGCTGCTCGCGTGGGGCAGCGGCGCGTTCACGCGCCTGCGCGGCATGTACGCGATCGCGTGGGTCGACCTCGACGGGCGCGAGGTGCTCTTGGCGCGCGACCCGCTCGGCGTGAAGCCGCTGTACTGGGCCTGGTTCGGCGGCGAGGTGTTGTTCGCGAGCGAGCCAAAGGCATTGCTCGCGCACCCGCTGGCGACCGCGCAGCCGGACCTCGGCATGATCAGCGCGTACCTGACGACGGCGCGGCGCGAGCTCGGCGAGCGCACCTTGTTCGAGGGCGTACGCGCCGTGCGCGCGGGCGAGGTCATGCGCATCGACCTCGACGCGCCCTCGCCCGAGCCCGTATCGAGCGCCGCGTGGCTGCCCGCGCCCGTGGCGTACGACCCCGGCGCGCCGGCGGCGGCCGCGCGCGTCGCGGCCGCGGTCGAGGACTCGCTGCGGCGTCAGCTCGTCAGCGACGTGCCGGTGTGCGCCCTCCTCTCGGGCGGGCTCGATAGCACCATCCTGGTGCAGCTCGCGATCGAAGCGACCGGCCGCCCGCCGACGACGTGGTGCGCGGGCGGCGTCGAGGGCGACGCGGACCTCGGCCCGGACGGCGCGGCGGCGCGCGAGGTCGCGGCGGAGCTCGGCACGCGCCACGGGTTCGCTCGGGTGGACCGCGCGCTCTTCCTGCGTGAGTGGCCGAAGCTCGTCGCGCACCTCGGGACGCCGCTCTCGACGCCGAACGAGGTCGCGATCAGCGAGGTCGCGCGCGTGCTCGCAGCGGCAGGCAACGTCGTCGCGCTGTCGGGCGAGGGCGCGGACGAGCTGTTCGGCGGCTATGACGCCGTGCTCGACACGTACGTCGATGGCGCGGCCCAGGACCCGGGCGAGCTGCACCTCTCGGCGACCACGTGGGTCCCGTCGATCTTGAAGCCGGCGCTCTTCGGCGCGGACGCGCTCGCCTTGATCGAGGACGACGCGCTCCTGCGCGAGACGTACGGCGGCGGCTTTGCGCGCTGCCGGGCGCTCGCGGGCCCGCGCGGCTCGGACCTCGACGCGCACCTGCGGCTGCAGCGCGAGCTGAACCTGACCGCGTTGTTGCAGCGCCTGGACGCTGCGACGATGCGGCACGGCGTGGAAGGGCGCACTCCGTTCGCGGACTCGGTGGTCGCGCGTGTCGCTGAAGCGCTGCCTGTGCGCCGCAAGTTCGCCCGCCTGGCCCAGCGCGGAAGCATGGACCAAGCCGGCGGCGGCGGCGCAGGCGAGGGCGGCGTGGCGACGGCCGTGCGCGGCAAGCTGGTCCTGCGTGACGCGTTCCGCGGCCGCGTGCCGCGCATCGCCCTCGAGCGACCGAAGGCGTCGTTTCCGTTGCCGTTCCAGGAGTGGTGCGTGGACGTCGCGCGCGGGCTGCCAGAGAGCCCCTTCGCGCGCGCGCTCTTCTTGCCCGGCGCCCTCGGGTCGGTCGCGGACAACCCGCGCGAGCACTGGCGCCTCGCTTGGCCGCTCGCGAACCTCGCGCTCTGGGGCGACCAGTTGTGGTCCTGACGGAGGCAGCGGGGCCCGCGTCGCGCGCGCACCGACCCGCCGCCCAGGGTGCGCGCTTCGAGCGCGCCGGAGACGCGATCGGTGGGGGATCGGTGCCTTGAATCGTCAGGCCCGCGAGTCACGCCCGAGGCGCCGGCCTGCTTTCAGATCGATCCACGCCCAAGCGGACCTTCGTCGGCCGAGGGCCTCGTCGGCGCTCGCCAAACCGTCCAGAGGGCCAACAAGGTCGCCGCCAACGCGGCGAGGAACACCGCTTCACGTGCCAAGCGCGCCGCGAACGTCGTGGGTGGGACCGGCAGGTCACGCTGCAGGATGTAGCGCAGGAGCGCGGCCTGGACCTCTGAGTTGGACGGGGCCCTTAGGCCGTGGCTAGCGGCGGCAAGGGTCGCGCCATCCGCGAACGCTGCAAGGTCGACCTGATCCGGCGCCCCGACCCGACGCATGAGCCGCACGGCAGCCAACGAGGACGCTTCATCGATGTACGGGATGTAGGTCGCGTTCCCCTGCGGCCATGCATTGAACCCCGCGCGTCCGTTGACGTCCGGCTCGAACGCCAGCGCGAGCGCGTGTTGGATCCGCGCGCGTTCGCGCGTGGCCAGCTCCGCGTCGCCCAGGGCGTCCGCCATGGTCAGGTAGCCGTCGAGCTCGAGCAGCGCATGGAACTCATCGGGCGCCGGAAGCCCGCGCGCGATCCCATCGAGCACTCGCATCCGATGCTCGGCCGAGGGCGACGCCTCGCGGGCGTCCGACGCGCCGTGTGCGTCCGACGAGCCGAGGAGCCCTTGTGCGCGCATCGCGAGGACGTCCAACGTGTCCGACTCGTTGGCATGCACGAGGTAGGGGCGCGGGCTCTTGAAGGCGTTGTCACGCAACAGCCTGTTGCGAGCGTAGACCTGCAGCAGCTCCGGCGTGAGGATGCCAGCGCGAGAGGCCGCGAGCCCGACGACGTAGTGCGGCCGCAAACCCGTACGTTGTGCTTCGTCGAGCGTCGCGCGCATGCCGTCGAGGTCGAGCGCGGCGCGCGTCTCGGGCGGCAGCTCGCGCGCGATCTGCCCGATGACCTCCCACGTGCCGAGGTCGTCGATCGCAGGCGTCCGGGTCTCGATCCACTCGACGAAGCGCGGCGCATCCCAATCCAAGCAGCGCGGCGCGATCCAGATCATCCCGAGCCCAAACAGGGCGAGCTGCAGCAAGCTGAGCGTCGCATGCAGCCCGGCTGGGGCCTGCGCGGCCCGCCCCAAGGCGATCACGCCCAACACCAAGAGAGGTACGGTCCCGAAGCGCGTGAGCGGACCTGCGAACGCGAGGCCGCTCTGCGCGATCACTGCGATCACGACGAGCTGGCTGAGGCCTTGCAGCGCGAGCTGGGCGACGCTGCGCCGATCCGCGAGGCCCGCTCGACTCAGCAGCAACACTCCGGCAGTGAGACCGACCGAGAAGCACACAAGTGCGAGCGTCCAGACCGTCGTCGAGCCGCTGAAGAGCGCGACCAGGATCGGCGCATACGCGAGCATCGGCGCCCAGAAGACGACGAGCCAGGGCACCAGTGCGATGAGCTTGCGCTGCGAGCGCGCATGTCGTGCGGCGGTCGTCGCCCGTGCGCCGAGCGGCGGGAGCGCATCAACGGGCGCCTCGGAGCCGTCCAGTCGAGCGGTCGCGCGGAGCGCGCCCAGCCAACCGACGAGGCCCGCGCCCAAGATCAACCAGGGCGCCGTCAACCAGGACAACGCGGACGCGCCTCCGAGCCCTTGTGCCGCGCCGCCGGCCTTGCTGAGCACGCCGAACTCCAAGACACCTGGCGGCAGGATCGCAGCCGCGCGCCGCAGCCAAGCGGGTCGATCGGGTCGATCGGGGGGCGGCGCTGCGCCACTGCGGCCCGACCCGCGCCCCGCTTCGATGCGGGCGCGCACGAGGGCGCGGAAGGCCTCACGCTCCGGCGCGAGCGGCGCGAGGGCGGCCCGCAGGGCGTCGTGGTCCATTTCGTCTTGCGCCGTGGAGGTCATCGCGTGCGGCCTTGTGTAGGGAGCTGGACGAGGGCCCCGAGGGCGCCGGCGAGGGCCCGCCGCGCGCGCTCGAGCCGCCCATGGACGGTGCTGCGGGGCACACCCAGGAGGTCCGCGATCTCCGCCGTGGGTGTCCCTTCGAGGTAGTGCATCCAGACCGCGGCCCGTTGATCGGCGGGCAGCGCGTCGATCGCCGCGCGGATGACGGCGCGTTCGTCGCCCGCGGCGATCGCCTCCGCGGGCCCGGCCGTGGTCGTCGGGGTGTCCTCGCGGACGGGCGCCGGCCGACCGCGCCGGCGCGCGGCGGCGGCCGTCAGATTCCAGGCGATCCCGCGCAGCCAAGGGCCGACGTCGGCGCCGTGCTCCCAGCGGCCGGTGAAGCGCGCGCGGCCGAGCCACGCCTCGGCAAAGACGTCGGCGGCGACGTCGATCGGGTCCTGCGCGCCCCAGGCGCGCAGGAGGCCCACTAAGGGCCCGCGCCAGCGGTCGATCAGCGCGTCGAGGTCGGGGGAATCGCCCATCGTCGCGGGTGATTGTCCGCTGCCGGCCATCGTCCATCGAGAATCCGCGAGAAGTCTCGCGAGAAGTCCAGCGGGTCGCGCCGCCTCGCGCACGCAGCGCGACCTGCGGCGCGATCTGCGGCGGCGCGCCCCCGCGGGCGCGGCGCGGCCCGGCAGCGGGCCGAGGGGGTACGGCGCCAGCCCCCTCAGTACGGAACGGCGCGCGCCTCGGTCAGGTTGGAGGTGGCGCTCGGGTTCGCGTCGCGGTACCACACCTGGAAGTGCCAGGTGTCGCCGGGCAGCGCCGCGGTCGTGCCCGTCGGAGTTGGCAACGCCCCGGGGTCGAGGACCCAAACGAGCGCTCCGCTCGCGTCGGCGCGCTGCACCTCGCCCGGGCCGTAGTGCGCGCCGATTGCGGCGCCGAGGCACAGGCGCCCTTGGCTGCCCGGCAGAGGGAACGTGACCCCCGCGCTCGGCGCGCTGATCACGAACGACCAGGAACCGTCCGGCAGCCCCTGCGCGCGGAGCGCGAGGTCGCGCTGCGTCACGTCGAGGCTGCCGTACGCCGCCAGCGTCGCCGGCGCGCCGAGGCTGTTCGGCTCGGCGCTGCAGTAAGGAGCGCCGATCGTGCTCCAACGCCAGCGCACTGCGCGCAGGTCGCCGTTCAGCGCGTTGTGGAACCCTGCCGCAGCGCCGCCGTCGGCGCTTACGCCTTGCACGACGCTGTCCGGCTCCAACGCGACCGGGCCTGTCGCCGCGGACCAACGGAAGCCGCGCGAGCCGCCGCCGACCGCCGGCGCGCCGTTGGCGACCACGACGTCGCCCGCTTCGTCGACGTCGATCGCTGCGGCATAGGCGCCGCCGAGGTCATCCAGCCGCTGCATGCCGCCGGCCTGGGTCCAGCGGAACGCGCGGGTCTGCCCCGCTGCGTCCTTCGACGAGCCGACGACGACGCTCCCGTCGCCGTTGGTGGCCGCGGCGGAGGCCTCGACGCCGCCGAGCGTGCCGAGGTCCGAGAGCCCTGCTGTGGCGCTCCAGCGGCACGCGCGCTGCTGTCCCGCGGCGTCGCTGGCCCAGCCGACGACGACCGTGCCATCGGCGCTGACGCCATTGGCGAACGAGTCGAGGCCTCCGAGTGTGCCGAGGTCGACCATCCCCGTCACAGGAGTCCAGCGGAACGCACGCAGGTGGCCCGACGCCAGCGTCGAGAAGCCGACGACCACCTGTCCGTCCGCGCTGACGTCCTTGCCGCTCGAGGTCGTACCGCCCAGCGTCCCGAGGTCCTGCATCCCCGCGCCGTTGACCCAGCGGAAGGCGTGGTCGCTCCCCGCGGGCACCCTCGAGTCTCCGACGACACAATCGCCGTCCATGCTCACGCCGTTGGCATAGGCGCCTGCAAAGCCGCCCGAGCCGCCGAGGTCGCCGATGTTCTGCATGCCGGTCGCAGCGCTCCACCGGAACGCGTAGGCGCGGAGCTGTGGGTCGTACGAGTACCCGACGACGATGGCGCCGTCCGCGCTCAACGCGAGCCCCATGTTCTCAGGGCCACCGAAGCTCCCCAGGTCTTGGACCACCTGCGCGGACGCAGCGGAGACGAGTGCGAGGCTGGCGCACACGAGGGAAGAGAGAGGACCCTGCATGCCTGGATCGTGCGCGCTCATGCAGCCGCTGACCATGGGCCATTGTGGGTAGGCGAGCCCGCGGGCGGCTGCTGCTGCGCCGTATCGGGATCACGCGCGACCGCGCCCTTGCGGGCCGCCGCTCCGTCTCGGTGAGCGCGGCGCGCGGCCCCTACGCGCCGTCTGTGTCAGGCTTGCTCGGGCGGCGGCCCTCGACGCCTGTGCACTCGATCCCGTGGCGTCGCAGCAGCGCCGTCGTCACGCCGGGGCCCGCGGTCAGCGCGCCCGCGACGTGGGTCGCGGCGCAGCCGCACGAGGGCGAGCGCTCCTTGAGGAACGCGCGCGTGATGCCCTGGCGCGCGCAGAGGTCCAGCGCGCCGCGGGCGCCGCGCAGGAAGCCGGCGGTCACGTCGCTGCCGTCGTCGCGCACCAGCGTCGCTCGGCCGTCGAGGACGGCGCTTGCGGCGTCCGTGACGCCCGCAGGAGGGGCGCTGATCCAGGCCGGCGGGCGCGGCGTCCCGAGGCCGCCCGCCTCCTCGGGGCAGAACGCGACCACCTCGTAGCCGCCCGCCGCGAGCTCGTCCTCGAGGGCCCGGTCGCGGTTATGGATGCCGTCGTACCGGCAGCGGCGGCCCAAGAGGCACGCGCTCACCAGGACCCGCTCACGGGGTTCGGGGCCTCTGGTGGCGGCCTCTGGGGCCACCGCAGGGGGCCTCGGGGCGGGGTCGGGGCGTCCCATCTGGAGCGCAGACTCTACCCGGAGGCCCCCAGCGCGGGGCGCCAGGTCGCGCGCGTTGACAGGTCTCGGGACCTGCGCCTACCCTGCTCCACCCTTGGCCCGCGCCTGGGAAGCCTCGACGGCCGTTACACAGCCACCTCGGGGCGCTAGAGCCCTCCGCAGCCTCTCCCCCGCACTCTCCCTCGGACCGGCGGGGCCCGGTGACCAAGCGTCTCCGCCCCCTCGCCCATCCGGCGCCCGACCCTCCCAACGGCGGCGCCTCCCAACGCAATCGCGCATGCGCACCTCGACCCTCATCCTCGCCGCCGCCGCGACCTTCGGGCTCGCCGCCCCCGTCCGTGCCCAGGACAAGAACACCGACAAGATCTATCTGACCGATGGCTCGGTCATGAAGGACGTCGGCATCGTCAATGACGGGATCCAGGAGGTCGAGTACCGCAGCGGTCGCAGCAAATCGACCGTCCCCTCGGAGCGCGTCCTGCGCATCGAGTACGGCGCGAAGCCCAAGACGGTGGACCTCGCGGACTCCGACGCCGACCAGGATGAGTACATCGACGCGGTCGCCGAGATGGGCAACTACCTCAGCGAGACCGAGAAGAAGCCGGACAAGAAGTTCCCGTGGGCGGCCGCCTACGCGCGGTACCGCCTCGTCGAGCTGAACGGCATCCTCGGCAACATCGAGGGCCTCGGGAAGGCCGCCGATGAGCTCATCTCGAAGCACCCCGATTCGCGCTACGCGCCGCTCGCCTTCGTCGCCAAGGCGCAGGCGATGCTCGACGCAGGCAATGCTGGCGGCGCCAAGGCTGCTGCAGAGGCCTTCGGTCGGTTCGTCCAAGACAAGGGCTTGATCGGCCGCTGGCCCGTCGAGCAGCGCCTCTGGGCCGCCCTCGCGTCGGGCAACACCGGCAAGAAGCTGCAAGAGGCCCTGATGGGCGTCAGCACGGACGCCGCCGAGTACCCGAGCGTCCGCAACCGCGCCGAGGTCTCGATCGCGGAGTCGCTCTACGGCGGCAAGGACTTCGCGGGCGCCGAGAAGATCTTCAACGCGATCGTCAAGGAGGCCAAGGCCGACGCGCGCACCATGGCCGCCGCTTGGACGGGCCTCGGTGACTGCCTCTACACGAAGGCCGGCGCGGCGCCGGATGACCAGAAGGTCGCCCAGCTCCGCGACTCGTTGAAGGCGTACCTGCGGACCGTCGTCGTGTACCCCGACGAGTCGCTCTACGTCGCGAAGGCCGCGTTCCAGGCCGGTCGGTGTTACCAGGAGATCGCGCGCGCGGGCAACGACACCGAGGCGACGGACCGCGCGAAGCGGCTCTTCAGCTTCGTCATCACGAACTTCCCGGGCAGCAAGTGGGAGCGCGAGGCGCGCGACTTCTACGGCCGCACCTAGTCGCGGTCGGCGAACGTCCGCCGAACATCCGGGACCGCCCCCGGGGAGCACGCTCCCCGGGGGCGGTTCTCGTTCGGCACTTTGGTCGCGCGCCCTTGCCGTGGGTTTTCCACGGCGGTGTTCGCCTGCGATGCGGGGGGCTGGGGGTGGTCTGGTGGTAGCACCGCTGCTGCGCGGTGCGCGCCTACGGGCGCGTCCTCCGTCCCCGTCCTATCTCCACTCGCCAATCTCCACTGCTCCGATGACCTGCGCCCCGAAATCGCCCTGCGACGGCACTCCGGCCCGTCCCGACCCGCACCCTGCCCGTCCAGCGCGCCACCACGACTGGCGTGACCTCGGCGCCGCGCGGCAGCCGCTGCTCGACATCCTCGCGACGCGCTGTCCGGACCTGAACGTCGCCGAGGACCTCACCCACGAAGCGCTCCTGCGCGCGTCGCGCTTTCGTAGCCGGCAGACCGAGCCGAACAAGCTCCTCGGGTGGCTGACCCGCATCGCGTCGAACGTGCATCGGGACCACATCCGGCGCGAGGCCCGCATGTGGCTGCGCCCGCACGACGACCCGATCTTCGTCGCCCAGGAGGCGCGCGAACCCGGGCCCGGTAGCGAACCAGATGCCCTGTTCCAGCTCGCCGACCGTGAGCACTTGGAGAGCGAGGTCGGCGCCGCGCTCGAGCGCTCGTGGGGCGAGCTCGAGGAACGTGACCGCCGCGTTCTGCGGGCTTTCTACGGCGACGGCGGGTCGACCGCGGCTGCGGCGCGGGCCTGTTCCGTCCGGCGCACGAACGTGAAGGTGCGGCTCCATCGAGCGCGGCGTCGCCTCGAAGAGCGGATCCGGGTTCACCTGGCAGCGGCCGCGCTCGATCGGCTCACGCGCAGCGTCGTCGGAGCTGTGCGGGAGGTGGCGGGGGCGCCGGGAGGCGCCGCCACGGGGAGCTCGCGGTTGGCAGGACGGCCTGGGGGCGGCCCCGAACGCAGGGCCGCGGCGGCGGCGGTGAACCAGGCCGCGCGCCAGACCACGCGGCCATCGGGTGGGCGATGCTGAGGCGAGCCCTCGGTGTCGTCGTCGTGCTCGCTGGCCTGCGCGCGTTGCCCGCGCCGCCTCGGCTCGACCTGGAGACCACCGCGCCGACCAGGCCGCCGTTGGCGCTCGAGGCCGGCGCGCAAGAGGCCGAAGTCGACCCAGCGTACGCCTTGGCAGAGGCGCATGCGGCGCGCGCCCGCGGCGCGCTCGACGTGGCGATCACGCGCTACTCGGGGGTCGCGAGCGACCCGCGCAGCAGCGCAACGCTGCGCGAACTCGCGAGCTATTGGGCCGCGCGCGTAAGGCTCGAGGGCGGCGAGCCCCACGCCGTTGCGACGCTCCTTGACCTCGCGCGCCACGCGTTCGCCCCCGACATTGCGTTGCGCTCTGCGTCGGCGGTCATCACGCACGCGCGGGAGTCAGCGACTCGCCGGCGAGCGTTCGAGGTCGTGTCGTATGCGCTTCGACTGCGCGTCGCGGAGGCGACGGAGGATGGCGCGCGGTGGTCGCGCGCGCTCGCGCGGCTCGCCGAGCGCGTCGACGTCGACGAAGATTTTTTTCGCGAGAAGGCAGAGAACGTATTGCACTCCGCGCTCGACTCTCCTTGAATGCCTCACGAGGTCGAACCCGGCCGACGATCAGGGTGCGTCACACGTGTGTCGCGGCTCGTCGGTCACCACAGGGTTCGTGCTTCACTCACACCACGACATCACGGAAGGCGGCCTTCGCTCGTAAGAGAGGAGGCCGCCTTCGTCGTGGTCAGTCGATCGGTCAGTCGGTCAGTCGGTCAGTCGATCGGTCGGCGCTGCGTCGTGGTCGCTGCGAGGACCACTCAGCGGCCGATGCCGTAGTAGGTGAACCCGAGCTCTTCGAGGGTCCGGCGCGGGTAGATGTTGCGGCCGTCGAACACGACTGGCTGCTTCAGCGCCGTCTTCACCGCCTGGAAGTCGGGGCGGCGGAACTCGTTCCACTCGGTGACGACAACCAGCGCGTCCGCGCCCTTCAGCGCGTCCATCGGGTGCTCCGAGTACTCGATCACATCGCCGATGTAGTGCTCCTTGGCCTCGCGCATAGCCTCCGGGTCGTGTGCAACGACCGTCGCGCCGGACTCCCGGAGGGCGCGCACGAGCTCGATCGCCGGCGCCTCGCGCATGTCATCCGTGTTCGGTTTGAACGCGAGGCCCCAGATCGCGAAGCGCCGCCCGGTCAGGTCCGGCCCGAAGTGCTTGACGATCTGGCGGTGCTGCAGCGTCTTCTGGAGGTGGTTGACCTCCTCGACGGCCTGGACGATCTTGAAGTCGTAGCCGTGGTCCCGCGCGGTCCGGTGGATCGCCTGGACGTCCTTCGGGAAGCACGAGCCGCCGTAGCCGACGCCCGAGAAGAGGAAGCGCGACCCGATGCGGTCGTCCGACCCGATGCCGCGCCGCACGGCGTCGACGTCCGCGCCGACGAGCGAGCAGATGTTCGCGATCTCGTTCATGAACGAGATGCGGGTCGCGAGCATCGCGTTGGCCGCGTATTTCGTGAGCTCCGCCGAGGCCACGTCCATCGTCAGGATCGGGTTGCCGGTCCGGACGAACGGCTCGTACAGCTCCTGCATGACGCGGGCGGCGCGCTCGGAGTTCGCCCCGATGACAACCCGGTCAGGCTTGAGGAAGTCGTCGATGGCCGCGCCCTCCTTCAGGAACTCCGGGTTGGACACCACGTCGAAGGGGTGCGTCGTGTGCGAGGACATGCGCTCGGCGACCTTGGCCGCCGTCCCGACCGGGACCGTCGACTTGTCGACCACCACGGTGTAGCCCGTCATGTGCTTCGCGATCGACTCGGCGGCGCCTAGGACGTACCGCACGTCGGCGCTGCCGTCCTCGCCGGGGGGCGTGCCGACCGCGATGAAGACGACGTCCGCGCCGGGGATCCCCTCGGCGTAGTCCGTCGTGAACTTCAGGCGCCCGTCGCGGGCGTTGCGCTTCAGGAGCTCCTCGAGGCCCGGCTCGTAGATCGGCACCTGCCCCTCGCGGAGCTTCCGGACCTTCCGCTCGTCGATGTCGATGCAGGTGACCGTGTTGCCGCTCTCTGCGAAGCAGGTGCCGGCGACAAGGCCGACATATCCGGTTCCAACGACAGCGATACGCATGGGTGAGGCTCTGAGGTGGGGTGATGAGACGTTGTGGCGCCGTGGAGGAGTCCATGGAAGTCCACAGTGGCGATCTGGAACTCGGCACGATAGCGTGTCGAACTTCAGCGCAGGGGCGATTAACTCAGCGGTTAGAGTGCCTCGTTTACACCGAGGGAGTCGGGGGTTCGAATCCCTCATCGCCCATTCCCCCCGCGCGCCTGTGGCCCCAATGCCGCGAGCAGGGCGCGCGCGCGCCGCTTGCCGCGCCCACGGGCCTGCTCACACGAGCGCGTTCACGTGTGCGGGCCAGGGCGCGGGCCAGGGCGCAGGCCAAGGCGCTAGCCGGCCAGGCCTGCGGCTTCCGGTCCCAGCACGAGCGCGATGTGTCCCGTGTCGAGGCGCACGACCGCGATGAGCCCGCGCTGCTGCCCGGGCCCAGCGAACCGGCGCGCGAGCACCTCCGCTGGGTCCGAGTGGCCCCGTTTCTTGACCGTGATGGGGCCGATGTCGAGGTCCCCGAGCAGCCGCCGCACGCGCTTGCGGTCGAGCGGCGCCGCGCCGAGGACCGGCCACGAGCGCGTGAGCCCGGGCGGGCCCGGTCGCTGGCCGCCGAGGTACGCGATCTTCGCCGCGAGCGGCCTGAGCGCCGCGTCCCTGGCGACGGCGCCGATCAGGCCCGCGCGGATCACAGCGGGGTCGGGCTCGACGAGCCAAGGCAAGCAGAGGACCTCGTCGGGGTGCAGGGGCGCGACGTCCACGGGCTCGCCGCGCGCGACGACTGGAGCGGCGCCGGGGGCGCCCTCGCCGAGCACGATCGCCTCGCGTGTCACGCCGCGCCGCGCGGCGGCGCCGGTCCAGATCGCGACCTCGACGAGCTCGCCGCCATGCGAGATCCAGCTCGCTTCGACGGCGCCTGGGGTGAGCTGCAGCGCCTCCGGGTCCACCGCAGGGGCGCCCTTGATGCACGCCGCAGCCGCGCGCTGCGCGAGCTGCAGGCACTCCGCGAGGGTCGGGGACCAGCGCGCGGGGTCGCCCTCGCGCGCGCCGTCCGGGCGTCGGTCGGGGTCGAGCACCAGCGCGGCCTCGGCGAGGACCCGCGGCGCCCACGGGAGCGCGCGCGTCCGCCTGGACGGACGTGCGCGCCGTGAAGCCGCTCGCCGCGAGGTTCGCGCGCGCGCACAACAGGGCGCGAGCGCGCGGTCCCCGATGTGCACCTCGAAGCCTGCCCGCGCGAGGGCGAGCGCGTCGGAGCCAAGGCCCGCGGTCGGGTCGATGGCCGGTGCGCCGGCGCAGGGGCAGGCGGGGTCGCCGCCTGCGCGCTCTGCCAGGGCGGCCGCGAGCCGCGCCGCGCGCGCCGCGGCGACCGCCGGCCGGCTCGCTTGTTCGAGGCCCTTCGCCAGGAGGTGAGGCAAGTCGCCCGCCGGGAAGCGCGTGCGCGCGCGCAGCCGTAGCGACACGAGCTCCGCCGCGCGGCGCCCGAGCTCCGGGCCCAGCGCGCGCCGCGCCGCAGCCGCGCGCGCGAGGGGCTCCGGCAGCGCGGCGAGCTCGGCGAGGAACGGCTCGAGCTCGGGCCTCGTGAGGCTCGCCGGAAGCTCGACCTCTGGGTGTTCGTCAGGGTGTGCCACGTCGTGCGGCGCATTGTGCCCGACACCACTCCCCGCGGCCCCCAACCGGAAGCTGGACCCTGCGATGGGTATCGAGGCGACCGGTGGTAGGTTCGTTCGCGGTCACTACCCTCCCTCGTGGTGGGTTCAGCGTGTCTCACTCACAGGGGCCAGCTTCCGCGGGGGGAGGGCAGCTTCCGCGAGGCAGGCTTGAGCGGGCCTCCTGCGATCGGGGGGATTTTCCGTAGACGAGCGCCCTGGCGCGCAGTCAACGCCTGGGCGAGGCCGCAGTACGGCGCGCCCGCTCGCGTCCCGATCCGCAGCGATGAACCTCATGCGCCTTTCGACCCTCTCCCTCGTCCCGTTCTTGGTCACGACCGCGGTCGCCCAGACCCTCCCGCAATCGAAGCCCGCTACGTCCTACGGCGGCGTGCAGGTCTCCAACTTGGGCAACTGCGCCCAATTCCCCGTCACGCTGTGTGTCCCCTTGGACAACACGTTCACGGTCGTGCCGTTCCTGCAGGGGAACCCGTGCGAGCGCAACGACGACGGCAGCGCCATCCAGCAGCTCACCGGTTGGAGCTTCGACTTCTATGGCACGCCGTTCAGCAGCCTCTGGATCAACAACAACGGCAACGTCTCGTTCGGCCTGCCCTTCTCCGCGTTCTCTGCGTCGCCCTTCCCGATCGCGAGCTTCCCGATGATCGCCCCGTTCTGGGGCGACGTCGACACCCGCGGCGACGTCGGCACGGACGGGGCCGTTTGGGTCCGTGAGTGGTCGACGATGTCTGGCGACGCGGTGAACCGCCTCGTGGTCACGTGGGACCACGTGGGGTACTACGACTCCCTGACGGACAAGCTCAACACCTTCCAGGTCATCCTCACGGACGGCAATGACCCGCTGATCGGGCTCGGCAACAACGTGTGCTTCTGCTACGACGACATGCAGTGGACGACGGGTGACGCGTCCAACGGCGTGAACGGGTTTGGCGGCGTCCCTGCGACCGTTGGCGCGAACCAGGGCAACGGCACCGACTTCTTCCAGATCGGGCGCTTCGACCAGCCTGGCGCGGCCTACGACGGCCCGGCAGGCAACCCGGACGGGATCGACTTCCTCGACGGCACGCGCTTCTGCTTTGACGTCTCGCTGGGCGGCGCGAACAACGTCCCGCCCGTCTACGTGAACCCGCCGTCGATGTTCACGACGACGGTCGGGACCCAGCTCAACTTCCAGGTCGACGCCATCGGCCCGGAGAGCGGGCAGACGGTGACGATCACGAACGACGCGGGCGCGCTCGCTCACTTCGTGGCGAGCGCCACGCCGGGCAACCCAGCCTCGAGCGTCTGCGCCTTCACGCCCGACGCCACGCAGCTCGGCACCCATATCATTCGCTTCACCGCGACGGATGACGGCGTGCCGCCGGCGGCGACGCTCCACACGGTCACGATCTTCGTCGGGCCTGCGGGGACGATCGGCGTCAGCGAGTGCGGCCCGAACGGCGTGAACTCGACCGGGCGGCCGGCGACGATGTGGGCGACCGGCAGCACGACGCTCTCCGCGAACTTGCTCACGCTCTACGCGGCGGATCTGCCGGCGCAGTCCTTCGGTTACTTCATCGCGGGGACCGGCGCGAGCGTGGCGTCGATGCCCGGCGGCATCGTCGGCGACCTGTGCCTGGCGGGCGCGGTGATCGGTCGCTTCGCGCAGACGCCATTGAACACCGGCGGGGGCTCGACCGTCTCGATGGGCATCGACCTCACGGCGCTCCCGCGCCCGGTCGGAGGCGCGATCTCGGCGCTGGTCGGTGAAGCCTGGGGCTTCCAATACTTCTACCGCGATGGCGCCGCGGCGCACTTCTCCAACGCGGTGCGCGTCACCTGGCTCTGATCGGATGGGGTGGGGCGTCGCGGGGCGAGCCTCGTTGGGTGCCCTGTTGTCCCCGTCCGACTGCCCCGCTCGCCTGCGGGCGGGCGCCGACGCGAACGCGGCGCCCGCCCCCCTCGTCTCCCGGTCGATTTTGTGCAGGCATGGGGTAGCATGACGCGCGCGGCGGCGCCCCCACCGCCCGAGTATGCACCTGGCCATCCTGCTCCTCGCGCGCGGACCGATCGCGAACGCCGCCCTCGTCTTTGGCGGGGTGCTCGTCGGCGCCGTGCTGGCGCGCCTCATCACGCGGCGCCAGCAAGAGGTGCTGCGCGGGGCCGAGCAACGTGCCTACGGGCTGCGCATACGCGCGCTCGAGGCGAGCCGCTTGGAGGCCATCGCCGAGCTCGGACGAGCGGCCGACGAGCTCGCGCGCCGCGCCCTCGGTGACGGCCGCAAGGCGCCCCGCCGCACGACCGTCGGCCCGCGCCAAGGGGGGTCACCGCAGTTTCTGCCCGGCGTCGGCTACGCATCGTTCATCGGGGCGCGGGACGATCGATCCCTCGGCGCGACGTTGGGGGGGAACGACGATGGCCTGCCCGGCCTCGAGCTCGCGCCCCCGTTGCGCCTGAAGCCGCTCGAGGTCGCCCCGCCGGTCGCCGCGGAAGACCCGATCCTGACGCTCCTGCGGGCGTCGTCGAAGCCCGGCCTCGACCTGGATGTGTCCCTCGGCCCGGACGGCGAATTCACGCTGAGCGCGCCCTCGGCAGAGAGCGCGCGCAGCCGCGCCGAGTCGTGGTCGATCCCGCTCGTGCCGCTGCCGCGCCGGTGATCAGAGCGTCTTGAGGTACTCCAGGAGCGCCCGCCGCTGCGCTTCGTCGAGCTGCGCCGGGTAGTCGTGGCCTTGGGCGCCCTTGCCCCGGTAGCGCGTGTCGAACCAGCGGCGCCGCTCGTCGGCGCGCTCGAGCGCTGGCGGCGCGTCGCGCTCCTCCACGAGCAGCCCGACGCGTTGAGCGTCGTAGCCGGTCGGGTCGCGGCGCCAAGCGACCGGCCGTGAGGACGGATGCAAGACGTGCCAGAGCGTCGGTACGGATCCGTTGTGGAAGTACGGCGCCGATGCCCAGATGCCGTGCAACGGCGGCGCGACGTACCCGTCGGCGTCGACGTCGACGGGCACCTTGCCGAAGCGCGCGAGCCAGCTGCCCTTCAAGCGCTCCTTGAAGCCGCGCGGCAGCCCGTCGAGGCGCACGGAGTCCGTGCCGATGTCCTCGCGCGCGACGCGCTTCTCGGGGTAGGTCGCGTCGGGGCCGTAGGTGCCATGGCAGCGCGCGCAGGACTCCAGGAAGACCTCCTCGCCGCGGGCGACCAGCGAGTCCTTCACAGTCCCAGGCCAGCGCGGCGCTTCCAGCGACTCGATCCAGGCCTGTACGTGCGCGAAGTCGCCTTCGAAGCCCCGCACCGTCGCGCCATCGTTCTCGAGCGCGAGCGCAAACTGCATCATGACGCGCGCGTCCTTGCCGACGTAGCCGTCGCAATAGAGGCGCGACTTGTAGCGCACGTTCCACAGCGGCGGCGCGTCCAGGTCGTGCTCGACCAGGCTCTGCAGCAGCTCCTCGTCGGGCGGTTGCTGGCGCTCCAGGTTGCGGTCCCGGAACGCGAGGAAGACGGCGCTGAAGACCTGCGCGTTGGTCGTGCCGTCGCTGGCGTTCAGCGTCGCGAGCGCCATGCCCTCGTCCTGCTCCGAGAACGCGCGCTTGTCCTTGCGGCGCAGCCAGAGGACGTCGCGCACGAGCGTCTGGAAGGCGAAGCGCGAGTTGCCGAGGCCGGGCACGTACTGGCCACGCACGTCGCCGCCGTGGCACGCGAGGCAGCTCAGCGTCCATTCGCCGGGCGCGCTCTCCGCGAACGCGACGGGGGTCGCGCTGCCGCGCTCGGGGTCGAGCGGCAGGCCATAGCGCTCGAGGGCCAGCGCGCGGCGCCCGGCGTCGTCCGCCGCCTCCGCCGCTCGCCGCAGGTCCTTGGGCCAGACCGTCCAGAGCCGGTCGAACTCGTCGATGGTGACGCCGAACCCCTGATATGCCTTCCCGTAGAGCAGCTTCAGGCCGCGGGCGGGTGAGGGCGCGTCCCCGTGGGACGGGGCCGCGAACGGTGCAGCGAGGGCGAGGGCGAGGGCGAGCGTGGTCCAGAACATCGGCGCGAGGATGATCACCGCTCGGCTTCCGGCGCGCCACCTTCGCGTACCGCGGCCCCGACCCCGTCGCTCGGCGCCGCAGGCTTCTTTGTCTCGGCTTGCACGGCAGAGTCGCCTCGCTCGGCTTCGGGCGCGCGGTGCTGACGCAGCGCGCGGGCGAGCTCGACGAGCCGGACGGGCTTCGTCAAGAACCCATTCATCCCTGCCGCGCGGGCGGCCTCGCGGTCCTCTGCGAACGCGCCCGCGGAGAACGCCACGATCGGGAGGTCGCGGTGGGGCACCTCGAGCGCGCGGATCGCGCGCGCGGCGCCGACGCCGTCGAGCTCGGGCATCCCGAGGTCCATCAGGATCAGGTCGAACGCGCGCTGTCGCACGGCCTCGACCGCTCGTTGGCCGTCCTCGACGATCGTCGCGACGACGTCCAGCCTCGCCAGCAAGCGCGCGATGATCAGGCGGTTCGTCGGGTTGTCTTCAGCGACGAGGACCTCGAGCGCGCGCAGGTCGTTCAGCTCGAGCTCCAGCGCGCGATCGCTCGCCGCCGCCTCGGCGCGGGGCGCCTCGAGCTCCAATTCGAAGGTGCTCCCGCTCGAGTCGGAGCGCGCCAGGCGCGCGTCGCCGCCCATGAGCTGGGCCAGCTGACGACAGATCGTCAAGCCGAGGCCCGTCCCGCCATAGCGCCGCGTCGTCGAGGAGTCGCCCTGCGAGAAGGGCTGGAAGAGCATGGGTCGCACGGCTTCGGGCACGCCGGGCCCCGTGTCCTGGACCGCGAGGAGCAGGCGCCCTTCGCGCGGCGCCGAGACGTGTACGACGATCTCACCGACCTCCGTGAACTTCAGCGCGTTGCCGACGAGGTTCGAGACGACCTGGCGGAAGCGCGCCGGGTCGTTGCGGATGAACCCGGGGACCTCTGGCGCAACCTCGAGGCAGAGGTCGAGGCCCTTCTCGGTCGCCCGCCGTCGGAAGAGGCGCAGGACGCCTTCGCACGCGCTGCGTGGGTCGAAGGCGACGCGCTCCAGCTCGATCGCGCCGGCCTCGATCTTCGAGTGGTCGAGGATGTCGTTCAAGAGCGCGCCGAGGGCTGTGGCGCACTCGTCGATGACGTCGACGGCCTCGCGCTGGGCGGGGTCGAGCGCCGTACCGAGCAGCAGGTCGATCATGCTGCCGAAGCCGTTCATCGGCGTGCGGATCTCGTGGCTCATCACTGCCAGGAAGCGCCCCTTGGCCTCTGCGGCCGTCCGCGCTTCGTCGACGCTGACCGCCAGCTCCGCTGCGAGCTTCCGGGCGTCGTTCAAGGACGTCATATTGGCCTGCAACATCAACAGCATGTCAGGCGTCGCGTCGTGGGGCGCGAAGTCCTTCAATTGCAGCCCAGACGAGCGCAGCTCTTCGACGTTCTGGACGAGCGTCGAGCCGATGAAGATGAAGCCGGGCGCGCCGGCGGTGCGGGTCAATTGACCTTTCAGGCAGAGGCCGTCGTGGCGCAGCTTCAGCGTCACGAGCATGTCCTCGGCGCGCGGATCCTCGAGCGCAAAGCGCACGAGGTTCGCAGTGCGGCGGGGGCGTTGGACCTCGACGAGGGCGTCGACCGTCAGGCCATCAACCACCGAGAGCCGGCGCGCGAGCGCGCTCCCGAGCGCGACGATGTTCCCTGCGCCGTCGGCGTAGAAGCCGAACGGGAAGCAGCGCGTGAACGCGCTGAGCGTCAGCGGGATCGTCGCGTCCGGGAGCTCGCTCGATTGCGTCAATTCAGTCGCTCCGAGTGATCAGAAAGCGCTCGTGCCCCTCGCCAACGGGCGCGAGGTGCTCGACCTCGAACTTCACGTTGAACCGAGTGCTGAGGCCCTTCAAGAGGCCGATGACCATTGGCGCGAGGCCCTTGCGCTCGCTCTCGTAGTGCAGGATCGTCGCGCCCTCGGGCGTCGCCTCGCGCGTGAAGCTCGGGGGGACGAGGTGCGGCATCGTCGCCGCGATCCGCGCGTGCATCGAGTCGAGGTTGTCCATGAACTCGTCGAACGTGCTGCCCATGATCCCGAGCAGCTCGCCGTAGCCCTCTTCGGCGGTGTACTTCATCCAGAACTCGCCGAACGCTTCGAGGATCTCGTCAGCGGGCGCGCCGAGCTCCTCCGCGGCGGCGCCGACGAGCGCGTAGGTGATCGCGTCGGGGTAGCTCTCCATCGCCACGAAGCCGTGCCCGGTCACGCCGGCGCGGGCCCGGACGCGCTCCCAGGTCTCTTGGCCGTGGTTCTGGCAGACGAGGTCTTCGATGGCGCGGTTGACGAGTCCGTACATGGCGTGGCTCCTTGTGGCGGGGGTCCCAGAGGTCGCATCGACGCGGCGCGGGTTTTCCTTGAGGAGCGACCCGACGTTCGAATCCGCGGCCTGCCGCCGGCCGAACCCCCCGGCATGACCCAGCGTGTGCACCTCGTCCTAGGCGCGAGCGGCGGCATCGGCGCCGAGCTCGTTCAAGCCCTCATTGCCCGTGGCGACGCCGTCCTGGCCTTCGGGCGCGACGCCGAGCGGCTCGCGGGCCTCCCCGCCGGGGACCACGTGCGGACGATGACAGGGGACGCCCGTGACGCGGCGGCCGTCACCGAGGCGGTCGCTGCGGCCACGGCGTTCGCCGCGGCGCGTGGCGCGGCGTTCGCGGGCGCGGCGTGCCTCGTGGGGTCGATCGTGCTGAAGCCGGCCCACTCGACGGCGCCGGAGGAGCTCATGGAGGTCCTCGGGCTGAACCTGGTGACCGCGTTCAACCTGGTGCGGGCGGCGGCGCCGGCGCTCGGACGCGCGGGCGGCGGCGCCATCGTCTTGATGTCGAGCGCTGCGGCCAGCTTCGGCCTCGCGCACCACGAGGCGATCGCAGCCGCGAAGGCGGGCGTCGAGGGCCTCACTCGGTCCGCGGCCGCGACCTACGCGCCGCGCGGCGTGCGCGTGAACGCGGTCGCCCCGGGCCTCGTGCGCACGCCCCTCTCCGCGCGGATCACGGGCACCCCGGCGTCGCTGGCCGCGTCGGAGGCGATGCATCCGCTGGGCCGCATCGGCGAGGCCCAGGAGGTCGCGCACGCGATCGCGTGGCTCTTGGGCCCCGAAGGGTCGTGGATCACCGGCCAGACGATCGGCGTCGATGGCGGCCTCGCGCGCGTGGCGTCGTCGCCGCGCGCGGCACAGGGGCGTCATCGGTCGTCGTGACCTGCCGGCGTCTGGCCATAGAACGCGACGAGGCAGTCGAACAGCTCCTCGTGCCGCTTGCGCAGCTGCGCCGGACGCTCGAAGAAGGCCTCGGTCGCGACCGCGAAGAACTCGGCCTGATTGGTGGCGCCGTATGAATCGAGGAGCGTGCGTTTGCCGCGCTCGGAGTCCGCCTTGAGGCGCTCGAACTCCCGCCCGGCCACCTCGACCCAGGTGTCGTAGTCCCTTCGGTTCCGGGCTGGCGGCGTGCCGTCCGCGTAGCCGTCGATCATGTCGAGCTTGTGCGCAAACTCGTGGTAGATGACGTTGCGGCCGTCCTCGTCGTTGGCTGCGCCTTGTTTGGTCGCGTCCCAGGAGAGCACGACTGGCCCCCGGAGCCACGCTTCGCCGAGCCTGTGGCTCGCGCCCTCACCGCGGACGCCCGGGCCATGCACCGAGCCGTCAGGCGCCTGGTACGTCGCGGGAAAGAGGTAGACCGTTCGAACGCCCTTGTAGGCGTCGTCGCCGAGCCCGAGCGAGAGGCGGCATGCCTGCGCCGCGACGGACACCTTCATCTCGTCGGTCACGACGAGCCCTGCGCGACCTTCCCAGTAGACCTGGTCGATCAGCACGACCGTGAGCTCTTCGAGCCGCTGGCGTTGCTCCGGTGTCAAGTGGCGCACGAAGGGCAGGGACTCCAAGGTGGGGCGCCACGCCGCCGGGAAGCCGCCTGCGAGGAGGCGCGCCCGCTTCCACTTCTTGTACAGCCGGATGAGCATCCGGAGAAGGTATCGGGGGCGGCCCGGCCTGGCGCGACGTACGTCGTGTTGGATGCCCCTTTGCCGCGTCCTGCCCGCGCGCCAGCGCGTCCTGCCGGCCGCGCAGCACGCAAGAAACCGTGTTCTCCGCCGCGGAATCCGCCCCCACGTCGTACCCTCGCGCCGCGTCACGCTCGGGCCCGCTGGGGCCGCCGAAGGCGCGACCTTCGACTATGGGACCGCTACCTGCGCTACTGCTCGTGATCGCGCCTTTGCAAGAGGTCGCCGCGCCTCGGGTCCGCTTCGAGGACGGCCTGCAGATCCGGTCCGCGGACGGCGAGTTCGAGTTGGTGCTCGAGGGGCTCTTCCAAGTCACGGCGTCGGCGTCCGAGGGCGCGCGTGAGCCCGGCAGCGAGTTCGGCTTGCGTCGCGCTCGACCAGAGCTCTCGGGGCGCTTGCCCGGCGGTCTGCGCTTCAAGTTCGAGCCGAAGTTCACGGAGAACGACGTCGAGCTCGAGGAGGCCTGGGTCGGCGCGGACCTCTTTGCCGGCGAAGCGCGGCTGATGATCGGGCGCATGAAGGCGCCGTTCGGGCTCGAGGAGGTCCGCAGCCGGAGATGGATCGACTTCCCGCGCTTCTCGATCCTCAATCAGTTTTCGCCTGCCGAGGACCACGGCGTCTTCCTGTGGGGCGCGACGGGGGACGCGCGGCAGTGGGAGTGGAACGCCGCGCTCTACAACGGCACGGGCGGCAGCGACACGAACGACGGCAAGGACGTCGCAGCGCGCTTGATGTGGCACCCCTTCGCCGCGGACGAGGGCAGCGCGTGGCAGAGCTTGCAGGTCGGCGTCGCGGCCACGCTCGGCGACCAGGACGAGGGCGTCGGCGGCGAATCGATCGAGGACGCGGCGGGCCTCGGGACGCTCGAGTTTGCGTCGGGCGTGCGGCTCGACGGCGCGCGTCAGCGCCTCGGCTTCGAGGCCGCTTGGTTCCACGGACCAAACTTCGTGCAAGCGGAGGCGCTCACCCTACAGCAGGAGATGTCCGCAGGCGGCGGCGCGACCGACATCGGTGTCTCGGGCTTCTATGTGACGCTCGCGCGCGTCTTGACCGGCGAGGCCAAGTCGTTCAAGGGGGTCCGCCCGGATGTGCCGTTCGACTTCGAGCGCGGCGCGGGCCGCGGCGCGTGGGTCGCGGCGCTGCGCGTCTCGCAGCTCGACTTGGACCGCGACCTCGCTGCGCTCACGACCCCCGGCACCTTCACGGACCGCATTCGCAGCGTCGAGCTCGGGCTCGACTGGATCCCTAACCGCAACGCGATCCTGCGCGCGGCGCTCGTGCGCAGCGACTACGGCGAGCGCATCACGTCCGGGGCCGGCACATCGAACGGCGAGAACGCGCTGCTGTTCGAGCTGCAGCTGCATTTTTGAAGTGAGCCTGGCCTCGGGCAGCTCGAGCGCCAGCGCAGCGCGCCGCGGCCCCACGCGCGACCTCAGGAGCTGAGCCTGCGGACGAGCTCCAGGACGTCGTCGATGCGGCTGAACAGGATCAGGAACAGCACAAACCCGAAGCAGCCGATCCCGCCCTCGACCTTGGGCGGCGCCTCAACACGCGCCTGGATCGTCGCGAGCTGAGCCTCCATTCGGGCGAGGCGAGCGTTCATGTCAAGCAGGTCATCGGAGGTCATACGGGTCACTACGCGCCGTGGCCGAGGCCATTCGGAGCGAAGTGCGCCCGCGCCGATGGCCTCGGTGTCGTGACCCGCGGAGTGAGGTAGATTGCGCGCATGGAACTGACCGCCATCCTGCGCTTGGAGCGCTGGTGCTTGCAGGCTGTCCGCCCACGGGCGGCCCTTGTCCTCTCGACACTCGTGTGCGCGGTCGCATTGGCCGCGTGTCGCTCAGAGCCTCGCGCCGGCGACGTTGCGGTGGGCGCTGGTCACCAGCCGATGCTGTGGCCTAAGCGCCTCGAGCCGGGCGACACGATCATGTTCATCGCGCCCGCGGGCGAGCTCGATCGCGAGCGCATGCAGCGGGCCAAAGCGCGGCTCGAAGCGCGCGGGTATCGGGTCGTGAATCGCGAGGACCTCTTTGCGCAGGAGGGCTACCTCGCAGGCACCGATGAGCGCCGGGCCGAGGAGCTCATGCAAGCGTTCCTAGACCCCGAAGTGGACGCGGTCTTTCCTGGCACGGGCGGCTACGGGGCCATGCGGATCTTGGACCGCCTCGATTACGCCGCGATCCGGAACAACCCGAAGCTGCTGATCGGATTCAGCGACGTCACGGCGCTCCACGCGGCCTTGAATCGACGCGCGGGGCTCGTCACGTTTCATAGTCCAAATCCGATGTATGGCCTCGGGAGCCCGGACAACCTGACGCCCTTCTCCTCCGAGTGGTTCTTTCGCGCCGTGACGCAGCAAGGCGCGGACACCGCCGGTGCCTACGAGGTCGTCGTGCCGCCCGCGCGTGGGCTGGGGGACGCCGGCGATGTCCCGCGTCCGGTCGCGCTCGGCGCTGGGCGTGCGCGCGGACGCCTCGTCGGCGGCAACCTCTCGCTGATCTCGGCGCTCGAGGGCACTCCGTACGCGATCGACACGCGTGACGCGATCTTGTTGATCGAGGACACTCGCGAGGCCCCTTATCGCGTCGATCGGATGCTGTGCCAGCTAAGGCTGGCGGGCAAGCTCGCCACGCTGCGAGGCGCCGTGCTCGGGCAGTTCACGCGCAACTACGATCGCGAGGACGAGACTCGCGGCGCCGACCCGCGTTACTCCGTCGACGGCGTGCTCCGCCAGTACTTCGAGGGCGCGGGGATCCCAGTGCTGATGAACTACCCCATTGGACACCACGCGATGAACGCGACGCTGCCGCTCGGCGGCGAGGTGGAGGTTGACGCCGACCGTGGGGTCCTGCGAGTGCTCGCGCCACACGACGCGCGCTGACCCGAGCGCGGGTCGCGCTACCTCACGAGGACAAAGCGCATCACTGGCAGACCGCCCTCGTCCTCCGTGACTTCGACTGACTCGATCTCGTAGTTCGCGGCAAACAGCGCGGCGATCTTGTCGACGAGGTCGGCGAGGGCGGGCGCGCTCTGGGCGCTGATGTGCTTCTCGATGGTCTTGCTGGACATGTCGGGGCTCGCTAAGGGTCAGCTGTTGGAATCTAAGTTCGCCGCCAGGAAGGCCTCGACTTGGTCAAGGGCTTCGACCGCGCCCAGCTCGCGCTTCAGGAGCTCGCGCTTCGTCGCGATCGCGGCAGGGGTCGTCTCTGTCGGCCACTCGGCCAACGGTGAGCCGGGGTCATTCGCGTCCGGGACGGCCTCGAGGAGCGCTGCGCGAGCGTCGTCGAGCTGGTTTGGATCGAGCGCATCGACCCGTTGCTTCGCGCGCTCAATAGCCTCTTCGAGGCTGATGTGGTCGGCGTGCTCCTGGTCGATCTGCTGCTGGACTGCGCCGAAGGCCAACTCTTGACTCAGGACGCTGCGCACGGAATCGATGCCGGTGACGAAGACCGCCGCGAGCCCTGTCGCGTAGTACTGCGTGATTCCGACCTCCGTTCCCTGCGCTTGGGCGTCGGCGAGCGCGCTGGTGGTCGCCACGAGCGAAGGGATCAGGATGTGGGTCGCCACGCCCTCGGCGTCCTTGTGCTCGAAGATAGGTACCCTCGCGAACTCTTCGCGGCGCCAACCGATCGAGCCGCTCGTCGGGAAGCCGGCTGCCGCGTCGAACGTGACCTCGAGGCCCAACGCCGTGTTCGTGCCGAAGACGTACAGCCTGGCGTCCGCGAGCTGGCCTGGGACAGCCGCTGGTTCCTCGTGCATTCGCATGGACGGGCCCGTGCGGGGCGCCCCGCCGCCAGCGCGCTTTTCGACGAAGAGGCTGTCGTCCTCGCCCTCCATGGACCGCTTTGTGCCAGCGGCGCCTGTGAAGAGCGCCAACGAGAGCGCGGCGTTTCCGACGGCGAAGCTCTGGCCGATGCCCAAGCCGAGCACCTTCGACAGGATGAACTTGCTCCGGTTCGTGAACGAAGCGAGGACCGGGAGCACCTGGCCTGCGTCGGTGACCGGCGCGATGCTGAGCTCTTGCCGCGCGTAGCCGAAGTCCAACGCAGGCGGCGCTCCATTGACATTGATCCCGACGACGGTGCGCGTCGTGAAGCAGACAGTGCTCTTGTCCGCAGCGCACCCGAGGAGTCCGGAGAAGAGCAGGCAGGTGAACAGAGATCTCATGGTCAGGGAGCCTCGGGTGAGGCCTTGAAGTGGATCAAGTAGTGGGCCTCGGAGTCAGCGCTCGACACCCATGACAACGGCGGACCGCCTGTAGGCAGGCAGAAGCGTGTCCGAGAGGCGTAGCCAACTGCGGCGCGTGGGCCATCATCCTCGACCGCGAGGTCCACGCCGACGGTGGAGGTCTCTCGTCGCGCGAGCGGCGCGCGCGTGGTCTCCCCACACAAGACCCAAGGGCCAGAGCTGGACGTTGCGCGCGGCGGCAGCGTCCCCGCCAGGGCCATTGCGGTCGCTGCTTCGAAGCTCCGCCAACCGTCGACCTCAACGCATGTCGGCGTGATCGTCGTCGTACGTCGGGCGCCAAGCGTGTACGACCGCGACCCGGCGCGGAGGTCCAGGATGAGGCCGAGCGAGCTAACGCGTGTCCGTTGTCCGCCTGCGAGCTGCTTTTGCTCGATCCAGACGAGGCCCGCGTGGCGGTCCATACCCCCGGGCCCCGACCAGTGCACAGCAGTGCAGCCTGAAGCGGTGCCCATCGCGACGAGGGTCAACCCAAGAGACCGGAGGGTGTCCATGGGTCGCAGGAGGGCCAGCATCTTTGGTCGCGCCTGAAGGCGCTCTACACCCGATATCTTACGAAGTTCCGCCGCTTCGACATGGACCCAACGGCGACGCGACTCCGCGCCGCTCGACCTCTGCTGCACAGCGCTGGTCGAACAGCACGACTGCATGGAAGAAGCCGCGTCTCTGTTGAAGTCAAAGGAAGGTGATCGACACGGCGTCGGTGAAGTTTGACGTCGAGAGGCCGCCCACGGAGTCGCGGTGCCAAGCCTGGAAGTGATAGGTGTCGCCGGGGAGGACCGGGACCGGGCCGTTCGGCTGCGGGATCTGGGCGAGGT
This sequence comes from Planctomycetota bacterium, assembly GCA_041398605.1. Taxonomy (GTDB): domain Bacteria; phylum Planctomycetota; class UBA1135; order UBA1135; genus JAWKUK01. Next base: position 375,080 of record JAWKUK010000005.1, read on the forward strand.
TCGCGCGCGCGGCGCCTGTGCCCGACGTCCCTGTGTTGAAGATGACCCCGCCGACGCCGCGGCCGACCGGGAGGCCGACGCACAGGTTGCCTTGGCTGCCGCCCGCGAAAGGCACGAAGGCTTGGTTCGGGCTGACGATTACGAAGCCAAAGGAGCTCGGCGGAAGGCCCGAGGCCAGGAAGGCGACATGGTTGTCGGCTACGAAGGGGCTCCCGGAGGCGTCGAGGCGGCCCGGCTGGCCGGTCGAGTTCGGGTTCGCGTTGCAATAGATGGTGCCGAGCGCGTCGATGAGGACGACATAGACCCCGTCGCGCTGCACGGGGATCATCGCGAGGTTTGGCTGCACCGCCGCCGGATAAGGCGCCAGCGCCCCGCTCGGGAGCACCTCGAAGACGCCAACGATCGGAGCAGTCGGGTCGAGCTCGATGAGGAGCTGCGCCGGGAAGATCGGGTCAAACTGCAGCGTCGGGTCCTCGCCGTATGCGTGCACCGCAGCGAGGTAGCTGCCTGGCTCGGTGCCACGCGGCACCTGGGCGTCTGGACGGATCACAGGAGTGAGCTGAACGGCCTCGCGTGCCGTACCCAGTGAACCTGGCGGTACTTGCAGCTCCATGCCCGGGAAACCGGGCGCGACGCGGTAGGAGATGACACCTCCGGTGCCGTCCAGCACTGCGACCGGGGCGTAGTAGCACCCTCCACCGGTCCCAGGCGAGTTGCACGATTGGTCCTTCGAGTAGTCGAGGGAGAACGTCGCACCGGTGCCGGAGATCGTCGTCTCAACGGTCGAGTATTGCGTCGCGAACGGCAGGCTCGCCAACCAGGTCCCGTAGTCGCCGTTGTCCATGTCGTCCTTGAAGCCCGCTATTTTCGCGGCCGCTTCGAGCTTGTCGATGGCTCGTTGTTGCGCGGCGGCCGAGCCTCCGAGGCCGATACCCGTGCCCTTGTAGACGATGCCGTCGTTGCCGGTCGAGCCAGGGGCGACGCCGCCGACGCCGTCGGCTGAGCTCGTCACCTTGCCGCCAGGCCCAGGCGGATCGACATTGCTATAGCAGCCATTCACGTCGACCATGACCGCCCCGCCCGGCTTCGGCGGCAGGGGGTACGGCCCCGCAGGGTTCCCTTGCCCCGTGCCCATGCCGGCGCCCCCGGCTTCTTTGAAGCCGTCGTACATCCGGCCGCCATCTAGAGTGATCCCGCCGCCGCCGTCCTGACCGTGCTTCGCGATCACAAATCGGCCTGTGTTCGAGAGCGCGTTCCAGGCCTGAAGGGTCGTCGCGCTCGTGTCGACGTTGTAGGCGCGCTGCGTGCCGTCCGCGCTCTCGTAGCCGATGATGGCGTTGTTCGCGTCGCGCAGGACCCTTCCAACAGTCGTCCCGCCCTGCTTCAAGTCGTTGCCGACCACGGTCGGCGGCTTGCCCGTTGCAGACAAGAGGCCCATCTGCGCGAAGATCCAACCCTGCGCCCCGGTCACGAACATGTCGCCGGCTTTGCCCTCGTTGTTCGCGCCGCCGTTGTAGACGAAGACCTTGGTCACTGGGCCTTGGGGCGTGACGGCGGCTGCTGCTGTACACCAAGCCAGCGCAGCGACGAGCGCTGCCCCCCGCGCGACGCGACGGAGCTGGCTGAAGATGGGGTCTAGCGCAAGTGGTTGCCTTGAGTCATCTGCATCGAGTCTCTGCATGGGGAACACTCCACGAGCCGAGCCCCGCGTTTGTTCGCACACGAATTGCCGAATGGACCGGGGCTTGGGTCAGGTCCAATGCTAGGACGGACAGCAAGATCTCGCTGGCTCGCTGCGCCACGATGGAAGCTTCATTTGCGTCGGACGCACTCTGCGCCGCTGTGCGAGCCGCGTCTCAGGTCCCGCGCGCATGATCTCTACGCGCGGGAGCTCTACGCGCAGAGCCTCTACGCGCAGAGCCTCTACGCGCAGGGCCTCTACGCGCAGGGCCTCTACGCGCAGGGCCTCTACGCGCAGGGCCTCTACGCGCAGGGCGGCGCCTGGGAGCGCCGCCATGCGGATCGGGCAGTCGCGGGCGGCCCCTCAGGCGCCTTGGGCGAGCAACCGCGCACGTTGGTAGACCATCTCGAGGATAGGCAGCGCTTGCTCTCGCGTGACACCCAACGCACGGGCACGCCGAACAAGGAACTCCCAATAGCTCATGAGGCGCGTCCGAAGCAGCTCGAGCCGAACTGCATCGAGGCTGATGGCCCCGAACTCCGCGCGCTCCCGGAGTCGCTCGAGGATCGCGAGCAAGCGCACGCGCGCCGCTTCCGGATCGGGGTACCCCACCGCGGCTGCGGCCCGCACGCGGAGCTGCGTCACGACCGACTCGTACAGGTCGGGGTCCCACCCCGTGGAGCGCGCACGCTCGATCAGCTGCTCGAGCAGCACATCGAGGCGCGCCTCGATCACTTGCTCCCGGAGGAAGGCCGCCTCGAAGTACGACATGAACCCCGAGCGCGCGCCCTCGATCACCGCCGCGATGGCGGCTTGAAGGTTGGCGCCGGCGCCGGGGACTTGGGTCGCGTGCTCAGCGACCCATCCCCCGACCTGCGCCTGCAGGATCAGCAGCTGCTCGTACGCCAGGTCGCTCTGCGGTGCGGCCTCGAAGAGGCGCCTCAGGGAATCGTCCAGGTCGGCGTCCGTGACGGCTGAGGGCGTCACGATCACGCCGTCGTCATCGCTCGCAAAGGGGCGCGGGACTGCGGCGAACGCCGCTGACGCCAAGAACACGGCACTCACGAATCGGATCGTCTTCTGCATGGTTCATCTCCGTTGGGAAAGGTTGGGGAACCTGCTCGCCCGCGGATGGGCGCCGCACCGACTCGCGGGCGGCCGACCTAATGAACGTATGAATCGCGCGCGTCCGCCATCGAAGCCGAGAATCGCTCACACTGTGTTGCGCCGCTCAGAAATCGACCCCCGCTTTGGGCATCGACCGCAGACTCGCAGCGCCCAGCGCCGGACGACGCGGTCCGGCACCGAGGTACGTGCGGCAGCCATGGTCGACGAGGTCGAACGCTGCGACCGGACCCCGGTATACCTCGTGCTCGAGCGCTGCGTGCACAATGCGGCTGAAGCCCTCGATCGGGTCGATGCGGCTCCAATGCTGCTTGAGCTCGTCAAGCTCATCGTCATTGAACCCGCGTGCGCCAACCGGGTTGAACGTGACGCGATAGGCGCACGAGCTCCGCGGCCCATTGCACTTGTGGTAACAGCGCGCAAAGACCTCAGCGGCCCGGGCAAAGATCGGGACGAGCGGCCCCCAAAATTCGGCGTGGTAGTCGAGCTCGAGCAGCAGAATCGCGAACTCGCAGAACGAGAAGAAGTTCACGCCATTCGGGGCCCCATGCGTGTCGAACTCCGTCAATTGACCGCCCGCGAAGAGCATGAAACCTCTCGCGACTTGGTCGTAGTCAAGGCCTTGGTGCTTGCCTTGATAGTGCGTGATCAAGATCTCCTCGAGCAGGTCTGCGATCCCTTCAGCCGAGCCACGATGTTGCTCTACCTCGAGCTGCGAGAACTCAGGCAGCTGCCCGAAACCAGCGTCTTCCGCGCGCACAAGGTAGCGGCTTCGGAGGTAACCACTGACCAAGTCGACCGGCGCTGACGTCCCCGCCGCTGGCAGCGTCCTCTGATCCAAGTCCGCGAAGAAGGCCCGGTGCGCCGCGTGTGGACGACTCCCGTCCGCGGAGTATGCGTTGCGCAGCTCGAGCTCGGCCTGCCGTGTGCGAGCGAAGGAGTCGAGCATGGCCTCATCGCCGCGTGGAATCGACAATGGCGCGGACCCCGGCTCGGCCCCATTCGCAAAGACTGGCGCGTCAAGGTCCGTCCACCAAACGAGGTGGCGAATGTGAGGCGGGTCACCACTAAAGGTCCATTGAACTTGGATAGACCCACCGACCTGCAGTTGCTGTACGAACTCAGCGTGGAGCAAAGAACCTTCGCCTGCCGGCGCGACGGCTAGGGCCGTACGGTGCGGCGGTCCTACGACGCCGGCGTGGACCTCAGAGCGCGAATGAGACAAGAAGAGAGACACCCCGTAGGCCGTATTGGGGCGGTCATTCTGGAGCACCCAAGTGCAGCTCCTCATTGCCGAGTTTGCTGCAAGCTTGGAGCTGATGCTCAGGAAATAGGCGAACTCGCCTTTGATGCGATCGAGCGTCGCGTCGGTGACGGGGTAGACCTCGATCGACACGCCATCGATGGGGTCCCAGCCGCCCTTCGGGTTGCCTTTCGAGGGGTGGTACTTCCGAGCCAGCATCCATGTGGCCTCGATCCCACCGTGGCTCTTCCCCCAAGCAAAAGCGCTGCGCAGGATCTGTGCGTAGACCTCCCGCTTGTCGCGCAAACGACCCGTAGGTACGGAGGGGGGATAGGTCGCAAGGTAGAGCTCAACGACTTGCTTGATGTGGGCCGGGGCGGGCTGGACGCTGATCAACCCCAGCGGCCCTCTACGTTGGGCCGCACTGGTCATACCTGTCGAGAAGACATTCAGCTGGATTTCGAAGTTCATGAAGCTCAAGGTCGCTTTCTGCCTGTCGGGTCGGATCAGTAGGTCGCGCTTCTCGCGCAGCGAAAGCCCCGCGTGACACGCCGGTACTCGGGTCCAGTACCCCAGTGTTCAATGGACGTGAGGTCTCCGCCCATCGTCGCGCCAAACCACGCAGTTCCGCACATGATGCGCCGATCGTAGCGCGGCTCTAGGCGACCTTCCGAGCGCTCCGAGACGTGACTCTCGGTCCACTCCAAGACATTGCCGAAGAGGTGAAAGACGCCTTCGGGTGACTGCCCAGCCTCAAAGCTGCGAACGTCCCGAGCGCGAGCGAGGAACTGCGGCCAACGCTCTGCAAAGGACGTGCCTTCGAGGGGGGGGCCGCTGGCGTTGGCTCGCTCCAGGCCACCCTCGAGCCATGGCCATGGTCGGCCCGAGCCGACGCCGCGCGCCGCGAGCATCCACTCGCCATGGCTCGGGAGCCGCTTGCCGCGCCACTCGGCATAGGCGCGTGCTTCGTCCCAACTGATCTGGACGATGGGTAGACGCTCCTCTGGGCTCCCGCGCGGGATGGCCGCCAGGTGCTCCGGGACAGCGACGGTGGGATGCGCGTCGAGGAACGCGCGGTAATCACCGATGCTGACTTCGTACTTGTCGAGCCAGAAGCTCCGAACCTCATACTCGACATTGCGCAGCGGAGAGTCGGGGATCGCCGCGTGGGCGCAGCGAGCGCCCGTGATCAAGGCCATGTCCGTTGGCTCGACTTGGTCGTCTCGCGCCGTGATTGTGAGCGCCACCTCAGCGCCGGGGCCGAGCACCCGCGAGTATTCGTAGAGCCCGTACCCGTCCACTTCGACGACGATGCGGACGTGGCCCAGGGCGAGTGAGCCTGCGGCGAGCGGCAGCGCTCCGACGTCCTCGGTCGGACCAGCGAGGGCCGTCACTGGATCCAGGCGACGAAACCCGACCCGCCCCGTGACCGCCGCGCCGCGCTCATTGATCACGGACACGGTCAAGCGCGGCTGAAAGACGGCCGGGTCGAGGAGGCACGGCGACTCGGGGAAGAGCACAGCCATCCGGTGGAAGAGCTGGACGCCGCGGATCGCGTCCTTGAAGCCGCTGCCATCGTCGACGCCGCTGGACGCGCCGCGCAGGCCGCGCTCTGTGAGGGCCCGTGCCCCTTGCTCCCACTCGCTGCGCAGCGCGTCCATGCGGCGCTCCAAGCCACGGCACAGGTCGAGCTCGCGCTTGGGGACCCCCGTCTCGGACAGCTCGCTCAGAGTGCCCCGCGCCGCCACCAGTCGTGCATCGGGGAGGTCAGACCAGCTCTGGATCTGGGCCAGCTCCCGCAAGGGTGCGAGGCGGCGCTCCAAGGCACGCGCGCGGGCGGCGTGTTCAGACCAGAAGGCGCCGGCGAGGACGGCGACACACGCGACCGCAGACGCGATGGCCGAGCTGCGGTGCTTTCGCAAGTAGCGCGCCGCTCGCGTTCGCCACGTCGGCGGCCGCGCGAGGATCGCTTCGTGGCGCAAGAAGCGCCGCAGGTCGGCTTCGAGCGCCGCGGCATTCTCGTATCGCTCGACCGCGCGCTTCGACATCGCGTGCTCGCAGATCACCGCCAAGTCGCGCGGCACGCGCGGGTTGAGCGCCAGGATCGGGGGGGCCTCCACGCTGCGGATCTTCGTGATGATCTCGTGCGTCGTCGCGCCTTGGAACGGCCGGCGGAGGGTCAGGAGCTCGTAGAGGACGACGCCAAGCGAGTAGACGTCGGTGCGGAAGTCGACGGGCGACTGCACGACGCGCGCCTGTTCGGGGCTCATGTAAGGCAGCGAACCGACCAGTTGGTCGCTGCGGGTGAGGGAGCCGAAGGCCTCGTCGTGGGCGACCCCGAAGTCGACGAGCTTGACGCATGCCTCCGGCGTCAAGAGCAGGTTCGACGGCTTGACGTCGCGGTGGATGACACCTCGCTCGTGTGCGTGGCTCAGGGCGGAGGCGGCGTCAGCGATGACGCTGGCGACCGCTGTGACATGGTCGACGTGCCCGAACAGCGGCAGAGTCGGCGCTGGACTTGGCGGCGGCTCTGCGTCGCGCCGCTGTAGGTCGAGCTCTTCGGCCAAGGTGCGGCCTGGCACAAACTCCATCGCGAACCAGTGCAGGTCGTCACGCGCCCCGTCAGCCAGAACGCGCGCGATATGCGCGTGGTCGAGCTTGGCCGCCGCGCGGGCTTCCCGGTGGAAGCGCTCGATTTGTTCCGAGGTGGTCGTTAAGCCGATCGCGAGGATCTTCACTGCGACCGCACGATCGAAGCCACGCTGACGTGCCAAGTACACCACGCCCATCGCGCCGCGCCCGAGCTCTCGTTCGAGTGTAAAGTCGCCGAGGACCTGGCCGCACAGAGTCGGCGTGCCGGATGGAGGTGCTGCCGGCGGGACGACAAAACTCGATGGCACGCCCTCGGCGTGCGTCAGCAGTGAGAGCGCCTCCTCCAACAGCGCCGTGTCTCCTCCGGCTGCTGCGCGCAGGAATCCCTCCCGCTTGTCGCTCGGCTCTTGGAGCGACAGCTCGAACAGCTCGAGCGCGCGTCGGAGAATGTCGTCGCTCATGATGCGACTTCGCGATGGAGGAACGCGCGGGCCGTCTGCCACCAGCGGGACACCTGGCGCTCAGAGACCCCCAGCGTGTGCGCGCACTCAGACATCGCAACTCCTCCAAAGAAATGGAGCTCGACGAGCGCTGCGAGGCGTGGATCGACGCGCTGCAGCTTCACGAGGGCCTCGTCGAGGGCTATGAGGTCGTGTGCGCGCGCGTCGTAGTCGTCCGCCAACGCCTCGAAGAGCGGGTCGATATCGGTGACTCGGTTGCGCGGGATACGCCGTCCAGCAGCTTGGCGTCGACTGTGGTCGACCAGGATCTGGCGCATCGCCCGCGCGGCAACACGCAGGAAATGTGGGCGGTCATTGAAGTCCCGGAGGCGATCTCCCAGGCGCAGATACGCCTCGTTCACGAGCGCCGTTGGCTGCAACGTATGCTCGACGGGCTGGCGCCGCATTCCCCGTTGGGCGAGGCGATAGAGCTCGGCATAGACCGACCGCGAGAGGTCATCATCGAGCTCGCCCGCAGACTTCACCTCGATGTGGTCTTCGTGCATGGCGCCGATCGTTCTGGTCGAGGCAGGAGCGTCGCGGGCATTGCCCCCGCACTTGCTACAACGTTGTTTGCGCTCGACCTCCGCCAACAAAATCGCGGAACTTCACGGGGACCGGTCGGGCCCGCGAGGCGGGTCTGCCAGTCAGTGGCGCCAGCCGAGGTCATCGCGCAGCCAGCGCAGGATAGCCCTTGTCGCGCGATCGGCGCCGGGCCAGGCGAGGTGCGATCCGTCCAGCGTCGCGCCGTCCCAGGAGCCCAGGTCGAGGTAGGGCAGCGCCGTCATTGCGGGGATCGATGCCAAGAGGGCGCCCGTGCCGGATTCGTCCTCGATCTTGCGCAGAACCGGCTCCACGGGCAAGCGCACACAAGCGATCTTCCAGCCGCGCGCTTTGAGCTCCCCGAGCCGGCCGACGATCGACTTCGCTGCGGCGCGCTGGACCTCGGCCTTTGATGCGTTGGTCGCTTGTCGGTACACCGCGCTACTGACGTTGAAATTGGGTCGCTTGAACCAGGCCTGTTGCCACGCCGTCGGTTCGATCGTTTGCAGGCGCAGCGCCCGCCACCGGTCGAGTTCATACGACCAAGTCTTGTCTAGGGCGACGGTATCGAACCACCGCTGCTCCGCCAGCCACCGATGTCGCGCGAGGCGCTGTCGCTTGACCCACCAGTCGATCGCGGCCCCCGCCTCTGCCTCTGAGAGGCCCTCCGCGGTTAAGACCTGGACCTCGCGCGCGGCCCACTCACGCACCGCCCTAGGGCTCGCGGTCGCGTCATAGCCAGGATGGGGCTCGCGCAGCAGCGTCTTGAACTTGTCGTTTTGGGGGCCGATGAGCCCGAGGGGGGAGAGGCAAACGACGACCGCTCTTGGCGGCATGTCCATGAGCGGCAGCAGGGCAAACGCTGTCTCGGTACCGCCGCCCCAGATCGTTCCGAAGCGCCCTAGGCCGAAGCGATTCGCGATCGAGAGGTGGAAGCCGTGACCCACGCGCGAGTCACCGACGACAAGGATGTCGCTCGCGGCGATGTCTCCTCCTACGCCCACGGGCCCGATGCCGGGGCCGACCCATATCATCTGCTCGCCCTGGAAGGGCTCAAGCCCGTGCGGCGCGACGGTGCCGCCGAGGGTGTGCTGCCATGCGGCAAGCGCCCCGGCCGCGACGATGAGGGCCACCAAGGTCGGCCAGAGCTGAGGCTGAGAGCGGCGCACCGGCGGGTTAGAACTGGAAGTACACGAAGTCACGTGCTTCGCCGCGGCGAACGATGAAGAGCGCAGCGAGCATCAAGCCAGCGCCTACGCCGCGCAGCCACGCAGGGGTCCGCAGGCCGAACCAATCGCGGCACAACATCGCCGCATGGAGGAGGACGATGGGGATGAGCAGCACCGCGAAGCGCAGGCTCGTGTCGACGCCGGCGGCCGATTCGCTCCACGGGATGGTGAACAACCGGCTCAGGACGTCGCGCGCGACCCCGAAGTCCTTGGCGCGAAAGAACACCCAGGTGATGTGCACGAACACAAAGGTCACGGCCATGGCCGCCACGCGCCGCACGAGGCCGAGCGCGCCGCTCGGGCGGCCCGTCGAGGTCTTGGCGCGGGGGCCGCGCAGCCAGCGCTCAACCCAAAGGCCCAGCCCGTGCAGCGCGCCCCACGCGACGAACGTCCAGGCCGCGCCGTGCCAGAGGCCGCCGAGCAGCATCGTCAGCATCAAGTTCACGTGCGTTCGCGCTGCGCCGTTGCGGTTGCCGCCGAGGGAGATGTAGAGGTAGTCCCGTAGCCAGCTTGAGAGCGTGACGTGCCAGCGGGTCCAAAACTCGGACAGCCCCGCGCTGATGTAGGGCGCGCGGAAATTCTCAGGGAAGCGCAAGCCCATGAGCATCGCCAAGCCGATCGCGATGCCCGAGTAGCCCGCGAAGTCAGCGAAGATCTGCGCGCCGAATGCGATCGTTCCGAACCATGCGGACCAGGTCGACTGAGCCAAGACGTTCCCGTCGTAGACGCGCTCCACGACGATCGCCAGGTTGTCGGCCACGACCATCTTGAGGAAGAGTCCTTCCACGCAGCGATACAGGCCCAGCTCGAACCGCGTTCCGCGCCACCGAGGCGAGCGCTCGAGCTGAGGCAGGAACGACCGCGCGCGCACGATCGGGCCCGCGACGAGCTGCGGGAAAAACGCGACGTAGAGGGCGAAGTCGATGAAGGAGCGCGCTGGTGTCAGCTGTCGACGGTAGACGTCGAGGGTGTAGCTGAGCGTTTGGAACGTATAGAAGGAGATCCCGACTGGAACGACCCATTCGTCGAAGAGGCCCTCCCGCGGCGTCCAACCCAGCAGCGGCCCGAGGTCTCGCGCAAGGAGCGGCGTGTACTTGAACGCAGCGAGCAGGCCGAGGTTCGCGAGCAGGCTCAGGCTCACCCATGCGCGGCGCGTGCTCGCGCGCTCCGTGGCGGCGATTCGGCCCGCGACGAAGTAGTCCAGGACCGCGGAGCCGACGAGCAGCGGCAGGTAGAGGGGGTTCCACCAGCCGTAGAAGGCGAGGCTGCCCGCGAGGGCGAGCCCCTTCGCGGCACGGAACGGGAGCGCCCACCACCCGAGCAGGAGCGGCGCGAAGAAGAGCCAAAAAGAAACGCTGTCGAAGACCATGAGTGCCGCGCTTGGCGATGCAGCATACCGGCTCGACCCTCACCGCGTCGTGTGCGGGAGCGCGACTCTTCGACGGGGCTTGCGGACGAGTCGTGTCGCGCTGGATCGGGCGCGAGGTCTATGACACGTGTTCAAGGCCGAGCGCCTCGACGCGTTCGGGGTCGAGCGGCAAGCAGCGCACCAGCGGCGCGACTGGCTCGTCGAGCGTCTCCCCGCGAAGGGACGCCGGCCTTGTCGGCAGGGCAGCCGGCCGCACATGCGTCGGCAGAGCCTCGCCCAACAGCCCGTGGTGAACCAGCGCAACGTACAGTGCGCCTAAGGCGTCCCTTGGGCTGAGCGCCGTGCCTCGACGAGCTCCGTTGCCAGGGCGCCGAACGGTAACGCGACGCTGTCGACGAGCGGCCCGCGCAACGTGCCGGGCCAGAACGCGCGCAGCACCAACTGGTCTCCCGACGAGGCTCTATGGAGCACGAGCACCAATCCTCTTGGCGAACCGGCCTCGGCTTCGAGCTTTGAGGCTATCGCAGCAACGGCGGCTTCGAGGTCGACGGCATCGCTGCATCGGATCCACCTGAATGCCGGCAGTGCGCTGGGGCCGTCGCTGTCTGCTGCGGGGCGCCAATCCAGGATCGCCGTCTCGTTGCCCTCGCGCTTGATGCCCGTCATGTCGACGGACGTGAAGGACGCGGCGACGCGCGCGAGTGACTCGAGGCGCGCGACAGTCTCAAGCGCCGGGCTTGACGTCGGTGCGTAGAGGACCGTCACTGCTGGCACCTCCGAGGCAACGAGCGCTCGCCGATACGGACCGAGCCCGAGCGTGCGCAACCGTTCGACTCGAGCGCGAAACGCTGCGGGATCGGGGTACAGCTGGGCATGGCTGCTTCCGTAGTCACGGGCTAGCTGCGCGGCCAGCAGGCGCGGCGCGAAGCGGGCGCCAGTTCGCACGTCGTCTGCGAACATTGCGCGAATCGAGCGTTGCTCGAGGAGCCACCCTTGCGCAGTGTGGAGGTCTGCCGGCAACGTGACCACCAAGGCGGCGCACATCACGGACGGCGAGAGGTCAGCAGCAAGGGTGGCGTAGCGCCTCACACGGGGCGCGTAGGCGCGTGCGCGCCCTTGTTTCGTCCCGTGCCGAGGCCGAAGGTGCAACGCGACGAGGTAGACCCAGGCTGCGATCGGCGCAGACAGTATCGTGTAGCGCTGCGCGAAGCCGGCGCTCCAGGCGACGTCGCCTCGTCCGATCGCGACGCCGCACGCCACTGCGATGCCCGAGGCTGCCAATGCGACGAGCGCGAGGTAACGCCACCGATCGCCCGCCGAGGCCAGCGCTCGGCCGAGTAAGATCACATTGAGGAGCCCCAACGCGGCGGCCAAGAGGAGGCAGGCGATCGGCCAGGTCCAGCGCGCAGCGAGCCCGAGGGAGCCCCCTAGGAACTGCAGTCCAGTGCGCAGGGGGCTTCCCTCGATGGGTTGAACGTGGTCGCCATTGCCCGTCGTGAGACCGTTGACGTAGGCAGCGCACACACACAGTGTTCCGATCGTCAGTGCAAGTGTGAGCCACGAGGCGCGGCGCGCGTCTATGCTCGGAGTCATGAGCTGCGCGACCCCGCGCGCGGCGACCCATGCGAGCAGGGGCGCCGCTGCGAGGAGCCCGTTCGCTCCAGTCAGGGGCAGCGTCAAGGCCGCGACACCCATTAGGAGGGGGCCACGTCGGCGCGCCCCTTCGCGCGCGCCGATCCAGAGGGCGAGCAACGCGCCTTGGATCCACGCGCCGGCGAGGAACGTGAGTTGGAAGCCGAACATCACGTGGTACGACATGCTCGGCCTGAGCAGCAGCAGGACGAGGAGCACGTCCGTCCACGCGCTCCGTCCGCGCACCCGCGCCGCCGCCCAGATCCAGAGGAGCGCGAGGCTCACGAGCCCGAGCAGATTCCAAAGCATGGGGGCGCGGAAGTCCCAGTCGGTGATCGCGCCGAGCGCCATGTAGACGAGCCTCGGAACTGGCAACCTGTGCACATGGTTGTGGGGGGCCCAGAGGTCCGCCCACTGCCACTGGGATGGATGGGCGAAGGGAAGGAGGTCCCACTCGTCGGCGATCGGGACGTCGACTCCGAAGGCGCCGATCCAACACGCATGAACCGTGGCGAGCGCAGCGAGCGTTCCCACGACGCAGACCGCCGACCACGACCATCGTCGACCGCGCATCGCACGGGGCCGCGGCGACGCTCGCTCGGCGACATGCTGGGGCCTGGGCGTGTTCGGTCGCTGCATGAGGCTTGCCAGAGGATAGACGACGCGCCGCCACGGTATGGCCTTGCGTATCCAGGTTCGAGGCGCCAACAGCGGGGCGCTCTTTGGACCTTCAGGTCGGTGCTCGCACCGCGACCGCGTGTGGCTCGGCGGCGGCTCGTCATGTTCGGGGTCGCCGCATGATTCTTGGAGGCGAGCGAGCGGCCGAAGGCGTCGTCCGGTTTCACTTTGATCACTGTGGACGCTGCGCGCTGAAGGCCTTCGACGTGATCACCTCGAATTTGCACAGGATGAGTTGATCCCTGCTTGTCGCGGCCGCCGTTGGAAGGACATCGAGATGGCGCACAAGGTCTATGACTTAAGTCTGGTCCAGCGCCAGCTCGATCTGGACGAGCCATACGGCACTCGGGTCGCGCTCGAGGTCGTCCATGTCGCTGGCGCGCGCCCGTGGCTCGTCCAGCAGGGCGCGGTAGCCGCAGACGGCGCGCTCGCGGGTCAGTCGCGTACGGCCGCCGCAGCTTGGGATCTCATCTACCAGTCACTTTGGAGCGAGAGGATCACGGTGCTTGGCGCGGCCTTCGCCACCGAGCGCGGAGCTCGTCGATCCATGCCACGAACGCGAGCCACGACGGCCCTGAGATGCAGTTGCCGCTGGGGCCGGAGGGGCCCTTCGTCGTCGCTTGCCATACGGACCGGGACGACGCTGACGCGTGGAGGCCTTCGCTGGACGGCCTCGAGGCGGCGTTGAAGCGGGTCGCTTGGCACCAAGCGAGAACGAACAGGGTCAGTCCAACGTGATGGTGGTCCACTCACGCGCGGAGACAGCGAATGGCCCACGCCATGAAGTATCGCCCTGGAGCTTCACCCGATACTTGCCGGCAGGGATACCCCACCAACGCTCTCCCTGTGGGATCTCCTCGTGGCGGACGCTAGGGTCCGCGATCAGCGAAGCCCGCGTCGCGTCGCCGCCCTCACGTTCGAGCATCTCGATTGGACGGCCACCGGTAACGAACTGGCACCAGGCGCGAAGCTCGACTTTGACTTGGAGCTCGCCAGGGACGAGCGGAATTGGCCCGCGAGGGGACCATATCTGTTCCGCGTCGAGCTGCACGAGCGCATCGGAGGCTCCATACCATTGGATAAGAACGGAGCCTTCAGCGTCGCTCTCTCCCTCCGCGCCCACATGGCCGGTCATGCGCCCCACGCACTGGACCCATTGACCAATGATTGGCTGGCCAAGTGTCTTGTCAATAAGCTGGAGCCTCGTTCGTTCGACGGCTCCGAGGAGCACGTCGAGGTCCGTGGCGGCGGTGGCGCGTTGGTCGAGCTGGACGTCTATGAAGGCGATGTCGCCAGCTTCTCCGGTGGTCCCGGAGAGCGATAGCGTCGCCGCATCCATATCGGGGAGGACGATCCGCCCGCCGGCATCCACCGCGCCGCCAGGGGTCGAGAGGTGGCGTTCGGACCCAGTCGCGAACCAAACTTCAGCGGGGGATATTGGAGCCCCGCTTGAGCCGAGCAGTCGCACGTAGCGCAGCGCTTCAGGCAGCTCGATGGTCACCACCCTGATCTCGCCCGGGTCGACGTTCACGCCGCGGCGAGCGAGCGTCAATGGTGAACGATCCACTCGCTTGATAGCGGCGTCGACCCAGATAGTCCCGGGTTCGCAACAGGCAAATAGGACGCGCTCGCCGACCTCGACGAAGCGGTTCGCAAACACTTCATGCCCGTCGTGGGCCACGAAGTAAACGAGCGCCAAGAGCCGGTCCTCGACGGGTGATACGCCAGTGAATCCGACCTCGACGCCGGCGCGGCCTTCGATCGGGATCGTCACGCCGTCAGGGTAGTCTCCTGCGCTCCCCTGCAGGAACGCCGTGAGTTCGCAGCCGTCGCTGAGTCCGACCGCTATATCGAGCGCTTCGAGTTTGGGATCGAGGAGCACTTGCGCCGAGCCGTCCTCATCCACCCACGCCTTGGTGCCTAGGATCGTGTGCGCGACGTAGGCGCCCGCCCTAAGCTCCGGCGCGCCTTCGAGTCGAACGGCGAGCCTCGGTCGGTGCACGAGGGTCAGGATCGGACCCAGATCGACGTCTCCACTGACTGCAATGAACAGCTCAGTCGCGGCGTACGATGGGCTAGCCGCGTGTAGGACATACTCGCCTGGTTCGAGGTGTTCGAACGAGAATCGCCCGTTCACGTCGACGACCGCCTCTGGTTTGGTCGCGACGCCTTGCTCCGCAAGCCAGGCTTCTACTGGCGCGAGGCTTGCAGCTCCGAACGCTTGGACTGAGGCATCCGTGACTGGGGCTGCTGATGCTCCATCTACGACATTGCCGACGACGGTGTAGGTTGGGAGCGCGCGGACTACGAGGTCTTTCCCGGGGTCGCGTTCGAGGTCGACGAGGGCGCTTCTACGGCCGCGATGCGCCAACAGCACGCGCTCGCTCCTGAGCTCCGTCAGCGGAATACGGCCATCTGTGCGCGGGCCGCTGGACCCAATGATCGCGTTGGATACGTCCAACCACAGGGCGCGAAACTCCCTGGCAGACTCTCCATCGATTTCGAATACGAGCGCGGGGGCCGGCGCCTCGAGAGTCTCTGTCGCGTCGTCGATCGCGCGTCGCGTCGCGCCGGGCGCGAGCGATCGTGTTGTGCCTTGTCCGGCCCGGGATTCAGGTGCGGCAGCTGAGGTTCCGGCGCCGTTGCTCGACCCGTCCGCTGAAACGTGTGTCCATCCGCGTTCTGCTGCATCGCGTGCCGCTTCGCTGTCATCGGAGTCAAGGGCGTGGCGCGAGGACCAAGCGATGTAGCTCAGCGCGATCAGAGCCAAGAAGACAACCAGGGATCGCATGGCGCTGACCCTCAGCCGATGGGCGGCGGCGGCACGCCCTGGGGAGCGCCACTCCCAGACGCGGTGCGTGTCCTGCGCTTCGAGAGCAAGACGCCTGACCCTCCGCCGCCCGCGTTTGCGATCGAGGGCGAAGTCTGCGTCGTCTGTGCGCTCGTTGGACGCGAGCCGGTAAACATTGCTGAGAGCAAGAGCGCGCCTAGGAGCCTGCGCCACAGAACGCGGTTCGCATCGCGGCGCTCCCGCGCGCCGGAGCCGCGTTGCAGCAAGTTCCAAATAGCATCAAGCTGAGGAACTTGCTGCGCCTTGCTCCAACGCACGGAGCTCCACGCCGCGAACCGCGTTCTGTGGCGCAGACTCTAGGATCAAACCGTGCCGCATTCTCTGATGACCTCTTGCAGTTGAATGGCGACGGCGGCTCCGCAGGCGGCCCGCAGTCCGCAACGTTCGCTCGAGCTGGCGCCGTCGGCCCGGGTCGCCGTTGAAGGAGTAGTTGCTGAGGAGCCGCGCCACCGTGGTCGTCGTTGCGTCTCCAAGATGGAGTGAGCAGAGCTCGAGTCCTCTCCCAACTTCAGCGCTGGCGCCACCTCGTCCAGCTTGGACGACCATAGTCAAGCTCGCGTTGAGTGCGACGACGCGAAACGGTGATTGGGCTGCGCGCTCGCAGAGCTCGAAGGCCGCGCGCGCCTCGTGTTGAAATGACATTGCGATCGAGCGTCCCACTCGTGCAGCGTCGCGGTGGAGTCGATCTGGTGCGTCTTCTTCGAGGGCCAGGAACTCGTGGGCCGCTCTGCCGTAGCGCCGATTTGCGAGCAGCGCGTTGGCGTAGATTTGCCTCGCATCCAAGTCCGGGCTGAGTCGCAGCAGCGCGTCGCTCACTTGAACGGCGTGGCGCGCACGTCGATAGGCGCGCCGGCCTGTAATGGCGCCTTGCCATAGCCCCGCCTCTTGCATGCTCAAGCGAGCCTGTTCGCGTGCGTTCCTTCGGAGTCGGTCGACCACGACGGCGCGTTCGAACTCCGGCTCCGGCGCCGCGCCGTGACCGAGCAGCGCTTGCATAGCCTCAGTGAGTTGAGCTTGCGTGATAGACGGCATGGATCACGCGTCCGCCGTCAGTGCACGCATGAGCGAGCGAAGGAGGCCCTCGAAGCGGGTCCAGAACGCTGGGGACGCCCCTTTGGTCCGTCGTTGACTCGCCAATGTGATGCCGTGCAGGAGCGTCGCCCTCTGCTCCAGCTCGAGCTGGTGCACGAGCGCCAACGCGTCCACGCTCTTTGTGCTGCAAACGCCGAGGGTCGCAGCGACGCGCTCAAGGTGTCGTGCCCAAGCCTCGCGCTCGCATGGCTCCGCAGCGGAGTGCGGATCGGTCGCCTCGACTGCGGCCGTGCTGACACGGGCGGCTAGCCACTGGGCGGTCAGCACTGTCCCACGAGCTGCACGCAGATCCCCGAAGAGAGCGCGGAGCGCGCGCCGCAGCGCGCCGTCAACGGGGATCCACAGTGCGTTGCGTTCGAGCGCCTGGTTCACCAGTCCGCGCAGGTCGAGTGGATCCGAGGTTGCAAGCCGAGCCTGCGCCCTATCGACTCCAAGGGTTTCGAGCTCATCGAGAGTGCGGCGTATCAGGCGTTCGTCTCGCATCGCTGGTTGGTGCTCGTTTCGGGTCGGCGTCCTGGGGTCCAGACACTAGGTGCGACCGCAGCGACCTAGCGTGGCGGTCTATGTCCGAGGCGTCAACAGGTTCGATGGCCCCGGTGGCTCTGTCATGCACTCGTCGGTGACCGGACCACGAGATGTTGCGCATGGATCGTGACCTTGCGCGAGGGATCGTGTGTCTGTCCCCTTGCGCGCGTGCAGTGGTTCTCCACTTTTCCACACCGCGTCACCGCGCGTGGTTGGGGCAGCCGCCCGCGCGCGCGGCGCAAAACGCGAGGACGGCCTCGAATCCGTTGTTTCTCGACCACGGGACGCGAAGCGCGCTCTAGCTTGTCAGTCGAGGGACGGCGCGCTCCGTGCGCGCCGAGGCATGACTGGACGAGCCCCGCAGCGTGCGGGTTTCGAACGGGGGGATTCGGCGCGGACGACGCGGCGGTCCTGGTTCTACAGGGCAGAGTCCGGCTTCTGAAGCTTCGGCTCTAGAGGCGACGGCTCAACAAACACCAGCTCGACTGGGGGGGTGAGGTCGTGACCGCGCTGATCGTCGAAGATGTACCCGGACGGGGGGACGTCCGGGTCGTGCTCTTGGTGCGCCCAGGTGTCTATCACCGCGGCGACCTCGGGCTCGCCTACTCCACAGGCAAGACGCTCCGCGTCGAGCTCGCTCCGCGGCTTGTGCGACTCCTGCTCGCGCTCGTCGCTGCCTATCACGCGGCCCCGCCTGCGCACGCGTACGGCGACGACGCGCTCTTCGGAGAGGACGACTACCGCGGGCAGGTGCACCCCATCAAGCTCGGGCAGCTCTACGGGCGCGTCTCGCCACCTGCCGCAGTCATCGAGCCGAAGACCGTGCGCTCCTACGTCAGCGAGCTGCGCCACCTCGTGCGTCGCGCCCTCGAACAGGCCGGCGACCCTACGCTCGTGGATCCAGAGGTGATCGCAGGCGGTGACGGCTACCGCATCGGGCGCAACGGAATCGAAGTGCGCGGCTACGACCGCGGGGGTGACGGACCACAGAGCGCGCGCGTGACCGGCGCGTTCGGCTGACGTAGACGTGCTCGACATACCTTCGGACCAACGTTCGGACGTCCCTCGAGAGCGAACTTCCGACCGACCCTTGGACATGCGCAGCGGCGAATGCCAGGACAGGGTTGGGTAGATCCCTTCGGCGCAGGAACGGCTCCACTGAGGAGGTGACGAGCGCTCACCCCACACCCTGCATCGCCCGCCGCGCCCAGCTCGTCGTCGACGGGTCACCGGCGCAGCTCGACGCGCCCGCCGCCCGGCTCTTCTGGCCGAGCCGCGTGGCGCGCGCGAACACCAAGCGTGCGCTGCGCGACTCGCTGCGCTGTGACGCCGAGCCGCCCGGCGCTGCGCCCACTGATGTCGACCTGCTCTGCCTCGAGCTCGGCCCAGCGCGCTCCTACCTCATCCCAGGCGCACGGCTCGGGGATCCTGTCCGACACCGCCTCCGGCGCCCCGCCGCGATCGGCCCCGAGCGCCGTCACGGGGCGGCGGCGGCGCTCGAGCCGGTCGCGCTCGGGCGACGGATGTGCCTCCTGGTCGTGCCCTACGGCGGCCTCGATGTGCGCGTCGAGGGCGCGCCCATCGTCGGCTTCGCGCTCCTGAACGTCGGCGATCGGTTCCACCTCTCCAACGGCGACAGCGACCAGGACCGCGACCGGCTCGGGTTCGGCTTCACGACGTATCGCGAGCCCGCGCTCTTCGACGTCGGCCTCGATCCGCTCGGGGCCACGCACCCCCGTTGCGCGCTGTGCCGCGGCCGACTCGTGCGCGGCGTGCGGGTCCTGCGGTGCGCGTGCGGCGCGCTCCTGCACGCGGGTTGGAGCCCGCCGATTGACACGCTCGACCCGCCGCACCTCTGTGCGACCCTCGGGGACTGCCCCGATTGCCGCGCGGAGCTGCCCCGCGAATCCGGGTTTGCGTGGCTCCCGCCCCGCTCGGCCGATGCCGCGGACTCAGCTCGCCCTGCCAACGCCGCTCGCGATCGTCGTTCGACGCGGGTCCAGGGCGCTGCCAGCTACGCTGAGCGCTACGACGCGCTCGAGGCGCGCTTCGCGACGTCCGTCCACCGCTCGCTCGGGGACCTCGACGTGGCGCGCCCGTGGGAGCCCGCAGTGCCCTCAGGCTCAAGCTCGGGGTCGATCCTCGCACGGAGGCCCCGTCCATGATGCGCGAGGTCCGTCCCACGCGCGGGCTGGGACCTGGCGTGCACCCGCCGCCCGGCGCGCGCACGCCAGCGCTCGTCGACGTTGACGCGGGCGCGGATGGACGCATGCGCGCGCTGCGGGCCCTCGTCGTCGGGGCGGGCGGCATCGGAGGGCGCATCGCGCAGCTCCTCGCCGCCGCCGGCGTGCGCGAGCTGACCATCGTCGACAGCGCCGAGGTCAAGCCGGAGTCGCTCTTGACCCACGACGTCGAGGCGCGCGACGTCGGCCGCCCGAAGGCCGCCGTCGTCGGGCGGCGCGCCGGCGACCTCGCGCCGCACACGCGCGTCCGCTACGCATGCCGTCCCTTCCAGGACCTCCCGCTCGCCGCCCTCGCCGACGTCGATGTCGTGCTGCTCGCGAGCGACAACCTGGCCGCGGAGCTCGCTGTCGGCGAGGCCTGCCGCCGCCACGGCCTGCCGCTGATTCAAGCAGCGCTCTACGGCCCGACGCTGACCGCCGAGGTGCGCTCGCTCAGCAACCAGGACGACGCGGGGCCGTGCCTCGCATGTGCGTGGGCGGAGGCGGATTGGGAGCGCCTCGATCGCGGGACCCGCTTCGCTTGTGTCGGCGGCGACGGCCTGGGTGGTGGCCACCTCGCTTCGAGCGTGCGGGACGCCACGCGCGCGCCAGCCCCGCTGCGCAGCGCAGCGCCGACCCGCACGACCAGCGAGCTGTGCGCGATGGCCGCGGCGCTCGCAGTGTCCGAGCTGCGCAGGCGCACGCTCTCGGCGGGCTCCGACGGGCTAGCGGCGCCCGATCGTTCGCTCGAGTGGTCCGGTCACCGGATGGCCACCGTCGAGTCGCCGCTGCGCCGGGCGCCGCGCTGCGCCGCAGATCACGCGCGCTGGCGCTGGGCTCCGCACGTCGACCTCGGCGCAGCCACGCCGCTGGAGCTCCTGCGCGCGGTCGGGGCGGCCGTGTCGGACCTCGCCTCGGCCTCGCTGCGGCTCGAGGGCCACACCTTCGCGCTCCTCGCGCGCTGCGCCTGTGGCCGGCTCTCGCGCGAGCACACGTTCCTCGCGCGCGAGGCGCCCCGCTGCGACGCCTGCGGTACGGGGTTGATCGCGGCCGGCGCAGCGTGGCGCGAGGCGCCGCTCGATGCCCTCGACCCAGCGCTCACACGGTCGCTGCGCGCATCGGGCGCGCTCGCGCCATCGACGGCAGTGCTGTGCTCCGCCGCGGCCCCGCCCACGGCCTTCTTCGAGGACCTGAACCCGGAGCGATTGCGATGAACGTCCGCGTCCTGAACCACGCTGCTCCTTCGCAGCCCGACACCGATGCCGCGCGCCTCGCGCACCTGCCCGAGGAGCACGCCAACCAGCGGCCAGTCGGCCTCGAGGCGCTCGACGAACAACCGTTGACGGCGCCAGCGCTCGAGCGCTGGCGGACCGCATTGGAGGCCTCGCGCGGCGAGCCGCCGTGGCGCACCCGCAAGGCGGCCGAGCTGCGGGACCTGCTCGCGCTGGAGCAGTGCAGCGAGCGCTTCGCTGTGCTCGCCATCGACGCGCGCACGGAGCTGATCGTCACTGCTCGCCTCCGCGTGACCGTCCCGGTCATGGAGTTCGAGGCGCGAGCCGAGGGTGAGGCTGGCGATCCGACCCCGCCGCGTCCGCTGATGGGGGAGGCAACTCCGACCGCTGAGGCGCTGCCGCCCTGGAGCCCCGCGGCCTTGCTCGCTCGTATGCACGGGGGCGCGCTCCTGCGCAGCGTCCACAAGCCCGGCGCCGTCCGGATCGCGAACGAGGCGACCCTCGAGCTGCGCTACGTCCCGGAGCTCCTTCGGGGTCCTCTGCCGGGGTACAGCGCCGTCGCGGTCCTCGCTCCGCAGCAGGTTTGGCACTCGAACGTCAGCTTCGATCGCCAGCAGAAGCTGTGCATCGGTCGCACGGTGCCGCGCGGCATGCCGATGCGAGAGCTCGTCCTGCTCGCGCACGCGGCTTTGACGATGCAGGCCGTGACGCTCGAGCACGGCGATCCCGCCGGGGTCATGAACACGGCGGCGCTGTGGTATTGGCGCGAGCGGCGGGACCAGCTCCCGCTCTCAGCGGCGACGCTGCTGACGCCGCTCGAGGCGCCGTCCGAGCCGACAGGGGGCGCAGCGTGAGCGCGTCCCGATTCACGATCGTCGCCGATGACGAGCGTGTCCTCGTCCGCGACCACCGCCCGGTGCGCGCGGCGTGTGTTCACGGCGCGCCTGGGCTGTGGCGCGCGGTTCCGACGAGCGCCTGCGCGCTCGCGATCTTCGAGGTCGCTGCGCCGTCGACCGTCGCGGACCGCGTCCAAGCGGGCAGGGCCTTCCGCGCCCTGCACGAGCCCATCATCGCCTGGGCCATCGCGACCGCGGATGGTCGCGCCGCCGAAGACGCGCTGCCCGATTGGACGGCGCCGCCACGGAACGCAACAGCGCTCGCGGCGAGCCGCAGCGCACCGTTGCCCGTCCCGGACATGCGCAGCTCCGTCCCCGCCCCGCACATGGCGCCTTCCGCCAGGGGAGGCCTCAAGCGCGAGCTCGTTTGGAAGCCACGGCACATCGCCCTGCGCTTTCCGCTCGTCGTCCGGTCGGCGCCGCCCTGGAGCGGCCCGCGGCTCGAGCTGGCGCGAGGGCTCTGCGGCCTGGCGCACAGTCGCTGGCGCTATGGGCGCTTCCACCTGGCAGTCC
Source organism: Planctomycetota bacterium (assembly GCA_041398605.1). Taxonomy (GTDB): domain Bacteria; phylum Planctomycetota; class UBA1135; order UBA1135; genus JAWKUK01. The sequence continues at coordinate 397,003 of JAWKUK010000005.1, forward strand.
AGCAAGACGCGGACTCGATCTCCGCCGAGGTCGACCTGACCGGCGCGCCGCACGGGCTGCTCTTGGAGCTCTTGGGCGACGCCCGGGACGCGCTCCTTTACGCCGTCGAGCGCCTCGCGCCGCCGCTGGCGCTCTTGAACGAGCGCGCGCTGGACGCGCCGCTCGCGGCGCACGCGGCCGCTTGGATGGGCCGCGCTTCGTCAAACAGCTCGGATCGTGACCGCGCGCCAGCTTCGGGCTGGGAGGTCACGGCCGGGTCGTCTCTCCCGCCTCGTCCACTCCAACAAACCACACTCCCATGGTGACTCGATCCATGTCCGCCGACCTCCTCACCTTCCGCGCTACGAACGTCACCGGAACGCGCACGCTCGACCTCGAGGTCGCGCGCGACGTGTCCGCGCGCAGCGTCGCGGAGGACCTCATGACGATCATGCAGCTCCCGAACGACGTGTCCTGGGTGCTGCGCAACGATCGCTCGGCCGCGTTCCTCGACGAAGCCGGCGCCATCGGTGATCAGCTCGAGCCTGGGACGCGCGTGACGCTGACGCCGCGCGCGCACCTCGGCTGAATGGCGCGTGGGCGTCCCACACAAGGGACGCCCACGCGCTCGCCCATCGACGCTAGTCGTTCACTGACCGGTGAAGGCGGCCTTACCAGCCGCGAGCTCCTTCAGGAAGTCCTCGGGCTTCTTCCAGCCACCGATGGTGTGGACCGGCTTGCCCGTCGCATCGAAGATCCCCATCGCCGGGATGCCGCGCGCTGCGAGCTTCTCCTTCATCACGAGGTCGTAGTCACCGACGAGGTCCTGCTCCTGGATGATCTTGACCGCAATGAAGTCGTTGTTCAGGACGCGCGCGACCTCGGCGTCGGGATAGGTGCTCCAATCCATGCGGTAGCACCAGACGCACCAGAACGCCATCACGTCGATGAAGACCGGCTTCTGCGCCTTCTCACCCATCGCGATCGCGTCGGCGAAGGTCACGTAGTGCCACTGAATCGGCTCCGTCGTCAATGGGCGCGTCGCGTCGAGGCCGCGGGCCTCGAAGAACTCCTTGCGGCCGGGCTCGAAGCGCTCCATCCAGATGTGCTCAACGCGCGCGCGCTGGGCGGCCGCGACCTTCGGGTCAGGGCCTGTCGCGTCCTCGCTCGTCAGCAGCATCGTCTCGCCGGCGAGCTTCACGCGGTAGCGCTTGCCGTCGCGGTAGACGCTCTCGTCGAGCTGCATGAGCGCGTATTCGGTCGCCGGCCGCTCGCCTTTGGCCGTGATCGTCCAGACGTCGCCGGCCGAGCCGAAGGTGCCGTCGAAGTCCTTGTCGACGACCGCCGCGAGCCCTGCGCCGATCGCGCCTTCGAGGTAGCGGTTGAAGGCGAGCGACGCGCTCGCCGGCCGTTCGCCGGCCCTCATGTACGAGGCCTGGAACTTGGCGCCGCTGGCGAGCGCGCACTCCACCGGCTTCGAGCCCGCGATTTGATTCTCGCCCTGCGTGCGCACCGAGACTTCGAGCGCGTGGCGCTCCTTGGGACCGAACTTGCCGTTCATGTCCGTGTCGATGTCGATCAGGTCGGGCTGCTCCTGCGAGGCGTCCGACTTGCCCACGAACACGGCGATGTCCTTCTCTCCGACCTTCGTCGTCCCGTACATCGGCTCGACCATCCCCTTCGGGGCTGCGACGCCCGCTGGGGCCTCGCCGAGCGTCACCCGCAGCGTGACGGGCGCGACCGGCGGCTGGACGCTCCGGTCGGTCATATTGATCTCCTTGACGGACGCGACCACCGTCTCGGTGTCGGCGATGCCGGCGGACGAGCCGGCGGGGAGGAGCGAGAGGGCGGCGAACGCGCCCGCGAGAGCGGTGGTGTGGAGCATGGCGAGGGGTTGGGTTGGTGTGCTCTGGGTTGTGCCGCGCGCCGCGCCTGGGGCGTGCGGGGTGACCTGTCTGTACCCCGCGCCGGCTTCGAGCGCCAGACCTGATCCGCACACCGCGTGGCAACGCGGCGGTCTGCGCGGGGCCGCTGCGTTTGGAGCGCTGCGCGGTGCAGTCTTGCGTACAGGACCTGTATTTGAAGTGTTTGCGACGCCGCTCCGCTCCACGTCGCCCCGCGAGGCCGCCCCCGAGAGACTTGTCGCCACAGCTCGCCGGTCAAGCCGGAGTGGGTCCCGCAGGCGTTGAGCGCCGCGGCCCACCCCGAATCGAACTCCAGGGCGCGCCCCGTCTCTAGGGCGTTCCCTGTGCGCTCGGGTGAAGCACAGGCCTATCGGATGCCCCTGACGCTCTGCCTCTCCAGCTCGTACGACCTGATGGGCGGACCGTAACCACGTGCGCCTCGCTCCGACCAGGTCTAGCGCCCTCGGCAAGCCGCCCTATGCTGGGCTGGAAGGGACACCGCCATGGTTGAACCACGGGACCATCTCGAGCGCTACGGCGATCGCCTGGAGTACGAGCAGTTTCGCCTCGCGATCCGCCCGTTTCCGGCGCTGCTCTTGATCGTCGCGGTCGCGCTCGCCGTTATGGCCACCGTCCAGCTCGACGGGATCGCGCGCGCGCTCGTATGGGCGAGCGCCGCGGGGATGGTCGCCCTGTCGCGTGGCCTTGCGCTCGCGGCGCCTTGGAGTCGCTGGGTGCTCGGCGGGCTCTTTGCCGCCGCCGCGATCGCTGCGCTCGTGCGGCTGATACAGCCGCCACACACCTGGCGCACGATGGTCGCCGACTCCGTCTACTTGGTCATTGGCCTGGGCTTGCTCGCGGAGCTGTTCGGGCCCGGGTCGAGCGGACGTTTCGAGCGCGCCCGACGCCATGCCGCGCGCACCCGCAGCGGATCCGCGCCATGAGCGAGGCCTGACCCGGGCGGCCCTCCGGCGGCGACCGCTCGGTCCCTTTCGAGAGGATTTCTGGGGATCCCGCGTGACGCTCTGGCGCGGTTCCGAGTGGCGTGGGCATGCAGCACCTCCAACGCCACCCAAACGGCCTCTGTCCGCTCCTCCGGCGCGCACGCACCCTGCTGACCGCTTGCGCCGTGCTCGTGCCCGCTTCGTCGGCCCCGCTCGCGGCTCAGTGCCCGGCCGCGACCACCGAGCGCGTCTCGGTCAGCAGCGCCGGCGTGCCGGGCAGCGGTCACTCCGCATCTGGCGCCGGCCGTGAGATCGCAGTGTCCGACAGCGGCCGGTTCATCGCGTTCACCAGCGAAGCGAACAACCTCGTGCCCGGCGATACGAACGGCGTCGCGGACGCGTTCCTGCACGATCGCATCACCGGAGCCACCGCGCGCGTGAGCGTGGGGGACCAAGGCCAGCAAGGGAACGGGGGCTGCGAGGGTGTCACGATGTCCGGGGACGGGCGCTTCGTCGCATTCGCGTCCCTGGCCGACAACCTGGTCCCAGGTGACGCCAACGCCGCCCTCGACGTCTTCCTCTTCGACGCGGCCACCGGAACGAGCCAGCTTGTCTCACGCACAGCCCAAGGAGCGCCTGGGAACGGCGCCTCGTCGTGGCCGTCGATGGATGAGGATGGCGTCGCAGTGGCCTTCCAGAGCGCGGCGACCGACCTCGTGTCCGGTGACGCCAACGGGCGGATCGACATCTTCTTGTACCGGCCCTCGACCGGCGTCGTCACGCTGGTGAGTCGGGCGACAAGCGGCGCGCCGTCCAACGGCGATTCGGTGACGCCAGACCTCTCTGCCGACGCGACCCATGTCGCGTTCGCTACGGCGTCCACGACCTTCGACCCCTCCGACCCGAACGGGCTCTCGGACATTTATGTCCGGGACCTGGCCCAAGGTACGACGACCCGGATCGGCAACGCGTCGGGAGGCTATGACGGCGCGCTGCTGCTCCCCGCGATCTCATCGGGCGGACGCTTCGTCGCGTTCGAGTCGCCTGCGACGAACCTCGCGGCCGGCGTCGCCAGCGGCTTCACGAACATCTATCGATACGACCGCCAGTCCGGCGTGATGCTGGCCGTCAACCGCGCCACAGACGGGAGCCTCGCGAATCAAACGTCTTCGGAGTGTGACATCGCCGCCGACGGAGCGTGGGTCACGTTCAAGACCAACGCGACGAACCTTGGGGCCGGGGCGCTCTCGAACTCCACGAACGTCTACGTCCGTCGAGTCGACCAGGGCTGGACCGAGGTCTGCAGCCTCTCGGACGATGAGGAGCTCTTGAACGCGGCCAGCTTCAAGCCTGCCGTCTCCGGCGACGGCCGCTTCGTCGCCTTCAGGACGGGCGCGTCCAACGTCGTGTCCATCCCGGGCACCTCGACCGATGTCTACCTGCGCGATCGATCGTTCGGTACGCGTGCGGCCGGCGGGACGTACTGCTTGTCGAGCGTCAACTCGACAGGCGCCATGGCAGAGACGAACGTCGGCGGTAACAACCGCATCGGCGCGCAGTCGCTGATTCTGCTGACGGAGCTCTTGCCGACGAGCTCGCTGGGCTACTACCTATTGAGCGAGACAGCGGGCGATGTCCCTGGCTTCGGGGGGAGCACGGGGCGGCTCTGCCTCGGCGGTCAGATCTTCAGGCTCTCGAGCTTCGTGCAAAGCGCGGGGGCGGCTGGGACCGTCGTGCAGCCCCTGCCGTTCGGCGCGCTCCCTCCGGGCGCCTCGCTCAATCCTGGCGAGCACTGGCACTTCCAGTACTGGTACCGAGACAGCGCCGGCGGCCTCCCGGTGTCGAACACCTCGACGGCCGTATGTGTCCCGCTGTACTGACGCCGCCCAAGCGGCGGCCAGAGCTGCGCCTCATTCACGCCGGTCTGGGGAGGTCCGCTCGAGCTCCACCGCGAGCTGAGCCATGGCGCGGTGCAGCAGCATTCGCACCGAGCTCGGCGAGCGCCCAAGTTGGTTCGCGATCTCCTCACGTGAATGCCCTCCGATCCGCGAGAGCACGATGACCTCGCGATAGTCGGGTCGCAGCATCTGCAGGGCGCGCTCCAGCCGGTCGAGCTCTTCGCGCACGGCCATCCGCGCGCTCCCTGTCATCTCCACATGGACCGCTGGGTCGAGGTTCGATTCCTCGTCGTCTGGCAAAGGCTGCTCACGCAGCACGTCGCGCTTCACTGCGGTCCACTTCTCTCGTCGCTGCCCCAGCTTTCGAATCGCAGTCTTATAGAGCCAGCGCCGGAACGCGTTCTCGCTCGGGTACCGGAAGGTGGCGCCGTGGCTCAGGATCTCGCGGCACACGGACTGGACGATGTCCGAGTCCGTCTCGCGGCCGCGTACGAGCGCGCCGGCGCGCCTCGCGACGAGGTCGCGGAGCTCCGGCAGCGACCGGCAGAGCAGCGCATCGAGCGCGCTGCGGTCCCCCGCTGCTGCGGCGTTTGCCAGCGCCTCGTCGTCCGCGTCGGCGCGCTCCGAGTGCTTGTCGTCGGTCATGGGTCCAGGTCGCACGGGCGTCAGCGGTCGTCACGTCGTACGGCGGCAGCCAGCGGCGGGCGCCCGCGCGTCGAGGCTATCATCCATCGTCACATCCAACCTCTCTCGTTCGATGCCCGCCCCCGATTCAGATCCCGACGCGAGCCTGGACAGCCTGGTCTTCCGGTACCTCGAAGCCAGCGACCGTTCGAGCGCGGAGGCGCGCCGATTTCTGGAGGACCATCGTCGCACGTCGCCGGACCAGGGATCGGCCCTGGACAGCGCGATCCGGCAGTTGGATGTGGTGGGGCTCCTAGGCGAGACCGATGAGCTCCACGGCTGGATCGTCGGCGACTATTCCATCGTGAGGCGCCTCGGGCGCGGCGGAATGGGCGACGTGTTCCTCGCGCGACCTGTCGACGGCGGCGCGCTCGTCGCGCTCAAGTTGCTGCGCCGAGAGCTGTCCGACGACGACGATTCGCGTCGCCGGATGCTGCGAGAGGCTGCCGCGCTGCAGCACCTCGATCACCCGACGATCGCGCGCTTCCTCGCTGCCGGAGAGAGCGACGGTCTCCCCTACCTCGTCTCCGAGTACATAGAGGGTATGTCGCTCGCCGCGGCGATTCGTGCGATCGAGGGCGTGCCCCCCGCGGAGCTCGTCGGCGCGCACCTCGGCCGGTCGCTCGAGCTGGGGGAGACGGTGCCGCCGATCTTCGAGGGGCGCTTCGAAGAAGCAGCCGCGCGAATCGCGCGCGAGGTGGCTCGGGCCCTCGCCCACGCGCACGCCCGCGGCGTCGTGCATCGGGATGTCAAGCCCTCGAACATCATGCTGCTCCACGACGGTCGCGTCGTCCTCGTCGACTTTGGCTTAGCGTCGCTCGCGGACTCCGACGCGCTCACGGCGTCGGGCCACCGCGTTGGGTCGCTCCCTTACATGGCGCCGGAGGACTTGCGGGGCGCGGGCGCGCCCGGCCCCGCCACGGATATCTACGCGCTGGGCGTGACGCTCTTCGAGACCTGCGCGCGCCGCCTTCCGTTCCAGCAGCGGCACCCCGATCGGCTCGCGATAGAGGTCATCCATGGCCGGCGTCGCTCGCTGCGCGAGTCGCTACCGCAGGTCAGGGCAGAGCTCGAGACCGTCGTCGATTGTGCAATGGCGCTGACGCCCGAGCGCCGCTATCCGTCGGCGGAGGCCTTCGCAGCCGACCTGACCGAGTTCCTCGCTGGGCGGCCGGTCCGCGCGCGCGCGCCCGGCGCTGTGGAGCAGCTCCAGCGTTGGTGTCATCGGCACCCCGCGCGCGCCACCGCTGCGGCGCTCCTGGGCGCGGGGCTCCTGGTCGTCCCCGCGGCGTACGGTGCGCTCCAGCGCGCCCACGCGACGGAGACCCGGCGCTTGAACGTCGAGCTGAGCTCGAGCCTCGCTGCCGCGGCGGCGGCGGAGGAGGAGGCGCTCGCCGCGGCCCAGAAGGCGCTCGAAGCGATCGAGTCCCAGCTACGGCGCGTCGCGAGCATCGGCTTGGAGGACACGCCGAGGGGCGCGGGCATCCGGCGCCAGCTCGTCGAGGACGCGTTCATGCTGATCGATGAGATCCCGGACCTGCCGCGGCTCGAGCAAGCGCGAAGCGTGGTCGAGTGCGCGCTGACTCGAACGCGCGCTGACCTGCTGTGCCTCGCCGGCGACGAGCGCGGAGCATTGGACCTCTACTTGGGGCTCGCGGCGCGTCTGCGCGCTTCCCTAGCCAGCCGCCCCGAAGATGTTCGGTTGCGCGCAGAGCTCGGGACTCTCCTCGGGCAGGTGGCCGCGACCTTGAGCGACCTCGGGAGGGCAGATGAGGCGTCGTCGTTCTACGCCGAGGGGCTGCCGCTCATCGCGCGCGCGCTCTCCGAGGGCTGGCGCCCAGGGACCGGCGATGCCACGTACGCGACGGCTCGCGCGCACCAGGCCCTCGACCTCTTCAAGCTCGGGCAGGTAGAGGAGGCGCAAGCGCGCGGGACGGCGCTCATCGCCGAGCTCGAAGCCTGGCCAGACGACATGCGGTCGCTGCCTTCAGCGCGGCTGGCGCTCGCGGCGAGCCACCGGCTCATCGCCCAGGTGGCGGCCTCGCGGCGCGCCTTTGGGCAGGCGATCGGCGCCGAGGAGCGCTGCGCCGAGTGCCTCGAGGCGATCCTCGCCGAGCAGCCGCAGCACCGCCGCGCGCTGCATGGTCTCGCGAGCACCTGGAAGCGGCAGGCGCTGGCGTGGCTGCAGCTCGGGGACTCGGCGCGGGCGGGAGACCTGTTGGAGCGCTCGGGCGCGCTCTCCCGCGACCTGCGTAAGCGCTATCCGGAGTGGCTCGTGGCCGTCGCGGCTGAGCGCGAGATCCTCGCGCTGCGCGCGCAGCAAGCGGCGGCCGTCGGAGACGGGAGAGAGGCGCTGGCATTGACCGTCGAGGTCGTGGAGAGCTGGCGCGCACAGCCCGAGTCCGATCCGCTGCGCGTCTCGGGGCTCGCAGCAGCGCTCGGCAACGCAGCGAACCAGGTCACGCTCTTCGCGCCCGAAGACCAGGAGCGGCTGCGAACGGCCGAGGCCATGGCGACGGAGGCCATGGAGCTCCTCGAACATGGGCGCTCCATTGAGGCCGCCAAGCTGACGTATTGGATGCTGCCTTACAACCGGTCGGTGCTGCGCTCGAAGCTCGGTGATACGGAAGGCGCGCGCGCGGACCTCGATGAGCTGACGCGCTTGACCGAGCGCGCGCAGGCGGGACAGCCTATGGTCCAGCGCTACCTCGCGGACGCGTGGTGTGAGCTGCTCGGCGCCTACCGAGCGAACGGCGTCGGCGTGGCTGACGCCGCTGCGTTCGCGAAGGAGCAGGTCTACCTCTACCTGGAGGGCGCGGTGGCCAGCGGCTACGCCGATCGGGATGACCTGATGACGCACGCCGGGCTGGCCGCGCTACGGCACGAGCCGCGCTTCGAGGCGTTGCTTTCAGGGATCGAGTGAGGCCGACTTCGCGGCGGAGGTCGGCTCCGTGACGCGCGTCGGAGCCGTCGACGGCGCCACGGGGCGTGCCGCCGGTCAGGCGTCGCTCGCCTGCAGCAGCCCGCGGTTCCTCAGCAACGGTTCGACCGCCGGTTGACGGCCGCGGAACGCGACGTAGCCCGTCATCCAGTCGAGCGTGTTGCCGCGGCTGTACACGTGGGCCTTCAGGCGCGTTGCGGTCGCCGTATCGAAGATGTCACCGGCCTCCTCAAAGGCCGCGAAGCCGTCCGCGTCGAGGACCTCCGACCACATGTATGAGTAGTAGCCCGCCGAGTAGCCGCCGGCAAAGATGTGCGTGAAGTGCGCGCTCTTGTGGCGCATCGGGATCTCAGGCAGCGCGCCCAGCTCGGCGAGCGCCCGCGCCTCGAACTCCGCTGCGTCGACCCCGAGCGCGTCGTCGCCGGTCAGCGCGTGGTACATCTGGTCGATCAGCGCCGATGCCAAGAACTCGCACGTCGCGAAGCCCTGATTGAAGCGGCTCGCCGCGATGAAGCGCTCGCGGAGCGCCGCGGGCATCGGCTCGCCCGTCTCGCCGTGCAGGGCGAACTGGTCGAGGATCGCCGGCTGCGTGACGTAGTGCTCCATGAACTGCGACATGAACTCGACGTAGTCACGCGCGACGGCCGTCCCCGAGAGCGACGGGTAGCGCACATCGGAGAGGAGCCCGTGCAGCGCGTGACCTAGCTCGTGGAAGAGCGTCCGCGCCTCCGTCACCGAGAGCGTCGTCGGGCGCCCTGCGGGCGGCTTCGACAGGTTGAGGTTGTTGGTGACGAGCGCCGTGACATGGCCGTCGAAGCGGTGCTGCGCGCGCAGGCTCGACATCCATGCGCCGCTGTGCTTGCCCGTGCGGGCATAGTCGTCGCAATAGAGCAGCGCGACGTGCTCGCCCTGGAGCGCGCGGACCTCGAAGACACGCACCTCGGGGTGGTAGACGGGGACGTCGTTGCGCTCGGTGAACGTGATCCCAAAGAGCCGCTCTGCGACATGGAACGCCGCCGCGCGGATGTTGTCGAGCTGCATGTACGGCTGCAGCGTCGCGGGGTCGAGGTCGTACTCCGCCTGACGCAGCTTTTCGGCGTAGTAGCGCCAATCCCAACCCTCGAGCGGGTGCGGCGCGTCCGTTGCATCGACCAAGGCCTGCAAGCGCGCGCGCTCGGAGCGCGCTTGGGCGAGCGCAGGTGTCCAGACCCGGCGCAAGAGGTCAAGCGCCGCCTCCGGCGTGCGCGCCATGCTGTCCGCCGTGATGTATGCCGCGTGGCTCGCGTAGCCGAGGAGGCGCGCGCGCTCGGCGCGCAGCGCGACGAGCTCTGTGATCAGCGCTCGGTTGTCATGTGCATTGCCGTTCGCGCCGCGCGCGAGGAACGCGTAAAAAAGCGTCTCGCGCAGGTCGCGGCGCGCAGAGTAGGTCAGGAAGTCCTCGACGCTCGGGCGCTGCAGCGTGAACGCGTACCGGCCTTCGTGGCCTAGCGCGCGCGCGGTCTCTGCTGCGCCTTCCCGGATCGCCTCGGGGAGCCCGTCGAGGTCACCCTCGTCGAGGATCATGACGTAGGCGTCCGTGTCCTTCAGCACGTTCTGACCGAACTGCGTCTCCAGCGCCGCTTCGCGCTGCGTCAACGCGGCGACCCGCGCCCGCGCGTCCGGGTCGAGCGCTGCGCCGGCCCGCACGAAGGTCTCGTAGGTCACGTCTGCCAGGCGCCGCGCTTCGCCTGTGAGGCCGAGCTCGTCACGGCGAGCATGGACCGACTGGACGCGGGCGAAGAGCGCCGGGTCGAGCAGCAGCTCGGTGCTGTGTTGTGAGAGCTTGGCCGAGTACTCGGTCTCGAGCGCCCGCACCGCGTCATCGCTTTGGTTCGACGTGAAGATGTGGAACACCCCGCTGACACGCTCCAGCGCGAGGCCCGAGCGTTCGAGCGCCTCGAGCGTGTTGGCGAGCGTCGGAGGCTCCGGGTCTCTGGTGATCGCATTCACTGCGGCGCGCTGCTCGGCCATCGCGCGGTCGAGCGCCGCGGGGAGCTGCTCCAGACGAATCCGGTCAAAGGGCGCCGCGCCGAAGGGAGCGCCCCAGGCGCCGTCGAAGGGGCTCTCGGCGCGCTCGCGCGAGGCGACATCAGCGGCGGGGTTCATCGTCATGGTGGGAGCTTCGGCGGTGAGGAGCGGGGCCGACGTGCCGCCGAGTGGCACGGCGCAGGGTCCGACAGGATACGCGCGGCTGCCCGAGACCGCAGCGCTGTGGCGGCCTGCGCCGCCCGCGACGCGCGCTCGCGCGGAACGTCGAGGACCCCCATGCCATGGACTGGCAGGGGGGTCCTCGCGCGCGCCGCTGGCGCGCAGCGACGCGGTCGCCGCGGCCGAATCAGGGCCGCGCGCGGCTCAATCGCACCACGTGATCGAGACGGCGTCCGAGAAGTTGAAGCCCGCCGTGCCGGATTGATTGTCGCGGTACCAGCACTGGAAGTTCCAGGTCGAGCCGGAGACGATCGCTGATGCGGGCGTCGGCGGCGCGGTCAGGTCGAGCGTGTAGTACGCGAGGCCGAAGAAGTCGGACTGGATGATGCCGAGGCGCGCGTTCTGGCCCGCGACGCACAGCGTGCCGAAGCCCGACGGCGTCGCCACCGCGAGGTCCCCTTGGAACACGACGCCGAAGGTGTTCTGCGACATGCTCTGGATCTGGAATTGCATGTTGTTCGCCGAGACCGAGGTCGAGCCGACCGGCACCAAGCGCGCGCCGAGCGGGCTCCACGAGTTCGGCGCGCCCGTGCAGAAGACCGTGGGCGCGAGGCAGGGCGTGCCGCCGAGCCCAGTCGTGCCACGGACGACGAGCGCGAAGTCCGCATCGAGCGCCGGGGTTTCGACGTGCGAGTCGACGTTGATGTCGTCCGCGAAGACCTCGACGGTCCAAACGCCGGCCGCCGGGTTCGGGATGATCACCATCTCGACGGGGTCCTTCGTGTTCGACACACCGCCGGCCGTCGACGCGTTCCCGACCGTGAGGCCGTTGTTGCCCCAATAGAAGACCTGGCCGCCCGGCTCCGTGACCTTGAGCGACAGGTCGTTGATCCGGTGCAGCGACGCCGACGTCGTGCCCGTGGGCTCGAGGTAGACCAGCGTCACGACGAGCTCCGGCGTGTTCGCGTCGACGGTCATCGGGTACGCGACGCTCTCGGTCTCGGCGAGCACGTCGGTCTCGTTGACCCAGAAGAACTTGTCACGGTTCTCGTAGAGCGTCTGCACGTTGGCGCGGCCCCAGCCTTGGTGCACGCGTGTCAGGTCGGCGCCCGAGCCGTTGAACGCGTAACGCGACGCGGTGTTGATCATGAACGCTCGCGACAGCGTCGCCTTCGGGCGGCTATCGAACACCGTGGCGCCCGGCGCGTTGCCGAAGATCCCGGCGTGCCACATCTCGTAGAACAGCCCGAAGTGGCCGGCGGTCATCGGCGTCGCGGCGCTCGTGCCGCCGAACTCGGTCGAGCCGCCGCTCGAAGAGGGCGAGGTGATCGAGTCGTACCAATAGCTCAGGTCGGGCTTGAGCCGCCCGTCCTGCGCCGGGCCGATGCTCCCGGCGCCGCCCCATGCGTCGTCGCCGAGGTTCTGGGTGTTCTGGTGGCGGATCCCGCCGACCGAGACGATGTTCTTGGCCCACGCCTGCGGGCGCGAGCTCGTACTGCCCGCGTTGCTCTGGCTCTGCGTGATGACGATGTCGTTCAGGAAGAGGATGTCGTCCATCTCCATCGACGTGGACGTGTAGCTGCTCGTCAAGCCGCTGCCCCAGGAGTTCGTCTGGAAGCAGGCGAAGTAGGGCGACTGCAGCAGCTCCGCTGTGTGGGCGTAGCGGTTGTTGAGGTTGCCGTAGTCCGCGAAGATCGGCTGGCCCTGCGGCAGCATCCCGCGTCGCGCGGCGAGGCCCGCGCCGTCACCGAAGACGATCCCGGTCACCGGCGTGCCGTGCGAGGCGTCGCCCGAGTTCGGACCGTGGAAGATCATCGTGCGTGAGATCAGGTCCGGGTGCGTCGCGAGGACGTTGCCGTCCATGCACTCCGCGCGCACGCCAGTGCCGTTGAAGCCGGCGACAAGCTCGACCTGGTTCGCGCCGCCGTCGACGCGCACCTTGTCCATGTCGACCTCGGGCGCGGTCCAGCGGTCGATCCAGAGCACCTCGTCCCAGCTCGCGACGAGCTGCATCTGCTCGGGCGAGAGCAGCGCGTCGAAGCGGAAGCCCTCTTCGATGCTCCAGACCACCTCGGCGCCGAGCGCCTTGACGCGCGCTGCGACGCGGCCCTTCATCTCGGGGCCGCGTTCGAGGACTTGGATGTGGAGGCGCTGCTTCGCAGGCAGCGTGTCCTGCTCGAGGCCATCGAGCAGCTCTTGTTCGAGGCGATACGCGGCGTGATACGGGCCGACCCAGCGCACGAAGGGCAGGGTTCCAACCTCGGCCGCGGTCGCCGCGTCCATCTCGACGAGGTTCGCGGACTCAGGCAGGTAGTGGCGGACGACAGCGCCCTGCGCGCGCAGCGCGTCGCGATAGGCCTCGATCGACTGAGTCTCGAACTGGACGATGTACAAGCGGCCCGACTCGGTGAGGCCCTTCGCAGGGGCCGGAGCGCTCTCGCGGAGCGGGTCGAACGTGCCGCGCTGCAGGTGAATGGTCGGGGCCATGTCGCGCGCGCGCCCGAACGGCTGGTTCGGCGTGAGGCGGATCCGATAGCGCTCGGTCTCCTGCGCGCCATCCGTCTCACGCCACTTGACGACGAGCGCCTCGGAGTTCGGAACGGCGATGCGTTCGACCGCGACGATCGACAGCGGGGTCCGGTACACCAGCGTGCCGTCCGAGAGGTGGATCTCGTTTGCGGCGAGGCCTTGGACGACGAACGGCTGGTTGGTCTGGGCAGCCGTCTGGGCAGCCGTCGGGGCCAACGGTGCAGAGGGCACGGTCGCGGCGGTCGGCGCGGTCGATGCCGCAACGAGCGCCGCGACGAGGAGTGTTTCGAGCATGAATGTCGCCGGGTGAGAGGGGGGTGGCTGAGGGGAGCGAGGCGCGCCCGCACCGTCTCCAACCATACTCTCACCTGGCGCCCCGGGCCCGAGTCACAGCGGCGCTCTCATCGAGCGCCCACCCTCATCCACGGGCGCCCGCGCCGCGGCCCGCGAGGACCAGTTCCCGGAAGCGCTGGAACAGGTGCGCCGAGTCCATCGGGCCCGGGCACGCCTCAGGGTGATACTGGACACTGAACACCGGATGGCGGCGGTGGCGCATGCCAGCGACCGTCTGGTCGTTCAGGTTCCAGTGGGTGATCTCCATCTCGGCCGGGACCGTCGTCGGATCGACGACGTAGCTGTGGTTCTGGCTCGAGATCTCTACCCGGCCTGTCGCCTCGTCGCGAACGGGGTGGTTCGCGCCGTGGTGTCCGAACGGCATCTTGACCGTCTTGGCGCCCATCGCGAGCGACAGGATCTGGTGCCCGAGGCAGATCCCGAAGATCGGGACCCGCCCGATCAGCTCGCGCGCCGCCTCGATCGCGTACGTGCACGCGGCGGGGTCGCCGGGGCCGTTCGAGAGGAAGACACCGTCGGGTTCGAGGGCCAGCACGTCCTTGGCCGACGTCTGCCCGGGGACGACGGTGACGTCGAAGCCGTAGTGGACGAGGCTACGCAGGATGTTGCGTTTGGCGCCGAAGTCATAGGCGACGCACTTGAAGCGCTGCCCGCGCGCCTCCGGGTCGCCCTCAGGGTAGCTCGCGGCAAAACCCTCGCGCCACTCGTAGCGCTCCTTGCAGGTCACGAGCGAAGCCAAGTCGCGCCCGTCCGTCGACGGCGTCGCGCGCGCCTTGGCGACGAGCGACGCCGGGTCGCTGTCGATCGTCGAGGCGACAAACCGCAGCGAGCCCGCCTCGCGCAGGCGCTTCGTCAGCTTGCGCGTGTCGACCCCTTCCAGCGCGACGACGCCGTGCTTCGTGAGCCAATCCTCGAGCGACATCACCGCGCGGTGGTTCGAGTGGATGCTCGAGAGCTCTTTCACGACAAAGGCCTCGGCCCAGCATCGCCCGGACTCGTCGTCCTCGTCGGAGACGCCGTAGTTGCCGATGAGCGGGTACGTCATGACGACGCCCTGGCCGCAATAGGAGGGGTCCGTCAGGATCTCCTGGTAGCCGGTCATCGCGGTGTTGAAGACGAGGTCCCCGCCGCGTTCGCCATCGGCGCCGATCGAGCGCCCTTCCATCACGAGCCCGTCTTCGAGGGCCAACCACGCACGCTTCTGTTCCGTCATTCGAGCTGTCCTTCTACGAGTTGCCTTGATTCTGGGCCCGCGGCTCTGCCGCGCGCTGATGGAGATTCTGTGCGATCGCGGCGCTGTCGCGCGCCGGCGTCGCCGCCGCGAGCCGAACGATGCGCGCTGCCGCGACTCCTGCGCCGAAGCCGTTGTCGATGTTCACGACCGTTACGCCTGCTGCGCAGGAGTTCAGCATCGCGAGCAGCGCCGCGACGCCGCCCAGGCTCGCGCCGTAGCCGACCGAGGTCGGCACCGCGATCACCGGGCGGTCGACGAGGCCGCCGATGACGCTCGGCAGCGCGCCCTCCATGCCTGCGACCACGATGAGGACGTCCGCGGCGCGCAGGCGCTCGACGACGTCGAGCAGCCGATGGATGCCGGCGACGCCGACGTCGGAGATCGTCTCGGCGTGCGCGCCGTGGAAGCGCGCGACGAGCAGCGCTTCCTCCGCGACTGGCCCGTCGCTGGTCCCGGCGCTGACGACGAGCACGTCGCCGACGCCCGGCGGTGGCGCGCCGACCGAGACGCAGCGCGCGCGGGCGTGGTGGGTCGCGCCTGGGACCTCGCGCAGAAGCGCCGCCGCGGCTTCGTCGCTGACGCGGGTCGCGAGGGCGCGGCCGTGGTAGCCGGCCAACGCCCCGACGTTGTCGACGAGCTCGCGCGGGCTCTTGCCGGCGCCGTAGACGACCTCGGGCGCGCCACAGCGCGCGTGCCGCGCGAGATCGAGCCGGGAATGGCCTAGGTCGAGCGCAGGCCAACCGGCAAGGCGCTCGACCGCATCCTCGAGCCCGGCGCGCCCGTCGCGCACCGCGCCGAGCAGCTCGCGCAGCTCGTCCCCATTCAAAGCGGGGAGAGGATACCGACCCGGGGCCTGCGGGGGGGCTGCGCAGCAGGGAATCAGGGCCGTGGGCTCAGACAGCCTCGTCGTGGGGCCCAGGGCGCCTCGGATTCAGACAGCCTCACGCCCTGGCCGAGGCGTCCACCGCGAGGTCAGCGGTCTGGCCGGCGCGCAGCAGCTCGTAGCCGAGGCCTGCGATCATCGCGGCGTTGTCCGTGCAGTACATCGGCGCGGGGAAGTGGGCGCGGATGCCGCGCGCTGCCGCGCGCTCCGTCAGGACCTCGCGCAGGCGCTTGTTGCAGGCCACGCCGCCCGCCACCAGGATCGTCGCGACGCCTTCCTGTTGGGCCGCGCGGAGCGTCTGGGTGGTCAAGCTCTCGACGACCGCTTCCTGGAACGACGCGGCGACGTCGGCGCGGCCCTCGATCGCGTCCGGGGGCGGCGTCGGCGCGAGGGCGTCGCCGCCGCGCAGGTGGTAGAGCACCGCGGTCTTCAGGCCGCTGAACGAGAAGCCGAGGCCGCCGTCCTTCGGGCGATAGCGCGGGAACGCGACCGCGCGCGGGTTCCCCTCTTCCGCGAGCTTCGACACCGACGGGCCGCCCGGGTACGAGAGGCCGAGCAGCCAGGCCACCTTGTCGAAGGCCTCGCCCGCCGCATCGTCGAGCGTCGACGCCAGGCGGCGCATCGACAGCGCCGAATCGACCCGGTACAGCGCCGTGTGCCCGCCCGACACGACGAGCGCCACCGCGGGCCAAGGGAACTCCTCGCGGCCACCTGTGCCGCGCAGCGACTCCATCGTCGCGGCGTGGACGTGCGCCTCGATGTGGTGGACGGGCACGAGCGGCAAGCCGCGCGTCAGCGCGAGCGCCTTGGCCGCCGACAGGCCGATCAAGAGCGAGCCGATCAGGCCCGGGCGGTTGGTCACCGCGATCGCGGAGAGGTCCGCGAGCGACACGCGCGCGTCATCGAGCGCGCGCCGGATCGTCGGTACGAGCTGCTCCAGATGGCTGCGCCCAGCGAGCTCCGGCACGACGCCGCCGAAGCGCGCGTGCTCTGCGACCTGGCTGTGCACGACGGACGAGCGAATGTCGTAGCCTTCGGCGACGACCGACGCGGCAGTCTCATCACATGAGGATTCGATCCCGAGCAGCAGGGTCGGGCGGTGCGAGCGGCTAGTCATGGGCTGGGGGCACGAGCGCGCTACTTGTCGCGGGCCGGGCTCGGCGGCGGGGCGGCTTGGTCCTCTCCCAGCGCGACCTCGATCGCTACGTTCGGACCCGGGCGCTCGCCCGAGAACAGCTTGATCGCGGCCGCGAGCTGCGGATCCTCGGGTGCCGCGCTCAGCAACGCCACACCTTCGTGGTCCTCAAGCTCGCGCAGGTCCTCCAGCAGCTCTGCCGGCGGATCGTAGCGCGTGAGGTAGCTCGAGACCCGCGCGCGCGTGAGGTCATCGACGGGCACGTGTAGGTCGGGCAGGATCCCCCAGTCGCGGCCCTCGTCGGCGGTGCGCTCGAAGTTGCGCTTGCTGGGCGAGTAGTAGTACGCGCTCGTGACTTTGGCGCGCGTGCCGAAGGTCGGGAACGTGCGGATCGTCTGCAGCATGCCCTTGCCGTAGGTCGGCTCGCCGACGACGACCGCGACGCGATGGTCCTGCAGCGCGCCGGCGAGGACCTCGCTCGCGCTCGCGGAGTCCCCATCGACGAGGATGACCGTCGGCAGCGCCGCGTAGCGCGCGGCGTCGGGGATGGCGCTGTGGACGACCTGCTCCGCGCGCCCTTCCGAGCTCACGATCGTGCCCTCGCGCACGAAGCGGCGCGCGATGTCGACGGCCGCGTCGAGCACGCCGCCGTAGTTGTTGCGGACGTCGATGATGAGCGCCCTGGCGCCGCGGGCGATCAGGCGCTCCGTCGCTGCGTCGAACTCCTCGGCGGTGCGGTGCGAGAACGAACGGATACAGAGATAGCCGATCGCGCCAGCGTCACCGACGAGCGTCTCGTGGCGGACCGTTGGGTCGAGCAGCACACGCGGGCGCAGCTCGACCTCGCGCTCGACGCCATCGAGGGCGCGCACGTGCACGACGAGCTTGCTCTTCCCCGCGGCGCGCAGGTGCTCGCGGAAGGACGCTTCGTCGAGGCCGTCCAAGGGCTCACCATCGATGGACACGAAGGTGTCGCCGACGCGCAGCCCAGCCTCCCACGCGGGCGTCCCGACGAGGGGGAAGAGCACCTGCCCGCGCTCCGTCGGTCGCCGGAAGATGACCCCGATGCCCTTGAAGTCCCCCTCGGTCTCGCGCCGCACACGCTCCCCGTCGCGCTGGTCGTAGTAGCGCGAGTACGGGTCGAGCCCGTCGATCATGCCGTGCAGCGCCCGGTCCACGAGCTCTTGGTCGGACAGCTCGCGCACGAAGTGGGCCTGCGTGAAGTCCTTGATGCGCTCGAACTGGGCGGTCGCCGGGTCGGGCTGCTTCGGCACCAACTCCTGGCTGATCAACAGCACGAGCATCCCGGCGAGCACGCCCAGGAGGAACACTGCCTGGATGACGCGGGACCCTTCCATCGCGGGCATTGTCGCCCATCCGCGGGCGCGAGCCAATCGTGAATGGCCGCGCCGTCTGTGAATGAGGCCGCTCGCCGTCAGCCGTCGCCGTCAGCGACCTCGCCCCCAAAGGCCTCGTCGAGGATGGCCTTGGCGCGCTCCGCGGCGGCGTGGGGGACGTAGACGTCGATGCCGCGCAGGTGGCCGTGGGCCATGGCCCCGAGCTCGACGACGTCGAAGTCCGGTCCGTGCAACAGGCAAGGGATCCCCGCCCCATCCAACAGGTTGCGTGCCATCTCGCCCACCAGCTTGTCCACCCCGGGCAGGACGAGCGCGTACTCCTGGTCGATGCGTGCCATGGGCCCAGGGTACCCGGGTCAGCGGCGCGCCGCGAAGCTGGCCCCCTTCATTGGCACAGGCTCAACGGGCTGAGGTCCGCGGACTTCCCACCTACTACGCCTGGTGGCGTCTGGCGGCCGGAACAATCAAGGGGTCCACCTTCCGCGCCGCCGACCTTTGCCCCGGCTTCGCCGCCGTTGAGCGCGACCTCTGGCCCACTTCACGCCTGCGCGTCGGCCTTACCCGGCCAATTCCGCGAGCGCCTTCTCGGCCTCGGCGTCGCTCGGCGGCGTCCCGTGCCAGCCGGGTTGGTCCTCCATGAACGACACGCCTTTACCGAGCACCGTGTGGCAGATGAGGGCGCTCGGCCGGCGCGTCTCCGCCTTCGCTGCGAGCAGCGCGTCGTGGACCGCGTCGACGTCGTGCCCATCGACGTCAAGCGCGTGCCAGCCAAACGCCTCGTACTTCACGCGCAGGTCGCGCACGTTCATCACGTCGCGCATGTGCCCGTCGATCTGGATGTTGTTGAAGTCGACGAGGACCGTCAGGTTGTCGAGGCCGTAGTGCGCGGCGCTCGTCGCGGCCTCCCAGATCTGACCCTCTTGGCTCTCGCCGTCGGACGACGTGCTGTACACACGCGCCTTCCAGCCGCGCTTCTTCGCGGCCAGCGCCATGCCCGACGCGACCGACAACGAGTTGCCGAGGCTGCCCGTCGAGAAGTCGATGCCGATGTCGTGGTTGCGGTGCGGGTGCCCTTGCAGCGGGCTGCCGAGCGTGCGGAACTTCAGCAGCTCGTCGCGCGAGACGAGGCCCTTCTGCGAGAGGAGCGAGTAGTAGCCCGCGCAGGTGTGTCCGTTGCCGAGCACGAACCGATCGCGGTCCGGCGCGTGGCGGTTCTCGGCGGTCAGGTCGAGGTGCTCGAGGAACAGGACCGACATGAAGTCCGCCATGCCGAGCGGGCCGCCGATGTGGCCGCTGTTCGCCTTGTGGACCATCCGGATCGTGTCCTGGCGGACCGTGCGCGCGGCGGCTTGCACCGCAGCTTTGCGTTCAGGTGTGAGGGGCATCGCTGATCACCGCTTCTTCCGCTTCAAGAGTTCGACCGCCTTCGCCGCGATTCCAGCGCCGTCGAGGCCGTAGTGCGCCAGCAGCACTTCCGCCGTCGCGCTCTGCCCGAACTCGCCGCGCATGCCGTGGCGATAGATCGGGACCGGGTGGTGCTCGCCGACGACCTCCGCGACGGCGGAGCCGAGCCCGCCGTTCACCTGGTGCTCTTCCACGGTGAGGATCGCGCCGCAGTCGCGCGCCGCAGCGATGACCAGCGCTTCGTCGATGGGGGAGACACACGCGAGGTCGATCACGCGCGCTTGGATGCCCTTGGCCGCCAAGAGCTCCGCTGCCTCCAACGCCGGCCCGACGACCACGCCGTTGACCGCGATCGCGAGGTCCGCGCCGTCGCGCAGGAGCGCGCCCTTGCCGACCTCGAAGCGATAGCTCGCGTCGAACACCACCGGCGTGTTCGCGCGCGAGAGGCGGATGTACACCGGCCCAGGCGTGCGCGCGGCGACGCGGATGCACTCGGCGGCTTCGACCGAGTCGCCGGGCACGAACACCTTCATGTACGGCAGGACGCGCATCAGCGTCACGTCCTCGAGCATCTGGTGCGACTTGCCGTCTTCACCGACCGTCAGGCCCGCGTGTGTGGCCGCGATCTTCACGTTGAGCTGGGGCACGCACACACTCTGGCGGACCTGCTCCCAGGCCTTGCCCGAGGCGAACATGGCAAAGGAGCTCGCGAAGACGGTGTAGCCCTGCGAGGCGAGCCCGGCGGCGGTCCCGATCATGTTCGCTTCCGCGACACCGAGGTTCACGAAGCGGTCCGGGTACGCCTTGCTGAAGGCCTTGGTCTTGGTCGAGCCTGACAGGTCGGCGTCGAGGACGAGGATGTCCTCGCGCTCGCTCCCGAGCTCGAGCAGCGCGTCGCCATAGGCGTTCCGGGTGGCGACGGACTTCTTGGGTCCAGCCGCGAGGGGCGCCAGCTGCGGCGCGCGGGTCTCGGTGTTCATTCCGCGTGGGCCCGTGGGCTCGTGGGGGGGGCGAGGGTCGGCCCTGGTTGTACCGCCCTGGCTCACTGCCTTTCCAGCATTCCTGCCCATGGACCCCGCGGAGGTGCGCCTTCTCAGGCGCGGGTGGCGGCGCGGGGCGCGGCGATCCCGGTCCACACGGACGCGCTCGCGCGGGCTGGAGCTCTCCGGCCCGCGCGAGCGCGCAAGGGTGGCGCTGGGGGGGTCACCCACCAGCGCCCGGTGTCTCAACGGTCACGACCCGGTGCGTGTGTCGCTCAGGATGCGCTGTACAGCGACGTCTCCCGCGTCCCAGCGGAACGTCTGGCGACCGTTCGGGCCGAGGATGAGCACCCGGTTCGGGTTGTGCTCGTCGACCTGACAGCCGAGGCGTTCGAACTCCTTGCGGGCGAGGCGGAGCTCGCGTCGGTGGCTCGCGAGCTGTGCCCGGAGCGAGATGGTGCGGTCGAGATCGGCGTCGTTCTCGGTCTCACGCTGCATCGCGACGAGCTGCTTCTCAAGCAGGCGGATCTCGCGGCGACGGTCGGCGACCTCGCGGAAGATGGCGTCGATCAGGGGCACAAGCCGCTGCGCGTCGTTCTGATGATGGACCTGTTTCATGATGACCCGGACTCCTTGGACGGGACACCTGACATAGCCGCATGGACCGGCGGACCGAAGCCCTCATGAACGCGGATTCAGCGGTTTCTCGTCCGAGGCCCACGTCCGAGGTGTGCGCCGCCCTTGGTGCATCGATTTCGGGAATCGCGTGAATGAAAATCGGCCGCGCCGATTCCAGCGCGGCCGCTCACGGGGCGCTCATTCCTGTGCACCAGCGCTCTGCATCTCACTCCGGCGCAGCGACGAACACCTCCGGCGGCGCGGTCTCAGCTTGCCACGCGTCCCAGATCACTTCCGCGACGTCCTCGGGGCGATTGAAGGCGACCCCCGCCCAGTGTTGTTTGTACGGCGCGACCATGTCGGTATCGGTCGCCCGCGGGAAGACCGTCGTCACGCGGATGCCCTCGTTCGCGAGGTCAGCGCGCAGCCCCGCCGAGAGACCGGCGAGGCCCGCTTTGGTGGCGGCGTAGAGCGCCGTCCCTGCGACGGGCTCCCGAGCGAGCACCGATGCGACGTTGAAGATGTGCGCCCGTGCGCTCTCGCGGAGCGCGGGCAGCGCCTCCATCGTCACCAGCACGGGCCCGGTGAGGTTCACGCCGACGAGGCGCTCCCACGTCTCCATGTCGGTCGTGTCGAAGGCGGCGTAGTCGAAGGACCCCGCGTTGTTGATGACGATATCGAGCGCGCCGCCGCAGAAGTCGACGGCGCGGAACACCGCGGCCTCCATGGAGCCGTGGTCGCGCATGTTCGCCTGGCAGGCCTCGCCCTCGCCGCCGGCGGCGTTGATCTCCTCGACCACCTTGTCGAGGTCAGGGGAGGTCCGTGCGGCGACGCAGACCTGGGCGCCCTCGCGGGCGAAGCGGAGGGCGATGGCGCGGCCGATGCCGCGCGTGCCGCCCGTGATGAAGACGCGGAGGGGGTTCGTCATGGGATCGTCCCCAGTCTAGCGGCAGCGCGGCGCGCCTCGGTCCCGTGGCGCGACGCATCCGCGGGGAGGTCCCCAAACGAGGGCGGCCCGCGGTCGCAGCCACGGATCGGCGTCACCGGGTAGGATTCTGCGCCCTTCGGCGCGAGCTTTCCGTTCGCCGCGACCGCCCTAGCTGCCGATGGACGCCTGTGGAGCCCCAACCCGTGTCCCCGATCGAGTACCACACCATCCGCTGGAGCGAGCTCCGCCTGCCGCACCCTGACCGGCGCGGTGAGTTCGTGCGCCTCAAGGTCGATGGGCCGTTCGCGCTCCGGAGCTATTACCGGGTGGATGGAGGGTCCGGGCGGATTCAGCTCGACCTCTCGGGGCGGCGCCCCGACGGGACGCTCTCAGCGTGCCTCGCGTGCGGCCATGGCACCTTCGCGCGGCGCACGGACCTGCCCTGGGGCTGGATCCTGCTCTGGCTCGCCCTGGGCTTCGGCGCGGCGTATTGGACCTTCGGGCTCTCGCTCCTGGTCGCGGCCTACCCGCTGTGGTTCCTGGTCGCCCAGGCGCCGCGTGTCGAGCGGTGCCAGGCGTGCAGCGCCGAGTTCGTCGACTTCCGCCGCGGCCCACGCGTCTGATCGTCGCGGTGCGCTTGCGCCCGTGCGTCCAGGTCTTGGACGGGTCGGCGGGCAAGGGATCGCGGCGGGGCCGCTGGGGCGGATCGACGTGGTCGGCATGGGGATTGCCAACGGTGGCATGGGTCCACCATGCACAAGCGCCACGACACCACGTTGATCGCCCCGGCGGTCGTTTCCCTGCTCGCATTCACATTGGCGCCGCCCTTGGGGATCCTCCTGGCGAGCGCCTCGACGGCCCACGCGCAGTTCGGGACGAGCGCCCCGCTGCCGGGTGATATGGGCCTGGCCCCGTCCGCAGGCAACCAAGCGACGCCCCACGTCGCGGCGGGCGCGGCCGGGTTCCTGGCCGTCTGGGAGGACGACGCGTCGAGCATCGTGGACACCGTCCTCGGCCAGCAGGCGTTTGGCTCGAGCGTGCCAGGGAACCACGACATCCACGGCATGCTGCTCGACCTGGACGGCAATCGGATCCTGGACGCGCCGATCGTGATCGATCACGGGCCATGGGACCAACTGCGCCCACGCGTCGCGTGGAACGGCAGCGAGTATCTCGTCGTATTCGAGTCCACGCACCCTACCTCGTCCTTCTACACGAAGGGCATCTACGGCGTGCGCGTCTCTGCCAGCGGCCAGGTGCTCGATGCCGCGCCGTTCCTGATCTACGACGCGCCGGGCTTCGACGAAACGATGCCTATCGTGGCGAGCGCGGGCGGCGATTGGCTGGTCGCATGGCTCGACCTGGACCCGCTCACGCAGCTCAGCATCGTCTCCGGCCGCATCGTGACGAGCGCTCTTGCGCTGGGGCCGCGACGCACCTTGGTGAGCGGCGCCAGCGGGAGTGTGCCTTCCGAGCTCGATCTGGCGGCCGCGGGGGGGCGGTACGCGCTCCTCTATGGCTTGAACTACGGCGGCAACGTTCGCGTGCGCCTGTTCGATGCGGCTGCGAGCGCGGTCGCCCCCGCACAGGTCTTGGCCACGTCGGGCAATCGACCTGGGATCGCCGCGAGCGCGAGCGGGTTCTATGCCGCTTGGTTCGGGAGCTTCGCGTTCCGGGGAACAACCATCGACCTGAATGGCGCGGTCGGGACCGCGGGCGGCGCGGTCCTCGCACCCCCGGCGTTGAACAACAGCTCCGTCCTCTCGGTCGGCTACGACGGCGCCGCTTTCACGGTCGGTTTCACGTCGTTGCCTGACGTCTACGTCGTGCGGGTCGACGGCGCCGGGACCCCGCTCGGTGCAGCGACCTCGATTACGACGACACCGACTTGGTTGAGCCAGGTCGCCGTTGCGGGCGCGCAGGGTCGGACCCACGTTCTCTGGACCGATACGCGCGCGACACCGAACAACTTCGGCATCGACCCTGCCGACGTATGGCGCGCGACGCTCGACGGCGGCGGCAACGTCATTCGAACGGATCCCATCAGCGTCTCGCCGCCCGCGCAATTCGGCGCGCGCATCGCAGGCGCTGAGGCCACTGGTTTTGTCGTCGTATTCAACAGCTACTCTGGGGGGGTCTCGCGCATCGTCGCACAGCGCTTGGATGCGCTTGGCAACGCGGTCTCACCGGAGCCATTCGAGGTCCTGTCAGCGGACCGCACGTTGGTCTCTTTCGACGTCGCCTGGAACGGCTCCGAGTTCCTGTGTGTCTGGGGACGTCTGCGCTCGATGACCTCCAGCGGAACGCCTTCAATCGTCGAATACCGCCGCTTCCGCGCCGATGGCACGTTCCTCGATCCGGCGCCCGTGCCCGTGATGGAGGGCGACATCGCGCGCGTCGACGCCGTCGGCTCCACCTTCCTCGTCGCTGCGCACTTCCATCACCCCGTGCTGCAGTCGAACCATATCGTCCGGCATCGCCGCGTCGCCGGTGGGACGGGGCAGTTCCTCGATCCCGCCCCGGTGCAGACCAGTGTCGGCGAGCTCGGTGACCTGGTTGGGCTCGCGGATCGTTGGCTCGTCACGCGCTCGACGCCGACGGGTTGTTTTGTGGACCTCAACGGTGTCGCAGGAGCGCTCACCTATTACGGACCCGGGCAATCGATGCGGGTCGCGCGCAACGCCGCGGGCACCGAAGCGTTGCTCGCCTACGAGTGGCGCGATCAGTCGGGGATTCACACGACGACCAACATTCGCACGCAACGCGTCGCGCTCGATGGCACGGCGCTCGATCCCCAGCTCGGTCCCCTCGTGTCATCGGCGGCCAACGCGCAGCTGCGTCCCGTGGGCGTTGCGCTCGGCGATGAGTACACCTTCGTTTGGGCAGACCACCGCGCGCACCCGACGATCGAGCCTGGGTTGGGTGACGTCTATGCGTGCCGCATGGACCGCAACCTCTCGCAGCTCGACCCGCAAGGGCTCCCGCTGCTCGCCACGCCGAACGCCGAGGGGTCGGTCGAGCTCTTCGCGTCCGGCGCGGGGCGCGCGATCTTCGCGGCATCGGCGATCGAGCGCTCGGGTCCACACGCCGGCGTCCACCGCGTTCGGACTGCCTCCTACACGGCGGGTCCGATCGGCGCCATCGTGTGCATTCAGCCAGCGCCGAACTCCAGTGGCTTGCCCGGCGCGATCTCAGCGCACGGGTCGACGCTCGCGGCCGACCGCGCGTTGCGGCTCACGGCGCAGCAGCTGCCGCATCAGGCCCTCACGTTCTTCCTGGTGAGCCGCACGCTCACGACGCCAACGGTGCCGCCGGCGAGCCAGGGCGTGCTCTGCCTCGGCGGCAACGTCGGGCGCTTCGTGGGGCCCGGTCAGATCCTGAACAGCGGCCCCGCCGGCGCCGCCGAGCTCGACGTGGACTCGGCCGCACTGCCGACGCCGTTCGGTCCCGTGGCTGTGAACGTGGGCGAGACTTGGGTCTTCCAAGCTTGGCACCGCGATTCGGTCGGAGGCGCTGCGACGTCGAACTTCACGTCTGCGCTGGCCGTGACGTTCCGCTGAGCCGCGTCAGGTGACGCGCATCCAGAACTTCTCGCAGAAGGCCGCGACATTGGCGCGGTCCTTCGAGAACAGGCCCCCCGACGACTCGGAGACGACGTGGGTCTCGGAGGAGGGGATCCCCTGCGGGCCCTTCACCGTGATCGTCACCTTCGACGTGCCGCCGAGCAGGCCGTTCGACTTGCTCGCGTACAGAGTCAGCGCAGCCTCGTCCGACCGCTCGAGGGTCCAGCCGTCGAGGTCTTCAACGAGCTCGCGCGCCGCCTCGAAGATGCCTTCCTTGGCGCGTGGCACGCGGACCGGCTGGTGCCAGCGGTTCGTGTGTGAGTCGTTGGTCTCGAAGCGGCCCATCTACAGCTGAATACGGGACAGGACGGAGTGCGGGACAGGACGGCTACGGATCGGCCCTGTCCGACCGAAGGGCCGACGCGCAGTGAGGCAGCCCTGACGCGGCCAGCGCCCGCCAAGGAGGGCGCCAGCAGAGGGCTCAGCCCTTCTTCGCCGCGACCACTTTCGCGAGCTGCGCCTTCTTGCGCGCCGCGGTGTTGTCGTGGATGACGTTCGTCTTCGCGGCCTTGTCGATGCGCTTCATCGCGTTCGGCAGGGCGGCCTCGGCGGTGGTGCCATCGGCGGCGGAGAGGACGCGCTTGATCGCGGTCTTCATCGAGGAGGCCACGGTCTTGTTGGCCATGCGGCGACGGTCGTCCGTCTTCATCCGCTTGAGTGCTTGCTTGCTGTTCGGCATCTTCTTGGTGTCGCTCGCTGTCGCCTGTCCGCGCGGGTCACAAGTGTCGCGGTCGGATCAGGTCGGTCTCTGGGGTCTCTATCGTTCAGCCTCGATCGCTCGGGCTCGATCGTTCGGGCTTGATCTGGGTCGGGCTTGATCGCTCTCAGGTGCGCCCTCGGTCTGACCGCGGGCGCATGTTCGATATCCGTCGTGTCCGTTGCGTGGCGTGGCGGCTGCCGCCGGGCGCGCGCTCAGCGGAGCGCCTCCATCTTCGCAGCCACGTCGCGGAAGCCGATGTCGACCTCGTAGATGCGCGCGTAGTGACGGCGCGCCTCTCCGGGGTTTCCCTCCGCTTCGGCGATCAGCCCCAGATTGTACAGCACTTCGCGGGCGCGTTCGTCCACCTCGGGGCGAGCTTCCAGCACGCGCTCGAACTCCTTGCGCGCCAGGTCGCTGAAACCCTTGGCCTGGAAGCACTGGGCGAGCAGGAAGCGCGCCTCGTCCGCCCGTCGGGGGTCGGCGATCGCCTTCTGGAGCTCGGACGCCGCTTGGTCCAGCTCGCCGGCCTTCAAGAGGTGGCGCCCCAGCTCGAGGCGCGCCCCGGCGTCGCCCGGGTTCCGATCGACCCGGCTGCGGATCGCGGCGACCTCGCGCTGCGCCAGCTGGCGCTCGAGGCGGTCGGCCTCCTCGGAGTCACCCAGCTTGTCCGCGCGCGCGATGCGGCGCTTCAGCACCTTCAGCTCGAGCCCCGCAGCGCGGTCGGCGAGCTCTGTGTCATCGGGTCGCAGGTGCAGGGCGCGCTCCATGGCGTCGAGGGCGCTGTCAGCGTCCCGCAGCTTCTCGAGCACGCCTGCGAGCTCGACCAAGAGGTCGACGTCGTCCGGCGTCGTCGCAAGCTCGGCCTCGAGCCGCTCGCGCTCTTCGGCCAGCTCGTCCTCCGACAGGTGCATGCGGTTCCGCCGCTCGAGGCGTTTGGCTTCGCCCTGGTCGACCATCTGCTCGCGCGAGTGTTGGACGTCGCCGTAGCGCGCCTTCACGATGGCGGCCTCGGCCGCGAGGTCCTTGCGCGCCTTCAGCGCGTCGCGGTCTCGGGGGTCGGCCTCGAGGGCGCGCTCGTAGTATTCGAGCGCCTTCAGCGGGTCGCCCGTGCGCGCCATCATCGCGCCCGCACGCTTGAGGCCCTCGGGGTTGCGCGGATCGATCTCGGCGACGAACTCGAACACGGCGAGCGCCGAGTTGAAGTGCCCCGCGCTCTCGAGGGCGATGCCGAGGAACAGGTTCGCCTCGACGTCGAGCGGCGCGCTAGCGAGGTACTTCTCGCAGGCCTTCGCGGCTGCATCGTGCTTGCCGGCCTTGCCGAGCGCTTTGGCCGCAGCGAGGGGCGCAGCGCCTTTCATCATCCGAAAGAGCTTCGACCCCTTGTTGGCCTCGTGGCGCGCCTTCAGCACGCGGCGCAGCTTCGCGCGCGCGTCGCCGACGTCGGGATCGATCTCCAGCAGCTGTTGGAACAGCTCGACGGCGAAGTCGTAGTTCTTGCGCCGCGCGGCCTCTTCGGCCTTCTGGATGTGCTTCGTGTAGTCCAAGGTAAGGTCCACCCGGTGGGTGGCGCGGGCCGCTGCCTGGACCCCGCGCGGCGCGCCTCCGGGTGGGGCGTCGCGGCCAGGGCCCGCGCAGCGGGCGGAAAATCGTAGGTGGGGCCCGAACGGGCGTCAACGGTGGGCTATCCTCCGGGCGAGAAAGGGTCACCCTAGGACCTGCAACTTCCAGCGCGCGCCGCGCCTCGCGGCCACCCAACCCCGCGCTTCACGCCCATGACAGAGACCGCGCCCGACACCGCCGCTTCCCAGCCCCAAGAGACCGGCCCGACGGCGGGCCAAGGCGCGGGCGTGGAGGGGGAGGGCCAATCTGGACCCCAGGCAGGTACCTCGCAGGCGGGCTCCTCGGAGGGCGGCCTGGAGGTCGTTTATTTCCCCGACCCGGTCCTCCGGCGCGAGACCCAGCCGGTCCGGGAGTTCGGTCCGGCGCTGCGCGCGACGGCCGAAGCCATGCTGGCGCGCATGTTCGAGAGCCGCGGGGTCGGCTTGGCGGCGCCCCAGGTCGGCCTCTCGCAGCGCCTCTTTGTCTACAACCCCGAAGGCGACCCCGAGCGCGCCGAGCTGAGCCGCGTGATGGTCAATCCGACGATCACGGCCCGCGCCGGCAAGCGCGTGAAGCACGAAGAGGGCTGCCTCTCTCTCCCGCACATCTATGCCGAGATCGAGCGGCCCGACCGCTGCACGGTGGAGTTCTGTGACCTCGATGGCGCGGCGCACGTCGAGGAGTTCGACGGGTTCGTCTCGCGCATCGTCCAGCACGAGTACGACCACATCGAAGGCGTCCTGATCGTGGATCGGATGACCCCGGCCGACAAGGCGCGGCACCGCGCGGCGCTCGAAGAGCTGCGCGCCCAATATCGCGACGCGCAAGCGGGCGGCGGCGCCTCCGCGCGGCGTTGAACGCCGACTCGCCACCCCCGTGTCCGTTCCGCCATCATCGTGAGGGTCACGCTCGATCCGGACGCGCTCCCGATGTTCGCCCCCGGGGGCGCGGCGGCGCCGGGCCCCGCTGCTCACTCGGCGGGCTCAGTCGTCAGCGTCGGCGTCTTCGACGGCGTCCATCTCGGGCACATCGCGATCCTCGAGACGAACCTCGCCCGCGCCCGCGCGCTCGGAGCGAGCGCCACGGTCGTCACGTTTCGGGTGCACCCCAAGTCGGTCCTCCTCGGCCGCGCGCCGCGCACCCTGACCACGCTCGCGCATCGCTTGGAGCTCTTCAAGCGGTCCGGCATCGACCACGTCGTTGCCCTCGATTTCGACGAGGCGCTGCGCGATACGCCGGCGGCGCGCTTTGTCGACGAGCTGCTCGTCGGCCGCCTCGGCGTGCGCGCGTTCGTGCTCGGCTTCGATAGCAAGTTCGGCCGCGGTCGGGAGGGTGGGACGGAGTTCCTGCGCGCGCGCGGCTTCGATGTCGAGGTCGCGCCCAAGATCATGCTCGGCGAACGCGCGGTCTCGAGCACCGCGATTCGCGAGGCGGTCGAGCTCGGCGACCTCGCGCTCGCGGCCCGCATGCTCGGCCGGCCAGTGAGCGTCTTCGCGCGGGTCGTGCACGGGCAAGCGCTCGGGCGCCAGCTAGGGTTCCCGACGGCGAACCTCGACCTCATGCACGAGCTGCACCCGCCCGTCGGGGTCTATGCGTGCCGGGTCCGGCGCTTTGCGCGTGACGGTGGCGGTCCGCCCGTCGGCCTCGGGGCTTGCGTCGGGGACCACCCGGCGGTCGCGAACATCGGTTATCGGCCGACGCTCGGCGGGGCGCCCAGCCCGAGCGGCGCCGCGCCGATCATCGAGGCCCACCTGCTCGACTTCGAAGGCGACCTCTACGGCGAGGACGTCGAGCTCGAGTTCGTGCGTCGCTTGCGGGGCGAGGAGCGCTTCGAGGGGCTCCCCGAGCTCCGTGCAGCGATCGAAGCCGACGTGCGCGCGGCGCGCTCGGTCTTGCTCGGGTGACCGAGCGGCGCGGCAAGGCGCCGCCCGCGGCGCAGGGTCATCGAGCTGGGTCGCGAACTGGGTCGGCGCCTCAGGTATCCGACAGCGCACCGTTGACGCGCGCGGGTCGGCCTGCCAGACTCTCCGCCCCTCGGCCAGATAGCTCAGTCGGTAGAGCACTTGATTGAAAATCAGGGGGTCGCCGGTTCAAGTCCGGCTCTGGCCACCACCCCTCACTGTCCGCCGACGACCCTCCGCCCGCTGGCGGTCTCCTCGCAGCAGTCAGGTCCGATGGGGCAAGCGGCGGGGTCCGATGGGGCAAGCGGCGGGGTGACAGATGGAACGAAGCGTCGATCCCAGTGAGGCCCTCACGCCGACCCGAATCGGGCGGCGAGATCCGGCGCGGATCGTGCTCGAGTGGCGCGATGGGCAGGTCGGCGACCTGCCCGCTGCCGTGGTGCGCCGCGCATGTCCTTGCGCCCGCTGCGTGCATGAGGTCACGGGCGAGCGCCTGCTCGACCCGGCCTCGATTCCCGATGACCTGCGGCACGAATCGGTCGAGCTCGTTGGTCGCTACGCCCTCGGGATCCGGTTTGCCGATGGCCACCAGACCGGGATCTTCACTTGGGCCTATCTGCGCCGCATCGCCGAGGGCCTGCGGGGCGAGCCGGGCGCCTAGGCGGGGCGACGCCATGGACGCGCTGCCCATCACTTCGAGCGTCACCGTCCCCTCGGACGAGCTCAGCATGCGCGCGATGCGCTCGGGCGGCCCCGGCGGGCAGAACGTCAACAAGGTCTCGACGGGCGTCGAGCTGCGCTTCGATGTGATGGGCAGCCGGGCGTTGTCAGACAGCCAGCGCGCTCGGGTCCTGGGGCGGCTTGGCCCCCGGCTCGTCGGCGAGGGAGTGCTCATCGTGCGCTCGACCGTGCACCGCGAGCAGGGTCGCAACCTCACCGACGCTCGGGAGCGCCTCGCGGCGCTCCTGCGCGACGCGCTCAAGGTCGAACGGCGGCGCAAGGCGACGAAGCCGACCCGCGGATCCCAGCGTAGGCGCGTGGATGCGAAGAAGCGTCGGGGCGAGACAAAGAGGATTCGTCGGGATGCTGGGGGCGATTGAGGGTGGCTTGGTGGGCACTTGACGGCATATTTCCGCGCTTGTGCCGCCATGGGTGGCCCTGTGGTGGCCTCTTGGGATCCAGGTGATGGCCGTTTGGTGCAATCTTGCGCTGTTCTTGCACGAAGTCCTGAACCCGGGGTTGCTGACTTGCTTCTGCAGTAATAATGTCCGCCCCCCTCCGCAACCTGACCTGGCGCAACGTCGCCCAGGAATTTGCTGAGAACCTCTGCTCTTTCCGGTCCATGCCGGCCCCTAGGCCGCCGATGGAATCCGTGCAATCGGACTCAAGTTTTCGAACAGGCGTTGACCCGCGAGCGAAGAGGATCACTACCATCCGCCGCTTCAACCCTGTCCTCCCACTTCTCTCTGTCTCTCATCACCTCGGAGTGAACCCCATGAAACAGCTCGTCATCTGCGCCGTCGCGGCGTCCATGGCCAGCGCATCCGCGCTCGCATCGGAGAGCGAGTGGGCGACCCTGGATCGCGACGTCCAGGCTCTGTCCGCCAGCCTCTCCGGCCTTGAAGATTCCAACACGAAGTTCTCCGGCTACATCCGCGCCGCCTACGTCTCCTCGGGTGACGTCGCCGTCGGCGCGAACGACCTGGGTGACTTCGACATCCTCGAGGCGCGCCTGAAGGCCTCCGGCACCCGCCACGGGATCGACTACGTCTTCCAGATCGGCGCCGAGAGCGCCGGCTCCGCGTCGCTCCTCAAGGACGCGTACCTGAACATCCCGATCGGCGCGAACCTCAAGGTGCGCGCGGGCCAGTTCAAGGGCATCATCTGCCGCGACTCGCTGGTCAGCACCAGCAAGCTGTTCTTCGCGGACCGCAGCCAGATCGGTGGCCTCTTCAGCACCCGCCGTGAGGGCATCGCGCTCCTCGGCGAGTTCGAAGGCTTCGACTGGGCCGTCACCATCCAGGACGGCACCGACAGCGCGGGCGACGAGTACCTCCTCGCCCTGCGCGGTGAGATCGACCTCCTCGGCGACGGCATCGACATGGTCGAGGGCGCGTACGGCGCCGGCGACGTCGAAGCGACCGCTGCGGTGTCCTACTGGGACGACGGCGCTGTCGACAACGGCGATGGCCTCCTGTTCCAGGCGACCCTGACGTCCAAGCAGTACAGCCTCAATGCGTACGTCGCGGACATCAGCGAGGGCCTCGTCACCAGCAACGGCAGCTCGAGCACCTTCCCGGGCGGCGTCATGGCGACCGGTCTCATCGGCGACAGCACCCCGTTCGGCATCATGGGCACGTTCATGATCGCCGAGCCGACCGCCTCCCAGGGTGGCTGGGAAGTCGGCCTCCGCTTCCAGGACCTCGACAACGGTGACGCGGACACGTCGATCATCGACGTCGGCCTCAACTACTACGGCGCGGGCCACGACTACAAGTACTTCCTGCACTGGCAGTCGATCAACTCGACCGTCGTGGGCACGAGCGCGAGCGCTGACGCCGACATCATCCGTCTCGGCGTGAACCTCGGGTTCTGATCCCGAGTCGAGCACGCGGGTCTTCACCCGCGGGTTCGCCCCTCGAGCGGGGCCCTGCGCCATGCGCTGGGTCCCGCTTCGTCATTTCGCGCCGGCGCGCGCGACGTCCATGCTTCACGCGCGGGGAGGCCCTCTCCCTGCTCCAACGATGCAACGGCTCCTCTACATCCTCGCCTTGGCGTGCTCGGCGGCCCTCTTCAGCGCTTGCGCGACTCCGACGACCGCGGTCCAGGGGGAGTCGCTCGCCGAGACCTTGGCCCGCGCGGACCGAGAGTTCGAAGCGCGGCAGTACGGCCAAGCGCTCGTGGCGTACCGCATGGTCGCGTTTGCGTCCTCGAACGCCCGCGATGCCGCGCCGTTTGTCGAGTCGGCGAGTCAAGTGGCGAGCGTCCTCGCGCTGCAAGGGCTGCCCAGCGACGCGCACTCTTGGCTCG
This sequence comes from Planctomycetota bacterium, assembly GCA_041398605.1. Taxonomy (GTDB): domain Bacteria; phylum Planctomycetota; class UBA1135; order UBA1135; genus JAWKUK01. The sequence continues at coordinate 429,816 of JAWKUK010000005.1, forward strand.
CGCAGGCCCAGGAGCGCGCGACGCCTGACGCGCCCAGGGCGTGGACCCGCTTCTTGCTCGGTCGCGGGCTCGTGGATTGGAAAGAGGGCCGTGACGGGGAGGCGCTCGCGAACTTCTCCGAGCTCTTTCAGTTCTGCTTCCTGCACGGCGAGACGGCCCGCGCGATTCAGGCCTCGCAGATGGCGTCCGTCGTCAGCCGCGGCGCGGAGCAGATCGAGTGGGCCCGGCGCGGCATCCAAACCGCTGCGGCCTCGGGCAAGCCGGGGTGGGAGGGCCCGCTCTGGGCCAACCTCGGCTGGCTGCTCGACGCGCGCGGCCTCACCGACGAAGCCCTGGAGGCCTTCGAGCGCGCGCTCTCTCTCGCGAAGCAGAGCGAGGCGACGCGCATCGGCCGCGCGCGCGCCGAGTGGGCGTACGCGCACGCGCTGCGTAAGGCGGGCCGTTCAGAGGACGCCCAGCGCGCGCTCGACTACCTGTTCGACGTCCTCTCGGGCCTCTACGCGCGCGAGCGGACGCCGGTCGTCGCCGAGTACTTTGGGCGCACCCTCATGGACCTCGCCGAGCTCGACGCCCAATCGGGCGCGACGCTCCGCGCTCAGGAGCGCTTTCGCGCCGCGCGCGCGCGCCTCATCGAAGCGGGCGCCGTGGAAGGCGCGCCGGAGCTCCTCGCAGAGCTCGACCGCCGGCTCGCGGAGCTCGAGCGCTGACTCGGCCCGACGCGCTGTGCCCGCGCGCTCAAGGCGCGAGGACGAGCTGCCAGCGCGCTGGGTCGAGCGGCGGCGGCGCTCCAGCGTCAGGGACGAGCGCTTGCACCTCGAGCGTCGGCGCCACGCACTGTGCATAGGCCACGAGGGAGTACGGCGCGTGGATGAAGACGGGACCGGACCGAGCCTCAACGAGCGGGGCCCAGGGCCGGAGCACGGCGCGGGCGCCCGGACGCGCCGTCGCGAGCGCCGCGTCGAGCTGCGTCAGCGTCGCGCGCGCGAGGCGGCTCGCACGGTCGAAGGCCGGGTCAGGTGAGTGCGCGCCCCCGCGCGCCGCTAACGTGATCGCGAGCGCGAGCGTCGCCACGCCCGCGAGCGGCGCCGCGAAGGCCCGCGCCAAAGCACCCTGCTGGCGCGCTCCGCGAAGCGCGTCGAGCGCGCGCGCAACGACGAGGCCCGCGAACGCGGCCACGGGCACGACGAGGAGCAGCGCGTACCAGCCGTGCGCGCGGCCTGCGGACACCGTGATCGCCCATGCAGACAGCGCAGCGAGCGCGAGCCACGCCAGCCGTCTTGAGTCGCCCGACCACAGCGCCGCGACGCCCAGCGCCAGCACGACCGCGCCGAGCATGGCGCCGCCCGCGCTGCTGCTCGCCGTCACGAGCCCGACCAGGGTACGCGACGTCTCTCCGAGCGCGCTGAGGGCGCCGAGGCCCGACTCGGGATGGCCGCCGAGCCCGCCGAGCACGGCGAACCGCGCCGCCAACGCCGCGAGCAACGCGAGCCCGATCGGCGCGCAGCGCATCAGCGCGCCCTTGAAGGGCTGGCCGCCGCCCTCGATCAGCCACGCCCATCCGAGCGCGAGCGGCGCAACGATCACGCCCGTCTCCTTCGAGCTGAGCGCGCACAATGCGAGCGCGCCGGTCCACGCGCCGTGCGCGCGCCCGAGCGACAGGAGCGTCGCCAGCGTGAACACGATCGCGAGGGTGTCCGCGCGGCGCGGCGCGTACGGCAGGACCTCGAGCTGCGCGGGGTGCAGCAGGAACACGAGGCCTGCCAGCAACGCACCGACGAAGCCGCCCGCTCCGCTGCCCGTCGCGCCGTTCCCCGTCGCGCCGCTGCCCGTCACGCCGCTGCCCGTCACGCCGCTGCCCGTCACGCCGCTGCCCATCGCGCCGCCGGTGAGGCGCCGCGTCACCAGCGCCACCATCAGCGCCGCGAGCGCGCCGAGCGCGAGGTCCGTCCTCGCGTAGGCCGCGGGCCTGAGCCCGCCCAGCGCGCGATCGAGCGCAAACGAGAGCTGCGTCACCGGGCGATAGAAGTGGCCATCCGGATAGCGCCCGCCCATGAGCTCGTCCGTCAGCGTCCGCAGCAGCGCGGCAAATGAGTCGACGCGCGCGGCCGCGATCAGCGGGTAGGAGTCCCAACCCAGCAGCTCGAGGCGGAGCGTCCAGCCGTACGCGGCGAGCGCCGCGAGCCCAAGCAGCGCCGCGAGGCCGAAGGCCGCGCGCGCGGCGCGCGGCGCGGCGGGCGCGATGCTCGCGCCGCTCAATCGGCGTACCCCAGGGATGAGAGGCGGCGCCGGACCTCGCTCGATTCGTTCTGCGTCGGCAACCCTGAATACGCTGCTTCTGTCGTGCGCTGGCTCGGGTCGTCGCGCTCGTCGATGCGCAGCACGTGGCGTGCATCGTCGAAGCGCACCGCCCCGCGCATCCCGCTCGGGATCGGCTCGGCGAGCAGGTGCAGCCACGTCGGCGCGAGGTCGCGCAGCGCCCACCGCGGACGCTCCAACGCGCGCGACGCCGCCGGGATCGAGGGCCCCGCCGCGACACAGATCCCGTCGCGCGCGTGCTCGGGGAACGCGAGCTCGGACGCGGCGAAGACTGGGCCGAGCCCGCTCGTCACCGCGCGCCAGCTGGGCTCCAGCTCGACGATGAGGTCCGGCACGACGCGCTCGCGCTCGGGGCCTGGATACAGCGCAGCGCCGCGCCAGGTGCGCCGCACGACCTTGACGCCGGCGGGGAACTCGAGCGCTGCGAGGCGCGCCTCGAGCGCCTCCAGCGTCGCGTCGCGCGCGGAGTCCGCGACCGCGCCCTGCGGCTCGCGTCCGACCACGTTGAGGCGCAGCGCTGCGAAGTTGCCCTCGGCGACGTCCGCGAACGCGCGCGTCGCGCTCCAAGCGAGGCGCCCGAGGCGCGCGCCGCGCTCGTTGGCGCGCGCGGTGGCCAGGGGCCCTTCGCTGCGTCCGTCGAGCGTCGCGCCCTCGCTGCGTGTCGCAAAGCCCTCTTGCAGGAGCCACGCGTCGAGGTCGAACACTTTGCGGTAGGTCGTGAACCCGTGGTCCGACACGAGGAAGACGTCTGTGTCCGAGCCGGCGGCCTCGAGGAGGCGCCCGAGGCTCGTGTCCAAGTCGTCGAGCAGCGCGGCGATCGGCCCGCGCGTGTTCGTGTCGAACACGCGGTGCGAGAGCACGTCGAGCTCCTTGAAGACGACGAGCGCGAAGCTCCAATGCGTCGCGCGAAGCGCTTCGACGACCGCGGCCTCCTTCAGCGCGAGCTGCTGCGAGACGCGCTCGGGCGTGAGCTCGCGCAGCGTGCGCCAGACGCCGAGGTCCGGCGCCAAGCCGCGCGCGCGCAGCGTCTCCGTCAGCGCCGGGGGGTGCGTCCACACTTGGTCCTCGGGGCTCAACATCCCTGCGACGAGCACGCCGTCGACGGGCTCCGCCGGCCAAGTCACCGGGACGCCCCACACGACGACCTCGTGGCCACGCGCGACGAGCGTGCGCCACAGCGGCGCGGCGCAGAGATCGCGCGCGCTGACGACGCGCACGTCGTAGGTGCCCTCGATCGGCTGAAAGAACGAATAGACGCCGGTCTCCCCCGGCTCCTTGCCCGTCGCGAGCGTCGTCCACGCCGCGCTCGAGATCGGGACCGCGGTCGATTCCAGGGTCGCGCTTTGGCCGCGCGCCAGGAGCCGCGCGACGTTGGGCAGGCGCCCCTCCTTCAAGAGCGGATCGATCAGGTCGAAGGTCGCGCCGTCCCATCCGACGACGAGCACCCGTCGTGCGCGCGGCGTGTCCGGGCGGCACGCGAGGGCGAGCGCTGCGACGCACAGCGCGAGGGTCCAAGGGATGGGGGCTCGAGTCAGGTCTCGCACGGGGGCGCTCGCGGCAGCGGAGCATCGTACGTCATCGCCGCGGAGTATCGTATGGGGGCGCGCCAGAGCTTGCGGCGCCTCGACGACCTTGAACGCCCGCGCGCGACACCACCCTCCTCTTCCGTCGACCCGATCCGCGCCGCGCTTCGTCGGCGCGCCGTGGGTCGTCGTGTCGCTGGGCCTCGCCGCGTTGGCGCTCGCTTCGCTCGGCTGCGACGCGCGGGCGGCGCGCCCGCCGCTGGTCCTCGTCGTCTCGCTCGATACGGTGCGCGCGGACCGGTGGGCGAGCGCGCCGACGCCCGCCTTCGACGGGCTCGCCGCACGCGCGGACCGTTATCCAACGGCGGTCTCGACGGCCCCGTGGACGCTGCCGAGCCACGCGTCGATGTTCACGGGGCTCTGGCCGAGCGAGCACGGCGCAGTGAGCTTCGAGGTCGATGCCCTCGAGGACAACGCGCACCCGCTGCACCCGGACCATGTGACGCTCGCGGAGGCGCTCTCGAGCGCGGGGTATCACACCGCGGGGTTCGTCGCGAACACGGTGTACCTCTCGCCGCGCCACGGCCTCGACCAAGGCTTCGCGACTTGGCAGGTGCGTCGGCAGCGCGGCGACGGCGTCACGCGCGACGCGCTGGCGTGGGTGGATGCGCAGCGCGCGGGCGCGGGGCGCGGCGCGCCGCTGTTCTTGTTCCTCAACTACATGGACGCGCATCGGCCGTACAACGCGCCGCCTGCGCCGGATGGTCGCCAGTCCGTCGTGTTGCTCGACGAGCTGATCGAGCGTGTCATGGTGCGCGGCGAGGGCGACAGCCCCGAGCGCGCGGAGCTGCGGGCGGACCTCCTCGCGTGTTACGACGGCGCGCTCGCGAACCTCGACGCGGCGCTCGGCCGGCTCTTCGATGGCCTCGATGCGCGCGGGCTCCTCGACGGAGCGCTGGTCGTCGTGACGGCCGATCACGGTGAGTCGTTCGGCGAGCACGGCCTCGTCGAGCACTCGAAGGACGTCTACGAGCCGCTCTTGCGGGTGCCGTTCATCGTCAAGCGCCCGGGGCAGCGCGCGGGTCGGGACTTGGCCGCGCGCGCCTCCTCGGTCGACGTCGCGGGCCTCGTTGCGGAGGCGACGCGGGTCGGCCGAGCGCGCTTTACGCGCCTCCCAGGGACGCACCCGGTCCTCGCGGAGAACCGCTACAGCCGCCCGCAGGACCTCGTCCGCTACGGCGCGCGCTTCCGCAGCGTGCGCCAGGCGTGGTACGAGGGTGACTTGAAGCTGCGCGTCGATGCGCGCGGCGCGACCCAGCTCTTCGACCTGGCGCACGACCCCGCGGAGCTGCGAGACCTCGCCCTCGCGCGCCCCGCCGACGCAGCGCGGCTCACAGCGGACCTCGCGCGCGAGCTCGCCAGGGCGCCTTGGCCCGGGCCGGACTTGATGCCCGGCGCGCTCGCGCCAGCCGAGCGCGTGGAGCTGCGCGCCCTCGGTTACGGCGGCGATTGACTTGCGCCTTGGTTGGAGGTCGCGCGCTCGAACCCCGTAAGCTGTGCCGACGATGGCCACCTGCGCAATCAACCCATGGGCCGCTGGCCCCTCGCCCCTCCGGTCGCCTTGGTCTCAGCGCCGGAGCGCCCCGTTCTGGGTGTCGCTCTGCTGCGTGCCGCTGCTCGCGGCGTCGTGTGTCGCCCCGACGACGCGCGCCGCTGCGGCCATGGACGCAGCGTCGACGAGCGAGTGGCAGGTGGTCGGCACGAGCGCCGAAGGGCGCCCCGTGCGGGCGCGGACGCTCGGGCGCGGCGACCAGCGCGATGGGCGCCGCGTGGCCGTGATCGCTGGGATCCACGGTGACGAGACCGAGGGACTGCAGAACCTCACCGCGCTCATCACGTTGCTGGCAGAGAGCGACGCGTGCGTGCGGTTGATCGAGGACGTCAGCCCCGACGGGACGGCCCGCGGTACGCGGCACACGGCGAGCGGGGTCGACCCGAACCGCAACTGGCCGGCGCACAACTTCACCCCCGACCGCAGCCGCGGGCCCGCGCCGCTGTCCGAGCCCGAGGTCGCGGCGGTGCACGACGACCTCGTGCGCTTTGCGCCGGAGCTCGTGGTCGTCCTGCACTCGACGAAGCGCGGGCCGTTCGTGAACTATGACGGGCCGGCGCGCGCGCTCGCGGAGCGCTTCGCGAGCGCTGCCCGCGCGCCTTGGCGCGTCGTCGCCGACATGGGCTACGCGACGCCCGGCTCGTTTGGGACGTGGATGGGGATCGACCGCGGCGTGCCGACCTTGACGGTCGAGTTCAAGCGGGGTGACGGCGCGGACGTCACCGGACCGCCGCTCATGCGCGGCCTCAAGGCGGTCTTGGCGGCGTTCCTCGCAGGCGCTGCGGCCCCGGACGAGGACAAGGATGAGCACGAGCGCGCGCACCCGCCCGCGCCGCGCGTGCGGTGAACCCTCGGGTGTGTCAGCGCAGCGGCGCCTCGTGCGCGGGGCCGAAGCGGAGGATCCAGGCGCAGAGGAGCAGCGCCACGGAGGCGAGGCCGAGGGCC
>JAWKUK010000006.1:0-394867 GCA_041398605.1 Planctomycetota bacterium
GAACGCCACGCCCCGCGCTCTGGCGCGCGCGTCGATGCGCGCGAAGAGGAACGCCTCAAATGCGTCGGGCTCCGCGCACTCGAACACGAGCGCCAGGTCGCTGCCCGTCCGCAGGTAGGGGTCACCGCCGGTCAGCGCGATCGAACGGACGACCTGCGGACCGAAGAGCCGCGCGGCGGCGTCGAGCTCCAGCGCGAGCTGCGCTTCGTAGCGCGCCTGCACACGCGCGTCCTCCGCGCGCGGTTCGAGCGCGTCGAGCACCGGCGTGCCGTTCGTCCGCAGCTCGTCGACGACCCGCGTGAGCGCCTGGAACGACGGAAAGAACACGGCGTGTTGGTCAGCAGGGAGGTACGTCGCCAACGGATCGAGCCCGTCGTCGCTGCTCTGTGGGAAGGCGGACCAATCGAGCTCCGCGGTGCGGATGCCTTCGAGCTCGCCGAGCGGCACGCTGGCGACGGCGGCGCCGCCTGCGCGGACGAGGTCGTCGAGGCGCAGGTTCTCCGAGACGGCGCGGCCGCCCGTGAGCAAGTTGAAGCTGCTCTGGATGCCGCCGTCGCGCTCGCCCTGGCGCGTCGGCTCGTCGCCGTCTTCTGGCGACGTCGGGCGCTCGGAGCGGTGGCGCCACCAGGCGGCGCCCGGCAGATCGTGCTCGAGGCGCCAGGCGAAGTGGCGCTGGCGCGCGCGCTCGAACTCGGCGCGGTCTGTGGGCGCAGCATCGGCGGGCGAGCCCGCGGTGGTCAGCGTGAACGCGTGCGCGACGAGCCGGTGCGCGCGCTCGTCGGGCAGGAAGACCCTCCCGTGCAACGTCGCGGGCCAAGCGGCGCCGCGCCTGAGCTCCAAGGCCAGCAGCGCGCTCCCGAGCGCAGCGCGAGGCGTTGACCAATCCGCCATGACCGGCAGCCCGACGTAAGCCGCGACGGCGACCTCGACGCCAGCGCCCTCGACACCAGCGCCCTCGACGCCAGCGCCCTCAACGCCAGCGCTCTCGACGACGGCATAGGGCGCGAGGGCGCCGATGTCCCGCGGCGCGCCCCAGAGCACGCCAGTGAAGTCAGGCCGCGTGTCAGCGTCGTAGTCGAGCGCGTCGAGCCGCACCACGAGCGTCGGCCGGGCGTCGATCGCCCCACCGGACGACCGGTCCACCTCGGCCACGGCGAGCTGCCCGGGCGACGCGCAGGCAGCGCTCGGCGCGGACGCACAGGAAGCGCTCGGCGCGGACGCAGTGAATGCAACGGAAGTCAACGTGAGTACGAAGCCCACGACGCGCGTTCTGCGGAGAGAATGTGACATAAGCGGTGCTGGCGTGGACACGCGCAGACACCACAGTGTGCGCACAAAGCGCCGCGATCTGCGCGCCGTCCGGCGAATCGGGCCATGAAGCGGCGCCGATCGATGCAGTTCCGGGCGACGTGACGCTCGCCCAGGAGGGCCGGGGGCCCGGGGGCTCGGGAGCCCGGGGGCTCGGGAGCTCGGGAGCTCGGGAGCCCGCATCACCAACGGCCTGAACCACGCGGGCTTCATCCGCCGGTCACGGCGCGGAACACCCGCTCGAGGTTCCCGCCCAGAATCGCAGCTCGGTCCGCCTGCGGGACGCCGCGAGCCGCGAGCGCGGCCTCCAAGACCGGGAACCCATCCGCGCCGTCGAGGCCAGCCGGGCGGCGCTCGATCCCGTCAAAATCAGACCCGAGCGCGACGTGCTCGGCGCCCATGAGGTCCACCGCGTGCAACACATGGTCGATCACGCGGTCCAACGGGAACGCCGGCATACGCGCCTGCAGCCAATCGCCGCGGCGCATCATCGCCTCCGTGAGCGGCAACGCCCCGAGATCACGATAACCGTCTTCTGCGCGCAGGACGCCCTCTGCAGCACGCTCGACCTCGTCCAGGAACGTCGTCACGAAGGTGACGCCCAGGAGGCCGCCGCGCTGCGCGAGGGCGCGGAGCTGCGCATCGCTGAGGTTGCGGGGGTGATCGGCGAGCGCGCGGCAGCAAGAGTGGCTCGCGATCGGCGGCGGCCCGGGGACGTCGAGCGCGTCGTAGAACGTCTGCTCGCCCGCATGCGAGAGGTCGACGACCATCCCGAGCTCCCCCATCCGCCGTACGATCCCGCGCCCGACGTCCGAGAGCCCTGCGGGGACCTCCGGCCCCGCGCCGGCCTGGCACGAGCGCGCCCAAGGGAGGTGGTTGTTCCACGTCAAGGTCAACACGCGGACGCCGAGCCCGTGGAAGTGCTCGAGGTTCTGCGGGTCATCCTCGAGGGCGTGGCCGCCCTCGATCCCGAGGATGACGCCGACGCGCCCCTCGCTGCGCGCTCGGTCCAAGTCGCGGCCGTTGCGGACGAGCATACACGCGGCAGGCGCCGCCGCGGCGAGCGCGTGCCCCTCGGCGAGGATCGCTTCCGCGCGCGCCTTGGAGGCTCCCGGCGTCGCCGCAAACGGGGCATCGATCCAGGCGGTCAAGACGACGGCGCCCACGCCGCCGGCGTGGGCCCGCGGGAGGTCAAAGTGCCCTGGCGTGCGCCCGGCGAGGTCATGCCCGAGGTCGAGCGAGCGCTGGAGAGCGTCGACATGTCCGTCGAAAACGAAGGTAGCCATCGTCGGCACAAGGTACGCCAACGGCCGTAGAAATCGCGCGCCAACTCGTCGCAGGCGGCGCCCCCCCCCGTTGCCTTTTCTTGTTCATTTCTTCACAAAGGAGGGATGCCGACCGCTCCCTCTCCCCAGGTCCTGCCCCAGGGCGCCGACGAGCCGCCCTCGCTCGCGACCCGGGTGCTCCGCTGGGCGCTGCTCCTCGCGCTCCTGTTCGGGTTCCTCGTCGCGATCGAGCTGATGAGCAAAGCGATCCAGCTGCTCGCAGGCTCCGGGCTCTCCGGCGCCAAGGGCAGCGGCTACCTCGCGGACGTGCACAACCCGTTCGCCGGCCTCGCGATGGGCGTCCTGTTCACCGTCCTGCTGCAGAGCTCATCGACCACGACGGCCACGATCGTCGCCGTCGTCGGCGGCGGCGCCCTCTCGGTGCAGGACGCGGTGCCCATGATCATGGGCGCCAACATCGGCACGACGATCACCAACACGATCGTGTCCCTCGGGAGCTTGCGGCGCAGGACAGAGTTTCGACGCGCGTTCGCTGCAGCGACCGTACACGACTTCTTCAACCTCCTCTCGGTGTTGATTCTGCTGCCGTTGGAGCTCTCGACGCGCTTCCTCTCACGCACCGCAGCGGAGCTCTCCAGCCACTTCAAGGGCGCGGGCGGCGGCGAGTTCCACAGCCCGATCAAGGGCGCGATCAAGACCGTCTACAAGGGTGTCCTGCACCTCGGCGAGTCGGCGGGGCTCTCTGGAAAGCCGCTCGCCATCGCCGCGCTCGTCGTCGGCATCGCGCTGACGTTCGCTTCGCTCTATTTCATCACACGCACGATGCGCTTGCTCTTGGCGGGGCGCATCGAGGCGGCGATGAACCGCGCGCTCGACACGTCGGGGTTCGTCCCGCTCTTGATCGGCCTCGCGCTGACGGTGGCCGTCCAGTCGTCGAGCATCACGACGTCCATGCTCGTGCCGCTGTGCGCCTCCGGGGTCTTGAGCCTCGGCCATGCCTTCCCGATCGTGCTCGGCGCGAACCTCGGGACGACAGCGACCGCGCTCCTCGCGAGCGCCGCGCAAGAGCGCCCCGAAGCCTTGACCATCGCCTTCGTCCACCTCCTCTTCAACGTCTCTGGGATCTTGATCTTCTATCCCATCCCGGCGATGAGGCGGCTCCCGCTCGGGCTCGCCGTGGGCCTCGCGACGCTCGCCGATCGCTCTCGCCTCTGGGTCCTCGCCTACGTCGTGGGCGTCTTCATCCTCCTGCCGGCCCTCGGCTGGTTCATTTGGCACACTCGCTGAATCGCACTATGACCACTTCCAATTCACGCAACGATCAAGGCGGGCTCGGCGAGATCCAACGGCGCTTCATCGAGATGCTGGACGATGGCCGGCACGCTTTTGATGCGGCGGCCAACGCGCTCCTCGGCGGGACCGACCCCGAGGCCATTCGCAGCGACTTGTTCGCGACGGACCGACGCATCAACCGCACCGAGCAAGAGCTGCGCCGCAAGCTCGTCGTGCACGGTGCCGTGCACGGCGCGAGCCACTTGCCGCAGCTGCTCGTTCTGATGAGCTTGGCCAAGGACGCCGAGCGCATCGGCGACTACGCGAAGAACCTCTTCGACCTCGCGGTCGAGCGCCCCTGGCTCGGCGACGACGAGGAGCGCAAGGAGCTCATCGAGCTCAAGGACCGCATCAGCCGCGCGCTCGTGCGCGCGAAGGGCAACTACGAGCTCGAGGACGTTGAAGCAGCGCGCACGTTCCTGGCGGAGTGCCACACGCTCGAGGACCTCTGCGACGATCGCATCGACCGCGCCGTGCGCGTCCAGGGCCAGAATGCGGCGGGGCTCGCGCTCGCGTGCCGCTACTTCAAGCGCGTCGTCAGCCACGCGTCGAACGTCATTACGTCGCTCGTGATGCCGCTCGACAAGCTGGACTTCTACGACGAGTCGTAGGCGGAGCGCGGCGGAGCGCTCAGTGATCACGCCGCCACACGAGAACGAACACGGCGCCCAAGACGACGAGCGTGGCGACGCCGAGCACCGACTGCAGGGAGAGCGACGAGGGCTCCTCGCTGAGCAGAGCCTCGGTCCGACCCTCAACGGGCGCCATTCCGGGCCCGGCGCCCGCGCCAGCGTCCCCGCCCTGCACACGCAGCGGCAGCGCTGGCGACGAGAGCTCCACGTACCGCCCCGCGCCAGGATCGAAGTAGGCGAAGTCGATCGGGCCGACGCTCGTCGCGCCGGCGGTCACGCCGACGAGCTGCACTGAGAGCGTCCTCGAGGTCGGCCCGTCGACGGTGTGCCGGGCGCCAAAGCGCGCGCCGCGCACCTCGGGCACGCGGGGCAGCTCGAAGGCGCCGAGCGCGCCAGCCGCGCCGACCGCGGTGACGACGACCTCCAGCGTGGCCTCTTCGCCGACGGAGAGGTCGCTGCGCGACAGCCTGGCGTCGAGCGCGTAGGTCCCGATCGCGCCCGTGAACGAGAACGGCTGGCCCGACTCGGGCAGCGCGCGCACCGTCAGGGGAGCGGCCGGGCTGTGCACAAACGCGTCGCGGCGATCGATCGGAACGCGCCCCGCGACGAGGTCGTCGCGGAACTCAACCGCGTACGCGAACCCGAGCCGCGCCTCAGGGATCGTGTAGGCACCCGCGCTGGTGGCGACGAAGTCGCGCTCGAACTCGACGACCGTGAAGCGCTGCCCGCTCGGGCCGCGCTCGAGCATGCGGCCGGCTTGGATGAGCTCGCCCCCGAGCGCGACGCGCGCCACGGCCGAGCCGCCCTCCAGCGGCGCCTCCTCGACGACCGCCCGGGTCGGGCCGCGCGCTGTGAGGTGCTCCGGCGCCCCTTCGAACCAGGGGTGATCCAGTTGAACTGGGACGTCGAGCGCCTGCCGGAAGAGCTGCACGAGGTTCGTCTCGAGCACGTCGACGTCCACCCCGGCACGCAGCCGCAGCGTAAAGGGCTCCCCCACGAAGGGCGCGCGCTCAGGCCCGCGGACCTCGATGAAGGCGTACCCCTTCGCGGTCTCGTCGCTGGGCGTGACTTGGGCAGCGGGGGCGAGACCGAGCCCAAACCATGCCGCGGAGAGTGCGAGGAGGGCGGAGGTCGACGTGAACATGCGGCGCCCACCTGTAGGCACGCGGGGCGCAAGAGTCTACAGGGGAGCCTGGGGGCACGCTCCCTGCGGACGTCGAGGTCCGTTGACCACGCCTTTGTCTGGCCCGCGCGCCGGCGGCAGGTCGCGGCCCGAGGCACCGCGCCGTACCCTCGGGCCCGCCCCCCCCCGCGCGCCCAGCTCCATGATTCGCACCCTCCGCCCCCACACGCCTATCGTCCCCTCCCATGCGCCCTCGCTGCTGCTTGGTGTGGGCTCGCTGCTGCTCGGCCTCTGCCCCTCGACGGCGTCGGCGCAGGCCGCGCCGGCGCCTGCGCAGGACGACCCGACGCTGCCCGGAACGGGGCCCGGCGCCGCGCGCGAAGCGATGTGGTTCGCGCCGACCGCCGAGGACTGGGCGAAGCCGGTCTTGATCCACTGGGAGCGCACCTGGGAAGACGCGGTGGCCGTCTCGCAAGAGACGCAGAAGCCGATCCTCGTGTGCATCAACATGGACGGCGAGATCGCCAGCGAGCACTACGCCGGCGTGCGCTATCGCCAGCCCGAGGTGGCCGCGTTGTTCGCGCCCTACGTGTGCGTGATCGCGTCGGTGTACCGGCACAACCCGCGCGACTATGACGAGCAAGGGCGGCGCATCGAGTGCCCGCGGTTCCACGGGGTCACGTGCGGCGAGCACATCGCCATGGAGCCGGCGGTGTACGACCAGTTCCTCGACCAGCGCCGGATCTCCCCGCGGCACATCATGGTCGAGCTGGACGGCGCCGAGGTGTACGACGTGTTCTACGCGTTCGACACGAAGTCCGTGTTCCGGTCGATCAAGCAAGGCATCGTCGAGCGCAAGATCCAAGCCAACCCGGACGCGCCCGAAGACCGCGCGCTCATCGAGCGCGTCGTGAGCTCGCGCGCGAGCGACAAGGCGTTTGTCGAAGAGGCCTACATCAAAGGCGACCGACAGCTCCGGCGCGAGCTCTTGGCAAAGGCGCTCGAGAGCGGCAGCGCCGCGCCCGTCGACCTCTTGCGGCTCGCGATCTTCGGGCTCGACGTCGAGCTGTCGCGCCTGGCGCGCGAGGCGCTCGCAAAGTCCGACGCGCCCGGCGCCGTGGACCTGATCGCCGAAGCATTGCGCGTCCCGCTGACGGGCGCGGAGCGCGAAGCGCTGATCGCCGCCCTCGAGCGGCTCGGCGCCAAGGACGAGTCAGCGCGCACGCTCGCCGTCGTCCACCGCGGGCTCGGCGCCGAGTCCAACGCCGTCGCCGCAGGCGACTGGGCCGCGCGCCTCGCGAACGCGAAGCCTGACACGCGCGCAGCGGGCGTGCAGGCGCTCTCTTCAAAGCTTGACTATTCGCACGCTGCGGCGGACGCGCGCCCGGACGACGCCAAGGCGCGCTTGGAGCTCGCGGAGTCCTTCCTCGCGCTCGGCGTGGACCCCGAGACCGCGCGCGCTGCCGGCGGCGCGGCCTGGGGCGAGCGACGCGCGGGCATCGACTTCACACGGCTCGTGTTCGAGGACGCCTTGCGCGCCGCGCAGGAGGCCGAGGCGCTCGGCGCGACGGGCTGGCGCGTCGATGCCGCGATCGGCCTCGCGAGCTACTACTTGGAGGACCTCGCGACCGCCGACGCGCGCGCGGAGCGCGCGGCGCCGCTCGTCCCGGCCGGCGAGACGTCTTGGCACGCCATGGCGACGCTCGGGCTCTTCGCAGAGGCGCGCCAACGCCAGATCACAGCGCTGCTGCGAGCCCAGGAGCAAGTGCCGCCGGAGCTGATCTCGGACGTGCACGCGACGTACTCGATCCTGGCGCGCCACCCCTTGGGCACAGAGCAGCAGGTCCTCGCTCACGTCGACTTCCTGCGCCGCTTCCGCGCGGTGGAGCGGGCGAACGAAGCGCTGGACCTCGGCCTCGCGAAGTACCCAGACTCGACGCCGCTCCACGCGCGCCTGCGCGGCCGCATCCTGGAAGAGGGCGGACCTGCGCGCCTGATCCCAGCCTACGAGCGCTTGCTCGCGCGGCCCGACGCGCCCACGAACCTGCCGTGGTTCGCGGGCTTCGCGGCCTTGATCGCCGCGGAGGCGCACGTGCGCGCCGGTGAGGACGAGCTCGCCGCGGCGGCGTATACGCGCTCGGTCGAATGGTGGGACGCCGCGATCGCGGCCAACGCGGCCAACCAAGAGTCCGGCGACCACTACGCCGCGCTCGCGCGGATGGGCCGCGGGCGCTTGGCGCTGCAGAGCGGCGACCTGGACGGCGCGCTCACGGACATGCTCGCGTCGTTCACGCGCAGGCCATTGGCCGCCAACGCGGTCGACGGCCTCGGGCACTACGGCACGGCGAACGCGCGGATGCTGGCCGCGCGCCTCGGCGATGCCGGCCGAGCCGACGACGCCGCGCGGGTCACCGCGGCGCTCGCTGCGCTGCCGCCCGAGGCGCTCGCGCCGCCGGAGTTCGAGCTGGAACGGCCGCGCGACGACGGGCGCGGCGCGCCGTTGCAACGACGCGGCGAGCGCCGCGGCGCCCCTCGGGGGCGCTGACCGGGCCAGCCGGGGGTCGATCCGGGGCCCCAGGGTCACGGCGCTCGATCGCGAGGCTGGGCACGCGTCCCTCCGTGCGCTCCTCCTCAGCCCGCGCTGCGGCGCCTGTCCAGCGGGTACGCACAGCGCGTGTGGGTCGGTGAGGACACGCGGTGTGGCGTCCGTTGCCGGAGGATGCGCGCGACGGCGTCCAGGGATTGGACGCCCAGGGGCGAGGCGCTGGCCGCCGCCGCAAGCCATTGGCGATCGCGCACGCGGCACGCCGCTTGCGGGGTGGGTCCTGCCCTCACACCGATCCTTGCCATGTTGTCGAACACCCTCTACGTCCGGACTGCCGCGCTGGCGCTCTCCTTCGCCCTCACCGGGAACCTCGTCGCCCAGACGTGGACGCGGCAATACCCGAACACCTTCCCGGACCTCCTTGACGTCGCGACGGACGGCGCGGCGAACGTCCTCGCGGTCGGCAATGAAGGCGTCGTCCTGCGCTCGACCGACGCGGGCCTGACGTGGACGCGGCATGACGCGCCCGCGGGGCGCCTCGCCGCGGTCGCGTTCCTCGGCGGCGTCGTGCTCGCAGGCGGGGACGGCCTCTACCGCAGCACCGATGGCGGCGTGACCTTCACGAGCGTGCACCCGTACCAAGGGATCCAAGCCATCGAGCCCGTCGGCGCAAGTGAAGCTTGGGCTGTGACCTCGGACGGCTTCGTCTTGCACTCGACCGACACGGGCGCGAGCTGGTCCTTGGCGCCGTTGCCGGCCGGCTGGTTCTTCGCCGCCCATGATGTGACGTTCGAGAACGCGCTCTCGGGCTGGATCGTCGGCTTCGGCGGGCAGCTCCTGCGCACGACCGACGGCGGCCAGACGTGGCTGACGACGCCGTCGCCGACCAACTGGACGCTCTTCGGCGCCCAGCGCGACTCCGGCTCGGTCAAGTTCTTGCTCGAAGACTCTGGGGTCTATCGCGGCGGGATCAACAACTGGAGCTACTCGCTGTTTCCTTGGGTGACCAATGCGCGGGACTTCGAAGTGCGCGGCAACTTCGGGCTCGCCGTCGGCCTCTCCGGGCGGATCATGCTGAGCCCGAACAATGGCGTGAACTGGATCTTCGCCTTCGACGATGGCGGGGTCGAGCACGAGGGCGTGGTCATCTTGGACGCGTCCGTCGCGCTCGTCGTGGGCGAAGACGGCCGCATTCTCCGGACCAGCGACAGCGGTGTCAGCTGGAGCGTCGTGCACGGCGCCCCCCCGACCGCGAGCCCCTGGGTGCGCGGCCTCGGCGCGTCCGACCAAGATACGCTGTTCGCCGCGTGCACCTCGGGCAAGGTCTTGCGCACCGACGACGCGGGCGCGACGTGGGTCGAGCAGCAGGCTGGTTCGCCGCAGACTCACTTGCGCGCGGTCGACTCATTCGACGGCACGAACCTCTACGCCGTAGGCGAGCGCCAGGGGTTCTACCCGACGTTCTGCTACTCGAATGACGGCGGCTTGAATTGGAACGAGCTGAATCAGCTCGGCATGTACGACATCTGGGACGTCGAGGCGATCGATCACTCCATCGCGGTCGCGGCGAGCGACACACGCATCTGGCGCACGGTGAATGGCGGCGCCACGTGGACCTCCGTCGCTCCGCTGCCATTCACGGACTTCCACTCCATCGCGTTCGCGACGCAGACGAGCGGCTGGGCGGTCGGCACCGCCATCTTTCGCACGGATGACGCGGGCGTGACTTGGACCTTCCAAGCGGACGCCCCTGTGCCGCTCTGGGGCGTCTCCTTCGGTGACATCGACCATGGTTGGGCCGTTGGAGAGGGCGGCACGATCTTGCGCACGGTCGATGGCGGCGTGAACTGGGCGCCTCAAACCGCCGGCACGACCAACTCCTTGTTGACCGTCACGGCGCTCACGGCGGACACCGCGCTCGCGGCCGGCGTGAACGGCACGGTCTTGATCACAACGGACGGTGGCGCGACGTGGACACCCTCCGTGCCGGCAGGGCTCTCGACCGACCCGATCAATGCCTCCGTTCAGACGTCCAATGGTGTCTGGATTGGCGGCGATGCCGACGCCGGGATCTGGCGCTTCGCGAGCGGCAACGCGGGCTGTGTCGTCCAGAGCTATTGCGCAGGCAAGGTCCACTCGCTCGGCTACGCCGCGTACATGGCGCTCTTCGGAGTGCCGAGCGTGTCTCTCCCGCTCGTCAGCGTCGGCGTAAGGGACGCCATCCCGAATACGATCGGCGTCGGCTTCCGGAGCGTCGTGGGTCCCGCCGCACAGCCGCTCCTCGGCGGGACGCTCTGCGTGCAAGGGCCGCTGACGCGCCTCCCCATCGTCAGCTTTGACGGCTACGGCTTCGCCTATTACAGCGTCCCGATGGACCCGTCGATGATCGGCGACAGCCACTGGTACCAAGTGATGTACCGGGACGTGAACGCGTCCGACGGGACTGGCTTTGGGATCACGGACGGGATCCGGGTGACGTTTTGCCCGTGACGGAGCGCTCCGGGGGGCGCGCCTGGTTGGCCATGGGCTAGGGCCCAGTGTGAGGGACCCTGTGTGCGGGGCCCTGTGTGCGGGGCCCAGGGTGCGGGCCCAGGGCCGAGGGCGCGGGCCCCTGTGGCGGCCGACGAGTCAATAAAACTTTACATCAAGTCCTCTTGACCTCAAGTTCTCTTGACCCCAAGCTGTCCGCCATGAGCACGTCAAACCAAACCACCCGGGGCAACGCCTTCACCCGCTGGGTCCTCGACGAGGACGGCGACTGGTGGGGCGACGAACAGGAACGCATGCGCCGCTACGAGGGCATCGCCCTGATGGAGCACGCGCAGATGATCCTCTTCCCGTCGGTCATGGCCGTCATGGCTTGGACCTGTCCGAAGAGCGCGGCGCCGTGGCTCCTCGCCGCGCTGCTCGCGTTCCTCTACCCGACGATGTTCGGCACCGCCTACGTTTTGAAGCGGCATGTGCGCGTGGCGAGGTGGCGCCGCAACCAGGTCCTCTGGACCGCGCTATCGCTCGGCCCGATCATCGCCGCGTTGGCGGGGCTCGCGTCGAAGTTGGGCCTGTCGGGCGCGGGCCTCACGGGCAGCATCGTCGGGGGCGTCGTGCTCGGCCTCATCGGCCTGATGGCCTACAAGGCGCAGCTCGCGCGGCGCGCCCGCTCGTCAGCGGAGCTCGACTGATGGCCCGCCAAGGAGGCTTGGTCCGCTCGCACGCGGGCGACGGCTCTGCGGGCGAACGGATCCGAGCGCGCCGGCGCGAGCTCGGACAAACACAAGCGGACCTCGCGGACGCGGTGGCCGTTTCCCGTCAGACGATCATCTCGATGGAGACCGGGGACTACGCGCCGTCCGTCTATCTGGCGCTCAAGGTCGCTGGCGCACTGCAGAGCTCGGTCGAGTCGCTCTGGGGGCCGTCCGCGTAACACACACGCGAGGCGGCTGCGCCAACAGCGAGGCGAGGTTGACGCACGGCCATAGCGCTCGCGCCGCCCAGCCAGACATCGTGAGAGGCGCCGCTCGGAGCTTGCGGGCGCGCGGGGCAGCTTCGGACGGACGCGCTACACTCGCGCAGATGACCGGTGCGCTCCTCGTCGCCCTGCTCCTGACCAGCGCGCCCCAAGCGAGCGCGACAGCGGCGCCTGAGCGCGCGCGCGTGTTCGGCCACTTCCGGCACGTGCATTGGCTCGCGCCCGAAGATGATTCGTTTCGGTTCGCGTCCGCCGCGCTCGTGGCGCCAGCGACCATGGCGGAGCACTTGATCACGACCAAGGCCGCGCGCAGCGTCGTCGAAGTGCGCCGCTTCGCCATGCAGCGGCGCCCAGGCGCGCCGGAGTCGACCCTCGAACAAGCGATCGAGGTCCCCTTTCGCTTGTTCACCGCGATGACTTGGACCGAGCGCCCGAGCTGGCGCGTCCTGGAGCTGCGCGGGGGGACGCTGCTCGTGTGCGTCGACGTCGCCGCCCAGCGATTGCACCTCCTCGACGCGCGCAATGGAGAGGACATCGTCGCGCCGCGCGCAGCGACGCTGCTGCTCGACACGCGGCTCACCGAGCGCGGCGCCGAGCTCCTCATTGCGACGCCGAGCCAAGGGCTCGAGCGCGTGTCGATCGAACCCCTGGACCCGGCGAGCGGCACACCGACCGTCGACTCCGTGGCGCTCGCGACGGGCCTCGACGTGATCGGCGCGGCGTCGTTTGTGCACGCGAAGGGCGCGGACGCCGCGCCAGAGGGACATTGGCCAGGTGGATGTTGGGTCATCGGCTGGCGCGCAGGCGCGCTCGCCCTCGCAGGTTCGAACACGGACGAGCTGCTCGGGCCGTTCCCACTGACGCTCGAGGTGACGCCGAAGGTCGCCGAAGAGCTGCGCTTCGACGTCGCGGCCGCCGGAGGGCGCACCTGGTTCGCCGTGGGGCAGCCGGACTACAACCACAGCGTCGGGCGCGCCGTGATCGCGAGCTTCGAGCCGAGCTCGAACGCCGCGCCCAGCGTCACGTTCGATGGGCGCCTCGAGCCCGACGTATGGGGCGATACGCTCGACCAACGCTGTTGGGGACAGAGCGTCCAGTTCGTGCCGGACGTCGACGCGGACGGCGCGCCCGACCTCGCTGTAGGCGCGCCGTGGGGTTTGGGCGATGAGTGCATCGACCTCGTCTCCGCCGCGCGGGGCACGCGGCTGAAGCGCTTCAACACCACGAACTTCACCACCGTGGGACACTCCCTGGACGTCAGCCCAGACGGCCGCTGGGTCCTGTCTGGCGGCACGACGCAGCGGGCCTATCCGGAGAACCTCACTTACGAGGGCGTCGTGCACGTGCTCGACGCGAGGACGCTGAAGGGCCAGCGGACGAGCTGCATCGCGACCCGTGTCGAATCTCGGTGATGACCCTGCCGACGCCCGGCTGACCGGTCTGCTACATTCGGGCTGCCGCGCGGGCGACGGTTGATGCGCTCGTCGGCGCCCGCACCGATGACCGATCTGAACGGCCCCGAGATCACGCGCCTCCTCCGCGCCGCGCGCAGCGGCGACCCGAGCGTCCAAGAGCGCCTCCTGGAGCTCGTCTACGACCGGCTGCATGGGATCGCAGCGCGGCTCTTTGTCGGCCAGCCGCTCGGGGTCACGCTGCAGCCCACCGCGCTCGTGCACGAGGCGTGGCTCAAGCTCGAGGCGAACGACGGCGAGTTCAACGATCGGCAGCACTTCTTCCTCGTCGCGGCGCGCGCGATGCGGAACGTCCTCGCCGATGCCGCGCGCCGGCGGAACAGCCAGAGCCGCGGCGACGGGGCGAGCCGCGTGCCCCTCGAGGACGTCCTGAGCCTCGCGGTCGACGATGGCAGCGCGCTCGACGCGCTGGTGCTCGAGGAGGGCCTGACGGAGCTCGAGCGGCTGAATGTCGTGCACGCGCGCCTCGTCGAGCTGCGGGTCTTCGCAGGCATGACAGCGCTCGAGGCCGGCCAGGCCCTGCAGCTCAAGCCGAGCGAGGTGGAATCGGCCTGGGCCATGGCAAAGGCCTGGCTGCGCCGGCGGTGGAGCCAGAGCTGAGGCCGAGCTGAGCCGCAGGCGCTGCCGATCCGAGCTATGGAGGACCCCCACTATCACGCGCTGCACGAGCTCTTCGAGCGCGCGCGACAGGTCTCGGGCGAGCCGCGCGAGGCGCTGCTCGGCGCAGCAGATCCAGCGCTCGCGCGCGAAGTGCGCGGGCTGCTCGACGCGGCCGAAGGCGCCGAGCGAGACGACGCGATCGCCGAGGCCGCCATCGCGCGCCAGCGCGCGCTCGTCGGCGAGCTCGCCAGCGCCGCTGGCACGCCCGCGCACCCCAAGCAGGTCGGCCCCTACCGCATCGGCGAGCTGCTCGGCGTCGGCGGCATGGGGCTCGTCTACGCCGCCGAACAGCTGAGCCCCAGGCGCAAGGTGGCGCTGAAGGTGCTGCACCCGACCGCGATCACCGCCGAAAAGCACGCGCGCTTCAAGCGCGAGGCGGAGCTGCTCGGGCGGCTGCAGCACGCAGGAATCGCGCAGATCTACGAGGCGGGTAGCTGCGACCTTGGCCACGGCTCGCAGCCCTACTTCGCGATGGAGCTGATCCGGGGCGCCAACGTGGTCGTGTACGCGAACCAGGCGCGGCTCGACACGCGCGGGCGCCTCGCGCTCGTCGCGCGAATCGCCGACGCGATCGAGCACGCGCACCAACAGGGCGTCGTCCACCGCGACCTCAAGCCGGACAACGTCCTCGTCGACGGCGCAGGTCAGCCGAAGGTGCTCGACTTCGGCGTCGCGCGGCCGATCGATGCCCTCGACTCGCTCGCGCTGACCGTCACTCGCGAAGGCCAGATCTTCGGGACGCTCGCGTACATGTCGCCGGAGCAGTGCATCGGCGGCGCGGCCGCGGTCGACGTGCGCTGCGACGTCTACGCGCTCGGCGTGATCCTCTACGAGCTCCTGACCGGGCGGACGCCGCTGCGCACCGATGGCCTGACGGTGACGCGCGCGATGCACTACCTCGCCAATGTCGACCCGCCGCGGCCCTCGGAGCTCGACCCGCGGCTCGCTGGCGACGTCGAGACCATCGCGCTGAAGGCGCTCGAGAAGGACCCGCTGCGGCGCTATGCGCGCGCCAAGGACCTCGCCGACGACCTGCGCCGGGCGCTCGCGCACGAGCCCATCCTCGCGCGCCCGCCGAGCCGCGCCTACCGCGCGCGCAAGTTCGTACGCCGGCACAAAGGGCTCACGGGGACGCTGACCGCGCTGCTCATCGGCATCATCGGGACCTCGACCTTTGCGGCCCGGAGCTTTCGCCTCTCGAACGAGACGCGCGCTGCGAACGAACGGCTCGCGCGCGCGCTGTACGGCGCCGAGACGAGGCTCGCTTCGCTCGCCGCGACCGAGCCGGGCGGCCTCGAACAGTTGCGTCGTTACACCGAGCGCTGGAGCGACGCCGAGGTGCCGGCCGGCACGCGCGGCTTCGAGTTCGACCTCATGCAGGCCCTGTCCGCACCGGAGGGCCTCGCCGTCGAGCTTCCGCAGCGGGTGATGGCTGGCGAGGTGTCACCCGACGGAGCGTACATCGCGCTCGCGACGAAGTTCGCGGCCGAGGTCCGAGATGCGCGCACGCTCGCGCCCGTGGTGCGGCTCGGTGAGCCTGGAGGACGCTTCGTCTTCGACATCGACTGGAGCCCAGACGGGACCCGTGTCGCGACCACCGACGAAGTGCGCGGCCTCGCGGTGTGGGACGCGGCGACGGGCGCCGAGCAGTGGCGCGACCCCGAGCGACTCACGGACGCCAACGGAGTCGAATGGGCGCCCAGCGGCGACGGCATCGTGACGACGTCGTTCCAGGGTGTGCTCCGCGTCCACGATGCCGCCACTGGGGCCTTGCGCGTGCGCGTCGAGCGCGCCTGCCAAGGCGACGCCAAGGTCCTGTCCATGGACGGGCGCGGCAACATCGTCGTCGCCGACCAGCGCGGCAGGGTCGTGCGCTATCCGTGGCCGATCGACGCCGCCACGGCCGCGCAAGTCGCGGGCCCTGCGCCGGGGTCGTTCAATGCGCTGGCCCTGAATGCGGATGGCCGCAGGCTGGCCTGCGCCGACCTCAACGGCAACGTCACGGTCGTGCGCCTCGACAGCGCCCCCGACGCGCCGGAGCGCACGCGTACCCGGCATGTCCACGCCGAGCGCATCACGGCCCTCGCGTGGAGCACAGACGACACGCTGCTCGCCGCGTCGAGCTGGGACAACTCCGTGTCCTTGCTGGAGGCTGCGAACCTGCAGCCCCAACGACGCTTTCGGCCGAGCCCGAGCCGACAGGAGTTCGTGTGCTTCACGCGAGGCGACACGGCGCTCTTCATGGGCGGCTACGCCCCGCTGCTGCTGCGTGCGTCGCTCGAGCGCTCCTCGCCTTTCCAACGCAGATGGGCGCGCCCCGGCAGCGACACGACCGACCATGCAGTCTTGGCGCTACGCCCGAATTCCGACGAGCTCTTGACGATGCATGGCACGCTCGTGACGAAGTGGAGGTTGCCCCGCGCGACCGGCCTCCTGGAGTTCGTCGAGACCTCTGAGCGCCGCGCGGGAGTGATCGCGGTGGCGCCAGATGGCCTCACCGTCGCGTCTGCCAACGACAACGAGATCGAGCTGCGGAGCGCTGAGGACGACCGGGTCCTCGCCAACTGGCGTACGCCCGCGAGCCCGATCTGGGGGCTCGCTTTCGCGCCGGATCGAGCGGCGCGTGTGTACGCGTATGCGAGGGGCCTGTTGCTCGCGTACGAGGTCGGCGTCGAGGAGCCCGTGGCCGTCTTGGACCTGGGCCGCCCCGTGCTCGCGATGGAGGCGCTCACCCGAGGCCGTGTCGCGGTCGGCGGCTCGAACCTGCCGCTGACGCTCGTCGATACGCGCCAGCTCGAGCCAGGCGGGGCCGATCCGGGCGGCGCCGCGGCGACCCGCGTCTGTGCAGCAGCGGCGAACCCGACCTCGATTCGAGTGAGCCCGGACGGTACGCGCCTGGCGGTCGGCCTCGACTCCTACGACGTGTTGGTGGTCCGGCTGCCGGGGCTCGAGGTCGAGCACGACCTCCTGGGGCACACGGGGACCGTGTTCGGCGTCGCTTGGAGCCCCGACGGAGCGCGCATCGCGTCGGCCGGAGGTGACGGCCGGGTGCTCCTGTGGGACGCGCGGGACGGCGGCCTGGTCGCGCTGCTCGACCAGGAGTCGCCGGCGGGCAAGCTGGAGTTCACGCCGGATGGCCGCCAGTTGATCGTGGCCACCCACTCCGGGAGCGTCACGGTCTGGACGGCTGGGAGCTGATTCGGCCGTCCCGGGATCCGCCCAGGGACCTGCCAGGGTGACAGCCGGTGTCAGGGCCACGGACCGCCCCTGCCACGCTGGCAGCCTACCGCACGCCGCCCGGGCGCTGGAGGGCCGCGCGCGCGTCCGGCACGCGGTTTGCTTCGGGAGGGACACCAGAGCCTCCCCATGGACCTTCGCATCCTCATCGCCGACGACGACCTCGCCATCCGCCAAGGGGCGGCCGAGCTGCTCGTCTCCATCGGGCTGGAGGTCGTCGAGGCCGAGGATGGCACAGCGGCGCTGGAGATCGTCCGCGCCGAGTTCGCGGCGCACCGCCCGTTGCACCTCGCGCTCGTCGACGTGCAGATGCCGGGCCCCCCGAACCCCTCGGACCCGAGCCTCGACGGCGGGCTCGCGCTGTTCGACGCCCTGCGCGGCGCCGCGCCGAAGCTGCCCTGCATCCTGTGGTCGGGCGCCGCCTCGGACGCCGTGGCGGAGTGGGCGCTGCGCTCCGGCGCGAGCGCCTTCCTGCGCAAGCCCGTCGCCTCGCGCCTGCTGCGCGAGACGGTGCGCGGCGTCCTTGACGCGCATTGGAACCGCGCCGGCTGAGGGCGCGCGCGCCCCGCCCCTTCGACCAACTGCGGCGCCTCAATGCGCCGTGGCCCCAAGATCCCAACGTCCCCTCGGACCCCAGAAGAAGCCCCACAAGTCATGGCCACGACGAAGACCAAGAAGACCGTCAACATCCGTCCCCTCGGCGACCGCGTGCTCATCCAGCGCGTCGAAGCGGAAGAGAAGACCGCCGGTGGCATCCTCCTTCCGGAGAGCGCCAAAGAGAAGCCCAAGGAAGGCATCATCGTCGCCATCGGTGACGGCAAGACCCTCGACAGCGGCGAGAAGACCAAGTTCGCCGTGAGCAAGGGCGACCGCGTGCTCTTCACGTCCTACGCCGGGACCGAGGTCAAGCACGACGGCGAGACCTACCTCGTCATGCGCGAGGACGACATCCTCGCGATCGTCGGCTGATCCGATCCGGACCCCTCCGCCCTACCAGCGCCCCTCGTCACGCGCCGGAGCTCCTCCGGCATCACTCCCATGGCAGCGAAACAGATCACCTACGACGCGAGCGCCCGCGAGCACATCCGCAACGGCGTCAAGAAGCTCGCACGCGCCGTCAAAGTCACGCTCGGACCGCGTGGCCGCAACGTCATCATCGAGAAGTCCTTCGGCAGCCCGACCGTCACCAAGGACGGCGTGACCGTCGCGAAAGAGGTCGAGCTCGAGGACGCCTACGAGAACATGGGCGCCCAGCTCGTGAAGCAGGTCGCCCAGCGGACCAACGAAGCGGCGGGTGACGGCACCACGACCGCGACGGTCCTCGCCGAAGCGATCTTCGAAGAGGGCCTCAAGAACGTCACCGCCGGCGCGAACCCGGTCGCGCTCAAGCGCGGCATCGAGGCCGCTGTCGCGGCCGCCGTCGCCGAGCTGAAGCGCGTCTCGACGACCGTCAAGGGCAAGCAAGAGATCGCCCAAGTCGGCTCGATCGCCGCGAACAACGACCCGGAGATCGGGGCGAAGATCGCCGAGGCGATGGAGAAGGTCGGCAAAGACGGCGTCATCACCGTCGAAGACGGCCGCGGCATGGAGACGGAGATCGAGTGGGTCGAGGGCATGCAGTTCGACAAGGGCTTCTTGTCGCCGCACTTCGTCACCGACACCGCGAAGATGGAGACCGTCTTCGAGGACGCGTACGTCCTGGTCCACGAGAAGAAGATCTCGTCGATCCGCGACATGATCCCGCTCCTCGAGAAGATCGCGCAGTCGGGCAAGCCGCTGCTCATCATCGCGGAGGACATGGAGGGCGAGGCCCTCGCCACGCTCGTGATCAACCGCCTCCGCGGCGCGTTCCCGTGCGTCGCCGTCAAGGCCCCGGGCTTCGGTGATCGCCGCAAGGCGATGCTCGAGGACATCGCGGTCCTCACTGGCGCCAACGCGATCATGGAGAACCTCGGCGGCTCCCTCGAGGCGACGACGATCGCCGACCTCGGGCGCGCGAAGAAGGTGATCGTGTCGAAGGACAACACGACGATCATCGAAGGCGCGGGCAAGAAGGCCGAGATCAAAGGGCGGATCGAGCAGATCCGCGCCGAGCTCGACAACACGAAGAGCGACTACGACCGCGAGAAGCTGCAAGAGCGCCTCGCGAAGCTCGCCGGCGGCGTCGCCCAGATCAACGTGGGCGCCGCGACCGAGTCCGAGATGAAGGAGAAGAAGGCGCGCGTCGAGGACGCGCTCCACGCGACGCGCGCGGCCGTCGAAGAGGGCGTCGTCCCCGGCGGTGGCACGGCGTTGCTCTCCTGCATCAGCGTCATCGAGGGCCTGAAGCTCACCGGTGACGAGCGCGTCGGCGCGCTGATCGTGCGCCGCGCCCTCGAGGCTCCGTTGCGCCAGATCGCGACCAACGCTGGCCAGGACGGCGCGGTCGTCGTGCAGAACGTGCGCTCGGCGAACAAGAAGAACTGGGGCTACAACGCCGCCACCGACGTGTACGAGGACCTGGTTGCCTCCGGCGTCATCGACCCGACGAAGGTCGTGCGCTCGGGCCTCCAGAACGCCGCCTCCGTGGCGACGCTCCTCCTGACGACGGACGCGCTCGTCAGCGACTCGCCCGAGTCGAAGCCGAAGGAAGCCGCTGGCGCGGGCCACGGCCACCATCACTGATCCCCCATACGCGGATCACCTGACACGGGTCACCGGTCAGGACCACGCGACGGCCGCCCCTGCGACACGCAGCGGCGGCCGTCTTCCATTGGAGCACGTCGGGGCCTAGCGCCCCAGGGGCCAGGGGCCAGGGGCCAGGGGCCGGGGGCCAGGGGCCGGGGGCCCGGTGGCGCGACACGGCCTCGATTCGGGAACCAGCGCCCCCGCGGGCCCCTGTCGCTGAAGCACGTCAGAAGCCGCAGCCGATGTCGAAAGAGCGCGGTCGCCGGCTGGAGCCGGCACCGCGCGACCACGCTTCGACCAGCATGTCACGCATCCTCCTCATCGACGCCGACCCTGCGGAGACGTCCGCGCTGGCCCAGAGACTGGTCGCGGCCGGCCACACGGTCAGCATCGAGCACGACGGCTGGCTCGGGCTCGAGCGCGTGCTGGCGGAGGTGTTCGACATCGTCGTCACGGAGATGCTGCTGCCGCGACGTGACGGCGCGGAGCTGATCGGCGAGCTGCGCGGCCTCCAGCCGCGCTTGCCCGTGATCGCGCGGACGGGTGGCGACGACGAGTTCGACGTGCAAGACCTGCTCGATCTCGCGCAATACCACGGGGCCGCGGGCGGCCTGTCCAAGGGCCTCGACCTCGACGTCGTCGTCACCTATCTCGGACGGTGGATCGAGCGAGCCAGGCTCGAGAACGAAGAGGGCGCGCGATGAGCGTTGACGCCGCGCCGAGCTGGGGGCCGCAGCTGACCGTGAGGCTCCGCATGGACGACGGGCGCTTCCTGGAAGGCCAAGTCTCTGCGATTTCGTCTGACTCGCTCTCGGCCCGCTTCGACCCGACGAGCGAGCTCGCCCTGCCGCTCGGTCGCAGGGTGCCGCTCGTGCTCATCGGCTCAGGTCCGCAGACCGTGCACGAAGCGCGCGTCATGCAACGCTCGACCCACGACGGCTGGCTCGAGTACACGTTCCAAGCCGCAGGCACAGGCAGCTTCACGACCTCTGGCGGGCGCAACCGCCGCGCCGCGTACCGCGTCGAGATCCCGGGCAAATCCCCGATCCCGGTCGTCCTGTCGCCGTATTCGAAGGAGGACACGTTCGAGCCGATCGAGGCACAGATCGCAGACGTCTCTCGCTTGGGCCTGGGGATCGCGGTCCCCGACGACTCCGAAGACACCCTCTTTGCGTGCCACAACGTACGGCTCGCCTTCACGCTCCCCGGCGACCTCGAGCCGTTCCATTTCGTCGGCTTCGTCCGCCAAAGGCGCTTCCAAGGCGTCTTCCTGCGCTACGGCGTCGAGTTCCAAGGTGGGCTAACGGAGCGCCACGGCGAGCAGGAAGAGCGCGTCAACCGTTACGTCATGCGGCGGCAGATCGAGCTCATCCGCCGCACCAATCGTTGGCTCCGCGTCGGATAGGGGCGCGCCCGCGCTCGCGGCGCTCCTCAGTCGCCGCCCGATGCGGAGAGCGCAGGCACGCCCTCTGCGGGCAGACGCAACTCACGGACGCTCCAGGCCTCACCGGACTGCAACTGGACCTCCGCGAGCGTCCAACGCTGCCTGCCCGCTCGGCCGCCGATGAGCTGGTAGCGCCCAGCGGCCAGCTCGCTGGCGTTGAACCCGCCATCGGAGCGCAGCGTCAGGCGAATCGCAAACTCGTGGTCGAGCGACAAGAGCAGCAGCTCGGGGTTCGTGAGCGCGCCCCCGTCCACATCCAGGAGGCGCCCCGCCATCGACGCATTGGTCGTCACCGTTGCAGGGACGGTGATCCGCAGGTCATCGGTCCACGGGCCGTCGACGACCTGGCTCCAGAGCGGCATCCGCGCCGCCAGGCTGTCGCCCGAGATCGGCAAGACGACGATGCGCACCGGCTTGCCTGGGTCGCGCGGGAGCTGCACGCGGCCCGCTTCGTCAGTGGCGACCAGCTCCGTGAAGCCGCGCATGTCCCCGACGACCTGGGCGCGCACACGGCAGCGAGCGAGCGGCCCCTCGCCCTCGCGCTCAACGACGAGCCAGCCGAGGCCGGGCGACGCGAGCGTCAGCTCCAGCTCAGTGCGCTCACCCGCGTGGAGGTCGAGCTCCCGGGAACAACTGAGGTGGCCGCCGCCGACTCGGCCGACGGCCCAGAGGCGCTGCGCGCCGCTGGGCAGCCCGACCATGCGGAACTGTCCATCCGCATCCGTGCGCGCGAAGCTCCGCTCGACTTTGTAATCGTCGTCCTCGAACCACAACGATGCGCCTGCGAGCGGCGCGCCGGCAGCGTCAAGGACACGCCCGACGAGCTCCGCGCCACGGGTGAGGACGATCGGCTCCGCGAGCGTCTGCGTCCCTGCAGTGTCGAAGGTCAAGCGCAATGACGTCGGTAGGAATCCGTCTGCTTGCACACTGATCCGACGGGCGCCCAGGGCGAGCCGCCCGAGCTGGAAGCCGCCGTTCACGTCGGCGACTTGCCGCTCGACCCGCCGCAAGAGCCATGCGCCGTCGCCGGCGGGGACGGGGCTGTAGCTCTCAGGATCGACCAGCACCACTGCGCCCTTGACCGGCACCCCCATGTCGTCGACGACGACGCCTAAGACGTTCAGCGCCGGGTCGTCTTGGGCGATGACGGCCTCGCGGTCGTCGTCCGCGCGGACCTCGAACGCGACCGAGTACGGCGCGGCCCGCGTAGGGTCGATCGCCGAGAGGATTACGGTCGGCTCGCCGCCCGGCGTGAGCGGCTGGCGCAGCCGCGAGCGCGGCACTTCGAGCCGCACACGGCCGCCTGCGTCCGTCTCCGCCTGCGCGAGCAGCGCCATCGAGGCGCTGCTCGGGCGCACGGACCGCGGGTCTCCGCTCGCCTGTTGCTTGGCGCCAAGCGCGCGTACGAGCGCTCCGACGACTGGCGCGCCCTGTGACATGACGCGCACCGAGATCCGCGCGAGTTCCTGGTCCGCCGCCTCGAACAACGCGACGTCCGCGGCCGGCGCGTCCGCGCCTTGGAGCGCCGGGAGCGCGACATCATCCGGCGCTACCTCGACGCGGCCAGGGGCCTCGGCGCGGTCAGCGGGCTCGACGCCGGGCGTTCCCGCGTGGAGGCCCACTGCAGCTCGCTCGGGCTCCAACGCGACCTCGGTCGCGCCGAGGGGCGGCAACGCGCCCTCGGTCCTTCCCACCACAACGACCAAGCCGAGCAGCGCTGCGACAAGGCCCGCGATGACGACGCCCCACGTGAGTTGGAACGGCGCTGACGTCGCGGCGTCGCCCGGGGCGCGCTGCGCGGCGAACGGGATCAAGCCCAGCGCCCAGTGGCGCGCCTCACCGTGCTCGTCGGTCAACCGTCGCCTGACGCTGCGCAGCCCTTGCGCGTGGTCCGACTTGATCGTCCCGAGCGGCACATCGAGGCGCTCGGCGATCTCTCGCAGCTTCAATCCTTCGGTGTAGCGCAGCCTGAGCACCTCGCCGATGCGCCCGTGCACGTTCTCGAGCGTCCGTTCGATGCTCGCTTCGAGCTCACGCAGCTCGACCGGCGCGACGAGCGCGTTCGCCTCGGGCCGCGCCGCTTCGACCTCGGCCTGCTGCCGGCGCTCCCGCGTGCGGCGCTCTGCGCTCGCCAATCGACGCGTCACCGACCGCATCCAGCTGGCTGGATGTTCGATGCCATTCTCGCGCAGCGCGGCGACCCACGCCTCTTGCACGACATCGTCGGCAGACGCCGCGTCCTGCACCAAGCGCCGCGCCAAGCGCCGGAGTTCGGAGTCGAGCGCTGCGTCGTATGCGGCGCGGCCATGGTCTGCGTCACGGGATCCAGTTGCTTCCATTGCGAGCCGTTGAGCGAGCTCCAACCCGCCCCGTCATGGGAGGTCATCGAGCGGTGCGGGCGGACATCCCTGCCGCGTCCCATTAGCGGGAATTCCTTGAGAAAACCCAACCTTCTGTCGGCGAAAACGCACCTAAGCAGAGGAGGCGTTCGCACCGGGGCCCAGGTCCTTTAGGACCAGGGACTTCCGGAGCAGGAGGCCTGAGCCACGGCCCCCCCGGCACTTCGCAGTCTGCTTCGGCAGCGGCGCGTGCGCTCAGGATTCGCCGGCGTGACAGGGACGCCGAGGGAGTCCTCCGGTGGCGCAACGCACGCTTCTGCGTGCGTTGCGCTCACCTTCTCGTGCGCTGCAAGGAGCGCGCGCGCGCAACGGGGCCTGTGCGCGTGCAACGGGGCCTGTGCGCGTGCAACGGGGCCTGTGCGCGCGCGAGGAGGCCTGTGCGCGCGCACGGACGACCCTGCGAGCAAACTTCAGCGCAGCTGGGCCAGCAACGGCGCGCTGGGGTCATGCACTGGGATCGCCGTCGCCATGGCCTCAGGGGATTTCTGCGCGGCGCCGCAATCAAAGATGACCACTTCGTCATCTCCATGGAGCCAGCCCTCGCGCGCGAGCGCTTCGACCGCGCCGATGCAACACGCGGCCTCGGGACCGAGCGTGATGCCTTCGAGCGACGCAGCGAGCTGCATCCACTGCCGAATCCCCGAATCAGGAACTGCGATGGCACGGCCGCCGGACGCACGCACGGCATCGAGGATCATGAAGTCGCCGACCGCCGCTGGGACGCGCAGGCCGCTCGCGATCGTTGCGGCGTTCTCGAACAGGGGCGCAAAGCGCTCGCCGCGCTCGAACGCGCGCACGATCGGCGCGCAGCCCTCAGACTGCACGGCGACCATGCGGGGCAGGTCACGCCGCTCGAGCCAGCCGAGCGCGAGCAGCTCCTCGAACGCCTTCCACATCCCGACGAGGCCCGTGCCGCCGCCCGTCGGATACACGATGACGTCGGGCAGGCGCCAGCCGAGCTGCTCGGCGAGCTCGAGCCCCATCGTCTTCTTGCCTTCGACCCGATAAGGCTCCTTCAAGGTCGACATGTCGAACCAGCCGTAGCGCTCGCAGCCCTCGCGCACCAGCTTCGCGCAGTCCGTGATCAAGCCATCGACGAGCAAGACCTTCGCGCCGCACAGGGCTGCCTCATATTGGTTCACGAGCGGCGTGTCGCGCGGCATGAACACAAACGCCTCCAGCCCCGCGCGCGCCGCATAGGCCGCCATCGCGCCGCCGGCGTTGCCAGCCGTCGGGATCGCGACAGCGCGCACGCCGAGCGCCTTGGCCATCGAGATCGCGACCGCCTGGCCGCGGCTCTTGAAGCTCCCGGTCGGGAGCTGGCCCTCGTCCTTCACGAGCAGCCGCGGCCCGCCGAACTTCGACCGGCCTGCGCCGAGGCCGAGCTGCGCCGCGAGCCGCGGGGCCGGGAGCAACGGCGACATGCCCTCGCCAAGCGAGATGATCTCCCGCTCCTCCTCGACAGGGAGCAGCTCGCGGTAGCGCCAGAGGGTCGGCGCGCGCCCCACCAGCGCGTCCCGGTCCACCGCCCGCGCCACCGCAGGCAGGTCGTAGCGCACCCACAGGGGCCTCCCGGCGTGCAGGGTCTGGAGGGTTCGAGCGGGAAGGAGCGTCCCGTCCAGGGCGCTCTCGAGGTGGGTGACGAAGGAGGGCACGATGCGGGATCGTCCCGAGCGGAGGCGTATGATGCAAGCGATGCGCCCCTTCGCCCTCGTCACCTCCATCGCGCTCGCCAGCTCCATCGCGCTCGCATTGGCGCCCTCCGCCACGGCGCAGCGCTTGCCATCGGTCCCGGTGCCCGCGGGCAACCCGCTGACGGAGGCCAAGGTGCGCCTCGGGCAAACCCTCTTCTGGGATGAGCAGCTGTCGTCGGACGCGACCGTCGCCTGCGGCACGTGCCACCTGCCTGAGGCTGGCGGCAACGACCCGCGCGCTTGGGTCGACGCCGACGCCGCGCGACACCCTGGGCTCGATGGGATCTTCGGCACCGAGGACGACCGCTTCGGCTCGCCGGGCGTGCGCCGCCGCGACCGCGCTCGCCAGGGCTTCACAGACGCGCTCTTCGGCGACGCCGTGCAGGTCACCCACCGGCGCCCGCGCTCGAACATCGGCGCAGCGTTCTTCACCTCGCTCTTCTGGGACGCGCGCGCGAACGACGTCTTAATCGACCCCGAGAGCGGCGACGAGGTGCTCGCCTGGTCGGCGGCCCTCGAGGTACAGAGCCTCGCGCCGATCATGAACGACGTCGAGATGGCGCACGAGGGGCGCAACTGGGCGGACGTTGCGCTGACGCTCTTGCGCGCGAAGCCGCTCGCGCTCTCGCCGGAGGTGCCGGCCCGACTGTCTGAGTGGATCGCGGGGCGCAGCTATCCGCAGCTCTTCAGAAGAGGCCTTCGGCAACGCCGACCTCACGCCCGCGCAGATCGCGATGGCGCTGGCGAGCTACCAGCGCACGCTCATTCCGGACCAGGCGCCGATCGTGACCAACGACCCGCGCTTGACGGACCTCGAGCTCTCAGGCTTGCGCGTCTTCCGCCGTTCGGGCTGCGCGGAGTGCCACGACCATCGCCGCGGTCTGTTCACCGACCAGACGTTTCACTTCATCGGCGTCGCGCCCGTCGAGGCCGACGCAGGGCTGGCCGCGATCTCGGGCGATGACTCCGACGCCGGGCTGTTCTTGACGCCGTCGTTGCTGAACATCGAGCTCCAAGGGCCGTACTTCCATGACGGCTCGAAGCAGAACCTTGAAGACGTCATCGAGTTCTACGACCGCGGCGGAGACTTCGGCTCGCGCCGTGAGCGGGAGATCTCGCCGCTGCGCCTGTCTGCGGAGGACAAGCGCGCGCTCGCCGCGTTCCTCCGGCGGCCGTTGACCGACCCGCGGGTGCGCGCAGCGACCGGGCCGTTCGAGCGGCCGCTGCTCTCGACCGAGCGGAATGGTCGCTATCGAGCGCCGGTGCGCGGCTTCTCAGGGCCCGGCGGGCGCGCGCTGCCCGCGACGGCGGTCGTCCTAGAGACCCGCGCGGGGAACGCGTTTGCCGCGTTCCTGCCGGGCCACGCGTCGCTCTTGTCCGATGGCCGCGCCCGATGGCGGTTGGTGTTCACCTTGCCTGCGACGGACCTCGCGCAGCTCGAGTTCATGTTGCCGTCGGTGTTGCCGGACGATCCGGCGCTCATCGGCGAGGGTTTTCTCGCGGACCTGCACACGCTCGAGAGCGACCTCGTCCAACGCGGCACGCTCGTCGTCGCCGTGGAGAACTTGCTGCGCTGAGCGCGCGCATGGCGGCCAGAGCGTTCACGACGCGCGCACGCGCGACCGGCGCGAAGCACCTCACCGCGCTGCTCCTCGTGTGCGGTGCGTCTGGAGGATGCGGCCTGAGCCGGGTCTTCACGCCCTTCGCGCCGTCCGAAGTTGGGGCGGGCGAGCGCTTGGATCGCAGGCTCAATGAGCTGTGGTTGGAGCAGCTCGATCGCTCTCCGGCGCTACGCATCCAGCTCGGAGAGGTCCGCTCCGCTGAAGACGCGAAGTCACCCGACGCGCGCGACGGCGACAGGGAGCGCCGAGACGCGCTTGCATTGATCGAGCGCGCCCTCGCCGCGCTCCAGCGCGACTTCGACGCACGGGGGCTCTCGCCGGAGGACGCGCGCTTCCTGGACCGCACCGTACGTGTCCTGCGCCGAGAGGCCACGTCGCTTGGGCACGACGAGCCGCCGCGACCGCACGCTTGGGCGGGGGTCGCGGTCACTGCGCCCTCCAACATCGCGCGGCTCCACCCCGCGCGACGCGTCGAAGACCTCCGTCGTTGGACGCTGCGCCTCTCGACGCTCGCGCACGCGATCGACGCCGAGACGGCGCGCGTGCGCGGAGGGCTCGGCGCCGCGCGCTTGCCGCGGCCGATCCTCGAAGCGACGCTGGAGACCCTGACCGCGCTCGGGAGCGGCGCCGAGCGCGATCCGCTGCTCGCGCCCTTCATGGACGCCGTGAAGCGCTTGCCTGCATCCGCGCAAGAGAGCCTGCAGCGGCGCGCGCGGCAGGTCGTCCGTGACGAGGTGCGCCCCGCCTACGGGCGGCTCATCGCGGCGCTGGAGTCGGTGCGCGGACGAACCGGCGAAGACTGTGGCGCGTGGCGCTCGCCGGACCTCGAGGCCGAGTGGCTCGCGCGCCTGGCCGACGCGGCTGGCGCGGACTACGAGCCGTTTGCGCTCTACGAGCTCGGCCGCGCCGAGGTCCAGCGGCTCCATGAGCGCTTGGGCGCGTTCGCCCCAGACCCGCGCGACCTGAGCGGCTGGTTCGACGAGCTCCGTGAGTCACCGAGCGCGGCGCCCGGCTACGCGCTCGGGGTTCGCCCCGCGCAAGAGCTGTGGGGCTACGTGTACCCGGCGCTCGAGGGCCTCGTGGCCGGCGCGACCGCGGACGTCCCCGAGGTCAGCCTCGCGGAGTCGTGGGAGTGGCCGCGCGGCCGCTGGTCGCCGTTCTTTCCAGGGACGGAAGACAGCGCGCGCAGGCCCCGCGTCCTGGTCCCGCGAGAAGACGACCCGCGTATGCCGCGTTGGATGCGCGAGGTGCGCGTGCTGCGCTATGGCCTGCCCGGTCGCGCGCTCTATGAGCAGCTCGTGACGAGCGCGGTCGTGCCGCGCTTGCTCGCGCACGCGGCCGAGGACGCGCACGCCGAGGGTTGGAGCCTCTGGGTCACGCTCGACGCGCTTGAGACGCTCCCCGAGCTCGAGCGCGACGGAGGCTTCGCGCGTATCGCGACGGAGCTCGTCGAGGCGGCAGCCCTCGTGACGGACATCGGGCTCCACGAGCGGCGCTGGACGCGGCTGCAGGCCGTCGACTACCTGCGTGAAGCGACGCCGCTGCCGATCGCGCTCGCGGAGGACCTCGCGCTGCGCATCGCCGCGGAGCCCGGGCGCGCTGCAGCGCCGTTCCTCGGCCTCGTGAAGCTGCGTGGCCTCGAGCGGCGCGCTGCGAGCGCGCTCGGGGCAGGCTTCGATCGGGCCCCGTTCCGACGCGCGTTGGTCGACGAGGGCCCGCTCGCGCCGGACGAGCTCGATGACCGCACAGAGCGCTGGATCGAGGCGCAACGGCGCCAAGCAGCCGTCGAAGGCGTACGCAACGCCATCGCCGCGCGCCGTTGACACGCGAGCACCGGGCTCGCGCTGCACAGGGCTCGGGCTGCAGAGGGCTCGCGCTGCACAGGGCTTGCGCTGCACAGGGCTTGCGCTGCACAGGGCTTGCGCTGCACAGGGCTTGCGCTGCACAGGGCTCGCGCTGCACAGGGCTTGCGAACCGGCGGCCCGAGGGTGGCGCCGACGCGCGCGAGCGCGGACGATGGTGCGCATGGTCCTCCACGTCGGCTCACTCGCGCTCGCGC
Organism: Planctomycetota bacterium; assembly: GCA_041398605.1. Classification (GTDB taxonomy): domain Bacteria; phylum Planctomycetota; class UBA1135; order UBA1135; genus JAWKUK01. The sequence continues at coordinate 28,947 of JAWKUK010000006.1, forward strand.
TCTTCACGACCCTCTGCGGCGGCGGCACGCGCGGTCCACAGCTCCCCCCAGGCCACACGGGCAGCCAGCAGGCGGCGGGCGGCGCCCCCGTTGGGCCCGCGCGCACCGACGATGAGGCCGCGCGCCTGCGCGTCGCGCTCGACGCGGCCTCCGGCGCGATCGAAGCTGCGATCGCGGCCCGCTCGATCCCCGGCGCGGTGCTGATCGTCGGGCGCGGCGACGAGGTCCTGCACCGGGCCGCGTACGGCAACCGCGCGGTGGCGCCGGAGCCCGAGCCCATGACGATCGACACCGTGTTCGACCTCGCGTCGTTGACGAAGGTCGTCGCCACCGCCACGAGCGTCGTCAAGCTGATCGACGAGGGCCGGGTCGCGCTGGACGCGCCGGTCGCGCGCTACCTGCCCGCCTTTGGGGCGAACGGCAAGGACCTCGTCACCGTCGAGCAGCTCCTGACGCACGTCGGCGGGCTGATCCCCGACAACGCGCTCGGCGACTACAGAGACGGCCCGGCGGCCGCTTGGGAGCGGATCTTCGCCCTAGGCTTGCGGTCACAGCCGGGCGAGAAGTTCGCCTATACCGACGTCGGCTTCATCGTGCTCGGCGAGCTCGTCCACGCCGTGGATGGGAGGACGCTCGACACTTTCGCGCGCGAGGAGGTCTTCGAGCCGCTCGGAATGCGCGACACGACGTACCTGCCGGGCGCGAGCCTCGCAGCGCGCGCGGCGCCGACCGAACAGCGCGCAGGCCGTTGGATGCGCGGCGAAGTGCACGACCCGAGGGCTTTCCTGCTCGGCGGCGTCGCCGGCCACGCTGGGCTCTTCTCGACGGCGGACGACGTGGCACGGTTCTGTCGCGCGATCCTCGCGGGCGGGGCGCTCGACGGGCGCCGCGTGCTCTCCGAAGCAGCGGTGCGCGACATGACGCGGCCGCGCTGGCTCGCGAACCGTAAGGACGCGCGGGGCCTCGGCTTCGACATCGACACGGGCTACTCCGGCCCGCGGGGCACGCGCTTCCCGCGCGACGCCTCGTTCGGGCATACGGGGTTCACAGGGACGTGCTTCTGGCTCGACCCCGAGACCGGAGGCTACTTCGTGTTGCTCGCGAACCGCGTGCACCCCGACGGCAAAGGCGACACGGGGCCGCTGCGCAGGCAGGTCTCGAACGCCATCGGCGAGTGGTTCCATCCCACGCCGGCGCTGCGCGGCGTGCAAACGGGGATCGACGTGCTCGCGGCGGAGGATTGCGCGCGGCTCACCGGCAAGAAGGTCGGCCTGATCACCAACATCACGGGCCGAACACGCGCTGGCCGCCGCACGATCGATGTGCTGCACGACTCGCCGAACGTGGACCTCGTGCGGATCTTCTCGCCGGAGCACGGGCTGTATGCGGCGCTCGAAGGCCATGTCGGCGACGCCAAGGACGAGGCCACGGGCCTGCCCGTCGCGAGCCTCTACGGCGAGACACGCCAGCCGACCGCGGAGATGCTGGCCGGCCTGGACGCCGTGGTCTTCGACATCCAGGACGTCGGCGTCCGCTACTACACCTACCCCTCGACCCTCGGGCTGACGATGCAAGCGTGCGCTGCGCACGGCGTCGAGGTCATCGTGCTCGACCGGCCGAACCCGATCACGGGGACGCGCGTGGCAGGCCCGTTGACGGACGCGAACCGCCTCTCGTTCATCGGGTGGAGGCCGATGCCGGTCGCGCACGGGATGACGGTCGGCGAGCTGGCGCGCATGTTCCAGCGCGAGTGGGGCGGCATCGACTGCGAGCTCTCCGTCGTCCCCCTCGAGGGTTGGCGCCGCGACATGTGGTGGGAGCAAACGGGCCTCACTTGGATCAACCCGTCGCCGAACATGCGGAACCCGACGCAGGCGGTGCTCTATCCGTGCATCGGGCTGCTGGAGGGCGCGAACCTGTCGGTCGGGCGCGGTACGGACGAGCCGTTCGAGCGCTTCGGGGCCCCGTGGATCGACGGGGTCGCGCTCGCGAGCGCGTTGAATCAGGCGCCGGAGTGCGCGGGGCTCGCGTTTACCCCGCTCGAGTTCACACCGACGACGGCGAAGTTCGAGGGCGAGCTCTGCCGAGGCGTGCACGTCACCGTGGTCGATCGCGGCGCGCTGCGCCCGGTCGAGGCAGGCCTCGCCATGGTCTGGCACCTGAACCGCATGTTCAGCGCGGACTTCGACCTCGCGGCCGCTGACACACGGCTCTTGTCACGCGGCACCTGGGAGGCCCTGGTCACAGCACCCACGCCCGGCGCGATCGCGTCGACCTGGAGCGCTGACGTCGCGGCCTTCATCGAGCAGCGCAGGCCCTACTTGTTGTACGACTGAGCCCCCATTCTCGGGCGCTTTGCTCAGCTCGATACAATCCAAACGCCGCGTCATTCCGCGGTCATTCACGCTGGAAAAGCGCGGTCTAAGGTCGTGAACGTGCGGGGCTCGCGTGAGCCCCGCCAGAGCCACGGCCCAAGACCACGTTGACCATGCAGACTTTGCGTCCCGTACGAACGTCCGTTTTCCTCATCTTCGGCGCGCTCGCGTTGCGCGCGAGCGCGACTGCGCAGATCGCGCCTTGCGCCGAGCAGGCCCGCATCGCGCAAACCGCGGGCGTGCTCGAGGCACAAGCGGATCTCCAGAAGGCGCTGGCGATCCACCAGAACATCCTCGACCCCCAAGAGCGCCACGACGCCCTCGTCGAATCCTTCGGCGAATACCTCGATGAGCTCGCGCTCGTCGACGAGCAATACGAAGGCCGCCTCGCCGTCTGCTCGCGCCTCGGCGGCGGCGTCTATGCCCCAGACATCGACCCCCAGGACTTTGTTGCGGTGATCGACAACCCGTTCATGCCGCTGCTGCCTGGCGCTCGACGTAGCTACCGCAAGGTCGAGCCCAACGGGGTGGTTGAGACGATCGAGATCGAGGTGCTCACCGAGACACGCGAGATCCTCGGAGTGGCGTGCACGGTCGTCCGCGATATTGCCATGGAGAATGGCGTCGTCATCGAAGAGACGCTCGACTACTACGCGCAGGACACCGACGGCAACGTCTGGTACTTCGGCGAGCTCGCGATGAACTTCGAGGACGGCTACCTGCATGACCTCGACGGTTCGTGGATCGGCGGCGAAGACGGCGCACAGCCCGGGATCCTGATGCAGGCCACGCCGCAGGTCGGCACGGTCTATCGTCAAGAGTTCTTCCTGGGGGAGGCCGAGGACACCGCCGGGATCGTCGCGCTCGGCGTGCAAGCCCAAGTGCCGTACGGCACGTTCGGAGGGTGCTTAGTGACACACGATTTCTCGCCGGTGGACCCGGGGTTGCTCGAGCAGAAGTACTACGCGCCAGGGATCGGCGTCGTGCTCGAGATCAACCTCGTCGACGGGGCGCGGCTGGAGCTGATGTCGGTGCAGTGACCGCGCGACGCTCAGGGTGCCTACGCGCTGTCGCTGCGCGGCACCCGGAGCTCGGCGATGAAAGAGGCGCCCTCGCGACGCACGCGGAGGTCCATTCCAGATGCCTCTGAGAGGGCGCGTGACAGAGGCAGGCCGAGCCCAGAGTGCTCTGGGCCACGCTTAGAAGAGTAGAAGGGTTCGAAGACTCGTCCGAGCTCGAGGTCCACGTCGTCCTCGAGCTCATTTCGGAGCAAGAGCACAAGCGCCTGCGGCTCCACAGTGACCTGCACTTCGACGGTCGTACCTTGGCGAGCATGCCCCGCTGCGTTCTGCACGAGGTTCGCGAGCACGAGGGCCAACGGCCGCTCAGGAACAGACACCTCGCACGGCCCCGATGGAGCGCGCCGGAGCGTGACTTGGCGCGACGTGGCGATCGGGCCTGCGCCGCGCAGCGCGGCGTCCAGCGCGCCGCTGAACTCGGTTTGGCCCAGGCCGTGCTCTCGCGCCTGTTCATCCCGCCAGAGCCTCAAGAGCGTCGAGATCGTGCGCTCCATCTCGAGCGCGATGGCGTGGGCGTCACGCACCGTGCCGCGCAGGCCCTCGACGTCCTCTTCACTCCTGAGCGCGACCTCGGCGACGAGCCGCAGCTCGGCGATCGGGGTCCGCAGCTCGTGCGCGATGTTGCTAGAGAGGCGACGCTCGCGCTCGAAGGCGAGCGCCAGGCGCTGCAGCATGCCCTCGACGTTCGCCGCGATGGGCTGCAGCTCCACGGGAGCGACGAGGCCGGAGAGCTGCGGCGCGTCGTCAGGGCGGCAGATCTGGCCAAGCCGTTCGGAGAAGGCGGTGATCGGCGCGAGCCCGCGCGCCAGCGTGAGCCTTACGACCACGACGCTCCCGAGGGCGAACAGCGCGTCCGCGGCCAGCATCCACATCAGCATCCGCGCGCGCGCCGCAGCGAGCTCGTGCGTATCCGTCGCGACCGTCACCGCGACATCGCGACGGTTCGCGGTCCGCCCGTCCTCGGACTCGCGCTCGTACTCGTGGATCGGCAGCGCGAGCGAGATCACCCGACCTGCGCGGCCGTCCGGCAGGTCCAGCGCGGCGAGCTGCGGCGCGTCGGTCGCCAAGCTCGGCAGCGGTAGGTCCCCGTCACCGAGCGAGCCCGACCGTTCGAGCACGCCGCCGCCCTCGCCGAGGATCCAAAGCTGGAAATAGTCGGGCGCGTCAGAGCGCGAGTAGGCGGGCATGAGCCCGTCGGCGAACTCGAGCTCGACATAGGGTCCCTTCTGGACCACCAACGTCGCGAGGGTGCGCACACGCTCATCGAGCTTGGCGTCGAAGGCCTGATCCAGCGCGCGCAAGCCGACCCACCCGACGGCGCCGTTCAGCGCGCAGAGGAGGCCGCCCAACCCGAACGTGAGCGTACGGGCGGTCGTTGCGCGGATGGACCTCAAGCGCCTCGTGCCCCGCTCTGGTCCTCGCTCTGGTCCTCGCGCGGGTCGTCGCCCGGGTCCTCGCCCTGGGCGGCCTCAGGCAGGTCGGATACCGGCGCAGGCTGCGGCTCCGCGAGCACATAGCCGAGCCCACGCACGGTCTTGATGTAGGCGCCCCCTCGCTCGCCACCTAGCTTCCGCCGCACGGCATAGATCGCGGCGTCGACCGCGTTGCTGTTCGGGAGCCCCGAGAGTCGATAGACGTGGTCTTCGAGCTCCTCGCGCCGAACGATGGCGCCCGCGCGGTGCGCGAGGTACTCGAGCACCTTGTAGTCACGCGCCGCGAGCTGGAGCGGCTGCCCCTCGAAGGTGACGGTCCTCGCCGAAGTGTCGAGCTGCAGCGCGCCGACCTGCACGATCGAGCTGGCCTTCCCATAGCGCCGCCGCAACAGCGCCCGGCAACGGACGAGCAGCTCGTCAAAGGCAAAGGGCTTGACGAGATAGTCGTCCGCGCCTGCCTCGAAGCCCTCGACGACCTGCTCCGTCGCGTCGCGCGCGGTCAGGATGAGCACCGGCACGTCGACCCCCGCAGCGCGGAGCTCGCGCAGGACCTCGAGGCCGCTCAGCTGGGGCAGCATCACGTCGAGGACCGCCAGGTCGAACGGGTTGCGCCGCAGGAGCGCCAGCGCCTCGCGGCCGTCCATGCTGACGTCCACGCTGTACCCCTCCTTCGAGAGGCCTTGGCGCAGCGACTCACAGAGCCGCGCGGAGTCTTCGACGACGAGCAGGCGCATGGGGCCCCCCCATTCTGCCCCAGCCCAACGCTGCGCGGGGCGCGCGTCATCTAGGGGTCATCTGACCCAGACCGCTCCCGGCGCGCCGGGGTGTCTGGATCGCAGACTCAGTCCAGGTCCTGGACATGTCCGCGCGCGAGAGCGCCAAGCAGGGGGCTCTGCCACGCAGCTTGGGGCCTGGCACGGCGCTTGTACCTGTGGCGCGACGCTTGGCACCGAAGCGCAAGCGCGAGGCGAGAGACCAAGAGACTGACCTACCGGAGACACCCCATGACACGATCGACCCAGCACCACACGTTCCTTCCCATCACCGTTGCAGCCGCCTTGATGAGCACAGCGCACGCCCAGCTCGCCTTCGATACCGCCGCCGTCGTTCCGACCGGCGCGCGCGCGGGCGGTCAGGTCCTCGCGGACTTCGATGGCGACGGCGACCGCGACCTCGCGGTGACCACGAGCGGCCTCGGCAACCAGGACCTCGTCGAGCTGTTCAGGAACGTCGGCGGAACGTTCACGCCCGCGGGCACCCTCGTGCTCGCAAACGGCTCGGGCCCGACGGGCCTCGCCGTGCTCGACATCGACAACGATGGCGACCTCGACCTCGTTGTGACGCTGAAGAACTTCAACGCCGCGCAGGTGCTGACCAACGTCGGCCCCTTCAGCTTCAACGCAAGCGCCACCGTCTCGACGGGCGGCGCGGAGCCGCGGCAGATCACCGCCGCCGACATGGACGGCGACGGCGCAGGAGACATCGTCATCAGCAACCGTAGCTCGAGCAACATCTCGGTCCTGCGCAACACAGGCGGGGCGCTGACCCTCCTCGGTGTGTTCGCTGCGGGCGACGAGACGCGGGACCACGCGGTCGGCGACTTCGACGGTGACGGCGACCTCGACGTCGCGGTCGCCTCGCACGACTCGCGCCAGGTCGGGTTCTTGACGAACCTCGGCGGTGGAGCGCTCGGCGCGCCCTCCTTCCTCCCGGTGCCCGCCGGAGCTCGGCCAGACGGCCTGGCTGCCGCGGACTTCGACGGGGACGGTGACCTCGACGTGCTCGCTGGCACGGGCGACGACAACAACCTCGCGCAGAACTTCGTCGCGCTGTACCGCAACACCGGCGGCACCTTCGGCGGGCCGATCGCGTTCGCCACGGGCGGGCTCGACACGGGCGACGTCTTCGCTGCGGACCTCGATGGCGACGGTGACGTCGACGTCGTGACGGCGAACCAAGCCTCAGGGAACCTGTCTCTGCTGGCGAACACGGGCGGCGCACTGGGCGCAGCGACGCTCGTCGCGATCGGCGTCGAGCCGAGCGAGGTCATCGGCGCGGACGTCGACGGGAACGGTACGATCGACCTGGCGGTCACGCTGCGCCAGCAGGCCAACGTCTACGTGCTCGACAACCAAGCCGCTGTGCTCGCGACGAACTACTGCGCAGCAAATCCGAACTCGACCGGCGTCGCCGCGCGCATGTCTGCGACAGGCAGCAACGTCGTCGCTGCCAACGACCTACGCCTCGGCGCGTCACAGCTCCCGCTGAACACCGTGGGCTTCTTCCTCACCAGCCAAACCGCTGGCTTCGCGCCCAACCCGGGCGGCTCCGCGGGGAACCTCTGCCTGACGGGCAACATCGGGCGCTACTCGCTGCAGATCCAGAACAGCGGCGCGACGGGAACGATGGGGCTCCAGCTCGATCTGACCTCGCTGCCGACCCCGACCGGGAACGTCGCGGCGGTGGCAGGTGAGACCTGGCGGTTCCAGTGCTGGTTCCGTGACTCGATCGGCGGGTCGGCGACATCGAACTTCACGGATGGCCTCTCCGTGACGTTCCAGTGACCTAAGGGTCTGCGCCAAACTCACCAGAGCTGGCGCCCCAAGGGCGAGCGCGGAGCGCCAGCGACGGGAAGCGCCGCGCCCTTCTTCGGGAGGGTCGCGGCGCGCTTCACGGACTGGGCAATCGGCGACTGGCCTGTATGCTCTGGCGCGATGATCTCCCCCGTCGCCACCCTCGCTCTCGTTGCCACGTTGCAAGGTCCGCTCCCGCCGAACACGCCGCCCAAGCCGCAGGACCCGGACGCGCTGTTCCTGGCATCGAAGGTCGAGTTCGACGGCCACACGCTCGAGTATCGACTGCTGACGCCGCAGCCGATGCGGGCGGGCGAGCGCTACCCGCTGATCCTGTTCCTGCACGGGGCCGGCGAGCGCGGCGCGGACAATACGAAGCAACTGACGCACTTCCCGCGCCGGATGGCGACCCCCGAGCGCCTCGCCGAGTTCCCTTGTTTCGTGCTCGCGCCGCAGTGCGCGAGCGACGACCGCTGGACGCTGGACCCTTGGGGCTCGACGACCTCCCGACCCCTCGACGCTCAACCGACGGCGCCGATGCAGGGCGCGATGCTCGCCCTGCAAGAGGTCGCGCGCACGTACCCCGTAGACCTCGACCGGATCTACCTGACGGGCCTCTCGATGGGCGGCTACGGCGCGTTCCAGCTCGCGCTGCGCCATTCCGACTGGTTCGCGGCCGTCGCGCCGGTGTGCGGCGGCGGCGACGAGCGGGCGGCGGCGGCGCTGGCTGGCCTCCCTGTGTCCGTGTGGCACGGCGACCAAGACGGCGCGGTCCCCGTCGAACGCAGCCAGCAGATGGTCGCAGCGCTGCGCGCGCTCGGAGAGACGCCGGACTACCACGAGCTCCACGGCGTCGGTCACGACGCTTGGAACTATGCCTACGCCGATGGCGGCTGCTTGCCCTGGCTCTTCGCCCAGCGCAGGGACCCGGCCCGTCGCCTCGAAGCCGCTGCGCGCTTGATGGCGGACGCCTTTGGGGAGGAGGAGCGCGTCGCGTTCCTCGGCGATTCGATCACCCAGGCCGGGGCGACGCCGGGGGGCTACGTCGACCTGCTGCGGACGGCGCTCGCGGCGCTGAAGCCGAAGGCGGTCGTGATCCCTGCCGGGGTCAGCGGGAACAAGATCAACGACCTCCTCGCGCGCTACGAGAAGGACATCGTCGCCCAGGCGCCGACCCTCGTCTTCATCTACATCGGGATCAATGACGTCTGGCACTCGCAGAGCGGCCGCGGGACGCCGCGCGACGCCTTCGCGCCGGGGCTCGAAGCCCTGTGCCAAGGGCTCGAGGCGGCCCCGGGCACGCGCTGCGTGGTCGCCACCGCGAGCGTGATCGGCGAGCGCACCCGTCGCCCAAACGAGCTCGACCCGATGCTGGAAGACTTCGTCCAGATGACACGCGACGTCGTGGCAAGCGCCGCAAGCAGCCCTTCACCGCGCACGCTCTGCGACCTCCGCCGCGCGTTTGTCGACCACCTCGAGCTCTTCAATGTGAGCGACGCGGAGCAGGGCCTGCTCACGCGAGACAAAGTGCACCTGAGCCCGGCGGGCAACGTCTACGTCGCGACGCTCGCAGCGCGCGCGTTGCGGGCGGCGGCGCTCGAGAGAGTGAGCACACGATGAAGACGGCGATCGAGCGCGCTGGCTCAATGACCGAATTCCTATAAACAGCCCTATACGACGGCCATAACTGACCGAATGCGCGCACCTGAGTGAGCAACGCGCGGGCTCGGCGCGGCCGCGCGGGCGCGCCAGCGGCGGGAACGCCGCCGATCCAGGGGTTTGCCATGAGGACAACCCGCGCGCATTCCGATCGGAGGAGTTGAACCGCTCCCCCACGACCACGGACACTCGCAAAATGAAGAGCAAGCTCCTCCTCTCGGTCGATGGATCGAAGTGCTCCGGTCGCGCGGCCCAGTTCGTCGCCGACCTAGGTCAACGCGTCCAAGACCTCGAAGTGCACCTCGTCAACGTGCAACCCAGGGGGGACGACTGGATGGTCCGGCGGCTCCTCAAGCCCGAGGAGCTCGCGCGCATGGAGCGGGATTGGGCGGAGTCCTCCTTGGGCCCGGCCCGCGCCACCCTGGAGGCCGCAGGGGTCGCGTGCGTCGAGCACTTCGAGCAAGGCGACGTCGCGAAGACGATCACGCACCTCGCCGAGCAGCTCGAGTGCGACCAGATCGTCATGGGGACGCGCGGGATGTCCGCGCTCGGCGAGCTGATCCTCGGCTCGACCGCCAACAAGGTCCTCGCTCTCACCAAGGTCCCCGTCACCTTCGTCAAGTGAGCCCAGAGGCCACGCCCTGCACCCCAACGGCATGATCACGCACTTGACCCCCCTCCTCGCGGAAGCGCCGGCCGTCTTCGGCATCCGCATCGAGTTCATCATGTTCGCTGCGACGCTCCTCAGCGTCGCGATGTTCCACCACCACACCCTCAAGGTCGCGCTGACCGGCGCGGCTGCGATCTCGATCTACAAGATCATCTTCACCGGCTTCCACAGCGGTGAGGGCTTCGGCGGCTGGGTCGGCCATATGCACCACGAGTGGGTGGTGCTCTCCAACCTCTTTGCGCTCCTCGTCGGCTTCGCGATCCTCGCGCGCCACTTCGAGGAGAGCGAGGTGCCCCAGGTCCTGCCGAAGTTCCTGCCGGACGACTGGAAGGGGCCGATGATGCTCCTGGTCCTGGTCTTCGTGATGTCGGCGTTCCTCGACAACATCGCCGCAGCATTGATCGGGGGTACGGTCGCCGCGACGGTCTTCAAGCGCCGCGTGCACATCGGCTACCTCGCGGGCATCGTCGCGGCCTCGAACGCAGGCGGCGCGGGCAGCGTCGTCGGTGACACGACGACGACGATGATGTGGATCGACGGCGTCGACCCGAGGGACGTCCTGCACGCGTTCCTGCCCGCCACGGTCGCGCTGATGGTCATCTGCGTCTTCGCGTCACGTCAGCAGCACAAGTTCCAGCCGATCCAGAAGGACGCGAACCAGAACGCGCACATCGACTGGGCTCGCATCGGAATCGTCGTCTGGATCCTCGCGGCGGCGATCGCGACCAACGTCGTGGTCAACATGCACTTCTCGGCCCACGCCGACGCGTTCCCCTTCCTCGGGGCCGCCGTCTGGGCCGCGATCCTGCTGGCGATCCCGGTCCGGAAGCCCGAATGGAGCCTCGTCCCCGAGGCGGTCAAGGGCAGCCTCTTCCTGCTCTCGCTCGTGGTGTGCGCGTCCATGATGCCGGTCGAAGAGCTGCCGAAGGCCTCGTGGTCGACGGCCTTCGGGCTGGGCTTTGTGTCATCGGTCTTCGACAACATTCCTCTGACTGCGTTGGCACTGAAACAAGGTCAATACGACTGGGGCGTGCTGGCGTTCTCGGTCGGATACGGCGGCTCGATGGTGTGGTTCGGCTCATCCGCGGGCGTCGCGCTCTCGAACATCTTCCCCGAGGCACGCTCTGTCGGCGGCTGGCTCAAGGGCGGTTGGCACGTCATCCTCGCGTACGTCATCGGATCGCTCGCGATGTACTGGCTGCTCGGCTGGCACCCGCACGCGCCCCACAAGGGCTGAGCGCGAACCGCTCGTCATGGTCGCCGCCCGCGCCGCTCCGAGAGGGGCGGCGCGGGCGGCGCGCGTTGGCTCGGTATCGCAGCGTGGCGGCCCCGGGCCTGGCGCCGCAAACGAGCGCAGCGTGGGGTCCGCGCAGGTTTAGGCGGAATGTGTGTAGCAGCGCGTCGGAGGCGCGGATTGCCCTGGTGGCTGCAGCTCGAGGGCGCCCCCTTGATGCGGCCGCAATCCCCCTTGGAGATCGCCATGCAACGTATCGCCTCCCAGCCCTTGATCCGCTCCACATCCACCTGCGCCCTCCTATGCGCGGTCCACCTGGCTCTTGTCAGCGACGCGCCCGCCCGCGACCTGCGACCCGCTCCCGGCGCCGCGCCGCATCCGGCCGCGCTATCGGCCGCCGTCTTCGACGACACTTCGGAGGCCGGCGTGATCTGGGCCGCCGGCGCGAACTGGAAGGCCCGCTTTGACGCAGCCGGGCTGACGTTCCTGCCGCGCCTCGGCAAGTCCGCGCCCGAGAGCGCCCCGACGCGCTTCACCCTCGCCCGCGTGACGTCCGGGGGCGAGGACCTCCCCGTCACGGCTGCGACCGTGGCCCGCCGCGCGAACGAGGTCGTGCTCACCCGTGGGAGCTTGAGCGAGCGGTACGACGTCACGCTCGACGGCCTCTATCAGTCGTTCGTGTTCGAGACGCTGCCGACGTCGGGCGACCTCAGCGTCGAGCTCGCCGTCGACAGCCCGTGGACGGCAGTCCCCGGCGAAGAGACGCTGCGCTTCGTCCACCAAGCGTACGGCGCCGTGTCCTACGGCCGCGCCTGGGTCATCGACGCCAGAGGCGCGCGCGCTGAGCTCGCGCGCGCTTGGACGGGCTCCGCGATCACGCTGACTGTGCCCGCCTCGTTCCTCGCGACCGCGGTGCTCCCCTTGACCATCGACCCCTTGATCGGCGCCCAGTTGCACGTGACAGGCTCGACGCAGGACGAACACGACCAGGCCGACGCGGTCTGGATCGCAGGGACGAACGAGCTCTGGGTGAGCTGGTCGGAGTACGTGTCGGCGACGGACAAGGACGTCTTCGTGACGTCGTTCGACGCCGCAGGCGTGCAAGGCTCGACGGTCGCCATCGACCTCTCGACGAACTACTGGGACACCCCGGTGATCGCCGGCGCCCGCGGCACCTATGACGCCATGGTCGTCGCCAGCCAGACCGTCAACGGTCCGGGCACTTCGACCGCGACGATCATGGGCCGTCCCGTCGCGGCGACCACCCGGGTCGCTGGTCCGATCCGCACGATCGCCAGCTTGGGCGCGAGCTGCGTCCACCCTGACATCGGCGGCAGCAACTCCTTGACGGCCCCCGGCGCCGCGTATTGCGTCGTGTGGGAGGTCGAGGTGTCCGCCACCGACCGCGACATCATGTGCCAAGCGCTGTTCTCGGACGGCAGCGCCCAGGGCGCGCCGCTGCCGCTCGCGCACGGCGCCGCGACTGACGATCGCGCGCCCGCGATCTCCAAGAGCCGTGGCAATGAGCTCCTCACCGGGCGCGTCTGGAACGTGGCGTGGATCCGTGACACGAACCTCGATGGCAAGGGGCAGCCGCGAGCGGTCCGCGTGCTCGCTGACGGTTCCGGGGTCGTGGCGCCGAACTTCGAGGTCCCTGGGCTGTTTCAGGCGTCGCACCTCGATGTCTCTTCGACGTTCGATGAGACCTATCCCGGCTTCAACATCCGGCCCTTCGTGGTCGTCGCCGAGCAGGAGCTGTTCAACTCCGACATCTGGGCGGCGGTCTGTGCGAACGACTTCTGCTTCGGTGCCAGGCACGTGTCGGACATGGAGGACTACGACCTCTTCTTGCCGCGCCACGCGCCGAGCGTGGCGACGGATGGGACGAGCTTCTACATCGCGTACGAGGAGGAGGCTTGGAACGCGACGCCGGGGTCAGGCGACTTCGACGTGCGAGTCCTCGCCGGTGCGCTCGCGTTTGCGCAAGCGAACACCACGGTCGCGATTGCGGAGCGGCACATGCCCGTCGCGCTCGGGGCGGGCTACCAAGGCCGCGTGTCGATCACGACACGCTGGGATGGCGGCGCGTCGACCGATACAGCCACGCTCGTCTGGCAAGATGAGGCTGCGCCGGGCGGCCAGCGGATCGGCGTGCAATCCTACGAGTCCCCGACGGTCTTCGGCTCGAGCGAGCAGGCCTTTGGCGTGCAGTACTGCGCGGCCCAATCCCACTTCGGGAGCGCCGATGGCGGACGAGTGAAGTCCTTCATCTCCGCGATCGGCGACGCATCGCTCGGCAGCACGCAGCGGCTCGTGTGCACGGACATGACCCCGAACGCCTACGGCTACTTCATCGTGTCCGACATGGCCGGCGATGTCCAACATGCGGGCGGCGGCGCGGGGCACCTGTGCCTGGGCGGCGCCATCGGACGCGGTGTCGGCGGGGCGATCCTCTTCTCGGGCTCGGCCGGCACCATCAGCGCGACCTTCGATCCGACGCAGCTCCCGTCGCCGACGGGCCCCTTCGCTGCGCTCCCGGGGGTGCGCATGCACTTCCAGTGCTGGCACAGGGACCTGACCAGCGGCGGAACGCCGACGTCGAACTTCAGCAACGCCTGCGCGGTCTGGTTCCGACCGTGAGCCGGAACGGACGCAGCCGACCCCGACGCGCTGGCTGCGACCCGACGCCGTTAGGACCTCTGCACAAGCGAGGTCGTCAGCGGCGCCGTGCGCCGCGCTGCCCCTTGCAGCAGCGCGGCGCACGGTCACGCTGCGGCGCTGCGACGCGCTTCGAAGCGCGCCGGCGCTCGGGTCATGCATGTGAAGTGGCCCGGATGACGTCGCTGTAGGCCCCGCGCGGGGAACCGAAGGCTAGGTTCGAGGCCCGCAGGGAGGCGGGCATTGAATCCGCCCCCCCCGATCGGTCACTCCGCATGCGCGCCACCGACCTCATCATCCGCCCCCACACACGTGCAGCGCACGCCAGCTTGCGCGCCAGCACATCGGCGCTGCCGCTCGTCGCCGCGCTCGCCGCCTGCGTGGGCCAGGCCACGCGCCCGGTCCCCCCCCATGGCGACGGCCCCCCACCGACCGTGCCCGGGTTCGAGGCACCCTCGGCGCAGGAGGAGGTCGACCCGCCGGCGCTCGCGCTGCCCGACGCATGGACCCTCGCCGACGTCGAAGCGGTCGCGCTCGCGGCGCATCCGAGCCTCGCAGCCGCGTCCGCAGAGCTCGTCGCGCTCCAGTCCGAGGCCGCGAACGCCGCGCGTCGACCGAACCCGAACCTCTCGCTCGAGTTTGAAGACGTCGGCGGGAGCGGCGCGTTCGAGGGCTTCGACGCGGCGCAGATCACGCTCGGAGTCTCGCAGACCTTCGAGCTCGGAGGCAAGCGAGCGCGACGCCAAGAGGTCGCCGAGGCCGGCGTCGCGCGCGGCCAATGGGCGCGCGTCGAAGCGCGCCTCTCGCTCCTGCGCGATGTGCGCGCCGCGTTCTACAGCGCGCTCGCCGCGCGCGAGCGGCTCGCGTTGGCGGCGGATGACGAGCGCCTCGTCGACCGAATCCACGCCGCAGTCGCGGAGCGAGTCGACGCCGGGGCGACCGCGCGCTCCGAAGAGCGCCGCGCGCTCGTGGCGCTCTCCGAAGCGCGCCTGACGCGCATGGACGCGGCCCAGGAGCTCGATGCCGCTCGCGCCCAGCTCGCCGAGCTCGTGGGCGCGCCGGTGCCGGCCGGAGGCCCCGTCGGGGACCTGTCGCTCCTACAAGGCGAGCTCGACCTCAGCCAGTTGGACGCGCGCATCACGACCGCGCCGGCGCTGCAGCGCAGCGCCTCGGCCTTGCGCGAGCTGAGCGCGCTCGCTGCGCTCGCGGACGCTGCGCGGAGCCCGGACCTCGATGTCGGCCTCGGGCTGCGTCAATACTCCGACGTCGACGACCACGCCTTTGTGATCAGCCTCGGCCTGCCGCTGCGCGCCTTCAACAGCGGCGCCGACTTGGCGGCGGCGGCGCGCGCGCGCGTGGTGGCGGAGCGGCGCCGCGGCGAGGCCACCCGGCGCGCGCTCCGGGCCGAGGTCGCTGCGCTCGTCGCGCGCGCGTCGGCCGCTCGCGCGACGGTCGAGCTCATCGAAGCTGACGTCTTGCCGAGCGTCGACGGAATCGTCGAGGCCCTCGAGCTCGGGTACCGCGAAGGCAAGCGCTCCCTCGTCGAGGTCCTCGACGCCCAACGCATGCGCGGCGACGCGCGCGTCCGCCACCTCGAAGCACGCATCGCCCACCACCTCGCACGGATCGAGATGGAGACACTCCTCGGGACCCCAACGCCGTGATCCAGACCGCTCCCCCCACGCTTCATACACTGCATATGCGCCGCGCAGTCGGCGCAATCGTGCTCGCGCTGGCCGGCGCTTGCGCGCGCACGCCCGAGGTCGCCCCGGCCGCTCCGGCGCGCACGCTCGACGCGCCCTTCGTCGCGGACGGCCTCGCGGTCGACGTCGCGGTCGTAGGACCTGGCGCGCCGACACGCGCGTTTCGGGCGCCCGCAGAGGTCCGCCTCGACGCGACCCGCCGCGCCACCGTCGTGGCGCGCGTCGAAGGTGTCATCACCGAGCACTTCGTCGCTCCCGGCGACACGGTGCGCGAAGGCGCGCCGCTGTGCGCGCTGGAGAGCCGCGAGCTCGCGGCAGTGCGCAGCGCGCTCCTGGAGGCCGACCAGCGCGCGGACTTCGCCCAAGCCGCGCTCGCGCGCGAGGAGCGGCTCTTCTCGCGCGAAGCGACGAGCGAGCAAGAGGTGCTCGCCGCCCGCCGCGCTGCGCAAGAGGCCGACCTGAGCGCATCGACGGCCGCTGCCGCATTGCGCGCCTTGGGCGTCGACCCGGACCTGACGCTGGCCGCGGTCGCACTCGGCAGCGCCACGCGCCACGGCGCCGGAGGGGCCACCGCCGCGCCTGGAGCGAGCGCCCTCGAAGCGAGCGACACGATCCACGCGGACCTGGGCGGCCTCGCCCGGTTCGTCGTCAGCGCGCCGCTGTCCGGACAGGTCCTCGAACGGCGGGTCGCGCTCGGTGAGGCCACGACCGCCGAGAGCGTGCTATTCGAGCTCGCAGACCTGTCGCAGGTCTGGGTCGAAGCGCGCCTCCCGGTCGCGACCCTCGCGGAGCTGACGCTCGACGACCCGGTCCGGGTCGTCGCGAAGAACCTCGGGTTGGACGTCACCGCGCGACTCTCCTACGTGGATCCGCGCATCGACGCAGGGACGCAAACGGCGCTGGCGCGCGCGGTCGTCTCCACGGCCGACGCTGGGGCGGCGCTGCGCCCCGGGCTCTTCGTCGAGCTGCACGGCGCCACCGCGGCGCGTGAGCGCGCGATCACCGTACCGGCGCGCGCCGTGACCTCGGCCGACGGCGGTCGCTTCGTGTTCGTGCGCGTAGAGGGCCGCGGCCACGGCGCCGCCGCGTGGGAGGCGCGCGAGGTCGAGCTCGGTCAAGAGGGCGACGAGCTCGTCGAGATTCGCTCGGGACTCCGGGCCGGTGAGACCGTCGCCACCAGCCAGCTCCTGCTGCTGAAGTCCGTCTGGCTCGGACAGGGCGGTGAGGAGTGATGGTCCCGCGCATCGTCGCGTTCGCGCTCACGCAGCGTGTCCTCGTGCTCGCAGCGACGCTCGCGATCGCGGCGGCAGGGATCTGGGCGTCGAACGAGCTACCCGTCGACGCGTTCCCGGACATCTCTGTGCCGCAGGTGCAGGTGATCGTGAAAGCGCCGGGGCTCTCGCCGGTCGAGGTCGAGCAGCGCATTACGCGGCCGATCGAGACCGCAGTGCGCGGCATCCCAGATCAGGCGCACCTGCGCTCAGTCTCGAAGTACGCCCTCTCAACCGTCACGATCGACTTCGCCGAGGACGCGGACGTGTACTGGGCGCGCCAGCAAGTGTCAGAGCGCCTCAACCAAGTCTGGGGCGAGCTGCCGGACGGGACCGAGGGCGGCCTCGCGCCCATCACGACGCCGCTCGGCGAGGCCTTCATGTTCACCGTGGAGGGCGAGGGCTACTCGAACGCCGAGCTGCGATCGCTCCTCGATTGGACGATCCGCCCGCGCCTCCTCTCGGTCGATGGAGTCGCCGAGGTCAACGCGCTCGGGGGCGAGGTCCGAACGTTCGAGGTCTTGCCGTCCCCCGAAAAGCTGAACCACCTCGGCCTCGACTTCGAGGCGATCGGCGCGGCGCTCGCCGACAACAACCGCAACGCCGGCGGCGACCGCATCGAGCGCTCGGGTGAGGTGCTGCTGGTGCGCGCGGTCGGGCGGCTGCGCGGCGTCGACGACATTCGCAGCGTCACCGTCGCGACGCGCGACATGACGCCGATCCACGTCGGCGATGTCGCCGACGTGCGCGTCGGGTCGCTCACGCGCTTCGGCGGCGTCACGAAGGACGGCAAGGGCGAGCACGTCCAGGGCCTCGTGCTGACGCGCCTCGGCGCGAACGGGCGCCAATGTGTCGCCGACGCAAAAGACGCCCTCGTCGGTATCGCGGCGGCGCTCCCGCCTGGGGTCCGCGTCGTGCCGTTCTACGACCGTACGGAGCTCGTCGAGCGCTCGACGTCGATGGTGCAGAGCGCGCTCCTGCAGTCTTGCGCGCTCGTCGTGCTGGTGTTGCTCGTGTTCCTGGGCGAGCTGCGCGCGGCCTTCACTGTGACGCTCGTCCTGCCGCTGACGGTGCTCGCGACGTTCCTGACGATGCACGCGCTCGGCATGACCGCGAACCTGATGTCGCTCGGCGGCATCGCGATCGCGATCGGCATCTTGGTCGACCCCGCCGTCGTCGTCGTAGAGAACGTCCAAGCGCGCCTGCGCGCAGAGGGCGGCGGCGCGGCGCGCTTGCACACGATCTACCGCGCCGCCTGCGAGGTCGGTCCGCCGGTCGTGTCCGGCACTGCGATCATCGTGCTCGTCTTCGTGCCGCTCTTGACCCTGACCGGCCTCGAGGGGCGCATGTTCACGCCGCTCGCGAAGACGATCTCGATCGCGCTCGTGTGCGCGGTTGTCATCGCCTTGGTCGTCATGCCGGTCGTCGCGAGCTTCCTGGTCAAGGCTGGCGCGGACCGGCAGAGCCGCTTGATGCGGCTCGCTGCACGGGTCCACCGCCCGCTCGTCGATTGGGCGATCCGACGCCGCGGCGTGGCCGTGGCGAGCGCGCTGGCGCTCTTCATCCCCGCGGGGCTCGCCTTCGTGAGCCTCGGCGGCGAGTTCATGCCGACGCTCGCAGAGGGCACCCTTGTCGTCCAGACGTCGAAGCTGCCCAGCATCTCGCTCGAGCGCTCGATGGAGCTCGACGGTGAGCTCCAACGGCGCATGATGGAGCTGCCCGAGGTGCTGCACGTCGTGTCGCGCGTCGGCTCCGATGAGCTGCGCCTCGACCCGATGGGCCTGCACGAGACCGATCACTATCTGGTGACGCGGCCGCGTGAAGAGTGGCGCTTCGACACCGATGAAGCGCTCGTCGACGCGCTGCGCGCGCAATTGAGCCAGGTCCCGGGCGTGTCGTTCGGCTTCACCCAGCCGATCCAGATGCGGACGTCGGAGATGATCACGGGCGTGCGCGCGGCGCTCGCCGTGAAGCTGTTCGGGACGGACCTCGACGCGCTCGAGCGCGACTCCGAGGCGCTAGAACGGCTCGTCGCTTCGACCCAAGGCGCGGTCGATGTCATGCGCGCGCCGCTGCGTGGGCAGACGTACCTCGAGGTGCAGCTCGACCAGGCCGCGATGGGGCGCTTCGGCGTCTCAGGCGAGGCCGTCAATCGCCTCGTCGAGGGCGCGGTCGCCGGACGCGCGGTGACGGAGGTGCTCGAAGACGGGCGCCGGGTCCCCGTCGTCGTCCGTCTGCCGGAGGACCGGCGCGACAGCGCTGCGACGATCGGCGAGCTGCGCGTCCGCGGCGCGGGCGCCGGCGATGACGTCGGCGGCGTCGCGCTGGCACAGCTCGCCGACCTGGTCGAAGTGGATGGCCCCGTACAGCTCGACCATGACCAGGGCCTCCGCCACGTCGTCATTCAAGCCAACGTGGAAGGGCGCGACATCGTGGGCCTCGTCGACGAGCTCCGCCGAGAGTCCGCCGCGCAGCTGAGCCTGCCGCCGGGGTCCTTCATCGAGTTCGGCGGCGAGTTCGAGAGCCAACAACGCGCCGCGCGCCGCTTGGCGATCGTCGTCCCGATCGCGGTCGCCTCGATCTTCTTCATCCTGTTCAGCACGTTCCGCTCCCTCCGCCAGGCGGGCCTGATCCTGTTGAACATCCCGTTCGCGCTGATCGGGGGCGTTTGCGCGCTCTGGGCGAGCGGCCTGTACCTGTCGGTGCCGGCTTCGGTGGGCTTCATCGCGCTCTTCGGCACTGCGATCCTGAACGGCGTCGTGCTCGTGACGTACTTCAATCAGCTCCGTGAGGGAGGCCTCGGGCTCGAGGAAGCCGTGCGCCGCGGCGTCGAGCGCCGACTCCAGCCCGTACTGATGACAACGGTGACGACGGCGCTCGGGCTGCTGCCGCTCCTCCTGGCGACGGGGCCGGGGTCCGAGATCCAGCGCCCGCTGGCGATCGTCGTACTCGGCGGGCTCGCGACGTCCACCGCGCTGACGCTGGTGCTGCTGCCGTCGCTCTACGCGTGGATCGAAGGCCGCGCCCAAGGGCCGCTCGTCGGCCATCGCGAAGCGCCCGCGTCGCCGCCCCTCTCCCTCACGGAGGCCACCTCTTGAAGTGCTTGACCCTGTTCGTGCACGCCGCGGTCGCCGAGGCGTGCATCGACGCGCTGCGCGCTGACCCCGACCTCCCCGGCTTCACCTTGACGCGCTGCGAGGGCCACTCGCAGCGCACGGAGTCCGAGGCCTTCGTCGGCGCCCGCGACCGCGTCGTGGGTTACGTGCCGCGCGCGCGGATCGAGCTCGTGCTCGCCGACCAAGGCGAGGTGGAGCGTGTCCTGACGCGCCTACGTGACGTGGCGCGTGCGGGTCAATCGTGGGGCACCTGGATGGCGTCCGACGTCAATGACTTCGGGCGCTTCTGACGCTCAGGGCTGGGGCGACCGACGGGCGAGGTAGACGCCAAAGCCCATCGTCGCGCGCCCTGAGCGCAGCCAAGCGTCGCGCCAAACGCGTTGGCCTCGTCGCCGGTAGAAGTCCCATTCGAACTCGTCCCACTCCGCCTCGCTCGCGGTGATCGCGTGCACGACGTCGAGCCCGTGGCGCTCCAGCTCGAGGACGTTCTCTGCGTGTGTGCGCTCGATCCCGTTCGGCTCGCCGAGGAACGCCGCGTACTCGGCCGGCAGCGGCTGGCGCTGAAAGCCCTCGCCGACGAGCACGTACCCGCCCGGCTTCGCTGCAGCCGCGAGGGCGACCGCAGCGCTGGTCAGCGCGCCTGGCCCTGCGCCGAAGGCGTGTGACGCGCCGAGGCACGCGACGAGGTCGAAGCCGTCGGGGAGCGGCGCTGCGCCGGCGTCGCGGGCCTCGATCCGGGCGCCGGGCGCGACGAGGCGCGCCGCGCGCGCGAGGCCCTCGTCCAGCTCGATCCCGACCGCCTGGGCGCCGCGCGCGGCGAGGGCGGCGAGCAGCTCACCCGTGCCGCAGCCGACGTCGAGGACACGCGCGAGCGGCGCGTCCTGGAGCCTCTGGATCACCTCGAGCACGCGCGCCAGGGGCGCCGGAGAGTTCCAAGCCATCGACCCACGATACGGAATGGGCCTAAAGGCCCCAAGGGCGTCATTCAGGCTTGCGGGCGTAGACCTTCACGCTCGCGGCGTACGCGTTCACGTCGAAGCTGTCGAGCAGCGCGCCCATGGACGCGTGGAAGTCAGGCGAGCCCGCGGCGTCGGCCGGCGCGCATGGGGTCGGCGTCGCAGCGGGCGGCGCGCAACACGCGCTCGCGCCGGCCGGCGCTGGCGTGCAGCACGCGCTCGGCGCGACTTCGGCGGGCTCGGTGGTCTCAGCGGCTGGGCCGCAACAGGCTGCGTGTCCCCCGTCTCGATACGCGTTCAGGTCCGCGCCCGAGTCCTGCACGAAGACGTCGACAAAGCCGGCGTCGTCGAGCGCGCGCTCGAGGTCAGAGATGAGCTGGGCGCCAGCGATGCACCCCGTCCAAGCCGCGATCTCGCGCGCGATGGGCGCCGGCAGCGCCTGCTTCAGCGCGATGTCGGAGATGGCGACGCGGCCGCCCGGTTTCAGCATGCGGAAGACCTCGCGCAGCGCCGCTGGTTTATCGGGGCACAGGTTGAGGACGCAGTTCGAGAGGACGCAGTCGACGCTGTCCGCCGGCAGCGGCGTCGCCTCGAGCTCCGCGAGGTGGAACCGCACGTTGGTGTATCCGTGCTGCGCGGCGTTGCGACGGGCGAGCGCCACCATGTCGGGCGTCATGTCGATGCCGATCGCGTGCCCCTCGGGGCCGACGGCGCGCGACGCGAGGAAGACGTCGAGCCCGCCGCCCGAGCCCAGGTCGACTACGGTCTCGCCGGGTCGCAGCGAGGCGAGCGCGACGGGGTTGCCGCACGAGAGGCCCATGTTCGAGGCCGCCGGGATCGCCGCGAGCTCCTCCACGGTGTAGCCGAAGGCCTGCGCGATCGAGCGCATGCCCGCGTGCTCCGAGCTCAGCCCGGCCCGGGCGACCGAGCCGTAGTTTTGGCGCACCGCGCCCTTGATCGCCTCATCGTCGTGGAGGGAGTCTTGCATCGTCGTCGTCCTTCGTGTGCGGCCGCTGCGCTCAGCCCTGCGCCTAGGGCCTCGGGCCTAGGTCTCAGGGCCGGGCGTCCGGGCCACACTAGGTTGGGTCACGATGCGCCCTCGGGTTCCCGCAATCCGGATTTGATGAGCGCAACCCCGCCGCGCCGAGCCGTTGAGTTTGCGTAAATCGCGCGTCGAAGCCGCGCGGTCGCTGGCCAGCGCGCTAGCGTGGAGGACGTGACGTCTGCCCTCCGTTGCCGTCCGTTCACATGAACGGGAGCACTGTGTGCTCGCGCGCCGCTGCCTGCGGCCGCGGCCCTGGGACCGGTCGGTCCCTGCAAACGGACGGCGAGCTGAGCCCGCAAGGCGCTCGACCGATCTGGGCCGAGGACAGGCGTGGCGCTGGGTACGAACCCTAGCCCGTGACTTGCCAACCCTCGGCCCCAAAAGGGCGGCCCAAGAGGGCGACCCTGAAGGGCGGCCCAGAAGGGCGGCCCAGAAGGTCGACCCAGAAGGGCGACCCTGACGGCGCCCCAGGAACGCCGCGATCCGCTCCACGCGAGCGCTCCGCTGCATTCCCCGCGCCCATGGGCCCGGCCTCCGCGCCATCGACGCGGCCGGCCGCCCCGGGGGACCCCTCGCCTTGCCCCTACGACCAGACCCACGCCATCCAAACGACCATGAACATGACACCCGTACGACTCCTGGCGCTCGCCGCCTTGACGCTCCCCCTCCCGCTGATCCTTGCCCACGCCCAAGAGGCCACCGCACAAGAGGGGCGCGGCACCCAGGTCGGGCAGACGCCCGCTTACACGTTCCGTTCGGAGGGGGTCAACCAAGGCGGACTCAAGAGCCTCGCCGAGCTGCGCGGCAAGCCCGTCCTCGTCGACTTCTGGGGCGTGAAGTGCCCGCCGTGTGTTGGCTTCGCGGTGCCGAAGGGCGTCGAGATGCAACGCGAGTACGGCGATGACCTGCAGGTCGTGTTCGTCGAGAGCCAAGGGCACGACCTCCCGACCGTCCAGCGCCTCGCCTACAACTCCAAGTGGATGGGCAGCAACGCCGTGTGGACGTCTGAGCGGCCCTTCGACGTCGGCCTCGACGGGATCCCGCATTTTGCCCTCCTGGACGTCGACGGCAAGATCATCCTGCAGGGCTACACGATGGAGCTGCACAGCCAGCTCGAAGAGCTCGTCGCACAGCAGGTCGCCATCGCGCAGAAGGGGCCGAAGGGCCTCGACAAGGGGCTGGCGAAGGCCTGGAAGGCGCGCGCGAAGGGCGAGTTCGCCAAGGCCGTCGAGGTCGCCCAAGAGGCGGGCAACAAGGGCGCGGAAGGCGCCGAGGCGTTCATCGCGAGCGTCCACACGATGGCGGACCTGCGGCTGCGCCGTATCGAGTGGATGGTCGAGCACGGCCAGGCCAACGCCGCGGCGGCGGCGATCGCGGAGCTCGCCAAGGCCGTCGGTGACCTCGAAGGGGTCTCAACGCGCGTGGCGGACCTCGCGACGCGCCTCGCGAGCCCGGAGATGAAGGACGAGCTCGAGGCAGCGAAGCAGCTTGAGAAGCTGGAGGCGACCCTGGCCGAGGACGGCCTCGACGGGCGCGGCTTGGACAAGAAGCTCGAGCGGATCGCCGAGAAGTTCTCTGCGACGCACGCGGGCGCGCGCGCGCGCGACCTCGCGGCGCTCATCGCCGCTGGCTGACCTTGCAGCTCGGCGCGGCCCGCGGCCGACGGCCCACCGTCGTCGCCGCGGGTACGCGCCGTTGGCGTGCGATTGGTCTCCATCGCCCGCGGAGAGCGGGTCACTCGATGTGCCACTCCTTCAGGCGCTGGTAGACCTTCGCGCGGGAGATGCCGAGCAGCTCCGCGGCCTTGCGCTTGTCCCCGCCCGTGCGCGCGAGCGCCGCGAGGATCGCCTCCCGTTCGAGCTCCTCGAGGGGCCGCACGAGGTCCTGCGCGCCACGCGCCTCGGTCGCGGGCGCCGCGCGCACGAGGCTCGGATCCACGACGTCGCCATCGGAGAGGACCAAGAGGCGGGCGACCTCGTTCGCGAGCTCGCGGACGTTGCCTGGCCACGGCCGCGCAGCGAGCGCAGCGAGCACCTCAGGCGACACCGCGCGTGACCGACCGTCCCGCGCCGCGGCCAGGCGTGTGAAGTGCGCGACGAGCGCCGGCACGTCCTCCAACCGCTCGCGCACGCTCGGCATCACGACTCGCACCGTGTCGAGCCGGTACATCAGGTCCTCACGGAAGCGCCCCTCCTGCACTTCCACCGCGAGGTCGCGGTTCGTCGCGGCCACGAGCCGGAAGTCGACCGGTCGCGTCTCCACGTCGCCGATGCGGCGCACCTCGCGCGTCTCGAGCACACGCAGCAGCTTCGCCTGCTGATCGAGCGGCAGCTCGCCGATCTCGTCGAGGAACAACGTGCCCCCGTTGGCCCGCTCGAAGAGGCCCTCGCGGTCGCGCTCCGAGCCGGTGAACGCGCCCTTGCGCGAGCCGAACAGCTCGGACTCCAGGAGCGACGCGGGCAGCGCCGCGCAGTTCTCCGCGACAAAGGGCCCTTTCACGCGCGGCGACAGCGAGTGCAGCGCGCGCGCGGCGACCTCCTTGCCCGTGCCGCTCTCCCCAGAGACGAGCACCGTCAATTCACTCGGCGCGACACGGCGCAGGAGCTTGTGCACGGCGCGCATGGCTTCGGACTCGCCGATGAGGCCTTCGACCGGCGGCACTTGCCCTTGCTGCTCGAGGCGCCGCTCGACGACCTCCAGGCGCGTCTCGCGCTCGACGACGCGCGCTGCGAGCTCGTCGCGCAGGCTCACGATGCTCTCGAGGCGCCGCACCTGCCGCACCGCGAGCGCCGCTTGCCCTGCGAGCAGCCCGAGGAGCCGCTCCTCGCGCGGACCGAACGCGCCCGGGCGCCGCCGGTCGTCGACGAGGATCACGCCGCGCACACCGACCTCGACGTCAAACGCTTGGCACATCACCGAGCGCAGCTCGAAGGTCATCACGGAGCGCGCATCGCCATAGAGGACGTCTTCGCCCGCGTCCGCGATCCGCAGCGGGCCGCCCCGCTCCAACGCGGCGCGGACGATCGAGCGCGAATACTCGACCTCGTCCGGCGCCAGGTCGCCGCGCGACGAGTCGAGCGCGCGATCGAGCGACAGCTCCCCGTGCTCTTCGAGCGCAATGAACCCCCGCTCGCCGCCGGTCACTTCCAACGCCGCGTCGACGATCGCGCCGAGCAGCGTGTCGAGGTCCTGCTGCTCAACGAGCCGCTCGTTGATGCCCAAAACGGTCAAGACGTCCATCTCGTCCTCGGGTTGATCGCGCCAACGCGCGAGGTCTTCGGGCCAGGGGTCGGGGAAGCCGAGCAAGTGACGCTCGGAGTACGCTGCTGCCTCGGGGGTCGCGCCGGCGTGGACCCGCTCGAGCGCGCTCTTCGCCAGCGCCGCCGCGCGTTCGCGCCGGACGGGGTCCGTGTCACGCGCCGCGACCGCGATCGCCGCGCGAGCGCCTCGGTCATCACGCCCGCGCAACACGAGGACACGCGCGAGCTCCGACACGACGCGCCCATCGAGCTCTGTGTCCGTGAGCGCGGCATACAGGAGGCGATCTTCGGCCAAGAGCGACTCGCTCGCCGCGTCGCTCGCGTCGGCGGACGTCGCGGGGGCCGGCGCGCCGCGCGCGATCGCGAGCAGCCACTGCGCTTCGTCCGCGACGGTGGCCCGGCCGCCGCCGGTCGCTGCAGCGAGGGCCCGCTCGAGGTCGGCCACTGCGCCCGCGATATCGCGCGAGCACCACGCCGCGCGCGCGTGCGCGACCAGCGTGCGCGGGTCGGCCGCCTTGCCAGGCGCACCTGCCGGACCCTCTGCCGGGGCCTGAGCAGCAAGCTCCGTCGCCGCCACGGGCTCGCCGCTGCGCGCGCGCATCTCCTTGAGCCGCGCGTAGACGAGCTCTGCTTGGTCCATGCGCCCGAAGCGCGTCAGCGCCTCGGCTGCGCCCTCTAGCTCGATCGACGCAGCGTGCAGGTGCCCCCGCTCCGCGCGCAGGAGCCCGAGCATCCCGCGCGCCGTGGCCGCCCCAGGCAAGTCCCCGAGGCGTCGACGCGTACCAAACGCCTCGAGCACGAGCGGCTCGGACTCCGCGACGCGACCGAGCTCGCGCAAGGCGCCCGCGAACGCGAGCCGCGCCTGCGCGAGGATCGCCGCGAGGCCAAGGTCTCGGTACGCGCTGACAGCGCGCTCATAGTGCTCGAGGCCGCCGCGCAGGTCACCGAGCCGGCGCGCAGCGGTGCCGAGCGTCAGCGCGAGGACCCCCTGCGCAGCGACATTGTCGGACGCTGCGGCGAGCTCGCGCCCCTTGTGCATCCATGTGCGCACGCGGTCGAGGTCGCCGGCGCGCAGCGCGCTCATCGTCGCGCCGGACAGGACATCGATGCGGACCGCCAGGGCGCGCGGCTCCGCGTCGTCGGGCACGAACGTCGCGAAGAACTCCTGGGCCAGGTCTTCGACGCGCTGGGTTTCACCCGCATAGAAGGCGGCTTGGAGGCGCGCTTCGAGCGCGTACACAGCGAGCCCCGCGAGCTCGTAGAGGCGCGCCGCCTCGCCGTAGTCAGCTTGGACCCGCGCGAGCCATGCCAAGACCTCGGACTTCGCCGCGCGCGCCGCCGCGCTGCCGCCAAACGCATTCGCCTCTGCGCGCGCGCCTGCCGCGTCACCCAGCTCGACCTTCGCGAAGGCGAGCTCGCGCGCGAGCAGCAGCGCCAGAGGCTCCCCCTCGGCCTTGGCAAGCGCGCGAGCCTGCTCGAGCCCGGCCGCGACCCTGGCTGCCAGGCGCCGCGCGGCCAGCGCGCGCACTTCGTGCAAGATCTGCTCGCTGGCGCCCGCCACCCCCGAGAGGTAGCGCACCGCCCAAGTCGCCTCGACCGAGCGCTCCGATCGCAGCAGCCATTCGGAGAGGCGCTGGTAGAGCTGACGGCGCGCGGCCCGCTCGATCCCGAGGTCGAGCGCGCTCGAGCCCGTTCGCACACGCACGACGCGCTGCCCGCCCATCTGGAGCGCCTCGACCAGCCCGCGCTCGACCAGCAGCGCGAGGTGCGTCGCGCCCGCTCCAGCGTCGATGACCTCCGTCACAACCTCGGGGGGCGCGGGTCCGAGCGCGCTCAGCCCCGCGAGGATGAGCCGCGCGCCCTCGGGGAGCGCGCGCTGGGCGCGCGCGTCGACACGGGGTCGGCTGCGCACACACTCGCGCGCATCGAGGCCTGGCCGAAGCCGCGCGCCATCACCGGCATCGACGACGTCCCCGCGCAGGAAGAGCGCTGCGACCCGGGTCGCAGCTTCAAGGCTCGATCCGCCCGCCTCGACCTGCAAGGTCTCGGCGAGGGCGTGGAGATCAGACGGCGGTGTGGACGGGAGCGCGCGCGCGAGCTGTCGCTCGACGGCCTCGATCCCTTGACCTGGAACATCGAGCGCGCCCGCGGCCACGGCGGCCTCAGGCCCGACACAATGCACGAGACCAGAGGCGAGCTCGAGCTCGCCGAGCGCAGTGGCCACCAATCCCCCCCACGCACCGGGCTGACCCGACGTGATCAGCGTGGCTCGTTGGGAACGGAGCTCGAGGCGCGCCAGCCATCGGTCGAGCTCAACGGAATCGCCGATCGAGCGCAGCTCGAACGCGAGATCGACGTGCTGGACGCGCGCGCCGCGCACGGCGTGCACGAGCGCAGCCTCGCGCGCGAACGCGTCGGCCTCCTCTCTGGAAGGCAGGCTCCACGTGACGGCCCCGCCCTCCGCCGCGACCTTGGCAAGCTGTGCCGCAAGGAACTCACTCCGGCCTGCTGTATGGGACCACGGCGGCGGCTCGAGAGGCAGCTCGCTGGGTGTCGTTTGCAGCCCGAAACGCGCGGCCGCTCGGCGCGCGAACGCACCGGCGGTCGCGGGGCGCTCGAGCGGGTCACGCTGCAGGAGCTCGGCGATCAAGTCACGCGCGTCCGCTGGGAGCGCTCCGAGCTCGACGCCGGCAGCCGCGAGGAACGGCTCGGCCGGGAAGCGCCCGTAGAGCTGTGACGGAGGAGGCAACACGACGCCGAGCAGCAAGAGCCAAGTGACGCCGAGGGAGAAGAGGTCCGCGCGGGGGCTCGCGCCGGCGCCAACGAGGACCTCGGGCGCGACAAAGCCCAGCGTGCCGCCGGCCTGTGCGCCGCGAGTCACGACGGACAGCCCGAAGTCCGTCAACACGATCCCGCCGTCGCTGCGCCGTACGAGGTTCCCCGGCTTCAGGTCACCGTGGGTGAAACCGCGCGCGTGCAGCTCATCGAGCGCCAGCGCGATCTCGACCACGAGCGCGCCCGCCGCGGAGGCATCCAACGGGCCGAGCTGCCCGAGGTCCTCGCCTTCGATCCACTCGCGCGCCAAGTACGCGCCGCCGCGGGGCGTCGTGCCTGCGGCCAGGAGGCCGGCCAGCCGCGGCGCACGGATGCGCCCGAGGACCGCGAGCTCGCCGCCGAGCCGGCGTGCGTCCCAAACCGAGCGGACGACCACACGCCGTTCACCCGCCAGGGCGAGCACGACACACTCGCCGGGACGCGTGGAGAGGACACGTTCGAGGGCGTGCCCGGGCGGGAGATCGAGGCGCGGATCGAAGGTCTCGCTCAATGAAACGGCGCAGGGTGTGCGTCCAGACTCTGGACAGATGTCCAGAGTGTAGACCCCTGCGACGGCGCTTGTCTCTCGCTGGGCTCTGAGGGCCCTCGGGCGCTGCAGACCGGCTAGGCTCAACCAGGAGCTGAGTGCGCCCATCGCCGCTCGCCCCGGACTTGAGTGCTGCCCGCAGGCACGAGCGCCGCGCCCTGTGGCGCGGTCTTTGCATGCGGACATCGAACACTGGCCTTCGCACTCGCCCTCCATGACCGCACTCCAGCAAATCCTCGTCCAGCTCTCGCTCAGCGCACTGACGACGGCCGCGATCGCGCAGCCGACCCAGGCGCCGCCGTCCGTGCCCGGCGTCCCGAGCGCGCTCGAGCCCGTCTCGGTCTTCGCCGGCCCCCCCGGCGGCGTCGGCGCGATCGAGGTCTACGACGCGACGACCGGGGGGATCCTGTCAGCGCCCAGGAGCCTCGCGAGCATGCGCCTCCTGCCGCTCGACCACTGCGGCAGGACACAGCTCGAGGAGCTCTTTCCCGAGCGCCCGCGGCGCTTCACCGACCTCCCAGGCACGGCAGCGCGGCTGGCGCTGCCGTTCGGCGCAGGGTCCCTCTATCGCTTCGAACGCGGCCTCTCAGGCGGCGGCGCGCGCTTCGGATTCCTCCTCGTGCCTGACGGCGCGTTCCCGCGCGTGCTGTTCGAGCTGCCCGGCCACGGCCCGCTCGCCGAAGACCCGTTCGTGGCGACGATCGCTGTGGCGCCCGACGGTCACGCGCTCCTCGTCGCGACGACCCTGGCCGCCGGCGGCGACCTCTTCGAGGTCCCGCTCAAGCGGGGGCTCCCGCAG
Organism: Planctomycetota bacterium; assembly: GCA_041398605.1. Classification (GTDB taxonomy): domain Bacteria; phylum Planctomycetota; class UBA1135; order UBA1135; genus JAWKUK01. Next base: position 58,139 of record JAWKUK010000006.1, read on the forward strand.
CTGCGTACCGCGAACGTGCCGCCCCAGGCCTTCTCGGCCGATGGGTTGTGGCTGGCGCGCGACTTCGGCTTCGGCGTGTCCCCCGCCGGGATCTGGCGCTTCTCGCGCACGCCGGGCGCCGTCGCGACCAGCGTGGTCGCCGCGGGCGCGCCGACCTGGACCGGGCAGGCCGTGATGAACCGCTCGCGCCGACACGCGCTCGTGACAAGCGGCACAGACCCATTGCAGCGCGACGCATGGGTCTTCGGGGCGACGGGACCTGCGGTGCGCGCTTCACGTGCGCCCGCCGCGATCTCGGACGCTGGCGTCGGGGCCATGGCAGAGAGCGGACCATGGATGGCGCTGTCGGACGACGGGACCGTCGCCGCCTGGTCCGAGGTGACGTTCACCACGAACCCGGTCGGGTCGTTCCGCGACATCCGCATGCAGCGTGTACAGCTCACGGCGCCAGGTCCTGTCGTCACCGGCGATAGCATCCTCCTGGACACGCTCGACGAGATCGCGCGCATGATGTTCTTCCGGCCGGACACGCTGATGTTCGCCGCTGGAGAAGCCAACCTGCCACAAGAGGGCGGCGTCGCGACCGCGGACTTTTTCAGCGCAGAGCTCGCTGCGAACGGCGCGCTCACGGTGGTCAACTTGACGTTGACCTCGGGCGACCCGACGGTGCCCTTTACCGCCGGACGCCCGACGCTGACGCCCGCATTGGCGCGTGTGCTGCCCGGGAGCCGCGTCGTCATGCACGACGACGCGGACGAAGCGCTGATGGTGCTCGACCTGACGACGGGATCGTTCCAGACGGTCGAGTCGGACGTGCGCGACCTCTACTGGATCGAGCGCGTCGAGCCCTGGGTCTGCGCTGCCGTGCGCCGCCGCAACGGGCAGCGGCCGATCGAGGTGCTGCGCTTCAGGGCGGACTTCGCCGGCGCGAGCGTGACGCTCGACCCCGGCTCGCAGAACCACGAGTTCAGTTCACCCGTCGTGAGCGGCGGCACGCTCGCATGGATCGAGGCGGTGGCCGGCGTGCAGCACATCGAGCGCGCCGATCCGGCGAACCTCACGGTCACGACGTGGGCCCAGGGCGCCGGCACGTTCGCGCCGCCGCTGGTGCTCCGTGCCGATGGGGCCGTGCGCTTCGCACGGGCTGCGGCCGGCGGCGGCATCGAGAGCCGGACCTGGCACATTGCCGGGCCCGACACGACGCTCATGCACCCGCTGCGCCCAGGCCATTGGCTGCCGTGAGGCAGGGGCCGGGGTCCCGAGAGTTGGGGTCCCGGGGGCCGGGACCCCGGAGACCCCGGGCGCTCGCTCAGCGCGCGAGCGAACCGTCGATGTGCGCGCGGACCTTGGTGAAGAGGTGCCTCGCGACCGCGCGACCGAGCTCGAGGCCCGCGACGTTGTCGGCCTGGATGTGGTAGCCGCCGAGGACACGTGAGAGCCCCGCCAGCTCAGCCGTCTGGGTGAACGTCGCGAGCGGCAGCCGCACGTCGCACGTGAGCTCTTGGCCGAGCGGCAAGGGCGGCAGGACGCCCTCGACGCGCTGCATCTCTTCGCACGACGCGCCGTTCTCGGTGATCGCGCCCGCGTGCCGCGCCTCGACGACGTCGAAGGTGTCGCTCCCAGTGAACAGGCGCAGCATCTCAGCGCACGCTGCGCTGACGGTGCTGTGGCCGGACGTGTAGCCAGGGAACGGCGGCGTGATGAAGGTCGAAGGCGAATACGGGTGCCATTGACTGCCATCGAGCTCGATCGAGCCCTTGCCCGGGCCGCCCCAGCCGAGCAAACGCTCGCCCGAATAATAGTGGCGCACGAGCGTCCAAGGCCGCGAGCTGTCGTAGTAACGCTTCGCGTCCCAGGACGCGATGAACGCGTCGAAGGCGGCGTTCGCGACCGCGAAGTACATCTGGACGTCGCGCTCGAAGTCATTGTGGTCACGCGCCGACACGTCCTGCGCAAAGCGCAGCCAGTGTCCGGACTGCCCCGTCGAGCGCGGGCCGTCGCGCATGAACTCGACGAGCGCCTTCTGCTGCGGGTCGAGCTGCGCATTGAAGCGGATGCACTCGTCGACCTCCTGGCGGAGCTGCTCGGAGCCGACGAGCGGCGGCGGACCGGGACGGAACTGGGCGGAGCTCTCGAGCCCGAACGGACGCACGCGGTACCACTGCGGCGTGAGGAAGTCCACGACGACCTGGCCCCCGTGGCCGTCATCGAACGGGATCGGCTGCCAGCGATCGGGGTCGATCACGTGGTCCGGTGTATTCACCGGGCGGTACATGGTGTAGTCGGAATAAGGGGTCCCGTCCGAGCCCGCCTCGTCCCCGAGCTGATTGGCGCCGTCGTGGTGGCGCGCTTCGAGCAGCTCCTTGGCGACGAGGTTTCCGAGGCCCGCCGGCGATGCAGGGTCCACGCCGTCGAACGACGGGTCGAAGCCGAGGCGACGGAACTCCCCGATGACGTAAGCCCGCTGGTACGGAAACTGATCGAGCGCGGCGCGGAAGGTCGCATAAGCGGCCGCGACGCGGGCGTTGGCCCCGAGCCGCTCTGCCTCCGGCCGGCGCGCGACGTGACACTCCGGCGTGCCGACCGCGCGCGCGTCGTATGCGGCCCAGGCGTTGAACATCGCGGTGACCGGAATCGCCATCTGGCGGGACAGGATCGTCGGCCGCGCGCCAATGCGCTCGACGTCCTGCGCGGACGCCTCGAGCACCATTGACAGCAGGTCGAACGCCAACGATGGCGTGTAGTCCGCCGGCAGTTGGCCGTGCATCTGAGCCTGCGCCTCGTCCGCGCCGGAAGGCGCGCTCAGCGCCGCGAGCGGCCGCAGGTCGCGAGCATCGCTGTTCGGTGACGAACACGCCCCGAGCGCGGCTGCGACGCCGAGGACTACGGCGCGGATCGATCGGGCCTTCAGGCGCGAACTCACTGGGTTGGTTGTGCAAGCAATCATGGCCCCCGTTTTATAGCGCGTCGACTCGGACTCTGTACTTAGGAGCCTGCGCCACAGAACGCGATTCGCATCGCGGCGCTCCCGCGCGCCGGAGCCGCGCTGCAGCAAGGTTCCAACTAGCATCAAGCTATGAGGAACTTGCTGCGCCTTGCGCCGACGCACGGGAGCACCACGCTGCGAACCGCGTTCTGTGGCAGAGACTCCTATGGCCGCTGCTCACTCGACCAGCGGGGCCGGTGACAACGACTTCACATAGTGGTCTTCGATCGTCGCAGAGAGGTCGTTCAGCGCCCGCTGCCGGCCCGTCCGCTGGTAACCAAGGCGCGCGTAGACGGCGTGCGCTGTGATGAAGCGCGTGTCCGTCCAGAGCTCGATCTCGCCCGCGGCACGCCGCCGCGCCTCGTCCTCGACCACCCGCACAAGGCGCGCGCCGAGCCCGCGCCCACGATGCGCGCGGGCGAGGTAGAGCTTCTTCAGCTCTGCGACCTGGCGACCGGCGCCGCGTCCGGCCGCGCGCTCCTCGCCGTCCCCAGGCCCGTGGAGCCCCAAGCCGACACACCCGACCACGACCCCGGGGCCGCCCTCAGCCGCCCGCGCCTCGAGGACCCAGAACGCCTCGAACGAGCTCGCCGGAGCGCGCAGCTCCGGCTCTTCCAGGTCCACGTCGAGGACGCAGCCTGGGTATTCGGCGAACACGGCGCCGATGAGCGCGATGACCCCGGCCGAATCGGTATCACGGGCGGCACGAAGGAGCGGGTCCTGCATCGAGAGCGGAGGGAGGTGCGGGGCGACGGAGGCAGGCCCAGAACGCTACGCTCGGGGCCACCTCCGCGCCAACCTCCTCTCCGAACATGACCGCGCGCCGCCTCGTCACGCTCCTGCTCCTCGCCTGGGCCCTTGTGCTCGCCCACGGCGCCTGGGACCGTGGCCCCGATCCCTGGATCGACTTCGGGCGCGAGCTCTACGTGCCTTGGCGTATCACGGAGGGGGACGCGCTGCACCGCGACCTGTCCTGGTTCAATGGGCCGCTCTCCGCTTGGTGGAACGCCGCATGGATGGGGCTCCTAGGCGTCTCCTTTGACACGCTGCAGTGGGTCAACCTCGGCCTCGCGCTCGTGTCCGCGGCGCTGCTGCACGGCCTCATCCGCCGAGCCAGCGATCGGCACGCCGCTGACCTGGCGCTGCTCCTGTACTTCCCGGTCTTCGCGTTCGCGCAACAGAAGTCGATCGGCAACTACTCGTTCCTCGCGCCGTACTCGCACTGCATCGTGCACGGCTTTGTCCTGGCGCTCATCGCGCTGACCGCGTTCGGTCGCGCGCGGCGGTCCCACTCCGCCATCGCGTGCCTCTGCGGCGGCCTCGCGCTAGGAGGCGTGTTCTTGACGAAGGCCGAGGTCTTTGTCGCCGCGACCGGCGCGAGCGCGATCGCCTTCATCGCCGCGGCCTTTGCGCATCACGGCCCCAGCGCACGTCGCGTCCGCCTCCGTATGTTCGGCGCAGCAGCGCTCGGGTTCAGCTTGGCGCTCGGGGCGGCTTGGCTGCGCCTCCGCGCGACCCTGCCTGTCGACGAAGCGACCCGGGCGCTGCTCGGGACGTGGGTCTATGCGCTGAACCCGGACCTCTCGAGCCTGCACTTCTACCGCGAGATGCGCGGCGAGGACGCGCCCGTGCGGCACATCCACACGATGTTGCGTGTTGGCGCGGGCATCGCGCTCTTCGCGATCGCCTTGGCGATCATCGCGCGGATCGCAGAGCGCCTCTTTGGGGGGCGTGCCCGGCGCGCGCCCGCGCCTGCAAGCGAACAAGGCTCCGTCGTCGAGCTCGCGCTCCTCGCAGCGGTCGGTGGCGGCCTCGTGATCGTCGCGCTGATGTGGGCGCCGATGGCGCTCCTCGCGCGACCGCTGCCGCTGCTCGTGCTCGCGGTCGCCCTCGTCGCGGTGCTCGAGCTCCGCTCAGCCGACCCCGAGACGCGCGAGCGAGGCGTCGCGCGCTTCGTGCTCGCGGCGTTCTCGGGCCTCCTGGCCCTCAAGCTGGGGCTGAAGCCGACGGTGCGCGACTACGGCTTCGTCCTCGCGGCGCCAGGCATCACGCTCGCCCTCGCGACGTTGAGCGAGGCGGGGACGCGGCGCATGGGCGCCGCACGCTGGCGGACGCGCGCGTTGATCGCCGGCGCGACCGTCGCGCTCGCGGTCGCGCATTGGCGCGCGTCGGACAAGTGGTACGAGCGACGGCGGTACGACATCAGCTCTGGAGGCGACCACATCGCCATCATGGAGTGGCGCGGGGACCTCATGCAGGAGCTGCTCGATGAGCTCGACCGAGTCGTGCCCGCGAACGGGACGATGCTCGTCTTGCCCGAGGGGGTCTCCTTGAACTACCTGCTGCGGCGCCCGTGCCCGATCGCGATCTATAACTTCATGCCGCCCGAGCTGATCATGTATGGCGAGGAGCGCATCGTCGCGGACCTGCGCGCCAACCAGCCTGACGTCGTCGTGCTCGCGCACAAGGAGACGAAGGAGTACGGGTACCGCTTCTTCGGCCAAGGCTACGGCGAGCACATCATGGCGTGGCTGATGGAGAATTATCGCGAGGTCGACCGCCTCGGGGTCGCGCCGCTCACTTCGTACTTCTGGGGCGCGTCGATTTACGTGCCCAAGTGATCCGGGCTCATCTCGTCTTGACAATGCGCCCGCGTTCATCGATTCCCGCCCGGACCTTACGCGAGCATTGACTGGCCACGCGCGTCGCCGACCGACATTGATATCGGGGGACGACACGCATGGCTCGAATCCACTACGGACTGGCGGGTGAAGGGCGCGGACACGCGGTCCGCGCCCGGACCCTGCTCGAAGCGCTCCACGCAGACCACGAGCTCGTGGTCCACGCGCCAGGGGACGCGTTCACCTTCCTCGCGCCGCTGTACTCGGGGCACCCACGCGTCGAAGTGCGCGAGGTCCCCGGCTTGCGCTGGGCGTACAGCGAGCGCGGGCGGGTCGCCTTTGTGCGCTCCGGCCTCGAGAGCGCGGCGTACTTGCGGCGGCTCCCGGGGCTGATCCGCGGGCTCGCAGAAGACCTGCGCCGCGAGCGCGCGGACCTCGTCATCACGGACTTCGAGCCGGCGTTGTCCCGCGCTGCGCGGCGCGTCGGCGTCCCGCTGCTCGCTGTCGATCATCAAGCCTTCTTGACGACGAGCGACTTCTCGGCGCTCCCGCGCGCGCTCCGCGCGCACGCCGCCTTCATGGGCGCGTTTGTCGCGCGTTGGTCGCCCGCGCCGGACCTGCGCGTCGTGTCTTCATTCTACCGACCGGCGCTGCGACCGGGGCTCGGTGACGGTGTGAGGCAGACCGGCGTGCTGCTGCGCGACGCGATCCGCGAGGCGCGCCCAACCCGCGCCGGGTTCCTGCTCGCATACCTCCGCCCCGGCGTGCCCGAGCGCGCGCTCGAGGTGCTGCGCTCCGCGCCGATGGAGGTGCGCCTCTACGGCCGCGGCCGAGGCCCCGCCGAGGGCGCGCTGCGTCGATGCGCCGTCGAGGAGGCGGGCTTCGTACGCGACCTCGCGGCCTGCGACGCGGTCATCAGCACCGCGGGCAACCAGTTGATCGGCGAGGCGCTCGCGCTCGGAAAGCCCGTGCTCGCGGCCCCGGAGCTCGGCAACCGCGAGCAGGAGCTGAACGCGTGGTATCTCGCGCGCACCCCGGGGGGCGTCGCCACTACGTTCGAAGCCCTCGATTCCGCCGCGCTCACCCGGTTCCTCGCGGCGCGCCACGCGCTCGCGACCGCAGCGCGCGCGTCCGCGACTGACGGCACGCCAGACGCCCTCGCGGCGGTCGCCGAGGCGCTGCAGCGGTTCACGCGCCAGCGCGGCCGCGGCGCGGCCGCGGTGCCGGGGTTTGGCCGCTCGCTGCGCTCACCGGCCGCCGCAAGAGAGAGGGCGAGCGTCGCATGAGCCGGCTGCTCGGCACGCTCGCTGCGCTGGTGGGCCTGGGCCGCGAGAGCGCGCTGCCCAGGGTCCTGACCTACACGGTGACCTTCCGGTGCAACGCGCGGTGCGTCATGTGCGACTCGTGGCGCATCGAGCGTCAGGACGAGCTCACGCTCGACGAGGTCGACCGCGTCCTCGCGCAGCTTCCGCGCCTCGACGCCGTGCGCTTGACGGGCGGCGAGCCGTTCGTGCGCAAGGACATGCTCGAGCTCGCCGCGCTCGTCGAGCGCCACCTGGCGCCGCGGATGCTGCACGTGACGACCAACGGCTTCCTGACGGAGCGCATCGTCGAGTTCGCCGAGCGCCGCGCCCGAGCGACGCCGCTGCACGTGCTCGTCTCGGTCGACGGGCTCGAAGAGAAGCACGACGAGGTGCGCGCGGTGCCCAAGGCCTGGGAGCGGGCGCTCGCGACCCTCGAAGCCCTCGCGCCGCGCCGCGAGGAGCTCAACCTGCGCCTCGCGGTCAACCAGACCGTGCTCGACGCGGAGGGCGCGGCCCACTATCGACCCCTGCGCGCGCGGCTCGCCGCGCTGGGGGTGAAGAACCACCTCGTCGTCGCATACTCGGAGAGCGCGACGTACGCCGTCGAGCGCGACCAGGACAAGGCGCCGACCGAACGAGGCGGCTACGCGACGCACGGCCAGTTCACGCAGGCCGCGCTGCGCGCGCTCCTGGACCAAGCCCGCGAGGACCTCGCCGAGCTCCCGCGCGCCGAGCGGCTGGCGAAGAGCTTCTATCTGCGCGGCCTGCGGCACCGGCTCCTGCGCGAAGGCGCCGACCCTTCGCCGCGCTGCGTCGCCTTGCGCGCCCATATGCGCCTGTTCCCGAACGGCGACGTCCCGACCTGCCAGTTCAACTCGCGCATCGTCGGCAACCTGCGCGCGGCGAGCTTCGCGGAGGTCTGGGGCAGCGCCCAAGCGACGGAGCAGCGGGACTGGGTCCGGCGCTGCCCTGGCTGTTGGGCCGAGTGCGAGGTGCTGCCGAGCGCCGTCTACACGGGCGCGCTCGCGCGGCACGCCGTCTCCGAGCCGCGCCATACGCTCGCCGCAGCCACACACCGTTGACCCGCCGGCGCGATGACGCGCCCTCCCGCCCGAGCCAGGCGCATGACGACACCTCTCCAAGCGACCGAGCCCAGTGTGCGCCCGCCCTTCGCCGCCGCCGTCGCGGGCCCGACCGCGCACGAGGCGCAGAACCACCGCCTGCCGCGGCGCTACCGGACCATCTGGGTCAGCGACGTGCACCTCGGGGCTCGAGCAGCCAAGGCGGGCGCGCTGCTGGCGTTCCTGCGCGCGAGCCGCTGTGAGCACCTGTACCTCGTCGGCGACATCCTGGACTTCTGGAAGCTGAAGCGGCGCGTTCACTGGCCGCAGGACCACTCCGCGGTCGTGTCCCATCTCCTCGCCCTCGCCCGCTCCGGGACGCGCGTGACGTACGTGCCGGGCAACCACGACGTCGAGTTCCGCGGCCACGGGATCGTCGAGCTCGGCGACGTCGAGGTGCGCGACGAGGTCGTGCACCACACGGCGGACGGCCGGCGGCTGCTCGTGACGCACGGCGACCGCTTCGACGACTACGGCGAGGAGTCGGCGTGGCTCGTCGCGCTGGGCGACTGGCTCTACGCGTGGACTGTGCGCGCGAGCGAGGCCCTGAACGTCGTGCGCAAGTGGTGCGGGCGACCCTACTGGTCGCTTTCGCTGCACCTGAAGCAGAAGGTCAAGGGCGCAGTGGGCTTCGTGTCGCGCTTCGAGGAGCGGGTGACTGCGGCCGCGCGCGAGCGCCACGTCGACGGCGTCGTGTGCGGCCACATCCACAAGGCGGAGCTGCGCGACATCGACGGCGTCACCTACGCCAACGACGGCGACTGGGTCGAGAGCTGCACGGCCCTCGTCGAGCACGCGTGCGGGCGCCTCGAGCTCTTGCAGTGGAACGGCGTCGAGGCCGTCCCGATCTCTGGGACGCGCGAGTACGCGGCCGTGGACCCCGCCGTGCTCGCGGGCGTTTGACCCCGCGAGCGCAGCGGTCGAGCGGTCACCTAGGGGGTCACCCAGGGGTCACGGCGCGGCTACTTCGCCGCGGCCGCGAGGACCGCGCGAACTCCCGGGTGTGCGCTCGGGTAACGGTCCGCGCGGTAGAGGGCCAGGGGCGGCGCCTTGCCCGCGTGGTCCGGCGCTTCGAAGTCGCCGCCGTAGGGGTTGAAGAAGTCCCAGACGAGCTGCGAGTCAGGGGTCACCTCGAAGATCCGCCCCGGCGCCCCGGAGCAGATGAGCGTGTTGCCGTTCGCGAGGCGGCGCGCGCCCGAGATGAACGGCGAGAAGAACGTCGCCTTGTCCTCGTAGACCCAGCTCGCGGCGGCAGGCGCGTAGCCCTTCTTCGTCGGCGGTTCGAAGCCGCGCGCCGGATCGAACGGCACCACAAGCTCCATCACTTGCGAGCGGTTGTTCCCATCTGGGCGATCGCCGCCGTTGTTGAAGACGAGGAGGCGCAGCTCGCCCTCTTTCTCGCTCGGCAACCAGTTCGGGTCGTGCTGATAGAAGAGCGCTTGGTCGCGCTTCGCGCCGACGCCAAAGTTGCGCGGGTTGCCCCAGCGCCACAAGAGCGCGCCGCCGCGGCCCAGCCGCCCGCCTTGCTCCGTCGCTGCCTCCGCGGTCGTCGTCGAGTGGTCGATGACAAAGATCTCGCAGAGCTCGGGCGAGCTGAGCACGATGAGGTCGTTGACGGCGTCGTAGTCGACCGCGTTGGTGTGCATCCAGTCGCCGGAGCGGTCGCGGTCCGCGGACGGCGGCGGCGGCGACGCTGCGGGCGCCGGCTCCGGCGCGTCGCCGCCGCCGTAGCCGAGCGCCGCCATCTGCCGCTGCCGCTCCGCCTCGGCGCGCCGCTGCTCTTCGGTGACCTCGTCCGTCGGGACGTAGTCGAAGTTCAGGTCGATGCGTCCGGGGTGGTCCTGCGGCTGACCGAAGTGCGGCAGCTTCGAATCGCGCGCCTGGACCAGGTGATCCTTCGCGTGCCACGACCACACGAGCTCGCCGCCGACCGGCGGCGTCGGGCGCACCTCGAAGACCGCGTCCGTCCAGAGGCCGGCCGCGCCGTCCGCGTCGGGCGCCCGGCCGAGGGCGATCGCCTCCTCCTGTGACATGCGCTCCCACGCGATGAACAGCACGTTCCCGTTCGGCAAGGGCTCCAGGTCGTGGTGCTGGCAGCGCAGCTCGTCCGCGAAGTCGTAGCGCCACAGCACCTCACCGTCCGGCGCGAGGCGTCGGATGACGCCGCCGATGCCGCCGCCGCGGAACTTGGGGTCCTCGTCCTGGCGCCCGGCGTGCAGCAGCGACCCATCGTCGAGCAGATAGCACCAACCCCCAGGCGCATAGCCCGTGTCCCACGCGTGCACGGTCTCCCCAGCGAGGTCCACGAGGCGCTCGCCGTTCAAGCGCGCGAACTCCCCCTCCGACATGACGCCGCGCAGCCGCTCGAGCGGGTCCTCCGGCGGTCCGGGCTCGGCAGGCAGCTCAGCCGCAGCCGCGTCAGGCTGGGGACCCGGCGCAGCTCGTTCGCCGCAGCTCGAAAGGAGAAGCAGCGGCAGGGTGGAGAGGAGCCAGCGACGGAGGGCAGGTCGTGTCATGCCAACAGCATGCTCGAAGGGGGAGATCTTCACCACCGAGCGAACGCTCGGCTGCGCTGGGGCTGATCCGCGGCGAGGTCACCGGCACGACGTGGTAGATTCCTGCTGTGATCGTCGGCCACCAGGGGCGCCTCGAAGCCCTCGCAGCGACCGTCCCGAGTTGCATCTTCGCGACCGTGAGCGGCGCCCACCTCTATGGGTTCGAGTCGCCCGACAGCGACGTCGACCTGAGGGGCGCTTTTGTGCATCCACTGCGCAGCCAACTCGGCCTTCGACGCCCGCGAGAGACTCACGACAAGATGCTGCACGAGGACGGCCTCGAGCTCGACTTCGTAGCCCACGACGTGCGCAAATGCGTCAGGCTCGCGGCCACGGGGAGCGGTGAGGTGCTCGAGCAAATCTGCTCGCCTTTGGTCGTCCTCAGCACACCGTGGCACGACGAGCTCAGGGCGCTCGCAGACGGCTGCATCACCCGACAGTTGCACCGGCACTACTCGGGCTTCTTTGCGTCGCGGCGCAAGCTCCTCGCGGCTCCGGACGCCACGGTCAAGCACTTGCTGTACGCCTATCGCGCCGCGTTGTCCGGGATCGTGGCGCTGCGCGCGGGGAGGATCGACGCGAACCTGCCGAGCCTGCTCACCGAGCGTCCGGTGGACGGCGTCGCGGACCTCACCGAACGCAAGCGGCGCGGAGCCGAGAAGGGCGCGCTCGATGCAGGTGAAATCGAGCAGCACATGCCGTTGCTCCGCGCCCTCGATTGCGAGCTGGACCGCGCCAGAGCCCACTGTTCCTTGCCCGAGGCGCCGACGCACCACCGCGCGCTCGACGACTTTCTCGTTCGCGTCCGCGAGGCCCACCGATGACGGCCTCAGCCGCCCCGACCCCGCCGTTCTGGGAGACTGGATTGATCTTGCGTGTTCGGTCCGGCTCGCGCGCGTACGGCCTCGCCGTCGCGACGAGCGACGAGGATTCGCGCGGGGTCTGCGTGCCGCCGCGTCAGTTCCTCCTCGGGCTCGATTCCTTCGAACAACACGAGAGCGATGGCGGCGACCACGTCGTCTACGGCCTCGCGAAGTTCGCGCGCCTCGCGCTGCAGGGGAACCCGAACATCATCGAGACGCTCTTCACCCCGACGGAGCACGTGCTGCACTGCGACGCGTTGGGCGCGCTGCTGGTCGCTGCCCGCGGGGCGTTCTTGTCGCGGCGCGTCGGCGAGCGCTTTGCAGGCTACGCGACGGGGCAATTGACACGGATGCGCAATCATCGTCGGGCCCTGCAGACGCCAGGTCTATCGGACGAGCGCTTGGCGCGGCGAAACCCCGCGCGCGCGGAGCTGGAGGCGCGCTACGGCTTCGACACGAAGCACGCGATGCACCTCATCCGCTTGCTGCGTATGGGCCACGAAGTGCTTGCGACCGGAGCGGTGCATGTGCACCGCTCCGATGCGCAAGAGCTCCTCTCGATCCGGCACGGCGGCTGGAGCTTCGAGCGGGTGGCGGAAGAGGCCGCGCGGCTGCTAGAGCAGCTGACGGGGGCCATCGCAGGCTCAGCGCTGCCGGAGGCGCCCGACGAGCGCGCAGCGAACGAGCTTGTGATCGAGCTGCACGAGCGGGCGCTCTATGGCAAGCGGCTGGGCTGATCGGCCCTGCGCAAAGCGTTGACGTGGAGCGTGGGTCGCTGCGATGCCGCGACGCGGGGCGCTTCGCCAGCCGCGCCTCAGCGTTGGGCGCCGGTCTCTGAGAGGCGCTCGACGAGCGCCTCCACGGGGCGGCCGAGGACGGCGCCCTTCGGCCCGACGAGGATCGGGCGTTGGAGCAGGGTCGGCTCTTCGGCCATCGCCGCGATGAGCGCCGCCTCGCTCGCGTCGGCGTCGACGCCGTGCTTCGCGGCGTCCTTAGTGCGCAGCACGTCGCGCGCGGTGAGCCCGAGCTTCTTCAGAACGGCGCGCAGCTCAGCCTTCGAGAGCGGCTCGTCGCGGTACTCGCGATAGCGGTACGAAACACCGTGTCCGTCGAGCAAGGCGACCGCCTTGCGGCACGTGCTTCACGTGCGAGTGCAGATGAGCTCCAACATCGACAGCGAGGGTACCAACACCGCGCGCGGGGTGGCGCTCCCCGCGCGGCGAACTCAGCGCCACGTCACGCCGACCGTGCGCGGCGCGCCGGACTCCGCCGCGGCGTCGAGCTCGAACTGCAGCGCCACGCTGCGCAGGGTCTCCGGCAGCGCCGCGTCCTCCGCCAGGGCTGGCGGCAGCTCGATGCGAACGAGGGCGAGGGCGCCCTCGGGCACGAAGGCCGAGCCCTCGACGCGCAAGGCCTCGTCGCCGCGCGACACGGCAAAGCGCAGCTCTTCGCCCACGGGCACGCGCTCGAAGACCGCGCGACCGGCGCGATCCGTCAGAGCGCTGAAGACGACCACGAAGCCCTCTGGCGCCGCGCCCGCCCGCAGCGCGTGGAGCCGCTCGACCAACGGGCTGAGCACCGGACGCGGGGCCGCGTTCGGGTCCGGCGCGCTCTCGTCGAAGCCTCCGTCGTCCAAGTGCGGGCCGAAGTCCGGGGCGCCCGCCGACGCTGCGAGCGGCGCGCGCCGCTCGAGCTCTGCTGCCCGCCGCATGCGATAGACGGACACGGTGCGCCTGGGCGCCGGACCCGTCGTTCCGCTGGCGGTGCCCGCTCCCGCGCCCGCATCCGCGAGGCGGACCTCGAGCCGCGCGTCCGCCGGCACGACCACGTCCGCGATCCCTGGGGCGCCCCGGGTCACGTGACGCGGGCTCGGGTCCTCCACCAGCACCTGCCCACCAAAGCCGACGAAGAGGCGCCAGGCGCCCTCTCTCGGCAGCAGCGCCAGGAACTCGCCGCGAGCGTCGGTGCGCGCATGGGGCAGCGAGAGCCACTCGCTCGGCGACGTCGGCGCGGGAGACTCTGCCGGCGAGAAGCCGACGAAGTGCTGGTCGCGCGGCGCGCCGCGGGTGTCGAGCACGCGCCCTGTGACCCGGATCGGCGCGCCGGCGTCAACCGGCTCGGCGCGCTGAGCGAGGTCCGGCTGGGGCGCCTGGAGCGCCGCGCGTTGCCCTAGGCCTGCGCGGACGTCCGCCGGGGCGAGGAGCGTCGCGTCCCGCTCGCGCGAGGGCGTCGAAGGCGCCTCCGCTGGCCGTAGGACCTCTTGCTGCGCGCCAAAGCCGCCGAGGAGGCGCCAACCGACCCCGAGCACGCCAGCGACCGCGAGCACGATGAGGACCAGGGTGCGGCGAGGCATGGCCCATGGAGGATATCGGATGGTCGCGAGCGTCACAGGGCAGGCCGCCACCATCTGCCCATCACGAAGGCGCCGGCACCAGAGCGCCGCGTTCGCCCTTGCGCACTTCGCGCGCTCATGTTCCTCTCAGGGGCCCGGGCTGTGAGCTGCCGCCACATCCCTCCCTCTCCCACACCAGCGCGGCCGCATCGAGGGCGCGCACCCTGCTCATGCGAACCATCCAACTCCTGACCTGCACTGCGGGCGCGCTCGCGCTCGCCTCGACCGCGTCGGCGCAGCTGCTGTTCGGCGTCGCCTACCTCGTCGACAACAATTTCTACGTCGACACGACGACGGGCGCGGCGACCGGGCCGCTTTGGTCCACGACGCCATCGGCGGGCCTCGCGGCCGACGACGCGAGCCAAGTCGCGTACATGTCGACGACCAACGCCGCGAACTCTGGCGACCTCTATTCGTGGCCGTACAACGACCCGAACCCGCCGACGATGCTCGGGGCCGTGACGGACACCGCGAGCGGCTTCACGCTCCGGCTCGAAGGCATGGTCTTCAGCGGCGGCTCGCTCTACGTCCTGAACGAGTTCGACACCACGACGATGGCGCCCGAGGGGATCTTCCGGGTCGACCTCACGACGATGACCGCCACTTCGGTGCACTTGTTCGCTTCGAACACGATCGACGTCGGAGGGCTGACGATTGACCCGGCGACGGGCCTCTTCTACTGCACCAACGACTCGACCGCGTACACGGGCGGGGGCAGCGGCATTGTCAGCGTCGATGCCACCTCGGGCACCGAGACGCTCGTGTCCCCGTACCCGGCGGGCGAGACGGACATCGACGGGTGCGCCTTCGCGCCGAACGGCAGCATCTTCCTGCTGGAGGACGAGCCCTCGCCGCTGCACCGCTACATCCTCGCGAGCAACAGCTACGACCCCGCGCCGCTGACCAACCCCTACACAGGCGCCGGCCAGACCTTCTCGGCGGGCGAATGGGCGCCGGGCTTCGGCAACCCAACGGGCACGATCGGGACCAACTATTGCGGCCCGGCGGTCGCGAACTCGACCGGCGCGTCTGCGGGCATCTCTGCGACGGGCAGCGCCGTCGCAGCCGACAACAACCTGACCTTGATGGCGGCGAACATGCCGAACAACGCGTTCGGCTTCTTCCTGACGTCGCTGACGCAAGGGAACGTGCCGATGCCCGGCGGCAGCCAAGGCACGCTCTGCCTCGGCGGTTCGATCGGTCGCTATGTCGGCGCGGGCCAGATCAAGAACTCGGGCGGCACGGGCTCGTTCGATCTGACCCTCGACCTGACGCTGACGCCGACGCCCATGGGCTTCGTGTCGATCGCGGGCGGGCAAACCTGGAACTACCAGGCCTGGTACCGCGACGCCATCAACGGCGTGGCCACGTCGAACTTCTCGGACGGCCTTACGATCACGTACCAGTGATGCGCCTCGACGCATCGCGCGCGATGCGGACCACGGAGCCGGCATAGGCTCGAGCGCCCCGCGCCGCCGCTCACCTCGGTGAGAGGAGGCGCGGGGCGCGGCACTTGGAGGCCCACATACGAGGTGATCCCCAGCGCGGAGGGCGCTGCCTGGATCGGTGCGCGCGCGACTTCAGCGGTCACGCGCGGCGAAGAGGGCGACGACGCCCGGGTCGTCCGGCGAGTAGCGGTCCGCGCGGTACAACGCCAGCGGCGGCGCTTGGCCCGCGTGCGGCGGGGTCTCGACGTCGCCGCCGTGCGGGTTCAAGTAGTCCCACGCGATCGCGCCATCGGGCGTGACCTCGAAGATCCTGCCTGCAGCCCCCGAGCAGATGAGGGTGTTGCCGTTTGGCAGCCGCCGCGCGCCCGAGACAAACGCGGAGTAGAAGTTCGGGGGGTCCTCGTAGCGCCAAGCTGGCGCCGCCAGGCCGAACGCGCCCCCGCCTGGCGCCCCGAAGCCGCGCGAGGGGTCAAAGGGCACCGCGAGCTCGAGCACCTCGGAGCGCTCCTGGCCGTAGGGGCGGTCGCTGCCGTTATTGAAGACCAGCACGCGCAGCTCGCCCGATGACGACGCCTGCAACCAGGTCGGGTCGTGCTGGTGAAAGAGGCGCTGATCGCGCTCGTCACCTGCGCCGTAGCGCGCCGGATCACCCCAACGCCAAAGGAGGTCGCCCCCGCGCCCGAAGCGACCGCCGGTCGAGCCCGCGGCCTCCGCGGTGGTCGTCGAATGGTCGATCACGAAGACCTCGCAGAGCTCGGGCGAGCTCAGCAAGATCAAGTCGTGCTCTGGCTCGTACGCGACCGCGTTGGTGTGCATCCAATCGCCCGTGCGCGAGCGGTCCATCTGCGGCATCGGCCTGCGCCGGCGGGCCGGGGATGGCGGCGCGTCGTGGACGTCGCCCCCATACCCGAGCGCCGCCATCTGGCGCTGACGCTCGGCTCTGCGCGCGGCTTCGGCGTCGCTCGGCGCCCCGCTGTTCGGCAGCACGAGGTCGAAGTTGATGTCGATGCGGCCCGGGTGCGCTGCGATCGCGCCGTAGTGCGGCTTGGTCGGATCGAAGTCCTGCACGAGGTGGTCCTTGGCGTGCCAGGACCAGACGACCTCGCCGCCAAACGGCGGCCGCGGGCGGACCTCAAGGACGGCGTCCGGCCAGAGGCCCACGGGCCCGACCGCGTCCGGGTGCCGCCCGAGCGCGATCGCCTCCGCCTGGGACAGCCGCTCCCAAGCGACCATCAGCACGTTCCCATTGGGCAGCGGCTCGATGTCGTGGTGCTGACAGCGCTCGGCGTCGCTCAGGTCATAGCGCCAATACACCTGCCCTGACGGGCCGAGCCGCCGGACGATGCCGCCGATGCTGCCACCTCGAAAGGCCTGGTCCTCGTCCTGGCGGCCCGCGTGCAGCAGCGAGCCGTCCGCGAGCAGGTAGCACCATCCGCCCGGCGCGAGGCCGGTCTCCCAGGTGTGCACGACCTGCCCGTCGAGGTCCACGAGGTGCACCTCGGTCGAAGCGAGCGGCATCACGAGGGTGTAGCCAGGCGCCGCGTCCGCGGTGCGCACACGCAGCCCCCGCGGCCCGTCGACCGCGGCCGCTTCGCCGCGTGACATGATAGACGAGAGCGCGTCCTTGTCCCTCGGGGCGCCGACCGCGGCGACGTTCACAAAGTGAGGGCGCGCGTCATCGCCGGCGGGCACGTCGCGCGCCAGGGGCTCGCGCGGCGCCGGGTGAGTCGTCGCGCCCCGCTCGGCCGTGCCGCGCTCGGCCGTGCCGCGCTCGGCCGTGCCGCGCTCGGCCGTGCCCCGCTCGGCCGCATCCCCGCGCGGCGGCACGGGCGCGCCCTCGCCGCCGCAGGCCGTGAGCCCGAGCAGGCCCGCCCCCAGGATCGAGGCACCCCAGCCGAAGGATCGACGCATCGGGGGCAGCATGGGACGAGATCGAGGACCAGACAATGGCGCGAACCACGAGAACACCATGAGCGCGCGGCGGCGTTGACCTTGCCTCGCATGAATTGGCAGCATCCCAGAATGAGCAGCGGAGGAGCGCCAGCCGCGCCCGCGATCAGCCTGTGCATGATCGTCCGGGACGAAGAGCAGAAGCTCGCGCGGTGCCTCGCCGCGGCGCAGCCGGTCGTCGACGAGGTGGTCATCGTCGATACGGGCTCCACCGACGCGACGCGCGACATCGCGGCCGCCTCAGGCGCCCGGGTCGCGGACTTCCGGTGGTGCGACAACTTCTCCGCGGCGCGCAACCGCTCCCTGGAGCTCGCGCGCGGCGCCTGGGCCCTCGTCCTCGACGCCGACGAGCTGCTGGCCAGCGTCGACGCGCGGGAGCGCTTGCTCGACTTCGCCCGGAGCGCCGGCGTCCCCGCGGGCCAGGTCGAGCTCGAGAACCTCACCGATGACGGCGCGCGCTCGCGGACGCTCCTGACGCGCTTCTTCGACCTGCGCGTCGGGCTCCGCTACGTGCGCCGTGTGCACGAACAGCTCACGCTCAATGGGCGCACGATCAGCGGGCGGCCGACCGGCGTGCACGTCATCCACGACGGGTACTCGCGCGCGGCGCTCGCCGGGCGCGACAAGCTCGCGCGCAACGAGGCGCTCTTGCGCGCGACGCTCGCTGACTCGCCGGACGACGGGTACGACTGGTACCAGCTCGGCCGGACCCTCGAGGTCGGCGCGCGCTTCCCCGAGGCGCTCGAGGCCTACGAACAAGCGATCGAGCGCGCCAAGGACTCGGACCCGCACCTGCCGCACCTCTTCGAGTGCGCGGCGACTTGCTTGCGCGCGGTCGGGCGCTCGCAGCACGCGCTCGACTGGCTGAGCGAGGTCGCGCCGCTGTTCCCCGAGCGCCCGGATATGGTGTTCCTCGTCGCCCTGTTGGCGATGGACGTCGGCGAACTCGAGCGCGCGGAGCGCGGCTTCCTGCGGTGCCTCGAGCTCGGCGCGCGCCCCGGCCGCGCCACCGCCGCAGAGTCGGCGACGGCTGCGACGACGATCGCGCCGCTGCACAACTTGGGCGTCCTGTACGAGTTCACCGGCCGGCCCGTGAAGGCGCGCGAGGCGTACGAGCGGGCCTTGGAGCTCCGCCCAGAGCACAGAGGCGCGCGCGACGGCCTCCAGCGCCTCGGGCTCGGCTGAGCGCGCCAATCAGCCGAGCGCGAGCTGCAGCTCCGCCGCGACGGACAACGCGATCGCGCGCGGCTCCTTCGAGCGCTTGGTGACGCCGATGGGGCAGCGCACGCGCGCGAGCTGTTCTGGGCTGAAGCCGCGCTGCGTGAGGCGCTGTTGGAACCGCGCCCATTTGCGCTCGGAGCCGATCAACCCGACGTACGGGAAGGTCCCGCGCGCCAACGCGCGCGCAATCAGCTCTTGATCGAGCGCATGGCTGTGCGTCATCACGAGCACGAGCGCGTCCGCCGGGAGCGTCTCCAGCTCCGCCTCGGGCGCGTCGACAAACAACACGCGGTATGGTCGCTTCGCCGGCAATGTCGGCTGCAGCTCGCCTTCGCTGCGAGGGTCGATCAACACGACGTCACACGCGAGGTACTCGGCGAGGCCGGCGATCGCTTGGCCGACGTGTCCAGCGCCGAAGATCGCTAAGGTCCGGCGTTGCCAGTGGAACGCCTCGTAGAACAGCGTGACACGCCCGCCACAACATTGGCCCGCTCTCTCGGACAGCGGGTAGTCGATAGTCTCCGAGCGCGCCTCGCCGCGCGCGGCGAGGGCCGCCGCGTGCTCGATCGCGAGCTTCTCGAGGTTGCCCCCGCCGATCGTGCCATACGCGAGGCGACCGTCAGCGACGATCATCCGCGCGCCCGGCTCGCGCGGCGCGCTGCCCGCGATCCCTGCGACGACCACCATTGCGCACGGCACGCGGCGCGCCCGGAGGTCGGCGAGCACGTCGATCCAGTCCGCAGGGCGCGCTGACTCGGGGTTCGGTTCCACGCGGCGGATTGTAGGCGGCCCGGAGCCCCTATGCCTCGATCACGACCGCGTGCTCGTCGTCGTGCTCCAGGGCGAGCGCGCAATCGATCAGGGCGAGGTGGGAATAGGCCTGCGGGAAGTTCCCGAGCTGCCGACGGGACTCGAAGTCGAGGTCCTCGCCGAAGAGCCCGTGCGGGTTCGCCGCGGCGAGGAGCTCCTCGAAGAGCTGCCGCGCTTCACGCCGCCGGCCGATCGAGGCGAGCGCCTTCACGAGCCAGAACGAGCACACCGTAAACGCGCTCTTGGGCAGGCCGAAGTCGTCCTTGTTCTTGTAGCGGTACAAGAGCCCGTCGCGGCCGAGCTCCTGGCGTGTGCGCAGGACCGTCGACACGAACCGCGGGTCGTCCGCCGCTAGAAAGCCGTACTCAGCCATCAAGAGGTTCGACGCGTCGAGGTCCTCGGAGCCGTAAGTCTGAGTGAACGCGCCGAGGCGCTCGCTCCAGCCCTTGTCGCAGATCTCGGCGTGGATCTCATTTGCCAGCGCGACGTGGTCCTCGGCCCAGCGGTCCTTCCCGAGGTGACGCGCGATCGCGATCCCGCGGTCGACCGCGACCCACGACAGCACCTTCGAGAAGACGAAGTGCCGCGGCTCGCCCCGGATCTCCCAGATCCCGCGGTCCGGGTCGCGCCAGCACCCGTCGACCGTACGCACCTCCGAACGCACCCGCGTCCAGAGGCGATCGAGGGCCTCGGGCGTGCGCTTGCGCAGCAACAGGTCCTGCAACACGACGTCGAGCATGACGCCGAAGATGTCGTGCTGGCGCTGGCCATGCGCAGCGTTCCCGGTGCGCACGGGCCGCGAGCCGTGGTACCCGGCGAGGTGCTCGAGCGTCTCCTCGGTCAGCTCCTTCTCGCCGCGCAGGCCGTACATGATCTGCAGCTCGTCGTCCTTGGTCGGGACGGTGTCGAGGATCCAGTCGATGAAGCGCGAGGCCATCCCCGGGTGGCTGAGCCGCCGCAGGACGGAGACCGTCATCGACGCGTCACGGATCCAGCAGAAGCGATAGTCCCAGTTGCGCTCCTCGCCGATCGTCTCGGGCAAAGAGGTCGTGACCGCAGCCACGACCGCGCCGGTCGGATCGAACTGCAACATGCGCAACGTCAGGGCGCTGCGCAGGACCTCATCGGTATAACGCTCGGGCAGCGTGGTCCGCGCGGACCAGAGCATCCAGTAAGCGCGCGTGCGTTGCAGCATGAGCTGCACTCGCTCAGTCGACGGCTGCTGGACCTTGTCGTGGTAGCTCACCAGCAAGAAGCGCGCGTGGTCGAGCGTGACGACGTTGCCTGACCGGACGTCGTTTGCGTCGATGTCGGTGTACAGATAGAGCGATTCGTACACCACGCGCGGATCGGAGGCGCGGCGGCCGCGCGAGGCCGTCGGTGCGACCTCGCCGCGGGTCGTCGATTTGATGCGCGTCCCGTCGATCGCGTGGACCGTCGGGAAGCGGCCGTACTCCAGCCGCGGGTCGTAGTGCACACGCAGCCGCGGCAGGCCCCTGATCGGCTCCAGCACGCGGACGATATCGGGCGGCGCGTCGCCGTCCGATCCCGCGCGCCCATCCCACGTGTAGCGCGGCATGAAGTCGATGACGCGGAAGCTGCCGTCCGGGCCCTCGAAGGTCGTCACGAGCACATTGGTGCGCGGCTCGTAGGCCTGCGCAACGGGGTGGCCGCCCTCCATCTCGACGCGGAAGGAGCCGCCGCGCTCTGGATCGAGCAAGGAGGCGAAGACCGTGCCGGAATCGAAGTCCGGTAAGCACGCAAAGACGATCGACGAGTCGGGTTCGATCAGCGCCGCGGAGCGGCCGTTACCGATCACGCCGTGCAAGTAGTTGGAGTCGAGTCGCAGGTTCATCGCAGTGGTTGGAGCTCTAGGCGGAGCTCCTCGAGGAAAGCGCGGAGGCCCGCGATGTCGGAGCGGCGTTGCGCGCGGCTGGGTCCGTCGCCGACGCCGATGGTGTGGAGCTCCAGGTCGCCGTCGAGCTCGAGCGCGAACATCGTCTCGTCCGTCTGGTCGTCGCCCGCGGCGAGGGCGACCGTCGGCCGGCGCTCTTGGACCAGGCGGCGCACGGCCGCGCCTTTGCTGACGAGCTGGCTCGCGACCTCGACGATCTTGCGGCCGTGGTGGACGACGACGGGCAAGCTCGCCGTCGCGTCGACGAGCTCGGAGAGCAGCATGTTCGCGCGCCACGCGCCGAACTCCGGGTCAGCGCGCCGGTAGTGCCAGACGAGCGCCGAGCGCTTCTCCTCGAGCGTCGTGCCGGGCGTGAGCTCGACCGCCTGCTCCAAGAGCGGGCGCACGTCGACCTTCCAGCTCGTATTGACCTCCGGCTGAACGATCTCCCAGTCCGCGCCCCGGCGGACTCGGCGCCGAAAGCCGTGCTCCGCGACGAGCGCCGCGTCGAGGTCGCCGAGGTGGTGCTGCAAGAAGTCGCTCGGGCGTCCGCTGACGATCGCGAGGTCGACCCTTGGGTGCGCCGCGAGCGCGGCCAAGAGCGCGAGCAGCCCCGCGTCCGGGACGGCGGCGGCCGGGTCGCCCGTAAACTCGCGCAGCGTCCCGTCGTAGTCCAAGAAGAGGGCGAGCTGCGCACCCTCGCGCACCTGCGCGGCGAGCGTGTGCGCGAGCTCGCGCAGCGTCCCATCCGCCTGGACCGCGCCGGGCGTCGCGGCGTGCTCGGCGAGCGCCAACAGGAACTTGCGGGCCCATGCGGCGGCGTCCCCATGGACGATGCGCGGGCCCATCGCGTCGATGCGCTGGCGGCGCTCGCCCTCGCTCATCTCGAGGGCGCTCACAATCGTGCGCGCGACCGTGTCCACGTCGTAGGGGTTGACGAGCAGCGCGTCGGACATCTCGTGCGCGGCGCCGGCGAACTCGCTCAGCACGAGCACGCCTGGGCGCGACATCGGCGCGGTCGCCTTGCACGCGACAAACTCCTTGGCGACGAGGTTCATGCCGTCGACGAGCGGCGTCACGACACACACGTCGGCCAACGCGTAGAGCGCCGCGAGCTCGGCCTGGGGAAAGCTCTGGTGCAGGAACTGAACGGGGACGTGCCCGACCGCGCCGAACTCGCCGTTGAGGGCGCCCACCTCGCGCTGCACCTCTTCGGTCAGGTCGTCGTACTCGCGGATCCCCTTGCGCGAGGGCACCGCGATCAGTACGAAGATGGCCCGCCGGCGCCACTCCGGGTGCTGGCTCAAGAAGCGCCGGATCGCCGCGAGCTTCTGGGGGATGCCCTTCGTGTAGTCGAGGCGCTCTACGCCGAGGACGAGCTGCCGCGCACCGAGCTCCGCGCCGTGCGCTGCAAACGCCAGCTCGAACTCAGGTGAGTCGATCGCTGCCTTGAAGCCCACATGGTCGTGGCCGATCGGGTGGACGCCGAGCCAAGCGGTGTGCTCGCGACAGCGGACGGAGTCCATCTCCGACTCGATGCCGAGCACACGCAGCAGCGACGAGCGGAAGTGGCGCAGGTAGCTGTAGGTGTGGAACCCGATCAAGTCCGCGCCGAGCAAGCCCTCGAGCACCGACCGTCGCTCGGGCAGGATCCGCAGCAGCTCGCTGCTAGGGAACGGCGTGTGGAGGAAGAACCCGATGTGCAGGCCGGGGCAGGCTTCGCGCAGGAGCGCTGGGACGAGGAACAGGTGGAAGTCGTGGATCCACACCGTGTCCCCTGGCTCCGCGTGCTCCAGGATGACCTCGACGAAGCGCCGGTTCACCGCCTCGTAGGCCGCGTACCACTCGGCGCGGAACTGCGCCCGGGTCGCCATGGAGTGCAGGAGCGGCCAGAGGGTCGCGTTCGAGTACCCCTCGTAGTAGGCGTCGAGCGCGTCGCGGCCGAGGAAGACCGGCGCCAACCCGAGGGCTCGCAGGCGCGCGCTGACGGCGGGCAGGTCCGCGATGTCCTCGGCGGCGGCGCCAGGCCAGCCCACCCACAGCGCGTCGATCTCGGCGCCGGCGAGCGCCGAGGCGAGCCCGCCCGTGGTCCGCTCCGGCTGCCCCTGGGCATCGATGCGCACAGGCAGCCGGTTCGACACCAGGATCGTCTTCTTCATCCGGTCGAGTCTGCCGAACGGCGCGCTCACCGGGCCGAAGATCGCGTGAGAACTGGGCCAGTCCTTGGATCAGGGGGTGCGCGGATCGGCCGCGTCTGCGAGCATGTCGCGCCCTGAGGAGCCGAAGCTTGAACGAACCCACTCGTCTGCATTCCGGCCGTGCCGTCGCTGCCAGGTCGCGCTTGGCGCGCCTCGCCGCCTCGGTCGCGCTCGCTGCTGCGCTGTCGCCCGGGGTTGGGGCGCTGCAGAAGCGCACGGAGGACGAGCGCCCGCCCGTCCCGCGCGAGCTGCAGGTCCAGATCGATCGGGCGATCGATCGCGGCGTCGAGGCGCTCCTGGAGCAACAGGAGGTCGACGGGTCGTGGCGCCATGACCTCGCGGGCTATGGCCCGGGCGCGACGGGGCTCGTGGCGTACACGCTTATGAAGTGTGGCGTCCCCCACGATCACCCGGCGATCCTCCGCGCCTTCGAGTTCATGCGGCGCCAGCCGGCGACGCGGACCTACACGGTCGCGACGATCTTGATGGCGATGGCGGCGCGCGGCGAGCCGAAGGATCGTAAGTGGGCCGAGGAGCTCTCAGAGTCGCTCATTAGCTGGAAGCAGAACGGCGGCTGGGGCTATCCGGACCAGCGGCCGGACCTCTCGAACACGCAGTTCGCGGGCCTCGGGCTGCGCGCCGCGGACGCGCTCGGGGTCGTGCACAAACAGAAGGTGTGGGACCAGCTCGGCGAGGTGGCGCTCGACTATCTCGAGGCGGTCAAGGGGTCCAGCTACGACCCGGCCGGCTTCTTCTACGAGCGTGGCGACCCGCTCTCGACGGGCAGCATGACGGCGGCGGGGCTGACGCTCGTGGCGATCGCGGTCGAGCACGTCCAAGGCAGCCGCCAGGCGCTGATCGTCGCGCAAGAGCGGGCGCTGCTCTGGATGGGCAAGAACTTCAGCGTCGCGTTCAACCCGAAGCCGGGCTCGGAGTCGGGCAAACATGGCTGGGATTATTACTACCTGTACGGCCTCGAGCGCGTCGGCTCGCTGCTCGAGCTCGATGAGTTCGGCGGGAACCCGTGGTACGAGCTCGGCGCGCGGCGCCTTGTCGATGAGCAAAACCCGCGCGGGCGTTGGAGCAACCAGGCAGACACGTGCTTTGCGTTGCTCTTCCTCGCGCGTGCGACGGGCAAGCCGCGCACGGTCGCGTCGGGCGCGACGGTCGCGCGAGCGCCGAGCGAGCGCGGCCTGTACGGCAAGGACGACCCCTTGGCCGAGGTCTCGCTGCGAGCGAGCGGAACGAGCGAGCTGACGATCTGGGTGTCCTCGTTTGGTGATCGCATCGTGCGCATGTATGCGCCGGATGAGGCGGGCAAGCAGCCGCTCCCGATCAAACGCGTCGAGTACTTGATCGCAGAGGTGCCGAGCGACCAGCCGCTGGAGTCCATCGCGACGGTCCTGCTGGACCCATCCAATCCGCCGGCCAATGGGCGCTTTCCGATCAAGCACACCCCGATCGGCCCGGCCGAATACGACCTCGTCGCGCGCGTGACGCTGGTCGATTTTGCGGATGGCGCTGAGATCGTCCTCGAATCGAAGCCGCTGCGGGTCCGAGTGGGCCTCACAGAGGACCCGCGCTCGCTGCGCTATGCGGCGGACTCAGACCGCAATGAGCTGGCCAACCTGACGATCAAGGCCTCGGCGTCGAGCCAGATGGACGGCGCGGACAACGCGCCGGAGAAGGCGCTGGACAACCTGCAAGGCACGGGTTGGCGCTCTAACGCTGCCGACGCGACGCCGTGGATCCTGTTGGAGTTCGAGCGTCCGCCGCGGGCGGGCACCCTGCTCCTTGCGCCATCGTTGAACCCGGCGGACGAGAAGCGCACGCCGCGACCGACGGCGGTCCGGATTCTGATGAACAACGACGAGAAGTCGATGTTCGAGTGCCCGCTCGATCCGAACCCGCGGATCAAGACGGAGATCCCTCTCCCGAAGGGCCTCCGCCTACGCTCGCTCCGTATCACGCTCCTGTCACCGACCGCCGCCACCGCGGGCCTGAACGAGATCGAGCTGCAGACGCGCTGATCGTGGCGAGGCGCGTGTGCGCCCCAACCAGCCGCTGCGCTCGATCATCCACCGCCTGGGCGCGGCGGGCGGCGCAGGCCCTCAGCTCAGAGGAAGGCCACGCTGAGGCCGTTGGTGAAGTTCGAGGTCGCGGCGCCGCCGCTCGAGTCGCGGAACCAAGCCTGGTAGTTCCAAGTCTGGCCCGGCAAGATCGCGACGGTGCCGGTCGGCTGCGGCGTGTGGGCGAGGTCCAACGGGAGGCTGATCGCGCCGGTCATGCCGCTGTTCTGGATCTGGCCGGGCCCGACATAACGCCCGATCGCGCCAGCGAGGCACAGGTTCCCGGCGCTGCCGCCCGGGTTCATGTTGAACCCCTGGGTCTGGCTCACGAGGAAGAAGCCGAACGCCGAGTTGGGCAGCGAGGTCGCGGTGACCGTCAGGTTGTTCGCGGTGACCATGGTCGACCCGGTCGCGCTGATCGACGCGGCGCTGCCCGTCGAGTTCGTGTTGGCCGCGCAGTAGTTCGTACCCACTGTGCCGAGCGGAGTCCCCTTCGCGAAGACAACGTTGTCGAAGAAGAACAGGTCGTTGTTGTTCCCTCCGGACGAGAGCCGGATTTCGTCGAACGTGAGGTCGTTTGTCATCTCGTCGAGGTCCGCCGGACCTGTCGGGTAGGGCGTGGCCGGGTTCACGTACAGGCGCACGCGCTCCGCGCCGGGCAGGAAGTCGACGCGGTAGACGAGCCGCGCTGCGACCGTGTCGTCTGTGCCGGCGACCGTCACGTCAGGGCCGCCGTTGCCGCCGATGCCCCACTGCGTCGTATTCCAGACCGAGCCCATGAAGAAGACCTCGCCGCCGCCGGCGTGCCAGAAGGAGAGCCCGCCGTAGTGCGGCATGGGCGCGCCTTGGAATTGTTGGGCGCTGTACGACACCCAGACCGTTGTGTTGTCGGCGCCGAACCGGCCGGTCACCGGCTCGATCAGGTCCGGGTGGGCTGCGAGGTCAAACCGCCGGTAGGCGCCGCCAAACGGCGTCACTTGCCCGATGTGCCCTCCGATCCCGTCGCTCAGGGCGAACGTCGGCAACGTGCTGTTGTCGAACATCGTGAGCTCGTTGTTGGCGGCCCCGGTGACGTACCAGTTGTTGGACCAACCCGTGCCGCCTCCCATCGCGTGAAACTGCCCTGGGACCGGGTAGTTGAACGATTCGGTCGCGACCACGGTGACCTGTGCCTGCGCCGCCGCGGCGAGGGAGATGGAGAGGAGCGCGAGTGAGATCGGTTGAGTTCTCATGGATCGGATCGTCGAAGTGAGCGGGGTCGTTGGGCTGGCAGGCAGGGGCCACCATGCGTCACGCAGTGTCGCCTGGACGCGCCGAAATCGCGCTCGACTCGCTGGATCGAGCGCATTGCTTGCTCATTCCTTGCATGAACGGCGAGGGAGGCTACCGAGGCGCCTCAGCCGAGGAGCCATGCTCAAGGTCGCTTCACCACACGGACAGTGATCTTCCCCGTCACCTTCGTGGCCGGCTGGTCGCCGGGCTGCGGAAGCTCCCATGAGTAGCTCCCGGTGAGGCCGCCTTCGGCCACGTTCAGAGTGCCCGCGCAGTTGACGATGTCAACACGTGGCTGCTTGGCGCCCTTCTTGACGTTGGAGACCAGTCGCAGCTTCCCGCCGCCCTCATACTGGAACCTCCAGAGGATCGGCTGCCCAGAGACGGAGCGCAGCTCGATGACGAGCGCGCTTCCGTCGTTCTCGCTCACGAAGCCATCCGATTCGAAGTCCCCGCCACTGTTGTTGGTCCGCTCACACTTGACGGCTGTGCCGACCGGGAACCACCTCCGGAGCTGCGCGCGCTCTCGCTTTCCAGCGAGGTCGTAGGCCCTCCGAAGCTCTTCACGCTCAGAGACGATCGCAGCAGCCCCGGCGCGATCCTTGAGTCGAAAGACCTGCTCAGCGGTCCGGGTATGGGCGTCGCAGCACTTCTTCAAAGCGGCGTCCAAGGCCTTTGAGAACGTGCGCGCGGCCTTGGCGAGGCCCTTGTCCTCGGGCAGCGCGCCGTCTTGCAAGAACGCTGCCGTCTGCAATTCCAGGTCCGCTTGGATCCGCTGCATGTTCTCGATGCTCAGCTTCGAGCTCTGGCACTCCTCGTCGATCCTTGCTTCGAGGGCGACGCGGAGGTCGGCCTCTAGTTGCTGAATGGTCGCTCGAAAGCGCTCGACCTCCAGCGCGAGCGCTTTACGGGGCTCCGCCGCTTCATCGGTTTGGTGTGCGGCATGTGCGACGCCGAGGCTGGCGAGCGCGCAGAGCAAGGCAAGGAGCGCAGTTCGAAGGTGCATGGATCGATGTTCCGTCGTCCGGAGGAGCGGCCTGTACGAGCGGTCCTGGATGGTTTCCGGCGCTGAAACGTAGACGACACGTCACTGCGGCAGCCACGGAAAACCTCTCGGGGAGCCCCACAGGGGGCCCTGGCGACCGCTCCGCGGCCGGTCGGCTTCCCAGCCGTCGGGCCTACGCAGATGGCCCATGATCGGGCGCGAGCTTCACGGGTATCGTGTTGCAGCCATGCCGTCGGCCAGCGCGCCCTCCAACCCCTCGCCCTTCGACCCCCGTGCAGAGGCGCTCTTCGTCACGCACCTCAACGCGTTGCAGCGCGGCGAGGCCAGCGACTTCGAGGCGCTGTGCCGCGCGCACCCCGAGCTCGAGGGTGACCTGCGGCGGCAGTCGGAGGTGCACGAACTCGCGCAGCGGTTGTTGGGGTGCCTCGACGACTTGCCTCCCCGGCCCGTCAGCGAGCGGCTGCGCGAACGGTATGGCGACGGCGTCGACCCGGGGGTTTCGCTTAGCGCGGAGCCGAAGGCGCCCACAGGGCCGCCCTCGAAGCTGTTCGAGCGCTTGCGCGGGGAGGGGCCGCGCGGGACGCGGTACCGGCTGCTCGGCGAGGTCGCGCGCGGCGGAATGGGCGCCATCTTGGAGGTGTGGGACTCGGAGCTGAGACGCAAGCTCGCGATGAAGGTGATCCTGGGCCGCGGGGACCGCTCCTCCACGACCGGAGACACCCCGGACGTGGACCCGCGCACGCTGGGCCGGTTCCTGGACGAGGCCCAGATCACGGGCCAGCTGGACCACCCGGGCATCGTCCCCGTGCACGAGCTGGGCCTCGACGCGACGGGCCGCGTGTATTTCACGATGCGCCTGGTGAAGGGCGAGGACCTGAAGACGATCTTTGAGCACGTGCGGTCCGGCCATGAAGGTTGGAGCCAGGTGCGCGCGTTGAACGTGATGCTGCGGGTCTGTGAGGCGCTGGCGTTTGCGCATTCGAAGCAGGTCATCCACCGCGACCTAAAGCCGGCAAATATCATGGTCGGGCGCTTTGGCGAGGTGTACGTGATGGACTGGGGCCTCGCGCGTTTGCTCGGGCGCGAGGACAAGCACGACCTGCGACTGCGGTCGCCTGATTTGAGCGCGCGCAGCCTCGTCAAGACTGAGCGTCATGACGGCCGTGACCAGACCGTCGATTCGCCGTTGCTCACGATGGACGGCGACGTTGTGGGGACGCCGAGCTATATGCCGCCGGAGCAAGCACGCGGCTCGCTCGAGCAGCTAGGCCCTCACTCGGACGTCTACTCGATCGGAGCGATGCTGTATCAGCTCGTGACGGGTCGGATGCCGTATGTCCCGGAGGGCGCGCGCGTGTCGCCGCACACGATCTTAGCCGCCGTCTTGAACGGCCCGCCCCAGACCCTTGAGTCCTTGGCCCCGCGTACGCCGCCGGAGCTGGCCGCGATCTGTGCGAAGGCGATGGCCCGCGAGATCCCTGCCCGTTACCCGACGACACAGGCCTTGGCGCAGGACCTACGCGCGTATTTAGAGGGCCGTGTGGTGGCGGCCTACGAGACGGGCACGTGGGCCGAGACCCGCAAGTGGGTGCAAAGGAACAAGCCGCTGGCGGCGTCGCTCGCAGCCGCCGCCTTGGCGGTCGTCACGGGCCTCGTCGCGTTCGGCCTAAAGACACGCGAAGCCCACGCGGTGGCGGTCCAAGCGACCGAGCTGCGCGACGCTGCTGTGGCCCGCGCCGACGCATTGTGGACGATCCAGGAGCTCGTCGACTTCCGACGGGAAAGTTCAGACTGGGAGTTCGCCTGGGCGCTGCAGCGCCCGGCCATAGAGTGGTGGCTGGAGACCGCCCGCCGCCTTGTCTACGGCCACCCGGCCACCGAATCCGCTGGACAGGCCCAACGTCCGAGCCTGGAAGATCACCAGAGGCTCCTTGCGGAGATCCGAACCAGCGCTCAGGCCCCCACTCCCGAGCAGGTCGACGCGACGGGCCAACGTATCGCGTGGTCCTTCGAAGACCGTGAGAAGCGCTGGTGGAACGAACAACTCCAGCAGCTCGTCGCAGACCTAAGGGAGCTGCGCGACCGCGTCGCGATCGCTGAGCAGTGCGCCCTATCCCCCAACGCGAGACGCCTCTGGTCGGAGGCACGTATTGCAATTCAAAGTCACCCAAAGTACGGGGGCCTAACTCTATCCCCACAGCTCTTCCTCCAACCCCTCGGCCCCGACCCCGAATCTGGTTTGTGGGAATTTTCCCACCTGCTAACGGGAGAATCGGCGGTGCGTAGCGCAGACGGTCACCTGACGCTCACGGACACGACGGGCCTAGTGTTCGTGCTGCTTCCGGGTGGACGCGTACCTGTGGAAGACGGCGAGGTGTCCAGTCCATTCAACGAAGTCGACCTCACGCCATTCCTGCTATCGAAGTATGAAACGACCCAGGGACAGCGATCGTACGTGTCGTCGTACGATGCGGAGCGGGTCGGAAACAACGGCGCGGCATTGCACCCGGCGTACTTTCTGGACTGGGATGACTGTCAACAGTTCTTCAAATGCATGCCCGGTTGGCTCCGATTGCCGAGCGAGGCGCAATGGGAGTTTGGGTGTCGAGCTGAAACGACCACGCCGTGGTGGACGGGCTCAGATCCTGAGTCCTTACGCGGCGCCGCCCACATCAACTTTGATTCGGTGGATCGGACGCAATTGTGGACCATGCCGATCGGGGCCCTACGTGCGAATCCGTTCGGACTGCATGACGTGCACGGCAATCTGCGCGAGTGGTGCCAGGATAGGGGCGACGAAGATGTCATCCCTCGGCCACGAGACGGCCTACGAGAGGGGTCAGGAACCGCCTTCGGGATCGTCCGCGGCGGCGGCTTCGGCGTCTCCGCTTACTACGCCCGCTCCGGATATCGCGGCAACGGGACGCCAGAGGTCCGCCGCTTTGGCTTCGGCCAGCGTCCTGCGTCGCCTGTGACTCCCTGACGACCCCTGCACGGATGCGTCGACGCATACGAGCCTTCCCCTGGAAGGAACGCCGAGGCCACCTCGCCCAACCTGTGTAGCCGCGTCGGCAATTTCGTCATCCCTGCCCGGTCCGTCGCCAACGGCGATCGACAGAGAGAAGCCAAGGATGACCCGCGTCAGCCGCCGCGACGGTCACCAAACCAACCCTCCTAGTCATGCCCGTCGGACAGGACACGCCCAGAGGAACATGCCCAGAGGAGGTCTCGCGCGCCAAGCGCGCCCGCGCAGCCGCGTCAGCGGCTGCGCCAATCACCGTACCAGCCCTGTTGGTCATGCCCGAAGGGCAGGACAGACCCAGAGGAGGGTTGGTGGGCCAAGCTGGACTCGAACCAGCAACTTCCACGCTGTGAACATGGCACTCTACCGATTGAGTTATTGGCCCGGCGGAGTGGCGAAGAGGGTACCGGCCTCGCCGTAACTGTCAAGCCGCGGGCACCAGTTCTCGGGCGAGAGGTCCTGGACGCCGGAAACAGGGCCCCAGCTCCAGGGCCCCGTTCCCCTGCGGAGCCCGCTACTCCCCGCCCAGGCTCATGCGCAGGCGGTCGCCCAGCTTGCCTTCGGCGCGCCGGAGCATCATCCGGACGGCGTCCTCCGTCTTGCCGCCCATGCGCTCGCCCGCCTCACGCAGCGAGAGGCCCTGGAAGAAGACGAGGGTGATCGCCAGACGGTGCTCCGCCGAGAGCTCCGTGAGGGCCTCGCGCAGGAGCTCGTAGTCCTCGCCACGCTGGACCACCTGGGTCACGCTCAGGTCGCCGCTCGAGAGGTCGAACGCGCCCGCGCCCGAGTCGTCGTCGGTCGAATGCTCGCGGGTCACGTCGCGCTTGCCCGCCGCATAGAACTCGGCCTTGTCCCTGATCTTGTTCTGCAGGATCTGGACCAGCCAGCGCAGGAGCGACCCCTGCCCCTGGTACTCGTAACGCGCGAAGTCCCGGGTCGCCTCCCGGAAGGTCGTCTGGGCCAGGTCGTCTGGGTCCTCCTTGAGGCGCAGCTTCGGCCCGATCTTGCGCCGCGCCACCTCCACCATCGTCTGGTGATAGCGCGCAAAGAGGTCGTTCAAGGCGAGCGCGTCGCCCGCCTTCGCCTGCTCGACGAGGGCCCGGACCTCATCCTTGCCGGTGGGCTCCTGCTTGCCAGCCAGCTCCTGCTTGCCTGGCCCGCCGCCTGCCTTCGCAGGGTGGTCCTTCTCAGGGTCTTCGCTCATAGATGCCCGCATTGTAGCCCCGTTACGGGACAGGACCGGGGCCCAAGTGACCCCGAGGCGGCCTGGATCCCGGGTCGAGACCAGTAGGTGACGCGGTCGAACCGGAGGCGGCAGGGGTCAAGTCCGAGATCAAAGGGCGTCGATCTCACACGAAGCCCACCCCGCGAGCACGCCAGAATGACCACTGTCTACTTCGACTCGAAGCTCCCCGAACATGAGCGCCGCGCGCGGCTCTTCCGCGGCGACGTCTTCGTCTTCAGCCCGCGCGCCAGCAGCCTCGCCCTCGCGTCGTTCGCCCACGGGATGCTGCAAGAAGCGTTCGCGACGGACGCGCCTGAGTGTGCACAATACACGATGCCCGTCGAGCGCTTCGTCGAGGCGTTCGCGCCGGTCAAGCCGCAGTTCATCCACCACCCGCGAACCAAGGACCTCGTGCGAGCGATGGCCGCGGACTTCGCGTGCGACCTGAACGAGACCTACCTCGACGTCCCGCGCCTGCGCGGCGTCACGAGCGACGGCTATTTGACCTCCGGGGTCGGCTACGCGCACCATGCGCACCGCGACTCCTGGTACGCCGCGCCGATGGCACAGTTGAACTGGTGGATCCCCCTGTCGAGCTTCGACAGCGCGAGCGCCCTCGCGTTCTTGCCGCGCTTCACCGAGCGACCGATCGCGAACTCTTCGCACGAGTTCAACTACTACGACTGGAACACGGTCGGCCGCCAGGCCGCCGCCAGCCAGGTGAAGTCGGACACGCGCAAGCAGCCCAAGGCGCTCGAGCCCCTCGACCTGTCGGACGAGGTGCGGGTCGTGTGCGAGCCCGGCGGCATCATCCTCTTCTCGGGCTCGTTGCTGCACGTGACCGTGCCGAACACAACAGGGCGCACGCGCTTCAGCATCGACCTGCGGACCGTCAACGGGCGGGACCTGGCGGAGGGCGCGGGCATGCCCAACGTCGACTCCGCGCCCCAAGGGACCTCGCTGCGCGACTTCGTGCGCGGCGCGGACGGCGCCGCGATGCCTGAGGAATGGATCCAACGCTACGAGAACGTCGCGCCGCGCGCGGACCAAGTCGTCGTGTTCAAGCCGGACACCGCGGCGCCCCCTCCCTCTGACAACCAGGCGGCGTGAGCGAGCCCCAGGCCAGCGCGACCGCCCCCGCGTCACGGTCGGGGTGCCGGTGTTCAACGGTGCCCAGTACGTCGCTGCGGCGCTGGAGTCCCTCGTCGCGCAGACCTTCCGGGACCTCGAGATCGTCATCGTCGACAACGGCTCGACGGACACGACCCCGGAGCTCCTGCGCGCCTTCGCGGCGCGCGACGCTCGCATTCGCGTCGAGCGCAGCGAGCAGAACCGCGGCGCGGCGTGGAGCCATAACCGCGTCGTCGAGCTGGCGCGCGGCGAGCTCTTCCGGTGGGCGACCCACGACGACGCGACGGCGCCGACGTACGTCGAGCGCTGCGTCGAAGCCCTCGATGCGCGCCCGGACGCGGTGATGGCGCGGCCGCGCGCGCTCGAGATCGACGAGGAGGGCCGCGTGCTGTTCGAGCACGAGGACGCCCTCGACTGCGGCCAGGCCGACGTGCGCGCGCGCCTCGCTGAGGTCATGCTGCTGCACCACCCGTGCTTCGACGTGTACGGCGTCGTGCGCACCGAGGCGCTCCGGCGCACGGCGCTGATCGGGCCCTACCCCTCGTCGGACCGCGTGCTGCTGGCGGAGCTCGCGCTGCTCGGGCCGTGGGTGCGCGTCGCGGCGCCGCTGTTCCTCCACCGGCAGCACCCCGAGCGCTCCGTGCGCAAGTTCCCGAACCGGCGCGAGCGCGCGCTGTGGTTCGACCCGTCGCTCTCGGGCAAGCTGCAGCTGCCGCTGTGGCGCCTCGGCGGCGAGTACTGGGCCGGCGTCCGCCGCGCGCGGCTCTCTCTGCGCGACACGCTGCGCTGCGGCGCGCTGCTCGCGCCTTGGGCGTGGCGCGAGCGCCGGTCGCTCGTCGGCGACGTCTACGTCGCGCTCCGTCAGCTGCTGACGGGCGAGCGCACGAGGCTCGCAGACGAGCGCGCCGCCCACGCCCCGGCTGGGGCGCGCGCGGCGCGCGTCGGCGAGCCGGCGATCAGAGGTTGAAGGCCTGGTCGGTGAAGTTCAGGCGCTCGATGCCCTCGAGCACGTCACGGCCGTCGTGGCCGCCGACGACGTCCTCGATGATCACGCGCGGGCCGTCCATCGTGATCGTGTAGTTCGAGAGCGGCCCGCTGAAGATCGCGGTGTCGAAGCCCGCGCCGCCGAAGAGGAGGTCGTCCCCAGCGCGCCCCTTGAGGTTGTTGTTCCCGGCGTTGCCGCGCAGGGTCTTGTCGCCGGGGCCGCCGAACAGCTCGCTCGTGTTCGAGCCGGTCAGCTCGATGTTGCGCAGGTACTGCGAGCGGTTTGAGTACGGGGTGCTCGTGCGGAAGAGGCCGTCGAAGGTCCCGCTGAACGTCGGCTCCAAGACCGCGGCGAAGCGGTGCTCGGTGGCGAAGAACGCCTCGATCCAAGCGAGCAGCGCCGGGTCGCCCGCGGCCATGTCGGCGCGGCTGTCGAAGGCGTAGAGGTACTCGTTGCCGCCGCGGCCGTCGACGCGCGGGCCGTGGGCGAAGACGCCGCTGTGGACGTCGAGGGCGACGACGACCAACGCGTCGTCCGTCTCGGCGGCGGGCGCGTTGGCGGGCGTCGTGAACGCGCCCGAGGCGACCCGTGCGTTGGACATCGCGAGCAGCTCCGCCGCGTAGGCGGGGCGCGCGTAGGTCAGCCCCGTGCGATAGATGAGCGCGGCCGTGACGCCGAACGTGTTGTCTTCGGCGGGCAGCGCGGCCATGTACTCGGGCGAGCCCTCGAGGATCACGCGGTTCGCAAGGAGCGGCAGGACGCTGTCGCCCAGCGCAGTGACAAACGCCGAGATCGCCGGGTCGCTCGGGTTCGCGCTGCTCTGGTCGCGGAACAGCGCCAGGGTCGCGCGGTGGGTCGCCATCATGTTGGCGACGTCCGCCTTGTCCGCGCCTTGGCTCGTGCCGGGCGTGTTGGTCAGGTGTTGGCGCAGGACTTCGCGCGCGCGGCGCAGCTTGGCGTCGGCGACGCCCGCTTGCGCCAGGAGGTGCACGCGCCCGCCGTTCGGCGTCAGGACCGCGGTGTAGCGGTCGAAGACGGCGCTGATGAGCGGGTCCGTGCCGCCGGGCAGGTCGACGATCATGTCGCCGTCGCCGTCGGCGTCGAGGTCGGCGCCGTTGAGGCTGTCCGTGGGACCGGTCACGCCGCCGCCGCCGCCGTTCCCGGGGCCGTTCGGGTTAGAGGGCGTGCTCGCGCTGCCCGGATCGTTGTCCGAGCAGGCGGTGGCGAAGAGCCCGAGTGCGAGGACGCTGAGCGTACGGAGCGCGATCGAGGTGCGTGTCATGGCTGCGAGATGGTCCTACGGTGTGCGGCGTGCTCGGCGAGGCCCCCCCCGGGCCCCAGCTCGAGCGACCGCGCGGGAAGCGCGGCGCACTCAAGGACTATCCCGTTCCGGCGACTGCGGTCGGGGTGACGAGCCGTTTACGCCGCGCGCGCGTCTCGCGCGGAGTCACTCGCCGCCGCGCCGGCCGTTGTCGACCACCGCCGACAGCATCAACCGTCCCGATCCGTGCCGCTGCCCGACGTCGCCGCGAGGTCGGTGAAGCGCGCCTGGGTCAGCTCGCCGTGGCTGCCGTGCCAGCGCAGCGCGCCGCCGTCGAACCAGAGCGCCTGCGGCGACTCGTGCTGCACGTCGAGGGCCGCGGTGAGGCCTCGCGCGAGGGGCTTCTCGGCGATGACATCGATGACGGCGATGCGCACGGCGGCGTCGTCGGCGAGCGTCTTCCGCCAGCTCTTGAACTCCCATTCGGCTCGGTGGCTGACGGGGCAGATCGGGCTCTTCTTGAAGACGAGGACCGGCTGTCCCTGGGAGACCGCGAGGATGGAGGCGAGCGCGGCGTCGGGGTCAGCGTCGAGGGTGAGGTCGTGTTGGCTCATGGTGGCTCCGCCGGGTCGTACGAGCGGGCGGAGAGCATGGGACATCTCTCGGCCCGTGAACATCCCGAGCCTGGCTGGAACCGCCCGGGGCCGGGTTCCGGCGGGGTATCATGGGCCGGAACGGCGCGACTCCGGTGCCCGAGCCAGGTCCCACGGTGAGCCAGCGGCGCGCCGGGCGCCGCACCGGTGCGCGCGCTCGGCCCGGACCCAGCCCCCATCGCGCATGACGCCGAGCACGACGCGCCCCAACGCAGGCGACCCCGCTGCAGGAGACCCCGTCGCGCCCGCGCCGGCGCTCTCGGTCGTGATCCCTGCGTACAACGAGGCGGCGCGGCTGCCCGCGTTCCTCGATTCGGTGCTCGCGTGGGCGCGCGCTTCGGGGCGCGCCGTGGAGGTCCTCGTCGTCGACGACGGGAGCAGCGATGGCACGGCCGAGGTCGCGCGCGCCCGCGCGGCTGCGGGGGACGTGTTGCGCGTGCTGCGTTGCCCGACGAACCGGGGAAAGGGCGCGGCGGTGCGCGCCGGGCTCACGCGGGCGCGCGGCGCGCGGCGCCTCTTTGTCGACGCCGATGGCGCGACGGCGATCCACGAGCTCGAGGCGCTCGAGCGCGCGCTCGACGCCGGCGCGGACTTGGCGATCGGCAGCCGCGAGGGCGGCGGCACGCTCATCGAGGCCAGCGCCCTGCGCCGCTTCCTGGGCCGTTGGTTCAATCGGGCGGTGCGTATGGGCACGGTCAGGGGCCTGCGGGACACGCAGTGCGGCTTCAAGCTCTTCAACGAGCGCGCGCTGGCCCTCGTCCCGTTGCTGCGCGAGGACGGCTTCGCCTTTGACGTCGAGCTCTTGTTGCTCGCGCAGACGCGCGGCCTCTCCGTCGCCGAGGTCCCGGTGAACTGGCGTGAGGTCCCGGGCAGCAAGGTGCACCTCGCGCGCGACGGCGTGCGCATGTTGCAGGCGGTGCGGCGCATCAAGGCGCGCTTCGTGGGCGGCGACTATGCGCGCGCGGAGGTCAACGAAGTCCCCTGCGACGAGCTCTGATGGAACCTGCCGAATATGGAGCGATGGCCGCCGTCGAGGAGCGCCATTGGTGGTTCCGCGGGCGGTTGACGACGGTGCGCGCGTTCCTGCGCCGCCATGCCCGGCGCGGCCTGGGCCTCGACGTCAGCAGCGGCACGGGGATGACGCTCGGGAGCCTCGGGGATTGGGTGCAGTGCGGCGCGGACATCTCGCCGCTGGCGCTCGGGTTCTGTCGCGCGCGTGGCCTGACGCGGCTGGCGCAGGGCGACCTGGCGCGGCTGCCGTTCGCGGACGGCGGCTTCGACGCGCTGACGTGCCTCGACACGCTGGAGCATGTCCAGGACGACGTCGCGGCGCTGGCGGAGATCCACCGCGTGCTGCGGCCTGGCGGGGTGGCGCTCATGACGGTGCCGGCGCACCCGTGGATGTTCTCGGCGCACGACGCCGCGCTGCACCACGTGCGCCGTTATCGCCGCCGTGAGCTGATCGAGCGCGTGCGCGCGAGCGGCCTGGAGCTCGTCCAACTGCGCTACACCAACGTCGCGATCTTCCCGCTCGTCGCGGCGCTGCGGCTCGTGCGGCGCGGCGCGTCGACGCCGAAGAGCGACACGGCGAACGTCCCGGCGGCGCCGATGAACGCGCTCCTGTATGCGCTGACGGCGGTCGAAGGCCGCGTCCTGCCTACCTGCCGAGCCCGTTCGGCGTCAGCCTCCTCTGCGTCGCGCGCAAGCCCTCGCGCTGATTCACGACGCCACGCGCGCTTCACTCACGCGGATCCCCGAACCGAGCCGCCGACTCCGGACCCAGCGACCTGTTGCTCCCTAGATTGGGCTCGTGTCGGTTCGGACCATCGGACCCGCCCCTAGACAGTCAGAGGGTCGATAATTTGGGGCGCTCGAGGTAACGAGCGCGGATCAGGTCGGCTGCTTGCGCTACGCGCTCGTCCGCGACAGTCCTGCACTCGGCCCAGATCCAGAGCGGGTGGATGATGGGTGGGCGAGCGGACATCGGGTCCGTCTGCTCGTGGCTCGCGCCGTATCGCTCGAGCAAGGTCAACGGACCCTCCTCTGGGTCTAAGACCAACCCCAAGGCACGGACCGCCGCCGACCGTCCCCCACGCGGGACGTGCAACGTTCCGTGGTGCGTGCCGAGGAAGGAGGTCAGCCACATGGCTGCGAGCTCGCCGCCACCGACGAGCCAGTGTTGCTCTCTCGTGCGTGTTCGTTGAGCCGAACTTCGAGCTCGTCGTCGGGCGCGAGGAGTGCGCGGTATCGCCTCGGTGCGAGTCGTGGACGGACCAGCGTCGACCAGCCCGTGCTGAATGCGTCGAGCGCGCGAGCTCGATCGCGCACCCTCCAGCCCCGATCGTTGGTCGACTC
The DNA here is from genome assembly GCA_041398605.1 of Planctomycetota bacterium. Lineage (GTDB taxonomy): Bacteria > Planctomycetota > UBA1135 > UBA1135 > JAWKUK01. The sequence goes on from JAWKUK010000006.1 coordinate 96,481, forward strand.
GATCAGGCCGAACTCCTCGAGCTGCTCACGAGCGCCGCCCCGGCCCCGAGCGCGATCCCCGCGCAGGCAGCCAACTCGACTGGATCCGCTGCCCGCTCTGCTCCGGATCGGCGAGGAGTTCACCGAGCAACCTCACGGACGTGTTGCGGAGTCGAGTCCCTTGGCTCGACGTGGCGACATGCGGTCGCCCGACCACGAGGATCCGAAGCCCTGGTCCGTGGATCGAGGCATTCCCGGAGAGGTCGACATAGGGGACTCGGTGGAGACGGAGTTCGCTTCCTAGCTCCTCCGAGATCCGCGGAGTGCAGACGAGGGCACGACGCCCCTCCTGTTCGATCCTTCGGACGTCATGCACGGCCCCTGCAACCGTGGCGCGGTTGAGCCTGGGTCGTACGAGCGCTTCGTACTCGTGCTGCGTCCCGTCGAGTGTGAACGTCACCTGGAACCGACCCGAGCTCCCTACCCTCCACCCGGTCGCGGTGGACCCAGGCTCAGATAGGTGAGCGGCCAGCGCCCGGAGGCAATCGGCGACAAGTGTCTCTTGTTGGGGCATGGATTGGGCCGACCCGCCGCTCCCGGCGGCTGCTCGCGGTGAGGCCTGCCGCCTCTGCCCGACAATTTCGGAGAATGACCGATTTCACGCAACATGAAAATCGTAGAAACATGAAAAATCAGGCGCCCGGAGTGGCCCGCCAGCGTAGATCACCCGAGAGCGCCGAGGGAGCTGTCGGTGCCCCACCCCAGCGATGGCGGTCCACAGGGGGCCGCCCACGGTGCCGACGACACCGTGTCGACGACACGCTGTCGCGGCGCTGCGGCTCGCGCGGAGCTGCGCGGCGCGTCGACGCCGAAGAGCGACACGGCGAACGTCCCGGCCGCGCCGGTGAACGCGCTCCTGTATGCGCTGACGGCGGTCGAGAGCCGCGTCCTGCCCTACCTGCCGAGCCCGTTCGGCGTCAGCCTCCTCTGCGTCGCGCGCAAGCCCTCGCGCTGATTCACGACGCCACGCGCGCACGCGCCCCGGATCCCCGAACCGAGCTGCCGACTCCGGACCCAGCGACCTGTTGCTCCCCTAGATTGGGCTCGTGTTGACATAGGTGATCCAGACCATCCTCACGCACCTCGGCCTGGCCTCCGAGTCACGACCCAATCGCTCCCGCGCGCGAGCCGCCAAAGCGGGCGTTCGAATGGTGATGCGCTCGTGCGAGCGTGCCAGCGGCTCCCCTCATCGTTGCACGTCGCGAGAACTTCGTGATCCGCGGCGAGATCGGCACGGGCAAGACGCACCTCGCGAACGCGATCGGCTTCGCCTGCTGTCAGCGTGGCTTGCGCGTGCTCTTCATGACGGCAGCGGACCTCACGACCAATCTGCTTGAGTCGCGCTCCGTCGATCGGCTGTCGCGGAAGCTCGATCAGCTGGCGAGGTATGACCTCGTGATCCTCGACGAGCTTGGATACGTGCCCTTCGATCGCGCGGGCGCGGACCTCAACTTCATGTTTATCACGCGGAGCTACGAGCGGAGAAGCGTGATCGTCACGACCAACCTGCCGTTTCCTCGGTGGAACGAGGTCTTCCAGGACGCGACGGCCGCCGCAGCGGTCATCGATCGCGTCGTGCACCACTCAACGATCCTGGAGACGAAGGGGAAGAGCGTTCGGCTTCAGGCCGCGGAGGACGCTCGAGCGGCCGGGGAGTAGCGCGCCGTCGGGCGACCCGACCGGAGGCTGCGACGAGTGGGTCTCGGCGTACCCTTCGGCGATTGAGCAGCTCCACCCGGGAGGGGTTCGCGAAGGGGCGTTCTCAATCGAGCCTCCCTGAGGCTGCCGCCCCTCTCCCCCCGAAATCGGCGTCTGCGGGGCCGCCCGAGCGGGCCCTGGATGCCCCAGCGAGGGGGTCCCTTTTCAAGTGTCCGGCAAGGTCCCATTTCATGTGGCCGCCCACAGAGGGGTAGGTGTAATTGTGGCTGGGCACCCTTGATGTACCGGCTCGCTGGCAGGTCGAGCTGGTGTTCAAGCGAATGAAGTCGATCATCGGGCTCGGTCACTCGCTCCAAGGTGGACCCTGAAAGTGCTCGAGCGTGGCTCCATGGGAAGCTCTTGTAGCGATCCTGACCGAGACTCTTGTCCACACGATGGAGTCTCTTTCCCCTGGGGCTACCCAATTCCGTAAAGGCGTTCGGTCGCGTTGGCGGGAGACCGCCTTCATGCTGCGCTAGATTCAGCATGCGGTCGACCCAATCCTTGGCGGTCCGACTCGCTCGACCGTTGGGGCGAGATCGCCGCCCGTCTCAACGAGCGACGGGCGAGCGGCGGCTGCAGGTTGACGAGTTGATGCTCGTTTGAATGACTCGGGTAAGGCGCTAATGGGGCGAACTCAGGCATACGTCAGGCGGCGACGCACGACGCGGCCGGCGCAGCGATGCGCCGCTCGTTCACCCTGGAACAATGTGTGACGGACGACCTAGATCAATGTGCGGCGTAACGGGAGCGTTGTTGATCTGGAGCCTCCCACGATCACGACTTTCCTCCCTCTCGGAGTTGGGAGAGTCCTGCTCTGCAAGCTCCGCCTCGAGGTCCTCGACGCTCGGGAGTTTGTCCTTCAGGTTCTCGGGCAGCGCCTTCGTGGCTCGTACTGCGAAACCGCCATCGGCTGCGTCGTCCCGCGGAGCGCGTACTCCGCGACGGTGTCCTCGCGATCCTTGCAGAGCACGAGGCCGATGCTCGGCTGGTCGTCGGGGTGCCGAAGCAGGTCGTCCACCGCCGACAGGTAGAAGTTGAGCTTCCCCATGTGCTCGGGCCTGAACTTCCCGGCCTTGAGTCCGATGACGACGTAGCAGCGGAGCTTCAGGTGATAGAAGAGGAGGTCGATCGGAACTCCTCCCCACTCGAGCAGGACCTGGTTCCCGACGAACGCGAACCCCTGGCCGAGCTCGAGCAGGAAGTCTCGGATGTGCCGAACGAGCCCGAGTTCAATCACGCGCTCTTCCGCGTCTTCGGCGATGCCGAGGAAGTCGAGCTTGTAGGGGTCCTTGAGCGTCTCCCGCGCGAGGTCTGACTGTGGAGCCGGGAGCGTGGTCGCGAAGTTCGTGCTGGCTCCGCCCTGAGCCTCGAAGAGCTCGCGCTCGATGTGGATCACGAGCGAGTTCCGGCTCCAGCCGTTCTCGACCGTCTTCCGGGCGTACCAGAGCCGCTTCTCGCGCTCGCCGACCTTCTCGAGGAGGCGGACGTTGTGGCCCCACGGGATTTGTGCAACGACCTGTTGCACAACTTCCTGGTCTGGCCAGGCCTCCGCGAAGCTCCTCATGTACTTGAGGTTGCGGCTTGAGAAGCCCTTGCTGTCGGGGAACTCCTTCGGAGGTCGGCGGCGAGCTGGTCGATGACCTTCGCCCCCCACCCGAGCCGGTCCTGCCGCTCGAGGATGTCCCGACCGATCGACCAGTAGAGGGAGGACGAGCCCCGGCTCACGGCGAGCGCTGCCCTGAACGCGGGCGGCACGCACCCGGTCAGGTCTCAGAAGGAGGCCTTCGTAGCCCTCCGGTCTCTTGCTTAGTGAACCCGCCATGCCGTGATCGTGAGGAGCATCCTATCTACACCCCATCTCCGGGAACGATGCTCGCACTGAGCTTCGGTCCGAGCAAGGTGAGGCGGCCGATGCACCCTGACCGAGCCGGCAAGAGCCGGCTTCGCGGACCTCCTCGCGACTGTAGGCCCACCATGCAGCCGAGGGACTTCGAACCCAGGCGTTCGGGTTTAGGATGTCAGCATGAGCACAGAATCGACTCGCCGCGCAAGGAGATCTCGCTGATCGCAGAAATCGAGCACTACACCAGCCTCTTGGACGAGGTGCTTGAGCACTGCTGTTACGCCGCACATTGATCCAGGTCGTCCGTCGCATATTGTTCCAAGGTGAACGGGCGGCCGCGATCGCTGCGCCGACCGCATCGTGCGTCGTCGCCTTAGGGATGACCAGCGCTCTGCCCAAGACACCGAGATCTTCAAAGGCGTGACCGCTGGTCGGAGTTTAGCGAGGACGCGGAGACTCACGATCCGCAAGGCGCTGGGTGGCGTCTTGCGCAAGACCGGTCTCCCAGGGTAGGGGCGCTTCGACGTCGCGGCGAGGGGCAAGGGAGCGCTGGTCGATGGCAGCGTCGCCCCCTAAGGTGCCACGCAATGCGCGGAGGCGCTGCGCGGACCGCGGGCAACGCTCTGGCGCAACGGCGGCGAGCTCTGCAGAGGTGCAACCGCCAAGGGATTGCCAGTCCGACGGGTGCACGTGATGAACTACCGAGTCCTCAAGGGGCGATGGCCGCCTCAACATCGGACGAGCGGAGTGCCCTTCGAAGGCGCACAGGCCCACAGCGCGGAGCGTTACTCCGTCGCCAGCGCAGGCAGGCCCAGGCGCGCGCGGAAGTCTGCCTCTGAGAGGACCGACACGCCGAGCGCCTCAGCGGCCTTCGCCTTCGAGCCTGGCTTGCCGCCTTGAACGAGGAAGTGGGTCTTCGCGCTCACCGACGACGCGACGCGGCCGCCCTGGCGCTCGACGAGCTTCTTCGCCTCCGCGCGCGTCACGCTCTCGAGCGTGCCCGTGAAGACGACCGTCTTGTCCGCGAAGGCGCCGCCGGCCGCCTCCTCCTCCGCCAAGACATGCACGCCCCCCGCCAAGAGGTGATCGAGCTGCGCGACGTTGCGCGGGTCCTGGAACCAGCTATGGATGCGCTCGGCGACCGTCTCGCCGATGCCGTCCAGGTGACACAGGTCCTCGACCGTCGCGACGCGCAGCGCCGGCAAGTCGAAGCCCTTTGCCAAGAGCCGCGCGGTCGACGCGCCGACCTCCGGGATCGACAGCGCCGCCAAGATGCGCGCCAGCGGCGCCGCGCGGCGCTCCGCGAGCTGCGCGAGCAGGTTGTCGACGGACTTCTCGCCCCAGCGCTCTAACGCGACGAGCTGCTCGCGCTGGGCCTCGGTCAAGTGGAAGAGGTCCGTCGGCTCGCGCAGGAGGCCCGCGTCGTAGAGCTGCACGATCATCGACTCGCCCAGCGAGTCGATCTCGAACCCGCCGCGGCCCGCCATGTGGATCGTACGCCCGATGAGCTGCGGGCGGCACCCGTACACATTCGGGCAGCGCAAGTACTTGCCATCCTTGCCATCCTTGCCCTCGCGCACCACTGCGGTGCCGCACGCAGGGCAGACCTCTGGCATCGTGAACTCGGCTCCAAAACGCCACGCGACGGCCGGCCGGACCGCGCCATCGGCGCCGCGCAGGCTCTCCGGGACACGCGCCTCCCAATCCTCGGGCGCAGGGTCGGTCGGGTGCAACGCCACGCCGGTGATTTGCGGGATGACGTCGCCCGCGCGCTTGACGAAGACGCGGTCGCCGATGCGCGCGCCGAGCTCCGCGACGTAGCTCTCGTTGTGCAACGTCGCGTGCCGCACCGTCACGCCAAGGACCTGCACAGGGTCCACGTGCGCGCGCGGCGTCAAACGGCCGTTCACGCCGACCTGCACCTCGATCGCGCGCAACGTGGTGACCTGCTCCACAGCCGCGAACTTCTGCGCGTACTGCCATCGCGTCGAACGCGAGCGCTCGCCCAGGCGCGCGCGCAGGTCGAGGCGCGCCAGCTTCGCGACGACACCGTCGACCTCGAAGGGTAGGTCCGCGCGCTTCGCCTCCATGTCCGCGTGGTACGCGAGCGCGCCGTCGATGCCGTCGACCTCGCGCCCATACCCCGAGTCCTGGAGCCCCCACTCGCGGCAGGCAGCGTACTGCTCCGCCTGGGTCTCGAACGGCCCCGCGCCCTCGCAGCGCGCGACCGCATAGAGGTGAAACTCCAGCGGGTACTTGTTCACCTCGCCCGGGTCGTTGCGGCGCACGGCGCCCGCCGTCGCGTTGCGCGGGTTCGCCAGCCGCGGCTCGCCAGCGGCGACGCGGCGCTCGTTGAAGCGCTCGAACGCGGCGCGCGAGATCAAGAGCTCGCCGCGCACCTCGAGCAAGCGCGGCACAGGGCGCCGCGAGCCGTCGAGCCCCTTCCGCACGTTGCGCACCGTGCGCACGTTCCGCGTGACGTCCTCGCCGACCGCGCCGTCCCCGCGCGTGACCGCCCGCACGAGCCGACCGTCCTCGTAGGTCAGCGAGATCGAGACGCCGTCGAACTTCGGCTCGACGAACCAGCGCAGCTCGGCGGCCTCGTCGAGGCCGAGGTAGCGGCGCACGGAGGCCTCGAAGTCGCGCACTTCCTCGGCGCTGAACAGGCTGTCGATCGACAGCATCGGCACCGCGTGGCGAACCTTCTCGGAGCCCTCGCCCTCGGCGAGCGGGGCGCCCACGCGCTGGGTCGGGCTGTCCGGCGTGACGAGGTCAGGGTGCGCGGTCTCAAGCGCGACGAGCTCGCGCATCAGCGCGTCATAGTCCGCGTCGGAGATCGCGCTCTGGCCTTCGAGATAATAGAGACGGTCGTAGCGCAGCAAGTCCGCCTGCAGCGCCGCGGCGCGCGCGGCGTCAGATTTCGACGCGAGGGTCATCGTGTGGCCTCTTGGTCCAATGGGCTCAGGCCCTATTCGGTGTCGCGCTCATCGCGCGCGCGCTCCAGGAACCCCGCGTCGAACGCGCCAGGCAGCAGCGCGCGCAGGCTCGCGCGCGTCACCGCGCCGTCGAGCGTAGCGCTGATCACAACGAGGTCCGGCGCGAACTCGTACAGGAACTGGCGGCACGCGCCGCACGGCGGGACCGGCGTCGGCCCGTCCGCGATGACCGCGATAGCGACAAACGCGCCACGCCCCTCCGCGATCGCGCGTGTCGCGGCGACGCGCTCAGCGCAAATGGTGAGCCCGTAGCTCGCGTTCTCGACGTTGCAACCCTGCACGATCTCGCCGTCCTCGGTCAGCAGCGCTGCGCCGACACGGAACCCCGAGTGCGGCGCATAGGCCTGGTCACGCGCATCGAGCGCTGCCGCGACGAGGGCCGCCTCGGCGCCGCTCGCAATGGGTTGAGGCGAGGTCATACAGCACAGAGTGTCCAGTGCCGCACCTCGCCCCGCAACCTTCCGCTCGGGTCGCCCTCGGCAGGGCTCCAGCGCGCATGCTCTGCGCCCGGCCCAGCCACCTGCGGGACCAAGTCAGGTCCCTTTGACGAAGGCGACGAGCTGGTCGAGGGCCGTCCCCCAGCCATGGTGGAATCCCATCGCCTCGTGCTTGTCCCGGGTCTCACGGTCGACGTGCTTCGCGGTTGCTGTGTAGCGCGTCCCGCCCTCCCACGGCTCGAGCTCGATGATCCCCACCATGAACGGGTTCGGCGCCGGCCGATACCCCGGCAAGAGGGCGTCCGTGAAGACCAACCGCCGCAGCGGCACGACCTCCAAGTAGCACCCATCGTTGACGTGCTCGGCGCCCTCGGGCGAGCGCATCGTCGTCTGGAACCGGCCGCCAGGGCGCAGGTCGATCTCGCACGCCGTCGTCATCCATGGCGCAGGCGTAAACCAGCGCATGAGGTGCTCCGGGGTCGTCCACGCGGCCCAGACGGCCGCCGGCGAGACGTCGACGACACGTTGGAGCTGCAGATCGAGCTCGGGGTCGATGGCGTGGCTCGCGGGGGCGCCGTCGGCTGTGTTCATGGCTGCTTCTCGAGGGTCTAGAGGGTAGGAGCCGAGCTGGTCGGGCTGGCGCTCTGAGGAGGCGAGCCACCGTCAGTCGAGCGCACACGGTACCCGCCCGGATCCGCTGACGTTGCGGGCGCCATGTCACAACTTCGGTGCATCCGAAGGTGGAGCAGCGGGATTCCAAGAACGGTGTCGAGGGCGCGCGCCCCCGTTCGTCACGTCGATCCGTGCGGCGCCGCCCGGCGCTCACACCTGACCTCACGCCTCCGCAGCTCTTGCCTCGCGACCGCTCCACCCCCATGCGTCTCCACATCATCACTTCGACCTTACTTGCCTTTCACCTCAGCGCCCTCGCGCTGGCGGCCACCGCCGCAGGGCCTCTGCAGGACGGCCCGGCGCCGCCGGCAGAGGCCCTGAGCGCCCTCGCCCCGCTCGTCGGCGCCTGGGACGGCGTCGGCGTGGTCCGCATGTCGGCGACGGACCAGGCTGGGCTCGCCTGGAGCGCCACCATCGACGCAGAGTGGATCCTGGGCGGGCACGCATTGCGCGAGGTCACTCATGTCTCCTTCGGCGACTCGCTGCCGCCGATCTCGATGGAGAGCCTCTACACGTTCGATCCCAACACGCAGCGCCTCGCACAGTGCACGGTCACCGCCGGCAGCGGCATGGAGGTCGCAGACCTCGTGCACAGCCCCAGGCCGGGGGTGATCGTGACGCTCTCCAAGGTGCTGCAGGACGGGCACCTCACCGTCATGCGTTCGAGCATGGCCTTCGATGGCGACTCCTTCCGCTACGTCTCCCACAGCGCGACCGATGAGGCGGCCGCGTTCGAGCACATCAACGGATCATTCCAGCGCCGCGCCGCGACAAAGCACGCTGACCACTCGCGCGCGGACCACTCGCACGCGGCCGCCGCCAGCGCACCGGTCGAGCGACCGGGCGCACCGACGCTGAGCGACGCGCTCGCGCCGCTCGCGCCGATGCTCGGCGTGTGGGACATCGCGGGCAGTTGGACTGCAGGCCCGGACATGCCGAGCATCAAGATCGTCGCGATCGACACCATCGCGCCGATCTTGGACGGCAGCGCAATGACGATCGAGACCCGCGGCGGCCAGGAGGGCCAGCCGTTCGACTACGAGGCGTACCTCGTCGCCGGTTGGGACGAAGCCGCCGGCGCGTTCCGACAGGTCTGGAGCGATAACCTGGGCCTCGCTGGGACGAGCCTCCTCTACCGGCTGGCGGACGGCAACTTCGTCGCCATGCGCAACGGCGCGGAGGGCGGCGTGCCCTACAGCGAGTCCACGACCCTCGCGGTCGTCGACGGCAAGCTGAGCTCAGTCCAGACGACCCGCGCCACAGGCACGCTCGCGCCGCAGGCCCTGTTCCAGGGCCGATACAGCGCGCGCGGAACGGCGTCGAATCGGTGAAGCACCACCTGGGGCGCCCTCTGCCAGGGCCGCGCTGCCCGCGGCCCCGCGCTCTCCCGCTCTCTCTCCAGTCGCTGCTCCGAGCCAGAGGGCGCCCCTTCTCCACACCCTGAACTCAGAACGGGTGCGTGTCCGCGGCGGCGGCCCCCGTCCCGCCGCTGCTCCGCGTCCGACGACCATGGGCGGGATGGGAGTACCCCGCGTACGGCACGCTGAGGCGCCGCGTCGAGGCCCCCGTGTTCGGGTCGGTGTAGACCTCCTCGTTCAACTGGCAGACCGCCTCGGTCCCGATCAGCTCGCCCGCATCGAGCTCGACCACGCCGCTGACATCGAAGCCGAGCGCGCGCAAGACCAGCTTCACGCGCGACAGCCCGCGCTCGCTGAACGTCAGGTTGTCCCACGCAGCGAGGTGCCCGGCGTGCTCGCCCTCCGCCACCTCGAGGCAGAGGCCCCACTGCACGTTCACCCCGTCCTTCGTGTGGCGCTCGCGCACGTCTCGCACGCGACAGAGGTACTCGCCAGGGGGCACGGTCACCAGGTCGGTCTCCATCTCCGGCACGCTCGAGAAGTCCTGTCTCATGGTCTCTTGTCTCCTTCATGGCCCAAGGCCGCCGCGACGGGCGGCGCTGCCCGGGCCACGCTGCCCGCCGCTGCCGCTCGACGTCGCCCCATGGACCGCGCGGCGCGCGCGGGGGTTGCGGGGCAATTCCTGAAAACTGCGCGCGGGCAGCGCGCGCGGACGCCTCACGCCGGCGGCGCCGCGCGGCGGCTCCGCGCCGAGGCCTGCGCCTCGCGGTACGTATTGACGTAGGCCTCGACCGACGCATCGATCGGGTCGGAGTAGCCGCCGCCCAATGTCAGCACGACCGGCAGGCCCGCGCCTTGATGCAAGCAGCGCAGGATCCGTCGGTCGCGCTCGCGGACGCCAGCGTGCGTGAGCGCCAAGCGCCCGAGCCGGTCCGCCTCCAGGACGTCCACGCCCGCCTGCACGAGCACGAGGTCCGGGCGCGAGCGCTCCAACGCCTCATCGAGCGCGCGGTCGAGCGCGGCGAGGTACTCCTCGTCGCGCGTGCCATCCGGCAACGGGATGTCGAGGTCGCTCTGCTGCTTGCGCGCCGGGAAGTTCCTCGCCCCGTGCAGCGAGCACGTGAACACACGCGGCTCGTCCGCGAAAAGCGCCGCGGTCCCGTCCCCCTGGTGCACGTCGACGTCGAAGATCAGGACACGCTGGGCGCGCTCGGTCGCGAGCGCGAGCCGCGCCGCGATCGCGAGGTCGTTGAAGACGCAGTACCCGCTGCCGACGCCTGCGTAGGCGTGGTGCGTCCCGCCCGCGAGCGTCGCTCCGAGTCCCGACGCACCGAGTCCCGACGCACCGAATCCAGCCCCGCTGGGCCCCGCGACGTTGGGCCCGCGAGCGAGCGCGCTCTCGAGCGCGATCAACGTGCTGCCGACGCTGGCGAGCGAACGCAGCACCATCGCCTCGGACCAGGGGAAGCCCAAGCGCTGCACGGCGCGCCGATCGAGGGTCCCGTTCAAGAACCCCAGCACGTAGTCGGCGTCGTGCACGGTCAGGATGTCGTCCACCGCCGCAGGGCGCGCGGCGACGAGTTGCGCTGGCTCGAGCACGCCCTCCGCGAGCAAACGCTCGCGCAGCAGCGCGTACTTGTGCATCGGGAAGCGGTGCCCCGCGGGCAACGCGACCTCGAAGTGATCACAATAGCCGACTTGCATGGGCCCGCCCGCCGCGTCAAGGCACCCAGAGCCACGCGACGAGCGCCAGCACGAGGCCGCCGACGAGCGCCGTGATGAGCCCCGCGCGCAAGCGCCGACGCACGTAGAGGAGCAGCCACAGCCCTGTCACCGACGCGAGCGTCGACACGACGGCGCTGGCGTCGATCACGAGCGACCAAGCGCCGCCCGTGTGCCGCCCCTTGTGCAAGTCGTCGAGCCACGCGACCGCGCCGCGGCGCTCCTCGACGAGCGCCGCCGCGCCCGACGGCAGCTCGATGGTGACGTCGCAGGTGTACGACGGGCCCTTGAAGATCACAAAGAGCTCGCCGTCCTCGCAGGTGAGCTCGTGCAGCTCGCCGCGCGCGCCGAGCGCCTTGCGCAGCCACTCGACGACGCCGAGGCGGTCGACGAGCGCGAGCTCGGGCTCGACGTCCGCGCTGGGCAAGAGCGCGGCAGGCGCCGTGCCGCTCGCCTCGCGCACGACCGGCTCCGAGCGCTCGAACCACTCCGCGTGGTTCAGCGTCAGGCCCGTCACCGAGAACAGGAAGAGCGCCGCGAACGCGAGCAGCGACACATACGTGTGCAGCCAGCGGACGAGCGCGGGGAGCCGGCGACGTCCGCTCACTCGCGCTGTCCGCCGTTCGATCCGCCGCCGATCGAGTCCTGGGCCAGCAACACGAACTCGACGCTCGCAGCGGCGACCTCGCCGCCGGCGTCGAAGTCGAGCGCAAAGGGCTTGCCATCGATGACGACGTCGCGGCGCAACATGCTGGTGCCGCCGTGCTCGCGCACCACCTCGAGGCAGACGGTGTACGCGCCCGGCGCGAGCTGCGCGCCGTCGTCGCCGTCGCCGTGCCATTCGAGCGTGTAGGCGCCCGGCCCGCGCGTCGCGCGCGTCACGGCCGCGACATCGTCGACGCGGCCGCGGTAGTGCTTGATCCAGCGCCGCAGGTCCGGGATCCACTTGGGCTTCTGCACCCAGAGCGCGAGGGTGCGCACGTCGCGCCCCTCGGCGTCCTCGATCCACGCCGCGACGTAGGGGCGGCGATAGCCGCCCTTGCGGCGGCGGCCCTCCTGCGGCGCGGGCTGCGAGAAGTCCGCCAGCTCGAAGCGCAGCACGACCTGGCCGGTCGCCCACGCCGACGCGCTCACGTCGGCCGCAGGCGGGCCCTCCGGCGCTTGCAAGTCCATCCACCCGGCGCTCGCGTGGCGGCGTTGGCCCTCGACCTCCAGGATGAGGCACTCGACGCCGGACACGGCCGCCGCGAGCGCGAGCCCCTCTTCCGGCTTCAGCACGCACAAGACCGTCGCGAGCGCGTCCGCGGTCGCCGCGTCCGGCGCGATGACCGTCGCTTGCGCGATGTGATCCGCAGGCGCGCCGGTGCGCGGGTCGAGGATGTGGCTGTGGTGCACGACGCCGACATCAAACCCACGTGCGTAGCCGCCGCTGGTCGCGATGGCCCGGCCCGGGCTCTCTGCGCCCAGCGTCAACGTCGCGTACGGCGGCGCGTTGTCGGCGGCGCGCCACGGGTCGAGCACCGCGACGGTGCGCGCGTCGTCGCCGAGGACACGCAGGTCCCCGCCGAGCTCGACGACCGCGTCGCTGCAGCCAGCGCTGCGCAGCGCGTCGCAGACGCGGTCGATGATGTAACCCTTCGCGAGCGCGTCGAGCGAGGGCGCCTCGGCGGCCAAGACCTCGACCGTGTGCGCGTCGGCGTCGAGGCGCCACGGGGCCTCCTGCGCGCGCCCCGCGGCCGCGGCGAGCGCTTCGGACGTGGGCGCCACGCCGCGCTCGGCGGCCGCGCGCCAGAGCTGCGTCAGCTCGCCGATCCCGGGCTGGAAGACCCCGCCCGAGCGCGCGCGCCATGCATCGCAGAGCTGCAGCACATCGGTCAGCTCATCCGAGGCCGCGCGCGGCGCGCGGGCAGCGGCGAGCGCGCGCCACTCGCTGGCGCTGTCGTAGCTGCTGAGGATGTGCTCGAGGCGCGCGATCTCGTCGACCACCACGCGCTCCAAGGCGCCCGCCGCTTCGGGGCTGTCCGCGCCGACCTCGAGGTGCAAGCTCGTCCCCAGGACGTGCTCGCGGTCGAAGACGTGCCGCTCCGCCTCGCGCGCGTGGCCGGCCGAGGTGAGGGCTGCTGTGACCGCGGCGGCCCCTGTGAGCGCCGCGCCAAGGAGCGCGCCGCGGCGAATGAGAGGCTTGGACGGGGTGCGCATGGGCGAGGGCGGCGGGCAGGCCGCAGGGAGGCTCAGGGCGCAAGGTACCGGGCCCGGTCCGCAGGTGTCGACCCGAGGCTCACACGCTTCTCCGCTCGCGCCCGACACGCGCCGCGTTCGGTCGGAGGGCTGGAATCCGCTCCACCCATGACCGATACTTGTTACAACAACCTTTTCGCCGAAGACCTCGCCCCCTGGAGGAGCTGAAGATGCTGACCCTGCGCAAGCGCGAAGAGCGCGGCCACGCGAACCACGGCTGGCTCGACACGTACCACACGTTCTCGTTCGCTGATTACTACGACCCGGCCCACATGGGGTTCCGGGACCTGCGCGTCATCAACGAGGACGTGGTCGCGTCGGGCCGCGGGTTCAGCACGCACGGGCACCGCGACATGGAGATCGTCACCGTCGTGCTGTCGGGCGGCCTGCGCCACAAGGACTCGATGGGCAACGGCGAGGTGATCCACCCCGGCGAGGTGCAACGGATGAGCGCCGGCAAGGGCATCCTGCACAGCGAGCACAACGCGTCCGACCGCGAGCCCGTGCACCTGTACCAGATCTGGCTGCAGCCGCGCGAGGCCGGCGGCGCGCCGAGCTACGAGCAGAAGCCGTACCACGACGACGAGCTGCGCGATCGGCTGCTGCCGATCGTGACGCCGACGGGCGCGGACGGCGCGGTGTCGATCGGGCAGGACGTGCGCCTTCTGCGCGGCCTGCTGGGCGCGGGGACGGCGGTGACCCACGCGATCGCGCCCGGACGGCACGCGTGGGTGCAGGTGGCCCGCGGGGTCGTTGAGGTGTCGACGTCAACAGGCGACAAGGTGACGCTCCGCGCGGGCGACGGCCTCGCCGTGAGCGACGAGTCGATGGTGACGCTGACGGGCGCAGAGGACGCGGACGTGCTCGTCTTCGACCTACGCTGAGCGCGAGCGCGCGGCGCGACCCCAAGATCGGGGGTCACGCCGCGCGCTCGCGGCCGGGTCACGGACGGGGCGGGGTCAGGGACAGAAGGTGAGCATCAACGCGGGCGAGAAGTTGAGCTGTGAGCCGCCTGCCGCGAGGTCGCGGTAATAGAGCTGCAGCCCATAGCTCACGCCAGCGCTGACCTGCGCGGCGGCCAGGTTGACGGGGATCTGCACGCTCCCGAGCAGGTCCGCGGCAGCGACACCGACCCGCTGCTGGGGCCGCCCGATGCAGAGCGTGCCGCCGAAGACCTGGAGCTGGGTCAGGTTCTGCCCGAGCAACAGAGCCGTCAGCTCCAGGGCCGGAAGTCCGCCCACCTGCACCGCGAACTGATTGGCGCTGACACTGGTCGAGCCGACGGGGCCGATGGTCGGCACGAGGCCCGTCGAGCTCGCCGTCGCCGGGCAGAAGACCGTCGCGCCGCCGTTGAGCGGATCGAGGTCGACGTCCAGCGTCGTCGTCGCGTTCGCCTGCACGACGACCTGGCGCACCGCCGGCGCGAAGCCCGCGGCCTCAAAGCGCAGCGTGTGCGTCCCCGGCGGCAGGAACGCGTGAAAGCGGCCGAAGCGACCGTTGCTCGAGTTGCCCTCGCCCTGCGAGAACGTCGGGCTGACGTAGGTAATGCTCGCGCTGACGGGCGCGCCCGAGCACGCTGAGCGCACATGCCCCTCGATCGGCATCGCGCGCTGCAAGAGGTGCAGCGTGCCTGGCCAGACGCGCGCGGCCTCGGCCTGCGCGGACGCGTAGGTCGGCTGGAACTGGGTGTGGGTCTCGGTCAAGTACGCCATCGCGCCGGTCGTCGCGAACTGCCACAGGTACTGCTCGCCGTCCGCGCTCGGCCGGCGCTCGGCGCCGCCGTACCCCGAGGCGACGCTCAGCGCGGTCGCCTCCGCGCGCCAGAACGCGTCGATCGGCGACGTCGGGCAGGCGTACCCCCAGAGCGTCTCGTTGCCCGTCGAGTGGTAGTCGAGCACCTTCTGGAAGTGCCGGTCGGCGCTCAGCGCGAGCATCGCCTGGGTCTCGGCCTCCGACGCGGGCGCGGGGCCGCGGTAGGTCTGCGAGCCGGCGTTGGTGCTGCCGCCGCAGGCGGTGCTCCAGAGGAACGGGTAGTTGCGGTTGAGGTCGACGCCCGTGCCGCCGCTGAAGACGCGCCGGTTCTTGCGCCAGAGGTTGTCCACCGTGAACACGTGGTGGTAACCGTCCGGGTTCCACACGGGGACGATCCAGAGCTCTTGCGCATCGACGACCGCGCGGATGTTCGGGTCCGTCGCATAGCCGCCGAGCAAGCGCTCGATCGTGTCGAGCGCGATCACGGGTGTGACGATCTCGCGGCAATGGTGCGCGGAGACGAGCAAGAACGCGGGCTCGTCCTCGTCCGCCGTCACGTTGTCCGAGACCTTCAGCGCGAGGATGTGCCGGCCCTCCACCGTCGCGGGCGCGTTGAAGCGGACGGTCAGGTCGACGACTTGCGCGAGGGTCGGGTGCGCCTGCGCGTAGGCGTACAGCTCGGCCTCGATGGCTTGCAGGTCGAGGTATCCGCTGGGCACGCCGTCGGACTGCGAACGCTCGGCGAGGAGGTCACGCAGCGGGCGGCCCACGTCGACGACACGCAGGTCGTAGCCGCGCACAAGGAGCGCATTCAGCTCCTCGGGCGTGACCGTCACGCGCACGCCGGTCGGCGTGACGGCCTGCCCACAGTCGCCGACGTCGAAGCCCGCAAACTCGAGCGCGCGCGCTACCAGCGCGGGCGTCGGGGTCACGACCTCGACGGTCCGGCTCGTCGCGGCGTCGAGGTCGAGGGGCAGCGATTGGAGCAGCGCGAGCGCGAGGGGGAGCAGCATGGTGAGTCGCGGGTGGACCCTGTGAAGCTAGCGCATTCCCGCGAACATGCGCAGGCCCGAGCAAGAAATGGCCGGGCCCGCGCGGCGCCTATTGGGACAGGAACGGGCGCTCTCGAAGCTCCGCGCCGATCCCCGTGTTGCGCCGGATCACGCGCGCGAGGCACTCTCCCTCGACCAGCTCCACCAAGCGCTGCGGCAGCTGGCGCGTGTACCACAGGCGGTCGCCGTCGCGGAGCGCCGTGAACTGCCGCACGAGCAGCGCATGGAACGTCTCGCCGACGAGGGCGCCCTCCACATGGTCCTCAGCGAGCCCGCCGACCCACAGGTCGAGCTCCTCCGGCGAACGCGCGGAGCGCGCGAGCCGGTCGACGACGAGCGGGTCGGACGAGACCTCCGCGAAGGTCAACGGCGCGGGCAGGCCGAGGTCTCGGCGGGCCTGCGCGAGGGACGGCAGGCCGTGGTCCCGACCGCGCTGGATGTTCAGCGCAGGCAGGTCGAGGCCGCCGGCCCCAGGCGCGCCGAAGAGGAAGTTCCGCACGTCGTCGATGATGTAGACGTCGAGCTCCTGCGCGCGCTGCGAGGCGAGCCCGCGCAAGACCGGGTCGATCCCCGTCAGCTGCACCTCCTGGGGCGAGAAGAAGGCGTCGGCGAGCGAGAGGTTGCCCTCGGGGATCACCGCGCCGCGTGCATCGAGCCGCAGCAAGGAGCTGGACAGCATGCTGTGCCCGATGCGGAACGCCGCCGTCGCGAACTCGTTCGAGATCGACGCGTCGAGCTCGGGGCGGTAGACGCTCTCGGGGGCGAGGGCGCCGGGGCCGAGGAGCAAGGGCAGCCACTCGCGGTACGTGATCACTTGCAGCTCCGCGGATACGATCGCGCGCGCCAGCTCGTAGAGGTCATCGTCCGTCAGAGCTGGGTGCCGCTGGGCCATGAGGTCCGCGCTCGAGAGCTCGCGGCCGCCCCCGTGGGCGCGCCCGCCGTGGCCGCGCCCGCCGAGGCCCGCGCGATCGCGCCATTCGGCGTCCTCGGCGGCGATACGCCGGGCCCAGTAGTTGTGCTCGCGCAGGAACAGCGTGTGGAGCGCCGTCAAGCCGACCTGCTCGTTCGCGCGGACGTCGCCTGCCAAGAAGTAGCTCGCCAGCGCGCTGCTGGGCGCGTTCGCGAAGCCCTCCGTGTTGAACGGGAGGAGGTCGCCCGCGCTGCTGCGCAGCATCCCCGTGCCGTCCAGCGTCCTCAACGCGCGGGCGCGCGCGCCGTCGGAGCCGTAGATCTGGCTCCCGTCGATCCAGGCCGTGATCGCGTTGAGCTGCTCGCGGCGCCCGTCGACGCGCTCGACGTACGAGCGCGTGAACGGGATGGTCGCGGCGCCCGTCGCGTACGGGTCGAAGTACGGGTCGCCGGCAGGGACTTGGATTGGGAGCGACTCACCCGTGGCATCGACCGGCGTCTCCGTGAGGTCGTGATCGAGGAACTGGCCCCACTGCCAGAAGAGGTCGCTGACGCCGCGCGCGTTCGGGATCGACGCGGGCGCAGCGCAGAGCTCGTTGCTGATGATGCGCGCGCTCGCGCGGCGCGCGCCCGCGGGCGCGCCCACGCCGTCGGCGTACGCGGCAGAGGTCACGCGGACGATCGGCGTGAGCGCCGCGCCGCGCGCAGCCTCGAGGGGGTGGTTGCCGCTGCCGTCGATGGAGCGGACAGCCGTCAGGGGCGGGAAGGGTCGCGCGCGCGCGGCGTGCTCGTCGACGACGTGACCGTGCTGCGCGGCGATCGCCGCGAGCGAAGACAAAATGAGGCTCAACTCGAAACTCCTTCCTGGCGCGCACGCCAGGCTCTTGGGGGAAGGAGCGGTGCAGGGGCGCACGAGAGAGCGGGGAACACCTCGCGATCCGAAGGTGATCAGTCCATGAGGACTGCGGCGTGGGCTCGGCGCGCCAGCGCCCCGAGCATGCGCAGAGGTCCGGGAGCGCCTGGCCAGGCCACGAACGAGCGCATGCCGCGCGCGGGAGACTCAGGGTCCCCGGCGCGCGGCATGCATTGCTGGGCTCGCGCGCTTAGCGCCGAGCGCGCGCGACTCGACGCAGCCCTTGGATGGCGCGCGTTGCCGCTGTGGTGCTCACTGAAACGTCACCGACAGGCCGTCGGTGAAGTTCGAAGTGGCCGCCCCGCCGACCGCGTCGCGGTACCAGCACTGGAAGTTCCACGTCTCGCCGACCATGACGGCGACCGGCCCCGTGGGCTGCGGCATCGAGTTGAGGTTCGCGAGCACGCTGACGACGCCGGTCGCGCCGGAGTTGATGATCGCGTTCCCGACGCTGCGGCCGACTGCGCCCCCGAGGCAGATCGTGCCCGCGCCGCCGCCGGCCATCGGGACGTTCCCCTGGGTCTGGCTCGTGATGAAGAACGCAAACGCGTTCTGCGGCAGAGCCGTCGCCGTGAGGTTGAAGTTGTTGTCCGCGACGACGAGGCTGCCCGTGCCGCTGATGACGGCAGAGGCGCCAGTCGAGTTCGCGACCGCAGGGCCGCAGTAGTTCGTGCCGAGCGTGGTCGTCGGGATCGTGTACGTGAAGTCGTCGACGCCGTGCACGTTGACGGAAGAGACGTAGCGCAGGCTATCGACGAGGCCCGTGTAGCCAGACGCCAACCAAACCGCGGGGCCGCCGGTGTTGGGCGTGAGCACCGCCGACGTCGCGACGACTTGGCCTTGGTAGAACATCTGCCACGAGAACGGCAGCGCGCTGACGACGTTGGCGCCCTCGAACACGACGTCTTGTCCGAAGACGATGCTCTGTTGCCCGCCGACGGAGTACACGTTGTGCGTCCCGCTGGCCGGGGGATAGTTCGGGTTCGGACCGCGGTAGCTCGCCCAGCTGCCCCAGCTGGCGACGCCGCCATAGCCGGCGGGGACCGGTGTCAGGCCGCTCGGGCGGTCCTCGAAGTCGAGGACGACGGTCTGAGCGTGGACGGAGCGGGTGAGGGTGAGGGACGCGAGCAGCGTCATGGCGAGTGTGAGAGAGCGCATGCCCGGTAATTTACCTGGGAAGGCGCGCTTGCATGTGGAGCCTCCGCGCAACGCCTCGTACTTCGGGCAATAGGCGCCTGCCCCGCGCCTCATTCGAGCCCCACCCGAGCTCCGCCATCCCCGCGCGATCCACCACGCTCGCTGCGGCTCGCGTCGCGGGCACGCGAGGGACGCCTGGGCTCATCAGTTCCAGCGCGCGTTCCGCCCGAGGACGAGCATGCCGAGGGCCCAAACCCCATAGAAGAGCGCGAGCACGAGCAGCGGACCGCCGGCGACCGTAGCGGCGAGCCCGGGGCGGCCCTGGGAGAGCAGCACGCCGCCCGCGGCGGCGAGCCCGAGGACGATCGAGATCGGCGTCAAGAGCGCGCGCCGCGCGCGCGAGCCTGGCGACTGCGCGCGGTACCCGCGCCCCAGGAATTGAAGCGCCACGAGGTCGAGGACCCAAGCCGCGGCGACCCAGTACGAGCGCCCCGCGGCGGCGCCTGCGAGGCCGAGCAGGGCACAGACGACCGCAGAATGCGCTGCGATCTGCGCCAAGCTCTGCGCGCCGAAGGCGAAGCCGAATGGCACCAGCAGCCCTGCGACTCGGTTACGCCATGTCACTCGCCCGACCTCCGACGAGCCCAGGAGCGCTGCCCCCGCGGCCGCTTGAACCAGCGCGAGCGCGACCACGACGACCGCTGCAGCGGCGCCCCCCCAGCGCGCGACGCAGTACGAACCGATGACGACGGGTAAGGCGAGGGAGAACGCTCGCAAGGGGAGGGATCGCAGCATGGTAGGGACATCCGCGCGCTCGGCCGGACGTTCCGCGCCAACTGGAGAATCCGCGCTCAACGCAGCGGCAAGTACTCGAGCGGTCCGTTCAGGCCGAGGGGCCAGCCGAGCACGACCCACAGCACCAACAGGATCGACCAGGCGATCCCCAGCGCGACGGCGTACGGCGCCATCATCGCCACCATCGTCCCGAGGCCCGCGCGCTTCGCCTGCTGCTGCACGAAGACGATCAAGACCACCATGTAGGGGTTCAGCGGTGCGACGCAGTTCGTGATCGAATCGCCCACGCGATAGCTCGCCTGGGTCAGCTCGGGGCTGATCCCGACCGTCATGAACGTCGGCACGAACACCGTCGACAGCATCGCCCACTTGGCCGACGCGCTGCCGATGAACATGTTGATCAGCGCCGACACGAGCACAAATCCGAGGATTAGCCCCCACGTCGGCAGCGCGATCGCGCGCAGGGCGAGCCCGCCCTCGATCGCGAGCATGCGCCCGAGGTTCGACTGCTGGAACACCGCGACAAAGATCGAAGCAAAGAACGCCAGCACGATGTAGCTGCTCATGAGCGACATCGACTCCCCCATCATGCGCGTCACGTCGCGGTCCGAGCGCACCGTCCCCGCCCGCATGCCGTAAGCGATCCCGGGCACGAAGAACAGAAACACGAGCATCGGCACGAGGACCGTGACCCAAGTCGGGCTCGAGGGCGCAGCGCCCGCGGCCGGGGGCGCGTCATAGAGGAAGCCCCACGGGAACGCGGCGTTGACGCCGAGGAACGCGAGCGCGCCGACGAGCGCCAGCGCGGCCCAGCCGAGCCCTGCGCGCTCCGCGGCGGTCAAGCGGACCGGCGCGCCGTCCCCGCGGTGGAGCGGGTCGGGGCCGCCCTCCTCCGGCGCGCGCAGAGCGAGGCGCGGCTCGACGATCTGCGCCGACACGGCCCAGCCGACCGCCGTCACGAGGAACGTCGAGGCGATCATGAACCACCAGTTGCAGGCGGGGTTCACGACGTAGGAAGGATCGAGGATGTGCGCGGCCTCCTCGGTCATCCCAGCCAGCAACGGGTCGAGGCCCGTGACGAGCAGGTTCGCATTGAAGCCCGAGGCGATGCCCGCGAACACGGTCGCGATGCCCGCGAGCGGCGCGCGGCCCGCGGCGCGATACACGGCGGCGGCGAGGGGCGGCAAGACCACGAAGCCGGCGTCCGCCGCGAGCGAGCTCATCACGCCGGCGAAGAACGTCGCGGGCGTCAACAGCCACGCGGGCACGACGAGCAGCGTCGCCTTCAGCGCCGTCGCGATCAGGCCCGCGCGCTCCGCGACGGCGATCCCGAGGACGATCGTCAACACGAGCCCGAGCGGGCGGAAGCCGACAAAGATCGAGACGAGGTTCGTCGCGAGCCAGCGCACGCCGTCCGCCGACGCCAAGTCGCGCGCGACCTCGTCGAGCACCGGCGCCCCGTCGGCGCCGGTCAGCACGCTGCGCCAGCCCTGGCTCGCCGCGAGCCACGAGACGAGGAGCACGACGACCGTGCCGAGCGCAAAGAGCGTCACCGGCTCGGGCAACGCATTGCCGAGCCGCTCGATGCGATCGAGCAAACGGCCGCGCGCGGCCCCGGGTTGCGGGTCGGTGTCGTGCATCAGCGCTGCGCGCGGTCGAGCGCGCGAGCTCAGTGTGGCGTCGGCGGCGCTTCGCGCCAACGCTGGTCAGTGCGGTACAGCGCGAGCCGCGCCTCCATGGCCTCCAGCAGCTCCGGCCGCCGCAGAGGGGCCGCGTCCGCGGACATCGCCTTCAATTGCTCGATCGCGATGCCCTCGTGGGTGCGCGCAGCCTGGAAGTCACCGCTGGCCGCAAAGGCCGCCGCAGCGAGGGTGAGGAACTCAGGGTGCTTCGGGTTCACCGCCAGGACGGCCTTGGCGAGCTCGACCGCGCGCGCGCCGTCCGCGACCTCGTCGGAGCGCGCCGTCGCCAGCAGCCAAGCCAGGCGCTGCTTGACGAGGCGGCTGTCCGGGAAGCGCTCGAGCGCTGCCCGCAGCACCGCCGCCGCGCCGGCCTCGTCGCCCAGCGCCAGGCGCGCGCGCGCTTCGTTGATCGGCGCGCCTTCGAGCGCAGGCTGGAGCTCCGCGACCCGCGCGAACGCGCGCGCGGCCGCGTCGAACCGCTGCGTGGCGGCGAACGCGCGCCCCTGCACGAAGATCAGGCCCGGGACGTCCGGGTGCTCCACCAAGAGCGCCTCAGCCAGGCCCTGCGCCTCCGCGCCGTGGCCAGCGTCGATCACCGCATCGAGGGCTCCGATCGCCGCGGGGTCGAGCGGCCCTAGCGCGCCGAGCGCCGCGCGCAGCGCAGCGAGCGCGGCCTCGGTGTCGCCGGCCCGTAGCTGGGCAATCCCGAGGTTCGCCCGCGTGATGTGCAGCGCCGGCTCGAGCTTCAAGGCCGCCTCGAAGGCCTCCACAGCCGTCGGCGCATCGTCCGCAGCGAGGGCGAGCACGCCGCGCTGGCCCTCGTGCTGCGCGCGCAGCGCCGACGAGATGCCCGCCGCGGCCCCGTCCGCCCCGGGCAGCGCCGCGAGGGCGCGCGCGACCCGGCTGTGCAGCTCGCTCGCCTCCGTTCGATGGCCTGCGACCAGGGCCGCCTCCGTCTCCGCGATGAGCGCGGGGATGTCCTCCGCGACCGGGGAGGGCATCGGCCGGTCGGCCGATGGATCGCTCCCCAGTGACGTCGGAGCGCGCTCGCAAGCGGCCACAACGAAGAGGGCGCATGCGGTGGCCGCGACGGACAGGGTTGCCGCGACGGACGGGGCACCCGCGACGGACGGGGCACCCGCGACGGAAGGGGCGGTCTGCCCCCCGCGCGCCGCGCCCCGCGCACGTGCCAGGCCATGGATCGAGCTGTTCATACAGCCGCATTGGAGCACGAGCTATGCTCGACGTGAATGTCCGAGCGCCCTCCCGTGCCGCGGCGCACCGAGATCTCCGGTGCGATCGGCGAACACATCCATGTGAGCGCTCCCTACGAGGACCTCGCGCGGCGGCTCGGGCTCACGTCGCCGCGCTGGGCGTTCGAGGACCCGCGGATCGAGGTCTGGCGCTGCATCGCTGAGCGCGAGAACGGCGTGCTCGACGCCGAAGGCACGCGCCTGCACGTCAAACGCGACCAGCCGGGGCGCCGCGCCGTCGCAGACGAGGCGCGCGGCCTCGCGCTCCTGGCCGCCGCTGGCATCGGCAGCGCGCCGCTCGTGGCCCACGGGCGCCTGGCGGACGGCCGCAGCTTCCTCGTCACGGAGCACCTGCACGGGTTCGAGGACGCAGAGCGCCTCCTGGAGCGCGGCGTCCCTTTCGAGCGCCTCGCGCCCGCCACAGCGCTCCTCGCGGCGACGCTGCACCGCGCTAGGCTGCACCATCGCGACCTGTACGTCGGCCACTTCTGGGCACGCTTGGACGACGCGACGCCGAACGAGCCGACGCTGCGCCTGATCGACGCCGCGCGCGTGCGGCCCCTGCCGCGCGTTCTTGCGCGTCGCTGGATCGTGAAGGACCTCGGCCAATTCGTCTACAGCATCGAGCGCTTCGACGCCTCGGGGGGCGCGCGCCGCGCGTGGCTGGAGCGCTACGCGAGCGCGTCAGGCGCGCCGCTCACGCCGCGGCTCGAGGCCGCGATCCAGCGGCGCGCGCAGCGCATCGCGCGCAGCGCCGCGCGCAGCGCGCGCCGCGACCCGACGCGCAATCACCCGATCGACCGCTGAGCGACCGCGCGGCGATCGCTCAGCGCGGCGCGAGGCGCGCCGCGATGCGCGCGTGGGCCCGCACCGCCTGCGTGTGCGCGTCAGCGCCCGTGGGGCTCGCGAGCAACGGATGGTTCGCCAGCGCGACCAGGCTCTGCGCCCAGGGCACCATCGCCGACACGACGTTCGCCTGGTCGTCATAGACGCGCCAGTCGCGCCACGCGCCGTTCTCCTGCTTCGCGACGTTGAACGTCCACGCGCCGAGGATCGGCGCCGGGGCGCGCCCGGCGACCTGGTCCTCCAGCGCCCAGCGATACAGCTGCCCCTTCGGCTGCTGCGCGCCGTTGATCGTGTGGAACCCGTACTCGGTGATGACCACAGGCAAGTCGCTCAGGACATCGAGCGCGGACAGGATGTTCGTGAAGAGCTCGTTGTAGGAGTCGACGACCGTGTCGTAGCCCGACTCGAAGCCTTGCAGGCCGATCATATCGACGTAGCGATCGCCAGGGAACGCGGCGACCGCGCGGCTCGTCAGGCCGGCATCACCGGGCAAGTTCGAGACCACGTACGCGAGCGCGACGTTGTTGGCGTCAGCGGCGTCGCGCAAGCCGGCGATCCGCCGCCAGCCGTCGCGCAAGAGCGCCTCACGACCGTTGCTGCTCCACGGGTACCAATAGCCATTGGCTTCGTGCAGCGGCGCGAGCTCGATGCGCCCCTCGCGGGCGCGACAGGCCTCGAAGAGCGCGCGAAAGAACGCGTCGTAGCCGCCGCTCGCGATCGAGGCCAACGTGTCGGCGCCGGCCGCGGGCCACAGCTCCATCACGACGTGGGGCACGCGGCCCGCGGCGAGGACCGCGTCGATCTGCGCCATGAGCCCGGGCACCGCCGAGGTGCTCGCGCCGCCGAAGCCCGCGAACCACTTGAAGACGCTCGTCGACTGCCCGAGGAACCGCTCGCTGAGCGGCGCGCCTGGGCCGCCCGCCGCGTGCGCCACGGGGTCGTTCGACCAGAAGACGTTCTGCGGCGTGCGGCGCTCGGGGGAATCGACGACGATCCGCGGCTCGTAGAGCTCGAGGTCGCCCGTCAGCGCAGACTGCGAACCGGGGATGTTCGCGTCGCGCGCCGCGATCTTGAGGTGCACCAGAGAGGTGCGGTCGAGCGCTTGGTTCGCGAACTGGAACTGGTACAGCGGGATCACGACCTGCTGCTCGAACGTCGACAGCTCATTGAGCTCGATCGCGACATGGCCCTCGTTGCCGAGCCCGTTCCCGCCGGCGTGCACGTCCTCGAGCACGACGAAGAGCCGCGGTGACGCCGACGGCTGCGTCGTCGTCCCGCGCACCGAGAACGAGACCGAGGCGTTCGGGTCCGACGCATCGAGCGGCCCGCCCAACACGTCCCGCAGGTCCATGACAAAGCCCACCCACGGCTGACTGGCGGTCGCCGCCGACCAGTCGAACTCGACCACGCCGCGCCCCAGGTCGATGCCGGGCGAGTCGTAGCGGTGATCTGCGCGCGCGAGGACGCGGGTGCCCGGGACCCCTTGCGGCCACAGGGTCGCGGCGGCATACGCGCCGACGGCGGGGTTCGACAGGTCGATGCGTCGCAAGGTGTGCTGCGCGCGGTGCTCGTGCCCGAGGCGCTCCCACGCGAAGACGCGGCCGCCGGCGCCGACGAACACGTCCGCGCGCAGGTCCGTCGGGGTCAGGCCATGGGCGACGACGAGCTGCTCGGGCCGGCGCACGGGGGCCGCCGCGCCCGTCGCAGGGGAGGGTACGCCCTGGACCGCGACCGGCCGGTCGACCCCGCCCGTGAGCCAGCGGAGCACGCGCGCGTGGGTCGCTGCGTCCGCGCCCGCCGGGCGTGTCACGTGCACGACGGACTCGACGCGGTCCCAGGCGGGCGCTCCGTTGGCGCCGCGCGCGACGACCTCGATGGTCCGGTGCTCGACGCCGCGGCGCAGCGACGGCGGCCCGTCAGGGACCACGAAGTAGACCGATTGCGCCGTGGGGCCAAACAGGCCGAAGCTCGTCCCGCGGGGCGTGAGCGCGCCGTAGTCGAAGAGCACGTCCCAAGCGGGCTCGCGCTCGAGCGCGAGCGCCAGTTGCTCGCCCAAGGTCGCGAGGTCGCGGGCGAAGACGTCGCCAAACGCGAAGGAGACCGCGGCCTCTGGGCTCTGGGCCGGGGCGCACAGCGCGGCGACGAGGAAGATCGGGGAAAGCACCCCCGTAGGTTGCCACAGCCCTCGGGTTCGCGGGGCCGGGGCCCTAACGTTCGTTCCAGAATCGCTGGGCGGACCCGGGTTGGCACACCGCAAGGCGCTGCGTCCGGGCGGCGCCAGGTGCGCGTCGCGGGGCGCAGGTCAGTAGAGGCCGGGGACGAGGCGCCAGCGCACTTGGCGCTGGTAGGCCCGGTAGGGCTCCCCGAACGTCGCGACGAGGGTGCGCTCCTCGAGGGGGATCGCGACGATCAGATAGAGCGTGCTCAGGACCCCGAACAACAGGAGGCCACCGCTCATGGCCGGGACGCCGAAGACCAGGAGCAGCCAGCCGGAGTAGATCGGGTGCCGCACGAGGCGGTACGGGCCGCGCAGCGCAAAGTCGGCGCTCGACGTCGCCCCGAGCGGGGTCCGCGTCGCGGGGTCATCGAGGCCCGAGAGCCGCAGCACCCCGAGCCGCCCGACGCTGACGGCGGTCAGAGCGACGCCCGCGACCTGGAGCCCGCGCAGCCCCCAGGAGGCCGCGCCCTCCACACGCCACACGAAGCCTGGCACGGGTTGCCAGGCCGCCGCCACGGCGATCAACAGCGCGCTCGCGATCCATACGAAGGCCGAGCGCTCGAGCCCAGGCGCCATGTGGCGCTCGACCCAGCGCCGCACCGGCATCCGCGCGAAGACAGAGTGATGCAGCCCGAAGAGGAGCATCAACGCGGCGTCGAAGGCGACCGGCCCGCCCCACGCCGCGAGCCGCCCCGGCGACACCTGCAATCCAGGCGTCGTGAAGCCGGCGAAGTGCCTCGCGCCGAGGTAGAGGAGCGCGGCCAAGAACGTCAGGGCGCCGCCCCACACGAAGAGGCGCGAGAGGAGGGACACAGGGGCGCGCGGGGACGTCACCCGTAGATGGTACGCGCGGCCAGCGTGTGCGGCGCGCGTTCAGCGCGAGGTCGCGCTCGCGGGATAGAAGCGGCGACACGCCCAGACGACCGCCTCGTAGCGCCCCGCCTGGGCGTTGTACGCATTGCCGGCGACGCGCACTTTGCCGCGCAGCGGCACATCGATCGCCGTCGCGAACGAGCGCGTGAATTCAGGTCGCAGCGCCACGAGCTCGGCGTGCAGGTCGAGCGCGCTGCCGGCCGTCCCGCGCCACAGGGTCGCGCGGGTCTCCGTGCCCACGACGACCTCACCGACCTGGAGGCCGTCACAGGTCGCGTGCGCGGCGCTGCTCGACGCGCCCGTGGGATGCAGGTCGACCAAGCTGTCCGGGGACCCGCCCCACACGCTCGCGTGGTCCACCCCGGCGACACGGGCCGTGCCGACCTGCTGTCCCCAGCCCGCGCCGAGGACCGCGCTGCGCTGTACTCCGAGCGGCTGAAGCGACTCGATCGGGCCGCCAAGCCCGCGCCACTGCGTCGCCTGGGGCGCAGGCGAGACGAAGAGGATCCCGTACTGCTGCCCGCGGAAGACGGCGGTCAAGTTGCCGCCCGATGCCGCCGGGAAGGCGAGGACCTGGCCCGTCCCCGCGCCGCTCGGCCAATGGATCGGCTGGGACGCGATGCTCGTCTCTTCGTACAGGACGTACCCCGCGACATCGACGCCGTCGGTCGCGAGGGCCCGCCCGATCTCGTAGCCCTGCGGCTGTAGATCGACGACCGTCGGGAGGCCGTTCAACCAGCGGCACGCGTGGGCGTAGTAGCCCGTGCCGAACTGCGTCCAATACGGCCACCAATACCAACCGACGAGCATCTCGCCCGAGAGCGCGAGGCACCCTCCGCCGACCGAGTTGGCGGGCGTCAGATCGGACGCGACGCCGGTGCTCGCGTCCCAAAGCATAGGGTGCTCGAGGGAGTTGTAGGTCGGGTGCGGGTACCTCGCGCTGCCGACGACACGGAGACCGTCCACGCCGTAGGCGCGGGACTCGATGGCCCCCGCGGGATGCAGGACCTGCACTGCCCAAGCGCCTCGAAAGGTCGGCGACGAGCGGACGCGCAGCGGCGCGCCGACGCTGACGGCGCCGCACGTATTCGTCGCGACGAGCGTGTACTCGCCGCTATCGAGCCCGCTCACCGGCGCGATGGTCAGCGTCCGCGTCGTCGTGCCGGACAGCGCGCCGCCGCCGCTCGCGACGTTGCCGAGCAGGGCGACGCCGTCCTTGTGCCACTGGTACGACTGTGGGGCGCCGCCCGTCACCGTCGCGGCGAGGCTCACGGCCTGACCCTCCCAGCACACGGCCGCGCTCAGCGCGAGCTCGGGGCAGCGAATGGTCGAGAGGCGCTCGACGAGCGCGGTCCCCGCCGTCGGAGCCACGCCGGTGGCCGAGGTCGTGCCGCCGATCGCATAGAGCGCATCATCGGCGCCGAGCGCCGCCGCGAAGTGCTTGCGCGGGGTGAGCATGTCCGGGCCCTGGCTCCAGAACGTGTGGTCCGCATCGAGGACCCACACGCGCGCCTCGACGCCGCTGTCGCTCTCGCCCCCGAGCACGTAGATGCGCCCGTCGACCCCCCGCAGGGCGCGCGCGCCGTTCAACCCGACCGGCATGTCCGGCACCTCGGTGTCCGACCAGGCGTCCCCGAGCACGTCATAGCTCGCGACGTTCGTGCTCCGCGCGCCCCCGTGCTCGACGAACCCGCCGCAGACGAGCAAGTGGCCTTGGCCGTCGTTGACCGCGGCCGCGTCCGCCACCGGGGTCAGCAGCGGCGCGAGGACCTCCCAGGTGTCGCTCGCCGCATCGTAGCGCTCGACCCGGGCCTTGTTCTGGTTCGACGGGGTCGCGGTCGCGCCGCGCCCTCCGCCGATCGAATAGAGGCGCCGGCTGTCGTCGCTCGCCCACGCGAACAGCCCGTCGGGCGCCTGTGCGCTGCGATCCGCCAGCCCCGTCGTGATCCCGTTGACCCCGTCGTACACGTAGGTCTCGCCGGGGTCACCGCCCGGGTCGAGCGCGTCGACGCCGCCGAAGACGATGAGGCGCCCGGCCGGGTCGAGGCCCGCCCCCTGGTGGATCACCGGCCCGTTGAGGGGCTCGAGGGCCACCCACTGGTTCGCGGCGACGGAGTACCGATGCACGGCGCCGTCAGAGTCCCCGTTGGTGCTGAAGGGCTCGCCGCCGATCGCGTAGAGCGCGTCGCCGACCGCCACGCCCGCCGCGTGTTGCCGCCCGGTCGCTGACGCCGGCAGTGACGCGACGGGCTCCCAGGTCTGGGCCGCGGCCAGGGATGTGAGGAGCGACACGGAGAGCAGGCGAGGGAGGGCGGGAGCACGCATGGCAGCCATTCGATGGGGTCATTCGAAGGGTCGAGGGGCGCCGGCAGGGCGACCCTCGACCGCCCCACGCTACGCGGCGCCTGCGCCTCTACCGATGACCCTGGGGTCATCTCTGAAGCGGCCACGTGTCCGCGCGCCGCCCGCCGACGTGGAGCCCGGGTCAGCGGCCCGGCGCGTTCGACGGGGTCACCCGGCACCCAGGACGGAGGCCATCCCAGAGCCCGCCCGGTACCATCGCGGCCCCCCATGCATCTCTCCCCCATCGACTGGGCGATCCTCGGCGCCTACATCGCCCTCGCCCTCGGCGCCGGCGCCCTCCTGGCGGGGCGCGCCGGCAAGGACACCACCGAGTACTTCCTCGCCGGGCGCCGCCTGCCATGGTGGATCGCGGGAACGTCGATGGTCGCGACGACCTTCGCGTGCGACACGCCGCTCGTCATCAGCGGCTGGGTGCGTGAGTTCGGCATCTGGCAGAACTGGCAGTGGTGGTGCATCGCGCTCTGCAACGTGCTCGCCGTCGTGTTGTTCGCGCGCTATTGGCGCCGCGGCCAGGTGATGACCACGGCCGAGCTCGCGGAGCTGCGCTACGGCGGCCGCTCGGCGAAGGCGCTCCGCGGCGTGCTCGGCATGTTCCAAGCCGGCATCACGAACACGATCATCCTCTCGTGGGTGCTGCTCGCGGCCTCGAAGATCCTCGACGTGATGTTCGAGCTCGACAAGGGCACCGCGCTCTTGCTCGCGTCGATCATCGCGCTGAGCTACTCGGTGATGGCGGGCTTCTGGGCCGTCGTCGTCACGGATGTCGTGCAGTTCGCGCTCGCGATCACCGGGGCGGTCGTGCTGGCGGTGCTCGCGTGGCACGCGATCGACGGCGCCGAGGGCGTGGCGGCCGCGGTCGCGTCCGGCGCGCTCCTGCCCGAGCGCCTCTCGCTGCTGCCGCCGACCGGCCCCG
This sequence comes from Planctomycetota bacterium, assembly GCA_041398605.1. Taxonomy (GTDB): domain Bacteria; phylum Planctomycetota; class UBA1135; order UBA1135; genus JAWKUK01. Next base: position 126,194 of record JAWKUK010000006.1, read on the forward strand.
GGACGTGGCTGGACAGCTCGTTCTGGACGATCCCGGTCGCCAGCATGGCGGTGTTCCTCGGCGTCCAGTGGTGGGCGTACGAGTACGTCGACGGCGGCATCATCGCGGTGCAGCGCATCTCCGCGTCGCGCTCCGAGCGCGACGGCGTGCTCGCGATGCTCTGGTACAACATCGCGCATTACGCGCTGCGCCCGTGGCCTTGGATCCTCGTCGGCGTCGCGTCGCTGGTGATGCTGCCGCAGGTTGAGGTCACCGCGCCCTTCGACGGCACGATCCGCGAGGTCTCGTCCGCGCGCGGCGAAGAGCGCCTCGTCCTCGCGCCCGACGACGGCGGCGAGGCCGTGACCGTCGACCTGCGCGCGCTCGAAGCCCGCGGCGTCTTCGGCGCGGAGGACGCCGCGTCCGGTTGGTACCCGACCCAGGTCACGCTCGGCGGCGGGAAGAGCGCGCTCGCGACCGTGCAGGCCGGCGCGCGCTTCGAGCGCGGGGACGTGATCGCGCAGACCGACCACGAGCGCGCGTACGTCGTGATGCTCGCCGGGCTCCTGCCGGTTGGGCTCCTGGGGCTCGCGATCACGGCGCTCCTGGCGGCGTTCATGTCGACGATCGACACCCACGTGAACCTCGCCTCGAGCTTCTTCGTGAACGACGTCTACCGGCGCTTCCTGCGCCGCGACGGCTCGCCCAGCCACTACGTCAACGTCGGGCGCCTCGCGTCCGTCGGCGTCCTTGCGTTGGGCGCGTACTTCGCGCTGCTCGCGGACTCGATCAGCAACCTCTTCACGTTCTTCCTGGCGTTCCTCTCGGGCGTCGGCCCGATCTACGTGCTGCGCTGGCTGTGGTGGCGCGTGAAGGCCTCGACCGAGATCGTCGCGATGGTCGCGTCGAGCCTCACCGCGTCGACGTTGAAGTTCGCGGCCGCGCTGCATGCGAGCACGGGCCTCGAGCTCTTCCGCCAGGTCGCCGACTACCAGTGGGCCATCCACGGGCTCTCCGAGGACGGCGCGCTGACGCCGCCCGGGCTCCTGGTCATCACGGTCGCCGTCTCGACGTCGGCCGCGCTGCTCTCGCTGCTCGTGACGCCCAAGGCGCGCCCCGAGGCCCTCGTCACGTTCTATCGCCGCGTGCGCCCTGCGGGCGCCTGGGGGCCGGTGCGCGCGCTCTGCAAGGACGTCGCGCGCCCGCGCGAAGCTGGCCCCGTCCTCGCGGGTTGGCTCGGCGGCCTGATGACGATCTACGGGGTGCTCTTCAGCATCGGCTGGTACCTGTTTGGCGCGACGGAGCGCTCATTGCTCGCAGCCATCGTCGCCTTCCTCGGCACGCACATCATGCGCTCGGCCTTGCAGGCGCTCCCGGCGTACGAAGAGCGCGCGGGCGCCCCCTGGGCCGCCACGGCGCAGGGCGAGCTGTCGATGGACTTCTTGCGCGCGCCGGACGCCCCGCGCATCGGCCGCGACGACACACAGGACGACGATTGATCGCCACAGGCCGCGAAGAGCTCACTCTCTGAGCGCGGCGTCATACGCGCTGCGCTCGACGATGCCGTAGACGCTGAGGACGTTGCCGTCGACGTCCTCGAACAAGCACGAGACGCCGACCATCGTCGGGCCAGCGTCATGCACGAGCTTCGGCGCCGCGACGACGACGCCGCGCGCCATGAGCGACGCGCGCACGGCAAACGGGTCGTCCGCGTGGAAGACGACCTCTTGTGCGACGCCCACCTTCTGGGCTGGATCTGCCAGCGGCGCCGGCGCGGGCGGCAGGCCCGTCGCGAGGTGCAGGGCGAGCAGCGTCCCGTCGAGGTCGAACTCGGTCCAGTGCTCGCTCTCCGCGCGCACCGGGAGGCCGACGGCGTCGCGGTAGAACGCGATGGCCCGCTGCATGTCGCGCACGAAGACGATGACGTAGCTGATCCGCTTGATGGAGCTCATCGCGATACGTTACCCAACGAGCACGTTCGCGGCAGCCGAAGGCGCGTGGTCGGCCCCCTCTCTGGGACGCCGGCCAACGCCCGGCATGCATGCTGCCGCCGGCCTGCGCGGCGGCGCGCCCCCGTCGCGCGACGTCCGAAGCCACCGAAGGGGCCAGCAGCCGCTCTCCTGCGCTTGGACCCCCAGCGCTTGGACCCTCAGCGCTTGGACCCTCAGCGCTTGGACCCTCAGCGCGGGGCCCCCTTGGCGCTAGTAACGCCGAGAGTGGCGACGGACCTCGCGCATGGACTCGATCAAGTTGTCCGGGTCGACCCCTGACGGGCGCAAGAGCTCGGAGTACGTCCCTGTCACGGGGTTCTGCCACTGGACACCGATGACCCGCTCCAGGGTAGAGAAGTCCAGGGCCGCGGCCGCACCCGAGTATTGGCGTCGGGTGCCGCCCGCGTCAAAGTAGCGAACCGTGACGCTTTGCTCGGGCGACGCGACCGCAGGGGTCAACGGTTCGATGCCGCGGGCCGCGAGGTCGCGCAGCGGGTCAAAGCCGATGCGGCGAGCGACGGCCTCTTCTTCGACGATGTGCCAGGATTGCTGCTGAGGGAAGGCCGGGACCCCTTCACCGCCGACGCGGAAGGCGCCGTCGTAGGTCAACCATGCGCCGTCGGCGATGGTCAGGTGCTTGGCCGCGACAGCGCCCCAGACACGCAACATCGTCGGAAGCGTGACGCGGTCGCCGGGGGCGTACAGGATCCCGCGGAAGTCACCGATGCAGTCAACACAGACCCGGTTGTCGTCTGTCGGGTCAGCGGAGGGGGTCACGAAGATGAAGGTCCCGCAGCGAAATTGGTCCTCGTCCCAGCTGCTTACGATCGACCCGTACTCGAAGTCGAGGTCATCCTCGACCACGATGAGGATCGGCCCCGCGGAGTCGTTCAAGGTCAAGCGACCGCCGCTCGCGACACGCAAGCGCCTGGTATGGATCACGGCCGGCCCCGCGATTTTCAGCTCCGCGCCGGCGACCACCTCGAACTCGTCGTAGTGGATCGACGTGTCTCCGAACTGTCGATCTCTGCTGACGGTCGTCCTGCCGCGGACGGTCCTCGAAGTCTCAGGGGTGATGACCGGCGGGAGCAGCGCGAGCGTCTCGGCGCGGTTGACCGCCTCGATGGCCGTGGACCCGGTGGTGATCAGCGTGCCCTCCGGACCAGGCATGACCTCGCCAAGCAGGAACGATGTGCGTGGCGCCAGGTTGGACTGCGACTGCCTGAGCCTAAGCCTCAAGTACGCGTCGTCGATGCCGTCGTAGTCAGCGCGGACGCTCGCAGGCAATGCAGCGTGGGCAACTCCGAAGGGATCGGGTGTGTCCGCTGGCCAAGCCGCCGCATCGTCGACGAAGATGTCGCCGTTGCTGCGCACGAGGCCGCCCCCACCGGTCGTCCTGAAGGCGTACGCAGGGTCGCGACCAGCGTCGTAGTTGCCGACACGCGCGTCATAGCCGTCGATGACGACGCCGTCGCCGATGGTCACGCCCTCAAGGCCAAAGAAGCCGAGCGCGCCGACCTGGTGGACGTTCGGCAAGACGACCATGCGCACCGTGAACTGGCCGGTCCCGACCAGCGCGCGGCTCGTCAGGACCCTACGGCCGTCGTTCAGCCCCTCGCTCTCAACCCAGTAGACGCCGTCGTGGAACCGGACCGGGAGCTCCTCGGTGCCGAGCGCCCCGCTCTTGCCCTGTGAGATAGAGAGCACGCCCTCGGCGAGCCCGGCTTCCGCCACGTAGAGCGCGCGCTTGCGATCGATCGCCACGCCCTGGCGCTTGGCGAAGGCAGCCTGCACTTGCACGAGGTACGCGCCGAGCCCCGCGATGGTCGCCACCACCAAGAGCGACGCGACCAGCGCGGTACCCTGCTTCGATTGTCGGCCCTTGGTCGCTAGTCGCATAGTGGTCTACTTGTGGCCCCGAGTTGGGCGATTCTCCGGCCCGGAGTTGCGCTCTGGCTGACCAAAGTGAGAGCGCCCCGGAGCTGCATCGCGCAGAGCTGCATCGCGCAGAGCGGCGTGGCGAGCGAGTGAGCCTCACGCCGACCGCGATCGAACGCGTCCGCCGGGACTTTCGTCGCGGAGCGCTCTGGATCCACCGCCTGCGGCCCGCGGGGCGCAGGATCAATCAATGGCCGGTGAGGCAGGAAGGCGAGCATCTCTCGTAGGCGCGCGATGGCGTTGCGAACGACTGGTTCGATCGCGAGGTGAAGCGGCCGCTGCGCTCAAACCGAGCGCGCGCGGCCGACGCCACCCGAGAGGTCATCGGAGGTTGGCCCCAGCGGACATGAGGACCTGCGTCCGCGCGACGCCCAAATGGAGAGCGCGCGCACCAGAGGCCCTCACGCCGCGCGCCGACGGCAGCCCAAGCGATCAAGTCAGCGCGCCCGCCAGCGCGTCCTCGCCCTCGAGCACGCGGCGTGCCAAGTGCGCGAACGAGACCTCGAGGGCCTCCTCCAGCCAGCGCCGGCTGCCCGAGTGAGCGCGCTCGCGGGCGAGGTATCCCATGTGGCCGCCGTGCGCCGCCACGTGCACGTCCACGGCGGGCGAACGCTGCGCCTCAGCCGCGTCACGCCAGTCGATCAGCGGGTCGTCCAAGCTCGTCAAGATCACGGTGGGGACCTCGATCGAGGTGAGCCACGGGCGCGCGGAGCAGCGCGCGTAGTAGTCCGCCGCATCACGGAAGCCCGCGAGCGGGGCCGTCACGCGCTCGTCGAAGTCACGGATCGTGGCTCGCAGGCCGAACTTCGGCTGGGGTGACAGGAGCCCCGCGCGCACACGCTCGTCGATCGCGCGCGCGCAGCCCCGCACGAAGTTGACGTCATACAGCCGATTCGACGGACGCTCGAGGCGCCCGACGCAACCCGCGAGGTCCACCGGCGGATTGACCGCGATCCCGGCATCGGGGAGCTCGCCGCTGCGCGCGCGGTCCCGACCGATGGCGAGCAACAGCGCATTGCCGCTGAGCGAATAGCCGATCGCGAGGTGGCGCTGCCGCGGGTGCCGCGCGCGGCCCGCTGCGATCGCTGCCCGCACATCATGCGCGACGCCGGAGTGGTACATCCCGCGCGCGAGGCCGGCGCCGAGGCCCGCGCCGCGGTGATTGACCGCGATGACCGTGTGCCCCGCGGCGCGGAAGCGCGCCGTCGCGCGGCGCACGTACCCCGAATCCGTGCTTCCCGTGAGGCCATGGAAGAGGTGCACGACCCAGGGCGCCTCCGCGGGTCGCTCCTCGCGGCCGCCTCTGGGGGCAGCCTCCAAGGTGACCAAGCGGTCGCCGTCGTCGAGGGTCACATCAAAGCGCTCGACGCCGCGCTCGCCCGGGATGAGCTCGGCAGCGTCCGTGGGGAGCCAGACCCCAAAGAGCGTCTGCGCGTGTCCCCCCCGCGCCCAGAGGGGCGGCTCGATGCTCGGGAGCGACAAAGGGGGCGGGGCCAACACGGCGGGCATTCTGGATCATAGGCGCCCGCCGCGAGGACCTCACCTGAGCCACGCGGTCGATTCGCCGCCGCCTCGGGCGGCGTGCACGCGCTGCGACGAGCCGCCGGCGACGAGGTCGTGCGGGCTCGAGCCGAGGAGGCCGGTGAGCCGCAGCTGCCCGTCCTGACCGAGCGCCCCCGCGTCGAGGTCAACGGTCCAGCCGCAGGGGCGGACCGCGACGTGGGACTCCGCCTCCGATCGCTCGCCGCGCACGCGCAGCGACGCGGACGGCGCCAGCGTCAGCCGGATCCCGCGCCGGAGCTCGTCGAGGTCGGCGACGTCGCGGCGGACCTCGGCCGTACCCGCGGTCGGACGGCCTTCGCCGTCCACAGCCTGCGCGAGGACACGCCACTCGCCTGCCCCAAGCTGGAGCTCGCCAACAAAGCTAGGCCCAGGGTCACCACCATGTGCTGCGGCTTCGGCGACGGCATCGGCGCTCGCCGTCAGCCACGCGCCATTCGGAGCATCGCGCCGCGCCCAGAGGTGGACCTCGTGTGTCCCCGGTGGCACACCGTCGATCGCGACAGCGCACGCGCCGGCGCGCGCGACGCGCTGCGTGAAGCCGACGGCGCCGCGCGCCGTGACGCGCTCGGACGGGCCGAACAGCCAGCCTGGGGCGAGGTGCTCCGGGCCCATCTCGCGCTGGAGCTCCAACACATGAACGTTGGCCCCGTGCCACACGAGAGTCGCGCCGAGCGGGATCGTCGTCCACACGACCGGGGCGATCGCGCCACGGGGCACGGATGGGATGAGCTCGACGTCCAGACGAGTCGGCCGGCGCAGCGCGAGCGCCGAGACCTCGGCCATGCCGAGCCCGCCCTCCTCGACGAGCCGGTGCACGACCTCGGTGCGCGCGGATGACGGTCGGAGCCGCCCGAGGCGATGCACCTCCCCCGCGCGCGCATCGATCGTCCGCCACACGAGCGCGCGCTCCTCCCTGCGACCGGTACGGGCCGCGCCGCCCGGCGCGATGGACCACGAGACGACGACGACGACCTCACCGGCGGGCACGCCACCGACCAGGACCTCCCCGCGCGCCGCGCCGCGGCGGACCGAGACGAACGGCGCACGGCTGCGCGCGAGTCGGGACCGGCGACGCTCGAGGCCCTTCGCGAGCGGCGGCTCAGGGTTCAACACACGCACGTCGAGGCCCGCCTCGAGGGCGGCCTCGTCGAGCGTGAACGTGACCGTGGCGTCGCGCGCGTCGGGGGGGGCAGGCTCCGGTCGGAGCGCCGCGGAGCCGCTTGCACACCAAGCGACGACGCAGGCCAAGCAGGCGGCGGCCGCGCGCGTGGCGGCGCTGCGGGCGGCGGTGGGGCGATCGAGGGTCGTGCAGCAGGGACGCGGCATGGGGTCGTCGGCGCGCTCCGACGGGCGCGAACAAGGGAGACCTTGGACACGCCGCGCGCAGAACCGCGGGTCGAACGTGCCCGGACCCCCGCCTGACCGACCGCGAGCGCTGCGGGTTGCAGGCCGCGCGCCCATTCCGCGTTCGATGCGCTCCCATGCACGTGGGCGCGCGCCCACGGCCGAGCTCAGGCGCCCTGCGGCGCCGTCCGCTCACTTGCCCGTCTCACCCACGGCGCGCCGCAGCTCCTCGGGCGAAGGCACCGCCCGCGCCCCCACCGCGCCCGACGCGATCTGCGACCAGGCCATGCTCGCCGGCAGCTGCGGCACGTCCAGCTTGCGCAGCGGCCGCCACGTCGCGAGGTCGATCTCGGTCACTCGGTCGTTGCGGAGCGTCGCGACGAACGCGGACTTGCCGCTCGGGTGCATCAGGAGCCGCGTCGGAAAGGCGCTCTTCCCAAAGCTGCCCGCGGTCGGGGCAGGGCGCGAGTCCGCCAGCTCCTGGGTGACCGTCTCCAGGTCGACGACGGTGTGGACGCGGCGCGTCTTCGCGTCGAACACGGAGATGTTGCCCTCCTGCATGTTCGTGACGAGGGCGAAGCGCCCATCGAGCGTAAAGGCGATGTCCGTCGGCATGGCGCCGCACGCGAACTCGACGACCTCGACCATCTCCTTCGTGTCGATGATGCTGATCGAGTTCACCTCTGCGTTGACGACCCACGCTTCATCGAGGGTGGGGTGCAGCGCGATGCCCGTCGCGCCGCCGCCGGCCTCGATGGTCCGCACGATGCGCATCGTGGTCGTGTCGACGACGCTGACGGTGCCCGACGTGGCGCTCGTGACAAACGCGTACCGCCCCCCGTGGCCGACGATCGTGCGCAACGGGTCGCGGCTATCGAGGCGCAGCTCGCCCTCGACGCGGCCGGTCTCGAGGTCGATGAGCAGCAGCGCGCCCTCGCCCGCACAGGCGACGACGACCTTGCCGCGGCCCTCGAGGAACGTCACGCCGGTCGGCCGGTGGTAGCGCCGGACCTGCTCCGTGCCATCGGGGCGCGTATGGCGCACCTCCAAGGTGATCGTCCGCGCCACCTTGTTGGCGGCCAGGTCGAGCACCGTGATGGTCGTCCCCGACAGCTCATCGCCGCGGTTGGTCACGACCGCCGTGCGCCCGTCCTTCGACACCGCGACGTCCTCCGGCCCGAGCCCGACCCGGAACAGCGCCTCGCGCTGGCCCGTGTTCGGATCGACGAGGATCAACGCGTGCTCCTTGCCGCTCAGGACGAGCAACCGCTCCTGGTCCGCCTGTGCTGGCGCGGATCCGATGATCGAGAGGGCAATGGCAAGCGAGGCGATACGCATGGGTCGAACTTCGAAGGCCCATCGACAGGTGCGCCTGGACACCTGAAGTCTTAAATGCAACTTCCATGTTTGGGCCGCACTCGAGGACGCTCGCAGAGCGCATCGAGCCTCTTGCGGCGACGGAAAGGAGTCCCGCGGGGGAGTACCCCTACCCACCCCCGCGGTTCTCTGGCGATCGACCCCCTCGGTCGAAAGCCCTCACCCGCACGGCTCGGCGACCCCTTCGCCGAGCAGTGCGTCGAGTCCCGGCCCGAAATCGTCCCGAACAGCAGCCCCGAAGCCGGCCCACCCCGCCGGACTCCAGACGCGGATCTCATTGAACCCGCCGACGAGCACCACTTCCCGTCGCTCGGACTCATTGCGGTCGACGCCGATCGAGGCCAGGAGCGTGTCCGGGATGCGGACGCGACCTGTCTTGTCACAGCGGACCGAGGAGGCATGGGCGGCCAGGAAGAGCAGGGTGCGCCTCTCCCTCTGTGTGGCCGCGGGACGGGCGCGGAGCGCGGTGATCCACGCGTCCCAGTCCTCCTTCTCACGCAAGCAGAGGCTGCCGTCGGGCTCGAGGTTCGCCATCAGTCGGAAGTCCGTCGCTCGAGGGTTCAGCTCGTCGCGCAGGGCGCTCGGAAGCTGGATCCTCCCCTCGGGATCGATCGTGCACGAGTGCACGCCCAGGAGCTGGTGGGACGATGACATCAGGGTGCGAGAGCCGGGGCTCGACGGCGGAACGATATCCAAAATCGACCCACTTGGATAGGCTTCTTGAGTCCATCGATGTGGAAAACTGGCGGGGCACCCCAAAATGACCCCGAAGCGCGCCAGGTTTTCCACGCAGCAGAAAGTTTTCCCCCAAAATCGCCCCCACGAGAGGTTCGGCGTACGGAGGCCTCCATTCGGACCCCCATTGGGGCGCACTTGGTGCCCAGCTGAAGCGTCGGGGAGGCCCCGTTGTGCACCAACTGTCCACAGCGCCCCCTCCGCCAACGTGCGCCCTGAAAAGATTGTGGACCGGCGCCCGCGGCAGTTCGCCTCATGCGATGCTGGGGGGGCACGGCGCCTGCCCCCCCGCTCCCCCTCCCCCGCTGGCAACCGCCAGATTGGCCCGCGATGACCGCTCGGATCCGCGTCCCATCCCAACCCCGAACGGAGCCGGTCGAGATCGTCTTCCCGGCCTGGGGTGTGGATGTCTTCGAGAGCCACCACGCAGACGGCTGGCGCATGGACCCGACCACGCACACCTTCCTGAAGGTCGTGTTTGTCCTCCATGGGCGCGGCGCGCTCATCACCGGTGAGGGGCGCAGGGAGTGCCAAGCGGGGCAGGCCGTCGTCGTCGACCCCGGTTGGACCCACCGCCTCGAAGACAGCACGGACGCGCCGATGTCGCTCTACGTCGTCGCGATTCAGCAGCCGCTGCTCGACCTCGCTTGCGTCGATGGGGCCTCGCTGCCGCGGGGCGTCATCGAGCTCGCGCCGAATGAGGCCGCGCGCGTCGAACGCGGGATGCGCCGGCTGCTGTACGAACAGTCGCTCGAGCAGCCGACGACGGGGCCCTCGATCGTGGCCCAGGCCCTGCACCTGCTGGTCGAGTTCGCGCGGATCGAAGCGAGCCCGCCGCGCCCGACGCACCCCACGGGCCCGCAGCGCACGAAGCGGCCCGCGCCTCGGTCAGGCGACAGCGCCGAGCGCATGAGCGCGTATATCAGCGAGCTCGGCCAGCACTTCTTCGAGGCGACGAACCTCGACTCGGCCGCGTCGAGCCTCGGGCTGTCGCGCCGGCGCTTCACGCAGCTCTTCCGGGACGCAGTGGGAACGTCGTGGCTCGCGTATGTGCGCAAGCTGCGGATCGATCACGCCAAGCGCCTGCTGCGCTCGACGGAGCGCACGGTCCTGTCTGTCGCGTTCGAATGCGGATTCGACGACTTGTCGACGTTCTACCGCGCGTTCAAGCGGGAGACGAGCGCGAGCCCGAACCATTGGCGCGATGCGCCGCCGACCTCCAAGCGCTGACCGTGTAGGCTGAGCCGGCCACTCGTCCACGCGCGCCACCAGAAAGTCGCCATGACCATAGCCCTCGCTCTCTTCGCCACGCTCGCGCTCACGCAAGAGCTCCCGCCCGCCAGCTACGCCGCCACGTCACACCACGCGACGCAGGAGCAGGTCGCGACCGTCAAGGAGCCCGAGTCCGGGCACTTGTACGACGTGACCCAACCGGTCCTCGGTGGAGACAGCCAGCTCAGCCTGACCGGGACCGGCATCCGCGAGAAGACGATCTTTGCGGTCAACGTGTACTCGTACGGCCTCTACATCGACAGCAAGAAGGCGCGCGAGCTCTTGGCGAAGTGGCAGGGCAAGAAGGCCAAGGAGCTGCAGAAGGACGACGCGTTCTACACGGCGCTGATGGACGACGCGATCACCAAGGAGCTGCGGATCAAGTTCTGCCGCAACGTCGACGCCGACGACGTGCGCAGCGCCTTCGAGGACTCGCTCGCGCCGCGCATTCTCGAGTACAAGAAGGACGAGAAGGGCACCAAGGAGGAGAAGCTCGCGGTCTTGGAGGAGTTCCGCAAGCTGTTCACGCTCGACAAGGTGAAGGACGGCAACGTCCTGCGGTTCGCTTGGCATCCGGGCGGCAAGCTGCACTCGTCGATCAACGGCGAGGTGCAGGCGGTCATCGAATCGAAGGCCCTGTGCTGGGCGCTGTTCGATGTCTACCTCGGCAAGAAGCCGATCAGCTCGGGCGGCAAGAAGCGCCTGGTCGAACGGATCCCGGAGCTGATCGCTGCGGTCGCTGCGCCGGCCGACAAGCGATAGCGCCCCATGGCGACAGGTCCCCACACTTGGGGGCTCAGGACGACATCGAAGGGACGCGCCCCAGCCGCGCGCGGGGGGCGGAACACCCGCAGGCGCGCCCGTCAATCTTTGCGCGAGCCCGCGTTGTCGCCGCCGCCGGCCACCATGCGCAAGATCGCCACGGTCGCGACGGTCGCGCCGACGACGGCCAGGGTGGCGAGGACGCCGCGCGACGTCACATCCTCACATTCCCCGCGCCGCCTGGGGGCGCCGCTAGCGACCGAGACCGCGATGAGGAGCGCGCGCAAGTTCGTCACAGCTGGAGGATCGAGCGCCCACGTGAGCCGACGGCTGCGGTCCGATGAAGTCGGGCTCATGTGCGACCATGGGACCGCCGTGCGCTGAGGTCAGGGCCTCACGCCGCGCCGATACCGTCGGGCTCATCGGTTGACGATCGCGGCCCCGGACCGTCGTCGGCGCTGTCGTCCAGGGCGTCCTCCGGGTCATGGGGCCGCTCGATCGTCAGGGGCAACCGCACGACGACCTCACACCCCCCATCTGGGTGATTGCCGATCGAGATTTGTCCGCGATGGAGCTCGACGACCTTCTGCGCGATGGCGAGCCCGATCCCGCTGCCGCGGCCCTGACGCTTGGATTCGGCGCTCTGCACGAAGGGCTCGAACACACCCTCGATGAGCGACTGGGGGATGCCCGGTCCGCGATCGCGGACCCGGATGACCGCGTGCTCGGCCTCTTCGCTCAATGCGATCGTGACGACGTCGTTCGGCGGCGAGAACCGGACGGCATTGCGCACGAGGTTGTCGACCATCGAAGTCACGAGCTCTGGATCGCCCTCGAGCGCGATATCGCCGTCCTCTGGGAGGTTCAGCACGATCCGGACGCCATGGCCCTGGGCGGCGCCCTGCGCGAGCTGCACCACGTCGATGGAGAGGTCGAAGAGCGACAATGGCATGACCATCCCGCGGCGCTCCTCCCAATCCATGCGCGCCAGCGTCAGGAAGCTCTGGATCTTCTTGCCGAGGCGCGACATCTCATCCCCGGTGTTGCGCACAAACGCCGCGTACTCCGCGGTGTCACGCTCGCGGATCGCGAGCTGGCGGGCCTCGGCCAAGACGGTCGCGATGGGTGTCCTCAGCTCATGCGTGACGTTGCCGATGAACAGGTCGAGCGCGTCATAGCCTGCCTCCAGGCGGCCGAGCGCCTCGTTCAGCGAGCGGCGCGCGCCCTCGACCTCGAGCTGTCCGCCGCCCGCCTCGAGGCGGCCGTCGCGACGCTCGGGTGAGATGTGGCGCGCCGATGCCGCGAGCTCGATCAGGGGGCGCAGCGCTCGCCCGAGCACGACCCACGCAGCCAGCGCCGCCGACAAGAGGCCGATGATCGCGACCCATGCGACCGCGCGCAGCACAGCAGGCGGCGCTGCCGAAGGCGCAGAGCTCGCGCCGATCAAGAATGCGGAGCGTCCAAAGAGGTCGCTGAACGGCACGGCTGCGCCGACGACGGGCCAGGTGGGCAGGAGCTCGAAGCGAGTCTCCTTGCGGCTGACCTCAGGCGCCGACTCCGCGCGTGAGATCGAGTCGGCGCCCCCCTTGGGCGCTGACGGCGTCGCCGGGTCGAGGAGCTCGACATGGTCCAACGTCCAGGTCGCGTGGCCATCGCGAATCAGCGCCTCGACGGCGTGCGCAGGGAACACGGGGTCATCACCGGCGACCCGGGTCCCGTCCGCGACGACGACAGTGAGGACGTCGAGATCCGCGCGAAGCGCGAGCAAGCGCAGCTCTTCGCTGCGCCAGCGAAAGATGTCCCGGGTCTCGAGCAGTGGCCGGAGCCCGGCCACAGCATTCGTGAGGCGGCGCTCGGCCGTCTCGATGAGCGGCTCCTCGCGCGAGACCCAATAGGCGAAAACGACCGCGCTCTCGACGGCGACGAGCGCGACGACGAACCAGAGCGTGAGCTGGAGCCGGAGTGTTCTGCGCCTGCGCAGCGGCATCAGGACCTCATTGATCCACCGCGCCGAACCGATACCCAGTACCGACGACTGTGTGAATGAGAACGGGCGTGAAGGAGCGGTCGATCTTCTTGCGAAGGTTCGAGATGTACACGTCGACGACGTTGCTCGAGGGCTCGTAGTTCATGTCCCAGACCTTCTCGGTGATCACGCTCCGCGAGAGCACTCGGTCGGGGCTGCGCATGAAGAACTCCAGCAACGCGAACTCCTTGGCCGTGAGCGCGAGCTTCTCGCCGGACCGGACCACCGTCCGCTTCGCGAGGTCCATCTCCACGTCGGCGTACGTCAGCCGCACCGCCTCGGTCGCGGTGCCGCGGCGCAAGAGCGCGCGCACTCGCGCCAACAATTCGTCGAGCTCGAACGGCTTGGTCAGGTAGTCGTCTGCGCCCGCGTCGAGCCCCTCGACCTTCTTTTGGGTCCCCGACAGCGCGGTCAAGAGCAGCACCGGCGCCGCGATCTCCATCTTCCGCAAGTTACGGCACAGGTCCACGCCGTCGCGGTCAGGGAGCATGATATCGAGGATGTACAGGTCGTAGACGTCCGCGCACGCGAGCTCTTCGGCCTCGAATCCAGTATGCGCAACGTCAACGCTGTAGTCGTACTCGGTCAGCGACTTCTTGATCGAGCTCGCGAGCTTAGGGTTGTCCTCGACGACTAGGATTCGCATGGTGTTCGGCAATGTAGCAACCATTGGGATACGCAGTCAGAGCGCCACACGGGCTGGAGCCGTTCGCGTGGGGTCTGCGACAGGCGCGTAGCATGGCCTGGACCCCTGATTCCCGCGCCCCAGTTCAGATGAGGCCGCCTTCATATGCCTCGCTTGCCCGGGTCCGGACGCCCTGCCCCGCGGCGGTGGCGAGCCAGGCCAGGCTCGACGGCTGGCCTGGCCATGGTCACGCGGCGCCGCGCTCTGCGCTTAGCGGCATCGTTGCCCCGCTCGAACCGCTCGATCAGCCACGAGCGCCGTCATTGTCGGGCCGATTCACCGCGTCGAGGCGCGGGTAGTGGCGATCGACCGTGGCGCGGAACTCCGCGTTGCCGAGCGTCATCCCCGTCGCCAGATCGAGGGCCGGCGCCGCCGCGAGCGCAGCGTTGGTCGCCGGCGCGACGAAGTACAGCGTATCGCCCTGCACGTCGACGTTCGGCGCGACAGCCGAGAGCGGGAAGACCAACATGCGATCCCCGTGCTTGAACGTCAGGTACGACACTTCGCCCGTGGACAAGTTGACCCAGGCCTCATCGATCGAGCCCAGCGCCTGACCGGCCACCGGCTTCATGCCTTCGTCCGTCGATCCGAGCGCAGCGCGGAGCTCGAGGTCGTCGAACTCGGACCCCATGACCGCACCTGTGACGCGGGCGTGGGCCTCGCGCGTCTGCTTCTCGCCCTTCTCGCCTTTCTCGCTCTTCTCGCCCTTCTTGCCGCCTTCCTCGCTACCGGCCTTCTTGCCGCCGGCCTCGCGCGCTCGGGCACGCTCGTTGGTCACGCCCGCGACGATCGCCTTGCAGTGGAAGGGCTCGAGCGCCTCTTCATCGAGCGTCGCGATCCTGCCAAAGTCGGCCTCCGAGTGGTCCATCCAAACCGTACACGCGCCCTTCGCATCGTGGAGGAAGTTCATGTCACGGAACTCGACGCGCCGCAGGGTGTCGCCGAAGCTGCCGATGCCGCCGCTCGACAGGATGACGCCCGTGATGCGCCCAGTCCGTGCGTCGAGCACGACGTCGCGAATATCGGCGAGGTCGTGGCGCTCGTTCTTGTCCGCGGAGTCCGGCTTCGACCAGACGTCCATCCCGATGAGCTCGCTGATCGAAGCGAACTTCGCGCCCTCCGCGGCGGTGAGCTGCGCGCCCGTGGCGTCCGCGCGGCGCACGTCCTTGACGTCCTGTGCCCCAGCAAACGCAAGGGTCGGACCGACGGCGAGGGCGAAGACAATGTTGAGTCGTTGTTGTTTCATGTGCTTGGGCCGACCTGGTGGCCGGCGCGTGAATCGGACGAGCGGACCTGCCCCCGGCGAAAGCTCGCCTTGATTGCGGGGTAGGGCTCGATCGACGAGGAGCACTGTGGGCACGCGGCGTGAGGACGCGATCGACATGGGGTGGATTCGCACTCATGAGCGAAGCGTGTCCGAGACATGTGCGTCACAGCGCAGCCTCAAGCGGCTTGCCCCGCGGGCCAGGCTGCCCTGCGCGACAACGAACGCCCGTGGAGACACGCGCGCTCGGGCGAGCCACAGCCGCTCAGTCGGTGCCGACTGCCGGCTCGTCCTCGAGCAAGGTCTGCAGCTGCGCGTAGAGGAGCCGCAGGTCCTCATCGATCGAGGCGACGGCCTCGCTATCTGACGTCGACGCACGCTTCAGCGCGCCAATCGCCAGGCGCAGCGTCGCGAAGGTGTTCCGGACGTCGTGCGCCAGCTTGCGGCGGTCCGAGCGCCCGGGCTCCGTGCGCTCGATGCGCGACGCGCGGTGGGTCGCTCCCGACCCCGCGCTGCCCGGCGCCGCGGCCCGTCGATCCGATGAGGGGGGCCCAAATCGCTCTGGATCGAGGACCGCCAACAGCTCGTCCATATCGACGGGCTTCGAGAGCAAGCGCGCTGCTCCGAGGCCTTCGGGGATGTCTTGGGGGCCGTAACCCGTAAGGAGAATGACCCGCACGCCCCGGTCCAACAGCTCGCGCCCCAAGGGCGCGCTGGATTCGCCTGCGAGGTCGAGGTCGAGCAACGCGACGCCAAAGGGCACGGAGCTCGCCAGCTCTTGAGCCCGCGCGAGGGTCCCCGCTGGCCCGACCACTTCGAAGCCGCTGAGCTCCAACTCATCGCGCAGCCCAAACGCGAGGGCCGCGCGGTCCTCGACCAACAAGACACGCAGACGCGCACCTGTGCCCGCATCCGTCGCCGCTGAGCGCGTGTCCGGGACCTCCGATTCTGCGAGCGGAATGGAAAGCGTGTAGTCAAGGCTCACTGGAGTGAGGCTTCGCTCGCAGGAGCCGCTGAGCTCGTGCTCCACGATCTGGGCCACGAGCTGGCTCCCAAAGCCCTCGCGCTCTATGGGCAGGACTTCGCGCCCGAAGTCCTCGCGCCACTTCAAGGTCAACCATGCAGCGCGATGCGGGTCGAGCGCGACCGACCACTCCACGTGCAGCTGCCCTGCCGGCGTGCGCAGCGCGCCATACTTCGCGGCATTGGTCGCCCACTCGTGTATGACCATGTGAAGGCCCAACGCGACGTTCGGAGGGATCATCGCGCGCTCGCCGATGATCGCCGCCTGGCCCTCTGAAGCGAGGCGCGCGTGCAGCTCGCTGTGCACGATCTCCCGGAGGGAGGCGCCCTCCCACTCGCTGTTCGTCAGGAGTGTATTGGCTTTCGCGATCGAACGAAGGCGCTCTTCAAAGCTGCGTCGGAATGTCTCGAAGTTCGGCGCACGGCGCATCGTGCGACGTGCGATCGACTGGACGACCCCCAGTGTGTTCTTGACTCGGTGGTTGAGCTCCGCCATCGCGGTCTGCATCCGCACCTCGCGGAGCTTGCGCTCGGTGATGTTCAGCGTGATACCGTGACACTCGATCGCTCGACCCGAAGCATCACGCTCGATCGTGCCGTGGCTCTCCATCCAGCGCACACCGTGGCGGGGGTGGAGGCACCGGAACTCCAGCGCAAGATCGCTGCTTGTGCTCGCAAGCTGCGCGTCATACTCCGCTTGGACCCGCTTGAGGTCGTCTGGATGAACGATCCGACGCCATGAGGTCGGCCCACTGGCATGCAGCCCGAGGAGCGCACACAGCTCAGGGCTGGGCTGAAGCGCGCCGCTCTTGAGGTCCATGCACCAATCGCCCGCCTCTGCGCTGCGCAACGCGATGCGCAGGCTGTTCGTGCGCGCGCGCAGCGCCTCTTCTGCGTTCCGTTGCTCCGTGACATCGGTGTTCGTGCCCAACCAGCGCAGGACCTCGCCGTTCGCGTCACGGATCGGAAGCGCCCGCGAAAGGAACCAGCGATAGCCGCCATCGGCGCCGCGCAGAGGAAAGGTGTCTTCGAACTCCGCGCCGGTCTCCCAAGCTTCTTGTATGCGCGCCACCACTCGATCGACGTGATCGGGATGGTGCACGCTCGTCCACCCCCAGCCTTGCATCTCCTCCTGCGTCGTACCCGTGTACTCGCACCAACGGCGGTTGAACCAGAAGATGGACCCATTGCGATCGGCCATCCACGCCAGCTGAGACATGTGATCGGCGAGGGTATGGAAGCGCTCTTCGCTGTCTGCGAGCGCGAGCTCAGCGCTCTTGCGCTTGCTGATGTCCCTGAAGACGAGCGCAAAGTGCTTCCCATCGCCCATGGGCGCCGCGAAGACGTCGAACCAGCGCCCCATCGCGGCGGATGGCGCTTCAAAGCGCGAGGCGCTCTGACCACGCGCGACCTCGGCGTAGCGCTCGACCCAGATCGGCTCCAAACCAGGTACGAGCTCCCGCGCGGTGCGCCCCTCCGCGCTGACGAGCCCGGTCATCTCCTCGAACGTCGGGTTGACATGCAAGAAGCGATAGTCGACGGCGACGCCGCCCGCGTCCTCGATCAGGACCGCGAGGCAGAAGCCCTCGTCGAGGACACGCAAGAGGTGATCGAACGACGCCAAGGCGCCGTCCCCATCGGAGCCCGCTCGCCCGGACGGCCGACTTGCCACGGGATCCGCGCCGGATGAAGCACCGGCAGCGGCCCCGCGATCGGCGCTGCTCGCCCGCGGGGCGCTGCCCTGGGCTCCGCTCTCATGACCTGGGAACACCCGCTCATGAGACCATCGCCGGCCTTCCCACGTCCGCCGATTGACGCGTTTTCGACCCAAGCGAGGTCCCGCGCGGGCCTGCCTGGGTCTCGACCGGTCAGTCCGCCGCGAGGACGGGGTGGAAGCGCCCTTGGTTGGCCGCCAGATCGCGCAAGACCTGGGCCGGGGCGAAGCGCGCCGCCGCCGCGCCGCGCTCATGGACGTCGGGCTCGCCGTGGATCGCCTCGAGGGCGCCGACAACGTCACGCGCGCCGCGCGCGTCGCAGTAACGCAGGATGCCGCCGCGGAACGGCGCGAAGCCCGTGCCGAAGACCGTCGCGAGGTCGAGCTCTTGCGCCGTCGCGACGACGCGCTCCTCGAAGCAGCGCGCGGCCTCATTGAGCATGGCGAGCACACACCGCTCGACGATCTCGCGGTCCGAGAGGCCGAAGCCCCAGGTCGCCTTCTGGAAGCGGCCGAGGTCGTCCGCGAGCTCTGGCTCTTCGCGCCCGCTCGCAGCGGCCGCCGAGTAGACGTAGAAGCCCTTGCCCGACTTCTTGCCGCGGCGATCGGTCGGCGTGCCCGGCTTGCCCATGAACGCGTCGAGCGCGTCGCACGGCTGCATACGGTCGCCGTAGCCCGCGTGCAGCGACTTCGCCGCGTGTACGGCGATGTCGAGGCCGACCTCGTCGAGCAGCCGAAACGGCCCCATCGGCATCCCGAACTGCAGCATCAAGCGGTCCACGCGCTTGGGGCTCGCGCCGCCGACAAAGAGGCGCACGGCCTCATCGAGGTACGGCCCGAGGATGCGATTCACGAGGAACCCCGGCACATCGCGCGTGACCACCGGCGTCTTGCCGAGGCGCAGCGCGAGCGCCGCTGTCCGCGCGATCGTCGCCTCGCTCGTGCGCTCGCCGCGCACGATCTCGACGAGCGGCATCTTCTTCACCGGGTTGAAGAAGTGCATCCCGACGACGCGCTCGGGGTGCGGCACGTCGGCCTGCATCTCCGTCACGGAGAGCGAGGACGTGTTCGTCGCCAAGATCGCGTCCTTCGGCAGCGCCGCCGCGAGCTGCGCGAGGACCTTCTTCTTGACGGTCATGACCTCGGCGACGGCTTCGAGCCCGATGTCCGCCGTCCCCATGCCGATGATCCCAGGCGATCCGTCCAGGCGATCGATCGCGGCGGTCGCCTTGGCCGGCGTCAGCTGACGGCGCTGCAGCTTCTTCTTGACGTCCGCGACATGGCCCGCGATCGCGGCGTCGAGCGCCGTCTGCGAGAGGTCCGCGAGGCGTGTCGTCAGCCCGCGCTCGGCAAAGAGGCTGGCGATCCCAGCGCCCATGACGCCGCCGCCGACGACAGCGCCGACCTGGACGGGTTTGGGCTCGCTGCCGTCCGCGAGCTTGCCCGCCTTCTTCGCCGCCTCCGAGGCAAAGAAGATGGAGACGAGGTTCTTGCAGACCGCCCCCGTCGCGAGCTCCGCGAGGGCATCGGCCTCGATCAGCGCGGCCTCGCCGATCGTCTTGCCCGGCGCGGCCATCACGATGTCAAGCGCCTTGTAGACGGCCGGATACAGGCCGCGCGCCTTGGCGTCGAGCTGCTCCTTGGCCTTCCAGTGAATGACCGCCTTCGTGGCGGGGCTCCGATCGACGAAGTAGCCTTTGACGCCGCGCTTGCGCCGCTTCAGCCGCTCGCGCCCCATCGCGATGTCTGCCGCGACGCGCTCGAGGTACGCGGGCTTCGTCAAGCGGTCGATCATGCCGATGCGCAGCGCCTTCGACGCGCGTTCGAGCTTGCCGGCCAAGATGATGTCGAGCGCCGCGGGCACACCGATGCGCCACGGCAAGCGGTGGCTGCCGCCCCAGCCAGGGATGATCCCGAGCTGTGTCTCCGGCAAGCCGATGCGCGTCTTGTCGTCGTCGGTCGCGACGATCCAGTCGCACGCGAGCGACAGCTCGTAGGCGCCGCCGGGCACAGGCCCGCCGACCGCCGCGACCGTCGTCGCCTGGAGGCGCATGATGCGCCCGAACAGGTCGTGCACGGCGCGCACCGCGCGCTTGACGACGCCCTCGTTCGTGATCTTCGAGATCGCCTCGACGTCTGCGCCGGCCAAGAACTGGTCGACGCGGCGGCCCGCGAAGACGACGCCGCGCAGCGCCTTGTCGCGCTCGAGCTCGGTCACGACCAGGTCGAGGTCACGCAGCAGCGGCGCGTCGAGCACCGGGAAGCTGCGGTGCGGGCTCATGAAGCGCACGACCGCGAGGCCGGACTCCGGCCGCTCGACGTTGATACAAGCGCCGACGGGCGGCGCGTCCTCGGGGAACGGGAAGCCTGTGAGGTCCATCACGCGCCGATCCTTTCCAGCAGCACGGCGCCGCCTTGGCCACCGCCGATGCACAGCGTCGCCAGCGAGAGCTCGTGGTCGCCGACCGCGAGCTCGTGCGCGGCGGTCAACAGCAAGCGCGCGCCGGTCGCGCCGACCGGGTGTCCGAGCGCGATCGCGCCCCCGTTGGTGTTCACTCGTGACATGTCGAGGGCCCCGACCGGGCCGGTTCGGCAGAGCTCCTTCGAGGCGAACGTGCCGCTCTCGAAGGCGCGCGCGCACCCCAGCACCTGGGCCGCGAAGGCCTCATTGATCTCAATGTGGCCGATGTCGGACAGCTTCACGCCGGTCGCGTCCAGGAGGCGCGCCGTGGCGTACACCGGCCCGAGGCCCATGCGCGCTGGGTCACAGCCCGCCCAGGCGTAACCCTTGATCCGCGCCAGCGGCTGCAAGCCGTGGCGCTTGGCGCGCTCGCTGGTCGTCACGATGAGCGCGCCGGCGCCGTCCGTGATGCCGCACGCGTTGCCAACGGTGACGACGCCGTCCGGCTTCTCGAAGTACGGGCGCAAGCGGCCGAGCTTCTCGAGGTTCAGGTCATCACGGATCGAGTCATCGTGCAGGAGCGCGTCTTGTCCAGGCTTCGCGCCGAGGGGCATGACGGGCAGGATCTCACGCTCGAAGCGCCCGTTGTCGCGGGCGCGCGTCGCGCGCTGGTGGCTCATCAACGCGTATCGATCGCACTCCGCGCGCGTGAGGCCGAAGTCGCGCGCGATGAGCTCTGCGGTGCTGCCCATGATGAGGCCGCTGACCGGGTCGGTCAGGCCCTCCATCAAGGCGATGCGCGGCTTCAGGAAGGACGGGCGGAACTTCGTGAGCGCCGAGAGGCGCGCGCCCAAGCTGCGGGCGCCGGCGAGGCCCGCGAAGAGCCGCGTCATCTTCTCGCCGAAGATGAGCGGGTACGCGCTCATCACCTCGACGCCCAGCGTCAAGTACAGCTCGCCCTCGCCAGCCCGGATCGAGGCCACGGCAGAGGTCACGGCTTCGATGCCGCTCGCGCAGTTCCGGGCGACGGTGCGCGCGGGCACATGGCGCGGAATGCCGGCCCGCAGCCCGATGACTCGGGCGACGTTGGCTTGGTCATGGGGCGGCCCCACGCAGCCGACGATGACCTCGTCGATCGCGGCGGGATCGAGCGCCGTTCGGGCCAAGAGCTCGCGGGCGACCCGCGCCCCGAGGTGGCCCGCGTCCTCGCCCCGGAACGCGCCGCCGGCGCGCGCCCAGGCGGAGCGCAGGCCCGCGGCGATGACGATGTCGGGCGCGCCGGACGGGCCCGAGCCCTTGGGCAATGCGGCTGCGGTGGAGAGCTGAGTCATGGGTCGGTGCCCCGCCTATCGTGGGCCCAGAGGGTCTCTGATCGGGAGGAACAGCGGGCGTCCTCGCGCCAAAAATCAGGTTGACACTGTAAACTTAGCGGTGTCAAGTCCAAGAGAGGAACGGTCGAATCAGTGCAGTCGCGGGCCTGATCGACCCGCCGCTTGGTCCAAGATGAGCCCCTTCGAACCGCCCAACCCCGGCGCTGACGCGCCGCGCACCGGGCCCGACCCGTCCGGCCGCGGACCGCGGTCGCGCCCGGCGTCGGGCGCCCGCGGAGGCGCCAACGGGGGCGCCAACGGGGGCGCCAACGGGGGCGCCAACGGAACGGATCGACGGGTCGCGGAGCGGCGCGCGCTCGCCCCCCAGACGGCCCCCCAGAAGGGCGCCGCGAGGGCGCGCGCGTCCGGCGAGGAGCTGCGCACCGCGATCCTCGACGAGGCGCGCCGCGTGATCACCGCGCAGGGCTTCGCCGCGCTCTCGACCCGCCGGGTCGCCGAGGCCGTCGGCTGCACTGCCACGAGCATCTACATCTACTACAAGAGCAAGGACGCGCTCCTGCACGCGGTGATCGACGAGGGCATGCAGTCGTTGCACGTCCGCCTCGAGGCCGCGCGCGCCGCGCCGGGCAGCGCCGAGACGCGCGTCGACCGCCTCGCGCGCGCGTACCTGCAGTTCGGCTTCGACCACCCGACGCTCTACGAGGTCATGTTCATGCTGCACCCGCGGCACATGGAGCGCTATCCCGCCGAGGCCTACCGGCGCGCGCGCAAGAACGTCGAGGCCCTGGCCGAGATCTTCGCCGTCGCCGACGGGGCGCCCGCGGACGCCAGCCGAGCCGGCGACGCCGCTCGAACGAGCCAGCTCACCCGGGCCACGACGGCCTGGGCCGCACTACACGGTCACGTCGCGCTCTGGATCGCCGGACGCATCGATGTCTCGATCCCGCGCGACACCTTCGCTGAAGGCGCCATCGCGCTCGTTCGACGCATGTTGACGTGAACGCACACACCGCAGACTGGAGTCACTGATGCACACTTTCTTCGCAGCGACGATGTTCGGCTTCATGTACGGAGCGCCGTGGTACGCAGCGCTGCCGCTCATCGCCGTGGCCGCGCTCGCGCTGGCCTATCTCGAGGCGCCGCTCGCGCTCTGGACCGTGTTCGGCGCGCTCGTCGTCGCCGGGCTCGTGTCTTGGCCATGGCTGCTCGCGTTCCTCGGCGTGATGGCGATCTTCAACCTGCGGCCGCTGCGGACGGCGCTCGTCTCCGTGCCCGTCATGAAGGTCATGAAGGCGCTGAAGTTCCTGCCCGTGATCTCGGACACGGAGCGCACCGCGCTCACCGCCGGCACGGTGTGGATCGACGGCGACCTCTTCAGCGGCAAGCCGGATTGGGCGAAGCTCGTCACGCAGCCGTACCCCGACCTGACGGCGGAGGAGCGCGCGTTCCTCGACGGGCCATGCGAAGAGGTGTGCCGCATGGTCGACGACTGGAAGGTGTTCCAAGAGCGTGACCTGCCCGAGCCGGTCTGGGCGTTCCTGAAGAAGGAGGGCTTCTTCGGCCTCATCATCCCGAAGGAGTTCGGCGGCAAGGGCTTCTCAGCCTCGATGAACAGCGCCGTCGTGCAGAAGCTGTCCTCGCGCTCGGGGCCGCTCGGGATCACGGTCATGGTGCCAAACTCGCTCGGCCCGGCCGAGCTCCTGGCGCACTACGGCACCGATGAACAGAAGCAGCACTACTTGCCGCGCCTCGCACGCGGCGAGGAGATGCCGTGCTTCGCGTTGACCGAGCCCGGCGCAGGCTCCGACGCGGGCGCGATGAGCGCGAACGGCGTCGTCTTCGAGGGCGAGGACGGCGTCCTGTACGTGCGCCTCAACTGGACGAAGCGCTACATCACGCTCGCCGCGATCTCGACGGTGCTCGGCCTCGCGTTCAAGCTGCGCGACCCGGACAACCACCTGGGCAAGGGCGAGGACGTCGGCATTACCTGCGCGCTCATCCCGTCAAACACGCCAGGGGTGGAGCTCGGGCGACGCCACGACCCGCTCGGCGTCCCGTTCTACAACTGCCCGACCGTGGGCCACGACGTCGTCGTCAAGCTGGACGAGGTCGTCATCGGCGGCCGCGCCGGCATCGGCGTCGGCTGGCGCATGCTCATGGAGTCGCTCGCCGCAGGCCGCGGGATCTCCTTGCCCGCGTCGAGCACCGCGCAGGCGAAGATGTGCGCGCGCGCCGTCGGCGCCTACGCGGCGACGCGCAAGCAGTTCGGCATCGCGATCGGCAAGTTCGAGGGCATCCAAGAGGCGCTCGCGCGCGTCGGCATCAACGCCTACACGCTCGAAGCCGCCCGCCGCACGACCTGCGGCGGCCTCGACGCCGGCGCCAAGCCCGCCGTCGTGACCGCGATCGCGAAGTACAACTTCACGGAGCTCGCGCGCCAATCGTTGACCGACGCGATGGACATCCTGGGCGGCAAGGCGATCTCGATGGGCCCGCGCAACCCGCTGGCCCACGCCTACATGGCGACGCCGATCAGCATCACCGTCGAGGGCGCGAACATCCTGACGCGCACGCTGATCGTGTTCGGCCAGGGCGCGATCCGCTGCCACCCGTTCGCGTGGAAAGAGGTCCAGGCGGTGGAGGCCAACGACGGCAGCGCGTTCGACGCGGCGTTCTTCGGGCACGTCGGGCACGTGGTGCGGAACCTCGCCCGCTCGATCGTGCTGTCGCTCTCCCGCGGCCACCTCGCGAGCTCGCCCGTCTCGGGCCCAGCGGCGCAGTACTACAAGAAGCTCTCGTGGGCCTCGGCCAGCTTCGCGATCACCGCGGACATGGCGATGGCGCTGCTCGGCGGCGACCTGAAGCGCAAGGAGTCGCTGACGGGGCGATTTGCGGACGTCTTCTCGTGGCTCTACCTCGGGAACGCGATCCTGCGGCGCTTCGAGGCGGAGGGCCGCCAGAAGGAGGACATCCCCTTCCTGCACGGGTCGATGCAGCGCTGCCTGGCGGAGATCCAGAAGGGCTTCGACGGCATCTACCGCAACTTCGACCACAAGCTGGCGGGCGTCCTGCTCCGCGGCCCGGTGGCGTTCTGGTCCCACCTGAACCCGATCGGCGCCGGCATGACCGATAAGATCGCGGCGAAGGTCGCGGACGCCCTGCAGCGCCCAGGCGCGCAGCGGGAGCGCCTCACCCCCGGCATCTACATCCCGACGGCCACGGACGAGGCGCTCGGCCAGCTCGAGCACGCGCTGGAGCTCTGCACGGTCGCCGACGCCATCGAGCGGCGCTTGCGCGACGCGGTGAAGAAGAAGCGCCTGACGCGCAAGGCCCAGCCGGCGCTGCTCCAGGACGCGGTGCAGCTCGGGGTGATCACGGCCGACGAGCGCGAGCTCTTGGGCCGCGCCGAGGTCGCGCGGGCGGCGGTCGTCGCGGTCGACGACTTCACGCTCGAGTCCTACCTCCAACGGGGCCTCGAGCCCACGGAGCCCATGGGAAAGGTCTCCTCGAAGGGGACCTCGACTGGGGCGTCTGAGGCGCCTGGGTCGTCTGGGGCGCCTGGGGCCGCGGCGGAGGCCGCGCCGCCGGCCGTGAGCCCCACCTCCGAGCGCGCCGCGGGCTGACCGAACCCCGCCAAGGCTCGCGGGCCGCGCCCAGGGGTCGCCCCTGAGCGCGGCCCTTCGCTGTGCACCCGCGTGGACCAGCGGCCGCCCAGAGGACCGCCCGCCGGGCCCACAACAGCGGTCAGAGGTCGCACGAACTGCCGCAAGTTGTCACAATCGTGACGTCCCCTCGACCCGACCAACCTCCCCCCTTGATCAAGGCCTCGGCCCTGGCGGCCCTCGCCCCCCCGCCTTCCATGCGGATCCATTCGAAGTGCGTCCTGGGATCGCTGCTCGCATCCTCGCTGGTTGCGTGCCAATCCATCGTCCATGACGACGTGTCGTTCCCCCAGGACATGACTGGCAAGAACCTCGTCGGCATCTCCACGGGTTGGGCATTCGTCGAGGCCGAGGCGGACCTCTCAAACGGCACAGGCCCGCTCGCGAACCCGCTGCTGGGCGGCAGCGATGTCGGCAGCTCGACGACGGACCTGCAGCCGGTCTTCGGGATCGGCCTGAAGTACCTGAAGTTCCTCGACAACAACTGGTCCTTCGGCGGGATCCTCGAGCACCGCCGCTTCGATCCGGACTCGACGCGCCCGCTCAACGCGGACCTCGACATCGACGAGTTCGGCACGAACCACCTGATCTTGGACCTGCGCTATTGGTTCAACCCGCTCGACCGGGAGAACCGCTTCCGCCCGTTCGCTGCCGTCCAGTTCGGCTACGTGCCCGAGATCAACGCGGACGGCGTCGTGCGGTACGCCGCCATCCCGTCGCTCGGGTTGCCGGCCGTGACCGAGGACATCAAGCTCGAGGGCGATGAGTTCTTCACGCTCGGGTTCCTCGTCGGCGGGTCGTACCTCATCCAGAAGGACCTGACCTTCGACTTCGGCGCGTTCTACGAGATCGCGCTCGACCCGTCCGAGGACACCATCTCGCTGCAGCCGCACCCCGGCCAGCCGGTCATCGGTGCAGCTTCGACCTACGACGGCGAGCTGCTCGAGAAGGGTCTGTACCTCACGTTCGGCCTCTCGTACACCTTCTGAGCGAGCCGCCGCGAGCCGCCGGCGCGCCCACACCGCTGCGTGTGGGCCGCCGGCGGCTTTGCGTGGCGGACACCTCGGTCCGCGCGCTGCACGGCGGCTCCAAGCGGCAGCGCCCAACAACGTCGATCATGGTCAGCAGGAAGCGGCTCAAGTGGGCGCGCAATCAAGCGCTCCCGATGGTGTTCCAGCCGCCCGTGCGCGGGCTCGTCGATGGCGACGAGTTCATGCGCGGGGCATGGCACAGCGAGGTCTTCGGCAACTCACGGCCGATCACGCTCGAGCTCGGCTGCGGCGAGGGGACCTACGCGGTCGAGCTCGCGCGCAAGTACCCCGAGCGGAACTTCGTCGGGGTCGACATCAAAGGCCACCGCTTCTGGCGCGGCGCGCAGACCGCCCATGACGCGGGGCTCACGAACGTGGCGTTCCTGCGGGCGCGTGTCGAGTTCCTGGACCGCTGCTTCGGCCCCGACGAGGTGGACGAGCTGTGGCTCACGTTCTCGGACCCGCGCCCCAAAGACGAGCGCGGCACGAAGCGCATCACGTCGCCCCTCTACTTCGCGTTCTACCAGTGCTTCGTGCGCGAGGGCGGCCGCGCGCACGTCAAGAGCGACAGCGAGCTCCTCTTCGAGACGACGCGCGCAGGGCTCGCCGCGGAGGGCTACGCGCTGCCGCTCGAGAGCCGCGACGTCCATGGCGAACTGGTGACGCGCTGCGACCCGGAGCGCGCGGAGCTCCTGCGCGTCGTGACGCCCTACGAGCGGCGCTGGATCCGCGAGGGGCGCGCGATCCACTATCTCGAGGTCGTGCTCCCGCCCCGGCGGGACCCGCAGCGCATCGACGCTTCGCTGGAGGCGTTGCAAGGCTCGCGGCGGTCGGCGGCGGTCCGCCGCGAGCTCGAGCTCGAGATGGCGCGCAACGGGAATCAGAGCGCGTCCGCGTGAACGGGCGCGCAACGTGCATCGTTCCAGTTAGGCTGTCGAGGCAATGCGCGGCGCGGACCTCCTGAGACGTTGGCAGCAAGCCCAGGGCAGCGCGCTCGGGCGCAAGCTCTTCAGCCTCGCGCTCGGCCGCGCGGTGCCGTACACAGGGTCGATCAAGCCGGAGGTGCTCGAGCTGGCGCCCGGTCGCGCCTGCGTCGCGATGCGCGACCGGCGCGCGGTGCGCAATCACCTGCGCTCGATCCACGCGATCGCGCTCGTCAACCTCGGCGAGGTCACGAGCGGCCTCGCGCTCCTGGTTGGGTTGCCGGACGACGCCCGCGGCATCGTGAAGGGCCTCTCCATCGAGTACCGCAAGAAGGCGCGGGGCCGCTTGGTCGCGCGCACCGAGTGCACGCCGCCGAGCGACAATACGAAGCGCGACCTCACGGTCGAGGCCACGCTCTCGGACCAGGAGGGTGACACCGTCGCGGTCGTGCATGTCGAATGGCGGATCAGCCCGGTCGAGGCGTCACGCTCGACCGAAGCCACGCCGAGCGCGAAAGGGACCCAGTGAGCCACGACTCCAGCGCCAACCCAGCGACCGAGCCGCAGCGATCGCCGACCGCGCAGTTCTTGCGCACGACCGGCGTCGAGGTGCCGCTCATCTGCGGCGCGATGTACCCGTGCAGTAACCCGGAGCTCGTCGGCGCCGTCGCCGCGGCCGGCGCGATGGCGATCGTTCAGCCGCTTTCGCTCGTCTATGTGCACGGCCGTGAGTTCCGCGCCGGGCTGCGCGAGATCAAGGCGCTGGCCGGAGGGCGCCCGTTCGGCTTCAACGCGATCATCGAGAAGTCCGCCAAGGCCTACGAACAGCGGATGCGCGCGTGGATCGACATCGCCCTGGAGGAGGGCGTGCGCTTCTTCGTGACGGCGCTCGGGAACCCGAGCTGGGTCTGCGAGAAGGTGCACCAGGTCGGCGGCGCAGTCTTCCATGACGTGACCGAGCGCAAGTGGGCCCAGAAGGCGGTCGACGCGGGCGTGGATGGCCTGATCTGCGTCAACGAGCGCGCAGGCGGGCACGCTGGGGTGCGCGCGCCGGAGGCGCTGTTCGCAGAGCTCGCGGACCTCGGCCTGCCGCTCGTCGCGGCCGGCGGCTGCGGCGACGAGGCGCGCTACCGCGCGCTGCTCGAGATGGGCTACGGCGCCGTGCAGATGGGCACGCGCTTCATCGCGACGAACGAGTGCAAGGTCCACCGGGACTACTGGGACGCGATCATCGCGGCGGATGAAGGCGACATCGTGCTGACCGAGCGCCTCTCTGGCGTGCCGGTGGCGGTCATCAATACGCCCTTCGTGCAGAAGATCGGCACGAAGGCGGGCCCGATCGCGCGGTGGATGCTGCGGGGGCGCCGCACCAAGCACTGGATGCGTACGTTCTACGCGTTGAAGTCGATCCGCGAGCTGAAGCACACCATCAAGAAGGGCGTGTCTTATCGCGACGTCTGGCAAGCGGGCAAGAGCGTCGGCGGCGTCCACTCGGTCGAGCCTGCGGGCGACATCGTCCGCCGCTTCGAGGCCGCCTGGCGCGACAGCACGAGGTGACCTTTGGCTGGGGCGGCACCGCATAAGTGGGAGTTCAAGGCGCGCTTTCGCCGCAACGCTTTCGGCTGGCGCTCGCAGCCCGCGCTCGCGCGGATCAAAGAGGCGCTCGCCGAGATCAAGAAGGTCGCCAAGCGCGACGCGCTGCTCGGCGGAGAAGGGGCCGTGCTCTGGCTCGAGCGCATCTCACCCGCGCTCGCGCAGGTCGATAGCTCGTCGGGCTCGATCGGCACCGCGGTCAACCACGCGATCGATGTCCTCGTCAGCTTGATCAGCGCCGCGCCTGCGAGCGAGCAGCAGCGTCGGGCCTGGCTGGAGCGCTTGTACCAAGCCCTCGAGGACGACTGCGTCCCATACATCGAAGCGCTCGGCGAGCATTGGGGCGCGTTGTGCGCCGCGCAAGAGCTCGCGTCGGAGTGGGCAGACCGATTGCTGCCGCTCACGCGCCGAGCGCTCAGCAGCAATCGCACGGAGTTCTTCTACTTCAAGGGCGCTGCGGCGTGCCTGAGCGCGCTCTACTACGCTGGCCGCTACGACGAGCTGATCATCACGGTCGAGCGACCGAGCCTCTGGGACGACCAGAAGTGGGTGGCGCGGGCCTTGGCCGCGCGCGGTGAGACGGAGGCCGCGCTCGAATTCGCTGAGCAATGCCGGGGCAGGTTTGGGGGCTCGCCGCTGATCGACCGTGAATGCGAGGCGCTGCTCCTGGCTCAAGGGCAGGTCGAAGCGGCGTATGCGCGCTACGGTGTGCGCGCGAATCAGCGCGATACGTACCTGGCGACCTTCCGCGCGCTCGCCAAGAAGTACCCGCACAAGGCGCCCCGCGAGCTCCTGTCCGACCTCGTCGCGTCGACGCCGGGCGAGGAAGGCAGGTGGTTCGCTGCGGCCAAGGACGCGCGGCTGTACGACACTGCGCTCGCGCTCGCCGAGCGGGGCCCGTGCGACCCCATGACCCTCGCGCGCGCTGCCCGGAACCACCTGGGCAAGGTACCCGAGTTTGCGCTGCGCGCCGGCCTGTTGGCGCTGCACTGGATGTGTCAAGGGCGGGGCTACGAGCTGACCGGCGCGCACGTGATCGAGGCCTACTCGTTCACGCGCCTCGCCGCAGAGGAGCTCGGTCGCCTGGAGGACCTGCCCGTTGCCCTAAAGACGGTCCTCTCGATCGGCGGACCGGGCCAAGCGTTCGTACAACGAAACCTACCAGCAAACGCCACGCAATGAGACTCCGCCGCATCATCCACGTCGCCGGAGCGGCAGGGACAGGCAAGACCATGTTCATCGAACGCGCGCTGGCCAGCGGCACGTCCGTGGCGGCGTGCGCCAGATGCGTCCTCTCCCCGAAGGCCAGGGGCGTCAAGGAGTCAAAGCCCAAACAACATGCGGAGCTGCAGCGCTATCGCCGAGCGGGCGCCTGCGACGCGACGCTCTATCAGTTCAAGGAACCCTCGTGCGATGACTGGTACATGTCGCAGTTGATGGAGGGATATTCCGAGGTCGTTTACATCGAGGGTGACTGCCCGACGGAATACGTCGAGCTCTCGGTCGCGGTCGCGTCGATCGACGCCGAGCGCTCCCCGCTGCTGGAGCGCCGGCTCGTCTCAGCGCGAGAGCGCCCGTCGAAATGGGCAGACATCGGCGATGACCCGTCAAGGATGCTCGCGAGCCTCCTCGACCTCGTCAACTTGGCGCCGAAGTCAACGTCGGCGAAAGCGAACCAAGCGGCCAACCTGCTACGAGAGCTTCAAGGGAAGCTGAAGGACCACGCCCCGGCGCCGGTCAAGCGCTGGGCGATCACGCCCCACTACGCGGGGATCGAGCGCGCCCAGCTCGTCGTCTTCAACGTTAGGACCGAGGAAGAACGTGTGTTGGCGCGAGCGCACATCGACGACCTGCATCGGATTCGCAAGGAACAGCCGCTCTTTGATGACATCGTCCGCCCGTTCGGGAATCGAACCCCCATCACTGCTGTGGCCGCGGACCTCTCAGATGCGGCCGACCAAGGCCTGAAGCGCGCGCTTGCGCGCTTGAAGCGCGCGGCGCAGCGCCCGGGTTGACCACACGCTCTGAGCTGGTTGGGCTGGCCGGGCTGATTGGGCGCCAAGACGAGCCGCGCTCGATCCTGCGCCCCTGGCGCGAGCGCGTCGCCCTCAGCCGCGCAGGTTGCGCGCGAGCTGATTCAGGAATAGGCCGACATCGGTCACGACGCCGACCGTCTGTGACGAGCCGCGGTCCGCGAGCTTCGTCACGACCGCCGGGTTGATGTCGACGCACACGACGCGAACCCACGAGGGCAGCATGTTCCCGACGCCGATCGAGTGCAGCATCGTGCTGAGCATCAGCACCATCTTCACGCCCTCCAAAGCGCTCGCGTAGCGCTCCTGCGCCTCGACGAGGTCCATGATCGTGTCCGGCAGCGGGCCGTCGTCGCGGATCGATCCAGCGAGCACGAACTCGACCTTGCTCTCGACACACGCGTGCATGATCCCGCGCGTCAAGACGCCCTGCTCGACGGCCGCGGCGATCGAGCCCGCATGGTTGATGCGGTTGATGGCGCGCATGTGGTTCTTGTGGCCCTCTTCGACCGGCGATCCGGTCTCTAGGTTTACGCCGAGCGATGTCCCAAAGAACGTGTGCTCGATGTCGTGCACGGCGAGGGCGTTCCCTGACAGGAGGACATCGACCCACCCACCGCGGACGAGCTCGCAGAAGTAGTCGATGCCCCCGGTGTGGATCACGACCGGCCCCGCGACGACCGCGATGCGGCCGCCAGACCTGCGCACGTCGCGCATCATGTCGGCCACCCGAGCGACGCTGGTCTCGACGCGGCGCTCCGAGCTGATGTCGTTGCTCATGAAAGCGAAGCCGTGCCGGTCCCGCTCGCGGTATTCGGGCGCGACACGGATGCCCTCGACGCCGCACACGACGCGGTCACCGGCGCGAACGTCCCGCAGCTTCCGGCAGAACGGCGCGCTGCCCTCGACGACGACGATGACGGCGTCCATGCGCTGCTTCTCGACGTCGACCCACTTGCCGCCGATTCGGATCTGCGTCCGGTGGTTGGTCGTCGAGTAGAAGTCTTCGGGGACACAGCTGTCCTTGGGCGCCACGTCGAAGCGCGCGTCGCGCTCTGACTCCATCCGGCACCCGTACGGGACGACGTCCTCGAGCAGCGCGCGCAGCGCGGCCTCCGTCGGCGCGGACAGGCGCAGCTTTGCGAAGGAGAAGTCGTCGTTTGTGCGCCCGATGTCGAAGCGCAGCACCTCGTAGGCGGCGCCGTGCTCGACGATGCGGTCGAAGATCCGCTCGAGGACCTTGGAATCGATGAGGTGACCTTCGACCGTGACGGTTTCGCTGAACATGGCTATTGGGCGGCGTACGACGCGCCGGCGTCGCCCGCATGATCCACGCCCGCGAGGTGGATCAGCAACCCCGAATCACGATCGCCGCCGAGTCACTGCGCCAAGAGGCCGAGCTGGACGAAGGCCTCGCCGTGCTGACGCAAGAGCTCCTGCGCGAGCGGGACCGCCTGGCGACCGTCTTCACGCATGTACCAGACCCGCGCCCGGCTGCCGCGTGTATAGGGCCACAGGGTGCGGTCGTTCGGCGCGTTGCTGGCGAACTCCGCGAGCTTCCGCAGGCCCGGATTCTGCTCGAGCACTTCGGCCGTGGGGGGCTCCAGGGCGCCGCTGGCGAAGAGCGCCGAGAGCGACATCGGCCCCGGCGAGGCCGTCCTGCTGCCGTCGGGCTGCTCACAGCCTGAGTCGAAGAACGGCGCAAGGAGCGCCGCGTGCTCGCTCGCGATGATCCGAGCGACCGCGAGCGGGTCGACCTCCGCGGGCGTTGGCGCTTCCGATTGGGCTTGGTCCGCGCCCATCGGGCCCTCGACGTCGTCGGCGGAAGGATCGACGGCGACTGCGTCGTGCGCCGGCACCTCCGACTTCGACTGCGATCGATCGGGGTCCTCGGCGGCGCCGCTCGACGCCACCGCGTGCTCAGCGGCACGCTGGGCTGATGCGGTGGCTGCGGCCTGAGCGACGGCCTGCGCTTCGACCTGGGCGCGCAACGCGCGCAGCTCGGACTCTGCCGCGCGCGCGCGCCGCTCCAGCGCGCGGAACTCAGCCGGGTCTACGCCGCTTGGCCCTTCCTCGTTCGCTCCCAGAGAGGGCTGGACGGGGGCGCTCGCCCCGACGAGCGAGGCGTGCTCCGCATCGAGCTCTTGCAGGGACGCGCGCAGCGCCTGGTTCTCGGACTCGAGCTGGCTCACGCTCTCTTGCGCCGCCTCGATCTCCTCGGACCACTGATTGACGCGCCGCTCGAGCCGCGCCCGCTCCTTGGCGGTCCCCTCGACCTGCTCGCGCAGCGCGACGATCTCACGCACGAATGCAGGGTCTGGCTGGCTCGGCCGCTTGACCACCGCGACGCCGAACAGCACGACGACAACGGCAAGGACGATGACCACGACGCCCGGGATCGGGCTCGTGCGGGCGGCGTTGAGCTGGGTCTTCGGGACCATAGTCTGGGATCCGACGTGGGGCGCGAGGGGCATGCAGGGCCTCAGCGCGAGGACGCCGGGACACCGGAGAGTGTTTCGACCAACGCCGCACCTGGACCTAAGTCGAGGCCCAGTTCGAGGCCTGGATCCAGCCGCGGTACGCCCGCGGCGCCCCCAACACCGTCCCGCAGGTCAGCGGGCTTGGCGGCCGTTCAGAGGCGCGGCCAGGGCCCAAAGCGCCGCGCCAGGGTGGTCAAGACCAGGATCCCGCCTGCAAACCCGAGCGACGTGAGCACCGCCCACACGGGACCGAGGTGACCCAGCGTGAAGAGCTCGGTCCGACCCGAGAGCAGCAACAGGTCAACGACCAGCTGGTAGGCGAGGTAAGCAAAGAGCGGGTTCTCACCGACCGGCCGCAGCGGCTCGGCCCACCGTCGCCAGCCGCGCACGTCGATGGCCCAGGCTGCCGCCAGCCAAACCACGCCCGCGGCCGCCGCGGAGTAGAGGCCCCAGCTCGGCGTCGCGCGCAGCTTGTTGACGCCAAAATGCGGCTGGAGCGCGACGGCCACCGCGAGCGCGCCGACGACGACCACTGCGGCCCAAGCCAACTGGCGCGCTGGGCGCTCGATCCGCGTCGGCCCTGCGAGCAGTGACCCGATGAGCACGCCCACCAGGACAACTGCGCCGTGGGTACCGAAGACCCCGCCCAAGTCGAGCCACCCCCAGAGGCTCGGCCACCCCTCGCGTCCGAGCGCGCGCGTCCACGCATAGAGCCCGAGGCAGAGCGCGACCGCGCCGACCAGGAGCGCGCGCCGGCCGCGCGCGGCGAGCGAGACGAGCGCGCCCAGGCCGTACGTCCAGCCGATGATGCCGAGGATCCCCCACCAGCCGGGGCGGAGCCAGCCGCCGTCAGCGTGCCGGTACGCGACCAGCGCCACCCCGAGGCCGAGGAGCCCCGCCGCGCGCAGGGCCAGCGCGACGCGGCGCGCGCGCTCCCCTGCGGACGGCGCGCGGTGCCACGCGCAGAGCACGCTTGCGAGCGCCAGCGCCGCCCACGCGCGTTTGGGCCAGCCCGTCGCCTCGTCCTGTGCATTGACAAACAGCACGCCGACGAACAAGAGCGTGGCGACGCGCCGCGCGATTCGGCGCACGAGCGCGCTGGTGCTCGCGCCCTTTGCCCGCGCCGCGGCCTCGGCGAGCGGGATCGCGAGCCCGACGATGAACAGGAAGGCTGGGAAGACGGCGTCCGCGATGGTCATGCCCTCGCCGTTCGGCGGGTGCAAGTGCTTCCAGATCGCCGGCGCGCTCGGCAGCGTCGAGAGGTGCCAGCCAAACACCATGAAGAGCCCCGTCGCGCCGCGCACGACGTCGACGGACGCGTGGCGCGCGGCGCCGAGCGCGGGCTCGGCGCGCTGCGCCGTCGGCGACTCGCGCTCCTCATAATCGCGTGGCCTCTTCACGTCGCGATGTCACGGAGCGTCGGCTCGGAGTTCGCGGCGCAATGGCCGCACGATCTGCGGAGCTCAAGACACCTGGCGAGGACTGCGTTGGTCCCCTTGGGCGGCAGCGCCGGGGCGAAGGAGCAGGTGAGCATGGGCTCGGCAAACAACGAGGGATCGGCGCGGACACTCACGCCGAATGAGAGCAACCGGGTGAATCGAGGAGCCCGCGCCGAAGAATGCGGCGCGCAGCGTCCTGTGGTGCGAGCACCGGCTAGGGCCGGATCACCACTCTCCACGCGCTCGTCGCTGCGAAGCATGCGAGCGCACGGGACTCGCTGGGCCTCTCAGCCCTTTGCGATCTCGCGATCGCGCAATTCCCGGCGCAAGACCTTCATGACGGAGCTCTTCGGTAGTTCAGCCAGGAACTCGACCTGGCGCGGAATCTTGTACGCAGCGAGGTTCTCGCGCGCGAAGACCTCGACCTCTTTCTCGGTCATCGTCGCGCCTGGTACGAGCACGATGAACGACTTGACCGTCTCGCCGCGATCGGCATCCGGGACGCCGATCGTGGCCGCCTCGAGGATCTTCGGGTGCGACACGAGCACATTGTCGACCTCGTCCGGGAACACCTTCATCCCAGAGCAATTGATCATGTCCTTCTTCCGGCCAACGATGCGGAAGTAGCCGTCCTCGTCCATGACGGCGAGGTCCCCGGTGCGCATCCAGCCCTCGTGCAGGACCTCGGCGCTCTCCTCCGGGCGCTTCCAATAGCCGCGCATGACCTGCGGGCCTTGGACGATGAGCTCGCCCTCTTGGCCGATGGGGAGCTCCTGCGTGGGATCTTCAATATCCACGATGCGCGCGTCGGTGTCCGAGACGGGAATGCCGACCGAACCCGACTTGCGGGTGCCCTTCAAGGGGTTCACATGGGTCACGGGCGAGGTCTCGCTCATGCCGAAGCCCTCGACGATCGTCGCGCCGGTCATGCGCTCGAACTTGTCCTGCACGTCGCGCGGCAGCGGCGCGGAGCCAGAGAAGCAAAACTTCACGCTAGAGAGATCGAGCTGCGCCACCCCAGGGTGATTATTGATCGCATTGAACATCGCCGGCACAGCGGGCAGCAACGAGACGTGGTGCTTCGCGATCAGCTTGACGAGGTCCGGGATATCACGCGGGTTCGCGGCGAGGACCATCTTCGCGCCGCACCAGATCGACCAGTTCATGCCGACGGACAGGCCGAAGACGTGGAACAGCGGCAACGCCAGCAGGAGCACTTCTTGGCCCTCGACCGCCTCGGGGAACCAACCGTGGATCTGCTGCACGTTCGCGGAGAGGTTCCTGTGCGTGAGCACGGCGCCTTTGGAGAGCCCCGTCGTGCCGCCCGTGTACTGCAGCACCGCGATGTCGTCCATCTGCACGTCGACGGGCTGCGGCTCGGGCGGCGAGCCCTTCACGAGCCGCTTGAAGCGATGGACGCCCGGTTCATCCGGGAACTTCGCATAGCGCCCCATGCCCTTGAGCTTCAGCGGCGCCAGGAAGTTGAGGGGGAACCCGAGGTACTCCGGGATTTGGGCGACGACGTACTGGGTCGGGCGCAAGCGCGCGCGGTTCGGGCGCAGGGTCGACGCCCAGATGAAGTCGGTGGTGATCGCGACCTCGACGTCCGCGTCCTGCCACTGGTGCTCGACCTCGCGCAGCGTGTAGAGCGGATTGGTCATCACGACCTCAGCCCCCGCGCGCATGGCCCCCTGGAAGGCGATGACGCCCTGGGGGATGTTCGGGACCTGGACGGCCACCCGCGTGCCCTTCTTCACACCGATCCGCTGCAGGGCGGCGGCGCAGCGCCGGACCTCCTCCTCGAGCGCCGCGAACGAGAACGTCGCGTTCATGAAGGAGAGCGCTGGGCGGTCCGGGAAGCGCGCCGCGGTCCGCGCCAACATCCCGGAGACCGGCACTTGACGGTAGTCGATGTGCACCGGGACCCCTTGGTCGTAGTGGGCATGCCAGGGCTTCGTTTGCATGGTACGAGGGAGCATAGCGCAGCGTCGCTGCGCCACAGGCAGTTGTCACGGAGGATCCAACAGGCCCCCACGGCGGGCCCAAGCACAGCATCGACCGCTTGGGGCTGGCATCAGCGCCTGCGACCCCGGAGAATCGAGGGCGCCCATGGGCGCCACCTACCGAGTCATTCGCGCCTGGGCGCGCCTCCTCGTCGCGACGTGGTACCGCACGAGCTTCACCGGAGCCCCCCTCCCCGAGGACGCTCCGTGCATCCTCGTCGTGAACCACTCGAACGGGCTCTGCGACGGGCACTTCCAGCTAGCCGTGACCCCGCGCCCGGTCCGCGTCCTCGCGAAGTTCCGGCTGTTCGAGATCCCGGTCCTGGGCTGGCTCGTCAAGAACACGGGCGCGATCCCCGTGTACCGCAAGAAGGACGGGGTCGACACGACGCGCAACGCGCTGTCGTTCCGCGCGATCCACGAAGCGCTCGCTGCTGGCGACGTGATCGCCATTTTCCCCGAAGGGGAGTCGCGGGGGACGCCATACCTGCGCGAGCTGAAGACCGGAGCGGCGCGGATGGCGCTCGGCGCGGAAGAGGCCGCAGAATGGCGCGCGGGGATCCGCATCGTGCCGGTCGGCATCACCTACGAGGACATCGACCGGTTCCGCAGCCGCGCGGAGGCCTGGATCGGCGAGTCGTTCGCGGTCCACGACTCGATCGACGCGTGGAACCACAGCCCGATCCTCGCTGGGCGCGCCCTCACCCAGCGCATCGGCCAGGAGATGCGCGCGCTGAGCCTGCAGGTGCCGCCCGGTGATGACATGGGCGAGAGCGCGCGCGCCCTCGCGTGCGCCGTCGAGCGGCTGATGCCGCCCAGCGACGAGCCGCTCGCGAAGCGCCGCCAGGACGCGTGGGACCGGTTCGAGCGCCTGCGCGCCCGCGACCCCGAGGGGCACGCGCGCAGGGTCGAGGCGGCGCTCCAGTTGGACCAAAACCTCCGCACGCACCGCCTCACGACGCGCGAAGTGTTCGAGGCGCATACGCCCTCGCCGCTGAGCCTCATCGGGGAACTGACGCTGCGCGGGGTCCTCGGCGTCCCTGCGCTCGCGCTGTGCGCGGTGGCCTGGGGTCCGCCGGTGCTGATCGCGCGGCTCGTCGCGCGCCACGGCGCGAGCACGCCCGACAAGTTCGTCACGGTGACCCTGTTGATGACCTTCGCGGGGATGCTCCTCTGGCTCCCGCTGTTGGCCTGGCTGCTCATCGCGCAGGTCGGGGGCACGCTCGCGCTGGTCCTCTTCAGCGCGGTGACGCTGGGCGCGGCGACGCTGACCCGCGCGTTCGACAACTTGGCCGCGATGCGGCGCCTCTTCGGCCGCACCCGCCTGGCGGGGGACAAGGGCGCCAAGGCGCGGCTCGCCGAGACGCTGACCAAGTTCGGCGCGCTCCTCGAAAAGGCCTGAAGCTCCGCAACCGAAGTCGCGCCCGGCCGTCCACCCAGCATGGAACGCCCCGGACTCGACTCTCACGGACTGCGCCAGACGCGGCGCCCCAAACGCGGGGGAGCCGCGCGTCACTCGCGCTCGAAGCAACACCAGCGAAGCGTGACGAGGGCGCTCACCAGCCTGGTGAGCGAGCTCGATGATCCGAGCGAGATCGGCATGGACGAGCGCGCGCGCCGCGCGCTCCTGGACGAAGAGCTCGCCGCGCTGTGCGACCACGGGCACCCCATCGCCTTCCCCGTCGAGGGCCACCTGACGCTCTTCCTGCTGCTGGATTGGCCGCGGCGACACGGCCTCACGATCGCAGCGCGTGTCGCCGCGCAGCGCGCGGCCGCCGGCGCCGCGGACGCGCCCCTCATGCGGAGCCTCTCGGACGCGCGCCTCGCGCTCGTGCGCACGACCCAGCGGGCCGGCGAGCGCGTCGGGTTCCAGGAGCTGAGCACGGGCCGCGCGCGCCAGGGCGTCATCGACAGCGATTGCACCTTGGGCGCGGGTGAGCTCATCCTCGGGCGCTTCGCGGAGGTGGAGCCCGACCTTTGGGCCCCGGTCTCCGACCTGCTCGTGATGCCCGAGTCCGCGGTCGATCTGGTGCGCGCGCACGCGCCGAGCTCGCCGCCGCCAGCGGCTGGCGCGCCGAACGAGCGCGTGCACGACGCCGTACGCCTCTTCCGCTGCTGGACCAGCGCGACGCTCCCTGGTGTCCGCCGCGATCACGCCGCGTGCGCGCGCAGCGGCCGGCGCTCATGAGGGCGCCGCTCGACCGTAGAATGGCGGGATGCGACTCACCGAACTGGAGCTGCGCTGGACGCGGTGCTCGACGCGCTTGCCGTTCCGCTTCGGCCGCGCAACGATGACCGCGGCGCCGCTGCTCATGGCCCGTGTCGGGATGGACAACGGCGCAGCGACGCCCTATGTGGGCCGCTCCGCGGACCTCCTCGTCCCCAAGTGGTTCGACAAGGGCGCGGACACGACCGACGAGGAGGACCGCGCGGCGCTCATCGCGAGCGCACGCGCGGCCGGAGAGGCTTGGCGGACAGCGTCGCAGGTTCATTCCAGCGTGTTCGAGCAGTGGCTCGCGGTGTACCGCGATCGCGTCGAAGCGGCGCCGCTCGAGGCGCAAGACAGGCTCGTCCGTGGGTTCGGGGTGGCGCTGGTCGAGCGCGCCGTCATCGACGCCGCGTGCCGCGCGGCGGGCGTCTCGTTCTTCGAAGCTTGGCGCCGCGACCTGTTCGGTGTCCGCGCGGGCGCGGCGGTGCCGTCACTCGCGGGGTTCGACCCCGCTCGGGCGTTCTCGCGTGCGCCGTTGAGCTCGGTGCGCGTTCGCCACACGGTGGGCATGGCGGACGAGCTGCGCGCGGCCGACGTCACGGCGGAGCAGCGCGGCGACGACGACCACCCGTGCAGCCTCGAAGAGGACATCGCGGCCTATGGCCTCGACGCGTTCAAGCTGAAGGTCGGCGGCGACGAAGCCGCGGACCTCGCGCGGCTGGAGGCGATCGGCGCGGTCCTCGCCGAGCGCGCGCCAGGGGCGCTCGTCACGCTCGATGGCAACGAACAATACGCGGACCCCGGGCGCCTCGCTGACGTGCTCGAGCGCCTCGGTGGACGACCGCACGGCGCTGCGATCCTGGGCCACCTCGCCCACATCGAGCAGCCCGCGCCGCGCGCCGCGACGTTCCGTGAGGGGACGCGCGCGGGCCTCGCGCGCCTCGCCGCCTTCGCCCCCGTCATCATCGACGAGGCGGACCTCGGCCTCGAGGCCTTCCAGCGCGCGTTCGACCTGGGCTACCGCGGGACCTCGGTCAAGAACTGCAAGGGCGTGTTCCGCGCGGTGCTGAACTACGGCCTGGCGGGCCAGCTTGGCGACGGGGCGTTCCTCGCCGGCGAGGACCTGACGAACCTGCCGCTGTTGCCGCTGCAACAGGACCTCGCGACCGCGGCGCTCCTCCACCTCCCGCACGTTGAGCGCAACGGGCACCACTACTTCCGCGGGCTCGGGCACCTGCCGCCCGAGGCGGCGCGCGCAGCCCTCGACCGGCACCCGGACCTCTATCGCGCGACCCCGGAAGGCACGGCGCTCCGCATCGCAGGCGGCCGTGTCCAGGTCGGTTCGCTCGACCAGGTCGGCTACGCATGCGGCGTCGAGGGCGCCTGGCTCGACGCTGCGCCCGCCGCCCCGCTGTGAGCCTCCTCGGGGGCGCCCACCGCGCGTGAGGCGGGCCGCGACCACCTTCGCCCGGGGCGCCTCGCAACCCGCGCGCACCGTCCAGGTTCCGAGGTTGGGCTCGCCTCGCGGAGCTGCTTACGTCACCCTGGCGGGCCCGCTCTGGCCGCCCCAGGGGGTGACCGGCGATCGATACCCATGAACTTCAAGGCCCCCGGCAGCTTCAAGAGCCCGAGCGCGTTCCGCGCGCGGCTGGCGGAGCTCGACCTCTCGATCGAGCTCGACGACACATTGGAGGGCAGCGCCGGCCCGCTCGGCGCGCCCCTCGAGGTCGCCGGGCTGCACATCCCGAACCGCTTCGTCGTGCACCCGATGGAGGGCTGGGACGGCACGCGCGGCGGCTCGCCGACGACACGTACGTTCCGCCGCTGGCGCAACTTCGGACGCAGCGGCGCGGGCTTGATCTGGGGCGGTGAGGCCTTCGCCGTGACCGCCGCGGGCCGCGCCAACCCGCACCAGCTGCACCTGCACGAGGGCGACGTCGTCGGCGACCTCTCGCGGCTGATCGACGAGGTCCGCGCCGGGCGTACGGAGATGGAGCTCGCCACGGACGCCGGCCCGATCGGTCTGCAGCTCACGCACTCCGGCCGCTGGTCGCGCCCGGACGATGGCCCGGCGCCGCAGATCGCCGCGCACGACCCGCTCCTCGACGCGCGGGTCGGCGTCGCGGCGGACGCGCCGCTGCTGAGCGACGACGAGCTGCAACAGATCCGCGACCGCTACGTCACGGCGGCGACCCTCGCGCAGCGCGCTGGCTTCGACTTCGTCGACCTCAAGGCCTGCCACGGCTACCTCGCGCACGAGCTCCTCGGCGCGCGCTCGCGCCCCGGCCGGTACGGCGGCGACTTTGAGGGGCGCACGCGCTTCCTCTTCGAGCTCATCGACGCCGTGCGCGCCGCGTGCCCGGGCCTCGCGGTCGGCGTGCGGATCTCGCTGGCTGACGTCGTCCCCCACCGCGCGGACCCGCTGACACGAGAGGGCCGCCCCGCGGCGCGCTCCTGGCAACACGGCTTCGGTGTCGACCACGACACCCCGACGCAGTTCCAGCTCGACGAGCCGATGCGCCTGCTGACGGCGCTGGTCGAGCGCGACGTGCGCCTCGTGAACGTGACGCTCGGCAGCCCGTACTACAACCCGCACCTGCAGCGGCCCGCAGCGTATCCCCCGAGCGACGGGTACCAGCCGTTCGCGGACCCGTTGATCCACGTCGCGCGCCACCTCGACGTCGTGCGCGAGGCGAAGGCGCGCGTCCCCGGCGTCGTCCTCGTCGGCACCGGCTACACGTACCTGATGGAGTGGCTGCCCCACGTCGCGCAGGCCGAGGTCCGCGCCGGGCGTGTCGACCTCATCGGCCTCGGCCGCATGATGCTCTCGTACCCCGAGCTGCCGTACGACGTGCTCGCGGGCCGCGAGCTCGCGCGCAAGCGCATCTGCCGCACGTTCAGCGATTGCACGACCGCGCCGCGGCACGGGCTCGCGAGCGGCTGCTACCCCCTGGACCCCGCGTACCGCGACGCGGCAGAGGCGACGCGCGTCAAGGCCTTGAAGGACGCCATGCGCCGATGAGCGACGACCCCGCCATGCAAGGGCCCGAGGGAATCGAGGGGACCGAGGGGACCGAGGGGATCGGAGGGATCGACGACCTGCGCCGCGGGCTGCGGGTCGGGACCGCCGCTGACGAAGCGCAGCTCGCAGCAGAGGCGCGCGAGCTCGAGGCGCTCGACGCCGCGCCGGCGCTGACTCGCTGGGCGAGCTTCCTGCGCCGCGGCGGACCAGGCTATCTGCAGGCGGCGATGACGCTGGGCGGCGGGACGGCCGTCAGCGCGATCTTCGCCGGCCGGCTGTTCGGCTACCAGCTGCTCTGGGTCGCGCCGCTCGCGATGCTGCTCGGGATCGTGATGCTGGGCGCGCTCGCGCACCAGACGCTCTCGACGGGCCTACGGCCGTTGGACGCGATGCGCCGCTACGCGGGCGCGCCGGTCGCGTGGGGCTGGGCGCTCAGCGCCCTCTTGGCCTCGATCATCTGGCACTTTCCGCAGTACTCGCTCGCCGGCGGCGCGCTCTCGGACGCGCTCGCGGTCGGAGGGCTCACGCTGCCCCCCTTGGGCTCGGCCTTCATCGTCCTCGGGTTCGCGGTGTGGATGTCGCTCATGTACGGCCGCGGCGGCCGCGCGCTGCGGCTCTACGAGACGTCGGTCAAGGCGCTCGTGTGGGCGGTCGTCGCCGCGTTCGCTGTCGTCGTGATCGCATCGGCTGGGCGCACGGACTGGGGCACTGTCGGGCGCGGCTTCATCCCGTCGCTGCCGGAGGCGCGCGGGGGCACGCAAAGCCTCACGCTCATCGTCGCGGGCCTCGCATCGGCGGTCGGCGTCAACATGGTGTTCCTCTATCCCTACTCGCTGCGCGCGCGCGGCTGGGGCCGCGCCCACCGCAAGCTGGCGCGCTTCGACCTCTTCGCTGGGATGCTGCTGCCGTACACGCTCGCGACGAGCCTCGTCGTCATCGCGACGGCGAACACGATCCCGTGGGACCCAACGAGCGGCGAAGCCGCGAAGCTACAGGCGATCGACGCAGCGCGCTCGATCGGCTCGGTGCTGGGCGCGACGGAGGGCAGGCTCGTGTTCGACGTCGGGTTGCTCGCGATGGCCCTCTCGACGATCACGCTGCATATGGTGTGCGCGGGCTTTGTCGTCATGGAGCTCACGGGCGCCGCCTTCGGCAGCGCGCGCTGGCGCCTCGGGACGCTGCTGCCGGCGGTCGGCGTCCTGGGCCCGCTCGTCGGCCAGGACCTACTGTTCTGGCTCGCCATCCCCACATCAATCGTATGCGGGCTCTTCCTGCCGCTCGCGTACTACGGCATCACGCGCCTGCAGGCGAGCCGCGCGTACCTCGGCGAGGACCAACCGCGCGGCGCGCGCGGCGGCGCGATCCTCGCCGCGATGGTGCTGATCACCGGCTTCCTGACGTTCATGTTCGTGCGCGACCTGAGGACCCAAGGGCCGAGCTATCTCCAGAAGATCCGCGGCCAGGAGGCCCCCAAGTGACGCGCGCAACGGCCCCTTTGGGCGCGACGTCGGTGGTCATCGATGGCGATGCGCTCGCCACCTTTCGCGCCCGCGTCGCCCCGAACACCAAGCCCGTGCGCGTCGCCTTCGCTGCGGCGCACGTGGCGTTCCACGGCTCCTACGCGGCGGTCGAGCACTCGTCGGCCCACCCAGGCACGGCGGCGGAGATCGCAGAGCACGTCGACTGGGAGACGACGCTCCACCTGCGCCAGCGCATCGCCGCTCACGGCTTTGGCATCGCCGAGGCGATGGACACGGCGCAGCGCTTCGACGTCGGCTGGCAGGTCGCGGCGCGGCTGATCGAAGAGACCGGCCGGCTGAAGCTGCCGGGCGGCTTCGTCGCAGGCGCCGGCGTCGATCACCTGGCGGTGGTGCGCGATCGGCGCGACCTCGTCGACGGTGTGGTGCATCAGGTCGAGTTCATCCAGGCCGCGGGCGGCATCCCGATCATTCTCCCGATGCCGTGGCTGACCGCGCACAGCGCGAGTGCCGACGACTACGTCGAGGTCTACGGCGCGATCATCCGCCAGTGCCGCGCGCCGCTCCTCGTCCACTGGCTCGGCGAGATGTTCCATCCCGGGCTCCGCGGCTACTTTCCTGGCGACTCGTTCGAGCGCGTCATGGACCTCGACCCGAACATCGTGCGCGGCTGCAAGCTGTCGCTCCTGGACGCGGCGCACGAGCGCG
The DNA here is from genome assembly GCA_041398605.1 of Planctomycetota bacterium. GTDB lineage: Bacteria > Planctomycetota > UBA1135 > UBA1135 > JAWKUK01. The sequence continues at coordinate 170,180 of JAWKUK010000006.1, forward strand.
CGACGCGCGCGCGCCTCTTGCCGCGGGGCCAAGTCGTCATGACCGGCGACGACTTCAACTTCGCCGAGCTGATCGCTGGAGCAGGGCCGCCGACGGGCTGGTCCGAGCTCCAGGGCCAGCCGCTCGCGCTCGGGCCGTTCAGCCACGCGCTGCTCGGTGTCTTCGACGCGGTCGCGGCGCCGGCGGGGGTCGCGCTGTCTCTGCTCGCCGCGGGCGACCGCAACGGCTACGACACGCTGATGGCGCCGTGCGAGGCGCTGGGCCGCCACCTGTTCGAGGCCCCGACGCAGCACTACAAGGCCGGCGTCGCGTTCCTCGCTTGGCTCGACGGCGCGCAGCCGAACCCGATGCTCGCGAACCACGCCGAGCGCGCTCGCTCGAAGGACCACTACCGGCGCGCGCTGGAGCTCGCCGCCGCGGCGCGCGTGTTCTCGGACGCAGCCACGGTCGCCGAGCGCGCCGCGGCGTTCTTCGCCGACTGACGAGGGTGCCCCGACGGTGAGCACAAGGTCGCCGGGGCCGTCAGGACCCGGCGCCCCACGGGTCATCCGCGTCTCTGTCCGCCCTTGGGTCGTGGAGCAACGAGGGCGCCGATCGCGGCTGCGCAATGGCGCGCTCGCGCGTCGGAATTCGTCTGAACCCAGGTAACTCGCCAGCCAGACGCGGGGTACCTGTGGCATGTCCAATCGACTCCTCGCGTGTTGCGGCGCGAGGACGGCCTGCTGGCTCGCCCTCGCTTCGACGCCTGCCCTGTCCCAGACGCCCTGTCCCAGACGCCCTGCCCCCCCGAGCGCCTGCCTTCTCCGCTCGCGATTGCGCTGCCCGATGACGGGCTCGCAGCCCGCGCGCTGGCGCCCAAGCGCTCCACACCTTCGATCGTCGTCGCAGCGAAGCTCGCGACCCTGGTCGAGCGGAACGTACCGGGTTGGACGAGTGAGGTCATCCGCGCTGCACAGTCGGACGAGCCCGCCGTCCGCGCCGCCGCGATCTGGCACATCGGCAGCTATGGCTCACGCGAAGGTCTCGTCTGGGCGGTCGACGTGCTCGAGCGCGAGGTGCGCGCTGGCCTGGCGTGGCGCGCGGTCGAGGCGCTGCGCTACTTGACTGGCCAGGACCTCGGCCGCGACGCTGCCGCATGGCGCGAGTCCATCGATGCGCTCCCCCTCGATTGGACGGCCGCTCAGGTCCGAGGCGTGACGGCTTGGGGCACGCCGGTCGACGCGTCCGTCGCGGACCTCACGAAGTTCGACCCGCGCAGCGATCGCCTGGGTGTGGTCGTGCACCTGGCCGCGCCGCCGCCCGCCAAGGACGAACGACCGAAGCCCAATACCCGCCGCGAGCGTGTGATCGCTGCGCGCGGCGGCGGAACTGCCCGCTCGACCATCACGACGGACGACGTGCTCGACGCGCTGCGCGCCTCCTTCCGCTTGGCGCCCGCGGCGGCCCAGGTTCACCCGATTGGCGCGGGAGTGACTGCAGCGCGCCTCTCGGACGAGCCATCGTCCCTCTCAGCGCTAGACCTGGACGCGATGTTCGCGCTGTTCGAAGCCACCGATACAGCCCCAGAGGGTGACCTCTATGCGGCGCTAGGAGCGGCGCTCGCTGTGCGCGATGTCGATCGCATTCTCTTGGTGACCCGCGGCGGCCCTTGCGGCGGAGAACACGCCGAGCTCGAGCTCATCGTCGACCTCGTCCTCCAGCACGCCAAGTTCCGCCATCTCGTCTTCGACGTCGTGTTGGTCGACCCTCCTGAGCCGTCGGTCGCGCAGCTTAAGCGCCTGGCGGAGGCCACCCGCGGCCGCTGTCTGCGCGTCACGCCGAACAAGCGTTGAAGGGCGCATCCAGCGAATCGGAATGGTGCGTGCGGGCAGATTGTCTTCATGGCGATCTCCCGCCGAGACGGAACGTGCAGGCGTGGGAGCGCCGCGTGACCCGGGGTGAGGCGCTGCCAGGGAGGTGAGCCCTCGGCCAGGCGTTTCGCAGGAAATCCACAGGAGGGCTGTCGTCGCCGCCGAGCACCGACGTTCTCGAGGGGGTGTCCCAGCGGCGCAGCGCGCCAGCACCCACCTCTCCCTCGAGACGTCCCCATGTCGAACTCCGCCCGCTTCACCGCGCTCTCTGCCTTTGCGACCGGCTGCCTCGCGCTCCCCCTGGGCGCCCAAGTGCCCCACGCAGTGATCTACACCGAGCTCCCTACTTCGCCGACTTCGCTCATTCCCGGAGCGGCCGGCGCGCGCTTCGGCGCGCTCGATGACATCGACCAGTCCCCGAACGGCGCGCACTGGACGCTGCATGCGCGCTCCACGGGTTCATCGTCGTTCGACAATCACTTCATCGCCGACGGCGCGCTGGTCCTGCGCGAGTTCTTCTCGACGCTGCCGTGGGATCCGAGCCAGAGCTGGCGCGGCGGCCGCAGCCGCGTGAACGACGCGGGCCAGATCGCGCTCGCGGCCGAGTCCGCCGGCAGCCCGCGGTACATCGTGCGCGGCGACAACGCAGGTCAAGGCGCATGGACGGTCCTGCGGCGCGAAGGTGACAGCGTCACGGGCAGCGCCGCGACGTGGACGCAGTTCTTCGCAGCGTCGATCACCACGGACGCGCGGGTCGGCTTTGCCGGCAACGCCTCCGGCAGCCTGCGGGCCGCGTCCTTCGACGGCGCGACGGTGGCGCTCACCCAGAGCACGGTCCCGACAGGCTCATCATCAGGCGGAGCGCTGACCCAAATCGACCCCGCGGACTTCGGCTTCCAGGTGAGCGCAGACGGCGCGACCTGGGCGTTCCTGGGCGCGGTCGGCGGCGCCAACGCGCTGGTCGTGAACAACCAAGTCGCCCTCGAGGTCGGACAACCCGTCCCCGGCTCGGGGTTCACGCGCGACATCCTCCGCGTCACGGGCCACTCGGTGGACCCGTCGGGGCGCTCGTTTGGCTGGGGCTTGAACGAGGTCGACAATCGCGACTGGGTCGTACGCGACGGCGTTGTGCTGGCGCAGGAGTTCGACCCGATCGTGCCTGGGAGCAGCGAGCTCTGGGGCAACACCTCGACCCTGAATCCGGGCTTCTTCCACGCCGTCGGGAATCGCGCGGGTGACTACGTGATCGTCGGCCGAACCCGAGCGAGCGCAGACATCGTCGTCGTCATGAACGGCCAAACGGTGCTCGCCCGCGGCGGCGACCCGATCGACGTGGACGGCAATGGCCTCTTCGACGACAACGCGATCCTGGGCGGCATCAGCCAGATCGGCGGCCTTGGTGACAACGGGGAGCCTCCTCGCCATCGTGACCCTCTTCACGCCCGGGTTCTCGCAGCTCGGTGACGCCCTCGTGCGCTTCGACGTGCCGCCGAGCGGGCTCGGCAGCGTCTACTGCAACTCGACGCCGAACTCGACGGGCGCGCAGGCGCGGCTGACGCTCAGCGGCAGCGACATGGTGGCGAACAACGCTCTGACGCTCACCTGCGGCGACCTCCCGACGCAGTCATTCGGCTACTTCCTCACGGGGCGGGTCCAAGCGAGCGTCCCCAACGCTTGGCGGGTCCCAGGGCACGCGCCGTGCCTCGGCGGCGCCGTTGGCCGCGGCGTCGGTGGCGGCGCGCAGAACTCTGCGCGACGGGCTCCGTCGCGGTCCAGGTCGATCTCATGGCGCTCCTGTCCCTGACGGGCTTCCGCGGCGCCGGCGAGACCTGGAGCTTCCAGTACTGGTACAGGGACGCGAACCCCGCGGTCACGTCGAACCTCTCACCTGCGTCGCGGTGACGCTGCATTGAGCGCATGCGACTACCATCAGCGTGAGGGACCTGCGCCGCGCCGAAGCCCCTATCGCATGGACCAAATCGAAGCAGCCTCGATCCCGGAAGAGGCCGCGTACGACGAGTACCTGGCGGCGGCGGAGCGTGGCGAGCTTGGGACGTCGCCGCATTCCTGGTCGAACGCCGGCTCGAGGGCGCGAGCGAGCTCCGCGCGCGCCTCGAAGAGTGGCGCCGCGTCGTCGTGCGCTCGGGCCTCGCCGCGAGCGCCACGGACGCTTGGATCCCGCGCGAGATCGGACCGTATCGCGTCCTCGAGCGGATCGGGAGCGGCGGCTTCGGCGTCGTCTACCGAGCGGAGCAAGCGGCGCCGGCTACCCGCACCGTCGCGCTGAAGGTGATCAAGCCGGGGATGGACTCCGAGGAGGTCAGCGCGCGGTTCGCGTCCGAACAGGCGACCCTCGCGCAGATGGACCACCCGGGGATCGCGCGCGTGCTGGACGCTGGGACAACGGAGCGCCAGCGCCGTACTTCGTGATGGAGCATCGTGCCCGGCGATGCGATCACGACCTTCTGTGACCGCGAGCGGCTGCCGGTCCCTCAACGCGTCGCGCTGTTCCTGCAGGTCTGCGACGCCGTGCAGCACGCGCACCAAAAGGGCGTGATCCACCGCGACCTGAAGCCCAGCAACGTGCTGGTCCGCAAGGTCGATGGCGCGCCGGTCGCCAAGGTCATCGACTTCGGCGTCGCCAAGGCGCTGCATGGGAACGACGATGCGAGCAGCGTGCTGCGACGGCGCGACGGCGCGCTGGTCGGGACGCTCGAATACATGGCGCCCGAGCAGGCGGCCCAGGCGGGCGCGGGCGCGGTCGATACGCGCGTGGACATCTACTCGATGGGGTTCTGCTCTACGAGCTGCTCGCTGGGCGCTTGCCGATCGACGTGCGTGCGAGCGCGCGCGCGAGCGGCACTGACGTCGTCCGGGCGCTGCTGGACGTGACGCCTCCCCCGCCGTCACAACGCCTCAGCGACGCAGCCGCCGCAGCCCGCGGAACGACGCGGGCGCGGCTCGCGAAGGCGCTCGCGAGGGACCTCGACTGGATCACGCTGCGAGCGCTCGAGAAGGAGCCCGCGCGACGCTACGCATCGGCGTCTGAGCTCTCCGCGGACCTGCGCCGCCACCTGCAGGGCGAGGCCGTGCTCGCGGGCCCGCCCAGCGCGCGCTATCGCCTCGGCAAGTTCGTGCGGCGCCACCGGTTCCCCGTCGCGAGCGCGTCCGCGGCGCTGCTCGTCCTCGTGGCCGCAACGATCACGACGTCCATGGCCTGGCTTGACGCGCGCGCAGCACGCGATGCGGCGCGCAGGCAAGCGGCCGAGTCGCTCGCGGTCACGCGCTTCATGCGCTCGATGTGGTCCTTTGCGCGCCCGAGCGGGCAAGAATCAGGGGTGATCCCGGCGGTGGCGCTGCTGGATGAGGCCTCGCAGGCGCTCGACGACGCGCTGGCGAACGAGACGAGCGTGCGGATCACGCTGCGCTCGACCCTCGGCGAGATCAACCTCGACCTCGAGCGGCTCGCCGAAGCAGAGCGCGAGATGCGCGCGGCGCTGGCGCTCGGCCGGAGCGACCCCGCGACCAGCCCCAAGGACCTCGCCACACTGACGCACAACCTGGCGTCTGTGCTCGCTGCGCGGTCCAACTGGGTTGAAGCCGAGCCGCTGGCGCGCGCCGCGCTCGAGCTGCGTATTGCAGCCCTGGGCGACGGCCACATCGACGTCGCGGCGAGCCTCGACCTCTTGGCGCGCGAGCGCGCGTTCGCAGGCCAGACGGACGAGGCGCTCGCGCTGGCGAGGCGCGCATGGGAGATCGCTGCGCGGGAAGAGCCGACGGACTCGCTGCGCGCGACGTCAATCGCCAGCAACCTCGCGACCTACCTGCGTGACTCCGGCGACCTGGACGCGGCGCGCGCGCTCTTGGAGCAGGTCTCTGCAGCGCGGCAGCGCACGCTCGGCGCGGATCACCCCGATACGCTCGCGGCGCTGTCAAACCTCGCGCTGGTCTGGCACCGTCAAGGTCGGCACGCCGAGGCCGCGGCGACCTTCGAGGCGATCCTCGCCGCGCAAGAGCGCTTGTTCGGCCCGGAGCACCTCGCGATTTCCTGGCGCGCGCTTGCAACAACGTCGCGACGCAGCGGCTCCTCTTGGAGGACCGCGCGCGCGCCCTGCCGCTGCTAGAGCGCGCCGTCGTGATCTTCGAGCGCGAGCTGCCCGAGGGGCACCCGACGCGGATCACCGTGACGAGCAATCTCGCCAAGGTGCTCGCGGAGCTCGGCGAGGGCGACCAGGCGCTCACGCGGGCCAGGTCCGCCGTCGCGCAGTGTGACGCGCACTTGGCGCCCGAGCACATGCTGCATGGCGTGACCCGCGCGGTCCTCGGGCAGGCGCTGCTTACGACAGGTGCCAACAAAGAGGCGCGTGAGGCGCTGACGCGCGCAGTGAGCGTGCTCGCTGCGAAGCGCGGTGATTCGGACCCGGCTACGGTCCGGACGATGCGGCGCCTCAGCGAGGCCTGTGCCCGCCTCGACGAAGTGGATGCCGCGACGGAGTGGAGCGCGCGCGCCGCTGCTGCGGAGGCGGGCGTTCGAGCGCCTGAGTGAGCTCGCGCGCGGCCTCCCGTGCAGCGTCAGCGCGGCGACGCGCGCACGAGCAGCTCGTAGGCGCGGCGGAAGCGCTCCAGGGCGCGCTGTCGCGCGCGCGTCGCTGCACGGACCTCGACCGCGAGGCGCGCCGCCAGCTCGTCGTCGGTGGCGCCCTCGCGCACGGCCAGCAGGATCTCTTGGTCCCGAGGCAGGAGCGCGCCGATCGCGCGCGTCGCAAACGCGTGCTGGTCGCGCGCCTCCGCCCATGTCCGCGGGCCCGGGCCTGCCGCGGTCAAGTCGAGCCCTGGGGTCCCGGAGAGCGACGAGGGAGGGCCGACACCGCTCAGCCGCAGCATCGGTCCCGCGTTGCGACGGGCGGCGCTCCAGTAGCGCTGGCGATCGACGATGTGGTTCTGCGCGACCTGTCCGAGCCATGTCTTGAACTGGCCTTCGCCGAGGTGTTCGAAGGTCGACTCGGCGCGCAGCGCGCGCAAGCGCACGTCTTGCACGAGGTCGTCGAGGCCATCGACGCGCAGCAGCCAGCCCGCGCGGCGCTCGATGAGGCGCTGCAGCCAGGGCGCGTGCATGACCAGCAGCGCCTCCAGGTCCCCGCCCGCATCAGGTGTCGCGCGGGGGTTCGGCTCGGAATCGACCATGTCCGCACGAAGTCTACCCCGCGCCGTCAGCGCCGGCCGACGCGGCTCGGCCACCATGCGACGACATCGATCGGGTCGGCGACATGCACGAGGGACGGTGGTCCCTCCAACGGAGCGCCGACGAGGCGCGTCATGTCGCACGACTCGAGCTCCGCCTCGCCCGGGCGCAGCGGCCACGGGGCATGGTGGATCTCGCCCCGCGTCAGCCCGCGCGGGCGCGCGCATAGAGGCAATACCGCTCGGTCAGGAGTAAGCCGAGCGTGCCTCGGCGCCGCAGGCGCGACCGGGCCAAGCGGGCGGTAGCGGTTGAAGAAACGTCGCGGCTGGCGCGCCGCGGTGGACGCGCGCGCTCGCATACTCCGTCCAACCCGCGTCCACGTGCGGCCGCTGGAGCGACATGCGCGCGTCAAAATACGGCAGGTGAAACGTGGCGCGCGCGCCGCGCACCGCGAGCTTGCTCGCCGCGTCGAGGCTGAAGAACCAAACACCAGGCTTGCCCTCGCTCGTGACGTAGGTGCGCACGTTCAGCTCCGGGAAGCGCGTCGCGGTCGGCATCGGCGGCGCAAAGCGGAAGCGCGTCCGGTCCATCTCGAACGGCACGACGCCGAGGTACGCCCGGCCCTCGAACGTGTCGAGCGCGAGCCCTTCGGGCAGCAAGCGAGCGAGCGCCGCAGCGTCGTACTCCCAGTGCAAGAACGCGAGCGCGTTCCAACGCATCCGCATTACGGGACTCCGTGCGCGGCGGCGGGCATTACGCGGTGCGACGTGTCTAGGTTCATGGCACGCATCCACTCTCTCGAGGTGTCAGCCTCCGCCAGCGCGCGCTACGGGCCGCCCGCTGGCTCACGGCCCGCCCCCGAACAGCCGCGCGCGCGGGATGTCATCGTCCGCGATGCGCTTCAGGCTTGGCCCCAAGCGCTCGTAGCTCGCGCCGCGCAGGACCTCCAGCGGCTGCGGCGCCGCAGGACCGCACGACCTCCGCGCTCGAGCCCGCCACCAGCGGCTCGAGCACAGGGATCCAACGCGCGTCGCGCGAGGAGGGCCCATCGCGACCGCCGCGGCCGCGCGCTCGACCTCGTCCGTCCCTGCGAGCATCGCGGCGAGGCACTCCTGGACGTCTTCGTTCGGCTCCGACCAGCCGAGGCCGAGGAGCGCGCTCCGGCGCGCGAGCGCGTCCTTGCCCTTCGTCGCCTTCAACAGCGCCGCGCGCGCCTTGGCGTCCTTCGCGCCACAGGCGCCGATCGCCCGCCATAGGCTGCCCGTGACCTGCTGGTCCTTCTCCTTGCGCACCTGCTTCATGAGCTCCGGCAGGCCCTGCGGCGCCGCGAGCTGCTCCATCGCGACGATGGCCTCGCGCCGCAGCGTGAGCCTCACCCGCGCCGATGAAGTCGTTCGCGAGCCCCAATAGCTCGCCGGCGAGACCTCGTCACCCACCGCATCAGGGGCGGCCGCCAGTCCGTGCCAATGGTGCCATCCCGCCCCATCTGCGGACCCTGTCGCAAGAACTTGCGGATCTCGTCCTGCGCCTCGGGCTCGTCCGCCGTCGCGAGCTCGTAGATCACCTCATGGTGCTGGCCGACGCCCTTGCGCAGGTTCGCGATCAGCTCGAGGGCCCGCGCGCGGGTCATCGGGCCTTTGGTCGCCGCCGTCTCGACGCCCGCGACGACGAGGCGCCGCGGCTTCTGCGACTTCCCCGTCGGCTTCGCGACATAGGTCGCGTCGGCGAGGCGACGCGCTTCGTGGAAGCACCACTCGAGCTCGCCCGCGGTCACCTCGTAGGGCACCGACAGCAGCACCTTGCTGTCAGGCCCGAGGAACACGTGCTGAGGCGCGACGACAGGGCCCGTCGTGACGTTCAGCACGTCGTGCCGCACGCGGATGTCGACTTGCTGGTGCTGCTCGCAGGTGAGGCCGCCGAAGCGCGCGCACTCGCCTTTGCCGTGCACACCCGCCGAGGCGACCAAGTTCACCGTCTCGGCGGCCAGCGCGACGATCGTCTTGTCGTGATAGACGTCCTTTGCGAGCGTGTCGTTCGCGCGCTCGCCGTCCATGTTGATCGCGATGAAGATGACCTTGTCGCCCGCCTCGGCCGCGGCCTTGGCGTCCGCGAGGGTCGCCGTCCACGTGATCTCCGCGGCGGCTGCGCCGTGGGCCGTCGCGACCCCGGTCCCGGCCAGGAGGAGCGGGCCGACGAGCGCGCCGGCGCCACCTACGAGGGACGCGCACAACGCGACGGGCAACACGCGGCGCAGAGCCGACACGCGCGGGCGAACGAGCTGATTCATGGCCCCCGATTGGAACCGATCGCGCCGGAAAGTGCCCGCGACCGTCCAGGCGAGGCGGCGTATCCTGTGGCGACCATGAGCGACCTCGACCGACGCGCACTCCTCCTCTCCGCGGCCGCCGGCGCGACCCTCGCCGGCGCCGCCGTCGCGAGCCCCGCGGCGGCGACCGCCAGCGCGCGGCCCGGGCGCGTCGAGATCAAGAAGGCGCTGAAGTACGGGATGATCAGCGACCCCGCCGCGAAGACCGTGCGCGAGCGCTTCCAGCTCGCCCGGGACTGCGGCTTCGACGGCGTCGAGCTCGACTCGCCGTCTGGGCTGGACGAGCAGGAGGTCCTCGACGCGAAGGCCGCCACAGGCCTCGAGGTCCCGGGCCTCGTCGACTCCGTCCACTGGACGAAGAACCTCGGCGGGCCGGACGAGGCGGAGCGCGCGGAGGGGCGCGCGGCGCTCGAGCACGCGCTGCGCCAGGCCAAGCTCTTCGGCGCGTCCTCGGTCCTGCTCGTGCCTGCCGTCGTGAAACAAGGCGTGTCCTACGGGACGGCCTATCGCAATTCCCTGGCGGAGCTGCGGCGGGTCACGCCCCTCGCCGAGGAGCTCGGCGTGCGCATCGCGATCGAGAACGTCTGGAACAACTTCCTGCTCTCGCCGGTCGAGGCCAAGCGCTACTGCGAAGAGACCGGCAGCCCGCACGTCGGCTGGCACCTGGACGTCGGCAACCTCCTGCGCTACGGCTGGCCCGAGCACTGGATCGAGGAGCTCGGGCTGGAGCGCCTGTTCAAGCTGGACATCAAGGAATACAGCCGCAAGAAGATGACCGAGGAGGGCATTTGGAAGGGCTTCGACGTCAAGATCGGGGACGGCGACTGCGGCTGGCCGCGCGTCATGGCGGCCCTGAGCGCGATCGGCTGGAGCGGCTGGGGGGCGGCCGAGGTCTCAGGCGGCGACAGGACGCGCCTCACGGACATCGCAGCGCGGATGGATCGCGCATTCTCCGGCTGAGCCGGGCGCGCTGGACCGGACACCTCGGCTGACGAAGCCTTCATTTCGAGCCAGCGCGCTCGGAGTTGGCCGGGAACCCTGAATCCCACCGCCCCAGGCGCGTATTCGGGGGGGTAACCTCTTGCGCTTGGATCGGAGAGGTCCGGTCCCCGACCCCCCACTGCTCCCACCATGAAGCCCAAGTTCCTCATCTTCATCCTCTTTGTTGCGGGCCTGATCGCCTACACCCAGTTCCCTGGCTTCAAGGCCAAGGCCGAGAACTTCGTCAACCAGTACGGCGGCTGGACCACCGAGGCGATCGAGAAGGACCCCGCCGCGTTCATCACCAGCGCGTCGGAGAAGCTGAAGAAGAACATCGCGTCGTTCGAGGAGGCGAAGGCCGCGCTCGGCGAGAGCAAGCGCACCGCCGAGACCAAGCTCGCCAAGTTCAAGACGGACCTCGGGCAGGCCGACCTCCTCGCGACCGCGATCAAGGAGAAGTACAAGACCGCGAAGGCGAGCGGCGCGTTCCCGGTCGAGGTCGCGGGTGACACCTACACCGAGGAGAAGCTCATCCAGCAGGTCGAGCTCCTCCTGACGGAAAAAGCGAACGCCCAAGCGCGCATCGAGGACTACACGAAGATCGTCGCCCAAGTCGAAGAGAAGCGTCAGACCCTGAACACGCAGATCGCCGTCTCGAAGACGAAGATCGACGAGCTCGACGCGAAGGCCGCGATGGTGAAGGTCGACAAGATGTCCGCCGACATGGCGACGCTCCTGGCGCAGGTCAATGACGTCGTCGAGAGCAACGGCAAGGTGCTCGCGAAGGACTCGGACCCGGTCCGCTCGCTCCAGGACATGATGACTGCCATCGAGACGACGACGAAGAACGCGCCCGAGGCGGGCGCGCCGAAGTCCGAGGCGCTCGCGTTCCTCAACGACTGATCCCTCGCTGACTGCGAGCGGCGGAGGGGCGGGCACACTCGCGCCTCCGCCGCGTCCACATCCAACCCGCGGGAGCCCCACCTGTGATCGCCGCTGCCATGACCCCGACCGACATTGGCATCACCGCCGGCGCGGTGCTGCTGCTCATCTACGCCGCGCGCACGATGTTCTCGAAGCAAGGCCAGGCGCAGCTTGGCTGCAGCTTCGCCGTCGCTGCGGCGTTCCTGTGGTCGATCGCGCTCGGGCGGCGGATCCCCGACTTCACGTATCAGGACGGCGCGCGGCTCGGCCTGGGCGCGCTCCTCCTGCTGCCCGCCTTCCGCGCCCTGTTCCAGCACGGCAAAGGCAGCGTCGTGAGCGGCGCGCTCGGCCTCGTCATGGCGTCGATCATCGCTGGCCCCGTGGTGCAGCGCTACCTCGACCGCGCCGGGCTCCTGCAGGGCCCGCGCACCGTGCAACAGCAGCTCACCGCGACCGACGCCGAGATCGACCGCATCGATGCCCTGCGGAAGCAAGTCGGCGCCGAGATGGAGACCCGCCGCATGCAGGTCGCTCAAAAGGGGCACGCGGACGCCGAGGCGTTCGCAGCGGACGCGGACGCGGTGGAGCTCATGCGCGAGTACGCGGGCTTCGAAGCGCGCATGTCGGACCTCAAGGCGCGCCTCGAGGCGCTCCGGGCCGAGCGCAACAAGCTCGCGGCTGCGATCGAAGAGGGCAGCGAGTCCATGACCGAGACCGAGCTCGATCGCATCCGACGCGAGGTCAAGGAGGCGGCGGACACCGGCGACAAGTCGATGCTCGAGCGCTTCTCAGAGCAGCAGCAGCTGAAGGACCTCTTCAAGCGCGAGTTCCCCGGGTCGGCCGAGCAAGGCGCCCCCGGCCGAGACTGACGGCCCGTTCGCGTCCGAGCTCGCGTCGTGACCGACGAACCCCGCGATCGCGGCGCCGCGCGCGCGGCTGTACAGGGCCCGGCTGTACAGGGCCCGGCTGTACAGGGCCCGGCTGTACAGGGCGCGGCTGCACAGGGCGCGGCTGTACTGGGCGCTGCTGTACTGGGCGCTGCTGATGAGGCACGCTCGGGTAGCGCCGAAGGAGCGCCGCCCGTCCCCTTTCGTCGCCTGCTGGGGCTCGCGCGCCCCCACCTGGCCTCCTTGCTCGGCGCGACGGCGCTGCTGCTCATCGCCAGCGGGATCGGGCTCGCAGTGCCGCTCGTCGCGGGGCGTGTCGTCGACACCGCGCTCTCCGAGGCAACGACGACGGACCTCTACCGCATCGTCGGCGGCCTCATGGGGCTCTTCGCAGCGCTCGGCGTCGTGGGGTACTTCGAGAACTACTTGCTCGGCGCGGCGGGCGCGCGGCTCCTGCGCGACCTGCGCGGCGCGCTGTTCACGAAGCTCGTCGGGCTGACGCCGACCTTCTACGACCAACGCCGCGTCGGCGAGCTGTTGTCACGCTTGGGCTCGGACTTGACCGTCGTCCAGGGCGCCCTCGCCGAGCAGATCCCCGGCGGCGTGCAGGCGACCCTGCGCTTCATCGGCACGCTCGGGGTCCTGCTCTTCCTCCAGCCCCGGCTCACGCTCGTCGCGCTCGTGGTGGTGCCGCCCGTCGTCCTCGTCGCCATGTACTTCGGCCAGCGCCTCGAGCGCAACGCGAAGGACGCGCGCGACGCGACGGCCGAGACCTCGGCGCTGGCAGAGGAGAGCTTGGCCGGGATCCGCACGGTGCAAGCCCACACCGCCGAGCCCTGGGTCCTGGGCCGCTACCGCGCGCGTCTGTCCGAGCTCCTCGAGGTGCAGCTGCGCAACGCGCGCCTCAATGCCGCGTTCGCGGGGGCGGTCTCGTTCGCCGCGTTCTCCGCGTTCGCGATCGTCTTGGGCTATGGCGGCCAGCTGATGCTCGAGGGGCGGCTGAGCCCTGGCGACCTGACCTCGTTCTTGCTGTACACGTTCTCGGTCGCGATCTCCGTCGGCCAGCTCGGGGGCTTGTACGCCGGTTATCGGCAGCTACAAGGCGCGAGCGCGCGCGTGTTCGAGCTGCTCGACACCGAGCCCGCGATCGCTGACCCCGACGGAGCGCTGCCGTTCGAGGTCTCGCGCGGCGCGCTGGCGCTGCGGGACGTGCGGTATCGCTATGCGGGCGCCGACCGCGACGCGCTCGCCGGCGTGTCCCTCGATATCACGGGCGGCAGCGTCGTGGCGTTCGTCGGCCCGAGCGGGTCGGGCAAGAGCACGCTCTTCGCCTTGCTCATGCGCTTCTACGCCCAGAGCGCGGGCACGCTGGCGCTCGACGGACGCCCGCTGGCGTCGATCGCGCTGGCCGACCTGCGCCGCGCGATCGGCGTCGTCCCCCAAGAGATCTTCCTCTTCAGCGGGACGATCTCGGACAACCTGCGGCTCGGCGCCGACGGCAATGCGCGCGACGTGAGCCAAACGGCGCTGCGCGCGGCCGCCGCGGCTGCCGGGGCGCTGGAGTTCATCGAGAGGCTCCCGCAGGGGTTCGAGACCGAGGTCGGGGAGCGCGGGGTGCGCCTCTCTGCGGGCCAGCGCCAGCGCCTCGCGATCGCGCGCGCGTTCCTGGCTGACCCGCGCGTGCTGCTGCTCGACGAGGCGACGAGCGCCCTCGACCCCGACTCCGAGGCGACCGTCCAAGGCGCGCTCGAGCGCCTCTTCGCGGGGCGCACGACCCTCGTGATCGCGCACCGCCTCGCGACCGCGCGGCGCGCCGACGTGATCCACGTCCTGGAAGACGGTCGGATCGCCGCGAGCGGCACGCACGACGAGCTGTTCGCCGCGAGCGAGCTATACCGGCGGTATTGGTCCCTGCAATCGCTCGGCGTCCAAGGCGTCGATGCCGCTTTGGGACATGACCCCGGACGGCCTGACTCCCGACGGGCTGACCCAATTGGAGACGCCCCCGGGACGCCTCAAGCGTCGTGACGTCGCGGCGCGAAGAGAGCCACGGAGGCCCATGCCAAGCCCACCCGAATGTCCCTCTCGCGCCTGACTCAAACACGCCGCTCGCCCCGCGCTGCAGCGACCTTTGCCGCGGTCGCGCTGTTCACCGGCGCGATGTCGAGCATGCTCACCCTGCATTGGGAAGCCGAGGCTGCTGCGGAGGATGGCCTCGCAGGCGAGCTCACGCTCCTGGCACGGATCGCGTCGCGCGAGCTCGATCTCTCTCTGCACAAGCGGCTCGTCGCCCCAGAGCAGCTCAATGACGAGGAGTACCTGCGCGTCGTCGCGCCGCTGCGTGACCTGATCGCGGCGGCGCCGACCGTGCGCTACATCTATACGACCCGCCTACACGGCGACGAGGTCGTCTTCGGCGTCGATGCTTCGCTGCCAATCGATGCCGACGGCGATGGCTTGATCGATCAAGCGGCGTTGGGGGAGGTGTACGACGACGCGCCGGACGCGCTGCGGAGGGCGTTCCTGACTGGACAGATGCAAGTCACGGTCAAGCCGTACACCGATCCTTGGGGTACGTTTGTCGCCGCGTTCTACCCGCTGCGCGACGAACAGGACCATGAGAAGGTCGAGTGCGTGCTGGCCGTCGAATACGACGCCTTCGCCTACATGAGCCGGCTGAACGCCATGGACGGCGCCGCTGCGGTCGGGATCGGGGTCGCCGGCCTCGCGAGCGTGCTCATCGGCCTGCTGGTCTACTTCGTGCAGCGCCAGCGCCAACAGGCCGACGTCGAGCTCATCGACGCCCGCCGGCGGGCTGAAGACGCGAGCCGCTCGAAGAGCGAGTTCCTCGCGAACATGAGCCACGAGATCCGGACGCCCATGACCTCCATCCTCGGGTACGCGTCGCTCGTGCGAGACGACTGCCGGGACTCCGAGTTCGGGGCGCGCCACTCCGATGAGCTGGACATCATCGTTCAGAACGGCGAGCACCTGCTCTCCGTCATCAACGACATCCTCGACATCTCCAAGATCGAGGCGGGCCACGTCGACCTCGAGTCCATCGAGGTGCCGCTGCACCAGCTGATCGAGGACACGATCCTCCTGATGCGGCCGCGGGCGCTCGACCGCGGCTTGACGCTCGACCTACACATCGACGAGCGCGTCCCGCGCTATGTGTCGAGCGATCCGACACGCGTGCGCCAGATCATCGTCAACCTCCTGAGCAACGCGATCAAGTTCACGCGCAGCGGGGGCGTGAGCGTCAACGTCGACTGCGCGGCGTGCAGCAGCGACAGCAACGGTGTGAGCACAGGCACAACCATGGGCGCATGTGTCCGCGTTGTGGTCCGCGATACGGGCATCGGCATGACCGAGCAGCAGCTCGCGCGTGTCTTCCGCCCGTTCGAGCAAGCCGACAGCAGCGTGACCCGCCGCTACGGCGGCTCGGGGCTCGGGCTCCCGATCAGTCAGCGCCTGGCGGAGATGCTGGGCGGCGCGCTGATCGCCGAGTCCGTGCCGGAGATCGGGAGCACGTTCACGCTCACCTTCGAGGTCCAGCCCTGTGCGCCGCCGCCGGCGCTCCCGGCCCGAGACGGTGAAGCGAGGGGAGCGCCCCCGTCGCTCGAGGGGCTGCGGATCTTGCTGGTCGAGGACTCGGCGGTGAACCGGCGCCTCGTGGCGCGGATCCTGACCAAGGAGGGCGCGGCGGTCACCGAGGCCCAGGACGGGCGGGCCGCCGTCGAGGCCCTCTCCTGTGGCGGGAGGTTCGATGCGCCGCTCTGCGAGCCCCCGCCGTTTGACGTCGTCTTGATGGACATGCAGATGCCGGTGCTCGACGGCTATAGCGCCACGAGGATCCTCCGCGCCCGTGGCTCACACGTAGCCATCATCGCCTTGACCGCGCACGCGATGACAAGCGACCGAGCGCGCTGCGTCGACGCAGGATGTGACGACTTCGCCACGAAGCCGATCCAACGCGCGGAGCTCATCTTGGCGTGCTCCCATGCAGCGACGCTTTCGTCGATGCGCGTTGAAGCGTAGGCGGCGCTGGACGCAGCCCCTGCAGCGCCAGCGCCGGCGCGGCTACCGCAGGCTCACGAGCGGCGGCACGTTGCGCGCTCGGGCCGTCGCGAGCGAGCCCGCTACCAGAGCGAGCGCCATGCCAGCGGCCGCCGCGGCGGGCACGACCCAAAGGGCAGGCGAGCCAGGGAGGTCGAGCACTGCGTCCAAGAACCCGTAGGCGAGGATCCATGCCCCGGCGCCGCCGAGCGTGCCCGCCAAGGCGCCCACGAGCGCGTGCTCGACGGCCATCAAGCGCGCGACGCCGGCGCGTGTCACGCCGAGCGCCTTCAGCAGCGCCGCTTCGCGCGCGCGCCGCGCGGCCGTCGCGAGCGCCGCGACCGCGAGGATCGCGACACCAGTCAGGGTGACGGCGCCGCCCAAGACTTGGACGGCCGACGCGACCCGCTCGACGACGGCGGTGACCTTCTCCAGCAGCGGCCGCAGCCGCAGCACCGAGACGTTCGGGTGTGCGCGCGCGAGCGCGGTCTGCAGCGCGTCCTCTTGCGCCGCGTCGACACGCGCCGCGACGAGCTCCCAGCCCGGCGCGCCGTCCAGCGCCCCCGGCTCGACGACGACGAAGAAGTTGATGCGGAACGTCGCCCAATCGACCTCACGCAGGGTCGTCACGACGAGCTCCAGCGGGACACCTTGGACATCGAAGGTCACCGTGTCGCCGATGCTGACGCCGAGGTCCTCCGCGAAGCGCGCCTCGAGGCTGACCTCCGTCCGCGCGGGGTCGCGCCACAACGTGTTCTGGGGCAGGCCCGGCGCCGGCGCGGCGGCGACCAGCGCGTTGCTGGGCGGCAACACGTCGGCGAAGGTCAGGCGCTGCTCGCGTGACAGCGCCCAGCGGCTTCGCCCCTCGGACCCTGCGAGGAGCTGCGCGACCGGCGTCCCTTTCACCGCGCCCAGGCGCGCCATCACGACCGCGGTCCGATCCACGCCGGTCGCGCCGTGCGCGTCGAGCAAGGCGCGCACGCTGCTCGACTGATCGAACTGCACATCGACCAGGAAGACGCTCGGCGCGTCCTTCGGGATTCCGGCCAGGAACTCGCGCCGCAGGCGCGTCGAGACGAGGCCCATCGCGACCACGACCAGGACCCCCGCGCCCAGCGCGACCGCCGCGGCCGGTGTGCCGGAGTTTGGGCGCGCCAACGCGGCGAGGCCGTGACGCAGGGTCGGCCCGAAGCGCTCGCGCGGCAAGTGCCCCGCCAAGCGCGCGGCGCAGAGCGCGCCGCCGGCGAGCGCGCCCGCCAGGAGAAAGACGCCTGCTGTGAACGCAAACGCCGTCCAGCCGCGATCGCTCTGCGCGTAGGCCGCGGCGAGCACGACGGCAAAGAGCGCGACGAACGACCCGATGCGCACGCTCCGCGGCGCGGCCAGCGGGGTCGCCTCGGCGCGCAGCACGCGCGCCGGCGGGACGCGCCACACCGCAGTGAGGGGCGGCAGAGCAAACCCGGCGGCCGTCGCGAGGCCCAGCGCCACGCCGCGCAGCGCAGCGCGCCACGGGAACGGCAACCCGGTCGGCACCAGCTCGGGCAGGAGGCGGCCGACGGTCGCCGGCGCGGCGGCGCCGAGCGCCGCGCCGATGCCGCAGCCGACGAGCGCCAGCGCCGCGAGGTTCGTGAGGTACACCAGGGCGACCTCGCGCGGCCGCATCCCGATCGCGCGCAGGACCGCGACCGCGGGGGTCCGCGCGTCCATCCAGAGGCGCACGATCTGGGCGACGCCCGCGCCGCCGAGCAGCAGCGAAAGCAGCGCGACGAGGCCGAGGAAGTCCTCGATCCGCCCGAGGGTGCGCGACAGCCCCGGCGTGGGGTCGGCCGCGGTCTTTGTCGTGAGCGACTCGGCATCGGCGACGCCGCGGCGCAGGTCGCGCACAAAGGCCTCGAGCTCGCGCACGGGCGGCTCGCCGGGGAGATCGATCAACACGCGGTGGTTGACGCGGCTGCCGAACTGCACGAGGCCCGAGCGAGCGAGCCCGGCCGGCGAGAGGAAGAGCCGCGGGCCGAGCGTCAGCGCGAAGTCGACGCGATCGGGCTCGTCCACGACCCGACCGACGACGCGGTAAGCGTTGCCGCCGAGCGAGAGCGCGTCTCCGACCTGGAGCTCGAGCCCGGCGAGGAGCTCGGGCGCCGCGAGCGCTTCGTCCGCGGCGAGCGCGCCGGGGAGGAGCCCCGCGGGCTCCGTCACGAGGGCGCCGTGGAAGGGATAGCCCGGCTCCGCCGCCTTCAGCTCGACGAGGCGGCTGCCCGCGGGCGCGCTGGCCATCGCAGACAGCTCGGTGACACGCGCGAGGGTCGTATCGGCGCGCGCCTCGAGGTAGGCGAAGAGCTCCGGCGGCAGCGGCCTGCGCGCTTCGAGGGCGATGTCCGCAGCGAGGAGCGCGCGCGCGTCTCCGCGCACGCTCGACTGAATGCCGTCGACCAACGCGTTGACGGCGGTGACGGCGGCGACGCCGACGGCGAGGCAAGCGACCACGAAGCCGAGCCGCCCGCGTGAGCCGCGCGATTCGCGCGCGACCAGCGTCAACAGGGTGCGCAGGTTCACGGCGTCCCAGGGAGGCCAGCAGAGCCCAGCGCGCCCGCCGCGTCGGTCGCAGGGGAAGGCTCGAGGACCTCGAGCCCGTCGTGGCGCCCTTGAGCGCGCGCGCCGTGCTCGATCGAAATGACCCGCCCGTCGCGCAGATGGACCCGGCGATCGGCGCACGACGCGACCTCGAGGTCGTGCGTGACGATGACAAGCGCGGTGCCGTGCTCGCGCTGCAACGCGAGCATCAGCGCGAGCACCTTCTCGCCCGTCGCGCCGTCCAAGTTGCCCGTCGGCTCATCGGCGAAGAGCAAGCGCGGTCGCGGCGCGAAGGCCCGAGCGAGCGCGACGCGCTGCTGCTCGCCCCCAGAGAGCTGCGAGGGATAGTGGTGGCTGCGCTCGGCGAGCCCCACTGCAAGGAGCAGCGCGTCTGCCCGCTCTGGCGCGTCCGGGACGCCGGTGAGCTCCAGAGGCAGGAGCACGTTCTCGCGCGCGGTCAGGTTCGCGAGCAGCTGGAAGGACTGGAAGACGAAGCCGACGAGCCGGCGGCGCAGGAGCGCGAGGCCGTCCTCGTCGAGCTGGTTGAGCTCCGCGCCGTCGAGAGCGACCTCGCCCTCGCTCGGCCGATCGAGCCCCGCCAGGAGCCCGAGCAACGTCGACTTGCCGCTGCCGGACGGGCCGAGGATCGCGACGACCTCGCCCGCACGCACGTCGAAGTCGACGCCGTTCAGCACGGTCAATTCACGGTCCCCGGAGCGCAGCCGCTTGACGAGGCCACGCGCCTTGAGGAGCTGCGGGGCTTGCTGCGCCGCGCTCGGGTCAGCGTGGGTGGCAGTCGGAGGCTCGAGTTCGGTCACGCTTCTGTGGGGCGAGCGGCGGGGCTGAGGGCGTCGGCGAGCGCGCGGGCAGCGCGCTCGACCTGGTGCGCGTCCGCGCGCAGTTCGACGAACGGCGTGAACTCTGGCACAAGGAGGTCGCGCCGCAGCTCGAGGCAGAGGGTCTGCCCGGGGTGCTGCGCAGCGATTCGCGCGGCGAGCGTGACGGGATGCAGGCTATACGAGCCGTTCAGCACCACGTCGTATCCCGCGCCCTCGAACGACGCTCTGGCGCGTTCAACGAGCGCGGGGTCGGCGAGGCGCCGGCCCTCGGGGTCATCCACGATCAGGTCCACCGACGCGCGGAGCGGCCAGGTCGTGATGCGCTCGGGCGCGTAAGCCTCGCGCAGGCGCTCGACGATGCGCTCATCGACCGGCACATCGATGGAGCGCGGCGCGTAGGAGTGGACCATCAGCATGCGGCCGCCTGCGCGACACACGCGCGCCGCGGCGGCCTCGACCAGGGCGCGGTAGGCGCCATAGCGCAGGAGGAGGAGCGCCGCGTCCTCGCGTTCGCGCACCCACGCGTGCAGGCCCGGGGTGACCTCGCCCGCCTCGGAGCGACGCTGCGGAGCGTCGACGTCGATGACGCGGTTGCAGTCGATGAACGTGCGCGGGACCAGGCAGCGCACGACGGCGGCCGTCCGGCGCGGGTCACGCTCGACGTAGAGCTCCGCGACGCGCTGCGCGAGCTCCGGCGCGCCGACATCCGTGTTCACGAAGAAGAACTCGCGCAGCTCGGCCGGGAACTCGCCACGGAGCGCCGCGAGGACACAGTCGTAGTCCTGCGCGCGCGTCGCGCCGTGCGGCACCTCGAGCAGGAGGTCGACCGCGTCGCTGGCGCGCGCCCCGCGCACGAGCTCGACTTCACAGACGTCCGGGATGGACCGCATAGGGCGCAAAGTATCGCATCCCGGCAGGTCGCACGGAGCCTGCGCGGGAACTTCGGTCCAGCTTCGCTGGGGCGTGTGGCGAGATCGCACCGGGGCAGGCCCGCGGCTCCACGGGTCACTGCGACGCCGTCGAGGCTCGCTCGCGACGCTCCGCGCCATCCGCGCGCGCCGATCGACCGCACGGAGCGCACGCCCGACGGCCCCCGGTGCGCCCTCGCCGGATGGACCTGGCGACCAGGACAGCGCGCGGGCATGCTCTGCGGGACGCCCATGGACGGCCCGCCGGGTCGTCGAGGAACGCCGATGGAGAGTGCCAAGTGGATGCGGATGCGCGCCCTGTTCGAGGGGGCGCTCGACGTCGAGCCGGGCGAGCGCGAGGCGTGGCTCGTCCGCGCCGCCGACGGCGACCACGAGCTCGTGCGCGAGGTCTCCGCGCTGCTGCGCGCAGAGGCGCGCAGCGCGCTCCCGCTGTCGTTGGGGCCAAGCGGCCTCGCCGGTGACGCGCTCGAGGCGGGTGGAGACTTGCAGCTCGGCCCCGTCGAGATGCTCGCGGAGCAGGACGATACGCAGCGGCGCGGCTACATCCTCGAGGCGATCATCGGACGCGGGGGCTCAGGCACCATCTACGCCGCCCTGCAGCGCAGCACGGGCCGCCGCGTCGCCCTCAAGACCCTCGCCTACGCCGCGCCGAGCCGCCCACAGCTCGAGCGCTTCCGCCTGGAGGGCGGCATCCTCGCGACGCTTCGGCATCGCGCGATCGCGCAGGTGCTGGACGCGGGCCTCCTCGACCGGGACGGGGCCGGGGTGCCGTTCATCGCGCTCGAGCTCGTCGAAGGCGCCCGCGACCTCGTCCGCTATGCACAAGGCCTGCCGCTCGCGCGGCGCTTGGAGCTCGTCCACGAGGCGTGCATGGGGCTGCACCACGCGCATCGCAACGGGATCATTCATCGCGACGTCAAGCCGGGCAACCTGCTGGTCGACCAGGACGGGCAAGTGAAGGTCATCGACTTCGGCCTCGCGCGGATCATCGAAGACGGGGCAGAGCGCGGCCCGGGCGCTCGCTCGCGGACGCGCGAAGGCAGCGTCCTTGGGACCCTCGACTACATGAGCCCCGAACACGTCGCCGGCTTGCCGCAGGACGTCGATGTCCGCAGCGATGTGTACAGCCTCGGCTGCGTCGTCTTCGAGCTGCTCGCCGGACGTCCGCCGCGAAGGCTCGCCGACCTCACGCTCACTCAAGCCTTGAGTGCGGTCGCGTCCACGCCGCCCGACCTCGGCCTCCTGCGGCAGCAGGGGGTCCCCGCGGCGCTGCGCGCGATCGTGGGCAAGTGCCTTGCGCAGCGGCCAGCGGACCGGTATGCCACGGCCCGCGAGCTGGCGCTCGACCTCGAGCGCTTCCTGCGCTCGGAGCGCGTCCTCGCCATGGAGGGCCGCTCCGCCGCCACGATCGTCGCCTTCGCGCGGCGGCAGCGTGTGGCGCTCAGCGCGACGCTCGCCGTCTTCGCGGCGCTCTCGATCGGCCTGCTGCAAGCGCGTACGGCGGCGCGCCGGGCCGTCCTGGCGCGGGACGAAGCGCGGGCGGAGGCCGAGACCGCCGGCGCCGTGGCGCGCTTCTTGGGCGACACGCTCGCGGCAGTGAACCCGTTTCGCGAGGGCGTCGACGTCAAGGTCATCGATCTCCTGGCGCACGCCGAGACGACGCTCCCGGAGCTCGCCGACGAGCGCGCGCGCGCGATCGTTCGCGGGGTCGTCGGGCAGGGCATGTTGGGCCTCGGGCAGCACGAGCGCGCGATCGTTGAGCTGCGCGGCGCGCTCGCGGCGCTCGAAGGCCGCATCGACTTGCGCAACCCAACGCGCCTGCAGCTCGTCGCGGCGCTCGCGGACGCGCTCGAGCTGAACGGCAAGTACGCCGATTCGCTCGCGCTCACGCGCGAGACGCTGCCGGTCGCGATCGAGGTGTTCGGCCCGGCGGACCGGACGACGCGCTACCTGCGCGTGAACGAAGGCGTCTGCCTGACGCGGCTCGGGGACGAGGCCGGCGCGCTCGCCGCGTATGAGCGCGTCCTCGCCCTCGACGCGGCTCACGCGACGGCCCGCGTGCGCGACACCGTCAGCGTCATGGAGCGCTCGGCCGTATCACTCATCGCGCTCGGCCGCGGCGCGGAGGCACGTCAACGACTGGAGCTCGGGTTGCAGCGCCTCCGTGACGCGAAGATCGAGGGCTCCATGGATGAGACCTCGCTGCGCTCGACCTTGGCGCAGCTCCTGCAGGCGGAGGGTGAGTACGACGCGGCGTATGCCGAGTTCGTCGCCGTGCTGGAGCAGTACGAGCGGCGAGGAGCGCTCGCCGGGAACATCTTGCCCGCTGCGCTCAACGTCGCGCAGCTCGCGCTCGCCCTCGGCCGCCCTGGCGAGGCGCGCGAGGTCCTCGCTGAGCGTGAAGCGGTCCTGCGCGCGCACTCCACCGAGCCGACCCGGCACACGTGGTTCTGGCGCTTCACCGAAGCGCGCATCGCGCTCGAGGAGGGCGACCTCGCGCGTGCCATCGAGCTCGCGCGCGCTGCGACGGCGATCGGGCGCGAGCTCGCCCCGTCGGGTTGGCCCCAAGAGCACTATTCGCTCTCGATCGAGGGCACCGCGCTCGCGCGGCGCGGCGACCTGGACGGCGCGCTCGCCGCGCTGGACGCGGGGGCAGCGGCGCTCGCGACGCAGTTCGGGGAGACGTCGGACGCCGCGCTCGAGCCGGCCCTCGTGGCGATCACGCTGCTCGCTGAAGCCGATCGCAAGGCGGAGGCCGCCGCCCGCCGCGCCGCGGCGCTCGAGCGCGCCGCTCGCATCGAGGACGCCGCGCGGCGCGCGCGTTGGGATGCGGACCTGCGCGCGGTCCCGGTCGATGCGCGCCGTTAGCCCGAGGGACTCAGCGGCGTCCGGGTGGGACACCTGATGAGGCGCCGCCGCGCGCCCCACGCCGTTACGGCTCGAGGCGGTTGGCCAGCCACGCGCGCGCGAAACGCCAGCGACGATCCACGGTGCGCTCGGACAGCCCGAGCTCCAGCGCGATCTCGGATAAGGAGAGCCCGCCAAAGAACCGCAGCTCGACGATCCGGGCGGCCTCTGGGTCGTTGCCCGCAAGCTCGGCGAGGGCCTCGTCCAAGTCGAGCAGATCGAGCCCTCGCGGGGCGTCCGCGCCGGTCGACTCGGACAGCGCGACCTGCGCCCCGGCGCCTCGCTTCTCGGCGCGGCGGGCGCGCACCGCGTCGACGAGCACGTTGCGCATCACCTTGCTCGCGAACGCGAGGAACGCGCGCCGATCCCCGAAGGCGAGCCCCTCGCCGGCGAAGAACCGCAGCCATGCCTCGTCGACGAGCAGCGTGGGCTGCAGCGTGACGGCGCGCATGCCGTCGCCAAGGTGACGTGACGCGACGCGCCTCAGCTCTTCGGCGAGCCGCGGGACGAGCTGCTGGCGCGCCTCCGTGTCCCCGGCGCCGGCGCGCCGCAAGAGTTCGATGGTGAGGTCGGGGTCCACGGCAGAGACGAAGCGGCAAATCGTGGCGCCGCCGTCGAACGGGCGCCGTTCTGGGGGCGCCATGCAGTATGACACCCCCGTTCAACACCGACTGGACGCCCCGCTCTCAATGCACCTCGGCCGGCGCCGCCCCGCCCCCACGGGGGACTCCGGCGGGGTCTTGGACCCGCTTCGAGCCAGCCGGGCCCTCTGTGCCCTCGTCGCCCTCGTCGCCCTGCTCGTCTTGGGGCTCGAGCGGCCCGTCCTCGCCAACGCCCACGGGCCCGCTCACACCCAGGGGCCGGCTCACACCCAGGGGCATGGCAACACGCAGGGGCCGAGCGAGCGCCCGCGGCAGGGCGCAGCGAGCAAGGCCGGCGCGCAGCTCCCGAGCGGCGTCGACGAGAAGACCCCGGCGCCCCTGTCGCCGGTGAAGCCCGCCGTGCAGGCGCCGCGCACCGCGCTTGAGCGCGCCGGCAGCGCGCCCGAGGCGCCCGAGACGGCGGCGCGCCCGTCCCATGGGCCCGCGCCGCGCGCCGCGCTCGGGGCTTCGGGGCGCTTTCGATCGAGCTCCGATCCAGGGAGCAGGTTCGCGCTGGACGAGGCGCCAAACGGCGACCTCTGGGCCTACGGCGGCACGTACAAGGCGCGGTTCGGGCGGGGCGAGCTCGAGTTCATCCCCTTCCTCGGCTCCGACGCGCCGCAGAACTACCCATTGTCATTGACGCTCGCTCAGGTGACGGTCGGGGGCCGCACGATCGAGTTCGATCGCAGCCCCAAAGCGCAGTTCGAGGGCCGACAGGCGGTGTTCCGCCGCGGGAGCGTGACGGAGCGCTACGACCTCCGCGTCGGCGCGATCGAGCAGGTGTTCGTGTTCGAGCAGCTCGCTGCGCGAGGCGAGCTCGCAGTCGAGCTCTCTGTCTCCACCGAGCTCGCACACGCCCCCGACGGCGCGGGACATCGCTTCGGGAACGAACGCGGCGGCGTTCGGATCGGCGGGGCGGTCGCGTTCGACGCCTCGGGCCGGCGCGTGACGGTGCCTGTCAGCTTCGTCGAGGGGCGCCTCGCCCTGCGCGTCCCGAGCGAGTTCGTCGCTGCCGCGACGCTGCCGCTCGTGATCGACCCGCTCATCTCTACCTGGACGGTCGCGGCGGCGCCGCGCGATGAGTATGCGCCCGATGTGGCCTACGACAACCAGAACTACGTCTACTACGTGACCTGGGCTGAGGCGTTCAGCGCAGCCGATCACGACGTCTATGGCGAGCTGTTCGACTTGAACGGCGCGTCGGTGCCGGCGAGCGGCGCCTATATCGACTTCACGTCGTCGTACTGGACGTCGCCGCGGTGCGCGAACAACCAGTCAGCGATGCAGTTCCTCGTGGCCGCCCTCGTCGTCGGCGCCCAGACCGAGGTCTGGGGTCGGACGCGCCAGGCCAGCTCGACCGCCCAAGGCTCGGTCTTCCAGATCAGCGATGGCATCGGCTCCAAGTCCGCCGTCGACGTCGGCGGCGACCCGTCCTTCGCCACGCCCACGTACTACCTCGTCACTTGGGAGCGCGCCTACAACGCCGGCAGCGACCACGACGTACATGCGCGCCTCGTGTCGACCCAGGGCACGGCCGTCGGTGCGACGATCTACGTCGACAACTCGGCCGGCACGCTCGACCTGTTCCCGCGGGTCTCGAACGGGAATGGCGAGGACCCGTCCAGCGCCCAGCGTTGGACCATCGCGTGGCAGCGGCGCTTCCAGCCCACGGACCACGACATCTACGCGGCGGAGATCGGCTGGAACGGCGCGATCCTCGCGGCGACCTACCCGGTCGATCTCTCCGTGGAAGATGCGTGGTATCCGGCCGTGTCCACGCGTACGGACGATACGAACTTGGGGCGCAGCGCCTTGATCGCGTACTCATCGCGCGACCTGAACGGGCGCTGGAACCTGGACGGCGCGCTCGTGCAGGAGGGGAGCGCAGTGACGCGGACCCGCATCAGCGCGCTCCCGGGCTTCCCCGCGACCGGGGACTACGAACGACCCACGGTCGACTCCGATGGCCAGTCGTTCCTCGTCGCTTGCAGCTGGCAGCAGAGCCAGGCGACCGACGTCGACGTGCTGTTCGCATCGCTGTATCAAGTCGGCGCGGCCCTGGCCGCCTCGGAGGGCCCCGTCTTCGCCGCGGCGTCGAATGAGCGCGAGGGCTTCCCAGCGCTCGTGACCGGCCGGAGCGCAGGCGCGTACACGTACTACAACCAAGCCGCGCTCGTCTGGGAGAGCGGCTTTGGCTCGCACGATGTCCAAGGCGCGAGCGTCTCGCTGCCTGAAGGGTACGGCGGCTTGATCGGCGTCAACTACTGCGTCGCGGTGACGAACTCGACGTCGTCCCCGGGCTACATCCACGCTTCGGGGTCCGCCCACGCGGGCGGCGAGCCGCTGGACCTCCTGGCGTTCTCGCTCCCGACGAACAACTTTGGGTACTTCGTTGGGAGCCCGAACCCAGGGCTCGCCAATCCGCCTGCGAGCTCTGGCACGGTCTGCGTCGGAGTCCCGCTCTCCCGCTTCAACGGACCGGGGCAAGTCCTGAACACGGGCGCGAGCGGGCAGTTCAACCTCTCGATCGACACGACGGCGATCCCGAGTCCGAGCGGCATGACCTTCCCGCTGCTGGCGGGTCAGACGTTTCACTTCCAAGCCTGGTATCGCGACGGCGCGATCAACACGAACAACCTGACCAACGCCGTCGCGGTGACCTTCCTGTAGGGCGCCGCCGGCGCCGCCCGCGCCTGGCACCGAGCGGGCCAGCCGCCCGAACGACCCAGGAGCCTGCGCCACAGAACGGAGCGAACGAACGACATGAACCGACTATCGACACGACTGCTGTGCGTCCTCGCGTTGAGCGGCCCGGGCTTCGCCCAGACGACGACGCTCGACTTCGCTGGGCTGAGCCAAACTCAGGACCTCGATCGCGGCTACGGCGACCGCGTCGCCGGCCCCTCTTCCGGCGGTCACAACTACTCCGGCACGGGGACGTTTACGCCGAACGTAAGCGTGGACTTTGGCGTCTGGGAATCGGGCTCCAACTACCGGGCCGTGCCATGGACCACCGGATACAACGGGCTCGTCGACGTGATCTATGGCAGCCCATATGGGTGGGTCGCGGGGGGCGCCGAGCTGCGCGTGACGTTGACCGCGGACCCCGGCGCGCGAGTGTCCTTCCGTTCATGCGACCTTGGGAACTACGGCGCGGCGATGACGCTGCCGTATGTTCGCGTGACCGACGAGCAGGGCGCTGTGCTCTTCGAGGAGCGCGACGTCGCGCTCCCTGCCAGCTCCGCGCCCTCCGCGCGGCGCATCGCGCCGACCCCGGCGCCGACCGGCAGGATCTTGACGCTGCGGGTGTCCTTGGAGGGGCTCGGCTCGTTCGCGTCCTGGGCGGCGCTCGACAACCTGACCTTTGGTCAGACCGCGGCCCCGACGCACGAGCTCGGCAGCGCGTATTGCGGCCCGGCCGTGGTCAACTCCAGCGCCGGGGCGGCGGCCGTGCGCCTCTGGGGCAGCGACGCAGTCGCTGCCAACGACGTCCGGGTCCTCGCGACGGGGCTGCCCTTCGCGTCCTTCGGGTTCTTCCTGACGAGCCGCACGCAGGGGCAGGTCGCGCAGCCCGGCGGAAGCCAGGGCGTCTTGTGCCTCGCTGGCTCCATCGGACGCTTCGTCGGTCCGGGCCAGATCGTGAACTCGGGTGTCGGAGGGAGCTTCGAGCTCCCCCTCGATCTCGCCGCGCTCCCGACGCCGACCGGCCCCGTCAGCGCCGTCGTCGGCGAGACGTGGAACTTCACGGCGTGGTACCGCGACGCCAACCCGACTCCGACGTCGAACTTCACGGACGCAGTCGAGGTCACCTGGCGTTGAGCGAGTGCGCGTGGACGCCGCGCTGGCGCCGGCACGGTCACCGAGGTCGACGCCGACGATGGCCGGCGGTGGCCCTGTCGGAGCGGGAGGCGCGGGAGAAGCGGGAAGCGCGAGACAGGTAAAGGGGTGGGCCGTCTCGCCTCTGGCCGGCCTCGCCACGCCGAGGAGCCCGCGCCGCAGAGCGCGGTTCGCGGCGTGGTGCTCCCGCGCGCCGGAGGCTGACGACCTCAACGCATCTGGTACGGTACCGACGTGATGTGGAGGCGATGGATCGGACCGGCGGCGCTCTCGGCGGCGGCGCTGGTGTCCTGCGGCGAGGGCGCCGGCGGCACGGCCGAGCGTGAGGTCGCGCGGCTCGGGGACGCGTACGCCGGCGTCGAGCTGCCCGCGATCGAGGCGCCGGAGATCCCAGCGGACGCGCCGCTCGTGCTCTTCCTTGGGGACTCGATCTCCGCGGGGCTGCACCTGCCCGCCGAGTACGCGTTCCCCGCCGCCGCGCAGCGGCTGCTCGCGGCGGAGGGCGCGCCCTTTCGGCTCGCGAACCTGGGCTCGAGCGGCGACACGTCGGCCGGCGGGCTCGCGCGCCTCGACTGGGCCTTGCGCGCGCAGCCGGACGTCGTCGTCGTCGAGCTCGGCGGGAACGACGGGCTGCGCGGGATCTCGCTCGCGTCCACTGAGAGCAATCTGCGCGCGATCATCGAGCGCGTGCGGGCTGCGGGCGCGGCGCCGCTGCTCCTCGGGATGCGCATGCCGCCGAACCTCGGTGAGTACGCGGCGGAGTTCGACGCGCTCTACCCGCGGCTCGCGGCGGCGCTCGACGTCCCGCTCGTCGCCGACTTCATGCAGGGCGTCGGCGGCGTGGCCGACCTGAACCTGCCGGACCAACTGCACCCGAACCCCGCGGGCCACGCGCAGCTCGCGCGGACGCTCGGGCCGGCGCTGCGTCAGGTCCTCGCAGCGGTCGCGCGCTGACGCGCGACGGCCCGCGCGTGGGCCGCTGCGAGCGGGGCCTTCGCGTGCCCCGGCAGCGGCGGCAGGAGCGCCTTCTCGAGCTCGCTCGCGGCGAGGCCATAGGCGCCCTCATTCAGGAGCTGCAGGCCGCGGATCGCGTGCATCACCGTGCCCTCGGGCACCTGCTCGGCCGTCGGGCGCGCGTCGAGGACCTCGAGCCAGCCGCGCCCAGCGGTGAAGGCCGCGACGCGCACGCGCACGGCGAGGCGCGTATGGGGCGCCCACGTCACCGGCGCGTCAAGCGCGCGGAACGCCGACGCGCACGCGCTCACGAGGAGCGCCTCCGGGCGGACATAGAGGCGCCCCAGGGGCGCGGCGTATTCGAGGGGGTCCCACAGGAGCTGTGAGTCCGCCCACACATCGAGCGCGACGTGCGTGGCAGGAGAGAGCCCGCTCATGTAGCCCTCCCATGCCCCCGGCGCAGCCCCGCGCACCTGCACGATCGTCTCGAGGGTCTCGCCCAGCCAGCGCTCAGGGGCGGCGACGAGCGCTGCGAGCTCGACGAAGGCCGCCGGGCGGCTCACGACCGGCGCGTCCTCGACGCCACCCGTCCACAACAACGAGGCGAGGAGAGTGGGCAGCAGGAAGGTCGACATGGGGCGCTCCAGGTTAGGGTCGGAAGTCCTTTCCAGGTCATCGACGCGACGCCCGCGGGGCTTGAGGGGCTTGAGCTGGTTCCGCTGGCTCGCGCGCCCGTCGTCGTTAGCCCGTCGTCGTTAGCCCGTCGTCGTTAGCCCGTCGCCGTTGGCCCGTCGTCGTTGGCCCCTCCTAATGGCTCCGGCGCGGCGAGCGCGGGGCGCGGCGCGCGCGCCGGGCTGGGCGGGCCCCGAGCGAGCGCTGCGCTGCGCTTAGGCGCTCTCGCGCTTCACGCGATAAGTCAGGGCGAACATCACCGGGATGACGAGCAGAGTGAAGACCGTGCTCGCCGCGACGCCGAAGACAAACGACCACGCGAGGCCCGAGAAGATCGGGTCGAACACGATCACCCACGCCCCCATGACCGCGGCGCCGGCGGTGAGCAGGATCGGGCGCAAGCGCACCGCGCCGGCCTCGACGCACGCCTCCAGGAGCGGGCGGCCCTCGGCGAGGCCTTGCTGGATGAAGTCGACGAGGATGATCGAGTTGCGCACGACGATGCCCGCCAGGGCGATCACGCCGATCATGCCCGTCGCCGTGAAGAAGATCGGGTTCGAGGTGCCCGCGACCTCTCCAGCGAAGAGCGTGTTCAACAGCCAGAAGCCCGGGAACACGCCGATCATCGTCAGCGGGATGGCCAGCATCATCAGCGCCGAGATGCCGAACGAGCCCGTCTGCGCGACGAGCAAGACGTAGATCGCGGCGAGGGCGCCTGCGAAGGCGATGCCGAGGTCGCGGAAGACGTCCAGCGTCACCTGCCACTCCCCTTCGCCCGCGAACTCGACCTCGAACGACGAGGTCGGGTCGAAGCTGCGCGCGAGCGCCAACGGCGCGTCGCGGAAGCTGTCCTCGAGCGCGAAGACCGCCTCGACCGGCGTGAGGCCGACGGGCTCGGCCGTGACGTACTGCACGTCGCGCATGTCCTTGCGGAACAGAGTGACCGGCGCCGGCTCGACGCTGCGCGTCAACAGGTCCTGGAGCGGCACGTCCTCGCCCGTGGCGCTCCGGACGGACAGCCCCGCCAAGCGCTCCTCGGTCGCGCGCGCGGCCCGCGGCAGCTCCATGCGCACGCGCAAGGGCTCGCGCTCGCCCGCGACGTGCACGACGCCCGCGTCGACGCCCGAGAGCGCAAAGCGCAGCGTCTCCGCCACGTCCGCCGGGCTCACGCCGCGCACCGCGGCGCGCGCGCGATCGACGTCGAAGCGCGTGCGCTCGCGGTCGGCCTCGAGGTACGAATCGACGTCGGCCAGCCCGTCGAGCGCGTGGAAGCGCGCCTCGACGTCGCGCGTGGCAGCGGCCAGTTCGTCGGCGCTGGCGCCGAGCGGCGGGTAGACCTCCGCGACGATGCCCGCGAGCACCGGCGGGCCAGGCGGCGTCTCGACGACGCCGATCCGCACGCCGTGCTGCGCCGCGATGTCGGCCAGGATCGGGCGCGCAGCCAGCACGATCGCGTGCGCCTGGCGCCCGCGCTCGTGGCGCGGCAGCAGGTTCACGCGCAGGTCCGCCTGGTGGCTGCCGTT
Source organism: Planctomycetota bacterium (assembly GCA_041398605.1). Classification (GTDB taxonomy): domain Bacteria; phylum Planctomycetota; class UBA1135; order UBA1135; genus JAWKUK01. Next base: position 201,265 of record JAWKUK010000006.1, read on the forward strand.
GCGCAAGAAGTGGTGGCGCACGAGGCCGTTGAAGTCGTGCGGGGAAGCGTGGCCCGTGTAGCCGACGACGTCCGTGACCTCGTCGATCGCCAGCAACGCGCGGGTCAGGTCCAGGACCGCCCGGTCCGTCACCTCGAGCGCCGTACCCTCGGGCGCTTCGACCGTGACCTGGAACTCGCTCTTGTTGTCGAACGGCAGCATCTTCAGCGGCACGTGCCCCAGGCCCGCCAGCGCGATCGAGCCCACGAACGCCGCGCCGATCGCCGCGAGGAGAACGACGCTGCGGCGCCGTCGCGCGAGGAAGTAGTGGGCCAACCGACGATAGCCGCGGACGATGAAGCCGAGGACGCCGACCTCGGCCTCAGCGTGCTCGTCGTGCGCGCTCCCGCCGGCCGCCGCGGCGCCTCGCGCCGGGTCGTACGTCGACTCGCCGCGCAGCAAGTGGTAGCTCGCCCAAGGCGTGACCGTGAACGCGATGATCAGCGAGACGAGCATCGCGACCGGCACGTTGAACGGCATCGGCCGCATGTACGGCCCCATCATCCCCGACACGAAGAACATCGGGACGAAGGACAACATCACAGCGAGCGTCGCGAGGATCACCGGCGGCCGGACCTCGTCGACCGCGAACAGCGTCGCCTTGCGCGGCGGCAACTGGCCCCGCCGCAAGTGGCGGTGGATGTTCTCGACGTCGACGATCGGGTCGTCGACCAAGAGGCCGAGGCTCAGGATCAGCGCGAACAGCGTGACGCGGTTGATCGTGAAGCCGACGAGCATCCCCGCGAATAGGGTCACTGCGAGCGTCAGCGGCACCGCCAACGCGACGATCAATGCTGCGCGCGCGCCGAGGCTCGCGCCGATCAGGACGACGATCGTGCCGACGGCGATCAGGAGGTGCCCGACGAGCTCGTTGACCTTCTCGTTCGCGGTCTCGCCGTGGTTGCGCGTGACCTGCATGCGCACGTCGGGCGGCAGGACCTCGGCCTTCAAGCGCGCGAGCTCCGCGAGCGTCTCCTCGGCGACCACGACGGCGTTGGTGCCCTTGCGCTTGGCGACGGAGACCGTGACGGCATTGCGGGGCACGCCGTCGACGAGCGCCGCTTCGACGGCGTCACCGCGCACCACCGCAGTGGCAGCGGGGCCGAACGCGATCCGCGTGTAGCTCGTCGGCTCGGCCGGCCCATCGACGACCTCAGCGACGTCGCGCAAGAGGACCGTGCGCCCAGCTTCGACGGCGACGACGAGCTCGCCGAGCTCCGCAGCGCCGGACAACTTCGGCCCGACGCGCAGCTCATGCACGGCGCCGTCGCTCGCGAGCATGCCGGCGCTGACATCGATGTCGCTCGCGCCGATCGCGCGCGCGACGTCGCGGTGATCGAGGCCGCGCGCACGGAGCGCGACCGTATCGAGCAGCACCCGCACGACCCGGCGCTCGCCGCCGTGCACATCGACGCGCGAGACGTCCTCGATCGACTGGAGCCGCGCAGCGAGCTCGTCCGCGAGGCGCACGAGCTCCGCGCCGCTCTCGTGCGCGTCATAGAGCGTGACCGTCAAGATCGGGACATCGTCGATCTCGACCGGGACGACGCGCCAGCCCTTGACCTGGGGCGGCACACGGTCCGAGTTCGAGCGGATCTTCGCGTCGACGTCGACCAGCGCCTTCTCACGGTCTTCACCCACCGCGAAGCGCACCGTGACGAGCGCGTGGTCCTGGCTCGCCATCGAGTACACGTGCTCGACGCCGTGGATCTCGAAGAAGAGGCGCTCGAGCGGCTCCGCCGCGAGCTGGCGCACCTCCTCGGGGTTCGCGCCGGGGACGTCGAGAAAGACATCGATGAAGGGCACGATGACCTGCGGGTCCTCCTCGCGCGGCGTCGCGATGAGCGCCGTCGCCCCCATCGCCAGCGCCATCAAAATCAGGAGCAGCGAGAAGTTGCTGCCGAGGAACGCATCGACGACGCGGGTCGTGAGCGAGCGGGAGGCGCCGAGCTCGACGGGTGGCGCGGCCTGCGCGCGGGGCTCCGTGCCGCTCATCGGACGAGCACCGTGTCCCCTTCCGCGAGGCCGGACAAGACTTCGACGAAGCTGCCGCCCGAGCCGCTGGTGCCCGAGCCGCTGGCGTCATGCGCCTCGCTGCCCGAGCCCGGGCTGCCCGAGCCCGAACTGCGGGGGGCGACGTTCACTGGCACAGTGCGCACGTGCACCGCCTGCGCGTGGCCCTCGCGCACGAGCCACACACGCTCGACCTGGCCGATGCGCTCGACGGCGCCCTCTGGGACGACGATGCGCGCCCGGACGCCAGTCGCGACCCCCACGCGCCCCAATACGCCTGGCCGCAGCGTCGAGGAGAGCGTGAGCTCTCTGGGGAGATCGACTTGCACGGTGAGCGTGCCGGTCGCTGCGTCCGACTCGGGCAGCACGCGCGTCGCCGCGAGCGACGTCGGCGCGAGGCCCGCCAGGTCGAGCACCAGCAGCGCGCCTGCCTCGAGCGCCGCGCCGTGCCGCTCGGGGAGCGCCGCGATGACCCGCAGCGCGTCCGCGCGGTAGAGGGACACGAGCACCCGCCCCGGCTGAGCGAGGTCGCCCCGCTCGACCTCGCGCGCCAGGACGCGGCCCGCGAACGGCGCCGTGATCCGATGCCACGCGACCGCGGCGTCGGCTTCGGCGAGCGCCTCACGCGCGGCGACCTCGTTCGCCCGAGCGGCGTCGCGCTCGGCGCGCGCGCCCTCGAACGCCTGCGCGGTCAAGTTCCCGTTGGCATTGAGCTTCTCGGCGCGGTCGAAGGTCAGCTCCGTCCCAGTGACCCGGGCCGTCGCGGCTTCGAGCGCGGCCGAGGCCTGAGCGCGGCGCGACGTCGCGTCGGTGTCGTCCAGTTGGACGAGCAGCGCGCCCTCCTCGACCGTGTCCCCTTCGCGCACGGTGACCTCCTGGACCACCGCCATCACGCGGGCCGCGATCCGAGCCGGGTCACAGGCCTCGACCCGCGCCGGGTGGAATTGCAGGACGGGGGCCTCCTCCCTGCGCACGACGAAGGTCGTCGCGCCGGGCTCTAGGTCCCGCACCGCCGGGCCCCCGGTCGGGACGTCCAGCAGGTCGTGCGCGGGGCGCCCGAGGACGCCCTGGAAACGCAACAAGAGCAGAACGAGGGCCACGAACAAGGCGCCGTAGGCGGCGAACGTAGCGATCCGGCGGGTGGAGGCAGCGGGCATACCAGAGAGTAGGGCCCGGCCGCTCCCGAAGGTTCCCGTAGAGCCGATCCATCCCCGACGAGCGCGGCGCGGCCCTGGCGGGGGGGCAGCGCGGCGCTATCGCAGGTACCAGAGGCGCGAATTGTTGTAGTCGCGCGCCTCGGCGCTCGCCGCAAAGCGCAGCTCTCGCTCGGCGACGTCCCGCGGGTGGGTGTGCAGGACGAGCGTGGCGCCCGGCCGCGCGCGCCTCGCCAGGAGGTCCTCGAGCGTCGCCAGGATCGCCTTCCGCTGGGCGAGCTCCTTCCAGTGCGGGTACGGGGGGTCGATGAGCGCGAGGTCGACCCAGCGCGCCGCGTCCGCCCCGCCTTCGGGCTCGAGGAAGCGCGCCGGCGTCTCACGCGCGCGCACCGCCAGCGCATCGCCGACGAGCACCTCCGCCTCGCCGCCGACGTCTAGCAGCGCCACGTTCTCCGCCAGGACGCGCCGCGTCGCCGCGTCTCGCTCGACGAAGCGCACGAAGCTGGCGCCCCGGCTGAGCGCCTCGAGGCCGAGCGAGCCCGTCCCCGAGTACAGATCGAGCACCTGCGCGCCGTCGACGGCCTCGCCGAGGGTCGAGAACAGCGCCTCGCGCACCCGATCGAGCATCGGCCGCGTCGCGTCCGTCGGCGGCGGCGCGATGCGCCGCCCCCCAAATCTGCCTGCAACGATTCGCACGCGCGACAAGATACGCGCAGCGGGGCTGGATCGGTGCGCGCGCGCGGTGTCTGGTCCCGTGGAAGCGGCCGCTCAGCCGTGCTGGACGTGCTCGACGAACCAGCGGTGCAGCGGTAGGAGGCGCCTCCAAACGGCGAGGCAGCGCGGGGCGAGCTCTGCGCTGCGCGCGAGCCTGCGCGGGACGTCGAGCGTCGCGACCAGGTCCCTCCGCCTCGCGAGGCCCGCCTGCAGCGCGGTCAAGGACGCCGCTCCGTCCGCGGCGGTGCCCCCCAGAGTGCCCCCCAGAGTGCCTCGCTGGGGGCCCTTTCCGACGGCCCTGCGAGCTGCCGTACGTGGCGCGAGATCAAACCCCGCGCGGCAGGCCGAGCCCACGAGGCGCTCCAAGTCACGGCGCGCACCCGGGTCCGACAGCGCGGCGCGATAGGCCGCCAGGGCATCCCCGCGGAGCCCGCGCGCACCGACCCCGATCCGCGCCCCGCCGGGCGCCACCGTCAGCGACAGGAGGCTCACCGCGCGCGCGCGCTCCCCCTCCCAGAACCAGAGCTCGAGCTGCTCCTTGTAAGGTGGCCGGTCACGCACAAAGCGCGCGTCCCGGTGCAAGCGGACGATCGAACCGTCGATGCGCGGGTCCGCGGTCAGTCCCGGCGCGACCTTCGCCAAGCCCAGGGCCACGGACTCGACAAACGCGCGCCCCGCGCCGACGTAGTGCGCCTCGTAGTCGTCACGCAGCGCCGCGAACGTCGCGCGTGAGTTGTCCTGCGCCAAAGCGCGCAGGAAACGAAAGGTCCGGTCGGGGAAGCCCTCGAAGCTCATGTGCGGCTGCCTGCCAGGCGGTCTCTCGAGACCCCCCCACGGAGCCTGCTCCTTGCCCAGCACGGTCGAGACCGAGCGACCAGCGCCGTGGTTGCAGAAAATCTGGCGCTTCTTGCCGCCCTCCGCATCCTGCGCGGAGGGCGCGGCGATCTCCCAGGGAGTTGACGGGGCGGACCTCGCGCTGCACGCTGCCGCTCGGCATCGAACGCCCGCGCGCCCCGCCGGCCGAGGGGGCCCCGCCGGGGGAACGATCGCCGCAAGGAGACCCATGGGAAAGCGCATCGATTGGTACTACCACCGCAAGGGCTGAACCAGCTGCAAGCGCTCCGACGCCTTCATCGAAGGCGCGGGCGCGACCGTCCGTGAGACGGTCAACGCCAGCAAGGAACGGATCGGCGCCGACGCGCTCGCCGCGCTCTTCGAGGGCGCCGATGAGGTCCTTGTCGCCAAGGGCAAGCGGGTGCTGCGCTTCGACCTGAAGCACGCGCCGCCGGCCGATGAGGAGCTGGCTGCGGCGGTCCTCGGCCCCACAGGCAACCTGCGCGCGCCCTCGGCCCGCCTCGGGCGCCGGTGGCTGATCGGGTTCAGCGAGGCCGCGTACACCGATTGTGTCGGTTGAGCGCGACGAGCGCCCAGTCGGTGTGCGTCACCGCACCTGAACTGGGCCGTTGTCCCCCGCGCGCGGGTGCGCCACGCGACGCAGGCCTACGCGATCGGTTGCCTGCTCGTTGGCAGGGCATCGGACGCCCAGATGTCGGCGCTGCGCCGCCGACGCTACGGACACGCACGCGCCCTTCGGCCGCGACCTCGACGTGTGACCAGCGCTGCACGCGCTCGAACGTCGCCCTGCCCGCGGCGTCCGTTGCGCAGGTGGCCGGCACTGCGAGCCCGTCTGAGTCGAGCGGCACCGAGACGACGAGCCCGGCGAGCGATGCGCAGCGATCGCCGCTCGCCCCCCATGCCGCCGCTGCCGTGTCCGCATGCGCAGTAGGTTACTGTACGACGCGATGCGCACCGTCTCCGTGACCCGCTACGTGACTCCCCTGCGCGAGGGTGGGTCGATGCCTGCGATCGTCGAGGCTGACGACGACGGCACGTACGTCTTGAAGTTCCGCGGCGCCGGCCAGGGGCCCCGCGCGCTGATCGCGGAGCTCATCGCGGGCGCGCTCGCGGAGGCGCTCGGGCTGCGGCTGCCCGAGCGCGTCTTCGCGGACCTCGACACGACGCTCGCGCGGACAGAGGGCGACCCCGAGGTCCAGGCGCTCATCCAAGCGAGCGGCGGGCGCAACCTCGCGCTCGACTACCTCCCCGGCGCCGCGAACTTCGACCCGCTCGCGGATCCGGTGGACGAGCGGCTTGCGTCGGAGATCGTGTGGTTCGATGCGTTCATCAGCAACGTCGATCGCACCGCGCGCAACACGAACCTGATGATGTGGCACGACGCGCTCTGGCTGATCGACCACGGCGCCGCCTTCTATTTCCACCACAACTGGGACGGCGGGACGCAGCGCGCCACGGCGCCGTTCGCGCATATCCGAGAGCACGTGCTGCTGCCGACAGCCACGGCGCTCGAGGCCGCCGACGCTGCGCTCGCGCCGCGGCTCTCCGAGGCGCTGTTCCAGGAGACCCTCGCCCGCGTCCCGGACGAGTGGCTCGCTGCGCCCGGCGCCTTCGCCGACCCAGCGACGCAGCGCGCGGCGTACGTTGCATACCTGACGCGCCGCCTCGCGGGGCGCGCGGCATTTGTCCAGGAGGCGCTGCGTGCCCGCGCCTCTTGATTACGACTACGCCATCGTGCGCGTCGTCCCGCGCGTCGAGCGCGACGAATTCATGAACGTCGGCGTGATTGTTTCGTGCGAAGCCAGGGAGGTTCTGACGGCGCGGATCGAGTTGGACATCGAGTGCTTGGCGGCGCTCGCGCCTGATGTCGACGTCGCCTGCGTCGAGCGCCACCTCGCCTCGATCCCGGCGATCTGCGCGGGCGGCGCAGGCGCCGGCCCCCTCGGCGCGCTGCCGCGCCGGGCGCGGTTCCACTGGTTGACCGCGGTGCGCAGCTCGATCATCCAGACGTCGCCGGTCCACATGGGCTTCACGGATGACGTGGACGTCACGTTGGAGCGCTTGCTGCAGCGAATGGTGCGGCGGCGACGCTGAAGCGCCGGCGAGCACCGCGCTGCGACGCCGCGCCATCGCCCGAGGCCGATCCGGCAGGGCTCACACGAGGGACAATGCCTAGGCGGGGGGGCGACTCGCGGATTGTCCTAGCCCCAGCCCGCGTCGAATTGCGAGCATCTTGGCCGTCCGTCCCTAACGGCTTCCCCTGATTCTCCTGGCCGCGCCCAGCGGCCCGTCGCGTTTCGCCCATGGCCAAACCTGCTTCTAAGTCTCCGACCCACCAGTGGTCTTTCTATCGCGCTGGTGGCGTCGATCAAGTCCGCCTGGACACCGGCGCGGACATCCTCGCGCTGGACCAGCTCGACCAAAAGCTCTGGGTCGCGCTCAGCTGCCCCGTGCAAGGCCTTGAGATCGACGAGCGCTCACTCGAGCTCCTCGACACGGACGGCGACGCGCACGTGCGGCCGCCGGAGATCCTCGCCGCAGTCAGTTGGCTCCGGGACTGCCTCAAGAGCGCCGACGGGCTCGCCGAAGGCAAGGACGGCGTGCAGCTCGCGAACATCCGCCAAGACACGGACGAAGGCAAGGCGCTGCTCGCGTCCGCGAAGCACGTGCTGAAGACGCTCGGCAAAGAGGCGGCGGTCATCACGGTCGACGACACGCTCCAGGTCGTCGAAGCGGCGACGAAGGCCAAGCACAACGGCGACGGCGTCGTCCCTCCCGACACGATCGATGACGCCGAGGCGAAGGCTGTCGCTGAAGAGATCATCAGCTCGATCGGCGGCGTCATGGATCGCAGCGGCGCGCCGGGCGTCGACAAAGACAGCGTAGACGCGTTCTTCGCCGCTTGCGCCGACTTCGACGCGTGGCACCAAGCCGCCGAGGCCGACGCGAAGAACGTCTTCCCGTTCGGCGATGGCACCGCGGCCGCCTACGCTGCGTTCAGCGCCGTGCGCACGAAGATCGATGACTACTTCGGTCGCTGTCGCCTCGCAGCGTTCGACCCGCGCGCGCTCGCTGCGGTGAACCGCGAGCAAGAGGCGTACATCGCGGCGGCCGCGAAGGACATGACGATCACAGCGGACGAGGTAGCGGAGTTCCCGCTCGCGATCGTTTCCGCCGACGCGCCGCTCTCGCTTACGAAGGGGCTCAACCCCGCATGGGCGGCCGCCATCGGCGCGTTCCGCGCGGCCTGCTGCAAGAACGCCGTTGCCCTCACCGAAGCCGAGTGGAGCGACATCTGCGCCAAGTTCGCGGGATACACGAGTTGGCTCGGCGCAAAGGCCGGCGCGCAAGTGGAAGCGCTCGGCATCAAGCGCGTGCGTGAGGTCCTCGACTCGAAGACCAAGAAGTCGCTGCGCCAAGCGATCACGGACGACCTCGCGGTCGCGGCCGAGGTCGACGCCATCACGCGCGTCGAGAAGCTGGCGCGCCTCCACCGCGACTTTGCGCTGCTGCTGCGCAACTACGTCAACTTCACCGACTTCTACGCGCGCAAGGGCGCGATCTTCCAGGCGGGCACGCTGTACCTCGACGGCCGCGCTTGTGACCTGTCGTTCCACGTACAAGACGCCGGGAAGCACGCCAAGATGGCGCCGATGTCGAACTCGTTCCTCGCGTACGTCGACTGCACGCGCAAGGACCGCCCGAAGCTGAGCGTCGCGTGCGCCTTTACCGCGGGCACGAGCGACAACCTGTTCGAAGGCCGCAACGGGATCTTCTACGACCGCGACGGCAACGACTGGGATGCGACGATCACGAAGATCGTCAGCAACCCGATCAGCATCCGCGAGGCGTTCTTCTCGCCGTACAAGAAGGTCCTGCGGGGCATCCAGGAGGCTGTGGCCAAGCGCGCCGCTGAAGCCGACGCCGCGGCAAACAGCAAGCTCGCGAGCGGGGTCCAAGCGACGGCCGACGCTGCCGCGAAGGGCGGCGATGCGCCGAAGCCCAAGTTCGAGGTCGGCACGATCGCGGCCCTCGGCGTGGCCGTCGCCGGGATCACGGGCGTGTTCACGTCGCTGTTGACGGGGTTCCTGGGCCTGGGCCCGTGGCTCCCGCTGGGCATCATCGGCATCTTCCTCGCGATCTCGGGGCCCTCGATGTTCATCGCGTGGCTGAAGCTCCGGACCCGCAACCTGGGACCGATCCTCGACGCCAACGGCTGGGCCGTGAATACGCTGACCCGCGTCAACGTCCCGCTGGGCGGCTCGCTGACCGAGCTGCCGGAGATCCCGGCCGGCTCCAAGCGCTCGCTCATCGACCCGTACGCGCCGAAGCGCAGCCCCTGGCCGCGGGTCTTGCTGGTCCTGCTCATCCTGGGCGGGATCGGGTACGCGCTCTACCGCACGAACCTCCTCAACAAGTGGCTGCCGGACTATGTGCCCGCGCACCACACGGAGCTCGGGCTCGCCGCCAACATGGAGAGCGGCGCGCCGGGCGAGGCGATCGTGTTCACTGTGCACTCGGCGGCGAACACGCTGCAAGTCACCGACACGACCGACAAGAACGCGCCGGCGCCGCTCGAGCCGCTCACGGTCGAGGCGAACGCGGCGACGCTCACGATCCCGGCTGAGATGAAGCCCGGCAAGCTCACGGTGCGTGACGCCGTCAGCGGCACCGAGGTCGAGGTCACGGTCACGGAAGCCAAGGCTCCCTGAACCGATCCAGCCGCCGCGGCGTCGAGCGAGCCTCGACGCCGCGGCGTCCCCCCATCGAGCACCAACATGCGCGCCTCGCCCCGCCGCTTCCTCTTCCCCCTGCTCGCCATCGCGATCGCGCTGTGGCTGAGCCGACGTCAGCCGCGCGACGCCGACGAACCCGCGGGTCCGGCCGCCACCGAGGCCCATGACGGGGCCGAGATTCAAGTCCTGAATCGGGATTGAGGGTGGGCGCCGCGCGCAAATTGCGCGCATCGAAGTCGCCGCCCCGAACGCTAGGATCGCTGGCGTGTCGAGCCGCCAAGCCCCGCCCCGTCTCCACGTCAACGTCGACCACGTCGCGACCCTGCGCCAAGCGCGGCGCGAGCTGTTCCCCGACCCCATCGCGTGGGCTGAGCGCTGCCTCGCGGCAGGCGCGCACGGGATCACGTGCCATGTGCGCAAGGACCGGCGCCACATCCAGGACGCGGACCTGCGCCGCATGCGCGAGTCCATGACGGCGCTCATCAACCTGGAAGTCAGCCTCGACGCCGAGATGCTGACGCTCGCGGAGGGGAGCCGCGCAGACGCGTTCTGCCTCGTCCCCGAGCATCGGTTGGAGATCACGACCGAGGGCGGGATGAACGTCGTGCGGGAGCTCCCGCGCTTGCTCGAGGCCGTCCCGCGCCTCTCGGAGGCGGGCGGGCTCGTCTCGATCTTCGTCGATCCAGACCCCGAGCAGTTGGAGGCATGCGCGCGCGCCGGGGCGCCGTTCGTCGAGCTCCACACGGGCTCCTACGCGAACGCGCGCGGCGCGCTGCGTGAGGCCGAGCTCGGGCGGCTCAGCGACGCGACGCGGTATGCCAGCCAGCTCGGCCTCCGCGTCAACGCAGGGCACGGCCTCGACTACGAGAACGTCGGGCCGATCGCCGCGCTCGACGGCGTCGAGGAGCTGAACATCGGCTTCGCGCTGGTCGCCCAAGCTGTCTTCGATGGCGTCGACGCGGCGGTGCGAGACATGCTAGCGCGCATCGCTGACGGAGCCCGAGCTTGAGCGCGTACCGCGGAATCCTCGTCCCGTTGCCGACGCCGCTACGGAGCGGCGCATTGGACTTTGAAGCGCTCGACCAGCTGCTCCTGTTCCATTCGCGCCGCGCGAGCGCCGGAGTGATCGTCGGCGACGTGACCGGCGAGGGCCCGACGCTGTCGCGCGAAGAGCGTGCGGCGCTCGCGGCGCGTACGGTCGAGACGACGCGGCGCCTCGGCGGCGGCGCGGCGCGCAAGCGCGCGACCCGAGCCAAGGCGGCGTCCGGCAAGCTCGCGGTGATCGTCGCTGTGGGCACGAGCGACACACGCTCGAGCTGCGAGCTCGCGCGCGACGCCGTCTTCGCGGGCGCAGACGCCCTGCACGTGGTCACTCCGCCCTACGTGCGCCCGACGCGGCTCGGGCTCCTGCACCACTTCCGCGCGATCGCCGAGGCGGCGTCGGACACGCCGCTCATCGTCGCCAATGACCCAGAGCGTACCGGGTACGACCTCGAACCCGAAGCGGCGCGCGAGCTCGCGCGGCTCGTGCCCTCGATCCGCGCCCTGCTCGAGGTCACGAAGAGCCCGGGTCGCATTCGGCGCGTGACGGAGATCGTCAAGGTCCCGGTCCTGGCTGGCGACGACCGCACTTTGGCGCCGTTTGCAGCCGCGGGCGCCTCCGGGGCCGTGTCCGTGGTCGCGAACCTCGTCCCCGACGAGGTCGATCGCCTCGTCGACGCCGCGCGCGCCGCGTCCGACATGGCCCTCATCGGGCGCTATGAGGAGGGCCTCGCGCCGCTGATCGATGCGCTGTCCGTCGAGACGAACCCAGGGCCGCTCAAGGCGGCCCTGCAGGAGCTGGGCGTGCTGACTGGCGAGCTGCGCAGCCCGCTCGCCGAGCTCGAGCCCAGCAACCGCGCGAACCTGCGGCGCGTCCTGACGCTCGCGCGGCTGCTGGTGCCGAACGGTCCCTGAGGGCAAGTGCAGAGCTCGGTACGCGTCGGCGTGAGTTACGCTCTCCAGCGTTGCCCCACCCGTGACCGAGCGCTGAGATGCCCGAGCCCACCCCCTCCGCCTCCGCCGACGAGGCCGCGCGCCTCGCCGCGTACTGGCGCGCGAACGTCCGCGCGCTGGCTGTCCTGCTGTCGATCTGGTTCGCCGTATCGTTCGGATGCGGGATCTTGTTCGTCGATCAGCTGAACGCGTATCGACTGCCGGGGACCGGGTTCAAGCTCGGCTTCTGGTTCGCCCAGCAGGGCGCGATCTATGTGTTCATCGTGCTGATCTTCGCGTACGTCGTGGTGATGAATCGCCTCGACAAGAAGTACGGCTTCGACGAGCAATAGGGGCCGCGCCATGGACGTACAAGCTTGGACGACGCTGATCGTCGGACTCACCTTCGCCCTCTACATCGGGATCGCGATCCGGACGCGCGCCGGGAGCACCGGCGAGTTCTATGTCGCCGGCGGCGGGGTGCCGCCGATGGCCAACGGGATGGCGACAGCCGCGGACTGGATGTCCGCCGCATCCTTCATCTCGATGGCCGGGATCATCTCGTTCCGCGGCCTCGACGCCTCCATCTACCTGATGGGCTGGACTGGCGGCTACGTGCTGCTGGCGCTGTTGCTCGCGCCTTACCTGCGCAAGTTCGGCCGCTTCACGGTGCCGGACTTCGTCGGCGACCGCTACGACTCGAGCGCGGCGCGCCTCGTCGCCGTCGTGGCGGCCTTGTTCGTATCGTTCACCTATGTCGCCGGCCAGATGCGCGGCGTCGGGCTCGTATTCAGTCGGTTCCTGGGCGTCGACGTCGAGACCGGCGTGATGATCGGGATGGTCGTGGTGTTCGTCTACGCCGTGCTCGGCGGGATGAAGGGCATTACGTACACACAAGTGGCGCAATACTGCGTCCTGATCTTCGCGTACCTCGTCCCGGCGATCTTCATCTCGCTCTACGTCGCGGGCCACGCAGTGCCCCAAGTCGGGCTCGGCTCCACCATCAGCGGCACGAGCACGTTCTTGCTGGATCGGCTCGACGGGCTGCACGCGGACCTCGGCTTCCCGCTCTATACCGAGCGTAACTTGCCACGCATCGAGCTCTTCGCCGCGACCCTGGCGCTGATGGTCGGCACTGCGGGCCTGCCCCACGTCATCATTCGCTTCTACACGGTGCCCCGCGTGCGCGACGCGCGCCTCTCGGCAGGGTGGGCGCTGGTCTTCATCGCGATCCTCTACACGACCGCGCCGGCGATCGCCGTCTTCGCGCGTACGAACCTCTTGAACACCGTCGCGGGCAAGCCCTACGCGGACATGCCGGAGTGGTTCAAGAAGTGGGAGTCGACGAAGCTGATCCAGTTCGACGACAAGAACGGTGACGGACTCATCCAGTACGTCGGCCCGGGCTACACGGACCCGGAGACGGGGCTCGCCGTCGCGAACGAGCTGAAGGTCGACAACGACATCATGGTCCTCGCGAACCCTGAGATCGCGGACCTTCCGAACTGGGTCATCGGCCTGGTCGCCGCGGGGGGCCTCGCGGCGGCGCTCTCCACGGCGGCGGGCCTCTTGCTCGTCATCTCGACGTCGATCAGCCACGACCTGCTGAAGCGCACCTTCATGCCGCGCATCACTGAGCGCGGCGAGCTGTGGGCCGCGCGCGGGGCGGCGGCGGTCGGCGTCGTCGTCGCTGGCTGGCTCGGCATCGACCCGCCCGGGTTCGTCAGCGAGGTCGTCGCGTTTGCCTTTGGCCTCGCGGCGGCGTCGTTCTTCCCCGTGATCCTGATGGGGATCTTCTCGCGGCGGATGAACCGCGAGGGCGCGATCTCGGGCATGGTGAGCGGGCTCTTGTTCACCGCGGGCTACATCGCCTGGTTCAAGTTCATCCACCCCGAGCTCGCGCTCCGCGAGAACTACCTCTTCGGCATCTCGCCGATCGGGATCGGGTCGGTGGGCATGGCGCTGAACTTCGCCGTCGCGCTGCTCGTCTCACGCTTCTTCCCGCCGCCGCCGGCGCACATCCAAGCCCTCGTGAGCTCAGTCCGCACGCCGCGCGGCGCGGGCGAGGCGCACGAAATCTCTGTGCCGTGAACCATGAACACACCGTCGCCCCAATCGCTCCTTCGCTCGGCGTTTGTCTCCCTCACCTTGGGCGTCCTGGCCGCCCCAGTATCGGCGCAAGAGCTGCGCGTCTTCGAGCTCAACAGCGCAACGACACACTGGAGCGCAGACAGCAACCTCGGGCCAATGGGCGCGTTCTTGCAGTCGTACTCGTTGAGCGGCGACATCGTCGTCGACTTCGACGTATCACCCGTGACCGGTCGGGCGCGCATCACTGGCGCGCGCCTCGTCGTCCCGAACACGGTCGTCGCTGCGCTCCTGAGTGGCCCCGCGAACGGCACCGTCGCGTTCCGTGACCTGGAGCTCGGCGCGACGTCACCCGATTTTGACCTGAGCCCGGGCCTCCCGGGGGCCGCATTCGCCACGACGCTCGACCTGGTCGCCCGGAGCGGGTTCATGCGAGTTGAGCCGCCGCTTGGCCCCGCGTTCGAAGTGGACCTCGCAGGCGCCTCCCTCGGCAGCCTGCCGATCTCGGGCTCCTTCCCGTCGATCGGCCCGGCCCAGGGGCTTCGCGTCGACGCGTTCTCGTTCGACATGCCGTTCTCGGGCGGGAGCTGGAGCGGCGCGTTCACCCATGACGTGACCAGTATCACAGCTGCGTCTGGGTGTCCGTCGCCGGAGTCGTACTGCCCCTCCGATCCGAACACGCTGGGCGGCGGCGCAAGGCTCACGCTCGTCGGGAGCACCAGCGTCACCACCGATGACTTCACGCTGCAGGTCCAGGGCGCCCCGCTCAACACGTTCGGGATCGCGTTCTATGGCCTGCGCGCGGGCGAGGTCCTCAGCGGGCAAGGCAGAGTCTGCGTCGGCGGACCGCTCGCGCGGCTCGGCGTCGTGCCGACGGGCGCAGCAGGCAGCGCGGCCCTGCGCGTGATGCTCGCGAACCAGCAATCCGGCCCGCTCGCGCTCACGCCTGGGGTCCACGCCCACTTTCAGTTCTATCACCGCGTCGCGACACCAAACCAGTCGAGCTGGAACTTCACGAACGCGCTCGCCGTGACGCTCTGCCCTTGAAGCAGCGCGCGCGTCCGTGGGCGACGCACACCCACCACCCGGCGGGCCTCGACGAGCGCTCGTAACGCATGGCCAACGTCCTTCACGTGCTCGCGCAGAGGCCCGGCCTGACCGGCAGCGGCGTGACCTTGCATGCCCTCGCGGCGGAGATCGAACGAGCGGGCTGGCAGCAGCACGTCGTCTGCGCGGCGCCCGTGAGTGAGCCGGTCGCGCTCATTCCCGGCGTCGCTGCCGAGCGTGTCCATGCGCTAGGCTTCGGCGGGCCGGACCTGCCCTTCGACGTGCCTGGCATGAGCGACGTCATGCCCTATCCCAGCACTGTCTTCAGCGCGATGTCGCCGTTGCAGTGGGCGGCCTACGAGCGCGCCTGGCGCACGCACCTCGCGCGAGCGCTCGAAGCGTCGCGGCCCGACGTCATTCATTCGCATCACGTCTGGTTCGTCAGCGCGTTGCTGCGCGAGCTCGCGCCTGACGTGCCATTGGTCGTCCACTGCCACGCGACAGGTTTGCGCCAGCTCGCGCGGGCGGCGCCCGCGCTCGCGGACAGGGTCCGCGCTGGGTGCCGAGGGGCCGATGCGTTTGTCGTCCTGCACGAAGGCCACGTCGCCGAGCTCGCGGCAGGGTTGGGTGTCCCGCGCGAGCGCGCGCATATCGTGGGCGCAGGGTTCTCTCCGGAGCGGCTCCAAGCCCATGAGCGCGGGACAGAGCCAGGCTCGATCCTGTACGTGGGAAAGATCGCAGAGGCGAAGGGCGTCGGAGCGCTGCTGAGCGCAGCCGAGCTCCTTGCAGGCCGCGGCGTGCCGTTTCGCCTGCACGTGGTCGGCGGCGGCGCTGGCGAGGAGGCGTCAAGGCTACGCGCGCGGATGGCGGAGCTGGCGCCACACGTGGTCGCCCATGGGCGCATGGACGACGACGCTCTCGCGGCGCGCATGCGTCGGACGCAGGTCTTCACGCTGCCTTCGTTCTACGAGGGCCTGCCGCTCGTGCTCGTCGAGGCGCGCGCCGCGGGGTGCCATCTCGTCGCGTCGGACCTGCCGGGCGTGCGCGCGCTCGGTGCGTCGCTGAGCGAGTCGCTGACGACGGTCTCGATGCCGCGGGTGGAGGTCGACGTTCCGCACCCCGACGACCTGCCGGCGTTCACGGCGCGGCTCGCGGACGCGCTCGAAGCCGCGCTGATGGCGCCTGAGAAGCCGCCGTCGGCTGAGGAGCTAGCGCCCTTCACGTGGCCGCGCGTCTTTGCGCGGATCGAGGGCGTGTGGGGCGCGGCGCGCGGCTCGCGCCGTACCGCGCGCCCATAAACGAGCTCGAGTCAAGGGACCAGCTTGGAGGAGGCGACCGCGCTGACAGCCCCGCCCACAGCCCCGCCCACAGCCCCGCTCATAGCTCCAATATCGGGTTCGATCCCCCGTGCGCGAGTGTCACCAACCCCGGGGTTGGGTGCGCGCAGAACTCATTGGAACGTGATCTCTAGGCCGTTCGCGAAGTTCGAGGTCGCTGAGCCTCCGACGACGTCGCGGTACCAAGCAGTGAAGTTCCATGACTGCCCTGGCAACACGGAGACGAAGCCGGTCGGCGTCGGGAACTGCGTCAGGTCGATCACGAGTGAAATCTCACCCACCGCTCCCGAGTTCTGAATCTGGCCCGCACCGACGTAACGTCCGATCGAACCTCCGAGGCAGAGCACGCCTTGGCTGCCGCCCGGATTCGCGATCGCGCCCTGCGTCTGGCTCGTAAGGAAGAAGCCGAACGCGTTGTTCGGCAGCGCGGCCGCAGTGAGCGTGAGGTCGTTGTCGACGACGGCGGACGATCCGGCCGCAGACATGGTCGCCGTCGCCCCGGTCGAGTTGGCATTCGCCGCGCAGTAGTTGGATCCGAGACCAGGCGATACGCCGTTTGCGACCGCTTCGAGCGCATTCGCCATCAACGTGGCCCCGTCCGTCGTCGAGTCCCAGAACGTCGCCGAGCAATCGCTCGACGGCGGGTACATCCCGAGGTCGACGCGGCGCGGGTTCGCGCCCTCGGCGACGAGGATCTTCCCATCCAGCCACTCGGCGATGACCTGACCTTGAACCAATGTGGTCGACGTCGGCCGCGCACCTTGGGCCGAAGAGAACGTCGTCACGCCCGCCATCAGCGGGTGCCCGGGAACGAGGATGTTGCCGAGCGAGCTCGCGCCGCCGATGGTGCCCCCCTGCGTCTGAATCACCTCGTACCCACCGGTGAGCCAGCGCCCGCCGAGCCAGCGGTTGACGGTCGTGGTGCCCGTTGCATAGATCGCGACGACGACGCCCCCTCCAGCGTCGACGTAGTCTGCGAAGACGTCGCCGAGCAGATCGCCGCTCTGATAGCTGGTATTGGTCCAGGTCAAGACCGCCTCATAGGGCGCGAGGTCTTGGAGCGTAGGCGTCTGGGTTTGGCAGTCAATCAGGTCGACGGATGCGAAGCGCCCCGTCGCCAGGAGCTTTGTCTGAACATCGGTGTAGCGGCAATCCGTCAAGGACGCTGAGGCAGCGGCGACGATCGCGACATCGGGGAGCTGGGCAACGGCGGTGCCGGCGAGCGCGATCGTGCTGACCGCGAAGAGGAGGGAATGTTGCATGTTGGCGTGCAGTCTGGTTGGAGGGTTGGCGCAGCAGCGGCCGGAGACGGCCACAGGGCAAGCATGGCCACAGAGCCTCTCCCCGACAAGGTGTCGGAGTCCGAGGGACCCCCCAGGATGCCATTGAGCCGTGCCAGGGCCGTCCTACTGGGCGTGAACCGCCGCGGGCCGCAGCCGAAGGACAAGCGAAACCCGAGCCTAGGCGCTCAGGTCAATCAGGGTCTTGCTCTGGAGGGCTCCGCGACCTCCTGCGCACCTCCTGCACGTGACGCAGTTCGAAGGACTCGTGGCGCCGGTCGCTGCATCGACCTCGTCCGCGTCAGGAAGGTCACCGGCTCAGTGAGCCAATGCAGCCCCGGCGAGCACCGAGGGTCGCACGCCGTCGTCGCCGCTGAACACGCGACGGCGCCCCTGGCGCTCGGTACCATCCACGACGTGGTCCCGAGCGCACCGTTCCCCCCTCGCTGGCTCCGCTGGGCGTCCGAGCCTTCGCGGCGGGCGCGCGCGCTCCTGGTTGCGTGCGCCCTCTGCGTGATCGCGACGGGCTGCAACGAGGTCAACGCCGCGTGGAACGACCAAGAGGGCGGGACGGAGCGCCCTGCGGCGCAAGACGGCGCTGCTGCGTCGAACGGGGCGGGGCTCGACCCGGCGCGCCTCGAGCTGTCGCTGACGGACCTGAGCGAGGACGCGGACTCCGCGGACACGCCGTGGCAGCTCGACCTGCCCACGGCCCGGATCGTCGGCGCAGACCAGCCCGAGCGAGCCACGCCGGCGCTGGGCGCGGTCGCTCCAGGTGAGCCCCGTTCGACCCGCGTCGATCGAGTCGAAGTGTCCGTCCGCGCCCAACAGATGGAGCTCTACGCAGGCCGCCAGCTCATTCGCCGCTTCCCGGTCTCGACCGCGCGCAATGGCGTGGGCTCGAAGGCTGGCAGCTATTGCACGCCGCTCGGCTTGCACCGCGTCAACTCGAAGTTCGGCGCGGGCGAGCCGCTCGGGATGACCTTCGATTCACGCAAGCCGACCGGCCGCATGGCGAAGATCCACACGCAGCCGGTCGACGTGCCTGGGGACGCGATCACGACGCGCGTGCTGTGGCTCGAGGGCCTCGAAGACGGAAAGAACCGGGGCCCGGGCATCGACTCGTACGACCGCTTCATCTACATCCACGGGACGAACGAAGAGGGCCTGATCGGCACGCCCGCGTCACACGGCTGCATTCGAATGCGCAACGCGGATGTCTTGGAGGTCTTCGACCTCGTCGCCGAGGGGACACTCGTCGAGATCTACGAGTGACCTGTCGCGCCACGCCCGTCGATGCCTGACTGGGTGCGCGACATGGGGCAATCGCGCCGCGTGCGGCACTCGATAGACTGCACCGGTGAGCTCGGACGAACCCATGACTCCGCCAGAGAGCGACGCGCCTGAGGGCCCGCGGCTCTGCGAGCCGACGCCCGGCACGTTTGTGCTCGAGTGCACCTACGAAGAGCGCTTCATCGCCAAGGACGCCGGGCTGCGCTGGCACCCTGGCGATCGCTGCCGCGTCGCAAAGTGCCCGCTCTGCGCGCAAGGGCTCGGCAAGGCCTGGTGGACCACAGACCTCGCGGCTGCGGTCAAGCTGCTCGAGTACGCGACGGACGAGGTCTCCAGAGCGCTCGCCAAACGCGCCGGCCCCGCCGTCGCCAAAGCCAAGCAGGCCGCCGCCGAGAAGGCCAAGGCCGAGCGCGTCCTGAAGCTGCAACGCGCGATCTCACTGCGCGCCAGCCACGCCGCAGACGCGAAGCTGGAGGTCCCTGCGCCCGAGGGCCTCGCTTATCTCCCCTATCAGCGCGCCGGCGTCGCCTACGCGCTCGCCCGACCGAACACCCTGATCGCCGACGAGATGGGCCTCGGCAAGACGGTCGAAGCGATCGCCGTCGTCAACGCGGACGCCAGCGCCGAGACGGTGCTGATCGTCTGCCCCGCCAGCCTGAAGTTGAACTGGCAACGCGAGTGCGAGCGCTGGCTCACCCGCGACATGCGCGTCGGCGTCGCGGCCAAGGAGTTCCCGAGCGACGCAGACGTCGTCATCATCAATTACGACCTCCTGCGGAAATGGGAGAAGCAGCTCCGCCGCGCATGGGACGTGCTGATCGTCGACGAGTGCCACTATGTCAAGAACCGCGAGGCGCAGCGCTCGAAGCGCCTCTACGCGCTGCGCGCCGAGCGCATGCTCTTCTTGACAGGGACGCCGATCCTCAACCGGCCGGCCGAGCTCTTCCCCATCGTCAGCCACCTCGCGCCCGACGTCTTCCCCAAGTTCTGGGACTTCGCGCAGCGCTTCTGCGCGCCGTTCCAGACCAACTTTGGCTGGGACACCTCGGGCGCATCGAACCTCGGCGAGCTGCACGAGACGCTGCGCGGGACGATCATGATTCGGCGCACCAAAGCCGACGTGTTGAAGGACCTGCCGCCAAAACGCCGGCAGGTCATCGAGGTCGGCTCGGACGCCGTGTCGAAGCTGATCGCGGCCGAGCGCGCCGCCTGGGACAAACACCGCACGCGCCTCGGCGAGCTGCGCGCGAGCGGGCGCCTCTTGGAAGGCGGCGGCGACGCACCACAAGAGAGCGACCCCGAGGCGCGCGCTGCGCTGCGCCGCGAGGTAGCGGAGGCGTTCGGCGAGCTCTCGAAGCTGCGCCACGCGACGGCGCTCGCTAAGGTGCCGCTCGTGATCGAGCACCTCCAAGCCGCGCTGCAGGAGTCGCCGAAGGTCGTCGTCTTCGCCCACCATCGCGATGTCGTCGACCAGGTCGCCGGCGCCTTCGGCGAACAGGCCGTCTCGCTGACCGGCGGCGACACGGCCGAGCAGCGCCAGGCGGCCGTCGATCGCTTCCAGACAGACCCCACCTGCGCCCTGTTCGTCGGCTCGATCACGGCGGCCGGCTTCGGGCTGACCCTCACGGCCGCGTCACACGTCGTGTTCGCTGAGCTCGATTGGGTGCCGGCGAACATGACCCAAGCGGAGGACCGCACGCACCGCATCGGCCAAAAGGACAGCGTCCTCGTGCAGCATCTGGTGCTCGAGGACTCGCTCGACGCGAGCATGGTGCGCACGCTCCTCAAGAAGCAGCAGGTCATCGACGAAGCGGTGGATGGCGCGGAGAAGAGCGACCCGCGGCGAGACAACTTGTTCGAGGGGCCCTACGCCGAGGCGCTGCTCGCTGCGGCGGCAGAGGCGCAGGCACAGCAGAACGTGGCGGGCCGCGCGCGGGTCGAAGCTGAGCCTGACGCCACCGCCGCTGCCGCGAGCGAGGCGCCCCCTGCCGAGCCACAAGCTCGCGCGCGCCGCACTCGACGTCGCGGCAAGTAGGGCCCCATGTTCCGAGCGCGAGGGCCCGCTGCGCGCTCACGCAGGATTGGAGTACCCTGGCGGGGCACCATGGTCCACCCGCTGCACCGCGATCACGCGCCGTCGCGCCGCTCGTTCCTCCAGGTCTCCATGGGCGCCGCGCTCGCGGCGACGCCAGCCTTCGGGCGCGCGGCGCTCCGCGCGCGGGCCAAGCGCGTGCTCGTCATCTTTGAGCAGGGCGGCGTGTCACAGATGGACACGTTCGACCCCAAGCCGAACGCGCCCCTCGAGCACCGCAGCCCGTTCGCGACGATCCCGACGAGCGTGCCGGGCATGCACTTCACCGAGCTGTGCGCCAAGACCGCGCGCGTCGCGCACGAGCTCACCGTCGTGCGCTGCATGCACCAGCCGGTCCCCGGGATCGGCAACAGCCACCCGCTGGGGTCGCAGTACGTCTTCTCGGGCGCCAACCCGACGGGACCGGTCGAGATGCCGGACATCGGGTCCGTCGTCGCGTGGCGGCTCGGCTCCAGCGCGCGCCACCTGCCGTCCAACATCCTCGTCCCCGGCAACAGCGAGCAGGCCGAAATGAGCCGGCTTGGCTTCCTGCCGCCGTCCGTCAAGACGTTCAAGACCGGCGGGCGTGACCTCTCCGATCCCATGTGGGAGGTGCCGAACCTCGGGCTCGCGTCCGGGATCGACGAGCGGCGCTTCCGCGACCGACGCGACCTGCTGTCGAACCTCGACCTCGGGTTCGCGGGGGGCGCGTCAAAGGCCGCCGCGGGCGACGACGTCGCCGGTATGCGCGCCGCGATGGAGCAGGCGCACGACATGCTGACGAACCCGCTGACGCGCCAAGCGTTCGACTTCGACACCGAGACGGACGCGACGCGCGAGCGCTATGGGCGCGGCCACCGCGGCCAGTGTTACCTCCTCGGGCGCAAGCTCATCGAGTCTGGCGTGCGCTTCGTGTGCGTCGACGTCCGCGAGCCCAACACGCAGGCGACCCCCGGCGGCAGCAACATGAACTGGGACCACCACGACTTCATCTACTCGCAGGGCTCGACGGCGATCCAGGGCGGCGGGCCCGGCGCCGGACGCTTCGGCATCGGGACCTGGCCGATGATGGGCAGCACGGACCAGGCCTTCGCGGCGCTCATCGGCGACATGCGCGAGCGCGGGCTGCTCGATGACACGCTGGTGTGCTTCATGACCGAGTTCGGGCGCACGCCGAAGATCAACGAGCGCAAAGGGCGCGACCACTGGGTCTTCTCGTTCACGTGCCTGTTCGCGGGCGCTGGCGTGCCTGGCGGGCAGGTCGTCGGCAGCACCGACGAAGACGGCGGCTACATCACGAGCCCGATGGGCTACACGTTCGAGGACTACGCCGCGACGATCTACGAGAAGCTCGGGATCGACCGCCGCGAGCCGCTGCACACGCCGCAGGGGCGCCCCGTGCAGCTCGCTCAAGGCGGGGCGCCGATCCCGGAGCTGTTCTGATGTCCATGCTCCGCGGCCTCTTGATCGCGCTCGCCCTGCAAGCGCCTGCGCTGTTGCTCGAAGAGCCTGGACGCACCGAGCTGAAGGGGCGGACCGCACCGACAGAGGCGCCTGCGGCCAAAGACCCCGTGCGCTTCGAGTTCGAGCTGCTCCCAGCGCTGACTCAGTCCGGCTGCAACAGCGGCGCCTGCCACGGCTCACCGCACGGGCGCGGGGGCTTCGCGCTGTCGCTCTTCGCCTACGACCCGGACGCCGACCACGCGACGCTCTTGACCGGCGCGCTCGGGCGGCGCCTCGACCTGATCGACCCCGAGGCCAGCCTCCTCCTGCGCAAGCCGCTCGGCCAAGTGCCCCACGGCGGCGGCGTCCGCCTGCGCGAGGGTGACGTAAGCCTGACGCTGATCAAGCGCTGGCTCGGCGAGGGCGCAGCCGGCCCGAACACGGCGGGTGTCACGCTCGAGGCCCTCGAGATCGAGCCCAAGGGCCCCGTCCTCCTGACGCTCCCGGACGCCGTCCAAGCCCTCTCGGCGCGCGCGCGCCTGTCCGACGACACGGCGCTCGACGTGACCCCGATCGTGAGCTGGTTCAGCACCGATGAGGCGATCGCGACGGTCGACGCGGACGGGCGCGTCACTGGCAAGGGCCGCGGCCAGTGCGCCATCGTCGCGCGCTACCTGGATCGCTTGGAGTCCGTGCCGTTCGTGTTCGTACAGCCGGTCGAGGGTTACGCCTGGTCCGCGCCCGAAGCGCGCGGCTTCATCGACCAGCTCGTCAACGAGCGCCTGCGCGACCTCCAATACCTGCCCGCCGCGACGTGCGACGACGCGACGTTCCTGCGGCGCGTGCAGCTCGACTTGACGGGGCTCCTGCCGACGCCCGACGAGGCGCGCGCGTTCCTCTCGGATCCCTCGCCCGAGAAGCGCGAGGCCGCGATCGACCGGCTCCTCGCGAGCGACGAGCACGCGGCGTTCTGGGGCAACAAGACCGCCGACCTCCTGCGCCTGACCAAGGCCCAGCTGGGAGATGACGCCGCGCCATACGCGCGCCTCATTCGCGAGAGCTGGCTGCGGAACGAGCCTTACGACGCGTTCGTCCGCGGCCTCTTGACGTCGACGGACGCCGGCGCCAGCTACTTCCGCGCGCTGAAGGACGCCAACACGCGCACGGAAGCCACGACGCAGGTGTTCCTGGGCTCGCGCCTCGAGTGCGCGAAGTGCCACAACCACCCCTACGAGGGGTGGACGCAGGACGACTACTACCGCATCGCGACCAACTTCTCGGACGGCGTCGAGCACGCGCGGACGAAGGCGCCGAGCGCGCCCTGGTCCGGGCCAGCGGGCGCGCCGCTGGTCGAGCGCCGCGCGGCGTTCGCCGAGTGGCTGACCCGCGAGGACGAGCGCTTCTTCGCGCGTGTCGAGGTCAATCGCCTCTGGGCCGCGCTCATGGGCCGCGGCATCGTCGAGCCCGTCGACGACTTCCGCTCGTCGAACCCGCCTTCGAACCCGGCGCTGCTCGACGCGCTCGCAGCGGAGTTCAAACACAGCGGCTACGACCGCCGCCACATGCTGCGCGCCATCGCGCGCAGCCAGACGTATCAACGGCGCTCCGAGCCCACAGACCACGACGAGCCGAACATCGAGCTCTTCTCACGCCAGCGCCAGCGCCTCCTGGACGCTGAGCAGCTCTCGGACGGCGTCGCGCGGGTCGCGCGCGAGGCGGGTCGAAGGGCGCGCCTCGAAGCTGCACAGAGCGCGCGGCAGCAGGCGAATGCGCGCGCCGTGGCGCTCGACGACGGCTTCGAGCGCTGGGTCGACGAGACACGCGCCGCGCTGCTCGCCGGCGGCGGCGCAGCGTTCGGGCCATGGTCCGCGTCGCGCGCGTTCGGCGCCGATGACGCGTTCGAGCGCGACTTCGGCGTCGAAGCGCGCGCGAGCGCGCCGCTGACCTTCGACGGCGCCGGCTGGGAGCCCCACCCGGAGTGGCAAGACGGCGCGCCCCATTCGCTCGCGATGCCGGCGCGCTCGGCGCTCTATTTGTCGCGCCTCGTCACGGCCACCGCGCCGTGCCGCGTCGAGCTCTCGCTCGGCAGCGACGACGGGCTCCGCCTCTGGGTCGCAGGCCGCGAAGTCCTGACGCGCAACGTCAGCCGCGGCGTCGCGCCGGACCAAGACAAGGTCACCGTCGAGCTCCCCAGCGGCCAGAGCCAGGTGCTGTTGAAGATTTGGAACGGCGGCGGCGCAGCAGGCTTCTACTTCAAAGCCGCCGATACGATCGACGCTCGCCTCGTCGAGCTGCTCGACGCACACGACGCTGGGCGCCTCGGCCAAGGGGCGCAGCACGAGGGAACGGAGCGCGAGCTCTGGTCGCGCTACCTCGTCGGAGATGAGGGCTGGCGCGCGCTTGACCAAGAGGCGCGGACGATCGAGGCTGAGCTCGACGGCTGGTTCGCGACCCAGCGGTTGGTGCCCGACGCCGAAGACGCCGCTGCGGACCGGACGCGCGCGACGTTCTTGGCGGCGTTCGGCGCGCCGCCGCGCGCGACCTCATGCGCGTGCGAGCGCTCGAACGAGCCGACGCTCGCGCAAGCGCTGCAGATGCTGAATGGCGCGTTCGTGGGCGCGCGGGTCGTCGAGGCCGCGCGCCACTATCGAGCGCTGCCGGACGGGTTCGAGGCGCTCTATCTCGCTGCGCTGGCGCGGCCGCCGAGCGACCGCGAGCGCGGCCTCCTCGCGGCGCGCCTCGCGGACGACTCACTCGCCGCGTGGGAGGACGTCGTCTGGGCCGTCCTCAACACAAAAGAGTTCCTCTTCCAACACTGAACGATGGCGCCCGTGATCACGCTCTTGTTGCTCGGCGCGCACCTCGCGCAGGAGCCCCAGTTCGACCTCGATGTCGCGCCGCTCCTGCACGCGCGGTGCGCGACGTGCCACGCCGGTAAGGAGCGCAAAGGCCGCTGGTCGCTCGACACGTACGAGCGGCTCCTCAAGCCCGGCGCCTCGGGCGCGCCGCCCGTCGTGGCCGGCGACGTCGACTCGAGCGAGCTCTTCAGGCGCCTCGTCACGGACGACGAGTTCGAGCGTATGCCCGAGGGCGGAGCGCGGCTCCCGGACACCGAGCTCGCGGCCGTGCGCCGCTGGATCGAAGCGGGCGCGCCGGCGCCGCCGCAAGGCGACGTCCCGCTCGTCGAGCTGACCGCGCGCCTGGCCCAGTACCCGGCGGCGCCCGAGCGCTACGCCCACCCGCTCGCCGTGACCGCGCTCGAGTTCTCGCCCGACGGCGCGACGCTCTACACCTCCGGGGTGCGCGAAGTGCTCGCGTTCGACGTCGCGTCCGGCCGCCTGACCGCGCGCCACGGCGGCCTCCCCCAGCGCATCCAAGCGATCGTCCAGCGCGGCGCAGCGCCGCTGCTCGTCGCCGGCGGGATGCCGGGCGCGTCAGGCGAGCTGCGCCGCGTCGGCGCGCTCGATGGCTGGCGCGTGTCGCCTGCCGTCGATGTCTTCGGCGACCTCGCGCTCGACGCCGCTGTGTCGCCCGACGGCGCGCGCTTTGCCGCGTGCTCGGCGGACGGCGCCGTGGGCTGTTACAGCGCGCCGGACGGCTCGCGGCTGTGGCGCAGCGCGCTGCACACGGACCAAGTCACGGGCCTCGCCTTTACGCCGGACGGCGCGTTCCTCGTGACGGCGAGCCGTGACCACACCGCGAAGGTGTTCGACGCGCAAACGGGCGCGCTGTGGACGAGCTACACCCGCCACACACAGACGCTGCCGGACCAGGCGATGTACCAGCACGCGATCTACGCGGTCGCGACGGGGCCGGGCCCTGAGCGCGTGGTCACCGCCGGCGAAGGCGGCGAGCTGCACGTCTGGGAGCCGCACCTCTACCGCGCCGAGGACGGCACGGCGGCGCAGATGGAGACGCGCTTCCAGTCGGCCTCGCACGTCAAGAAGGTCGCGCTGCCTGGTGGCGACGTGCTGGCCGTGGCCGTCTCCGAGGGGCTCATCTTCGCGGGCATGCGCGGCGGGAGCGTGCTGGCGCTCGACGACGCGCTCGCGCCGCGCGCGCTCTTGGAGGTCCCCGGTGACGCCGTCTTCTCGCTCGCGCTCTCACGCGACGGCGCGCGCCTCGCGGCGGGCACGAGCGCGGGGCGCGTCTACGTGTGGGAGCTGCCGCTGCCGGCTGACGCGCCGACGCACGCCGCGGTCGAAGTCCGACCGCGGTTCACGGTGCAGCCGCTGAGTCCGCCAGTGGAGCAAGCTCCGGGGCGACCCGCAGGCCAGCCGAAGCCGTCGGGCGAGGGCGCGGCGCCTGGGAGCTGAGCGTGCGCGGAGCTCACTCCGCGCGCAGCGCGACACGCGCGACGAACCTGCCCTCAGCGACCGCCACGAGCTCGCTGCGGCCGCCAGTGTGCGCCGTGTACCCGCGCGCGGTGACGGTCCATTCGAGCAGCGCCGCGTCGGGGAGGCGGCGCAGCGGTGCGGCGCCGATGAACCGGTTCCAGAGCATCCCACCCGCGGTGAGGGACCAACCCGCGCGCCCGTCCTCATCGACCCAGCGCGCGAACCGGCGCGGCAAGCCCCCGTCGATCGTCGCTTCGACCACAAGGGCGCTGATCACGGCGCCGCTGATCGCATCGACGACCTCGAACTCGACGTCGGCGGCGGGCTGGGTGTCGCGCAGGGTCACCAGCACCGTCCCGCTCGGCGCCCGTAGCGCGGTCGGCTCGACCTCTGCTGTCACGGCGCTGGTGAACGACACAACGTCCATGCTGAGCGCGCCCGCTGGCACCGATGTGAACTCGAACGCGGCGCGCAGGTCCGCGTCGGGATCGCCCCTGGGCCTCCACGTCGTCGGCACCACATCGATGACAGAGCCCGACGCGTCGCGGAGGAACACGAGCAGCTGGCCGGAATAGGCCCCCGACTCGCTCCTCACCTCGCCGGCCAGGCGCCCGACGGTCACGAGCGGCGCGAGCGCCAGCTCGACCTGGCAACGCTCGCCCGCGACGACCTCGAGCTGATGCTCGGCCGTTGCGTGCCTGGCAGAGGTCGTACCGAGGGTGTACGCGCCCGGCGGAACCCAGCGCAGCTCGAAGCGCCCCTCGGCGTCCAAGGCCGTCCAGGCGACGAACGGCGCGCGCGCGCTCATGCCGCCGACGTCGTCGACGTGCCCGATGTAGAGCGCGAGCAAGACGTCCGTCGGCGGTCCCTCCGCACCGACATCGATGCTGCCCGCGACGACCCCGGACGGGCTCAGCCTCACATCGACTGGGTGGGCGCTGTGCGCATCGAGGGCGTCCAGCTCTACGGCCCCGAACCAGTATCCGGCGCGGTCTCGCACCTCGAGGCGCCACGTCGCCCGCGGGTCGTCTGCGCCCTTGGGCGTGACGCCGAAGCGCACCCAAGGGAGCTCGGCGATCGCCGTTGCAGGCCCGCTCACGCCGGCGTGCTGGGCCGCGCGCGTCGGTCGCCTGATGGGCGCGATCGGCCGCTCATTGCCGTCGTCGCGATATTCCGAGAGGCCCGTCGACACGAGGCGCGCCTCGAGCTCGTCCAGGTCGATCGCCGCAGGCGCGTCGATCCGCAGGCGCATCGTCGGTCCACAGGGGGGGCGCCACTGCGTCGGCGTGGAGCCATCCCCGAGGAGGCCCTCGGCGTCGGGAGCCGCGACCTCGACGGGCGCGCGAACGAGGCGCTGACGCTGGCGCGCGCCGTGCTCGACCAGCGCATCGAATGCGAGCCGGTCGTCGTCGATCGGCACGACCGCCGCGAGGTCTCGCGGCAATGTGACGATCCCCGAATCGTCCGAGGTCCAACGTCCAACGGAGGCCCCCTCCGCCGGGGCACCCTGGGGCAGAGGCGTGGGACCTGGGGCGCAGAGCGTGTACTGCGCGAGCGGCGCGCCGGCTGCATCGACGAGCCGAACGCGACGGGTCGCGGCGCCCCCCCCGACCGCGGCCAGGTCACCCGGTGCAGCGCGCGAGCGCGCGCTCTCTGAAGGCACGCGCAGGGCGCTCGATGCGTCGGTCGACGCGCCCGCAGGACCAGCGACCTGTGGGGCGAGCGCCTGCCTGGGTTCTGCGCGGTGCCGCGCATTGAGCGCCACGAACACCGCCACCGCGCACACGACAACGCCCCAAGCCGCGGTCGCTATGAGCGGCCGCGCCGCGAGCCGAACCGGGAGCGCCAGCGGCACGAGCAGCGCCGCCCACGCCCGCCGGTCGCCGCCGTGCAGCGCGTCGAGCTCAGCGCGCAACAGCGCCAGGCCCCGGGCCAAGTGCGAGCGGACCGTCGCCCCGTTCAAGCCGCGCGCTTGCGCGATCTCCTTGGGCGTGAGCCCCTCGTAATAGCGCAGCAGGAGCGCCC
Organism: Planctomycetota bacterium; assembly: GCA_041398605.1. Classification (GTDB taxonomy): domain Bacteria; phylum Planctomycetota; class UBA1135; order UBA1135; genus JAWKUK01. Next base: position 229,671 of record JAWKUK010000006.1, read on the forward strand.
CGCGGTAAGGCTCATGCAGCGCGAGCACCGCCTCGACGACGCGGCGCTGGACCTCTGCGCGCCCCACGAGCTCGTCCGCGCTCGGCACGGCCTCCGAGCGAGCTGCGTCCAGCTCGCGCCCGAGCCGCGCGGAGGCGCGCCGCGCGCGGAGCGCGGCCTGGTTGCGGACGACGCGCGCGAGCCACGGACGCAGCGGGCGATCCGCCCCAGGTCGGAGGCGCAGGTAGGCCAGCCAAGTCTCCTGGGCGACGTCCTCTGCCGCGGCAGCGTCACGCACGAGCTCGGCGGCGAGGCGCCGCACCCACGCAGCGTGCTCCAATAAGGCCTCGTGACCGGGGAGGCTCGGGACATGATCCATCGCGTCTACAGCTTGCCGCGCCGCCACAAGCGTTGCGCATGAGTCTCAATCGTCCCAGCGCGGAGCACCGCCATGCCATTGCGGCAGCCCTCGACTGCCGCCCTGACAGGTACGCCGCGCGCGCACCCACGATCGGACCGCCGGCCGCCTTGGAACGGGCATTGCATGGAGGAGAGCGCCATGCAGCCTCAGTACACCAACCGTTCACAGGAAGTCCTCACCGCCGCGCAGCAGCTCGCCCAAGGTCAAGGGAACCCGGAGCTCTCGCCGCTGCACCTCGGCAGCGCTCTGCTCGCAGAGCCGGAAGGGGTGACCGCCGCGCTGCTCGCGAAGCTCGGCGTCGAGCCGAAGGCGTTCGCGCAGGAGATCGCGCGCGAGCTCGCAAAGCTGCCGCGCGCCCAGGGCACTCAGGTCGGGCTGTCTCGCGCGTTGAACGACGTGCTCGAGCGCGCCGCCGCCGACGCCAAGCGCTTGGGCGACGACTACGTCTCGACCGAGCACCTCTTCTTGGCGCTCGTGGCGAAGGGCGCGCCGCAACCCGCGGGCCTCTTTGCGGCGCGCGGCTTGACCGCCGCCAAGGTCGAAGCGGCGCTGACAGAGGTCCGCGGCACGCGCCGCGTGACGACGCCTGAGCCAGAGGCCACCTTCGAAGCGCTGGACAAGTACGCGCGCGACCTGACGAAGGACGCGCGGGCGGGCAAGCTCGACCCCGTCATCGGGCGCGACGAGGAGATCCGACGCACGATCCAGGTCCTCTCTCGCCGCCGCAAGAACAACCCCGTGCTGATCGGCGAGCCCGGCGTCGGCAAGACCGCGATCGCCGAAGGCCTCGCCAACCGCATCGTCGCAGGCGACGTGCCGGAGGGCCTCAAGAACCGCCGCGTCATGGCGCTCGACCTCGGCGCGATGCTCGCCGGCGCGAAGTACCGCGGCGAGTTCGAGGAGCGCTTGAAGGCCGTGTTGCAGGAGATCTCCGACGCCAATGGCGAGATCGTGCTGTTCATCGACGAGCTGCACACGCTCGTCGGCGCAGGCGGCGCAGAGGGCGCCGTCGACGCCGCGAACCTGTTGAAGCCGGCGCTCGCGCGCGGCGACCTGCGCTGCATCGGCGCGACGACCCTGGACGAGTATCGCAAGCACATCGAGAAGGACCCGGCGTTGGAGCGGCGCTTCATGCCTGTCCTGATCGACGAGCCAAGCGTCGAGGACACCATCGCGATCCTGCGCGGGCTCAAGGAGCGCTACGAGGTGCACCACGGTGTGCGCATCGAGGACGACGCATTGATCGCCGCGGCGCGCCTGGCAGACCGGCACGTGAACGACCGCTTCATGCCGGACAAGGCGATCGACTGCGTCGATGAAGCGGCCGCGCAGCTACGCACGGCGATCGACTCGCTGCCGGCGGAGCTCGACACGATCGAGCGCCGGCTGCGCCAGCTCGACATCGAGCGCGGCGCGTTGCACAAAGAGGACAACCCGGCGAACAAGCGCCGCATCGACCACATCGAGCGTGAGCTCGGCGGGCTCCGCGAAGAGGCCACGTCGCTGCGCGCGCGTTGGACGAAGGAGAAGGAGCTGATCCAGGCGATCCGCGCCGCGCGGATCCTCGTCGAGGACCTGCGCGCCGAGGCCGAGCAGAAGGAGCGCAGCGGCGACTACGAGCGCGTGGGCAAGATCCGCTACAGCGAGCTACCAGAGGCCCAGAAGCGCATCGAGGACGCCTCTGAGGCGCTCGCGGTCGCGCAGGAGGACGGCGCGCTGCTGCCTGAGGCCGTCGACGCGGAGCTGATCGCGAAGGTCGTCGCGCGCTGGACCGGGATCCCGGCGGACAAGCTGCTGGAGACCGAGCGCCACAAGCTGATCCACATGGAGGACGGCCTGCACAAGCGGGTCATCGGCCAAGACGCCGCGGTCGCGGCGATCAGCCAGGCCGTGCGCCGCGCGCGCGCTGGCCTCACCGAGCCGACCCGGCCCCTGGGCGCGTTCTTGATGCTGGGCCCGACAGGCGTCGGCAAGACCGAGCTCGCGAAAGCCGTCGCGGAGTTCCTGTTCGATGACGAACGAAACATGGTGCGCATCGACATGTCCGAGTACATGGAGAAGCACTCCGTCAGCCGCCTCATCGGCGCGCCGCCCGGCTACGTCGGCTACGACGAGGGCGGCGCGTTGACCGAGGCCGTGCGCAGGAAGCCGCACAGCGTGCTCTTGTTGGACGAGGTCGAGAAGGCGCACCCAGACGTCTTCAACATCCTGCTGCAAGTCCTGGACGACGGGCGCTTGACCGACGGCCAGGGCCGGACGATCGACTTCACGCAGACGCTCGTCCTGATGACGAGCAACCTGCGCGGCGAAGCCGGTGTGCGAGAGTTCTTCCGGCCGGAGTTCATCAACCGCCTCGACGAGGTCCTCACCTTCGAGCCGCTGAAGCGCGAGCAAATCCGCTCCATCGTCGATGTGCAGATCAGCCGGCTGCGGAAGCAGCTCGTCGACAAGGAGATCGGCCTCGAGCTGACGCCTGCGGCGCTCGAGCGGCTCTCCGAGGAGGGCTACGACCCCGAGTACGGCGCCCGCCCCCTCAAGCGCGCGATCCAGCGTCACGTGCAGAACTTGCTCGCCGAGGCGATCCTCGACGGCCGGATCGGCGCGGGGCAGACCGCGGTCATCGACGCGCACGAAGGGCTCTTCATGGTGCGCCAACACGCGACGCCGGCGGAGCCCACGGAGTCCGTCGCCGGCTGACAGGGCGCGACGCGCGACCCTCTCGTGCTCGATCGGGGTCGCGCGCGACGCGCGACCCTCTCGTGCTCTCTGCGGGTCGCGCGCGACGCGCGACCCTGTCGTGCTCTCTGGGGGTCGCGCGCGACGCGCGACCCTGTCGTGTCGGCAGCCGCTTAGCTGATCAGCAGCAAGCGCCGCGGCGCGCAGGCCGGCGTCGTTGGGGCGCGGTGGATACAGGCGGGCGTAGGGCTCCCGGGGTACTGGACGGCGAGGCGCCACATGTGCCCGACGCCGAATGAGTACGGCCGCGCGTGTGGCAGCGGCGCGTAGTGCAGGTCGAGGTGCTGCTCGCGGAGGTACGCGTCGAAGGCCTCGTCGGGGTCACCCGCACGGGCACGCTCACCGCGACTGGGTCCGTCGCCGACAAACGCCGCGCGCAGCGCCGCACGGAGCCCTGGGTCGTCGACGCGACGCCGCGCTTGGGCGCGTGGCAAACCCTCGCTCGCAGGGCCGACGTAGCAACAGAGGATGGTGACGGTGGGCACCGTCGCGCTGTCGACATGGAACGAATACACGTCCGTCGGCACGAGCGCGCCGTGGTCTCGGGGATACTGCTCGATGCAGTTGAGCTCGGGGGCGTGCCCAGCCTCGCGCAAGCGCCGCAGGTCCTCGCGCAGAACGGCGACCGCGCGCGCGCCTGCGGCGCTGACGTGGAGGGCCTCGAGCTCCGCCTCATCCACGCAAGTGACGCCGTCGCCGGGCTCGAGCAGGCGCACCACCTCTTCGAAGTCCCCTGCGAGGGCGCGCTCCCAACAGAGCGCGTTGCACGCGCCCTCGAAGGGCGTGGTAAGCAGCTCCTCGAACGAACCGACGAGCTGCACGTCCGGGGCGGGCGGGTGGTGGCTGGAGGGGGTCATGCGCGTCGGGCACGCAGGCGTGGACCGGCGAGAGCGTAGCAGCAATCGGCGGCCAACAGGCGAGCACGATCGAGGTCGGCCCCGGGCTCGACAGCCCAGCGCCCCCGACTATGATCCAAACGCCGCATCCGACCTGACGTCCAGAGCAACGGTCCCGCGCCATGATTGAGCCCAAGCGCATCGAAGATTGGCGCGCGCGCATCTCGCGCGACCTGCGCGAGAGCGTCCTGCCGTTCTGGTTGGCCCATTCGCTCGACGCCAGCTACGGCGGCTACCTGAACTGCCTCGACCGCGACGGCCGCGCGTTCGACACGAAGAAGCACGTGTGGATGCAAGGGCGGGAAGTGTGGATGTTCTCGAAGCTCTATGCGACCGAGGGCGACCCCGCCCACCTCGCCGCGGCGCGCCTGGGTGCGGAGTTCCTGGCGCGCTACGCCATCGCGCCGGACGGTCGGGCCTACTTCAGCTTGGCGCGTGACGGCCGGCCGGTCTCCCTCCAACGCAAGGTGTTCTCCGAGTGCTTCCTCGTCATGGCGTTCGCTGAGTACGCGCGCGCCAGCGGCGATGGCGCGTACCGCGCGCGCGCGCTGGCGCTGTTCGAGCGGGTGTTGGAGCTCATCGCTGACCCAGCGCCGCTCGGGCGCCCCTCCCTCGCCGGGCAAACGCCGAGCCAGGACCTGGCCGTGCCGATGATCTTGCTCAACCTCGTCGCCGAGCTCCGCGGCGCGCCGGGCAGCGACACGTTCGAAGACCGCCCGGACTACGACGCGATCGAAGCGCGCGCGGTCGAGCGGGTGCTGGAGCACTTCGACCGCGCGCGTGGCCTCGTCTTCGAGACGGTCGGCCTGGGCGGCGCGCGGCTCGACTCGCCCGAAGGGCGCCTCCTGAACCCAGGCCACGTCATCGAGGCGGCGTGGTTCCTGATCGAGTATGCCCGCCGCGTGGGCTCGGCGCCGCTGATCGCGGATGGGGTCGCGATGATGCGCGGCGCGTGGGACGCGGGTTGGGACCCGGAGCACGGCGGCCTCTTCTACTTCCTCGACGCTGACGGGTTCAGCCCGACGCAGCTCGAGTGGCCGATGAAGCTCTGGTGGCCGCACTGCGAGGCGCTGATCGGGTCGCTCGTCGCGTGGCGAGCGACTGGGGACGATGCGTGGTTCGAGCGCTTCGACGAGGTCGCGCAGTGGACCTACGCGCGCTTCCCGGACGCCGAGCACGGCGAGTGGTTCGGCTACCTCAACCGCGCTGGCGAGGTCTCGCAGCGCTTCAAGGGCGGGCCGTACAAAGGCTGCTTCCACGTGCCCCGCGCGCTCTGGCGCTGCGAGCAGCTGTTGGCGTGACCGACGGACCGATGCACCCCCCGAGGGCGACGGCGGCGAGCGCCGCGCATGTCAAGGGCCCGCGAAGTCTCTCGATAGAGGGTCGACGCGGACGGGTCGAGCTTTCATCCTGGTGAGATGCAATGCTCCGCGCGCGCCCGCAGATTCGCACCCTCAAGCCCCCTGCTCTGCCTCAGCGCGCTCGTCTGGTGCGCTTGCGCCGCGGACGATGTACGCACGCCGCGCGCGCCCGACACACGGGTCGGGCGCGGCGCGGGAGGGCGCACCGAGACCCCGGTCAACCAAGCCCTGACGCCGCACGGCGCGACGATCGACCTCCCGAAGCTGCGGCCGCAGGCCCTGGCGCTCTCGGCGGACGGAGCGCGGCTGTACGTGTCGGGCAAGACCTCGGAGCTGGTCGTCCTGGACGCCGCGACCGGCGCCCTCTCCGAGCGCGTGGCGCTGCCCGCCGAGGACGCGCGCGCGGGTGAGCTGGTCGGCCAGCCCGTCTCGGACCACATCCTCGAGCCGGACAAGAAGGGCCAGCTTTCGTACACGGGCCTGATCGAGGCGCCGGACGGGCGCGCGCTCTACCTGTCCAACGTCAACGGCTCGGTCAAGGTCTTCCGCGTCGATGAAGCGGGCCGAGTGACCCCGGCGCACTCGCTGCCGCTGCCCTCTGCGAACGCGCCGCGGCGGCAGGCCGAGATCCCGAGCGGGCTCGCGCTGCACGCAGGGGGCCAAAGACTGCTCGTCTGCGGGAACCTGTCCAACCGGCTCATCGACCTCGATGCTACGACCGGCGCAGTCCACGCGACATACGACGTCGGCGTCGCGCCGTACGACGTGCTGCTCGCCGGCGGGCGCGCGTTCGTCAGCAACTGGGGCGGGCCGCGCCCCGACGCGGCGAGCGTCGTCGGCCCTGCGGGCCAGGGCACCCTCGTGCGCGTCGACGCGCGCGGCATCGCGAGCGAGGGCTCGGTGTCGATCGTCGACCTCGCCACGGGGTCGGTGCGCGAAGTGTCCGTCGGCCTGCACCCCTCGGCGCTCGCGCTGTCACCCGACGGGCGGCACGTCGTCGTCGCGAACGCAGGCAGCGACACGCTGACGGTGCTGCGCGCCGACACGGGCGCGTTCGTCGAGACGATCTGGTGCAAGCCCAAGCCCTCGGACCTGCTCGGAGCAACGCCGACGGCGCTCACGTTCGACCCGACGGGCGAGCGCCTCTACGTCGCGCACGGCACGCAGAACGCGATCGGCGTCTACGAGTTCGAGCCCGATGACCGCGGCGACTCGCGGCTCCTGGGCCTGATCCCGGTCGGCTGGTTCCCCGGCGCGCTCGCGCATGACGCGACGCGCGGGCGGCTCGCGGTCGCGAACATCAAAGGCATCGGCCCTGGCCGTGCGCGCGACGGCGAGCGCGTGAACGAGCACAACACGCACCAGTACTACGGCTCGGTCACGCTGGCGCCGCTGCCCGACCGTGAGGAGCTCGAGGCGCTGTCCGCCGCCGTCCAGGTCAATCTGCGGCGCCCGGCGATCGAGGCTGCGCTCGCGCCGCCGCGCAAGGGCGTCGCGCCCGTTGCGATCCCCGAGCGCATCGGCGAGCCGAGCCTCATCGAGCACGTCGTCTACATCATCAAAGAGAACCGGACGTATGACCAGGTCCTCGGCGACATGCCGGAGGGCGACGGCGACCCGACGCTGTGCATCTATGGCGAGGACGTCACGCCGAACCAGCACGCGCTGGCGCGCGAGTTCGCGCTGCTCGATAACACGTACTGCGCGGGCATCCTCAGCGCGGACGGGCACAACTGGTCGACGTCCGCGTTCGGCACGGACTACCTCGAGCGCAGCTTCGCCGGCTGGCCGCGCAGCTACCCGGACGGCATGGAGGAAGAGGACAAGGACGCGCTCGCGTACTCGCCGGCCGGGTTCCTGTGGGACAACGCGCTCGCGGCCGGCGTGACGCTGCGCAACTACGGCGAGTTCTGCCAGCCGCGTGTCCGGTGGGCGGACGCGAAGCGCCGCGGCGCGCCTGACTTCACCGCGTGTTACCTCGCTTGGCGCGACAAGACCGATGCTGTGGTCTTTGAGAGCGAGGCCGTTGTGCCGTCGCTCGCCCCGCACTCCGTCACGCGCTACGTCGGCTGGAACATGTCGGTCCCGGACCAGTACCGCGCGGACGTCGTCCTGGAGGACCTCGCGCGCGCGGAGGCGCTCGGGGCGCTGCCGCAGCTAACGATCATCTGCCTGCCCAACGACCACACGAGCGGCACGGCTGAGGGCGCCCCGACGCCCGAAGCCTGCATGGCCGACGGCGACCTGGCCCTCGGCAGGATCATCGAGGGCTTGTCGCGCTCGCGCTTTTGGCCGCGCATGGCGGTGTTCGTCATCGAGGACGACCCCCAGGCGGGCTGGGACCACGTCTCGGGCTATCGAACGACCGCGTTCGTTGCGAGCCCCTACGCGCGGCGCGGCGTGACGGTCAGCAAGCAATACAACACCACGAGCATCCTGCGCACCATCGAGCAGATCCTCGGGCTGCAGCCGATGAACCAGTTCGACGCGAGCGCCTCGCCGATGTTCGAGTGCTTCACCGACACGCCAGACGAGACAGCGTTCGCGGCGCGCCCGAACTTGGTGCCGCTCGACCGCATGAACCCGCCTAAGGAGGCGCTCACGGACCCGGTCCAACACCAGGACGCGGTCGCCTCAGCGGCGCTCGACCTGTCGGTGATGGACCGCGCGCCGGAGGACCTCTTGAATCGCATCCTCTGGCGCGCCGCGCGCGGGAGCGCTGCGCCGTACCCCGAGTGGGCGCTCACCCCCGGCGCGGACGCGGACGAAGACGATTGAGCGCGTTGGCGGCCCGCGCGCTGGCCCGCGCGCTGGCCCGCTCTCTGGGTCGCGCGACGCACGGGTTCGCGCGCCCCAAGTTGCCCATCGGCGACGGATCCCAGTAGCATCGCTGCCTCGAACTCCGCCCACTCCACTTCCGAAACGGCATCCCGACCATGACCCGCGCAAGCGCACGCCACATCCTTGTCCCGTCCGAAGCCAAGTGCCTGGAGCTGAAGACCCAGATCGAAGCTGGCGCCTCCTTCGAGGACATGGCGAAGCAGCACTCGACCTGCCCCTCCGGCAAGCGCGGGGGCGGCCTCGGCGAGTTCGGCCCCGGCCAGATGGTGAAGGAGTTCGATCAGGTCGTCTTCAAGGACGAGGTCGGCAAGGTGCACGGCCCGGTGAAGACGCAGTTCGGCTTCCACCTGATCGAGATCACCAGCCGCAAGTGATCGCGCCCGCGCGTCAGCCCGTCGCGCGAGCTACGAGGACGTGCTTCGCTCGGAGCACGTCCTCGCGCACCATGTAGAGCGCTGGCACGAGCAGCAGCGTGATCAAGGTCGCGAACGCGACCCCGGCGGAGAGGCTGATCGCCATCGGGATCAAGAACTTCGCCTGCACGCTCTTCTCCATGACCATCGGCGCCAAGCCGACGAAGGTCGTGAGCGACGTGAAGAGCACGGCGCGGAAGCGGCTCCGCGCGGCTTCGAGGGCGCACTCGAAGGCCTCAGGGAGCTCGGCTCGTAGCTGGTTCATCCGGTCAAGCAGCACGACGCTGTCGTTGATCACGACGCCGCTGAGCGCGACGATGCCGAACATCGAGAAGAAGCTCAGGTCATAGCCAAGGACGACGTGTCCGATCACGGCGCCGACGACGCCGAGGGGAATGACCGACAAGATGATCAGCGGCTGGATGTAGCTCCGTAGCTGGGCAGCGAGCAGCCCGAACATCGCCAGGAGCGCGAAGCCCATCGCTTTGGCGAGGCTCGCGAGGCTGTCCATGCGCTCGCGCTCCGCGCCCTCGAACGAGAACCCGAGGCCCGGGATGTCGCGCACGAGCGCGGGCAAGATGTCCTTCCGGAGGGCCTCGTTGAGGCCCTTCGCGTCGCCCCGCTCTTCGTCGATGTCCGCGGTGACCGTGACGATGCGGCGGCGGTCCGAGCGATCGATGGAGGCGTAGCCGCGACCTTCGGTCCAGCTTGCGATGGTCGACAGCGGCGCCTCGCCGCCGTTCGGTAGCCGCACCCGGAAGTCGTCGAGGCTCGCGAGCGCGCGGCGCTCGTCCTCGGAGTAACGCACGAGCACGAGGACCTCGTCGCGGCCGCGCTGGACCCGTTGCACCTCCGCCCCGCGGTATGCCTGGCGCACTTGTTGCGCGAGCGCGCGCGGGTTCAGCCCCGCTGCGATACCGGCGTCGTTGAGCGCGAAGGCGAGCTCGCGCTTGCCGACGACAAACGAATCATCGAGCTCGACCACCCCCTCCTTGTCCGCGATGTAACGCTTGACGGCCTCGACCGCGAGCAGGAGCTGGTCGACATCGGCGTGCGACAGCTCGACCTGAACGTCCTTGCCCGCAGAGAGCAGGGAGCTGTTGAAGACGAGCGACGAAGCGCCGACGATCTCGCCGACGCGCTCGCGCCAGCGCGCCACGAACGCAGCAGAGGTGATGTCGCGCTCCTCGCTCGGCACCAGCGCGATCGCGACTTCGGCGACGTGAGACCCGAGGGCGCTCGCGCCCGCGGCAGGCCCGCTGTTACCGCCGAACGGCTGCGAGCCGAGGGTCGCCGCGACCCGGCGCACGAGGCGCGAACGCTCGAGCGCGACGCCCCCTTCCAGCTCGCCGCGCGCGGCCTCTGCAGCGGCGACGATCCGCTCGAGGGCGGCCTCCGTCTCTGCGGCCGGCGTCCCTTGCAGCATCTCGAGGCGTACCGACACGTCGTCAGCGTCGATCGAGGGGAAGAGCACGAACCGGACGACGCCGCCGCGCACCATGCCGATGACCAAGAGGAACGTCGTCAGGGCCAAGGCTGTCGTTGCATAGCGAAACCGCAGAGCGACACGCAGGGTCGGGATGTAGACGCGCGCCACAAACGACTCCAAGAGGCGCCTCAATCGATCCTGCACGAACGTCAGGGCGCCCGGCCTGTGCACGACACGGCCGCCCGAGAGGTGCGCCGGGAGGATGAAGAGCGACTCGATCAGCGAGAAGAACAACACGCTGATGACGACGATCGGGACCACCCACAGGATGTCGCCGAAGAAGCCCGTCGTGAAGTACAGCGGCAGGAACGCGATCATCGTCGTCAGCACCCCGATCAGGACCGGCGCGAACACCGCGCGCAGGCCCTCCAACGCGGCCTGTCCAGCGGGCATACCGGCCTCGCGCCGCGAGAAGATGCTCTCGCCGACGACGATCGCGTCATCGACGACGATCCCGAGCACGAGGATGAACGCGAAGAGCGAGATCATGTTGATCGACGCTCCGAACGGCTGGATGATCAGGAACGCGCCGAGGAACGAGATCGGGATGCCCATCGTCGTCCAGAACGCGAGGCGCAGGTCGAGGAACAGCACGAGCACCCCGAAGACGAGCACCAGCCCGAGGAGGCCGTTGCGCAGCAGCAGCTCGATGCGGCTCTTCAGGATGTCCGCTTGGTTGCGCCAGACCTCGACGGTCACCCCTGACGGGACCGCGAGGCCGGCGACGTAGTCCTTCACCGAGCTCTCGATCTCGAGCACCTGTTGCTTGCCGACGGCCTTGACCGCGACGTAGACCGCAGGGTCGCCGTTGAAGCGGCTCGCGACGTCGACGTCCTCGAACCCATCACGGACGAAGGCGACGTCGGCGACGCGCACGACGCTGCCGTCCTGGCCAGAGCGCACGACGATCTGCTCGAAGTCGCGCGCGACGTAGGCCTGGGCGTCGGTCCGCAAGAGCAGCTCGCCCTCTGCCGCGCGGATCGAGCCGCCCGGCAAGTTCACGGACGAGCTGGAGACGGCGTCGGCGACCTCCTGGAACGTCAAGCCGCGGCGACGCAGCGCCGCCTCGGAGACCTCGATCGAGACCTCGTAGTCGCGGGTGCCCTGCACCTCGACGAGCGAGATCCCTTCGCGCGCCGCGAGCTCGTCGCGCACGCGCTGTGCGAACTCACGTAGGGTGCGCTCCGAAGCAGCGCCGTGCACGGCGACGGTGACCACAGGCCGCACGAGGTCGACGTCCTCGATGCGCGGGTTCTCGGCCTCCCGCGGCGGGAAGTCACGCAGGCTGTCCACGGCCGACTTCACGTCGTCCAGGACGAGCTTGTCAACGGCGTCGTCTTCGAGCTCGGCGGTGACTGTCCCGAGCCCCTCCGAGGCGACAGAGCGCACGCGCTCGATGCCCTGGATCCCCGAGAGCGCCTCTTCGACCCGGCGGCAGATCCCCTCTTCGATCTCGACCGGCGTCGCGCCCGGATAGACGACGGAGACCCGGACCGTGCGTGGATCGATGTCCGGGAACACGGAGACCTGGGTGCGCAGCGCGAAGATCCCGCCGAACACGAGGAACCCGAGCATCATCAGGTTCGCTGCGACATGGTTCGTCGCGAACCAGGCGAAGAGCCCCTTCTCGGGGCCCGGCGCGGCGCTCGACGGCGAGGCACCGGCAGCTTGAGCGTGCGCGCTCATTGCTGCGCCGCCTCCGTCGCGAGGCGCACGTGCATCCCGTTCGTTACGACGTCGAGGTCGCTCGTCACGACGCGAGCCCCGTCAGGCAGGCCGCGGATGACGAGCGAATCGTCCTCGCTCAAGAGCACCTCAGGGTATCGAAAGACGAGCGCGTCCTCGGCGACCACCCAAACGGCGCCGCCCTCCCGCAACGCCGCGCGCGGGATGACGCCGATGTCCTCGAGGGTCTGCCCAGCAAAGGCGGCCTGGACGAAGAGCCCCGGCACGAGGCGGAGGCTGAGCTCCGGCGGCGCGTCCGCGATGTCGAGCTCAACGACGACCTTTGCGAGGCGGGTGTCGCGCGCGAGCTCGGCCTCGAGCCGAGCGACGCGCCCCTTGAAGGTCACGTCTCGGTCATCGATCCGCACCTCGAGGGACACATCTGTCGGGAGCCCCGCTCGGGCCTCGCCCTCGATCGAGATCCAGCGCAGGTCGTCGAGCGTCATCGGGACGGCGACCTCCAGGACATCCAACGCATACACCTCGCCGACGCGGGCCCCGACGGAGACCACTTGCCCGACATCGATGCTCGCGGAGACGACACGACCGTCGAAGCGGGCCACGACGCGCGTGCGCTCGAGGCTGAGCTTGGCGGAATCGAGGGCAGCGACGGCTGCGGCACGACGAGCCTTTGCTTCGGCGACCTGCGGCTCCAGCGCGACGAGCGGCGGCGGCGGCCGGTCTGCGTGCAGGGCCCGCCACTCCGCGAGCGCAGACTCGGCGCGGGCTGCGATGTCCTGCACGACGGTCTCCGCGGTCGCGACGTCCGCTTCGGCCTTCGCGACGTTCAGTTCATAGTCGCGCGGCTCGATCGCGAACAGGACCTCACCCGCCCGAAACAGCCCGCCAGCGCGCAGCGCGGGGTGGATCGCGACGACCTCGCCCATGACCTGTGGCACGAGCCCGACGCGTGTGCGCGCAGCGAGGGTGCCGTTGCCGCGCACGACAACGCGATGCGTGCCGCCCTTGACCTCGACCGCGCGAACAAGCGGGGCATAGGTGACGTTGGCGCTCGGACGAGGCTTCGACTTCAGCGTCGCGATCTTGCGCGATCCGATGAACCCCCCCGCCAAAATGGCCAGGACAAGCAACGGCTGGAGCACCCAACGCTGGGCGCTGTCGATGGAGTGGAAGAAGCTTCTCATCGTGTAGGACCTATCGCCTCGGTCTCTTGGTCGCCGCGGCTCTGGTCGCCCGGGGCTTGGCTGTGGACTTCGCCGGAGTCGCGCCAGCGCTGCGAGCCCTGCCCGCGGGGGGCGCGCTCGGAGCTTCGACCCCGCGCAGTGTCGTCGCAACGATGCGGACCGCGGCTTGCTCGGCGAGGACCGGATCGAAGTCCTCGACCTCGAGCAGCCGCTTCATCACGGGTCGCGCGAAGCGAAACACCAAGCACTGCGCGACGACGTTGATCGCCATCAGCGCGAGCTCGCGCTCATCGCGCACCTTGGGCGCGAGCAGCGCCATGAGGTGGCGCAAGACCGCCTGCTCTGGGGCGATGACGTTCTGGAAGACCAGGTCGTCGGGTCCTTGCGGCCCCATCAACGCGTGCTGCATCATGCCGACCGCGACATCGCTGGGTGGGTGCATGCAACGCGCCATGAGCGCGCGCACGATGCCCTCGAGCGCGCTCCGCGCCTCCGCCCGGGTCCGTGCCGCGCGCCCGGTCACAAACGCAGGGTGCAATGCGCCCTTGATGTCCGCGCCAGGGGGCGCGTGGCGCTGCAACACCTCGAGATAGAGGTCGCGCTTGCCCGCAAAGTGATAGTTGAGCGAGCCGTGATTGACGCCCGCGGCTGCGGCGATCTCCCGGATCGACACGTCCTCGAAGCGCCGCTGTGCAAAGAGCTTGGCGGCGGCGAGCAAGAGGCGCTCGCGGGTGGCCCCGGGGTCCCCGCCTGCGCGGTCGCCCGACCCGCCGATGGAGCCCGCTTCAGGCGGGCCACCCTCGCGCCGGGCGAGGGGGCCGTCCGCGGGCCTGCCTGCGGCCCTGCCCTCGGGAGGGTCCTCATTGGTGGTGTCCACAGCCCGGATCTTCCGCGCCCTTGTCCATGCGGACAAGCCAGATGGACAAGATTTTCTACAGGAGCCGTCGAAGGGACCCGACGCCGACGCGTACGCCCCCCCGTCAGGGGCCGGGCACCCCCTCCGGGTGGTCCAGCTCGCCCCCCCATCCCCACCACTGACATGCGTACGACGATCCTTGCGCTCATGGCGCTGAACCTCTTCTCGGCCTGCGCCGCCACCTCGTTCGCGCCGCCCCAGGACTACGACCCCGAATCGAACCGCCGCTTTAGCGTCCTGCTCGGACAGCGCTCGCTGGACGAGGACGACTACGCGCCTCTGGAGGATCAGGCCCTGCTCGGGCTGGAGTTCTCGGATGGAGGCACCCCTGACAGCATCGGCTTCGAGGTCGGGTTCGCCGGCTCATCGAGCTCCGAGGACGTCTTCATCCCCGGCTTCGGCACGACCGACTCGCAAACGACGGTCGGCGAGATCTACGCCGGCGTCCGCAAGGAGTTCCCTGGCTCGGGGGTCCGCCCGTTTGTCGGCGCGGGCGCGTCCATGTCCACCGCAGAGCTGGAGGTCGGGAACAACACGGTGGATGACACGGTCATCGGCCTCTACGTACACGGCGGCCTCATCCTGCCGTTCAGCGACACGTTCGCGGTCATCCTCGACGCGCGGGCGCGGTTCGGCGACGACTATGAGTTCAACAACGTCGAAGCCAACGGGGACTTCATCGCGCTCGCGATCGGCCTCGGCTTCAAGCTCTGATGGACGCGGCCAGCGCGTCGTCCGCCGCCGCGCTGGCCACACAGCGCCCCAGGCGCCCTTGCTCCCAGTCGACGAGGAACGTGGAGACTTGGGCGGCTGGCAAGGGCTTGTGGATCAGGTAGCCCTGAAGCAGCGCGCACCCGCGAGCGCGGAGCATCTCCGCCTCGGTCTCGGTCTCGACGCCCTCGGCCACAGTTGTCATGCTGAGCGCGCGCGCCATCGCGAGGATGGCCTCGATGATGATCTGTGCCTCGCCGTCCCGGACGAGGTCGCTCACGAAGCTGCGGTCGATCTTCAACGTGTCGAACGCAAAGTGTCTCAGGTATCCGAGCGCGGAGTAACCGGTTCCGAAGTCGTCTAGCGCGATGAGGTAGCCGCGGCCGCGCAGCGCGTTCAAGATCAGGACCGCGGAGTCAGCGTCCGCGATCAGCGCGGACTCGGTGATTTCCAGCTCCACGCGGCTCGGCGGCAGGGCCGCGGTCGCGGCCAGCACGCGCTCGACGAATGCGCTCGAGCTGAGCTGCAGCGGCGACACGTTGATCGAAACGCGCACGGGTCGAGGCCACTGAGCCGCGTCGTTGCATGCCTCTCGCAAGACCCACTCGCCGATCTCCGTCATCAAGCCAGCGTCCTCGGCGATCGGCACGAAGTCCCCCGGACCGACGGACCCGAGCTCGGGGTGTCGCCAGCGCAAGAGGGCCTCGAAGCCCTCCACCTTCCAATCCACGGCCGACACCTGCGGCTGGTATTCGAGGCAGAGCTCGCCGCGCTCGAGCGCTCCGCGCAGACCTTCGCGGATCGCAGCCCTGCGCCTGCCGGCCTCAGCGAGCGCCTGGTGGAAGAAGCAGAAGTGGCTGCCGCCGGAGCGCTTTGCGGTGTAGAGCGCGATGTCCGAGTGGCTCATGAGCGTGTCGACATCGGCGCCGTCCGTCGGCGCGACCGCGACGCCCATGCTCGCGCGAACGAGCATCAGGCGCCCTGCGACCTCACACGGCACCTCGAGCGCCACGAGGAGGCGCTGCAGGATAGCGGTGATGGCCTCCGTGCTCGTGACCCCGCGCAAGAGCACCGCAAACTCGTCACCTCCGAGCCGCGCTACCGTGTCGCCGCGGCGCGCGACGGACAAGAGCTTCTCGCCAAACGCCTGCAAGAGCTGGTCACCCGCAGCATGGCCCTGCGTGTCATTGACCTGCTTGAAGCCATCGAGGTCGATCGCCACGACAGCCAGGGGCTGGAGCGCGCTCGGGGGGCCCTGCAGCAGGCCGCGCAGCGACGCGCGGAACTGGGACCTGTTCACCAGCCCGGTCAGCGCATCGTTGTGCGCGAGCCAGCTCAAGCTGCGGTGCGCGAGGTGCTTCTCGGTGATGTCGGCGGCGACCCCGCGCCACCCGCTCGGCTCGCCCCGTTCGTCGAAGAGCGGCCGTGCTGTGATCGACCACCAACGCTCTTCCTCGCCCGCGCGGAGCGACACCACCTGGTCACGGAACGGCTCGAGCGTATCGAGGCGCGCCGTGAAGGACTCCCAATGGGCCCGAGCATCGTCGGTCTCGGGCACGCGCTCACCGAGCTTTGCCAAGGCGCCGGGCTTCCCGAGCGTCTCCATTCCCAGGCCCAGGACCTTGGCCAAGCGCTGGCTCACCGAGTTGAAGCGTCCCTCGACGTCGAGCTCCCACAACAGGTCGCTCGCCTGGTCCTCGAAGTCGCGTAGGAGCAGCGCGATGACCTCGCTCTGCCGGTCCGCCTTCACCTCTGCGACCATCCGCGCGCCGAGCATACGCGCCTGCACCCAGGCGCTGTAGACGACGATCAGGCAGCAAGTGAGGAGGAGCCAGACGAGCTCAGGCCCGCCTGGCATCCCTGAGCGCGCGATCCCAAAGAGGCCGCCGGCCCCGATGATGGAGACAAAGGTCGTCGCGGCCCAAGGCAGGCTCGAGAGGACGAAGCCCCCGCCGCAAATGAGGCCCGTCGTGACCAACGCGAGGACGAGCTGCCGCCCAAGGTCGACCTCAGGCATGAACAGCATCGGCACGGCGGCGTAGACCAGCGCCAACATCGCGGCCTGCGCTTCAGCGCGCTGGTGAGCGCGCCGGGACGCGGTGCGGCGAGGACGAAGCGTCCGCGCGCGCTGCCAACCACGGAGCGCGACCGCGGCAAGCACGAAGACCAAGGCAGTCCACGTGACCAAGACGATGGACGGAATCTGCCCCCACATCACACGCGAGACGAGCAGCGCGTTCCCCACGTTGATCGCCATCGCGATCGGCGTCGCGCTCAAGAGCGATTGCAGCTGCCGGGCGCGAAAGAGCGAAGCGTCGGCCTCGGGCACGTCATAGGCGCGAAAGAACTCACGCACGCGCTGTGTGAGCAGCGACGACGATGACGAAGGCACCTTGGATCGCCTGGGGGGCTCCACGAGGGAGACGATCGTCGAGCGCGTCCGCTCAGCTGGAGTCAGGGTTTGCGTGTCTTGAAACGACGCACGGTTGGGAGCCCCATTGCGCGCCGAAATGCGACAACCGGGGGCAAGCGCTCGATCCATGCGGCCGCGTCCGCTCGCATCGGGTCCTCGGCGCTCGGCGCGCCTGCGAACCCCGGCGGGATCTGCGTGTGCAGCGCAGGCGGGTCGACCGAATGGTCCATGAAGTGGTATTCGAAGCCCGGGACGAACAGCTCCGGCGGCGCGATCACGTCGAGCGTCCGCGTCGCGTAGGGGGTCAACGCCGTTGTGAGCGCTTGCGGCGGGTTGATCCAAACATGGGTCGGCGACGAGATGAACTGGTATTGGACCTTCCGGTTCGTCGAGAGCACGCGCGTCTTCGTCACCCGCCCGCCGTACAGGTTGCTCGCAGCCTCGCTGGAGGACAGCAAGCCTGCGTCGAAGTCAGGCTCGAAGCCGCGCGCAAAGACCAAGCTCTCGGGGTCGTTCTCGACGACGAAACGCGCGATCGGTCGCCCGCGATGGATCGAGGCGACCGCCTGGTCGCGCGCGCGGGCACGCGTGAAGTCGGCATAGGGTTCCATGCGGCCCGCCGGCGCGTTGCGGAGCACGAGCAGCGCGGCAGAATCATCGCGCCTGGGCTTCGCGAGGCGGCTCGCGGCGTCGAGCGCGGCCTGCACTTCGTACGGCAAGTCCGTCGTCTCCTCGGCGCTCGTAGCGACGAGCTCGTCGCCGTCACGCTCCCACCGCACCGCGCCCTTGCCGACCCAGTCTTCCTCAGGGCAATGAATGACGTGTGTCGCGGCGCGCCAAACCAGGCTGATGTCCTTGTAGAAGATCCGCGGCCAAAAGGTCCGGACCCGACGCTCTGCGCCTTCCCGCCGCCCGACGAACGCGACCATGAAGCCGAGGTGCGGGTCGAACAGCGGGCGCGAGAGAAAGACCGCGTGCCCGAACAGCTCGAGGCTCGCGATCGGCCGCGTCGAGGGCGCGAGCAGCTGCTCGGGCTCGTCGCGCGCCATGCCGACGGGGGCGATGCGCGCGCCACCCTCGAGATGGGCCTGGAAGCGCCGCCGCGCCTCGCGCGGGGTCCCGTCCGCCAGCCGAATATCGTCGAGCACGGCAGGCGAGAGCGCGTCAAGTCGCATCTCTCTGCCCTCCTGGCTGCGAGTCGAGGCGCAGGTCGCTTGGGGCCCTCTCGGCGAGGATCGGCGCCACTGAAGCCGCCAGCAACTGGCCAAACGAATCCGCCATGACACGACCGGCTTCGACGACCTCCTGGTGGTCGAGGGCGCCGGCGCCGAGCCCAGCGCCGGCGTTAGAGATGCACGACACCGCAGCGACGCGCATCCCTGTCACGTATCCCGCCTGGGCCTCGCAGACCGTGCTCATGCCGACCGCGTGCCCCCCGCTGCGCATCAGGTATTGGATCTCGGCGGGGGTCTCGTAGCTCGGCCCGAGCAAGCCGACGTAAACGCCGCGGCGAAGCCCGATCCCGAGGCGCGCAGCGGTCGCGTCGAGGGCGACCCCGGCGCGCTCGTCGTAAGGGTTGCCAAGGCCACGCTCGCTCATGAAGAGCGGCGTGCGGCCCTGCAAGTTGAGGTGGTCCGTCACGCGCATCAGCGTCGGGACCGGCCAGCCCGGAACGAGCCCGCCCGCTGCGTTCGTCAGCACCAAGGCTTCGATGCCGAGCTTTGCATAGGCGCGGACGCTGCGCGTCACGGTCGCTGCGGACCAGCCCTCGTAGAGGTGCACGCGCCCTTGCTGCACGAGCACTTCGACGCCATCGATCGACCCTAGGACCACTCGCCCGGCGTGGCCCTGGACGCTTGTCCGCGGCATCCCCGGCAAGGCGTCGAACGCGATCGCGCGCGCGCCATCCAAGCGATCCGCGAAGGCGCCGAGCCCCGAGCCGAGCACGAAGGCAACCCGCGCATGGCGAGCGCCGTGGGCTGCGAGGCTGGTCGCGAGCTCGTCCACAGCGCGTGTCGCGACCCTGCGCGCGCTCACAGGAACATCCCCGCGATGGTGGCCGTCATCCAAGACGCAAACGCGCCGCCGAGCATCGCGCGCAAGGCGAGCTGCGAGATGTCTTTGCGGCGCTCGGGCGCGAGCGGCGAAATCCCGCCAATCTGGATCCCGATCGAAGAGAAGTTCGCGAACCCGCACAGCGCATAGGCCGCCATCGCGACGCTCCGCTCGCTCATGGCGCCTTGTGTGCTGCGCATCGCATCGAGCGCGTTGTAGGCCACGAATTCGTTCACAGCGACCTTTGTCCCGAGCAAAGTCCCAAAGCTCTGACAATCGCTCCACTCGACGCCCATCATCCATGCCACTGGCGCGAAGACCCAGCCAAAGATGCGCTCCAGCGTAAGGGGTGCGTCGCCGATCATGAGGGCCGAGAGCATCCAGTTGATCAGCGCGACGAGCGCGACGAATGCGACGAGCATCGCGATGACATTGAGATACAGCTTCAGGCCGTCGCTCGTTCCCGCAGCAGCGGCATCGAGGACGTTGACGGGCTTCTCACCCTCCGAGAGCTCGGACAGCGAGATGTCGACGGTCCCGGCGGTCGTGGCGGCCTCGGTCTCCGGGACCATGATCTTCGCGATGACAAAGGCCGCCGGCGCGCTCATAAAGCTCGCTGCGAGGAGGTGCCCCGCATACTGCTCTCCCAGCACTCCGATATAGACGGCGAGGACGGAACCAGCGATCGTCGCAAAGCCGCCGGTCATGAGGGCCATCAGCTCCGAGCGGGTAAAGCGGCCGATGTAGGGCCGCACGACGAGGGGGGCCTCGGTCTGGCCGACAAAGACGTTGGCCGCCATCGCCATCGACTCAGCGCCCGAGGTCCGCAAGGTGCGCTGCATCACCCAAGCGAGGCCGCGGATGAGGCGCTGCATCACGCCGAAGTGGTACAGGATCGCCATGACGGCGCTGAAGTACAGGATCGTCGGCAACGCCTTGAAGGCGAAGGAGACGATCCCGACGCCCCTGCGCGCGTCGGGCGCGAGCTGGAAGGGGTACTCGCTGTAGAGCGTAATCGCCTCGGGCGGCGCGCCGTCCGGGACGGGGGGTACGCCGGCGAATCCGGTGAGGACGTCGCCGAAGACCATCCGCGCGCCGGCGCCGCCGAATCCGAGCACTGTCGTGGCGAACCTCGAGACCGAGTCGAGGGCTTGCCGCCCAGGATCGGTCTTCAAGATCAACACGGCGAGCAGCACCTGCATGCTGATCCCGATGAGCACGACCCGCAGGTCGACCTTCCGCCTCGCGCTGGACATCAGCCAGGCGACGAAGCAGAAGAACAAGAGACCGAGGAGCGCGCGGGCGATCACCATCGCCAAAGATTAACGAGGGCGGACCGTACTTGCCGCCTTCATGCCGCCGCGAGGGCCCAATTCACCGCGCTCGAGCGGTCACCGGGGCCGCGCACCGAGCATGTTCTCCGGGGACAAGAGCTCGCGGATGCGCTCTTCGTCCAGGAGGCCGCGTTCGCGCACGAGCTCGACGATGCCTTGGCCTGTGCGCAGCGCGTCGGCGGCGAGCTTCGTCGAGACCTCATACCCGAGGACGGGCACGAGCGCCGTCACCACGCCGATGCTGCGTTCAACGAACGCGCGGCATTGGTCTTCGTTGGCGGTGATTCCTTCGACGCAGTTGAACCGGAAGGTCGTCACCGCGTTGGTCAGCGTCTCGATCGAATCGAGGATCGCCGCAGCGATGACCGGCTCCATGACGTTCAACTCGAGCTGCCCGGCCTCGGCCCCCATGGTCACGGTCAGGTCGTTGCCGATCACACGATACGCGACCTGATTGACGACCTCGGGGATGACCGGGTTGACCTTGCCGGGCATGATCGAAGAGCCTGGCTGCCGCGCTGGCAAGTTGATCTCGCCGAGGCCCGCGCGCGGCCCGGAGGACAAGAGGCGCAGGTCGTTGGAGATCTTCGAGAGCTTGATGGCCAAGCTCTTCAAGGCCGAGGAGAAGACCACGAACGCCTGGGTGTCCTGCGTCGCTTCGATGAGGTCGTCGGCGAGCCGAATATCGAGGCCCGTGAGCTGCGCGAGGTGCACGACGACCTTCTCTGCGTAGCCGGCGGGAGCGTTGAGGCCAGTGCCGATGGCGGTGCCGCCCATGTTGACCTTCAAGAGGCCGAGGGCTGCGGTCTCGAGGCCGCCGACCTCTTGCTCGAGGCTCGCCGCGTAGGCAGCGAACTCTTGGCCGAGCGTCATCGGGACAGCGTCTTGGAGCTGCGTCCGGCCCATCTTCACGACGTGCGCGAACTCACTCGCCTTCGCGCGAAAGCTGGCTACGAGCGGCTTGACGACATCGACCAGGCCGCGCTTCGCGGTATACATCGCGAGCTTCAGCGCGGTCGGATACGCGTCGTTCGTGGACTGCGCGCGGTTGACGTCGTTGTTCGGATGGAGGTGCTGATAGTCGCCCTTCTCGAACCCCATGAGCTCCAGCGCGCGATTTGCGATCACCTCGTTAGCGTTCATGTTCGTCGAGGTACCGGCGCCGCCTTGCAGGACGTCGACGACGAAGTGGTCGTGCAGGCGGCCGTTCACCAGCTCTTGGGCGGCGCGGCAGATGAAGTCAGCCTTCTCGGGCGAGAGGTTGTTGGAATCGACGTTGGCCTTGGCAGCGGCCATCTTCACGACCGCCAAGGCCCGGATAAGGTGGCCGTAGCGCGAGATCCGCGTGCCCGTGATGTTGAAGTTGTCGCGCGCGCGCGCCGTTTGGACGCCGTAATAGGCCTCGGACGAGACCTCCAGGTCGCCGAGGAGGTCGTGCTCGGAGCGCGTCCGGCCCGAGGCGAAGTGGGCGGCCTCGGGCCCGACCGCGTGGCGGATCTGGTCGACTCGGGCGACGACCGAGCGGACGAACCCGCGCAGGACCCGCGCTTCGAGGCCGGGGCGGGCCGTGAATGCGCGGCTGAAGCCGTTGCGATCGACCTCGGCCACGCGCGCCTTGCCTGCGGCGACGGCGGTCATCGTGTGCGCGGTTCCGTCGAGCAGCACGCCCTCGCCGAGGATGTCGCCGCGCCCGTAGCTAATGACGCGCTTCCAATTGCCGTGCGGGTCCGTCGCGAGCAGGTCGACGCGCCCGGAGAGGATGATGCGCAGGTAGTGCCGGTCTTCGCCTGCGGCGAACAACTGCTCGTCATTGACGAAGGTGCGCTCGGACAGCTCAGCGGCGAGCGCAAAGTGATCGTTCGCGTCGAGGTCAGCGAAGAGCGGGATCGAAAAGATTGTCTGACGGTCGGCGTCGGAGAGCATGGTCGAGTAGGAACCGCTGCGAGCATGCGGACGACGACCGAGACCCCCTCGGCCTTCCGCACCTAGGCCATTACGGTATCAAGTACGATCGCAGCGTACCCGGGCTACGGCGTGGAGCGATCCAGGATCAGGGGGGTTGGGTCGACCTTGGGGCCGATCGAGAGCGCGGCGGCGAGGTGCTCGCGGGCCTCCGCTACACCACGGCCCGCGCGGTGATGCAGCGTCACCAACGGCTCGCCCCGCTCAACGCGCGCCCCCTCTTCAACGAGGACTTCCAGGCCCACGGCTGGGTCGAGGATGTCCGACGCGACGTGGCGACCGCCCCCCAGCGCACGCACCGCGAGGCCCAGCTCCCGCACATCAAACCAAGCCAAGTGGCCGTCCTCTGGCGCGTCGAAGGTCTCGACGTCGTCCGTCGCCGGCAGGCCGCCAGCGAGGCTCGCGACGTCGCCGCCCTGCTCCGACACCATCCGTTCGAAGTGCTCGCGCGCGCGGCCATCGTCGAGCACACCTGCGACGCGGCGCGCGCCCTCGTCCACATCACGCGCCAGCTCCACGTGCACGAGCAGCTCCGCGCCAAGCCGAACGACGAGCGCGCGCAGGTCGGGCGGCCCGCCACCGCTGAGGCACTCCAGCGCTTCGTACACCTCGAGGCTATGCCCGACCGCCGCGCCGAGCGGCCGCCCCATCGCGGTCAGCAACGCAGAGCACTTCACGCCAGCCTCGCGCGCGAGCGTCACCATCAAGTGCGCAAGCTCCGCGCCCCGCGCAGCGTCGGGGAAGAACGCACCGCTGCCGTACTTGACGTCGAGCACGAGCGCGTCGAGGCCCTCGGCGAGCTTCTTCGAAACGATGGAGCTCGCGACCAGCGGCAGCGCCTCGACGAGCTCAGCTTCGTCGCGCAGCGCATACAGGCGCCGATCCGCCGGCACGAGCGCCGCGCTCTGCGCGACGATGGCGCAGCGTGATCGCATCAGCAGCTCCAGCAAGCGCTCTGGATCGGCCGCCGTCGAGAAGCCTGGGATCGCCTCGAGCTTGTCGAGCGTGCCGCCCGTGTGCCCGAGCCCACGCCCGGAGATCATAGGGACCGCACAGCCGAGCGCCGCCAAGGCCGGCGCGAGCGGCAACGAGACCTTGTCGCCGATCCCACCGGTCGAGTGCTTATCGACGACCGGGAGATCGAGGCACGAGAAGTCGAGCGTGCGCCCCGTCGCGACCATCCCGCGGGTCCAGCCGCTGAGCTCCGGCATGGTCATGCCGCGCTGGAACACGCTCGCGAGCATCGCCGTGCACTGGGCGTCGGTCGCGCTCCCATCGGCTGCCGCCGCAAGAAAGCGCGCCGACTCCGCCGCCGTCAAGGCGCCGCCATCGCGCTTCTTGCGCAACAAGCCGTGGAGACCTATGACTTGACGTGAGCCCATCTTTGCGCCTGCGCGGCCCTCTTCTTAGCGCGACATCTCGGGGTGGAACGACACGCCTGGACCCGTCGCCGGCAGCGCGAACAACGCCTCGACCGTCGCGCCGACGTCGGCGAACGTGCTGCGCGTCCCGAGCGGCACGCCGAGGCGCAACGAGTCGCCGTAGCAGAGCAGAGGCACGTGCTCACGAGTATGGTCCGTGTGCTCCGTCTTCGTGGGATCGTTGCCGTGATCCGCGGTCAAGAGGAACACATCCTCGTCGCGCCGCAGCGCCTCGAAGCGGATGAGGTCTTCGTCAAACTCCTCGAGCGCGCGCCGGTACCCAGCTGGATCGCGCCGGTGGCCGAACAGCATGTCGAAGTCCACCAGGTTGACGAAGACGAGGCCCGCGACGAGGTCTTCAGCCGCCTCCAGCGCCTTGGCCATCCCGTCGCGATTGCCCTCGGTGTGCACGGAGCGCGTGAGCCCGCGTCCCGCGAAGATGTCCTCGATCTTGCCGATACCGACGACGGGCACGCCCGACGCTTTGAGGCGATCGAGGGTCGTCTGCCGCGGCGGCAAGAGCGAGAAGTCCTTGCGGTTGTACGTGCGCTGGAACGCGCCGACCTCGCCGACAAACGGCCGCGCGATCACGCGCCCGAGCCCCATCGGCCGCGTCAATTCGCGCGCGATTTCGCACACACGGAGCAGGCGCTTGAGCCCAAAGTGCCGTTCATGCGCAGCGATCTGCAGGACGCTATCAGCGCTCGTGTAGACGATCGGCTTGCCCGTCGCGATGTGCTCAGCGCCGAGGCGCGCGATGATCTCCGTGCCCGAAGCGGCCTCGTTGCCGAGCCACCCGGGGACGCGCGCGCGCTCGGCCAGGTCCTGGAGCAGCGCTGGGTCGAAGCCGCGCGGGAACGTGGGGAACGCCGCATCGAGCGGGCAATTCATGAGCTCCCAGTGCCCCGTCGAGGTGTCCTTCCCCGCAGACGCCTCCGCCAGGCGTCCGAAACACGCCTCCGGCTTGGCCGCCTTGGGCAACGAGGTCACGCCGGGGATGTTGCCGAGCCCGAGCGACACGAGGCGCGGGATCCGCGGGACGCCCGCAGCCTCGACGAGGTGATCGAGGGTGTGCGCCCCCGCGTCCCCGAAGCTCGGCGCATCGGAGAGGGCCCCGACCCCCAGGGAGTCGAGCACGAACAGGAAGACGCGGCGGGGTCCCAAGGTCGGCGCCTACTTGCCTCGGGAGGCGAGCGCGACCTCGATCAGGCGCGCGACCTCGCCCTCGAGCTCTTCGACCCACTCCTCGCCAAAATCGCGCTCCAGGAGGTCACGTTCCGAGAACTCCCAGCGTCCAGTGCGGGGATCGAAGTCGAACTGGTAGTCGTGCTCGCTCCCGTCGTCCTCGGTGACGACGACTTGGACGATGCTGCTGTCCTGGTCGAGCTCGGCGGTGAAGGAGGCCATGAAGGCGTGGAGATGAAGGACTCGGAAGGGCAAGGCCCGGCGCCAGGCGGCTTCGCCCGGATCGACGCCCAGAGGATAGACTCGCGGGAGCGGGGCGCAACGCTCCGCGCTCGCTTGCGCCCGATCCTCGGCATTTCCCTGACACTGGCGGCCGCAGCCGGCTGCGCCGCCTGGAAGCCCGCGCTCGAGCGCGAGGGCTGGACGCTCTATCGCTCCACCGGCAGCGCGGCAGCGAACGGCGTCTCGATCTCGGCCTTCGATGCCGCGCTTCACCCCGCGTTTGGGTTCGTCGAGGGGCGCTTCGGCGCTTTCGAGAAGCGCGTCCGGGTCCACGCATTCCGTGGCGCCGTGGACCTCGAGGGTGGCCGGCGCCTCGTCGCCGACGGGGCCGACGGCGCGGGGGGCGTCTACGACGTCCCGGGCATCGGCCCAGCGCGCGTCGAGGCGTTCCACTCGCGCGGCGGCGGCGCGCTCGCACGCGACGGGGTCTTCCTCGGGGCCCCTGACGTCGGAACCGCGGTCCACGAGCTCATTCACGCCTGGTACGCGGAGCGGGGCACTCAGCTGGCGCTCTGGTTCGAAGAGGGCATCGCGACCTACTTCGGCGACGGGCTCGTCGTCGACGGCCGCTGGATCGTCGACGGCATGTCCTGGTGGCCGCTGCGAGAGCTGCGCGAAGAGCTAGCGGCAGGCCACCTGGACGACGCAACGCTGCGCGACCTCCTCGCGGCGACACCCCGCGACCACTCCGACGTGCGACGCAATGTGCTCGTGCACTTCGTGGGCTGGGCGATCGTGCTCGACCTCGCGCGCGAGACGGGCTCGCAGGACTGGCAAGACTGGTCGAAGGCGTTTCGCTGGGAACAACCCCTCGAGGACGCGCGCGCCCGGCTCGAGCGCACCCTCGGGCCTGCGACCCAAGACGCGTGGCTCGACCGCCTCGCGGACCCGGACCCGAACGTCCGCATGGCCACCGCGCAAGGGGTTTGGAAGCTGCGCAGTCGGGGCGTCATGCTGCGCCTCGTGGACGCGCTCGAAGCCGAGGAGAGCTCTGAGGTCGCGGTCTGCCTGGCCGTGAACCTGCTCGCATGCGCAGGCGAGCTCGACCTCTCGTGGCGCGACTGGCGGCGGATCAGCGGGCCGCTCGGGAGAGCGCTGCGGAGCCCCCGGCTCGACGACCCAGAGGAAGAGGACGCGGCCCGGGCCCTCTACCTCGCCTATCGCAGAGGACAGGGCGACCCGCAGGCGGCCCTGCGGCGGCTCGAGCGGTTCTGGACCGAGTGACGGGTCTTCCGCCGCCGCCATGGGAGCGGGCGGGCGCAGGCTGACGCGCCGGTCCGGGGGGCAAACGCTTAAGCGCCGCCCCTCCAGGGGCCGAAGACGCATACCGGACGCGTTCGTCCATTGGACCCCGTCACGCCCGAGACCTGCCGCCAGCCATGCCGCAGCGCCACCCCACCCCTCTCCCGCCCGCACCGGGCCCCGCCGCGCGCCCTGGACGGGGCCGCGCGCCACGACCGACGGGCGTCGAGCGCACGTTCGGCGAAGACGAGATCATCGTCAGCAAGACGGATACGAAGGGTCGCATCACCTACGCGAACCGGGTCTTCCTGCGCGTCGCCGGCTACACCGAGGCCGAGATCCTCGGCGCTCCACACAGCGTGCTCCGTCACCCCGACATGCCGCGCTGCGTCTTCCAGCTGCTCTGGGACACGATCCAGGCGGGGCGCGAGATCTTCGCCTACGTCATCAATCTCGCTCAGAACGGCGACCACTACTGGGTCCTTGCGCACGTGACGCCCACCTACGACGACGCTGGCCAGATCGTCGGCTATCACTCGATGCGTCGCAAGCCAAACCCTGCTGCCGTCGAGCGGGTCAAGACCCTCTACGCAGCGCTGCGCGCCGAAGAGGCACGCCACGAGAACCGCGCCGCCGGTATCGCTGCGGCGATGAAGTCCCTTCAGGTGCAGCTGGATGCCGCCGGTGTCAGCTACGAAGAGTTCGCGTTCGCGCTGTGTGGACTCCAATGACGACCTACCAAACCAGCCCAGACGAAGCCGCGTTCGAAGCTCAAGCCGCGCGCATCCGCGAGCTGGAGGACAGACTCGCGCGCCAAGACCGCTGGATCCGAGCCGCCTCCGAGGTCTGCCAATGCGCCGCACGCGGCGACCTCGAACACCGCGTGCTGTCGATCGACGGTGACGACGACCTCTCCGAGCTGCTGCACGCGCTGAACCACGTGCTCGACATGACGGACGCGTTTGTCCGGGAGTCCGGCGCCGCGCTGGAGCACGCCGCCGATGACAAGTACTTCCGGCGCGTCCTCGGCTCGGGACTCATGGGCACGTTCCGGCGTACGTCGGGCACGATCAATCGGGCGAGCGCCGCGATGGCGGCCAAGAACGAGGCCTTGATCGCCACACGCGCGAGACAGCTCGAGATCGCAGCAGAATTCAACGACGGTGTCCAACATGTCGTGGCATCAGTCGTCGCCGCTTCTCACGGGCTCGCCGGGGCAGCCCAGACGCTGAGCGCGAGCGTCCAACGCACGACTGAGGAGACTTGCCGCGCGCGAGCGGCAGCGCGCGAGGTGCACGAGAACATGCACAGCATCGCCTCGGCTACCGAACAGCTCTCCGCCTCGATCCGCGAGATCTCAGGCCAAGTGCGCAGCTCGAACGACGTCGTCGACCGAGCGCTGCGGCAATCAGCAGACTCGTCGCAGCGCGTCGGGAACCTGACGATGTCCTCCGACAAGATCGGCTCAGTCGTCAATGTCATCGCCAAGGTCGCCGCGCAGACCAACCTCCTGGCGCTCAATGCCGCGATCGAGGCCGCGCGCGCCGGGGACGTCGGCCGCGGCTTTGCCGTCGTCGCATCGGAGGTCAAGAACCTCTCGTCGCAGACCGGACAGGCCACCGATGAGATCGCCGCACAGATCAGTGAGGTCCGCGGCGCGACAGGGACAGTCGCCGCGGCGATCAACGCCGTGGGCTCCACCCTCGGACAGGTGCAGGCCATCTCGGGCTCCATCGCGAACGCGATCGAAGCGCAGGACGAAGTGACGCGCGACGTCAGCCGCAATACGCTCTGCGCGTCCGAGGGCGCCCGCCTGGTCAGCGTCGGCATCGAATCCGTCGACGAAGCGGCGAGCTCCGCGAAGAGCGCTGCCTCGCAGGTCGAAGCCGCCGCGAACGACCTCTCGAACCTCGCGGGCGAGCTGGAGTCGCAGGTCGCCGCGTTCCTGACCGCGATCCGCGGCAGCATCTGAAGCCTCGGATGCCGGGTCGATCCAACGCAGAGCTGTCGACAGAGGAGCTCAACGCCCGCAAGGCCCTCGTCGCCGAGCGCACATCGTTCGGTGTCTTGTTGACGGACGCGCGAGGGCTGACCCAGTGGATCAATCCCGCGTTCGAGCGGCTCTCGGGCTACAGCTTGCAGGACCTGATTGGGCGCAAGCCAGGCCAAGTCCTGCAGAACGAACGCACCGACCCGGCGGTCCTCGACGAGCTTCGCGCTGCGATCCGCGAGGGTCGGAGCTTCCGCGGTGACCTCATCAACAGGAGCAAGGCTGGGGTCGACTACATCGTCGCGATCGAGCTCGACCCGCTGCACGACGAGGCTGGCGCACTGGTCGGCTTTGCGGCGATCCAGACCGACGTCACGGGGCACCGACAAGCGGAGCGAGACCTGGCCGAGGCCTCAGCCCGCGCTCGCTTCGAGGCGCAGCGGCTCAACCTCGCGCTCGCGGGCGGGGACCTTGGCTTCTGGGACTGGAACCCGACCACGAGCGCGCTGACCGTGAACGACGCCTGGCGGCGGGTGCTCGGCTTCGAAGCACACGACCTCAAAGGAGACTCAAGCGACTGGACCGATCTCCTGCATCCCGATGACACTGCGCAAGCGTTCGCCGCGCTCGCGAGCCACTTCGACGGCTCAGCGGAGATCTACGAGGCGCGCTTCCGGATGCGCCATAAGGACGGGCACTATGTACCGTTGATGGCGCGCGGCAAGGTCGTCGAGTGGGGCGACAGCGGCGAGCCGACGCGCATGCTGGGCATCCAGATCGACCGCACCGCGGAGGCGAAGCGCCATGACGAGCTCGATCGACTCCGCGTCGAAGCGGAGCTCGCGAGCCGCGCCAAGAGCGAATTCTTGGCGAACATGAGCCACGAAATTCGGACGCCGCTCACCGCCATCCTGGGCTACTCGGAACTCCTGCAAGAGGCGCCGTGCTCCGCAGACGCATGGGAGCGCAGGTCCGAGATGGTGGACGCGATCCACGGCGCCGGGCAGCACCTCCTGACGTTGATCAACGACATCCTCGACCTGTCAAAGATCGAGTCCGGCCGCATGCGGACCGAACGTCTCGAGGTCGACCTGCCTGCGCTCCTCCGAGAAGTGCTCGACCTGACGCGGCCACAGACTGTCGACAAGGAGGTCACGCTGGAGCTCTCGCTCGACAGCCCGATCCCGACGACGATCTTTGCCGACCCGACGCGCCTGCGACAGATCCTCGTCAACCTCCTCGGCAATGCCGCGAAGTTCACCGAGGTCGGCAGCGTCAAGCTGTGCGTCGAGGTCGTCGATGGCGAGCGCCTTCAGGTCGCCGTAGCCGACACGGGCTCTGGGATGAGCGAGGCGCAGGCCGAGGGCCTCTTCCAGCCGTTCGTGCAGGCCGACGGCACAGTGACACGGCGCTACGGGGGGACGGGGCTTGGGCTCACCATCTCGCGGCGCCTCGCGCGGCTGCTCGGCGGCAACGTCACGCTCGTCCGCTCCGAACTCGGGCGGGGCTCGCGCTTCATGCTCGAGGCGCCGCTCGAGCTCGCGCCCGGCGCGCGCTTCGTCACAGAGATCGGCGCGAGCCCTCCCGCGCACGCGCCGCGCACGACGGCGCCAGGGACGCTCACGGGTCGCGTGTTGCTCGCTGAGGACGGCCCGATGAACCAACGCCTCATCCGTGCGGTCCTGACGCGCGCTGGCTTCGAGGTCGACGTCGTCGACCACGGCGCGGACGCGCTCGCGTTGCTCGCGGCCACGACGCACGAGGGGCGGCGGTACGACCTGCTCTTGACGGACATGCAGATGCCCGTCATGGACGGGTACACCCTCGCGAAGACGCTGCGCGAGCAAGGCTGCGCGCTCCCGATCATCGCGCTGACCGCGAACGCGATGGCCGAGGACGAGACACGCTGCCTGGCGGCCGGGTGCGACGACTTCACGACGAAGCCCATCGACCGCCCGGCGCTGCTGAGCAAGCTCGCCAAGTGGATCGAGCGCGGGCGCCCGTCGAGCGCTGCCCAGGGCCCAGAGGACCCGCGCCGCAGGTCGGCGTAACCGCGCGGCCTCGGCCGCGGTCGCCTGGACGGAGTCGACGGCAGTGCGTCAGCTCCGCCCGCGCGGCACGGATCACCTGCCTCGGAGCTGGTTCGACTCGTCCAAGGTCGATCCGCTCTGAACCACCGTTCAGGCCGCTGGCGCTCGTCGTCACACTGCTGGCGCCGCTGCGGGCCAAGGGCTGGCGCATCGCGTGTGTGCGCCATCCGATCGATCCGGGCTTGCGCGAGCTCGAAGCCTCGACCGGTCGCCGCAGGCTGCGCGACTGGGGCTCAACTTTGGGGCTGAACTCCGGGGCGGAATGTTGACGCGGCGCGGGGGCGTCACCACGCGGTCCGATAGAGGTCGAGCCCGACCTCGGGCAGCCGTGCACCGTTGCGCGCGAGGCCCAACAACATCGGCGCGTAGAGCGGCACGATCGGGGCAGCGGCTTCGATGTGGCGCTGAATCTGCGTTTCGAGGCCGATGCGGCGCGCATCGTCCGTCGCGGCGACGAGGGCGGTCACGAGCCGACGCAGCTCGGGGTCCACGCCGAAGTCCCGCGCCGCCGCGGCGCTCGGCGACGCTGTCGCAGGCAGGAAGCGCGCTTGCAGCGAGAGGTCTGGGTCGTACGGGACCCCCCAAGTGCGCTCGAGGCGCATGTCGTACGCGCCGGCCTCGATGAGGCCCGCCAGCGCTGCGCCGCCGACGACCTGCAGCTCGACGTCGAAGCCCGCAGCCCGCAGCTGCGCCGTCAAGGCGCGCGCGAGGGCGGCCTCGCGCTCGTTGTCCGATGCGACGCAGCGCAGGCGTTCCCGAGGAACGACTTCGACCGGCTCTGCCTCGGGCGCTCTCGATGCTGGCCACGCGGTGACCCCAGGCGCCGCCCAGCCGAAGCAGGGTTCGGCGTAGCCGAGCTCGACGTCGCGGACGAGCCCGTCCCGATCGATGCTTGCAGCGAGCGCGCGTCGCAGCGGGCGCGACGCGGTCGGGCCAGCGAGACGAAAGCTGAGGTACCACACGGACGAGCCCGGGACACAGAGGGACGCGGTCGCGCGCGCGCGCTCGGCGGCGAAGCTCGCGCGGGGTACGAGCTCGTGCCAGCCATCCGCCAGGACATCGACGGTGCCGTTGCGGAGCGCGTCGAGCGCTGCGTTCGACTCGACCCCCAGTACGACGACGGGCGGGATCGAGGTGAGCTCCAGCGTGCGCGCCGGCCCGCGCGCGGCCTCCAGCACGACGCGCGCGCCGCCGTCTGCGAGCGCGCGGTACCGCCACGGCCCGCTGCCGCAGGCGCTCACGTACTCGCCGCTGCCATCGAGGGTGCCGGGCCCGCGCACCGCACAGGGGTTGATCGCGCACAGGTCGGCCAAGAGGGGCCACGGCTCGCGCAGCGCGAAGCAGACCTCGCGCTCGCTCGGCGCAGTCAGCGCTTCGACGCGCGCCAGGCCGCGCAACCACGCGTGCTCCGGGAGCCCGATCACCCGTCGGAAGTGCGCCACGACCTCCGCCGCGGTCACGGCACGGCCGTCGCTCCAGCGCGCGTCATCGCGCAGACGAAGGGTGTACCCTCGCCCGTCATCTGTGATCGACCAATCACTCGCGAGCCCTGGCGCGAAGCGGCCGCTCGCGTCGCGCTGCACGAGAGTCTCGTGCAGCGCCGTCTTCGCCTGGAACCCGCCGTTGTAGCGCAGCGGGTCGAGCCGCCGCGTGTCGGTCCCGTTCGCGATGAAGAGCGAGCGCGTGACGGGCGCGCCGCCGGACCCCGCTGCGCGCTCGCCGAGCTGGGCGAGCGCCCGCGCGGGCACCGGCGCGGGAGCCGCGGCCTGCTTGGAGTCCGTGGGGAGCAGCGCTGCCCCCGTGGGCTCGCAGCCGTAGCCCGGCGGACGCGAGAGCATGAAGATCCGGCCACCATAACCCGACCCGATGAGCTCATCCGTGCCGTTGCGCGAGTCGATCTCGAGCGTATCGAGCCAATGCCCACCAGCGCGATCTTCGAACACGACCTCGGCGCTCCAAACGCCCGCATCCCGGGACAGCAGCTCGACCTTGCCGGAGTACCCGAACACCATCACCTGCTCGCGGTTCGGATCGACGTCGAAGTGGCCGGCTTTGACCCCGCGCGGGCCGAGCGGGCCGCGATAGATCACCTCGGTGCTCCAGTCCGAAGTCCCGAGGCTCGTCGCGCGCTCCTCGTGCCGCAGGATGACGCCGTCGTCTTGCGTGGTGTAGAGGACGACGCCGCGCCCGGCCCGCGAGGGCGCGAGCGCGAGGCGCCCGCGCCCGACGGGCGCGGAGTGCACAACGGTCCAGGCAGGGCCGTCTGCGCCGATCTCGAGCACACAGAGCTCCCCCGAGCGCGCGACCGTGGCCACGCGCGCGTGCGCCGCCGCCTGGCCGTCAACCTCGCCGCCGCCCACACCAGCACCCTCGCGCGGGGGCAGACGGATGGCGTCGCGGACCCGGCCAGGGGTGTCACAGAGCTTGACCGTCTCGAAGGTCCCGTCCGCGCCAGTGGGCGCGACGCGATACAGCGCGCCGGGGCTCGTGAACACAAGCAGCTCTGCCCCTTGAACGCGAGGGTCGAGGTCACCGGAGAGCAGCGTGTGGACCTCTTCTCCGGGGAACCTCGCGATCAAGCGATGGTCCGTCGCGCCAAAGGGGTACGCGCGCACTTGGTAGAGGTTCCCCTTCTTGCCGCCGGTATAGAGCTCGGCCCCTGCCGCGCGCGGATCGACGTCGCCGTGGGCGAGCCCGCCGAGCCACTCGCCCTCTTCGATCGTCGACATCGGCGTCCACTTACCGCTGTAGTGCACGAGGATCCAACAGCGCCCTTTGTCGTCGAGCCCCACGACCTCAGGCGTGCCCAGGTTCGGGAAGACCTGGAACGCCTTGACCGTCCAGATGCCGACGTCGCCGCGGTCGAGGACGAGCGACGCCTGCCAGCCCTCGGCGCACGGCAGCGGCATGACACCTTGGCGCGGATCCGTG
The DNA here is from genome assembly GCA_041398605.1 of Planctomycetota bacterium. GTDB lineage: Bacteria > Planctomycetota > UBA1135 > UBA1135 > JAWKUK01. The sequence continues at coordinate 263,209 of JAWKUK010000006.1, forward strand.
AAGGCGCTCGGCGCGGGCGCCTGCGCCACGGTCGGCGCTGTGAACACCGCTGCGGCGAAGAGCCAAGCTCGAAGAGGAGCGCTCCAGGAGCGACGTGTGATGGAGAGAGGCTGCATGGTGGTCATCCGTCAACTCGGACCACGACGGGGTTCGAGTGCGCGGGCAAGCCGCTGACGGGGTCCTGGTAGCGGGTTTGGAACACCAACCAAAGCCTCGGACGAGGCGCGGGTGACGGCGGCGCTCCAGGCACGCTGAGCGCGAGCTGGTCCGTCGCCAACGTGCGCGGCGGCAAACCGCCACTGAGCCCCCCAAAGTCCGACTCCGCTGGCTCGAGCCATGAGCTCAATGTCAGGCGGCCCGTCGCTGCGATCGAGGCATCCGTAGCGACGAAGAGCTCGTCACCGGCCATCCAACGCACCGAACGCGCGCCGTGCGCGCTGCCGTTCGGCGTGCTGCCGCCGGCCAGCGTCAGGCTCGGGTCGAAGCCGAGGGCGAGCGCTTGGTCTTCTGCCCACGCCGCCCCAAGGAGCGCGCCGCCGCCGCCCGTCACCGCTGCATCGCCAAGGGTGAGGGAACCGGCCAGCCCACGCGCCCGGACACCGGCGCCGCCGCGCCCCGTGAGGCCAGCGCCGCTGCCACCGGCCACGGCCGTGCCGCCCGAGAGCATCAACGTCACCGGTCCGGGCCATGGGAGGCTCGTCACGCCATCTCCACCATCAGCACGGCCCGGTGCCTCGAGGTCCGCGCCAGCTCCCCCCTCGATCGTGCACGCCGTCGCGCGCACGGCTGCGCCCGCGGAGATGCGGAGGCCATGGCCCGCAGGCGCGCTGAGCTCCGCGTCCCAGCCGAAGATGCCGACATCGACGAGCTCTGCACGGCCACCGCCAAAGTCGAACGCCGCCCCTAGGAAGCCACCGTTCGCCAGGGGCTCGAAGCGCGAGTTCTGCGCGACCAACTGGAACCCTTCGTCGCCTCCCAGGAACACACCTCCGCATGTGCGGACGCCGTCGAGCAGCAGCGTCCCGCGCGCCAGCTCGTTGCCCGTGATCGCGATCGCGTCATTGGGGCTCGTCCCGCACACCGTCACGTTGGAGAGGACCGCGTCGTAGTCGATGTTCGGCACGCTGACGTGAAAGTCGACGCGCGCGATCGTGACCTCGGCCGGCGTCACGCCGAGGCCAAGGACCTCGACGCCGCGCTCGAACTGGAACGCGGGATAGGACCCGGGGACGACGAGGATGCGGTCCCCGGGCGCCGCTGCGAGCATCGCGGCGCCGATCGTCTGGAACGTCGCGGGTCCGCCAGCGGTATCGACGATGAGGTCGTTGGCGCGCAAAGGGAGCGTCCCCAAGAGCGCAAACGCGAGCGCGGAGGCGCACGCGAGAGGCTTCTTCGGCGGAACGCGGCGCGAGGTCGGGAGATGGAGCGGTCGTGTCATAGTCATCGCTAGAGATCGTGCTTCGAGATGGATCGAGGGCGGGCCGTGCGCGCTCGCACACGACCCCGTAAGGTCAATACGCGGCAAACTCCGTGGTGACGAACCAGCCGATCGGCAGGGCATACTCCGTCGGCGGCACGGTCGGCGTAAGGCCGAGCTGGGCCAGGACGCCGGTGCCTGTGTGTTGCACCAGGATCCGCGCGCCGTCGGCGACGATCATGCGCACTCCGCGCAGCCCCTCGGCAGGGTTGGCCGAGAAGCTCGCGCGACGCGCGCCGAACGTCGAGGGTACGGGCTGGGTCGAGCCGTTGACGTCGTCGAACACGGGCGGGAAGACCGCAGGGAAGTTCGGCACTGCGCTGGACTGCGTCAGGCCCTGCGCGTCGATGTGCAACTGCCCGAGCTCGCCGAGCGGAGTCACGGCCAACGCAGCCGTGCCTTGGTGGAACCCATTGCCGAAGAAGTCGAGCCCGTTCAACCCGGGGAGCATCCCTGCGACCCGCGGACGAAAGTTGCTGGGGAAGACGATGGACTGGTTAGGAAACGGCAGGTTCTCGACGACGCGGTGCGGCGCCGAGTACTCGTCGAGCAAGACGTCCGTCGGCACCTCGAGCACCTCGAGCCCGGGGACCCCAGGGTTCGGCGCGCCCGGGAAGTGGCTTGTCGCGGCCATGACGCGCCGCCCATCGGCGCTCCAGAGCGGGCGGTCCATTCCCTTTGTGCTGATGCGACCGCCGAGGGGCGCAGGCACCCCCAATACGCCGAAGGCTGACCCCGCGCCGAGCGCGTCGAGCGGAGAGTAGATCACGCTCACCTTCTCACCGCCGCCAGGCGGGTTCGCCGTGAACGGCGCGCCAAAGCTGCTCTCGAACGCGACGCGCGTCCCATGTGCGGTGGGGATCGCAAATGGCTCGCCCACGGCGTCGTTCATCAGGAGCGTGCCCGAGGCCTGGACGCCGGCGGCGTTCACGCGTACGACCCCGATCGCCGAAGGCTTGACGAAGAAGGTCCCTGGCGCCGGCTCGCGCAGCAGAAAGTAGAGATACGCCTCGCTGCCGTTTGCGACGACCGCGAGCTCTGAGGTCCCGGCAGCCGGCACCCAGCGCTTCTGTGGCGCGGTGGGCACAGGACCGAAGGAGTCGCCGCCGAGCGAGCCAGCGTCTGTCCACGTCAACGAGCCAGCCTCATAGGCCGCGCCGTTCCCGTCGAAGCGCGACGTCCCGACGCTCCAATGCTTTGTGCCGCCGACGGTGTACTCGACCGCATTGGTCACCGGGCTGTACGTCCCTGTGGAGATGCTGGTCGCCACGCTCTGCTGCGGCGCGCTCGCCGCAAGTTGCACGATGTGTAGGCCGGTCGCGGTGAGCACGTGCAGTCGATCCGACTGCTCGTCGACGGTGATGCGGTTGACGTACGACGCCGGCGCACCGTCGAGCGTGATCGAGGGCGGGTTCAGGGCCGTGAGCGCGCCCGCCTGCGCGTAGGTCCAGCCACGCAAGAGCGTGTGGCCGAGGCCGTCGTCCTCCGCGGAGAAGAGGTACCGGAGGCTCTCGTCATAGGCCAGGTCGTACGCCGCCGGGTTCCCGGTCGGGACGAGCGACGTCACTCGCACGCCGCGCAGATCAACGACCATGAGCGCGCCAGTGCCCGCGCCCTCTCCCATCGGTGCGGCGAAGAGGAACGGCTCGGGCAGCGCGAGCGCCGTCTCCAACGCGCCGAGCGTTCGCCGGCGATGCGCCCAGCGGGACGGGACGCCCGTGACCGGCTGACCGAGCGGGATCGGCGCCCCGAAGCGCGCGGGGCTCGCGCCGTAGAGCTGCGACTCGCCCTGCGGCGAACTTGCGACGTAGAACCACGCCCCGGTCACGCCGGAGGGGGGCACCTCTTGCAATGCGGGCGCCTCAATGGAAAGGGCACAGGCCACGAGCGTGGCCATGGAGCAGTTGGATAGAAACGACATCGACTCCGTGTGGATGGGGTAGATCAAACGAGCGGGCCAAAGAAGCGAGCCAAAGAAGCGAGCCAAGGAAGCGCGCCAGAGAAGCAATCCGGAAGCGCGCGCGGCCGCGGCGCTTGCCTCCGACGCCCATCCGCTCAGCAAGAGCGATGCCATGGGCGCGACCTCGCGCGGTATCCGCGTGTGGTCGCGCTCCATGTCCGGCGCGGCTTGGGGCCGCGTTACGCCGCGGGAACGGCGCTTCCCGCGCGGACGCGACACGGGTCGGACATGCGACGCAATCTCGATCCACTTGGCGACACCACGCGCGCACCGAGGACCCCCTCGGCGCAGGTTGACAACTCGTTGACAGCTACAGCGCAGCGGCGCGGTACGCTCTCCGCGTGGCGCACATTGCATCCGCGACATCCTCCCACGCGCGCGGCCCGCGACTGATCCTCGTGCTCGGCCTCGCAGCGGCCGCCGCGTTGTTCGGCGCAGCGCTGCTCGACCTCGGTGACCCTGGGGCCGCGGTGCGGAGCCGGATGGCACGCGGCGCAGCGACAGAGGCCGACCGCGTGCGCCTCGAGTTCGCGCGCATGCTCGCCGACCCAGCGCCGCTCGCCCCGGCGCTGGGCGAGGTGCTCGCGGCGCGCGCGAGCGACGACGCGCCCGACGAGGCCCGCGACGCGTCTGAGGGGCCCCGCGACGCGCCTGAAGGGCCCCGCGACGCGCCTGCGCAAAGCGGCGCTGCGCAGCCCGAGCGCGCTTCAGCGGCGCCCGCAGCGCGCGTGTTCGAGGCGCTGTTCGACGCAGCGCTCGCTGCGGCCGTGGAAGGCCACATCGAGCGCGCATCGCAGCTCGTCGAAGACGCGTTGGCCAAGGCCTCGAGCCTCGACACGCCGCGCCACGCCGAAGCACACCTGCGCGCGCTCGCATGGTCGCACGCGCTCGGCGCCGACGCTCAAGCCGCCGCGCACCGCGCGGCGTTGCTGGCGCTGCCGCCCGAGCGCGCGCGCGACGGGCTCCCCTACCACGTGCTGGCGGTGCTCGCTGGACCGCAGGACGATGCGGCGCTGCGGCGTGTTCACGCAGCGCTCGTCCATGGAGACCTGCCGCGGCCGGCCGCGCGGGACACTGTGAAGGTCTCCTCGGAGGCGGGGCTCTCGCTGGCCCTCGATCCCACGCTCAACGCCGTGCGGAGAGCGCTCGAAGAGCGCGCGCCAGACCTCGACTGGGAGGCAGCCTTCGACCTCTCCGCGCGGCGCACACGCGCCCTGCACGCCTGGCTCCCGCGCGGCGTTGCGGCCCGCGAGGGCGAGTGGCGCCTCTTCACGCCGCCGGAGCTCGGCGACGAAGACGGCGACCTTGTGTGCGCGTTGTACAGCGCCGGCGACACTTGGCGCGTGCTGGCGCTGTCGCGCGCGGCGCTGGCGTCGCGGCTCGTCGCTGCAACTCGCGGCGGGAGCGCGACAGGCCAGGGACTGGGCGCTTCCGAAGCAACGCGGGACTTCGATGTCCAGATCCGAGCTCGCGCGGACGTGGACTCGCAGCGCGCGCCCGCCGCGGAGGCGGCGCCCGTCGCGCGGCTCCTTGGACCGGCCTCGCTCGGCGCAACGGGCCTCACCTTCGAGGTCGTCTCGGCGACGCTCGAGGCAGAGGTGGCCCGCGAGCGGCGCCGCATCACGCTGCTGCGTTTGGGCCTCGTGGGGCTCGGAGCGCTCGTCGCGCTCGCGGGCTGGCTCGCATCGCGCGCGCTCGCACGCGAGCGCCGCCTTTCGCAGCTGCGCAGCACGTTCGTCGCCAGCGTCTCGCACGACCTGCGCACCCCCCTCTCCTCGATCCTATTGATGGTCGAGAACCTGCAGCGCGGGCACATCGCGACCGACAGCGCCCGCGCCAAGTACCACGGCGCCCTGCGTCAAGAGGCCGAACGCCTGCGGCGTATGGTCGAGGACCTCTTGGACGCGTCGCGTGTCGACCGCGGCGAGGGCCCGCGGCTCGCGCGCGTCCCGACCGATGTGAGCAGCTTCTTCGACGAGCTCGAGGTCGCCCTCAGCGAGCGCGCCGCGCTAGCCGGCGCGCGCCTGTCGGTGACCCGCGCGCGCCTGCCGCAGTCCCTCCTCATCGACCCCGACGCGGTGCGGCGCGCGGTATGGAACCTCGTCGAGAACGCCCTGCGCCACGGCAAGCGCGCCGGCGCCGCAGCAGACGTCCAGCTCGCCATACGCGAGCGCGCGGGCGCGCTGGAGCTCGACGTCATCGACGCTGGGCCGGGCGTGCCGGCGCGCCACCGCGAGGCGATCTTCGCGCCGTACGAGCGCCTCGCCAATGCGCGCGAGCGCAGCAGCCTCGCGGATGACACGGGCACCGGCCTCGGCCTCGCGATCGTGCGCGCGATCGCGCGCGCGCACGGCGGCGACGCGCGCCTCGTCGAGCGCGCGACCGAAGCGGCGCTCGGCGCGGCGCCCGAACGCAGCGGCGCGCACTTCCGCTTGACGCTCCCGCTGGAGCCCGACGAGGGCGTGGCATGACGCGCGTGCTCGTGATCGAGGACGAGCCGCTCCTGCGCATGGCGCTCGTCGACGCCCTGCGCGCCGAAGGCTTCGAGGTGCTGGAGGCTGCCGACGGCGACGCCGGCGTGTGCATGGCCCTGCGTGAGGACCCTGACGCGGTGCTCCTGGACCTGATGCTGCCTGGGCGGGACGGGTTCCAGGTGCTGCGCGCGCTGCGCGAGGACCGCCTCGCCGCGCCCGTGTTGATCCTCTCCGCGCGCGGCGCAGAGTACGACCGGATCCGAGGCTTCGAGTACGGCGCCGACGACTACATCGTCAAGCCCTTCTCGATGGCCGAGCTGCTGCTGCGCTTGCGCGCGGCGCTCGCGCGACGGGCCGGGGCGACGCCCGGTATCGCGCACGAGCGAGACGCGCAGCGCGCGCGCTTCGGCGCGGTCGAGGTCGACTTTGAGGCGTACTCGCTGACCAACGCTGGCGCGCGCCACGGCCTGTCACGGCGCGAGCTGGAGCTCCTGCAGTACTTCCTCGCCCACGAGGGCGAGGCGCTCGATCGCCTGCGCCTCTTGTCAGACGTGTGGGACCCCAGCGAGTCCCCGACGACGCGCACGATCGACCAGCACGTCCTGAAGCTGCGCAAGAAGATCGAGCGCGACCCGGCGGCGCCCAAGCACATCGTGACGGTGCACGGGGTCGGCTATCGCTTCTCGCGCACGCCGTAGCGGCGCGCCGTCGGCGCACGGCAGGGCGTTGACATCGTGGTGACAGGTCGCCTCGCGCCAGGGCGTATCACTTGTCGAAGCACCACGCGGGCAGCGCACCCCATCCGCGCGCGCCCTGACACTCAAGAGGAAGGACCGGAAGATGTTGCACCTGACACTCACGACCCTCGCCGCGCTCGCCGCCAGCGGCGTCAACGCCGCTCTGCCCCAGAAGGCCCAAGGAGGCGCCACGGCGCCCCCTGCGGCCGCGCCTGCGCCCCAGTCCCAGGACACGGCGGCGGAGCTCACGCGCGCGCTCGCGCGCTGGGAGCTGGACGCCGCCACGAGCGGCGACGATGTAGCGGTGCGCGCCGCGATCGAGGACCTCGCCACACGCGCGGCCGCCGCAGCGCTCGCTGCTCCTCTGGACCCAGCGCTCGCGGAATGCGCCGCCGCGATCAGCGAGGCGCGTCTGCGATTCCGCCGGGAGCGCGGCCTCGAGCGCGCGCCAAACGCGCAGCTCGCCGGCCTGCCGCAGGATAATGGTCAGTCCGAGGAGGAGATCATCGAAGAGGCGGTCGCTCGGCTGCTGCAAGCGAACGACCTCGCTGCGATCTCGAGCTTCGGCGCGCTCGCGGTGCCGACGCTCGAGCGCCGCGCGCTCGCGCTCGGGGCCAGCACCGTGACGGGTTACGAGGCGCGATCCCTGGACTTCCTCGCGACCCAGGACAAGCAGCGGGCCTTCGAGGTCATTGCGGCGCTGTCCATCCAGCCGAGCCCGCTCGTGCGACGCGAGCTCGCGCGGGTCCTGGAGACGCGCAATCTCGCGGGCGAAGGGTCGTTCTGGCGTATCGACGACGCTGGCAATGGGGAGCCCCTGCGCGCCGAATGGGCGGCTGCCCTGGAGCGCCTGGCCACAGACCCGGGCGTCGCGCCGAAGGACCTTCGCCTTACCGCGACGGAATGCGTGCTCCACGGCTACGCGCCGCGCTGGGTCATCGACGTGTTCATGGGGTCGAGCGTGGACCAGTGGCCGGTGCTGAGCGCAGTCCCCGGCGGCGCGCGGCCGCTCTTCGTCGCGGGGCTCGCGCACGCCGATGAGCAGGTGCGCCAGCTCTGCGTACGGACCATTGCTGCGACGCTGGACCCCACGCCGGCCTTTGCGCTCTACGACGACCCCTCAAGCGCGGTCCGCAGCCAAGTCGCCCAAAGCCTGGGCATGCGCCGCGTGCGTGAACGGGACGACAGGGGAGTGGAGTCGGCGAGGGACGTCCCGGCGGTTCCGAGCCGGGAATGGCGCCGCGCGTTCGACGCGTTGCTACTGGACCCGCATCCCAAGACCGCAGAGTATGCCCTCAACGCCGTCTATCTGACGTGGAGCAAGGAGCGGCGCCAACTCGTCCCGCCGCTGGACCTAATCCAACTTGCCGGGCAAGTGTCCAGCGCTGAGCTGACGCGCGCCATCAACCAGATGATCCCGTGGTACGCCCCTGAGTCGATTCCGCTGGCGATCGAAGCCGCCTTCGGCGACGTCAAGCTGAGGGCGGACCGCTCAGCCTTCGAGCAATGCATCCAGAAGCTGGCTCGCAGCGTGGACGACGCGGGGCATTTCCAGGCGGCTGCCGGAGCGCTCCTGCGCGCGCTGCGCGCAGACAACACGCGCGAAGCGTGGGCGGCGGCCTACGGCTTCACAGACGGCGGGGGCCGGTATGGCCCCGAGAGTCGAGCTTGGATCGCGGCCTTGGGCGCGGCCGACGCGATCGAGTGCCTGCGCGCGTACGCGCGCCTCTTGCCCTGGGTAGGACATGACATGGGCAAGTTGAGCGAGGCGGGCGAGCTGCGCGTGTCGGCTGAGCTCGCAGGCGCAGCGCGCGCGGTCGTGATGGACGCTGACGCATCGCTCTGGGAGCGCTACTGTGCGCTTCGATGGTCGCTGGAAGGCGCCACGATCGACGCGGCACACCTCTCGGCGGTGATCGAGGTCGTCGGGGCCGCGATGTCCAAGTGCGTCACGCACGAGGAGGTAAGGAGCGACGCAATGCCTGGTGCGCCGGTGCTGCCGTTCGACAGGATCGAGCAAGAGGTCCAGGCCCTCGAGCGGAGCCTCGTGAAATGCGGCGCCGCCCCGCTGACTCTGAAGCGCGCGCTCTTTCAGGACGTCTCGGTGCCCGATGAGGTCATGCAGCAGCTCCGAATCGTGAAGAACTTCGGGTCCGACGAGGCTCGCGCGGAGGCGGCGCGCGCGGCGTTGATTCGGTTCCCAGTGAGCGAGTGGGCGCGAGCTGCGAGCGGACTTCCACTCATGGCAGACATCGTCGACGTCGCGCCCGTGCTGACCCCGCGGGAGCGTATCCCGCTGCTTAGCGCATGCCTCGAGCGGATCTCTGCGGCGGACGCGGTGTACTCGTCGCTGGCGACCCAGACCATCGACTCGATCGCAGAGAGCCGCGACCCGGAGCTGCTCGTGGCGATGCGGGCGGTTGCGCTGGCGCCGGGCACCAATGACCTCATGCGCATGAAGTTCGCGGTCGCGGCCTCGAGCTTCCTCACGGAAGACGCCGCGAAGCTGATCCTCGACCTCGCCGAAGTCACGAGCAACTCTGAGCAGCGCGCGCAGATCCTCGTTGCGCTCGATCAGGTCGTCGCCTATCAGACCTCGAAGGCACGCTGGGCGCAGCGCAACGACGCGGCGGCGGTGCGGTCCAACGCGATCGCAGAGCTCACCGCGCTGCTCGATGACCCGGCGCAGCCCGAGGCGCTGCATGTCGAGGCCCTGCGCGGGCTCGGGCTCCTGGGCGCGGTCGAGGAGCTGCCCCGGCTCGTGCGCGCGCTGAACGCTCCTCAGAAGCCGCTGCAAGCGGCGGCGCGCGAGGCGCTCGAGCGCCTCCACGCCAGGGACGCAAAATAGGAGCGCACGCAGCGAGCGGAAGGTGCTCGCGGGCGATCGGGTGGCGCGCGCCTCCGTCGCTCGCGCCCGCCCCGCCGAGCGTGCAGGGGACGACGGACCCGCTGGAAACCCCTGCGACCGGCGGGCTATCCTCGGCCGGTTGCGTCCGCCCGTCCCCCACGCCTGGCGCCGGCGCCTGCTGCGCCTTGGCACGCGCGCGTTCCTCGCGGTGGCCGCTTCGTGCGCGGTCGCCCGCGCGGAGGACCCGCCGCTCCTCGAAGGCCTGTTCGATCCTTGGCGCTGGCGGCTGTTCACGACGGAGGACGGGCTCCCCGGCCTCGGCGTGCGGCACTTCCTCGAAGCACGCGACGGCACGCTCTGGGTCGGCACAGACCAGGGGCTCTGTCACTTCGATGGCTTCGAGTTCCGAATGGCGCCGGACCTGCCGCAAGCGCCGACGGCGAGCCTCTGTGAGGACAGCGCGGGGAGGATCGCGGTCAGCTTCCAATCGTCAGAGCAACTGGCCTGGATCGGCGGCCCAGGCGGCTTTGCCGCAGTGCCAACGCCGCACACGCTGAGCGCGGCGGGCCGCGTGATTCAGGCCTGGGCCAAGGGAGCGGACGGCGCGCTCGTCGGCTTCGGCCGGGGCGTCCACGACACGCCCGGCGCGTTCGTGTTCCGATCGGGCGAGCCCGACGAACGAATCATCGAGGGCCCGCCCAGCCTCTGGCCCGATTCCAACCCGCTGCTCGATGTCTGCGGCGGCAACGGGGTCTGGGTCCGGGAGCGCGACGGGCTCCAGGAGCTGACGGAATCGGGGCCCGGTCCGGCCCTGCCCCTCCCGGTCGGCGCGCGCGCGGCCTTCGCGGTCGTCGAGCCAGCGCGAGGTGGCGCGCTCGTCGCGGTGCATTTCCCGTGGTCCCAGCGCGGCCTCTGGGACCTCGACGCCAGCGGCGCGCGGCGCGTGCCGGGCTCGGAGGGAGAGCTCGTCCAAGCCATCGATGCGACCTCCAACGGCGAGGCCGTCGCGGTGCTGGACTCAGCCAAGCTGTTGTGGCGGAGCGGGGCCGGCGCATGGTCCAGCGTGGACCGCATCCCAGGCCCGCTCCGCAATGTCTCTCTGGTCCACCTTCAAGTGAACGGCGACCTATGGGTCGGCGGCGTCGGCGGGCTGCGGCTGTTGCGGCTAGCCAGCGCGCGTTGGTCGACCTCGGGCGCGCCCACTTCCGGCGTTCGAAGCACGGTGCTCGCCTTCGAGGGTGACGGCAACGGTGGAGTTTGGGTCGGGCTCAGCGCCGGCCTCGAACACCGACCCGCCAGCGGGCCGTCGGAGCTGATCCTGGAGGCGCTCGGGCAGTCGCTCGAGACCGTGACGGCCCTCGAGCGCGACGCCGCGGGCCGCCTGTGGGTGGGCTCGGGCGCTGGCGCCTTCCCGGGCGTCTTGGTCTTCGACGGGGAGCGCTGGACCCACCTCGGCCCCGCGCAGGGCCTCGACGCGCGCTGCGTGCATCAAATTCGGCGCAGCCCGAGCGGCGCCATGGTCGTGCTCGCGCTCCCCGACCTCGGCGGCCCATCTGGAATCTGGACGGGCACGGTCGAGGGCCTAGAGCGCTCTGGACCATTCGATGCGCTGAGCGACGCGACGCGTTATTACGACGCCGCCTGGACGAGAGACGGCACGCTCTGGATCGGGAGCAGCCTGGGGATCGCGCGCGTCCGCCATGGCGAGACCACCCTCTACCAGAAGGAACAGGGTCTGCGCCAACTGCGCACGTTTGCCTTGGCCGCGGCGCCGGACGGCAGCCTCTACTTCGGCAACCAAGACCGCCAGTGCGGGCTGGGACACATCACGCTCGAGGGTCGGGTTGAGTCCATCCCGCAGAGCGACGGCTCCAGCGAGCTGGGCGTCTTAGCGCTGAAGTTCGATCCAGTCGGTCGACTCTGGATCGGGGCCCGCGACGGGCTGCTCTTGCTCGAAGATGACTTGCTGCGGCGCGTCGATCGACGGACGCAAGTCTCACAGAGCCGGGTGCACGCGATCGAGGTCAGCGACGGGCGACTGCATGTCGGCACCGACGGGGCTGGGGCGATGTCGATGTCCCTCGATGCGCAGGCGTGGCCTTCGCCGCGGGTGCGGATCGATTCAATCGCGGTCGACGGAGTGTCGGCCGAAGCGCGCTGGCGCGTCGCGTCGTTCATGAAGGAGGACACACGCGACGCGCTGATCGTCCGCCACCGCATCGACCAAGGCCCTTGGTCCCCTTGGTCCCATCGCGGATCCGCCAACTTCGAGCATTTGGCGCATGGCGACCATACGCTCGAGGTCGAGCTGGCCGGGATGCTGCACCGCGCGCGCACGAGCGCGAGCTTCCGGATCAACGATCCACTGCGACAAGTGCTTTGGGTCGCGGCTCCATTGGCCTCGCTGACCGGCCTCGCAGTGGTCTTCGGCGCATGGTCCATCCGGCGCCGGCTCTCGGAGGCGCGCGAGCACCGCGCGACGTCCCAGCGCTTCGAACAGCTCGCCAACAGCGTGCACGAAGTGTTCTGGCTCATCGACTGGCAGGCGCGCACGACCCTGTACATCAGCCCGGCGTTCGAGCGCCTCTTCGACCTGCCGATCGCAGCGCTCGACGCCTTTGGCACGAGCTGGCTCTCACGTGTACACCCCGACGACAGAGACGAGGCGAGCGCGAGCTACAAACGCAGCATCGAGGAGGACGGCGTTTGGGACCACGAGTTCCGCGTTGTACGCGGCGACGGCCGAGTCGGCTGGATCCACGCGAAGGCAGTGGCGATCCTGGACGAGCACGGCCGCGTGGCTCGGGTCGCCGGCGTGGGCGAGGAGATCACCCAGCGCCGCGAGGCTGAGGCGCACCAGCTGCGGCTCTCGCTCGAGCTCGATCACCGCGTCAAGAACAACCTCGCCCAGGTCCTCGCCCTCGCCGAGCAGACGCTGCGCTCGACCAAGGACCTAAACGAGTTTCAGGCGGCCTTTGTCGGGCGCATCAGAGCGCTCGCGCGCACGCACGAGACGCTCGCAGCGAGCCATTGGCAGGGCAGCACGATGCGCCTGCTCGCGCGCCGGTCCGTGGAGAGCCTCGTCGGCGTGGGCCGGCTGCGCATGTTTGGCGACGACTATCAGATGACCGCGCGTGTGTCGTCGGCGCTGGGGCTGACGCTGCACGAGCTCGCGACGAATGCGCTGAAGTACGGCGCGCTCTCGGGCGCCGAAGGGCACGTCGAGCTCCATTGGGTCGTGGATGCGTCGGGCTTGCTCGAGCTGACTTGGCTCGAAGTCGGGGCCAAAGACGTGCGACCTCCCGTCCGCGCAGGCCTCGGGACAACGCTCATCCGGGGGATGATCGAACACGAGCTGGGCGGAGCGGTCGAGCTCGAGTTCGGAGCCGCCGGCCTCCGATGCCACTTGACGATCCCTGGCACGAGGCAGGCGCGGGACGCCGCGCCGCTCGAGTCGCTCGATCCCGCGCCGCCCGGCCCCGCGCTCCCTCGCCGGAGCTGCGTGCGAAGACCCACGGCGACGTCGTGAGCACTCCGCTCGCTTAGAGCTCACTGAGTCGGCGGTAGAGCGTGCTCTTGCCCAGACCTAACAGCGCCGCCGCCTTCGCGCGATTGCCGCCGCACGCGGCGAGCGCGCGCAGCAAGAGCTTGCGCTCGTACACGCGGTAATCGATCGGGTCGTGCTCCGTAATCTGCCACTCGTGTGCCTTGGGGACCTTCGGGAGCCCGGTCTGCGGCACGAGCTCGTCCTGCTCGCGATAGCAGGCCGCGATCGAAGGCGGGAGATCCTCGAGCGTCACCATGGAACCGACGACCTGGGGCCCGACGGACTCCATGACCGCCTCGAGCTCTGCGATGTTCCCAGGCCAGGGATAGGACTTCAGCGCCCCCAGCGCCTGAGGGCTGAGCTCCATCCTCGCGAGCCGCCGCACGAGCTGGGGGATCGAGTCGAGGCGCTCGCGGAGGGGCGCGACGTCGAGCGCCTCGCACCGGCGGCGCTTGATGAGGTCCGGCGCGCCACCGGGGCTCGACGTGAGGATGAAGCGCGTCGTGCGGTGCGACTCGAGCATCGACCAAAGGAGCTCGGCGCGGTCTGAACGCAGGCCTAGGAGCCCGGTCACGCACAGCGTGCCCGCATGCGCGAGCGCCAAGAGCTCCGTCAGGCGCGGGCGGAGCTCCTCGACGTCGATCTGGAGCCGATCCCCCGCCACTTCGACGAAGGCGCCGGCGCGCTCCGACACCTGGTGAATCACACGTGCGATGTGGCGGCATCCGACGCCGCGCTCGCCGCGGATCACGAGGTGCCGCTCGTGCTGCGCCGCGCGCACGACGAGGTCCCGCAGCTCCGCATCGTCGAGGGTGTCTGTAGACCACCACGCGCGCGCGGCCCGGCGCGCGGCCGCGTCGTCGTTGGCTCGGGCTGCGCGGACCGCCGCATCGAGCTCGGGGGCGGACCGAGCAAGTCCTGGCGAGATCGCGGGCGCCTGAGGTGCGGCGGACGGCGTGCCGCGTCTGGCACAGCGGGCGAGCGCTTCAATGTGAAGCTCGATGTCTCGCTGCATGCCGGCGCCGAGGACGACGTCGAAGCCGGCGGCGTAGAGGGCCTCGAGCGCCTCAGACGTGGGGTCAACTTGCGCGCAGAGGATCAAGAACGGGCGCGTCCCGTCGTCTCTTGGACCGGTCGACGCAGCGAGCACCTCCGCCAGATTGGTGCGCGCGAGCGGCGTGCGCCCCGCGGCGACGAGGATCGCGTCAGATGGGGCATGGTGCCGCGCGGCACCCCCCCTGCGGCCTGGGCCCGGCGCGGGGGGACGGATGCGAACGTGGTGCCCGCGGTCGCCAAGGCGCCCACGGAGCGTCACCGCATGCGCGGGGTCGAGGGAGACAAGTTCGAGGTGTAACAAGATCCACGGCCGAGCGGGTTCGCGCCCCCGGCCCGCACAGTGAGTGACGGATCCCCCTCGTCTGTGACCACCAAGACAGAACTATTACGTTTCCCTCACAACCAGAGACACAAGGTCGCAGAAGAGTTGCCTCCCTGCGGCCTCCTTCTGCCAACCCCGACCGCCACCGAAGGCCCCAAATCCGAAGCCCAGCAGGGCTAGGTCCCGTAGAACCCTCGCGTTCAAGGGCGGAGGGTGAAGTCCAGGGCGTCCGAGAAGTTGAACGTCGCCTGGCCCGCGACGACGTCCCGGTGCGCAAAGGTCGCGACCCAACGGGAACCCACGACCCCCACGCTCGCGCCCCCAAGGGGCATGAGCCAGTTGACCGGGAGGGAGGCCCGGCCTTGGGGGTCGCTGAACTGCACCGGCAGGCGCGCAACGGCGCCCTGGACACACAGCACGCCGGCGCCGATCGCGTTGTTGGCTGGGAGTCCGCCGAGCACGAAGAATCCGACCGCCCCCGGCGGCACTCCGAGCGCGGACAGCACGAAGTCATTTGCACCCAGGCTCGTCGAGCCGAGCGGCTCGAGGCGGCCAGGCGCGCCGGTGCTGTTTGCGACGGAATCACAGAAGCGCGCAGTGTCGCCAAGGCCTGCCGGTCGCTCGAAGGGCCCCTGGTCAGGCCTCGGGGCGAGCCCAAGCCCGAGGTCCGCCACCGCGGCGGTATCGACCAAGCGCGGCTGCCCGGCAGCATCGCTGAAGACCTGGAGACCAAGCACCGTGGTGTCCCCAGCGTCGATGCACGGGGAGTTGGACAGCAAGCGGAAGTCGTCGTCGAGGGTGCCCAGGACGCCGTCGGCCCCGCGTGGCGACGTCAGCCGGGGATCGACGAAGCGGCCACGTTGCTCTAGCCCGGTCGACGAGCGGAGCGCGCTCAGGCTCGGGTACAGCTGACCGAGCCACTCGAACTCGATCGGCCCCTGCGCCCGCCACCAAACGTTGTTCTCGAGCCGTGTGCCAACCGTCGCAAAGGTGTTCAAGAGCCCAGTCGAGCGCGCCTCCAAGACGATGATGTTGCCCGAGAGCAACGTTGAGTCAGCGAGGTTGACCCACACCTCTGTCGCGCCTGCCACGCTCGTCGCATTGCCATAGAGGAGGTTGTGAACGATCCTCGCGCGTTGGACGCGGCCCGCAGTCAGGTCATAGCCCCCGACAGCAAACCCGACCTTGTCATTCGCGACAATCACGTTGTTTCGCACCACTACGTCGCGCGAGACCCACCCCAGGTTCTCGCAGCCGACCTCGATCCCTTGGTCACAGAAGGCAACGTAGTTGCGCTCTACGATGACGCGCTCGGCGCCGTCCAAATAGATGCCGGCAGCGAAGCCGGAGGCCGACGCTTCGCGCGCTCGGACGACCCGATTGTCGGCGACGAGGCCGTCGCGGGCGCCGAAGGTGGGGTTGATGCTGGCCTCGCCGCCGATCACGTCGATGCCGATGTTGTTCACATCCTCGACCGTGTTCCGCAACACCTGGAAGTGCTCAATGTTGCCGCTGAGCACGATGGCCTCGCTCGGCGCGACCTGACAATTCCGCACGACATTGTCTGCCAACAGGACCTCACTGAACGACGCTTGGGTCGACGTCCCGTAGACCGTAATCGCCATCGAGCTCGCGCCGACGAAGCCCGTGAATGTGTTGCCCACGATCTGGATCGCCCGTCCGCTACCTGCAACGCGAACGCCTGACCCGTCACCTTGAGGGTCGTCGTTCCCGATCAGCCTCAGCCCCTCGACTCGCACCCAGGAGAGGTCCTCGATCGTGATCATCCAAGGCCCCGGCAAGCCCGCGCCGTCGATCACGGGCTGCTCGCCTGGGAAGTTCCGCAGCTCGACGAAGCCCGCGGCGGCGTCCCCGCCGCGCACAAATGCGACCTTCTCGCGCCACGGCGCGCCGCCCGGGCGCGCTCGGACGAGGACTCGATCTCCAGGCCCCGCGACGTCAAGCGCTGCCTGAATGGAGGTGAACGCCCCCCCCGACGCAGCGACGACAAGGTCGCTCGCTCGCGCTTCAGCGCAGAGGACCGAGCACGCGAGGCAGAGAATCAGCGGACTTTGGAGTTGCATGAGAGGTTCAGATTGGCGCGCGCTGAATCAGCGCGTGAAGGTGAGATACTCGAGCCTCGCGAGCGTGCGTTGCAGCTGGGCAAAACCGAAGAGCAGGGCGCAGAGCGCCGCCGAGGCATAGCCGATGCCAAAATGCACGGGTCGCCCATAGGAGCTCAGCATGGGCAGCGCAATGTTCGCGAGGCAGAACAGCGCAGCGCAACGCAGCGCGGCTCGCTGTTGGTCGAAATAGAGCAGCGTCAGGAGGGTCAACAGCAGCAAGACGTGAAAGTACGCGCCGGCGCACAAGACGCGGAACGTCGGCGCCGCGCCGTCAGGGACGCCGCAGATGCCCAAGAGCTCGGGCGCGAACAAGATGCAGGCGCCGGTGATCCAGGCCTGCACGCGCACGATGCGAGCGGCCGACTCGCGGAGCGTCTGCACCATCGCTGCGCGCGCGCGCTGAATCATGGCTAGGCTGCCGCCTTGCTCGATGACGTCGTAGTAGCTGCGATAGCGCGGGTAGAAGCTGGTCTCGATTCGGACGAGATTGATCGCCAACGCCGGCACGACGGTCGCGTAGGCCAAGAACGAGCACGAATCGTACAGTGGGTGCTTCAGGAGGATGCCGCGCACGGACTCGCCGTCCATCACCCAGAACGTCACCTTGTCCGACCAGATGCCGATGTTGTAGAGGGCGCCGAACGCGAGGAGCCTCGGGAACGTCCGAACAGAGCGCAGCACCGTGAACGAGCGCTCGTCCGACGGGGGGACACCGCGCACGACCGCCCGCACGAGCAGCATGACCGTCACAGCCTGGCCGGCCGCGACCGCGCCGACCAGCCCCTCTAACGAGGCGCGCACCTCCGGCCACAGGACGAGCCCGATACACACCCCGCTGCCTACGACATAAGCGACCAGGATCTGATCGTAGTCCCGCGTCGCGCCGAGCCACACGAGCGCCAACCATGACCACGTGTAAGCCACGTAGAGCACGACCAGCCCGAGCCCCGTAGCTGGGTCGAGCTGCAAATGCTCGGCAAAGAGCGTCCCGATCACGCATTGCAGCACGCCGCTCACCGCGAGGCACGCCGCCAGCGCCGGTAGGAGCGCCCCGCGCTCGCGGCGCCAGAGGGCGTCAGCGAGCCACCGGGTCGCGGGCACTTGAAGCAATCCGACCGCGATCAGGCTGAACGCCGAGGCATAGGTCACGAGCCCACGAAAGAGGTCGTACTGCTCGCGCAGCTCTTCGCGCGGGGCGAGGACCTGAATCGCCGTCAATACGGCGATCGTGATGAGCCAGGGACCTGAAGCGATCAGGCCCGCGCTCGCCCACGCGCGAACCCGCACGAGGAACGACGCGTCGAGATCGATCGCTCGGCGCAGCTCGAAGCCAATTCCAGCCACTAGCGCCCCCCCTTCGCTTCAGCGCCATACTTGTGATACAGCGCGCGATAGGCCGCGACCATTCGCTCTCCTCGGTAGAACCGGCGCACGCGCGCGGCGCCCGCCGCGCCGAGCTGCGCCCGAAGCTCGGGTGAACGTGACAGCTCGATCCACGCCTGCGCCGCTGCCCAAGGCGCACCGATCGGCGTCATGATCCCACTCGGGCCAAGCTCCGCGTCCTCGCCCGGGGCGCCAAAGAGCAGCTCCGGCACGGCGCCGACCCGAGTCGCGACAACAGGTAGGCCAGCAGCGTACGCCTCCAAGATCACGAGCGGCTGGGCCTCGGAGATGCTGGTCAGGACGACGACGTCGACGCGCGCGAGCGCCTCAGCCACTTGCACGGGCCCTTCGAAGGTCACGACACGCTCGATCCCCAAGCGCCGCACATGCGCGGAGCAGCGCTCCATATACGCCGCATCCTCGTCGCTCGGGCCCATCACTCTGACCTCCAGGCCTGGGATGGAACGCGCCGCGATGGCCGCAGCGTCCAGCAGCATGATCACGTCCTTGATGGGCGTGATCCGACCGATGAACCCCACGGTAAAGGGCCGGTCCGGCTGATCACGCCTGACCGCCGCGACCGCAGCAGCGATCCCCTCGACGTCTACGCCATTGGGGATCACGGAGAGCTTGCGCGCCTCTGCTCCGTCGCGCAGCTGCAGGCCGGTGTTGCCGCGATGGATCGTCAAGACCTCGGTCGCGGCGGCATACGCCAGTGAGCTCATCCCGGTGAAGTGCTCGACCCACCAGCTGCGGAAGTATGGGGCGTTGCCATCAGGGCACTCGCGCGCGTCAAGGCGATCTACGATCCAGGTCGCGCGGCCGAGCTCGATGCGCCGCTCCTTGGTGTAGATGCCGTGCTCCGTCAGGAGCAGCGGCGCGCTACGCTCCGCGGCCGCTCGCGCGCCGACCCACCCCGCATACCCAGTCGAGACGGCGTGGAAGCAGCGCGCCGGTGGCACTGGCGCTGCGATCAATGAGAGCAGCGGCTCGAGCGCGTTGTGCCACGTCCAGAAGAACGAAGAGAACGAGTCCCGCGCCGCCAAGGCTGAATAGCGCGACGTAAGTCGCTCCCAAAGCCATTCGTCTCGCAGCAGATCGTCCGCTCCAATTGGGTGGAACCCCGCTCGGAGCTCCGCGGAACAGGCCCGCGCGAAGCGCCCCGCTGACGCTTCATCGACGCGGCCTCGAGCGCTCAACACCGGCCCGAAGAGCGCGTCGAAGCGCTCGATCCACCAGCTACGGCCTGCGGGCTTCGAGACGCGCGGGACGGGATCTGCGCGCAGCGCGACTGTATGGAGCCCCAGCACGTTCGCTGGGAGCTCATACGCATGGGGCCGCGCCGCCGCTTCAACGTCGGCCGCGATGTGCCAGATGCGGAAGGTGAGCTCAGGGTGCGAGCGCACCAGTCCGTGGACCCAAGAGGACACGCCGCCCATCACAAAGGGATACGTGCCCTCAACGATGAAGCAGACGTCCGCCGCGCGCGCGGAGGGGCTGCGATCGGCCTCGCCGTGCGAGTCGGCGCCCGCCGGTCGCGGCGCGGCGCTAGACCTGAACCACCCCAACTTCACGCGCGCGCCCCTCTTTGCTCACCGAGCAGATTCAGCGTTACGTCCAGCCACGCAGGGCGCGAGGCCCCGCGACGATCCAGGGCGCGCGCGGTCCATGTGAGCGCCCGCCATTCGCGACGCTCGAAGGCCGCGACTGCGTAGGCTTCGAGCAATGGCGTATCCAAGGCGAACCGGCCGCGTTCGCCGCGCCGGAGCGCGCTCGCGTCCGCGTGCCGAGACAAACGCCACAGCGCCTCGAGCTCGCGGGCCGTGCCCACGCGGTCCCCGGCAGCGCGCCCCTCCCGCGCGACATCGAGCGCCAACAGCAGGTGTCGATGCTGTCGCGCGCCGTCGAGCGCAGGGCTCGTCGCGAGCGCGAGGTGCGCGCGCGCGACGCCCGCGAACGCCGCTGCGTCCCCAAGCGCTGCCCGCGCCTCGGCCTCGTCCAGCGCGCGCTCCAGCGGCTCAACCGCGTCTCGAAGGCTCTCGTACGCGTGAATGCGGATCTCTTCGTCTGGGTCGTCGAGCAATCTGCGCAGCAGCCGCATATGCTCCGGGCCACGGAGCTTGGTGAGCTTTGTCACCAGTCCGCTCCGCGCCTGGAGGTCGCCGTTCGCGACGACGCTGCGGAACGTCTCGACGTGGACGAGGTCCGCGAGCTGGACCCGGTCGGGCACGATGGCGAGGCGCGCGTGCTCGAGGGCGTCCTGCGCGGCGTCGACCTCGACCTCCGAGCGGCCTTGCAAAGCGCCCGAGGCGCCGCGCCGCGTCGAAGGCTGGATCAACCACCCGAGAGAAGCGCCGACCACGGGCAGACCGAGGGCCAGGACCGCGAGCGTGTCCGCTTCGGCGCCCGATGCTCCACGCGCGCGACCGGCGCTGACGGAGGCGAGCGCGCCCGCGACGTGGAACGCCAACGCCGGGAGCCACCGATGTGGCGGTCCGCCCCCGACCCCTACGAAGACGGCGACTGACGCGAGGCTCGCGGCGCAGGCTAGGGTTGACCAGAGGAGGCTCACAAAGCGCGCGCTCATGCTCACACCTCCTCGATCCCGACCTGCGCGACGCGCACCTCGAAGGGGCCACGCAAGCCCGCCAGGGCCCGCTCGACGCTCGCCCGCAGCGCGTCCGCTCGACCGACCTCGGGGCGCGCCAACCAAAGCGTCCTTGCGTCCGGCGCGAAGCCGCTGACGCCTGTGAACTCGCCTCGCTCGCGCGCTGCGTCAAGTCGCAGCCGAGCCTCGCGCGCTGCCTCGACCTCCTGGAAATGAACGGCAACGGCGGACGGGGTCTCGACGAAGCGGCGTGCCAACGTCGCCTCGCGGATCAGCCATTGCGAGAGCTCGCTCTGATCCCCCCAGGCCCACACGCGCGAGCTCGCTAACGACTCCACCTCGAGCGCCTCGGGCGAGCGCTCCCGGAGACCGCGCGAGATCTCACGCACGAGCTCGTCGACGTGCTCGCCTACGTCGATCGAGCGTACGAAGGCCCGCGGCATGTCGCCGGTCCCAGACGCGCGCGCGAACAAGCTCTGCTCGAGGACGGACGCCATGCGCTCTGCCTGCACGTACTCGGCGCCAGGCAGGACGACGGCAAATGTGCCCTGGTAGCAGAACCGAAAGAGGCCGCTCACATCCCCCATCGCCGCGGCGACGGCGCGCGCGACACGCCCTTCGTCGAGCCCGATTCGAGGCGGGGCGGAGAAGGTAATCACCTGCGCTGGGATCCCCTGCGCGACGCGTCGCTGAGCTTCGAAGCGCAGCGTAGCGACGAGTTGGGTCCAACGCTGGGGGCTCGCGAGGCTCGTCGTTGCGCGCGCTGAATCGGAGGGTCGCAGGTCCCGCCCGGGGTCCTGCAGCTCGGACGAGATCCAGTCCGCGATCGAGCCCAGCGTCTCCGCGATGGTCGTCCGCAGGCGCTCCGCCGGCACGGCATCGAGCGCCAAGATCCCGACGACATTGCGTTGAAAGTCCAGCAACGGCGCCGCGACGAGCGGCTCGCCTGCACCCAAGCGCTCTGTGAACGAAGACCGCGTGCTGCGGCTGGCAAGGCAGCGCTTTACGAGCAGGCTCTCGGCGAGCGGGGCCGAGTCCTGGGCCTCGACTCCCGCCTGCGCAACGACCTCGAGGCGCTCACCCTCGCTCGCAGGGGCGAGCAGACGTACGCGGCCGCCGCACTTGTCGCTCGCAAACTCGACGGCGATCGTCAAGAGTGAGGCGCGGCTCGCAAACCGTAGCCGTCTGGCCAGCAGCAACAGCTCGTCGAGCTCCGTCTCGCCGACCGCGATGCGCCTGGTCAGCTCGCTGTTCGCGACGAGGAGCACCTCGCGCTCGGACGCGAGCCGCTCGACGTCTGCCCGCAGCGCGCGGTTCTCGCCGAACGCGGACTCGAGCCGCTCACCGAGCGCGTAGCGCACCTCCCCGAGGATCACTGCTGCTGCGAGGAAGAGCACCGGCTCACTCAACGTGTCGCGATCGAACAGCTGCGCGAACGCGACCGGCTCGCGCGCCAGGACGAGCCCAGCGAGATAGAGGCCGATCGCCGTCACCGCAGCGAGGACCCCGACGCGAATGCCGTGCGCCGCCGCGAGCGGCAGAACGATCACCCAGTATGGGTGCGGGTGCAGCGCCCCGCCTCCGAGCGGGCGCCCAGTGACGATCCACTCGAGGGCCAGGCCCAAGAGCGTGAGCGCGACGAACGAGGCGACGACGCGCGACGGCGGCCGTCGCGCGGACACAGCGGCGGCGGCCGAGCCGAGACCGGGCTGGAGTTGGCCCTTCATCGCCGAAGGTGCAGGCCCAGCGTCCATGCTTGTCCCTCCTCAGACGTGCCACGGTTGTTCGAGCGACCGATCTCAGCCGCGAGGAACACCTCGACCTCGAAGGAGGGTCGCCAGTGCACCCCAAGGTCGCCTCGATACAGGCTCTCGCCCCGCTCCAGGCCCTTCCCGACGGCGGCCCCCACCATCGCGGCGAGCCCAGGCCTGAGGGCGCGATCGTAGCGCGCGCCGACGAGCCCGCTGCTGGAGCGATCCGCGATTGGCAACAACGCGGCGACGTCATCGCCCCCCGTCATTCGCTGCGCGTCGAGCGACGCAAAGGCGAGCAATGCCTCGTGTCGACTCTTCCAATAGGGAGAGCCCGCGACCGGGAGCGCGTCGAACCGCGGGACGCGCTCGAAGGTCGGCATGTCGGTGACCAGGCGGCCCGCGCCAAGGAGGTCGTACGCGAGCGTGACCCCGGCGCGCGCGTCCTCACCCGACGCCGCGTCCGAGACGTAGCGGCCAGCGGCGACGGTCACGCGCTGATAGCGCGCCATGAGGTCCAGCGACCAACGCTCGTCGAAGCGGCGTGAGAGGTCGAGCTCGATCCCTGAGCGCCGACCGCCGAGCGCGACGCCGGCCGCCGGGTCATCGAGCAATTCGCCAAAGAACCCACGTATGGACCATGCACGCCCGCCTTGATCGTTGACCGCGCGATAGGCGAGCCAGGGCGAGAGCCCGGTCGGGCCGGTGCCATCCGGGAACCCATGGAAGCCGACGGAGACGGAGCGACCGCGCGCGAGGCGGCGCTCGGCGGCGGCCCATGCTTCGAGGTACGTGCGTCGCAGCGCCGTCCGACCTTCGTCCGCAGCAGCCGCGCGGCCAGACACGACGCTGCGGCCGGCCGCGACCGCGACGCGAGTGCCACCGCCCCCTAGGCTGATAGTGCCGCGCGCGAGCCAGCGCGACGCACGGTCCTCGCCGACGATGCGGCGTGTCCCGTACAGCCCCAAGGTGGGAGAGGTCGAGACCTCCAGCTCATGCGCGAGCGCAGCCACGGCGAGCGAGCCAGGCAAGCGCACGCGCTCCGTTTGTACGAGCGCCAGCGCCGCGCGTTCATCACCGGCTGTGGCGAGCGCGTCCGCGAGCTCGAGGGACGTCGCGCCGCCGGGTGCGCCCGTCGACCTAGACGCCTTGAACGCCGCGATCCCCTCCGCGTAGCGCGCCGCCGCCATCGCCGCGCGCCCCGAACGCACGAGCACGCGCGGGTCGTTCGGGTGCGCGACCAGGAGCGCGCGCAGCTTCGCGTCGAGCGCCGGCCCAGGCTGATGTTCTTGCAGCGCATCGACGAGCGTCAGTTGCTCATCGAGGGTCGCGCGAGGATCCGCGCTGACCGCAGTCAGCTCCGCGAGGCCCTCCTCTGTCTGGCCGATCCGAAGCAGCGCGACCGCGCGCCGCAAGCGCCGCACTAGCGAGCGATCATCGATGCGCAGCGGCCTCGCGAGGCGCTCGAGGCCGGCGCGCGCGGCGACCCGCTTCCCGCTCGTCCACTGCGCTTCACAGAGGTCGAAGCTCGCTTCATCGTTCAGCGCGAGGAACTCGGGAGAGAGCTGCTCGAGCGCGGCGAGCGCCCGGACCGTCTCGTCCTCACGGAGGTACGATCGACCCAAGTACGCGAGCGCTGGCTCGTTGCCGGGCTCCAGCATGAGCGCTCGCTGCAGGAGCTCCTGCGCCTGAGTCTGCAGGTCTGCGACGACCAAGCGCGCGGCGAGCTCCGACAGGTGCGCAGCGCTCGCGTCGGGTCGGGCCGCGAGCTCAGTCGTCCAGGAGACCAACCAGAACGCGTCATTCGCGTCGAGCGCGGCCTCGAGGGCGCCATCCTGCACAGCGAGGGGCGCGACCGCCAGCGTCTGGGGAGTGTAGCGCGCACGGATGACCTCGACGGCTTCACGCGGCCGATTGGCCGCGATGAGCGTGTGGACCTCCTGCGCGATGTTCTCTTCGTCAGCCGGGTCGAGCGCGGAGAGCCGCGCGCGGCTCTGGAGCTCCAAGTCGACGTCACCGATCCAAGTGGCCCGTTGCACGACAACGCGTTGCAGCGCAGGCGAGTCAGGCTGCGCTGCGGCGACCTCGCGCAACAACGACCGCGCGCCGCCCTCGTCGTGCTGAACGAGCGCGTCAAACCAGCTCCCGACCAGCCGTCCCGAGGCCGCTTCGAGCGGAGAATGCGCCGTCAGAGCGTCGAACCAAACCGGCTCATAGTCGCGGCGACGAAGCAGCTCGAGGCCCGCGAGGACCTCGTCTTCAGTCAAGGGTCGTCGATTGAGCGCTGCGAGGACGCGCTCCTTCGAGTTGGGTACGCCAGCCCGCCGGTAGCTAGGCAGGCGCGCGAGCTCGCGAATGGGGTCTGACGCGCCCCCGCGGTCCAACAGCCACCCGATCGTCTCAGGCCGCTGCAGCGCGTGAGCGAGCCCGAGCGCCTCATCGAGCAGCTCGGGCTCCCGAGCGCCGCGCTCGATGCGGTGGACGAGCCAACTGAGGAGCGCTTCACGGTCATTGCGGCGCCGGAGCAGGGCCTCGTAGTCGTCCGCGTACTTCGAGCGCGGTGTGCGCGAGAGCTCACCGAGCCGGGCTTGCAGCTCATCGAGGCGCAGGTCGCCGGACAGGATCTCGAGCTCGAGCTCGGTCCGCTCGTCTTCCCCCAGAGCCTGCGCAGCGCTCGAGTGAATGAGCTCCAGGGCGCGACCGGTGTCGCCCGCCTCCAGGGCCAGCAGGATGGGCAAGCGCCAGCGCTGCCCAACGCGACCTCCACCGAGCTGCGCCAATGCGACCGCGTGAGGGAGAGCCCGCTCAGGCTGCCCTAAGAAGATCCAGAGATCGACCAACCGCGACTGGTCTTCGGGCGTCGCTTCGTCGCTAGCGGCGAGGGCCTCGAGCGCGCGGACCTCTTCGAGCGTGTTGCGGCTCCAAGCCGCGAACTCGGCGCGATGGCGGCGCCACGCCGCGTCCGGCGCGCCGACGAACCCCATGACAGCGCCGGCGGACTCGTACTCTCCCGCAGACCGCAGGGCCTCGAGGAGGCGCAGCGTGGTGTCCGCTTGCGGGCGCACGCTCCACGCCCGCGCCCTCCAGCGCAGCGCAGCACGCACGCGGCCCGCTGTGACGTAGCCGTCGGCCAGCGCGCTGGCCTCCTCTGCGCTCCAACCTCTCTGCGCGGCATCCGCGGCCCGCGCGTCGATGCCGCTTGGGCCCTTTGGCGCCCTCGACGAGCGAAAGAAGTCGTGCAGTGCAGCGGCGACGGCCTCGTCACCGGAGGCCTGATCGATCGCCGCTCCGATCGTGCTGGCGGTCCAACGGGTGCTCCGGGCCCTGAGCGACCGCAGCGCACCAGCACGCTCGAGCCTGCGCGTCGCGGCAGCGTCGAAGCCCGGGTGCTCCGGAGCGAGCTCCTGCCACCCGACGAAGAGCTCTGCGTTCAAGAGCGCGCGCGTCGCAGCGAGCTCCGCGGACCGGCCTTCTTCGTCCTCAATTCGGTCGAGGATGGCGAGCGCGACGACCACGTCGCCTGAAGCGCGCGCTGACGAGAGGCGCTGGGCGGCGCTCGGGATGCGCTCACCCGTCAGCGGATCGATGTTGCGCCAATGGTCTGAGTCGGTGAACAACACCACCGCGCCGACGACGGCGACGCAGCCGAGCGCAAACCCTACGAGCGTCCGACGCGCAAAGATCATCGCGCCGCGACCTCGATCCGGTCATTGCCCGGCGGCAACACGATCATGACGCGGCCGCGTTCGTCGGCGGTCAAGTCCTCGTGCCGAGCGCCTACAACGACCACGACAGGTGCGCCGGGCGCGAAACCAGCGACGACCGCCTCGCGGGCCGCAGCGCTCGACGCGCGCCACGCCACGGCGTCGACGCGACGCTCAGCTTCGAACGTGCGGTGGTTCGCGTACTCCAGGTGGACCTGCGCCAGGGGCGCCGTCGCAAGGACGATGCGGGCAGGCATCGCGGTGAGGTGCACGTAGAGCGCGCCCCCCATGCGCCGCGCGCCGAGGACGTTGCGGGACCGGGCCAGGTCCACGTCGCGCGTCTCGTCGTCGAAGCGCACGGTGCGCGCCGCGCTCAAGCCGTCAACGGACCAGCCATCCGCCTCGCGGGACAGCCTGGGCCGGAGCGCAGCGTCCGCCGCGATCTCTGCCCATTCCGAGGCGAAGATGGGCGCCGTCTCCTCTTGGATCCCGAACCGGTGCAAGAGGCGCTGCGCGACGGCGAGGCGCGCGGGACGCTCGGCGCTATAGAAGTGCAGGTAGAGGTTGGCCGGCTTCAGGATCGGGCCCCGCCCGGCGCGCTCGATCGTCGTCTCGATGTGCCCGAACGCGCCGGGCAGGTGCTCGTAGAAGCCGTCGAAGACGTTCTCGTTCGCGGCCCCGCAATAGACCTGCAGCTCGTCCTCGAACCAGCGCACGTGCGGGAGGATGTACCGAATGGAGTTGTATGCGTCGTCCCAACGACACGTCGCGCCGTTGACATTGACGCAGCCCATGTCCCGAGCGGCGCGGACGGCATCGGCCGGCGGCAGCGCGTCGCCGCTCCAGAGCATCACACCGCAGCGCTTGCCGGCTGGGACGAGGTAGTCGTCGATGAACCGGATCGACTGCCTGACCTCTTCGACGGGGTCGTACTCGTAGTGCTCGAGGCCTGAGTACCACGTGATCGTTCGCGGAGGCGCGTCCGGTCGCCAGGGCTCGTTCCACAACAGCGGGTGGAGGACCGAGTGGCTCGCGACCACGACGTTAGGCTGCGCGAAGATCGACGACGCGAGCTCCATGCGCGGATCGCAGGCCTCGGGGCGCAGGCTCTCGGTGACGCTCGCGACGATCACGCTGACCGTGAACGGCAGCGGGAACGCCTGGATCAGTGAGTCCCGGAACACCTCGGCTGACATCGCGCCCGCGCGGACGGTGGAATAGCTCTCGAACCCGTCGCCGTCCACTTGCACGAACATCGCGCGCCGCCCGTTGATGACGACCGGATCGACCGCGGGCATTCCGTCGAGCGCGAGGGCCTCGCGGAAGAAGTCGAAGAGGTCGAGCCGCCAGCGCTGCCCGCCGGCTTCGTCGACCGCGCGCACGACATACGGCGCGAGCGCGATCCCCCCGAATCCGCCAGCCAAAGGCCCTGTCGCGACAGGCGCGACGTCCGGCGCCCCTTCGAGCGACGCGCGCACCCAAACCTGGCCGGGCAAGGAGGCTGCGAGCACGCCGTCGAAGACTGGCGCGACGACGGTGTCCTCGACGATTCGGCCAACGCGCTCGGAGTGAAACGAGACCTGCAGCGGGTCGTCCGACCACTGCTCGGAGGGCTGCAATCCGAGCGCCGCAAACGTCCGGCCGCCGGGCAGCGCGAGCGGCCCCATGTTGTTCAAGAGGACGATGCGCGCGCCGGCCGGGAGGACCTCGTCGACGAGCCACGCATCGAGCCAGCCCAGGTCGAGCGGTGTCTCGCGCGCGCAGCCCAAGTGGAGAACGACCGCGCGCGCGGAGGCAATGCGCTCGCGGGGGGGCGGGCCAGCGTCCAGTGACCGGCGCTCGACGAGGAGGCCGAGGCGCTGCAGCGGCATCTCGTACAGCGCGGCAGGCGCGTCCTCGCATAGCTGCACGTCCTCGGCTGTAGCGTCCGAGAGCACGAGCACGAGGCGACGTTCAGGCTGCTCGCTCTGCTCGCGGAGCGCGTCCGTGCGCGCGGGCCCCTCGGCGACGGCGCCTTGGATGCGTGCGCCTACGCATGCGAGCGCGGAACGCTCCACGAAGACCGGTCCGCCTGCGTGAAACACAGACAGACTCCCTGCGGTTGCGAGGATAAGGGACGGAAGCGAGGACATCGCCGTGGCGCGGCTTGGAGAAGAGCCAGCGCACGGAACGCGGGAGCGGTAGAGCGGATAGAACCGTGGCCCGAAATCGGACACTGACACACAGCAGCACAGCGGGACGCTGTGGAGCTGTGCGCGCGGAGTATCCCTCCAAGTGGTGCTCGAGTGGGCGGCGTTCTCGCGATGACACACCCAATGAGCGAGAGTTCACACTCAATCATGCGCCGCTGCGAGCGACGCGCGCCGAAGCGCCGCGGTCACTCAGATCGAGACGATCCTCGCGCACGCTCGATTCGAGACGCGCGCGCCCTGGTGGAGCGCGCGCGCTCGAAGTGACCGGCGCTCAGCGGCATCAAGCGCGGGCGCGCCCGACGCCCTCTGCGCGGAGCGCGCGCGCGAGCTCGCGGTAGTCGTCGAGGTCATTGTGTAGCTGCGCGGACACGCGGAACCAACGTACACCTGCGCGCGGACAGTGCACGACGGGCACCTCGATGCGGTGGGCTTCGTACAGCTTCACATGCAAGGGGTCGAGCGGGCCTTCAGGCGCCGGACCAGGGGGCAACGGCAGGGTCACGAGGGCGCCCAGCATCTCCTCCGGCGCCGGCGGCGTCAGGCCGAGCTCGGCGCACAAGAGCGCGCGCGCAGCGAGCGCCAAGTCACGGTTCTGGCGCATGACGCCGGCGATGCCGTCGGTCGCTTGTCGGTCCAGCCAGTCGATCGCTGTCGGCAGCGCCAGGATCGGCGTCGGGTCATAAGTGCCCGGCCAGTCGAACTCGGTCAGATAGCGCGAGCGGCCCGGCTGCGGGGTGTTGTAGCCGTGGCTGATCGTGACCGGGCGCACCTCGTGCTGCAGCGCGCGGCGCACGTGCAAGAACGCGCAGCCCTTCGGCGCGCAGAGCCACTTGTGGCAGTTCCCCGTGTAGTAGTCTGCGCCGAGCGTGTCGAGCGCCAACGGCAACATGCCCGGCGCGTGCGCGCCATCGACGAGCACGCGCACACCGCGCGCGTGGCAGAGCGCGAGGATCGCCTCGATCGGCAGAACGAGGCCCGTCGGGCTCGTCACGTGATCGACGAGGACGAGCTTGGTGCGGGGCGTGAGCACACGCTCGATCGCTTCGACGACCTGCCCGGGCGAGTCGATCGGGAACGGCACATCGGCGACGACAGGCACGACGCCCGCGACCTCGCCGAGGTAGCGCACCACGTTGTTGCAGGCGTTGTAGCCGTGGCTTGTGAACACGATCTCGTCGCCTGCCACAAAGCGGGCAGAGCGCAGGACCGCGTTGACGGCGGTCGTCGCGTTCTGAACGAACACGAGGTCCTGGGGGTCCGCGCCGATCAGCGCGCCGAGGCGTTCACGGACGGCGTCGAGCTTGGGGATCAGCTCGCGCTCGGGCGCGAGCCAGGCGATCGGTCGTCGCTCAAGCTCCTCACGCAGGTGCGATTGCGCCTCCAAGACGGGCGCGGGCGCGCCGCCGAA
Organism: Planctomycetota bacterium; assembly: GCA_041398605.1. GTDB lineage: Bacteria > Planctomycetota > UBA1135 > UBA1135 > JAWKUK01. Next base: position 292,802 of record JAWKUK010000006.1, read on the forward strand.
GGAGCCGTGGTTGAGGAACGTGACGGTGGGATCGAGCAGCCAAGGAGAGCGGGAGCGCATGGGCCCCATGTTCTACGAAGCCGTCGAGGGACGCGAGCCCAGAGGTGCCGACCAAGTCGGCCGAACCGCGGCGCCGAAGGCGCCCCCCCCTCACTTCCAGGCGAGCTTGATGAGCAGCGGGACGTGGTCGCTCGCGCGGCACCGGTCGAGCCACTTCGCTTCAACGGGCAGGAAGCCCCGGACAAAGGCGCGGTCCAGGTGCATGCGCCGGTCCAGGCCGAGCGCGCGCTCCACCGATGGGTTCCCGAGCCCGCCGGTGCGCCCGCCCGAGCTCGGCGGCTCGGCCTCGACCAGGTCGAGCTTTGCGGCGAGCTCGCGCACGGCGCGCATGCGTGCTTCGTTCCAGGTGTTGAAGTCGCCCGCGAGGATCATCGGGCCATCAAACGCGCTGGCGCGCTGGGCGAGGTCCGTGAGCTGCCCCTCGAGGAGCCGCCCGGCTGGGTCGAAGTTGAGCCCGTGCACGTTCACGACGGTCAGCGGCTCGCCCTCCAGGGTCACGAAGCGGCTGATCAGCGCCGCTTTGGGCGTCAGCATCAGGAGCTCGCGCCGCGGCGAGCGCATCCGGAGCGCCTCGAGCGGGTCCGCGCGCGCCACCGTCGAGACCCCTTCCGCGACGCCGCTGCCGAAGCTGCGGTAGCTCTCGGCGTGGTGCCCCGCGAAGCCGTCAGGCAGCGGCAGCCCTGGGCGCGCCTCTTGCAGCGCAAAGACGTCCACGGCCTCGTCCCGCGCGAGCGCCGCGAGCTCGAGCGCGAGCCCGGGATCGAGGCCCTTGTGGACGTTCCAAGTGACGACGACGAGCGGGCGCCGCGGGTCGAGCACGCCCGCCGGGGCGCGCTGTCCGACCTGGACGAGGCCCTTCGCGCTCACTCGTCGTCGCCCGCGCCGGGCCCCTCACCGCTCGCGCGCTTCCCAGCGCTCGCCTTGGTCGAAGACGCCGCCTTCTTGGTCGTCTTCTTGGCGGCCTTCTTCGCGCTCTTCTTCTTGGTGACCTTCTTGGCCGCCTTCGGCGCATCGCCGCCTTCGCCGTCGGCGACCTTCTTAGTCGTCTTCTTCGCGGCCTTCTTGGCGGTCGCCTTCTTCTTGGTCACCTTGCGCTTCGAGCCCTGGCGCTCGCGCGCAGCGGCGAGCAGCTCGAGGGCCTGAGGCACCGTCAAGGTCGTCGGATCCTCGATGCCACGCGGGAGCGATGCGTTGACCTCGCCGTCCGTGATGTAGGGCCCGTAGCGCCCCTTGTTGAGCGTGATGGACTTCCCGTCGAGCTCAGGGATGTTCTCGTAGACCTTGATGGGCTCAGCCACGCCGCGCGCGCGCCCGCGCTTCTCCTGCGCGAGCAGCTCCAGCGCGCGCGCGAGGTCGACCTTCAACAGGTCGTCCTCGGCCGTCAACGAGCGCGTGTCCGACCCGCGCTTGATGTAGGGACCATAGCGCCCGTTCGACGCGACGATGTCGACGCCGGCCTCGTCCTGCCCGATCACGCGCGGCAGCGACGCGAGCTCCAACGCGGTCGCGAGGTCGAGCGTCTCCGGCGTCATGCCGCGCAAGAGCGAGACCATCTTGGGCTTCTCGTCGTCGTCTGCGGTCCCGACCTGGACGTAGGGGCCATAGCGCCCGGTCTTGACGAAGATGGGCTTGCCGGACTCGGGGTGGTGACCGAGCGGCTTGTCCCCCTGCTCCTTCGCAGCGAGCAGCTGCTCGGCCGCAGCGACCGTTAGCTCGTCCGGGCAGGTCTGGTCGGGGATCTGCGCGGTGGCCTCTTCGCGCTGCACGAAGGGCCCGAACCGACCGACGCGCACGATGACCTCGCGGCCGGCTTCGTCGGCGCCGATCGGGATGGTGCAGATCGTTCGCGCGTCGATCGCCTCGACCTTTGCGTCGAGCAGCGGGCGCAACCCGGGCGCCTGATCGATCCCGCCGGAGTAGAAGTCGCGCAAGTACGGCAACATCTTGTCCTCGCCGCGCGAGATCGCGTCGAGGCGCGCCTCCATCTTCGCCGTGAACTTGGAGTCGATCAGGTGGGACAGGTGCTGCTCCATCAGCGCGACGACCGCGAACGCGGTGAACGTCGGCACGAGCGCCGTGCCCTTCTTGAACGAGTATTCCCGACGCAGGATCGTGTCGATGATCGAGGCGTAGGTCGAAGGGCGGCCGATGCCCTCTTCTTCCAGCATCTTCACGAGCGTCGCCTCGGTCAGGCGCGCCGGCGGGATCGTGTGGTGCTCTTCCGCGGTGAGCTCCGTCGCAGAGACGGCGTCGCCTTGGCGGACGGGCGGCAGCAGCCGATCCGCCGCGTCGTCGCCCTCGGCGGGCTCATCCGTGTCCTCGACATAGGCCTTCAAGAAGCCCATGAAGTCGATCACTTGCCCGGTCGCCTGGAAGACCGCGTCCGCGTCGCCGCCGCGCCCGCCGACCTTCAGCGTCATGCGCCGACCGCGCGCATCTTTCATTTGGGAAGCGAGCGTGCGCTTGACGACGAGGTCGTAGATCTTGGCTTCGTCGACGCCGAGGGTCATGCGGATCGAATCGACCGACACGATCGACTCGCCCGCGGGGCGGATCGCCTCGTGCGCTTCCTGAGCGTTCTGCACCTTGCCTTTGTACGTGCGCGGCGCCGGCGGCAGGAACTCGTCGCCGTACGTCTTCGAGATCGTCGTCCGCGCGAGCTCGATCGCGGTCGTCGACAGGACGACCGAGTCGGTACGCATGTAAGTGATGTGACCGTTCTCGTAGAGGCGCTGCGCGGCGCGCATGGTGCGCTTGGCGTCGAAGCGCAGCTTGCGGCTGCCCTCTTGCTGCAACGTCGACGTCGTGAACGGGGGCGCGGGCGAGCGCGTAAACGGCTTCTCTTCCGCGGATAAGATGTTGAACGGCTGTCCGTCGAGCGCCTTGGCGAGCGCAGCGGCGCGCGCGGCATCGACGAGCACGGCGTCCGCGCGGACCAACTTCCCGGTGTCCGGGTCGAAGTCCTTGCCGGACGCGACGCGCTGTCCGTCGAGCGAGATGAGCCGCGCCTCGAACGTCTTCTGCTCGTCCGTGCGGAAGGTCGCGACGAGGTCCCAATACTCGGCGGTGCGGAACCGCATGCGCGCGCGCTCGCGGTCGACGAGCATCTTGATCGCGACGCTCTGCACGCGGCCGGCGGAGAGGCGCGGCCCGATCTTGCGCCAGAGCACCGGGGACACTTCATACCCATACAGGCGGTCGATGATGCGCCGTCCCTCTTGCGCCTCGACCAGGTCCGAGTCGATCTCGCGCGTCGCCTGGACCGCTTCGAGGATCGCGGACTTGGTGATCTCGTGGAACACCATGCGCTTGTACGGCACCTTCGGCTGCAGGACCTCGACGAGGTGCCACGAGATGGCCTCTCCTTCGCGGTCTTCATCGGTCGCCAGCAGGAGCGCGTCGACTGTCTTCAACGCTGCCTTCAGCTCCGTGATCTTCTTCTTCTTCTCCGGCTGGACGATGTACAGCGGCTTGAAGTCATGCTCGACGTCGACGCCGAGGCGGGACCAGGCTTCCTTCTTCAGGTCCGCGGGCACCTCCGAGGCGTTCGCGGGCAGGTCGCGGATGTGGCCGACACTGGATTCAACGACGTAATCGCTCCCCAGGAACTTCTTCAGGGTCTTCGCCTTCGTGGGCGACTCGACGATGACCAGGGTCTTCGACATGGGTGGGACTGGGGAGCTCAGAGGAGAGGCGGCCGGCGCCGCCCCCTGCCGTGCCTCGGAGGGTCCGAGGTGCCCGGCGGCCCCGCGCGGCGGGCCGGGGGCGGCTCGGGCGCGGGGAGACGGGCGCTGCGACGGGTGACGACAGGGGCGGGGATTCTAGGGAGGGAGAGCCCCCGCCGTGGGACGCCTTCGGTCCCAGGGCCGAGTTCTTGACACGGTACGCCTGGAAAGATGGCCCGAAGGTCGCCCGCAGCGCGCCGGAACATCGGATTACGATGTATAGCGGCGAGTCAACTTGCCGCAGCATGCTGTCGGAGCATCCGGGCGACGGCGATCAGCGGCAGACCCTCGATCCCGGTGGGATCGTCGCCGACGACGCGCTCGAAGAGGGCGATGCCCGCGTCCTCGATCCGGTAGCCGCCGGCGCAGTCGAGGGGCGCGCAGCGGGCGACATAACCCTCGGCCTCGGCGCGCGTGAACGGGCGCATCGTGAGGGCCTGCTCGTCGACGTGGGCCTGCTCGCGCCCCGTGCGCGCGTCGAACAGGACGATCCCGCTCACGAGCCGGTGCGTCCGCCCCGCGAGCGCCACGAGCTGCTCGACGTTGCGCTCAGGGGTCCCCGGCTGGTCGAGGCGCACCCGCCGCCCATCCACCTCGAGGACGCCGACCTGGTCGCCGGCGAGCACCAGCGCGTCCGGGCAGGAGGCCGCGACCGCAGCCGCCTTGGCGCGCGCGAGGTGCAGGGCGTAGCCGGCCGGGCTGAGGACGTCCCACAGGGCATCGAACGCGCGCTCATCGACCCCTGGCGCCGCCTGCTCGAAGGCGACGCCGAGCCGAGCGAGCAGCGCGGCGCGGTACTTCGAGGTCGACGCGAGCACGAGGCGCGGTTGGGCTTGCATACGCGGGATCGTGCCACAACGAGGCCCCGGCGACCCGCCCATGACGAAGTGGCGAATCGGCCCCGGGAGTCGTCTGCGACACACATTCGATAGGGTCCCGAAGGTTCGAACTTGCTACACAAGGGCACCCAGGGCACCCAGGGTCCGAGGCCAGGCGTCGGGCGCCGCCTAGGCGCGCCCGGACTGGGACCTTGGGTGAGCCCCATGCACTCACCTCGTCCCCTCGCACTCGTCACCGCGGCGCTCGTCGCTGCAGCCGCGATCGCGTTTGTCGCCCGCGAAGACGCGCCGAGGCGCGGCGGGGCGGCCCTCGGGCCCGCGCCCGGTCAGCCCGCGGGCGACGGCGCCGCGCGTGACGGCGCCGCGCTCGAGGCCGACCTCGCGCGGCTCGACGTGGGCGCGCCAGACCCGGCCCGCGACACGGCCGTCGTGGAGCCCTCCGAGGGCTCTGCGACGGCCCTCGAAGTGCGCGCCATCGAGGCCAAGACGCGGCGCCCCGTCGAGGCGTTTTTTGTCACCGTGCTGCCCGCCGGTGTCAGCGCCCAGGGCCGCGGCGGCGTGGCCCTGGTCTCGGGCGCGCTGGTCGGCGCGCTCTCCATCGAGGTCCAAGGCCCCGAGCACGAGGCCGTCGTCCGCGCGCTCGAGCCGCCGTACGGGCCGAGCGTCACGGTCGAGCTCCCCCAGCGCACCGGGGTCCGCGGCATCGTGCGCTTCGCGGACGCGCGCCCCGCCCCCGACATCGCCCTGCGCCTGACGCCGGTCCTCGCGGAGGGGGCCGATGGCCCGCAAGCGCAGGTCGACCCCAGCGTCAGCGCGCCCAAGGCCACGTTCCCGACCCTCGCGAAGTCCGGGCCAGACGGGAGGTATCGCTTCGCGCCGCTGCCCCCGGGGCGCTATGTGGTGTCCGCCGAGCACCTCGGCCGCACCGTGGCGACCCTCGCTGAGGTCGAGGTCCGCGCGGGCTTGACGGAGCTGCCCGACGTGCGGCTCGAAGCCGGGGCGCGGCTCGAGATCGAGGCCCTCGACGCGGGCAGCCAGCCGCGGGCCGAGGCCTTGGTCGTCGTCATGCCCGCCGATGGGGCGGCGGTGCGCCGCTACACGGACCGCGATGGGAAAGTCGTGCTCGAACCGTTGCCCCTCGGTCGTTACACCATCGTTGTGCCAGCCCAGGCCGGTATTCCAGAAGCGCGCAAGGAGCTCGAGCTCCTCGGCGGCCTCCTGCGTGAGACGTTCCGCGCCGACACCTTCGCGCCAGCCGCCGGTCGCAAGACGACCGCGGGCGGGCGCTGACCGCCTCCCTGTTTCTCCCAATCAGACTCGCGCCACAAGGGCCCTGCGCCCGCGACACCTCGACGATGACGCCGCTCCAACGCACCCTGATCCTCCTCACCGCGACGCTGTCGCTCGCCGCCTGCAAGGACAACGACGAGTCCACGGGCAGCGCCCCGATCATTCAGCCGCCGCCGGACCCGCACGCGGCGCTGAACTCGATCGACACCACCGGCGCGCCGGAAGGCATCGTCGATCTCCCGGCGACGGCGCCAGCGGTGCTCACGAACGTGTTCGCGCGGTACTCGCAGACCACCATCGCCGGCGCGGGCCGCATCCACTTCCTCGCCCAGTCCGGGGTCTCCAACGAGACCCACTTCCGCGCGCGCCGCGTGCTCGAGCAGCACCTCGCCAACGTCGCGGGCACGACCAACGGCGCCGACAAGAGCGCGGTCCGCGCCGCGATCGCGACGGCCGACACCGCGTTTGTCCTCTTCCGCGACGCAGCGTCCGCGGATCCGACGCTGCCCGCAGTCGTCGCGTTCCGTGATGCCTTCCCCGGCTTCGGGCAGCTCATCGCGACGGACGCGATCGTCGAAGGGTCGCCCGAGTACATGGCGATCGCGCCGGCGTACGACGCGACGCTGTCCTCGACGGCGCGCTTCGCGTTGAACGCCGCGGGCACATCGCTCGATGCGTTCCGCGGCGAGCTCGTAACGCGCGAGGCGGCGGCGGAATCGGCGCTGCTCTACGTCCCCGACAGCAACACGCAAGACGTCGCCGGTGACTTCATGGCGCGCACGCTGGAGGTGTATTACGGCATCTGGGGCCACGACCCGCTCGGCAACGGGCACGCGGGGGCGAGCGACGACTATGCGTTCCACACGCGCGCCGCGATGGAGACGGGCGACCCAGCGACGTTCGCGCTGATCGAGTCGTTCTTCGCGCCGTTCCACACGTATCCGGCCTTCCTGACGGACGGCTTCACCGGGACGTTCGAGTCCGCCTTCGACGTGAACACGCCTTACACCCACCGCTCGCGTTATCTGACGAAGGTCGGCCTGCGGGGCAGCGTCGGCGCGCGGATCAATGGCAACGCGCTCGGCGGCACCTACCAAGGCGGCCTCGGCGACGACGACTTCATGGGCGGCGCCGGCGACGACTTCATCGAGGGTGGCAGCACGGTCGACTTCGACCGCGCCTTCTACAGCGGCCCGGCCTCCGAGTACCTCGTGGCACCGTCGCCGTTCGGCGGCGGCGCGACGCAGGTGCTCGATACGAACCTGAACCGCGACGGAACGGACCAGATCCGCTTCGTGGAGCAGCTCGTCTTCTCTGACATGACGATCGACCTGTGATCGAGCGCCGGCCGGGGTCGGGACGTCCCGACCCCGGCCAGGGCGCTGCGCCTCACTTCCGGTACGCGATCATCAAGTTGCGAACCTGGACCAACGGCCCGATCGAGTAGCCGGCGATCAGCGGCGTATCGCCGAGGTGGATCACGTAGGCCAACAGGAGCGAGTTCCCGGCGAGGCTGAGCCACCAGAACACGCGCGGGAAATAAGCCTCACCGCGCCGCTCGCTCGTCAGCCACTGCACGATGAAGCGCGAGCTCCAGATCGCGGTCCCGAGCATCGCGACCACGGTCCAATAGCGCTGATCGCCGACCGGCACCTTCAGGTGGGACAGGTTGGTGCCGACGACGAGGCCCCAGCCAGCGATCGCGATCACGATCGTCCACACGAGCGACGCCGGCTTCCTGTCAGACGCGCCGCGGCCCAGCGACAAATTGCGGACGTAGATCCCGAGCACGAGCAGGTAGCTCAGCATCAGGATCGGCTCGCCGATGAGCCAGGTGTAGGTCGCCAGGAGCACGGCGCCGAACACCGAGAGCCACCAAAAGATCCGCGGCGCCTCGGTGCGCCCCGAGCGCTCGCTCTTGAACCACTGGATCAAGAAGCGTGAGAAGTAGCAGGCGTTGCCGATCCAGGCGAGGACCTGCCCGGTGGGTGAGGCCTGCCCTGCGACGAGGGGGAGCGACGCGACGAAGAGGGCGACCAAAGCGGCGCCAGGATACGCGCGGCGTCATGGATCGGGAGGTGCAAACAGGCCCCCGGGGACACTACCCTCAGCGGAGTATGACGACCGCGACTCATTCCGAACTGTCCTCCCGTCCGCGCAGCGGCGGCGCAGGCGCCCGTGCCGCTGCGCTCCGTGGCGCGCTGCTGGGCATGCTCGCGCTCGCGACCAGCTGTCGCGTGTACCCCCCCGTCGGCGACCAGACGCAGGTCAAGGTCGACTACGGGCGGCCGCTCCCCGTCGGCGCCGACGCCCTCCTGGCGCTCGGGCCGAACGAGGCCAAGCCCGACCTGCGCAGCGCGTGGATCCAGCGCGCAGAGCTCCTGCCCGCGCTCGAACACTCGCTCGACTGGACCCAGCGCAAGCACGCCGCGCGCTTCTTCCCGCAAGCCGGCATCACGCACGCCCGCGCGCTCGCCAGCCTGCAACGATTCCGCGAGCTGCTCTCGTCCGCGGGCAGCGCTGACGCGTTTGCTGCGGCCGTCGACGCGGAGTTCCAGGTGTACAAGAGCGCCGGCTGGGACGGCCAAGGCGGCGGCGTCCTGTTCACCGGCTATTGCACGCCGATCCTCAAGGGCTCGCTGTCCGCGAGCGCGGCGTACGCGCACCCGCTCTACGCGCTGCCCGAGGACCTCGCCAAGGCGGCGGACGGCCGTATCCTCGGGCGCCGCATCGGCGAGCGCTTCGAGCCGTACCCCACGCGGCGCGCGATCGAAGCGAGCGCGCTCCTCGCGAACCGCGGGTTGGAGCTCGTTTGGCTCGCCGATCCGATCGACGCCTACATCGCGCACGTCAACGGCTCCGCGGTGATCGAGCTGCCCGACGGCTCGCAGATGAAGCTCGGCTACGCGGGCAAGAACGGGCGCGACTACACGTCCCTCGGCAAGGAGCTCATCGCCGCGGGCGAGGTGCCCGCCGACCGCATGAACTTGACCGCGATCCGCTCCTGGGCGCGCTCCAACCCAGGCAAGGTCGAGGACTTCCTCCTGCGCAATGACAGCTACGTGTTCTTCACGCCGATCAGCGGCAACCCGCACGGCAGCCTCGATGTGCCGGTGACGGGCATGCGCACGGTCGCGACCGACAAGTCGCTCTTCCCGCGCGGCGCGATCACCTTCGTCGACGCCGCGCTGCCGACCTCCGGCGGCCCCGTGCGGCCGCTGCGGCAGGTCATGTTCGACCAGGACACGGGCGGCGCGATCCGGACCGCCGGTCGCGCGGACCTCTACGTCGGCGTCGGCCCGGAGGCCGAGCGCATCTCTGGCGCCACGCAGGCGGCAGGGCAGCTCTACTACTACTTCCTGAAGCGCTGACGTGAGCCACGAGCTCGACCCAGCGGCGCGGGGCGCCGACGGAGGCGACGCGCCGCTGCAGTCCGGCGTCGTCGTCGCCGTGTGCGTCGGGCCAGGCGGCATCCCAAAGCAGCCCGTGCCGAGCGCGCGCGTCCTCGCGCTCGGCCTCGAAGGGGACGCGCACCGCTTCCGGCTGCACGGCGGCGCGAACCGCGCGGTGTGCGTCTTCAGCGTCGAGGACTACGCGGCGCTGCAACGGGACGGGGTCGACGTGGAGCCGCCCGGCGCGTTTGGCGAGAACCTCACGACGGAGGGCCTCGACAACACCCAGCTTCGGCCGGGCATGCGCCTCCGGGTGGGCGCCGAAGTGGTGCTGGAGATCTTCGATGTGCGCGAGCCCTGCGGGACGCTGAAGTCGATCGATCGGCGCTTCCCGAACTTGATGGTCGGTCGTAGCGGGTGGATGTGCCGCGTCCTGACCGAGGGCGTCGTGACCGTCGGCGACACGATCACGGCCCTCCGCGCGCGGCCCTGAACCCAAGTTGGCGCGGCGTGTCCCCGTCCGAGGCGCGCGCCGAGGTTCCCGAGTCAGGACATTCGCGAGATCGCGGGCAGCGGCTCTCACCTCCGAGGGAACGCTCCATGACCCGCACTGAGAAGCTCGTCACCGCCATCGTCCTGTCCGTCAACCTGTCCGTCGGCTACTTCTTGATCTCGCGCTCCGACTTCACATCGCTCGTGAAGGGCCATGCGCCGCAGCCGGCGGAGGTCGCCGCGCTGAGCCCGGCGCCAGGCCTCCTCGATGCGCCGCTCACGGCGCAGAACGAGTGAGGGGCGGCTGACCCGCCAGAAGCGCGCGCGAGCATTCGCGCCCGCGCGCCCAATGGGCTACCCTCCGCCCGCCCGGAGGGCGCAGCATGTCCGAATTCGAAGTCGTCTCGTATTCCGTCGAACCCGTCGAGGGTGACGACCAGATCGCGATCACCATCCACGCGTCCGACGGGAACAAGTGGGAGTACGGCGTGCCGTTCAACCCCGCCTCCGGTCGCTTCACGTTCGAGGAGCGTGACGTGCTCGCCGCCGACTTCGGCGATGAGTTCGTCGAAGAGCTCGAGGTGAAGATCGAGGCCGCGGTGCGCGCGGCGCTCGGCAAGTAGGGCGCGCCGGCGCGCGGAGCGGCTCGCTGTGGGCTCGCGCTGCGTCGCGCGAGCAGCCGGTGGTGAATCTGCGCTACGCAGAGCGCTGCTCGTCGGCTGCAGGTCAAGGCGCGTCTGGCGGCGCGCGCAAGGCCTCGAGCCGTCCACGCTCGTCCCCGACGAGCGGCAGCGCGAGCCCGTGCTCGAGGATCTGTGCAGCTCCGGCGGGATCGCCTGAGGCCTGAAGGACGGAGACGAGGACGATGATCGCGTCGACGTCGCCCGGGTCGAGCTCGACCGCGCGCCGGGCGGGCAGCTTGGCGTCGAGGGGCGCGCCGCGCGCGAGCAGCAGGCTCGCAGAGACGCGGTGCAAGCGGCTGTCGTTCGGCTGTTGTGACTGGGCCGCCTGGAGCCAGGCTTGGGCGTCATCGAGCAGCGCTGGCGGCGCGTCCTCGCTCGCCAAGAGCGCGCGCGCGAGCCGCAGGGCGTCCTTCGGCTCGGGCGTCAGGGAGGCGTAGGCGACGCGGAAGGCCGCGCAGGCTTCGTCGAGCTCACCGAGGTTAAGGGACGCGCGCGCCAGCTCGAGCCACGTCTCTGGCGTCGCGGAGTCGCCGAGCGACTTCGCGTCCGGGACCCCTGCGGCGAGGCGCGTCGCGCTGCGGACCGTGGCGATGGCGCGCTCGTCCTCGCCGCTCTGGCGATAGAGCTGCGCGAGGCCCGTCGCGGCCCGGGTATCGCTTGGGTCGAGGGCGAGCGCAGCCTCGAACGACGCGCGCGCCGGGGCCGCCTCGCCATCAGCGAGCTGCAGCGCGCCGAGCTCCGTCAAGAGCGGGGCGTCGCCGCCGAAGCGCGCGACCTGCGAGCGCAAGAGCCCCTTCGCGCCCGCGCGGTCACCGTTCGCGGCGATCGCGCGCGCGGCCTCTCGCGCGGCCTCCGAATCGACGTAACCCGAGCGCATCCAGAGCTCGTGCCAAAGCCGCGCCGCGCGCGGCCAATCCGCGACGCGGCTCGCGATCCGCGCCGCTTCGCGCGCGTCGACGTCCCCGGCGCCGCCCGCTCGGCACGCGGTGAGGACCAGTGCGACCGCGCAGGCGAGCAAGAGGCCGGGGTGTGGGAGGCGAGGGCTCGGAGGCGTCATACGAGGGTGGGGTCTCTGGGTCGCGCGCGGGCAGTGTGGCAATCGGAACCGGGGCGGAGCCCGCTGGACGCCCGAACCAAGCGAAACCTGCCCCAAATCCCTGCGGGCCCGCCGACGGCGCGCGACCCGGTGCGAGTTGCGCGGCGGGTCGCGCCCCATCGGCGCAGGCTCTCTGGCAAGATGTGGCGCTCTGCCAGCACGCGAGCCGAGGGGCTGCGCGGCTCGCGCGGCGCCTGCCGCCCCAGGCTTCGACACCCGACACACCGCCCTGATGCCCCGACCTGATCCGTCCTCCGCGCCGGACGTCGCTGCGCTCGAAGAGCGCATCGAGCGCTGCCGCGCCTCGCTCCGTGCGCTCTCCAAGCGCCTCGACGCGCAAGTGCTCGGGCAGCGGGACGTCATCAAGAACCTGATCTACGCGGTGCTCGCGGGCGGGCACGTGCTGCTCGAAGGTGCGCCGGGGCTCGGCAAGACGACCCTCGCGCACGCCCTCGCGGAGGCGCTCGAGCTGACGTTCCGCCGCGTGCAGTTCACGCCCGATCTGATGCCCTCGGACGTGCTCGGCGCCCGCGTCCTGCACGTCGCCGAGGACGGGTCAAGGCGCTTCGAGTTCGAGCCGGGTCCGATCTTCACCCACGTGCTGCTCGCCGACGAGATCAACCGCGCGACGCCGCGCACGCAGGCGGCGCTCTTGGAGGCGATGCAGGAGCGCCAAGTGACGCTGCACGGCGCGACGCACAAGCTGGACGAGCCGTTCCTCGTCATCGCGACGCAGAACCCGCTCGAGATGGAGGGGACCTACCCGCTGCCCGAGGCGCAGCTGGACCGCTTCTTGTTCGAGCTGTTCCTGGAGCTGCCCGACGAGCGCGCGCTCGTCGAGGTCCTCTCGGCGACGACGGGTGCTGCGCGGACCAAAGAGCCTGCGACGCTCTCGCGTGCGGACCTCTTGGACGCACGCGCGCTCGTCCGGCAGCTACCTGCGCCATCCCCAGTCGTCGAGCTCGTAGCGCGCCTGATCCTCGCGACCCACCCCGAGTCGCGGCTCGCCCCCGATGCAGTCCGCGCGCACGCGCGCTTCGGCGCGAGCCCCCGCGGCGGCCAGTCCATCCTCCTCGCTGCCAAGGCGAGGGCGCTCCTCGACGGCCGGGTGCACGTCACCGCAGACGACGTCGCCGCCCTCGCAGCCCCGGCCTTGCGCCACCGCATCGCGCTCAACTACGAAGGCGAGGCCGCCGGAGCGCGCCCCGACGACCTCGTCGCTGCGGCGCTGGGCGCCGCCCAAAAACGCGCGAGCCGCTGAGCGCTCGCGCTGCTGGGCGCGCGGCACTTGCTGCAACGCGCTCAGCGGAGCCTCACTCCGCTGTCCCTGACTTCGCTGTCCCTGACTTCGCGGGCGCGCCCTCTCCGAGGCAGCGGACGAGGAACTCCTCGTACTTGCGGAAGCGGTTCAACGACTTGACGTACCCGCCGAGGCCGTGGCCGCCGGTCGGGTCAAGGAACAGCTCGACCAACGTCTCTTTGCCCGCCTTCAAGAGCTCTGAGTAGACGCGCACCGTGTCTTGGTAGAGCACGTTGCTGTCCTCCATGCCGTGCACGAGCAACAGCTTGTTCTCGAGGTTCTTCGCGAGCGGCAACAGCGAGTACTTCGCGAGGTCCGTCTTGCCCTCGCGGCTCCCGCCGATCGTCCCGGTCGAATACCACGAGTTGTAGTTCTCCCACTCCGTCGGTCCGGCGCCGGCGATGCCGCACTTGAAGACCTTGGGCTCTGTGTACATACACATCTGGGTCTGGAAGCCGCCGAAGCTCCAGCCATGCAGGCCGACGCGCGCTTCATCCGCGCCGTGCTGCGCCACCATGAACCGCACGCCATCGACGAGGTCCTCGACCTGCGGCTTGCCGACCTGCTCGAAGTTGGCCTTCTCGAACACCGCGCCGTAACCTGACATTCCCCGCGGATCGATCGTGCACGCAATGTAGCCGTGCTCGCGCACCATGTACTGCGCGAAGAAGTACGCGTCTGAGCCAAAGTTGCCCTGGTTGACCTGCTTACGCGTGCCGAGAGGGCCGCCGTAGACGTAGACGAGGAGCGGGCGCCGCTCGCCCTCCTTCAGATCGGCCGGCTTCCACATCAAGCCACGGATCGTCTGTCCATGGCGGTTCTCGAAGGTGAAGAACTCCGGCGAAGCGCTCGTGAGCGCGCGTGTCGCCGCCGGGTGGGAGTCCGTCAGCGCGGTCTGCGACCTCTGCTCGGTGTCGACGAGCACGAGCTCACGCAGCGAGCCATAGGCGCTGTAGGTCGCGAGCATGCGCTTGCCATCCGGGCTGACGGCCGCGTTCTCATATTGGCCGACCTGCCCCGTCAAGCGTCGCACCGCGCCATCGGCGAACGTCAAGCGATACACGTCGAGGCACGTCGAATCCTCCATCGTCGCCGCGAAGTCGATCGACTCGCGGTCCTTCGACAGCGCCAATGGGTAGACCTCGCAGCGCCCGCGCGTCAAGGCCTCGAGGCTCTCGTACACGGGGTCTAGGACGTGCAGATGGCGGAACCCGGTTTGCTCGGTCAACAGCACCAGGCGGCGGCTGTCGGCCAGGTAGCGCGGCTGGATCATGCCCGGGGTGTTCGGGCCACCGTCGTGCAAGAAGCGCAGGGCAATGCGCGCGGGGTGCTCGGTCGCGCCGCGCTTCGCCGGCTTCTTCGCCCCAGCGTCCGCTTCCTGCGGCGTCGGCGCGTCGAGCGTGGCTGCCCCAGCGGGCCCCGCCGCCCCGTCTGGCTTCGCGGGCGCGCTCGGGTCGGCGCCCTCGGTCGGGGCCGCGTCTGCGGGCTCTGTCGGCGGGAACGACGCCTCGAGGACGTGCACCTGGCTCGTGCTCTGCTCGAAGACCGCAAACGCGACCTTCGACGAGTCCGGCGCCCAATCCGGCAACGGCAAGACATCACGCGGACCAGTCCGTTCGCGCGCATACACCTTGACGAGCTCGCCGTTGTCCTTGGTGTCGGTCGGCAAGCGATAGAGATAGATCGCCGTGTCGACGTCTCCGATTGGATCGTCCGAGACGGTGCGCGGCACCTCCATGACCCGCATGAAGCGATCGCGGTACGTCGCGATGTTCACCGTCCGCCCGTTCCCCATCACCCCGCGTGAGCCGTTCGACGAGACGAACACGACCTTGGCGCCATCAGGGCTCAGGACGTAGCTGCGCATCGATTGCCCGTCGGGCAGCTTGGGGTCGAGCTGATCGACGAAGTGGGCGCCGAAGCGCGCGCGCACGAGCGCGTCGTTCGAGAGGTACGTGTATCCGAGGCCGTCTGGCAAGTACTGCACGCTGCGCTCTGCGCTGCGCGTCCGGGTCAGCCGCTCCAGGCCGGGCGCGCCGCTGGTCCACCGGAAGATGTCGCCCTCCACGGTGAACAACAGGTCGCTGCCAACTGGCGACCAAGTGAAGTCGCTGACCCCTGAGTAGCGAGGCGCCTTGTCGTCCTTCGCGTCCTCATCGCTGACCTTGTCCGCGTCGTTCACCTCGGCGTCGCCGGTCTCGGTCGCGCCCTTCGCGTCGGTCTCCCGCGCGGCGCGCGCCTGCTCGACGAGGGCTTGCCAGGTCCCCCCGTGGGCCTCGGACTCGGCGCCGCTCTCGGCGCGCGCCTGCCCTTCGGCGTCCCCCCGCTGGGCTCCCTGCTGGGCTCCCTTTTGGGCCTCCTTCCGGGCCTGCTTCGCCTTCGCGATGCGATCGTCCGCGACCTCTTGCGCGCCGGCGAGGTACGGCGCCATCACCGACACGGACGTGACCCTCGTCGTGACCCCGGTCGAGAAGTCGTGCACCCAAAGGTCGCCGCCGTGCCGCCGCTCGGGGTACGGCCGATAGAGCCACGCCGCGAGGGTGCCGTCGTGCGAGAACGCCATGTCGCTCGCGCTCGGCCCGAAGAGCCCCTTCTCGGGGAAGATCGTCTCCAGGTCGAACTTCACTGCGCCGTCGGCCGCCTTCGCTTCGGCGACGGCAGCGCCGGAGAGCGCGCCCTGTGCCGCCGCGTGCGCCAGAGAGGCCGACGCGGCGAGGAGCACGAGCGCCACCCGGGATGCAGCATGGGGACGACGCAGGCTGAGGCGGATGGATTGAGCGATCATAGGGAGAGCCGGAGATTGGGGGGTCGGACGGCCGAATCGTAGCGCTGGGGGCGCCGAGGGGGGGCTCGCAGGTGGCATCCGCGGGACGCGCGCGCGAGACTTGCTCGGGCCTTACGGGAGCATCGACCGATCGGCTCCCGGAGGTTCACAATGAACCCGATGCAGTCACCACTCATTACGCGAGCGCTCCTGCTCAGCGCCAGCGCGCTCGTCATGACGAACCACGTCGCCGCGGTCCAAGGGGTCGCGGAGGAGGGGCACGCCACGCTAGAGCAGGTGGACCTGTTCGTCAGCGGCACGCACGACACACACACGTTCCGAATCCCGGCGCTCGCGGCGACGCCGCAAGGGACCCTCCTCGCGATCTGCGACGCGCGCCGCAAGGACGCGAGCGACCTGCCCGGTGACATCGACCTCGTGCTCCGGCGCAGCCTCGACGGCGGACGGACATGGTCGCCCTTGCGCGTGATCCAGGATCTACCTGCAGGTCACGGCGCGGGTGACCCGAGCGTCCTCGTCGATCGCGTCAAGGGCCGCGTCTTCTGCTTCTTCGCGTACGGCCCTCCGGGCGTCGGGTTCTTTACGTCGAAGGCCGGCTCGAACGCGACCGATGACCCCACCAGCCTGCACGCGCACGTCATCTGGAGCGACGACGAGGGCGCGACCTGGAGCGCGCCCCGCGACCTCAACCCGTCGCTCAAGGACCCGAGCTGGCGCGGGCTCTTTGCGTCCTCTGGGGCCGGGATCCAGCTGCGCTCGGGGCGGCTCATTCAGCCCTATGCGGTCATGGATGGCGCCGGCGTGACGTCGTCGCGCAACGCGTACAGCGACGACCACGGCGCGACGTGGAGGATGGGTGGCGCCGCGAGCACGGACACGAACGAGAGCCGCGTCGTCGAGCTCATCTCCGGCGAGGTCGTGCAGAACGTGCGCCACAACTCGATCGGCGCGCGCTTCCTTGCAGTGTCGCGCGACGGAGGCGAGTCGTTCGAGCAGGCAGTGCAAGACGCGCAGCTCATGGATCCTCGCGTGAACGCGGGGCTCGTGTCGCTCGGCGCGAACCCAGCGGCGCCTTCGTCGACCTTGCTCGTCTATTCGAGCCCTTGGCATGCGAGCGAGCGGCGCAACCTCATGGTGCGCTGCTCGCCGGACAGCGGCGCAAGCTGGCCCCGCGCGCGCGTGGTCCACGCGGGGCCGGCGGCGTACTCTTCGCTCGTCGTGCTCCACACGCCCTCCGGGGCAGACCAGGCGCCGGCGCCGAGCGCCGCCCAGGCCGGCGGATTGACGCTCGGGCTGTTGTACGAGCGCGGCGAGCGCTCGGCATATGAACGCGTGACCTTCGCGCGCTTCGACGCGGATTGGATCACGCCGCACGCCGCGGCGGCGGCGACCAGCCGCGATTGAGCGAGGTTACCCGGAGCGTCAGCGGAGGAGCGTGCGGTACGCGATGCGCGTCTCTGTGAGCTCGACCACAGAACAGAGCACGCCGCTGAAGTGATCCCCCGCGACCTCCAGGATCGCCGCCAACGAATCCAAGAGCCCAGGGGGCACCGCCTGCCCCTGAAGCTCCCCGAGCGCGTTTGCACCCTCGACGAGCGAAGACATCGCCTCGATTGCCGCGGCGACGTCCATGGCCGTCACCATCATCCCGGTGAGCTCCGAGTCGAGCTGTGTGACGACTGCGTCCGCGAGCGCACGTGCGCGCCCACGGTCGGCGAGTCCCTCAAGGAAGTCCGCCACGCCGCTCTCGGTGCCGACCATCAAAAAGCCCATGCCGACAGCGAGCGACGCGGAGTAGCCCTCGCCGGTATCGAACGACCAGAGCGTCGCGCCATCGACCTCGGTCAAATCAAGCTCGAGCCCCTGGCCTTCCGCCATTTCGAAGAGCGGCCCCAGCGCGTCGAGCAGCACGTCTGTGTCCTCGACGGCGAACGCAATGACGGGGATCATCTCTTCGGCGAGCGGATCGTCCTCATCGGCGCCCAGCGCCGTCGCGACCTGATCGGCAGACTGCACGAAAAGGACCTGACCTGTGAAATTCAGGATGACGTCCGACTCGATGTCGATGCCGAGCAGGCCGTTGATCGCCTCGCTGGCTGCTTCATACTCTGCCCTGGCGCTCGGGTTCTCCTCTTCGGCGAGCTCGAGGACGAGGTCGAGGACGCGCACGAAGTCGAGCCCGAAGACCGCGCCCGTTTGCCCCTCGGGTAGGAGCCCCAAGAGAGTGGTGTCCGCGGGAACGACCGCGGAGGCGACCGACTCCATGATCGGGCTGCCTCCGAAGTCTAGGCTCATCAGAAACTCGGCGTCCATCTCGGGCCCGAGCTGCGCGGACAGGTAGATGTGTCCGAGGTCGCCAAGCACCTCGCGAGCGTCGTCCGCAATGTCCGCAAACGCCTCGGTGCCGATCATCACCTCGAAGAGCGCGTCATCCACGCGTCCGTCCATCTTGTTCCACCAGGGCGACTCGAGGGAGTCGGACTCCGCGAGGCGGGCGATGCTCGCCGAGACGCTGTCTTGCGCCGCCTCAAGATCGCCTTGCAGGGCGAGGTGGACCTGGTCGCCGGCTTGCAGGACGAAGAACACCGACTCGGCGTCAGGGCGGAACGCATAGGCCGCACCAGCGTCGCATTCGACGTCTTCACAGGTCACGCCACGCGCCTCGAAGCTCGCGCGCAAGCGCGCGGCCCAACCGTCTGCGGCTGAGAGGACAGCGATGAACGACTCGTCCTTCTGGCCAGGGAAGCCGATCGCGGCCGCGTGAACATCGGCACAGAGCGCGACGAACGAGTCCAACAAGAGCGTGGCGACTTCGGGGTCCTCGAGCTCGCCGCCGTTCCCCGCGATGTCCGCCAAGATCTCGCGCCAACGCGGGTCCGCCAACATGCGCCCCCAGGGCCGGCTCTCGTCTCCGAACACGGCGCCCACGTCGCCGATACACAGGACGGCCAGCGTCTCGGAAGGCAACGCGAGCGACAGGTCGGCGACCGCGCGCGGAGCAGGCGCCAAGGCTGGCAACAAGAGGGATGGAAGTAGGGTGAGGTGCAGCATGATCTGAGCGTCGACTTCGCAGCGGATTGTATGGTGTGCCCTCATGCCGACCAGGGCCGCCCACGAACAATGGCACGACCGGCGCGCTGGCACGACCAGCGATCGGTCGCGGCGGGGCTTCGCCCAGACGCTCAAGGAGACGGATTGAAGCCAACATCGATGACTGCGCAGGACCAAGCGGCCCTGCGCGCCGCGGCGGCGCTGCACGGCAAGTTGGCGCGCGCGTCCGCCGTGGCCCGTGGCAATTCGCTCTGGTACGTCGTCTTCGGCGTAGCGTCGGCGCTGTTCGCGGTATCGGGGCCCGAGTGGGTCGACCTCGCACAGGGCGTATTGGTCGCGGCCGTCGGGGCGGCTCAGCTGCGCGAGTCGCCGCGCCTCGCGCGAGGGGCTGCGGGCGCGGCGGGCGCCCTCGCGCGCAACGAGCTCATCTTGATGTGCGGGATCATTGCGTATTGCGCGCTCCGGTTGACCGTCCTTCGGCCGTCCGGCGCGGAGCTCCAAGCGGAGCTTGGGGACACGAGCGCCCTCGGGATCGACGTCGCGGCAATGACCAACTCGATCAGTTCGCTCCTCTACGGCACGTTGCTGGCAGTCACGCTGGTGTACCAAGGCGGGCTCGCGCTGTACTTCCGGCGGCGCGCGCCACTGGCGGAGCGGTATGTGCGCGAGTCTCCCGCGTGGGCGCGCGAGACCGTAGAGGGGCTGGCGGGGTGACGGGCGGCGCGCTCAAGCGTCGCGCAGAGCGCGTACCAAGCGCGAAACGAAGGCGGCCAAGCGACGCTCTGAGGCCACGAGCGCTTCCTTGTCGGACTTGGTCAGCGCCTTGATCTCGTGCTCGACCCGCAGCGCGAGCGAGCGCTCACCGACCACGCGCTGCGCGACGAGCTCGAGGGGGCCGCGTCCGCGCAGCGCTTTGGCGCCGCGCCCGGCGCAGTGCGCGGCGAACCGGCGTTCGACATCGAGGGCGATCCCCGTGTAGAGCGCGTGGTCGATGCGCCGCACCAAATAGACGGACCAGCGGTCACCTTGTCGACTGCGCATACCACCCTCGCAGCGCACGCAGCTCACCGCACGCCACGCCGAGCCATCGCTCAGAGAGATTTGAGCCAAAGGCTGCGGAAGCGCAGGTCATTCGGTCGCCCATGATCCTGCAAGCCAATGAACCCCGTGCGCGGACGGTCCTTGATCGCCGTCTCGTCGAGCAAGACGTCCACGATGTTGGCGCCGTTCAAATCGACCTCTAGATGGCTGCCACGCATGGTCACGATCATCCGGTTCCACTCACCCGGTGCGCGCGACATGTTCCGCGTCGCACCCACCGCCGAGATGATTCCGCCGTGGTCGTGGTGGCTCATCGGACCCTCGTGCTTCGACGAGTCCAGGATCTGCGCTTCGATGCCCGTCTGCACGGGGTCCGCGCGGTCCGCCACGCGGAAGTACACGCCGCTATTGCCGCCCTCGGGATAAGCGTATTCGAGGTCCAGGATGAAGTCCGCGTACTGACGCTCGCTCCAGAGATACGCGCCATAACGTTCCCAGCCCATCTCGCCTGCGCGCGGACGAATCGCGAGGACACCTTCGGGCTCGACCAGCCAGTTCCCTGACGTCGTCCAGCCCTGCAAGTCCTTGCCGTTGTAGAGCTGCGCCCAACCGGCCTCCGCTTCTCGTAGCTCGCGCAGCTCGATCCCGCGCCAACGCACCTGGAATGGCCCAGCCCCCGCGCCGATCGCGTGCACTTGCAGGCCTATGAACCCGCGCGGGTGCGACGCATACATCGCTGCGTGCGTCAGGTCGGACACGAGCTCGCCGTTGATCCAAACCTGAATGCGCGGCCCCGACGCGCGCACGCGATACGCGTTCCAACCGCCCCGCACGAAGTGCGTATGTGGCACACGCACCTCGTCCGGCGTCATCCACCCGCCTGCCGCCTCCGCATAGAGGTAGCCAGAGAGGGTCCCGGCCTCGCCGCTCGCCTCGATCTCGACTTGCGGGCCGTTGACCCGTCCCTTGGGCCCACCCCGCGTACTCGAGCGGACCTGCACACCGGAGTTCAGCGGGTTGTCGACCTGCACCTCGAACTTCAGCTCGAAGTCCGAGTAGCCGCGGTCCGTGCACAAGAACGAGTTCGGGCTGCCCGCCGCCGTTCGCCCGACGATCGCGCCGTCCTCGACCGTATACACCGCGGTCCCGTTGCGCTGGGTCCACCCCGCGAGCGACTGGCCATCGAAGAGCGATGTCCAAGCGGCCTCAGCGCTGGTCTCCCCTCCTGTGCTCGACGCCGCCGGCGCCTCTCGCGCGCCGTCCTGCGCGATCGAGCCGGAGCTCGCAGCAATGAGGAGCGGCGCGCAGAACAGACAAGCGATCATCGAGGTGTGCATGCGGAGCCTCCAGGTCAGCGCGGGACGTGAACTCAGTCGAGCCTCAAAGCTCACGCGCCCGCAGCCGCCGGAAGCGCACGGGGTCGTTGTGGCCTGCCAGGCCGAAGAAGCCGCTGGTACGGCCGCGCCCCGCGAACTTGTCCGCGTCGTACATGAACTCGGTGACCTTGCTCGTGTCTGCGTGGAGGATGCGGGAGCCGTTGAGCTCAACGGTGATCCACGGGCCCTTCACTGTGACGCGCTGGAAGTTCCACTCGCCCGCCGGACGCAAGTACCCGCGCTCCGCCGCGACCTGCCCATAGACCGAGCCGTGGTACTGGCGCGGGTCAAGCTTCGCGTACTGCGGCGCCTCGCTGTCCAGGACCTGCAGCTCGCACATTCCGACGTAGGCCGTGTCGCCCTTGCCGGGGTACCGAATCGCGAGGCCATTGTTGCCGCCGGGCGGCAAGTTGAACTCGAGCTCGACCTCGAAGTCGCTCAGCTCGTGGTCCCAATAGATCGTGCCGCCGTGGCCAGGTTGACAGAGCAGCGCTCCGTCCTCGACCTTGTAGTTGTCGGTCGGCCCCGCCCAGCCCGCGAAGTCGGTGCCGTTGAAGATGCTCTTGAACTCGCTGTCCGCGCCCGCGGCGCTGAGCGACGTGGTCGCGCGCAGGTAATCGAGCGCCTCGTCAGCCTGGATCTCGCGCACACAGACATTGCGCCACGCGATCTCGCCGCCGTGGGTCTGCAGCTGGATGGGGCCGACGCGCGGGATCGGGCGACCGCGCTCGTAGTAGTTGTCGAGGCGCGCATGGTCGACGACGAGCTGGTCGTTCAACCACACGCTGACGCGCTCACCCACCATCACGACGCGCACCGAGTTCCACTCGCCGAACGGCCTGTCGGCGTGGACGAGCGGGTCCTTGCCGAGCGCGCCCGCCGCATTGTTCCAGAGGCCGCCGGAGCCCTTGTCGGCGCCGAGCCCCCATTTGCCGCCGGCCTCGGTCGTATCCCAGATCTGCACTTGCGGGCACCCGCGCAGGTAGATGCCGGAGTCCGCGAGCGCCACCGTGCGGTAGTCGAGGCGCAGCTCAAAGTCGGCGAAGTTCTCGTTCGTCGTCAAGAAGAGCCCGTGGCCGTCGTTGACGAGGACGCCATCCACCGCGGACCAGTGCTGGCGAATGTCCTCGCGGCTCTTGGCCATCTTGGCCGCGAGCTCGTCCGGCGGCAAGGATAGGTAGCCGCGGGGGTTGTCGGTGCTCGCCCCCCACCATCCGTCGAGCGAGTGTCCGTCGAAGAGCGCGCGGAAGCCCTCGGGGAGCGCCGCGTCCTGGGCCGTGCACGGGAAGGCGAAGGGGACGGCCGCGAGCGCGGCCTGTACGAAGAATTGGCGATGCATGGTCGTGAAGAAGCGCGGTGGCCCGCAAGGGTAGCACCGCGCGCCGCTCCGCGCTCAGTGCACCGTGACAGCGAGCCCCCGCGTGAACCCCGAGTTGAACCCGACGACCCCGAGGTCGCGGAACCACGCCTGGAAGTGCCAGACCTCGCCGCTGTGCGCAGTGATCGCTCCCGCCGGCTGCGGCATCGCGAGCAGGTCGACCGCGAGCTCGAACGAGCCGTTGGCCCCCGTCGCCAGGACCTGCCCAGGACCCGAGAAGCGCCCGATCTCCCCGCCGAGGCAGAGGTCACCGCGAGCCCCCCCGGGCATCGAGACGAGCCCTGACGCGCGACTCACCAGGAAGTACCCCACCGACGCGCTCGGCATCCCAGTCGCCCGCACGCGGAGGTTGTTGGCGGCGAGCAAGGGGCTCCCAATGGCCGCGATCTGCGCAGCCCCGCCGCTGCTGTTCGTCGCGGCCGTGCAGTAGTTGACCCCGAACGCGCCGCCGAGCCACAGGTCGAAGGCCAGCGCAACCCCGGACGCGTCGCCCGCGAGGGTCGTTCGACCCGGCGCGCCCCCGATCAACGTCCCGCCAGACAACGCGACGCCGCGCCCGAGCTCATCGTTCGCTTCAGGCGCGCTGGCGACGACGGTCTGGGTCGGGCTCCATACGCCGCTCGCGCGCTCGTAGATGACGACCTTGCCGGAACGTACGCCAGCCGCGTTCGCGACCGGGCTGCCACACGCGATGACCGTCCCATCGATCGCGATCGCTTGACCGAACGCAGAGTTTGCCGCGCCGTTCGGATCAGTGAGCTGCTGCACGAGGGTGAACGTGTTCCCGAGCGTGCCTGGCGGACCTGAGAACTGATACACGTAGGCGCTCCCAGCGTTGAACTGGGCTCCGACGTCATCACCGGGCGCGCCGAGCACCACGGTCGTGCCCGAGGTGGCGACGGAGGCGCCGCACCAGTCTTGGCTGGCGAGCCCGCTCGGAGTGAGCTTGGTGCGTTGGGTCCATGCGACTCCGCCGACGATCGGAATTCGATCGAAGACGTACGCAGCGCCCGAGTCCATCCCCGCCGCGTCAGCGTAGATTGCGCCAACGATGACGCGTGTCGGCCCGACGACCGCGACGGCGCTGCCGAAGCGATCCCCGGCGGCGCGATCCGTCGCGCGGACCTTGGCAGCCTGGGTCCACGTCACGCCGCTCTGCGCAAAGACGTACGCCGCGCCAGAGTTCTGCAGCGAGCCGTCGTCCGCCCCAGGCGATCCAGCCGCGAGGGTGGCGCCGCGCAGCGCGAGGCTCTGCCCGAAGCCGTCGCCTGCGGCATAGTCGTTGGGCGCGAGCCTGGCGCGCAGCGCGAAGGAAGAGGCGCTGGTGTTCAAGCGCTCGTAGAGGTAGACCTCGCCGGAGTCTGCTGCGCCTGCATGGTCTGCCCCAGGCGCAGAGATCGCAAAGAAGGACCCGCTCACCGCGACGCGTGAGCCAAAGCGATCGCCGGGGGCACGCGACGACGGCGCGATGCGCGTCACGAACTCCCAGTCCGACACGTTGCGCTGGAAGACATAGGCCGCCCCGAGGTCATCGCCGGTGGAGTCACCCTCGTTCTGCGCCCCAACGATCGCCATGTCGCCGTCGATGGCGACGTTCGTGCCGAAGTCAGAGAGCCGCTTCGAGGGCTCGAGCAAGCGCTGGCGTTCGCTCACCGTGGCCCCGCTCACTTCGAACGAATAGAGCGCCCCCTCGGACAATGGCCCCCAGTTGAACGAACCCGCCGCGACAGTCCGAGCGGTACCGGATGCAGCGACCGCAATGCTCCAGCCCAGATAGTCATCGCCCTCGCCGTCGGAAGCGACCACCCGCTGGCGCTGCAGCCAGGGCCCGCTCTGGCCCTCGAACAAGAAGGCCGCTCCTTTAGAGACCTCATTCGAAGCAGACGCTTGGTTCCCCGGGGCACCAATCGCTGCAATGAACTCCCCAGCTAGCGCGACCGTGCCACCAAATTTCGAATGCGGCACTACAGCGATCGGATCGATGCGGCTGTATTGCGACCAAACACTTCCGGACCTCCGAAACACGAACGCTGCACCCCGGCCTGTCGTCGCAGCATTGCCCGCGACTTGATCGCCCGGCGCACCAGCAAGGAGCGTTGCGCCGCGGAGATCGAGCGACCTCCCGAACTCGTCATTCGGATACTGGCCGTACGGCACACTGTCCGGCCGCACGGTGTCCTCGAGCGTCCAGGTGCTACCGGTACGCAGAAAGATCCTCACTTCGCCGCCCTGTGCCATGAAGCTGCGCGAGACCCCGACAGCGAGCCGCGGGCCGTCTAACGCGAGGCCGTTGCCGAAGATGCCCGTATCGCCCGCTGGCTGCACCAAGGTCGCTTGCCGTGCCCAATGATTGCCGGGCCGCGTGTAGATGAACACGCGCCCAGCGCCGGCAGGCGCGGTATCTGAGACGGCCAGCGTCTCTCCTGAGATCGCGACCGCACGGCCGAAGTCGCCGCCGAACGGGGCGCTCGAAGGCTCCAGGAAGCGCGCCTCCTGGGCCCATGCGCCGTTGGTCCGGCGAAACACATACGCTGCGCCATCATCGAAGGTCGTCGATCCGCCGCTACCGACCAGAATGAGGTCACCGTCGATCGCGACGCTGTACCCGAACCACTCCCCAGTCGTGGCGCTCGATGGAATGAGGGTCTGCTGGAGTTCCCAGGGGTCCCCGATGGCTGCACGGGTGAACACGTGCACGCGGCCGTCACGATCGCCGTTTGGAGCCACGCGAGCGCTCGCTCCGACGACCAGCGTCCGCCCGTCGGCGGACAAGTCCGAGCTGCCCCCGAAGCGCGCGAGCGGTGTTCCGGCCACAGTGGGAACGAGCGCGTCCACCTCAACTGCGGAGGTTTGTATCGATGCATTGGCAAGCGCGCCATGCGCGAGCAAGACCGCGCAGGCCGTGAGCCCGCCGAGCGGACCTCTGGGGAGACTTCTTGTGTGCTGCTTCATGTCGAGCTTCTTGAATGTGAGCGACGTGCGTCGTGATCGTCGGTTCAGTGCAGAACGACCGCGAGTCCGTTGCTGAAGTTGGATGTCGGAACACCGGTGACCGAGTCGCGGTACCACGCCTGGAAGTGCCACGTTTCCCCGGGCCTACCCGAGATCAGGCCGTTCGGCTGCGGGATCGAGCCGAGGTCGATGGCGAGCTGCGCGACGCCGGTCGCGCCAGCGTTCAGCACCTGACCCGGGCCGACGAAGCGGCCGATCGCCCCTGAGAGACAGAGGTCCCCGTTGCTCCCGCCGGGATGCGCCGTGAGGCCGGGCGTCCGACTGACAATGAAGAAGACCGACGCGTTCAGCGGCAAGCGCGCCGCCTGGAGTACGAGGTCATTCGACAAGCGGAACGGTGAACCGAGCCCTGTGATCGTCGCGGCCTGTCCGGTCGAGTTGGTCGCCGCAGCGCAGTAGGCGGTGCCGACGCCGGCGCCCCGCCACGTATCGAAGACATAGGCCGCCCCGGCGCTGCCGCCTGAGTTGTTCGTGTCCAGGAACGCCCCGCCGATCGCCCAGTTGCCGCTCAACGCGACCGCGATCCCGTGCCGCGCAGAGGGGCGCTCATCGCCGGTCGAAGAGATCCCCGTCACGGCCCAGAGGCCAGACGCCTGAGGACGGAAGTGGAACAGCGCGCCCGCGTCCGTGGCGCCCAAGTGGTCATCCAAGGGGGAGCCGACGAGGACGTCGACGCCCTCGATGACGACCGAAGTGCCGAAGCCGTCGTCAGCGTTGGGCGTCGGCGAGGAGAGCGTCTGGCGCTCCGTGAAGACGTTGCCGAGCGTGCCGGGCACTCCGCCCGAGACCTGGAAGATGTATGCGCTCCCGTGATCGACGCCTTGAGCTCCGTCTCTCTCCGGAGCGCCGACAGCGATGAGCGCGGTCGTCCCGGACACGGCCATACCGAAATGGTCGCCTTGGGAGCCGCCGCTGGGCACGAGCTTCGCGCGCTGGCTCCACACGCCGCCGCCGATGAGGCCTGTGCGGTCGAAGACATAGGCCGAGCCAGAGTCCACGCCCGCTGCATTGTCGAATGGAGCGCCGACGAGGACGCGGCTCGAAGTCACGATCGCGACGGCTTGACCGAACTGGTCCGACGGGGCCAGATCGTTCGAGGCCAGCTTCGTCGCTTGCGTCCACGTCGTACCCGACCGCGTGAACACATAGGCGCCGCCGGCATTGTTCCCGCTCGCGTTGTCGTCGAGCGGCGATCCGATGACGAGGGTCCCGCCCCGCATCGCGATCGAAGTCCCGAAGAAGTCTCTGGCGGCTGCGTCGCTCGCGCGGAGCACCTGCGTGAGCGTCCACGTTGTGCCGACGAGGTCGAAGACGAAGACGCTGCCGGCGTCGACCGCAGCGGGGTGGTCGTCATTGGGTGCAGCGACCGCGATCGTGGTCCCCGAGACCGCGACCGCTGAGCCGAAGCGGTCAAACTCGGCCGAGACGCTGGGGGCGAGGCGCTGGACGAAGGCCCATATGGCGCCCGTTCGACGATACACGTAGGCGGCACCCGCGTCCTGGCCCCACTCAGTGTCTTCGTACGGCGCGCCGACAACCGCGAGCTCGCCTTCGATCGCGACCGCATTGCCAAAGCGCGCGGACGAGTGCACCGGCTCGATCAGCCGCTCGCCTTCGCTCCAATCGTTGGCGCCGGTCTGGAATGCGTACACCGACCCTCTACCGCCAAACCACCTTGGGACTCCACACAAGAGCGACCAACCGCCCGCGCTGGGGGCAATCGCGAGCGCATTGCCGAGGTGGTCTTCATCGTCGGAATGGACCGACGTCATCTCGTACTTCTGGCGCCATACTCCGCCGACGCGCTCAAAGAGCAGGACCCGACCGCGTGTGACATGGGGAGGAAACCCAGCCCCAATTCCGTCAGCGCCGATCGCGACGACGGAGTTGCCGCCGACGGCGACCCCGCTACCGAAGCGCGACTGGGGCTCCACGAGCGTGGGGTCGATCCTCGCTGATTGGGACCAGGTCACTCCCGACCTCGTGAAGACAAAGGCCGCGCCACGCCGCACGGTTGACGGCACCGCAGGATCCGAATCCTCGGGCGCGCCGACGACGAGCGTCGTATCGAAGAGATCGAGCGCGGCGCCGAAGTGGTCGTTCTGGAACTGGCCGTAAGGCGCAGTGTTCGGCTGGAGCGTCGCCTCATGTGACCAAACCCCCGACGCGCGGCGGAAGACGCGCACCTCACCGCCCACGCCCAGCCCATTCCGCTCGACGCCGACAGCCACTCGATCGGCGTCCAATGCGACCGCCACGCCGAACGCGCCCGGCGACCCCGCGGGCGGCGCGAGCGTCTGTTGCAGGCTCCAATTGCCGCCCGCCTCGCTGTAGACGTAGACACGACCCTCGTTGAGCTGCAGCGGATCGCTGACGACGACCGTTGCGCCGCTGACGTCGACCGCGCGGCCATAGTCGCCGCCGCCGGGCAGCGATGACGGCTCCGTCAAGCGGGCGACTTGCGCGAACGAGCCACCAGTGCGACGGAAGACGTACGCGGCGCCCGGATCGGTGGATGCAGGCGAGCCCGACCCCACGACCACCACGTCGCCAGAGATCGCGACCGAGTGACCAAAGCACTCGCCCGAAGCGACGCCGGTGGGGAAGAGCCGCTCCGTGTAGACCCACGGCGCGGACGGCCCGGTGCGTGCATACACATATGCGTGGCCGTCACGAACTGACGCGTAGAAGTCGCGGCGCGCGGCGCCGATGACGGCGGTGTTCCCCGAGATCGCGACCTGAGCGCCGAACTCGGCGCCGAGATAGCCACTATTCTCGATCGAGAACTTGTCGACCGCCGTCAATGAGCTTTGCCCATGAGCTGCGACCATGAGGATCGCGCTGAGCGGCACGAGGAGCCATGTGCGCCTCGACAGAGAGCGCAGGAAGCGAGGGGTGTAGGACATTGTGTGCGTAGGTGTGAGAGGGCTCGATCCCTACGCGCGG
The DNA here is from genome assembly GCA_041398605.1 of Planctomycetota bacterium. Lineage (GTDB taxonomy): Bacteria > Planctomycetota > UBA1135 > UBA1135 > JAWKUK01. The sequence continues at coordinate 321,268 of JAWKUK010000006.1, forward strand.
GCGACGGTGGCGCCCACGCATGCGAGCGATGGCGCCAACGGGCCCGAGACCACGCATCGATTTCCAAGTTCGTGCGCGCCATCCCGCGACCCGAGCCGCGCGGCGGAAGCGGCTCATCTGGCGCGCGGCGGGGTGCGGGCGGCCCAGGAGCGAGAGCGCCCCCCCCCGAGCTCAGGGCCACTCGCAGCAGCGGGCGCATGCTCCAGGAGGGAAAGCCCCCCCGCCGCCATCCTCGCGGACGCGGCGATGGTCATGGCGATGCTCGCCGACGGCGGCGCCCTGCCGGTCGATCTGCCGCGGGCCGGCCGAAGGCGCGAGCGGGCGCCTACGTCGCGTCGAGGGATCCGAGCTCCCGCGCGAGCCAGGCGCGCGCGTACAGCCAGTGGTTGTTGACCGTGCGCTCGGAGACGCCGAGGAGCGCCGCGACCTCGGCGATCGAGAGGCCGGCGAAGAAGCGCAGGCGGACGACCTCGGCGTAGCTCGGCGAGACCGCCTCCAAGCGTGTCAGCGCCGCATCGAACGCGAGCATCACATCGCTCTGTGACTCCGAAGCGAGGTCCGCGACTGCCCCGATCGAGTCGAGGTCGATGCGCCGATGCTCGGGCTGGCCAGCGCCCCGCTTCTCAGCGAGGCGGGCGCGCGCGTGCTCCACCAAGACGCGGCGCATCGCGACGGACGCGACGCGCATAAGGGTCGTCCTTCGAGCGACCGCCGCGTTGTCTTCGACCGCCGGCGCCCCTGGGTCACGCTCAACTCGCAGCAGCGCCTCGTGGACTAGGGCCGTCGCGGAGAGCGTGTGCGAGCGCCGCTCGCGCCGCATCTCGCGGTCGGCGAGCGTGCGGAGCTGTACATAAAGGGTCTCGGAGAGGGCCTCGAACATCGGGGGCGCGCGCCGCGGCATGGACCGGCGCTGGGGAGAGCCTAAGCCGCGGCCCCGCGTTCGGCCAGCGGCGTGCCCGCAGTCGCACCTTGAAGCACAACGGTACCGCTGCAGCGCCCTATGAGCCTGCGCCACAGAACGCGGTTCGCAGCGTGGTGCTCCCGTGCGTTGGAGCAAGGCGCAGCAAGTTCCTCATGGCTTGATGCTACTTGGAACCTTGCTGCAACGGGGCTCCGGCGCGCGGGAGCGCCGCGATGCGAACCGCGCTCTGTGGCGCAGACTCCTAGCGAGCCCGGTTCGGGAACACAGCCAGCACGCGCCGGACCCCGTCGCACACCGCGAGGTCCGGCGCGCTGTCACCATCAAGGTCAGCGACGAACATCGCCGCGAGGCCAGCGCCCGCGTAGAAGCGCGTCTCACGCTCGAAGCCGCCGAACCCGTCATTGCGGAGGATGCCGACACAGTCAGGGTCGTTGAAGAGGACGACGAGGTCGGGCAGTCCATCGCCATCGACGTCGCTTGCCAGGAGCTTGCTGACGTCACCGTGAACGTCGAGCGCGACAGGCTCGAAGCTTCGAGGTGACCGCTGGTACAGGACCGAGATCGCAGAGACGTTGCTGGGTGAAGTGCTCACGCCGATGAGATCGAGGCGACCATCGTCGTCAAGGTCCGCGAGCGTGAAGTCGCGCGACGCGTTGCCTGCGGGGACCGGCGGCGCCAGCGACCCCAGCCCGTCGCCATAGCGCACTTGGAGCTGAGGGCTGAGGCTCCGCAGCCCGATCACGTCGAGCCAACCATCGCCGTCGAGATCCGCGACCTCGACCCGGCTCCAGAAGCTGCCAGTCGGGTCCAGGAACTCCCGCTGATCGATGAAGCCACCCGCGCCATCGCCCCGCATGACGAGCGCGCCGTAGACGCCGACGACAACGTCGACGTTGCCATCGCGGTCGATGTCGCCGACCGCCGCGCTATGAGGGAGCAGGAAGCCCAGCATTGGGACCTCCGGCAGCGGCGTGAAGCCCCCAGCGCCGTCACCGAGCGCGATCGTGACCGTCGTCCGCCCAGCGTTCAACTGGAACAGGTCGAGGTCTCCGTCTCGATCGAAGTCCGCGAACTCGACGTCCAGCGACCCCAACGGCGTCACAATCGCTTCCGGCGCGCCGAACGTGCCATCACCCTGGTTGCGGAACAGTCGGTGCCCTGTGCCCTGCACCATCGTCGAAGCGAAGAACACATCGACGTCACCATCGGCGTCGAAGTCGCGGCGCTCGAGCTCGACCCACGGCTGACCTGGGCTCGGCACGTAGAAATTGATGGGGACGCTGACCTCCAATGGCGCGCGCTGATACCCCTCCGCCGTGCCCTGCAGGACCGTCAGGTACTCACTGTCGCGGTTCTGCACGAGCGCCTCGGGGAGACCATCCGCGTCGAGGTCGACGAGCGCGACCGAGCTGGGCCCTTTGCCGGTCGGATGGGATGTCGGCGGTCCGTAACCACCGCCAGCGACGCCGAGCGCGACGCTGACCCCGTCGAAGGAGGTGCTGGCCGTGACGAGGTCGAGCGTCCCATCCCCGTCCACGTCGCCGACCGCCGCGGCAACGAGAGGACCGGGCGTCGCGATGTCCGGGGCGGCGCTGAAGGTGCCGCCGTCGTTCGAGAAGCGCATCAGCCCGCCGCCGGATTGCAAGGACAGGTAGAGGTCGAGGTCGCCATCCGAGTCGAGATCAACCAGGACGGGGCCCGACACGAGTGCACCCACCGGGAGCGGCACGGGTTGCGCGAACGCGCGCCCTGGCAAGCTCCGGAGCACCTCGAGCTTGAGGACCGCTGGGCTGGTGCCAGACGCATGCCATCCGAGCAACACAATGTCGGTCCGGCCGTCTTGGTCGACGTCTCCGAGCGCTTGCTGCCCTGGCACGGCGGTGTGGATGAGCGAGCGCGGGCTCTCGAACGCGCGACCTCCTGCCGAATAGAGGACCAGGAGGAGGTCCTGGGGATCGCAGTGGTAGACGATGTCATCGAGCCCGTCTCCATCGACGTCGCCGGCCGCGACCTCCTGCGGCGCCCAGCAGGCGGCGACCTGTGTCGATTGGCTGAACGTCGCTCCGTCGTTCCACAGGACGCGCACGGCCTGCCCCGTGATCGCGACGATGTCCACGGCCCCGTCTCCGTCGAAGTCCCCGAACTCGAACGAGCGGACCGGAACACCGAGCGCGAGCGGCTCGCGCCGATGGAGGCGCCCGCCCTCGTTGATGTAGAGCGTGTGACTCGTGCTCAACTGGTCGAAGTCGAGGACGTCTTGGTCGCCGTCTCCATCGATGTCCAAGTGCTTGATCAAGTGCAGCCGCCCTGTCGGCAGCCCGAGGTCCGCGTAGGGCTCGTCCTCCATGCGCTCCGCGAGGTCAACGCGCGCTGCTGCGGTGAAGTTCGATGTCGCTGCGCCGGCGAGCGAGTCGCGGTACCAAGCCTGGAAATAGCAGCTGCGCCACCCCTCCAGCGCGGCCGCGCCCGTCGGCAGCGGGAATGCCGCGAGGTCCAACGCCGTCGAGAACGCGCCGGCGCTGCCGGTCGCGAGGAGCTGCGGGCCGCGCGCGATGCGAGCGATCGGCCCACCCAGGCACAGGCGCCCGATTGAGCCAGGCAGCGTCAGGGGCGCGGCGACCTCGAAGCTCCCGAGGAAGAGCCCGAACGAGCCCGCAGGCAGCGAGCCCGCGAACAGCACGACGTCGTTGTGCTCGATGCTCGCGCTCCCGCGCGCGCCGATCCGCCCCGCGACGCCCGTCGAGTTGGGCTGCGCCGGCGCGCACGCGACATCGACGACGAGCGAGTCGCCGCCGCGCCTCACAGCGATGTGGCCCACGAGCGCGGCGGCAGGTAGGGCCTCCAAGACGGTCACTGCGCCGCTCGCGGGGTTGAGCTCGACGAGGCGCGGCGCGAGCGGATCGACGATGGCGACGAGCTGCCCTGTCCCCCAGTCGAAGTCCATCCCGAGCGGCAGCGCTGCGCCCGCCGGGAGCGTCGCAAGCGGCGCGCTGGCGCCGGTCAGCGGGTCGAGGGCCACGAGCGCGCCCGTCGCGCCCTCGACGGCGACGACGCGGCCGCCGAGGTCCACCGAGAGCCCGGCGAGCGGCCCCGCGCCCGCGAGCGTCGCGAGCGGCGTCCAATTGCCGGATTGCACGCTGCCCTGCCACACGACAGCGTCCGGGCCTTGGACCTCCGCCATGAACCAGCTCAGCCCGTCCGGGCTCGCGGCGAGGTCCGTGACGGGCCCGGTGATGGCCGCGGCGCTGCGGGGCGTGAACCCGCCGTGCGCCAGGTCCAGCGTGCCGAGCTGCACGCCGCCGCCCGCGGCGCGCGACACGGCCCAGAGGTGCCGCCCCGCAGCGTCGAAGTCGAGCGCCTCGATCGCGACGCCAGCCGGCCCGACGAGCTCCAGCCCGGCGCCGAAGGACGTCGTGACGCTGCGGACGAGGTCCCCTGACCCACGCTCGACGCCATAGACGGAGGAGCCGAACTGCGGCATGGCAGCCGCAACGAGGAGGGCAGTGAGGATCATGGTAAGCGCGCGGCCGCGAGGCACGGACGCCCCGGCGAGCCGCTGACCTCACCTTGCCGCCGTGCGACCGAGCGTGTCAGAGGACCCATGAATTGTGCGCGTGTGGGCGCCAGGAGCCTGCGCCGCCACCCTCAGAGCATCGCGACTGGGTCTACGTCCACCGAGACACGCAGCTTGCCGGAGCTGCCCGCGTAGTCCGCCAAGAGGTCGCGCGCAGCGATGAAGGCCGGGTGCGGGGCGCCATCGCGCGTGACCCGCTCCGTGCGCACGAGCACGTGCTGGCGGTGACGTCCGCGCACCTGCGCGATCGGCGCGGGGGCCGGGCCCAAGACGCGCGCCCCCAGCGGCTCGATCTGGACCCGAACTTGCTCGGCGAGGCTCGCCGCGGCCGCGCAGACCTTCTGCTCGTCCGGGTCCTCCAGCACGACGCGCAAGAGGCGACCAAAGGGCGGGAACCCCGTCGTGCGGCGTGACTCGAGCTCGCCCTTGGCAAACGCCTCGTACGCGTGCCGCGCGGCGTACACGATGGACGGGTCCTCGGGCAGCGTCGTCTGGATGACGATGCGGCCTTCGAGCGCGCCGCGCCCCGCCCGGCCTGCGACCTGCGAGACGAGCTGAAACGTGCGCTCGGCCGCGCGGAAGTCCGGCTGGTGCAGCGACTGATCCGCCGCGACGATGCCGACGACCGTCACGCGCGGGAAGTCGAGCCCTTTCGCGATCATCTGCGTGCCGACGAGCAGGTCGAGCTCGCCGCGGCCGAACGCGTCGAGCATCGCCTCGTAGTCCTCGCGCCGCAGCATTGTATCGGAGTCCATCCGCCCGATGCGCGCGTGCGGGACGACCGCGGCGAGGACCTCCTCGACGCGCTGGCTGCCCGCGCCCAAGAAGCGCAGCGCCGGCGCGGTGCACGCGGCGCACGTCTTCGGCGGGTCGCTCTCCTTGCAGCACGAGTGGCACACCATGCGCTTCAAGCGCTTGTGCCACGTCAGCGAGACGTCACAGTCCTCGCACGTGACCACCTCGCCGCATTGCCCGCACCACAGGACCGGCGCAAAGCCGCGCCGGTTGATGAACAGGATCGCCTGCTCGTTCGCGTTCACTGCGTCGATCAAGAGCGAGCTCAGCCGCCGCGAGATGAGGTGCGGCCGGCCGCCTTCCCCGCGCTCGCGCCGGGTGTCGACGACCTCGACCGTCGGCATGCGCGCGCCGCCCGGGCGCGCGCCGAGGCGCAGGAGCTCCAGCTCGCCGCGCTCGGCGGCCGCCCAGCTCTCGAGCGCAGGCGTCGCAGAACCCAAGATGCAGACTGCGTTCGCCGCGCGCGCGCGCTCGAGCGCGACGTCGCGCGCGTGGTAGCGCGGCGTGCTGCCCTGCTTGAAGCTCGGCTCGTGCTCTTCGTCGACGACTACGACGCCGAGGTCCTCGACGGGCGCAAAGATCGCCGAGCGCGCGCCGACGACGACTCGCGCCTCCTTGCGCTTCACACGCAGCCACATGTCGTGCCGCTGCGCGTCCGTCATCTGGCTGTGCAGGACCGCGACGTCGCCGAAGCGCGAGCGGAACCAGCCGACCGTTTGCGGCGTCAACGAGATCTCAGGGACGAGCACGATCGCGCCACGGCCGCGCGCGAGCGCCTCTTCGATGACCCGCAGATAGACCTCGGTCTTGCCCGAGCCAGTGACGCCGAAGAGCAGGGTCGGCGCGAACCGGCGCGCGTCGAGGTGACCGACCATGCGCGCGAGCGCGTGGGCTTGGTCGCCCGTCAGCGCCTCCGGTCGCACGCGCGTCGTGCCGCTGCCGGACAGCAGCGCGTCCGTCTCCGCGCGCAGGTGCAGGACGCGCGCGAAGCCGCGCTTGACCAGCGTTGTCAGCGGCGACTGCGAGAGATTGAGCCGCCGCAAGAGGTCCACGCGCGGCAGCGGCCCGCTGGCCTCCATGAGCGTGCGCAAGAGCCGGTGCTGCTCCGGGCGCGGCTCGACCTCGGCCAGGGCCTCGGCGCCCGTGCCCGGCACGAGCTCGACAAACGCGACGGTGCGCCGCGCGCCTTCGCGCTTGAGCGCGGCAGGCAACGCTGCGGAGAGCGCCTCGCCCCACGCGCAGGCGTACTCGCGCGCGATCCAAGCGGTCAGCGACAGGAGCGACTCGTCGACGATCGGCTCGGGGTCGAGGACCTCCAGGACCGCCTTGAGCTTGTTCGGCGGCACATCGCACTCGGTCGCCGTGCGCACGACGACCGCGACCTCGCGCTTGCCCGCGAACGGGATCGCGACCCGTACGCCTGGCGCGATCCGCTCGGCGTGGCGGGCCTCGACCGCGTACGTGTACTCGCGCCGCATCGGTCGATTGATCGCGACATCGACGTAGAGCGCAGGCTCGACGACTGCGCGAGGCGCCGCGGGCGCTGTAAGGCGCGGCGACCGCCTCGGGGGCGCGATCGAAGGCCCTGCGGGCGGCGGCGCGGGTGCCGCGGGCGGCGCGACGGGCTCGAACGTCTCCGGCCCGAACAGGCCGGGCCCCTGCGCAGCATCGCCGCGGTCACGTGATCGTCGCGCCATAGGGAATTGGCGCTCACGCGTCGCGCGCGAGGACGATCAAGGAGACGTCGGACGGGAAAGGCTCGCCATCGGCGTGAGTCTCGAGCGCGGCGCAGATGCCGTCCAATGCGACCTGTGCAACGTCGCGCGAGTTGCGGGCAACGAGGCGCAAATAGCGCTCGTCGCCGACCTCTTCGCCGCTCGGAGCCTGCACGAGCACCACGCCGGTGCCGGCGAGCACGACGCTGTCGCCGGGCGCGAGCGAAATGCGCTTCACCGCCAGCCCGCGCTCGAAGATCGGCCCCTTGTCGAAGCCGAGCGCGATGCCCTCAGGGTGCACCTTGCCGAGCTTCCCACGGCTGGAGACAAGCAGCGGCAGCTTGTGCCCGGCGGACGCGACCTCGAGCTCGCCCGTGCGCGGGTCGAGCACGACGACGAGCGCCGTCACCGCCATGCCACGCCGTACGTCGCGGGCGATCTCGCGGTTGGCGCGCACGAGCGCGCTCGCGAGGTCCCCGCCTTGGCTCAGCACGATGCGCAGGTAGGCGCGCGCGGTGCCGCCGATGAGGGCCGCCGGCACGCCCGCGCCCGAGACGTCCGCGACGAGCGCGACGAGGCGCCCGTCGGCGGCCTCGATGAAGTCGTAGAAGTCGCCGCCGGGTTCGGCAGCGCCCATGTAACGCGCCGCGACGGCGTAACCGGGGACGTTCGGCGTGCGCTGCGGCAGCAGCGCCTCTTGCACTTCGAGCGCGACCGCGCGCTCGCGCTCCCGCACGCCGAGCTCAATCTCGGCCTCCTGAGCCTCCGCCAGCGACGCCGCCATGCGATCGATCGCCGACGCGAGCGACGAGACCTCGCCGCCGCCCTGCGCGCGGGTCCGGTGCCGCAGGTTCCCTCGGGCGATCGTGCGGACGTCGTCAGCCAAGACCTCGATCGGCCGCGCGACGCGCTGCGCGATGACGTACGCCACGACGACGCCGACGAGCAGCACCACGGCAGAGACCACGATGAAGAGCTGATAGAGGGTGCGCGCAGGCCCCTCCTCGCCGCCTTGCGGCGCGGGCGCGACCATGACCGCCTGCGAGCGGCCCTCGCCCTGCGCGAGCCACACGAAGCCTGGCTCGCCGGCGCGCGGCCCGTGGGTGAACTTGATCGGCAGCCGCACGAGGTCGGCGCCGACCGACGCGCCGGTGTTGCTGGCCTGCTCGAAGCGCACGGACGGGCCGCCCTCGCCCGCCGCGAGCCCCGACGTCAGACGCGCCGCTTCGTCACGCGCGTCGCTCACCGAGCGCGTGACGAGCGTCTGCGTGGTGCTGAACAGGAAGTACAGCGCGACGCCCATGACCACCGCGAGCGCGAGGCCCATGCCCAGCGCGAACTGGTTCGCGAGCGACATTCCGCCCGAGCGCGCGCCGCGGCTCATGCCCCGCCCCCTGCGGCCCATTGCACGGACCACTGCGCAGGCTCCAACGTGAACGTGCGCAAGAGCGCCATCACTGCGAGCCCGTAGACGCCCGCCATGACGTCGTCCATGAGGATGCCGTCACCGCCGGGCAGGCGCTCAAACCTGCGCACAGGCCACGGCTTCAGGATGTCGAAGAAGCGGAACAGGCAGAAGGCCACGAAGAGCGCGAGCGGCGTCGGTCCGCCGAGCCAGGCGACGGTGATGAGGTAGCCGATCACTTCGTCGATGACGTACCAACCCGGGTCCTTGCCCCCGCGCTGCTCTGCCCACGGCGCGACGGCGCGGCCGACGGCGTAGAGCAGCGCGGCGACGAGCAGCGTCCAGAGCAGGAACTGCGAGGTCCCTGCGAGCGCCCACGCGATCGCGACGCCGCCGAGCGTGCCAAAGGTGCCAGGCGCGTAGGGCGAGAGCCCCAAGAACCCAAACGTCGCGATCCCGAGCCGCAGCGCGTTCATGTGTGCGCGTCCTTCTCCGCGTCTCGCGAGAGGATGTCGCGCGTCTTGAGGACGTACGTCACGCCGGAGCCGATCGTGGCGAACAACGTCAGCCAGACGAGTCCAGTCACGACGTAGGTCCAGAAGCGGAACCACCACGGGCCCCACGGCCAGGCCTCGAGCCAGATGAGCCCGCCGACGGCGATGCTCTGCACGATCATCTTCAGCTTGCCGAAGCCATCAGCCGGGAACTCATGCCCGAGGCTCTCGACGTAGCCGCGGATGCCCGTTACGAGGAACTCGCGCGCGACGATGGCGACGACGATCGTCGCGGGGAGGTACTTCTCGGACCATGGCATGTCCGCGAGGTACACCATCGACCCGAGGATCAGCACCTTGTCCGTGAACGGGTCCGCGATGCGCCCGAAGGCGGTGATCAGCTTGTCGCGCCGCGCGAGGTAGCCGTCGAGGAAGTCCGTCGCGGCGACGACGACAAAGAGCCAGAACGCGATCAGAAAGGGCGCGCGGTGCTGTGCGATCGCCTCACGCGGAATGTCGCCCCAGACGGCGAAGATGGTAAAGAGCACGAGCGCGCCAACGAACCGGATCGCGGTGATCCGGTTTGGCCAGTGGGCGAAGACACCTCCGCCCGCGTGCTCTCCGCCTGCCGAACGGCTCACCGACCGCGCCCTCCACGTCCACCGCGTGCGCCACGTGCGCCACGGGCCCCGCGGCGTGCGCCGCCGCGGCGCGGGCCGCCGGAGTTCCTCGAGCCGCCCGCCTTGCCCGCGCCGCGCGGCCGCTGACCGCCGCCCTTGGCGTGCCCTGGGCCCTTGCGCGCGGGCTCCGGCGTGACCTGGCGCGCGACCAGGTTGTGGTCGTCATCGATCCCGACGACCTCCACGTGGATACGCGCGCCGACAGGCGCGTTGGCGCCCTCGACCCACGTGACGAGGTCGACCTCGGGCGCGTCGTACGCAGAGCGCGCGACCTGCATGCCGTCGGCGTCCGGCGGCTCGTCGACGAGCACCTCGACGATGCGCCCGGCCTGCTCCTCTTGCACGACCTGCAGGTTCTCGTCGCGCGCCGCGAGCACCGCGTCGCGCCGCGCGGCCGCCACGTCCGCGGGCACGCGATCAGGCAGATCGAAGCCGTACGTGCCCTCTTCGGGCGAATACGTGAACGCGCCGAGCCGTGAAAGGCGGTAGTCCTTGACGAGCTGCACGAGCTCGTCCGCGTCCTCGTCGCGCTCACCTGGGAAGCCCAAGAGCACCGTCGTGCGCAGCATGATCCCCGGCACCTCGTCGTAGAGGCGATCGAGCGTCTTGCGCACCTGCTCGCCGCTGCCGGCGCGGCGCATCGCGCGCAGCACCGGCGTCGCCGCGTGTTGGATCGGGATGTCGAGGTACGGCACGACACGCGGGTGCTCGCGGAGCAGCGTCGTGAGCTCCCACGGGAACCGGTTCGGGTACGCGTACATGACCCGCACGCGGTGATCGCCGTCGAGCTCGGCGAGCGCCTCGACGAGCTGCGGCAGCTCCATGTCGAAGTCGCGGCCCCAGGCGGTCGAGTCCTCGGCGACGAGGACGAGCTCCTTGACGCCTGCCGCGATCAGCTCCTCGGCCTCGCTGCACACGTCGCCCGGCCGCTTCGAGCGGTGCGGGCCGCGGATCGCCGGGATCGCGCAGAAGGAGCAGGTGTGATCGCACCCGTGGCTGATGCGCAGGTACGCGTAGCTGCCGGGCGTCGAGAGCAGGCGCGCCTCGTCGCGGTCCGGCGCGCGCAGCCCGGGGCTCGAGAGGTAGTCGCGGTGGTCGGCGCCGTCCACGAGGCGGCGCACGGTCTTGGCGAGCTCGCGGTAGTCCGAGATCTCAGCGAAGACGTCGACGTCGGGGTGGCGCTCGCGCAGCTCGGTGCCGAAGCGCTGCACGAGGCAGCCCGCGACGACGACGCGCGCGACCTCACCGGCGCGCTTCTTGGCCAGGTAGGCCTCGATCGTGGCGTGGCTCTCATCGCGCGCCGGCCCGATGAACGAGCAGGTGTTCACGACGACGGTGTGCGCGTCCGCGGGGTCGCCAGTGATGACGAGCCCTTCCTCCGCGAGCCTCCCGAGGATCAGCTCGGAGTCGATGAGGTTGCGAGCACAGCCCAGGTGGACCAGGGAGACGAGGTCGGTCGGTCGAACGGTCACGGGGGCTCGGCCCTGGACGCGGCGCGGCTTGAAGCCACGCGCGGACAACGGGCCGTGATGGGATGGAATGCAGCCTCAGGAGCCGGCGCAGCGCGCCGCCCATTCCTCGGCGGTCAAGAGGATATCACGCTTCTGACCCCCCTTGTACGGCCCGATGAGGCCCGCCTCCTGGAGCTCGTCCAAGACGACACACGCGTCCTCGAAGCCGAGGCCCAGCTGGCGCTGGAGGAGCGACACGGCGACGCGCCCTTCGTCCACGAAGAGCCGGCCCGCGCGGTGCAGGGTGGCGTTCCGGGGGGGCGGGGTGGGCACCAGGGTCACCTGGGCGACCGCAGGCTCGTCGCGGTCGGCGTGGTCCTCACCGCCGTCCTGCGCCCCGGGCGCCGGGGGCGCCGCGCGGTCGAGGACGGCAGCGGCGGGCGCGACGTCCGCCGGCGCCTCGTCGACCTCGAGGTACTCGAGGCCGTCGTCAGGGAACGCGGACGAGTCGTCCGAGGCGACCTCGACGTGGGCGGGCGCGACCGCGTGGACGGGCTCGGGATCAGGCTCGGGGTCCTCGACCGCTTCGTACTCGTCCTCGAGGTCCTCTTCGCCTTCCTCCTCATCGTCCAGCTCGTCTTCGTCCTCTTCTTCGTCCTCTTCGTCTTCTTCGTCTTCTTCTGCTTCGTCGTCGTCTTCCTCAGCGTCCTCGTCCGCTTCGTCCTCGTCCTCGTCCTCGTCGTCTTCCTCTTCCTCGTCGTCTTCGTCTTCGTCTTCGTCTTCGTCGATCCAGCCGTCGTCCTCGTCGTCATCGACGGAGGCGTCGATCGACGGGACCGACAGAGCGAGCGAAGCCACCGGCTCGACGCCCGCGAGCGCCTCTTCCACCGACGGGAGCGCAGCCTCGGGCGCGTCTTCGAACTCGTCCCCCTGCTCCCAGGACGGACGGGGCCGCGGCCCGGCGCCGTCGAAGGGGCGCGCGTCGCCCCCGCCCCCGTAGTCCCCGAAGTTCGGCTGCGCGACCTCGCGGCTGCGAGGGCTGCCGAGGGGCTTCACGCCCGGCGGATACGGGCTCGGCGGGGTCACGCTCGCGCCCTCGCGGCGCACCGCGTCCGCCAACGCCTGCGCGTCGCGCTCGTCGAGCCCGGCTGCGCCGAGGCCAAACGGGTCCTCGGCCTCGAGGTCCCCGGCGACGGGTAGCGGCGCGCGCGGCTCCGGCGTCCAGCTAAAGGGCACCTCGGCCTTCGCTGCCGGCGCGCCCTTGCTCGGCTTCGGCGGCGCGACTCTGGGCTCGCGCACCGGCTGCGGGGCGTCCGTGAGCGGCCGCGCGCCCTGCGGGACCTCGCCCTTCAACCGCACGTCCTCGGGATACGGCGACGGCGGAACCGGCACGGTCTGCGTGGGGCCGCGGCCCGCGCGCAGCCAGACCTCTTCCATGTACCGCAGCGTCTTCTCGTCGGGCGCGAGCGCGTTCGCCTCGGCCGCCGAGACGCCGTCCGTGTCATTGCGCGTCAGCGCATCAGCGATGCGCGCGGGCTCGCCGGCCTTGCGCGCCGACTTAGCCTTCCGCTTCGCCGCCTGCTTGGCCTCGCGCCGCCGAAACTGCGGCAGCGACACCCGCGGCAGCGAGAAGGAGGGCAGGCTGAAGCGCGGCAACGCTGGGAGCGCCACACGGCCCTGCAGCCACCCGAGCCAGACCGCGAGCCCGAGGACGAGCAGGCCGAGCAGCGCGCCGGCCCAAGCGCCGACGGCGTTCGCCAGCCAGCCGCCGGTCGCCGCGCCGAGGGACCCGCCCGCGCCGGCCCCGAACGCCGCGAACAGCGCGGACAGGCCGAGCGAGCCGACGAGCACCCCGACGATGCTCCGCAGGCGATCGCGCTCCAGCACGCGCACGAAGATCGCTGCGCCCACGAACGCGACGCCCGCGCTGGCGAGGAAGCTCGGCCACTTGCCCCACGCAGACATCATGCCGGTCGCGAGCTTGGCGATGCCCCCCACGTTGGGCGTGCTCGGATCGAGGCCCTTCTTCAGGGCCATCGCGATCGCAAAGGCAGGGATCGCACCCAGGAAGATGACGAGCCCACCGACGACCTCGGGGGTCAGTCGAGTCTCCGTTTCACGTTCGGTCATCGCGGTTCCTCGGGTCTCGTGCTCGGTCGAGCTTTGGCGTGTCTAGGCAATGGTCGCGCAGCGTCACCCACCGCGCACGGTCATTCGAATTCTGCGGCGCGGTCGATGTTCGACTTGTTCTCTTCCCAGTCCTCGAGCGTCATCAGGATCTCGCGGGACTTCGAGCCGATGTGCGGCCCGATGATGCCGTGGTCCGTCATCTGGTCGATCAGGCGCGAGGCGCGGGTGTACCCGATGCCGAGCGCGCGCTGCAGGAGGCTCGCGGAGCCGCGGCGGTACTTCAAGACGACGGCGACGGCCTCGTCGAACATCTCGTCGATCTTATCGCCGCCCTGGGAGACGGTGCCTGGCGGCGCCGTGCCCGTGGCGGTCTGGACAAGCTCTTGGTTGAAGTTCGGCGCGGCCTCCTTGCAGACGTGGTCGACCAGCGCCTGCAGCTCGTGGTCCTCGACGAGGGCGCCCTGCACGCGGCGGATGCTGGAGCTCTGCGGCGGGTTGTAGAGCATGTCGCCCTGCCCCAAGAGCTTCTCGGCCCCCATCGCGTCGAGGATGACGCGGCTGTCGATCTTCGAGGCGACCTGGAACGCGATCCGGCACGGCAGGTTCGCCTTGATGACGCCGGTGATGACGTCCGTGGACGGGCGCTGGGTGGCGACGATGACGTGGATGCCGACGGCGCGCGACTTCTGCGCGAGGCGCGTGATCGCCTGCTCGGCCTCCTTCTTCGACTGCATCATCAGGTCCGCCATCTCGTCGATGACGAGCACGATGTAGGGCACGTGGCGCGGCGTCCGCTCCTCGTTGAACTCCTCGCCCATGCGCTCGCGCAGCTTCTCCTCGCCGAGCGCGTTGTACGTCTTGATGTTCTTGACGCCGGCCGTCTGGAAGAGCTCGTAGCGCCCCTCCATCTTCTCGACCGCCCAGAGGAGCACGTTCGTCGCCTGCTTCATGTCCGTGACGACCGGCAGCTCGAGGTGCGGGATCGAGCGGAACATGTCGAGCTCGACCATCTTTGGGTCGATCAGGATCAGCTTGGCGTCGTGGGGCGAGCGCGTCAGCAGGAGGCTCGCGATGATCGTGTTGATGCAGACCGACTTACCGGAGCCCGTCGTACCGGCGATGAGGAGGTGCGGCATCCGCGCGAGGTCCTCGACGATCGACTTGCCCTCGGCGTCCATGCCGAGGAACAGCGGCAGCGCCATGTGCTCCTTGTCGTACGCCTTCTGCGTCACGAGCTCGGAGATGCGCACGACGCGGCGCTTCGCGTTCGGCACCTCGATGCCGATCGTGCTCTTGCCGGGGATCGGCGCGATGATGCGCACGCTGCGGGCCTTCAGCGCGCCGGCGATCTCCTGGCTGAGCTGCGTGACCTTGTTCATGCGCGTGCCCTGCGCGACGGTCAGCTCGAACATCGTGACCGCGGGGCCGACCTGGGCGCCGACGACCTCCGCCTGGACGCGGAAGCTGCCGAGCGCGTGCTCGAGGTTGCGCGCGCTCGCCTCGAGGAACTCCTTGTCGAGGGTCCCGCCCGCCGCGGGCGGCTCCAACAGCTCGAACGAGGGCAGCGACCACGGCCCGGGGGGCGGCGTGGGCGGCTCGTACACGGGCGACGCGAACGAGGTCTGGCGCAGGTTCGAGCGCGGCTTCTTGCCGCCGCCGCTCGGCGCGAGGGTCAGCTCATCCAGCTCATCCAGCTCGTCCTCGTCGAACTCGTCCTCTTCAGGCTCGAACTCGTCTTCGTCCTCGGCGGCGAACTCCTCGAGCTCGTCCTCCAGCTCGTCTTCCTCGAGCTCTTCGTCCTCTGCCTCGTACTCCTCGTCCTCGGCGGCGACCTCTTCGTACTCGTCTTCCTCGGCTCCCTCTTCGTCGAGCTCCTCTTCCTCGTACTCCTCATCGTCGGAGTCCTCGAGTTCGAGGTCGTCGTCCGCGACCGCGGCCTTCTTCTTGCTGGCCTTCTTGGCCGCAGCCGACTTCGCCCTGGCGGGCTTCTTCTTGCGCGCGGCGGCCCGCTTCCGACGCTTCGGCTCCTCGACGAGGTCCGCGCCGCGCAGGAAGTCCCAAATGCCCAGCGCGAGCCGTTTCAGCCCGCCGACGAGCGCCATGCCGAGGCTCTCACCGCGCTCTTCGCGGCGCTCCTCCGCCCAGTCCTGGAACGCGACGATGGCGGGATAGAACGCCATCTGCGTCGCGAGCATGAACGAGATCAGCGAGATCGTGCCCAAGAGGACCCACAGCCCCGGCGCGCCGAAGCGATCGACGAGGTCAGGGTTCTTGATCAGCGCCAGCCAGCCGCCCGGGCCATAGGGCAAGTCGTCTGCCAGGACCTCGAGCGGCGCGTCCGCGTACTGGGCCGACCAGGCTTGGCGGGCCGCGATCGAGGGCCCCCCGGCCAGGTCCAGCACAAACGCGAACGACACGACGAAGCACCCTGCGCCGAGGACCCGGATCGCCGGCAGGTCGACGCGCTTGCGCGCGACGATGATGACGCCCCAGGCGATCCCGAGCAGGGCCAGGAGGTAGCCGGAGAGCCCGATGCCGATAAAGGCCCAGTTCGCGAGGTAGAAGCCGAGGCGGCCGCCCTTGTTCGCGCCGCCCGGGGCGCCATCGAAGGGCCCGTGGAACGTCCACATCGACAGGAGCAGCCAGAGGCCGAACCCGATGAAGGCCAGGCCCGTGAGCTCACGCACGCGCGCGGTCGTCGCCTCGTCGAGCGGCTCTCCAAACAGGAAGCTCGCCGCGAGGGCGCCCAGGCGTCCGCGTGTCTTCTGCGCCCCACCGCGCGCGGGCGCAGCCTTGCGCCCCTTGGCCTTCGAGCCCGACTTCTTCCGCGCCAAACGAGTACCCCTCCCTCCTCGGAGGTCGTGCAATGGAGACGAAGGCCCCGCGCCACCCCCTTCGTGGCGCAGACGACCGTGTGCGTGGCGGCCATGGTCGCGCTTCGGGGCCCGCCGATCAACGACGCGGTGACACGATCCGCGCGGCGAGCGCGCGCGCGAGCGCCTCGGCCCCGCCGAAGCGCAGGAACAGCTCGGGCTCGATCAGCTCCAGCTCGACGAGGACGAGCCCGCCGTCGGCGGCCTCGAACCCGTCCACGCGCGCGTAGGCGAGGGGCTTCGCCCCGGCGCCGGGCGCGGACGAGCCCGCGCCAGCGCCCTGCTGGAGCCGCTCGACGTGCCGCAGGACGCGCGCGGCATCCGCCCTGAGGCGCGCGCTGGGCTCGCGGGCCGCGACGGTCCCCCCGTGCTCGGCTTGCACGCGGAAATCCCCTGGACGCGGCCGCTTGAGGATCGTGTGCGAGAGCGCGCCGTCGATGAAGACCAGCGACCACTCACCGGCGTCGACGAGGCGCCGCTCGTAGCGCTGCACGAGCACATCGCCGGCGGCCTCCGCGGCCGCGAGGCGCGCGTCGGCGCCGGGGTCCGCTGGGTCGAGCACGAAGGTGCCGTACGCGCCGCCCGAGACCGTCGGCTTCACGACGAGGCGGCGCAGCGGGTCATCGCTCGCCCGGCCGTGCAGGTGCGCCGCGAGGGCCGCGACCCCCTCGACCGCAGGCTCCGCGCCCAGGATCACGGTCGGCGAGATCCGCGCCGCGCCTGCGCGCTGCAGCTCCAGGAGGTAGCGCTTGTGCGCGTTCCAGCGCACGACCGACGCCGGGTTCACGAGCGGCACCGGGAGCGCCTCACACCACGCGAGGAAGCGCTCGGCGTGGTGGAAATAGTCCCACGGCGACCGGAGCACCGCCAGCGAGTGCCGCGCGGGGTCGAGCGCAGCGCCCCACGGGACGGGCTCGGCCTCGATGCCTAGCTGCGCGAGCGGCGCGACCAGGTGCTGGTCGTCCGGGCGGAGGCGCGGGTGGTCCGGCTCCGTGATGAGCGCGACGCACGGGCTCACGCGCGGCGCGGCTCGGTAGTGAGCAGCTCCACGAGGCGCGCGGCGGTCTCGCCCTTCGGGCGCGCTTCGTTGCGCCAGAGGACACCCTGTGCGTCGATGACCGTGACGGACGACTCGGCGGCGTTCAGCGCGCTGGCGCCGTTCAGCACGATCCAATCGGCGTTCTTCTTCACGAGCTTGGCCGCGGCGCGGCGCTCGCCGTCGCCCGTCTCCAACGCGAACGCGATGACGCGCCGCGCGCCTTTGCGCTGGGCGACGGTGCGCAGGAGGTCCGGGTTCTCGACGAGGTCGAGGGTGGCGCCGCCGCCGCCCTCCTCCTTCTTCTTCCACTTACCGGCGATCTTGCGCGCGGGGCGGAAGTCGGCGACCGCGGCCGCCATGAACACGGCGTCCGCGCCGGCGAACGCGAGCTTCAGCGCCGCCAACATGTCGCGCGCGCTCACGACGTCAATCCGCGTCACGCCCTTCGGCGTCGGCATGTGAACTGGGCCGGCGATCAGGGTGACCTCGTGCCCAGCGCGGCGCGCGGCGGCGGCGATCTCGAAGCCCATGCGGCCGCTGGACTCGTTCGAGAGGTAGCGCACGGGGTCGATGTACTCGCGGGTCGGCCCTGCAGTGACAACGACCCTCAGGCGGGGCGGCTTGGGCGCGCGCGCGGCGCGCGGCTTGGGGGCAGGCGCGGCGGCGGACCTGCGGGGGGGGCTCGCGATGGTCATCGGGCGAGGGCTCCTGCGATGACGTCCACGATCTCCTGCGGCTCGGCCAAGCGGCCGCGGCCGACGTCGCCGCACGCCATGTGGCCGGCGCCGGGCTCGACGAGGCGCCAGCCGTCTGCGACGAGCTGCGCGAGGTTGCGCGCCACCGCCGGGTGCTCGAGCATCGTCGGGTTCATCGCCGGACACAGCAGCCGCGGCACGCGCGCCGGCACCGCGAGCAAGGTCGTGCCGACCAGGTCGCCGGCGAGCCCGTGCGCGAGCCGCCCGATCAGGTCCGCCGACGCGGGCGCGACGACGACGAGCTCGGCCCACTTCGCGTTGTCGATGTGGTCCATCGCGGTGCGCCGGCCTTCGTCCCACTCGCTCGAGGCGGCGGGCTCGCCCGTGACCGCCTCGAACACCTGCGGGTTCACGAGCCGCGCCGCGTTGGGCGTCAGGAGCGTGCGGACGCGGTGACCCGCCTGCGTGAGCTTGCTCGCGAGGTCGCAGGCCTTGTAAACGGCCACCGAGGCCGATGCGCAGAGGAGGATATGGCTCACAGGAGCGGGGCAGTGTAGTGCGCGCTCGTCCGGCCGCGAACACCCCCTCTAGGAACATCCGCGGTCCGGCCGGCGCGCCCCACCCTGGGGCGCCCCGGCCGGACCGCGGGCGTGCAACGCGGCGTCAGTCGCGGTAGACCTTGTGGCAGTTCGAGCAGCTCTTGCCGACCGCCTTGAACGCGGCCTCCAGCCCGTCCGCGAGCTGCTCCGGCGTGACGTCGGTGGTCGTGCAATCCGACAGGAAGCGCACGAGCTCTGCGCTGGCCTGGAACCCGGACGTCATCTCCGTCCGATAGTCGTCGGGGTACGTGAACGTCTCCGGCAGCTTCGTGCAGACCTCGTACAGGAGGTGCACCTGGGTCGCCTCCTGCAGCGGGTCGAGGTCCGGGTGCTTCGGATCGACCTTCCACCCGGCCTTCTGGATCAGCTTGACGTTGTCCCAGTGGCGCGCCATGGCGATCATCGCCTCGCGCTTGCCCTCGAACGTGTGCGCCGGCTCGAAGTCGAACGCGAAGCGCGCGGTCTCGGCGGCCGTCGGGATCTCCTTGGTCGCGACCGCGGCGTAGAGGCCCTCGTACTTCGAGGAGGTCGCGCACCACTGGCGCATTTCGGCGATCGCGCGGTCGCGCTCGAGGCCGTCGACCGCGACGCGGCCGATCGCGGCCGCCGCGGGGCCGCGGTGCTGGCCGTGGAAGCAGTGCACGTAGAAGGGCCCCTCCGTCTCGCGGAAGGTCTTGGCGATCTTCGCGACCTCTTCGTCGGTGATGCCCTTGTACTGGATCGGCACGTGCACGTAGCGCATGCCGTACTTGGCCGCCGTCTCCGCGTCGGGCGCCTTGCCGTCGACCGACAGGATCGTCTTGACGCCCAGCTTGGCGACCTCTGCGAGGCCCTCTTCGCCGTGCGGCTCGCTGCCCGAGATGATGCGCTCGCTCAGCTGGAACACGTTGTGCAGGCCCGGGTACTCCGCGGCCGCGACGACCGGCAGCTCCACCGCCGCGGCCGCCTCGTAGGCGCTCGAAGCGAGCACCAACGGGGGCGCGATCGGGGGCGCGCTGAAGGCGGCGTGGACCTCGGCGCCGCCCGCGTCGCGGGCGGAGCTGCAAGCGAGGGACCCGAGCGTGGCGAGGCCCACGAGAGCGAGGGCGTGGAGGGAATGGCGACGTCGTTGCATGGTGGATTCCAGGGGGGCCAGGGTAAATGCAAGGAGCGTGCCAGGGCACTGGGATGACCCAGACGTCAGGGGGAGGGCCCTCCCCACGCGCCAGGGGGCGACCTGCGTCCATTTGCCTCACCACCCATCCTGCAGGGGCATGTTTCGCCTCCGTAACACCCCTGACCCAACCCCGTCAGTCCCTGCGCACTGCCCGCGCAGCGCGGAGCCCGATGTAGGACGTCCGGACGTTGGACGCGAAGCCGTCCCGAGCGCCCGAGCGCGCGCGCACCGCGTCGCTCGTGAAGTGGCCGCCCCGAAACGCGCGCAGCGGCTCGTCGCCGTCGGCGCGCCCGTCCCCTGGGCGGGGCGGGACCGACGCCCAATCCTCGTAGCCATCGGCGCACCATTCGGCGACGTTGCCGGCGACGTCGTGCAGGCCGAACGGGTTCGCGCGGAGCTGCCCGACCGGCGCGTGCACGACAAACGGGTCCTCGAGCGCGGGCTCCCACTGCCACGCGTGCGCGCCGCCGAGCGCTTGGGTCCGGCGGTCGGCGAGGTTCGCCGCGCCTTGCAAGGTCTCCGGCCGGTCGCCCGTCCACCACACCGTCGTCGTACCCGCGCGCGCCGCGTAATCCCACTGCGCCTCGGTCGGCAGGGCTAAGTCGAGCGCTGCGAGGACCCGCACGCACTCGTCCCAGCTGACCTCCTCGACGGGGTGCAGGTCGGCCTCCTCGATGCCGTTCGAGCCTGCGCCGTAGGCGGACGGGCGCGCTTCGGTCTGCCGGAACCACTGGCCTTGGGTCAGCTCATACTTCGCGACGAAGAAGGCGTCCAGCGCGACCGCGACGTGCGGCCCGTCCCAGCGCCACTGCCAGGGATCGACGAAGGGCGCGCCGACGGGGTGCGCGCCATCGACCGCGTGCACACCGACGCCGCCGAGCGCGCCCGCGACGTTGACGCTGGGCGGCAGCAGCACCAGGACGATCGCGCTCGTCGGCGTCAGGGCGAGCGCGCCCGTCGCTGGGTCGCGCGCGGGGACGTCGCCGCTGGCGCAGTGGGCGAACTCTTGCAAGCCGCTCGCAGGATCGGGTCCGAGCGGCATGAGGCCGAGCTGCGGCGTCAGCGTGAAGCCCGTGAAGCGCGCGTCTCGCGCGACGCCCTGCGCTGCGGCCGCCCATGCGGCGCGCGCGCGGGGCTCGTGCAGCGTGCGCGCCGCGAGCGTCGCAGCGAGCGCGCGCCCGCGCTCGACGCGCGGGCGCAGGCCGACGACGGCATCGAGCTGCTGCAACAGCTCAGCGAGGCCGTCGACGAGCCACGCGTCGGTCGTACGCGGCGCGCCAGCGGCGACGCGCCCGCGCGCGGCCGCGAGCACCGCCTCGTACTGGCCGCGGCGCGCCTCGAGCCGCGCTGCGTTCGCGAGCCAGTCCTCGAAGCGATCGATGCGCGTGTCCAGCGCTGGCCACAGCCCGCGGGCGTCGCCGTCCGCGTGGAAGGCCTCGGTGAGCCGCCGCGCGTCGAGGCTGTCGGCGAGCTGCTCGACGTCGCCGAAGAGCGCGCGCGACTCCTGCAACGCGCTGCGCGTGCGGAGCCAAAGCGCCGCGCTCAACGAGGCGCCTGCGAACAGCGCCAGGCCGAGCGCGGCCAGGCTCGCCGCGAGCCCCGGCGCGCGCTGCGCCCACCGCACAAGGCGCGCGCCGGGGCCGAGCGGCCGCGCGAGGACCGGCGCGCGGCGCAGCGCGCGCTCGAGGTCCTCGGCGAGGTCGGCGGCCGTCGCGTAGCGGTCCTCGGGCCGCCGCGTGAGGGCGGTGGCGAGCACGACGGCGACGTCGCGCGAAACCCCAGCGCGCGCCCGCCGTGCATCCACGAGCGTCGCCTCGCGGATCGCGCGCGCCTCTTCGGCGGGCGTCGGCGCCTCGAACGGACGCCGCAAGGTCAGCGCCTCGAACAGCGTCGCGCCGACGCTCCAGACGTCGCTGCGGGCGCTCGCGCGCGCGCCGGCGAGCACCTCGGGCGCCATGTACGCGGGGGTCCCTAGCGCCCCGCCGAGCGCGCCGCCGTCGAGCGTCAGCGGCGGCCCGCCGTCGCTCTCCAGCGCGACGCCAAAGTCGAGCAAGACCGGCATGCCGGTGGGCTCCAGCATCACGTTCGCGGGCTTGACGTCGCGGTGGACGATGTCGGCCGCGTGGGCGACGTGCAGCGCGCGCGCGAGGGCCGCGCCGAGCCGTAGCACCTCGTCGACGGGCATGCGCGCGCGCGTCGTCGTGCGCTGCGCGTCGATCGCCGCCGCGAGCGTCTCGCCCGCGACGAAGCGCAGCGCGATCCAGGCGACCGTCTCGGTGACGCCCGCGTCGTAGACCGTGCAGAGGCCGGGGTGGTCAAGGCGCGAGGCCGCGCGCGCTTCGCGCTTCAGCCGCGGCGCGAGGTCGTCCGTGAAGGGCGAGCGCGGGACAAGCTTCAGGGCGACGGGCCGCCCCAACCGCCGATCCTCGGCGAGCCACACGCGCGCTTGGCCGCCTCGCCCGAGCTCACGCACTAGCGTGAAGCCTGCGACCTGACCGGGGCCGTCCGTGACCTCTCCCTCGAGCGTGGCCGCCGCGACGGCGTCGCGCCGGTGCTGTACGCGCTCCCACTCTGCCGCGATCAACGCGGCGTGCGCAGGGAACAGCGCTTGGTACTCCGCCAGTGTGCGCTCTCGCCCCACCTCGCGGTCCTCGAGCAGGAGCGCGAGGAATTCGAGCGAGACATGGGTCGGGTGCGCGGTCACTCACGCTCCATCGTGCGCGTGGAGGCGCCGGTTGGGAAGCTCGACCATGACGATTCGACGCTAGCGCCCCCGCAGGCCTTTAGAGGAACGTCACACCCACGGCGTCTGTGAAGTTCGATGTCGCGCTCGGGTTTGCGTCGCGGAACCAGGCCTGGAAGTACCAAGTATGGCCCGGCTGCGCCGTGACAGGGCTGAACGGGTGAGCCATGTTCGTCAGATCGAGCGCGAGCGAGAACATACCCGCGGCGCCAGAGCTCTTGACCTGACCCGGGCCGATATAACGACCGATCAGCCCGCCCACGCAGAGCCGTCCCTGGCTGTGACTGACGGGAAAGACATTGCCCTGGTCGCGAGACGTCAGGAAAAGGCCGAGAGAGTTCGCCGGGAGGGAGCTGGCGACCAGCGTGACATCGTTGACCTGAACCACGTTGCTTCCCATTGCAGTCAGCACCGCGGATTGCCCTGTCGAGTTCGAGATCGCCGGGGTGCAATACCTCACGGTCGGCAGCGAGCGGTCGTCTCGCGCGAGCCAAACATCGGATCCGCCCGCGTGTGGTCCCCCGAGGCTCCCCGTTGTGGCGCCCAAGGCGTACACACCTCCCGCCGCGTCGGACGCCACGGCATTGGCAATATCCACAGAGCCCGACCCGTACTGATTGACCCAGGTCCGGTTGCCCGCACTGTCGAAGAGGGCGACCCAGACGTCCGCTGAGCCCGCATTTGGCCCGCCGAGAGCTCCGTCCGTGTAGCCCCCCAGATAGACGCCGCCCAGGCCGTCGGGCGCGGCCGCATTGGAGCGGTCATCGCCGCTCGTCCCGAATTGCCTGATCCAAACCTGTCCGCCCCCGCTGTCATAGAGCGCGACCCAGGCATCGTATGAGCCGCCGCTGACTCCGCCAAGGTCACCGCGCGTGACGCCGGTCAAGAAGACACCACCGGCGCCAGCAACCGCCAATCCGCTGACACCGTCGAAGGCACTCGTACCGAGCTGCCGGAACCAAGACTGAGTCCCTGCGCCGTCATAGTGAGCGACCCAGGCATCGTCACTGCCGTTTGGGTTCTGCCCACCCAATTCGCCCCGAGTCTTCCCACCAACAAAAGCGCCGCCAGCTTGATCGAAGGCCACAGCGAGCGCCGAGTCGAAGGCGTTCGATCCAAGCTGTCGGATCCAAGACTGATTCCCTGAGCCATCAAAGCGGGCGAGCCATGCATCTCCGTTGCCTGCGTTCGAGCCGCCAAGATTGCCCTGCGTCTGGCCGCAGACCCACACGCCGCCCAGTCCGTCAGCCGCCGCCGCAGACGATTCCTCGTCGAAATTGGTTCCGAACTGCCGGACCCAGAGCTGATTCCCGGCTGGGTCAAAACGGGCGAGCCATACATCCAAGCCGCCCGCGCTGGGGCCCCCGAGGCTGCCTCTCGTATGGCCGCTCACAAAGACCCCGCCCGCGCCGTCAGGGGCGACCGCGCGCGCCCAGTCGTCGCGGTCCGTGCCGAATTGGATGAGCCAGGTCTGATTGCCTGCGGCGTCAAAGCGCGCGAGCAAGCAGTCGGCGCCACCGGCGCTCGGTCCGCCGAGCGAATCCCCGGTGAATCCGCAAAGGAACACGCCGCCTGAGCCGTCGGGCGCGAGGGCATACCCCTCTTCCCCCCCGGCTGTTCCGAGCTGTCGGATCCAGACCGGGCTCTGCGCGCTGGCCTGTGACGTCAGCGCCGCGCAGAAGAGCGGAAAGTAAAGGACGATGCGACGCGCGAGTTGGCTGGAAGTCATGCCCCGATCATCTCAATCTGAACTCCGCCGTTCCATCCCCTTTCGACGACAGGTCGGGGCCGTCCGGCGCGGCGCTGGCTGCCCTCGGCTCAACAACGCGCGCCGGTCTCAGCGTCGAACCAATGAGGCGTCGCGGGGCCAGCCAGCAGCCCCGCGGCCTGCCCAGGCGCCAGCGCGCGATCGCCTTGGAGCACGACCCGCAGCGCCGGCGCGTCGGCGACCGAGAAGCCCCGGCGCTGGCTGTCAGCCGACGGCCCCAACTGCACGCGCGCGACCGTGCGCGCCCCGGTGCGCTCGACGTCGCGCACGACACACGGAAAGGCGTCCGAGTGTGCGTGCGCGCCCTCGAGGTCGAGCTCTGTCGGCGCGAGCCCGAGCACCACCGGGCCCTCCGCGCGGCCCGCCGCGTCGATGCGCAGCGACCCAGCCTCGAACCATGCGCCGCGCACCGCGCCGCGGATGAGGTTCAACGGCGGCGACCCGAGCAAGTCGGCGACAAAGGTCGAAGGCGGGCGAGCGAGCAGCTCCAGCGGCCGACCGAGCGCGTGCACGCGCCCCTCGCCCAACACGCAGATTCGGTCTCCGAGTGTGACGGCCCCAACTTGGTCGTGCGTGACGTACAGCACCGTCGCGCCGAGGTCGCGAAAGAGGCGACGCAGCTCAGCGCGCACGTCCTCGCGCAGCCGCGTGTCGAGGTTCGACAGCGGCTCGTCCAAGAGGAACGCGCGCGGGCGCCGAACGAGCGCGCGCCCGATCGCGACGCGCTGCATCTGGCCACCGGAGAGCTGGTGCGGTTTGCGCTCCAGGAGGTCGCGCAGCCCGAGCATCTCGGCGACCTCCTCAGCGCGCTTGCGGCGCTCGACGCGCGGGGCCCGGCGCATGCGCAACGGGAACTCCAAGTTCGCGCGCACGCTCATGTGCGGGTACAGCGCGTAGCTCTGGAACACGACCGCGATGTCGCGCTCGCCGGGCTCGCGCCCATCGACGCGCTCGCCCGCGATCCAAACCTCGCCCGAGGTCTGTGGCACGAGGCCGGCGATCACGCGCAGCAACGTGGACTTCCCGCAACCCGAAGGCCCGACGACGGTGACGAGCTCGCCCTCGTCGACGGCCAAGTCGATGCCTGCGAGCGCGGGGCGTTCTGCGCCGTAATCGACTGTGACACCGCGTAGCTCGATCGTGTGGCCCATGCTCGACGCGGTCTACGGTAACCGATGGACCACGCGCTCGCGTGGGCCATGGCGCCTCCACAACCCGAGCTCCTGGTCCCTACACCGTGGCCCCTGGATTGGGTTGATGGGACCCGTCCCCCCTGATACCGTCGAGCAGTGGCGATCCCTCGTGGGACGAGCGCCACGCCCGAGCGACTCAACCTTGGGTCAAGACGGGGTGCGCCCTCACCCGTCTTGAAGCTCGGGGTCCGGCCTGCCCGCCTTCCAGCTCACGCCCCTGTTCGGGCATACCATGAACCAGTCGGACTCGCGCGCGGAGCCGCCGCCTGGGGTCGCCCCCCCGGACGACGTCTTCGTCGAGATCCTCGCCCGACTTGGCCCGGGCGACCTCGAGCGATCCGACGGCTTCAATTCGAGCGGACACTCCGACCTGCTCGAGCGGCTGTCCGCGCGCGCGCAGCTGCAAAGCCGCTACGAGCACACACTTGAGATCGGCCGCGGCGGCGTCGGCGTGGTCATGCGCGCGCGCGATCGCGACCTCGGACGCGACGTCGCGATGAAGGTCCTGTCTTCCGACGAGCTGATGCCCGAGCAGGTCGAGCGCTTGCTCGACGAGGCACGTATCACCGGACAGCTTGATCACCCGGGCATCGTCTCCGTGCACGAGCTTGGCGTCGACGTGTCGGGACGCCCCTACTTCACGATGCAATTGGTGCGGGGCCATGACCTCGCGAGCCTCCTCGGCGATCCCGACTTGCGCAAAGGATGGAGCACGCCTCGCGCGCTCCAGCTCGTGCTACGCGTCTGCGAGGCCGTCGCTTTCGCACACGACCGCGGGGTCCTACACCGCGACCTGAAGCCGGCGAACATCATGGTGGGCTCGTTCGGCGAGGTCTACGTGATGGACTGGGGCCTGGCAAAGCCGATGCCCGGCTCAGAGGTTGCGCGGCGCGCCCCAGCGCGCTCCACGTCCCAAACCGACGATGGACCTCGAGAGTTCGACCCCGCGTTCACCCACGTCGGCACGGTGCTCGGGACGCCTGCGTTCATGTCTCCCGAGCAAGCGCGCGGAGAAGTGGATCGCCTCGACGCCCGCTCCGACGTCTATTCGCTGGGCGCGATCCTTTACTTCGTCATCGCCCTGAGCCCGCCCTACGCGAGCCCGACCAAGAGCCCGTTGGAGATCGTCGAGGCCGTCAAGCACGGCCCGCCGACGCCCCTCCACTTGATCGCACCGAACACCGCCCCGGAGCTGCTCGCCATCTGCGCCAAAGCCATGGCGCGTGACCCAAGCGCGCGCTATGCGGACGCCATGGAGCTCGGCACCGACCTGCGCGCCTTTCTCGAAGGACGGGTCGTTGCCGCGCATCGCATCGGCGCAGCTGCGGAGCTCGTCAAATGGGTTCAGCGCAACCGCGCGATCGCCGGCGTCTCTCTCGCGTTGCTCGTCGCAGTCTCGCTCGGCTTTGCGGTCAGCAGCGCCCTCTACTTCGAGGCGCGCGATCGTGCGCGCGAGCTACAGCTCTCCGCGGTCGACATGTACGCCGTGCAGCTGCGAGAGCTCGACTCTCTCGAGCCGCAGCTGTGGCCGCCGCGCCCAGGGCTCGTAGGCAAACTCGAAGATTGGCAGCGGACAGCGCGAGAGCTCGAGCGCGCGGTCCCCGCGTTGGTCGAGACGTTGCGATCGTTCGCCGACGAGAGCCCCCGCCTGGCGCAGGCCAAGGCGCTGCAAGCCAGAGTGGCGGAGATCTGTGACCCGCGACATGGGGTCCTCGTCGTCGACGGGGCACCGCACGGCCTCTCGATCGCGACACGCCTCGACCTAGCGCAGAACCTCGAGTGGCGCAGCGTCAGATCGCCAGCCGCGGCCGCGCTCTGGGAGGACACGGCCCGGGTGCTCTCGGACTCGAACGACTCTGACCCGTATGTTGGTCTTACGCTGCAACCACAGCTCGGGCTGCTCCCGCTCGGGCGTGACCCGGTCAGCGGGCTCTTGGAATTCGCAGACCTGATGACCGGCGAAGCGCCTCACCGCGACCCAGCGACCGGCGCGCTACGCTGCGAGCTCGGCGCAGCGCTTGTCTTCGTGTTGCTGCCAGGAGGGGTCACCAGGCTCGGCCTGAGTGGCACAGTGGACGACCCCCGGTTCCTCGCGGCGATCCCGTCGTTCATGGTCACCCAGGAGTCGCCGTCAATCTCAGTGGAGCTCGAGCCGTACTTTCTCTCGAAGTACGAGGTCACTCAAGACCAGTGGCTACGCTGGACCGGTGACACGCCGAGCTTCAACCGACCTGGACAACAGTTCGGCGCATGCACCGTCACGGCGCTGCACCCTGTCGAACAGGTGAGTTGGACGCGGGCTGTGGAGGTCCTGGGCCGGCTCGGGCTGCGCCTCCCGACCGAAGCACAGTGGGAATACGCCGCCCGCGCGGGGACAGACACGCCCTGGTGGACCGGCTCAGAGGCGACCTCGCTGCTCGGGAAAGAGAACATCGCGGATGACAGCGCGCGCCGCGCCGGGATCCTCGTGGTCAACACACCCGAGCTGCTCGCGCACGATGACGGCTGGCCGGTCCACGCGCCGGTCACGATCGGCGCGCCGAATCCGTTCGGCCTCGTCGCGATGCTCGGGAACGTGAGCGAGTGGTGCGAGGACCGGCATTCGAGCTATGCCATGAGGGCCCGCGGCGCGTCCGGCGTCGCGCCGGCGCAGTCCACCTATCGCATCTTCAGGGGCGGAACGTTCTACAACGACGCCATGTATGCCCGCTGCGGCTGCCGCAACTCTGCGGCCGTCACCTTCACCGACAGCGTGCTCGGGCTCCGCCCGATGCGCTCCATCCGCCCATGAAGCCGCTGCACTCGCTCTGCCTGACCTCCGTCCTCGGATCCTCGCTCCTTGCGCCCGCCCAGGCGCAAGTGACGCTCGCGCCCGGGGATGACGCGTACGCAGTGATGCGCCACCGAAGCGCTCTACAAGCGACGTCGAAGCTGGATTTCTCCGCCCATCCGCTGCCTGCCGGCGCGCTCGGAGTCGGCTCCAATGCGTTCACAGGCGTCGTGCCGTTGACGGGGGGCGTCATCCCGACCCAACCCCTGGACGCGCTCAAGGACGCGAGCCTCGTCATTCGCAGGCTGGCGCCAACGGCGCCGCTCACGGTCGGCGCGAGCGCCGCGGTGCCCGCGCGCGCAGTCGCGTTGTCGCTGCAGTCGGCTGCGTCCGTGAGCGTCACCTACGCCAACGGTGGTCCGGTCCAATACGACCTCATCGTCACGCTCTCACGCGTCCAGACGCAGCCGCAGGGATCGATGACGATCGGCATGACGCACGCCGATGGCGGAACGTTCGATCTCAGCGCGCCGATGTGGCTGGCGCTCGAGTTCGCCCCACCGGGTGGTTCGGCGGTCACCATCGACCCCTTCGGCCCGATCAACTTCACGCTGAGCGACGCAGCGTGGGCCCTCGAAGGGGGGCCGGCGGGGTTCACGCGCCCGAGCCTCGGGATCCTCCCCGTCCTTCCCGGAGCGCTCGTCGACGGGGACGCCAACGGGTCGTACGAGCTACAGACGATCGGCAGCTCCGACCTGGTGACCGATGTCGCCCGTCAGTGCGGCGGGGCTTTCGCAGGCACGACCGAGCGAGGGTTTGTCCCTGGTAGCGACAGCACCACCTACGCGATCGCGCCCCGCGGTGACGTTGACGAAGATGGCATACCTGACGCGAACGACAACTGTCCGAACATCCCCAATCCAAGGCAAGTAGACCGAGACGGCGACGGCATCGGCGATGTGTGCGACCCGACTCCGAATGGCTGGCCGCGGCTCAACGAGATCTACCTTGACCAAGCGGGCAACGACAACGCCGAGTACGTCGAGCTCGCCGCTGCTGGTGGTTCGACGCTCAACGGCCTCGCCCTGCTCTTCGTCGACGGTGACGGACAGGACGCTGGAATGCTCGACCGTGTCGTCGACCTATCCGGGTACTCCGTCCCGCTGGACGGCTACTTTGTCGTCGGCGATGCCGCCACGCCGAATGTTGACCTCGTGCTCGGGAGCGTCGACTCGTTCGAGAATGGCACCCAAACGATCTACCTCGTCGACGCGCCCAACATCCATTCGCTCCTGCAGCTAGTCAACATGCCGCTCGATGCAGACGGTGACCGCCAAACCAAGATCCCGTGCCTCGTCAATGAGGTGCTCGATCGCGTCGGCGTTTGGGACGGAGGCTCGCAAGATCGTGTGTACGACGGAGCGGATGCAGTCTGCTTGGGGCCGAACCAGGTCGGGATGGGCCCGCCCCAACTGCCGGCAGGGGTCCTGCGCGGCGGCGGGTCGCCGACCTTCGGCGGCCCGTGGTGCACGAGCGACTTCTTGCCTTTCTCCATTGCCAGCAATGGTCCGCCGAGCCGCACTCCCGGCGCCGCGAACCCAAGCTGTGGCGGCGACTTCTCCGGCTCCCCGTTCTGCTTCGGTGATGGCAGCGGCACCCCCTGTCCGTGCCTCAACGTCGGCGGGTTCGACACAGGGTGCCGCGGATCCCACGGGCTCGGCGCACGCCTCGTCGCGAGCGGCGCGCCGAGCGTGTCGCAAGACAACTGGACCATGACCGTCGACCAGCTCCCCACGAGCACGATCGGTCTGTTCCTTGTTGGCACGCAGGTCCCGAATGGCGGCGCAGGCGTCGTTCGGGCCGACGGGCTCTTGTGCATCTCGGGGACGCTGTTGCGCGCGGAGATCGCGCTGGGGACACCACAGGGCAGCGCGGCCTCCGCGCTGTCGTACAGCGCGATTGGCTCGGTCGCGCCGGGGACGACGCGCTATTACCAGTTCTGGTATCGCGACGCCGCGGGGACTTCGTGCGGGGCGCTGGCAAACCTCACCAACGGCTGGGAAGTGACCTGGCTGCCCTGAGGCCGTGCATGGTCCAAGCAGCGTCTGCGCTGTGGTCGATCACAGCGCCTCGACGAGGTGCTCACGCGCGGTGGCCCAGTGGCGCGCCACCGTGCGCTCGGTCACGTCCAGGACCTGCGCGATCTCCGCATGGGAGAGGCCCGCGAAGATCCGGAGCTGCGCCACTTGGTGTGGCAGCGGGTGGGCCTGTTCGAGGCGCGTGAGCCCCTCCTCGAGGGCCAGGATGCGCCACGTCGGCTCCGCCCGCGCCTCCGGGTCGTGCGCGAGCACTTCCGGCCGCCCGCCGCCGCGCTTCTGCGTCAGCCTCGCGCGCGCATGGTCGACGAGGATGCTGCGCATGGCGGCCGTCGCGGCCCGCAGGAAGTGCCGCCGCCCTTCCCAGTCGGTGTCGGGCAGCCGGAGCTTCAGCCAGGCCTCGTGAACGAGCACGGTCGGCTGTAAGGTCGAGGGGCGCTGCCCTCGCATGAGGGCACCAGCCTGCGCCCGCAGGTCGGCGTAACACGCGCCGTAGAGGTCCGCGGATGCCTGCGAGTCACCGCGAGCGGCCCGGCGTAGGAGATCGATCGTGTCCACGGAATCTAGAGGGGCCGGAGCAGCGTCGCCTGCTGGCCCGCGACGCGTGGGAATCAGAGCGAAGCGCTGTCGGGCGCCTGCGACGAAACTCGTCTGGAACGGCATCCCCCTGTCGAGGAGCCACGATGACGATAACCCCGCGAGGCACGCTCTGCCTCTTCACGCTCGCCCTGGCCACCGTCACGGTTTGGGCACTCCTCAACAATGGGGGCCGCGCGGGCCGCGCAGGGGCGCTGGAACCGAGCCCCAAGGGCCGCGTACTGGAGGCCACCACGGGAGATCCGGCTGCTGAGCCCGCGCAGCGGACGAGCGCCGCCGCGCCGGCTCCCCTGCGATGGGTCCGAGGGCGCGTGGTGCTCCCAGGAGGCACCATGGCTGACGCGGAGACGTGGGTCCGCGTCAGGCGCGACGCTGCGCTCGAGCGCGGTGAGGGCGAAGGGCCACGCGCGCAGGTCGCCGCAGACGGTCAGTTCTTGCTCGGCCTGTCACCCGACGTCGAGCGAGCAGAGGTGCTGCTGGACTCGCGCTACCTCTACCTCGCAGGGCGCGTCCACGTCGATCTGCCGCCGGGGGACGGCGTGGTCGAGGTACCCGCGAAGCTCGGCGGCGCGCTGTGCGGCCGGGTGGTCGCGCCCGACGGCGAACCGATGCCGCCGCTCGTGGCGTGCTCCATCTTCTGCCCTTCGGGGTCCGGCAAGGCCTGGAGGCGCCGATTCACGGTCGAGGCGGACGGCTCGTTCGCCCTCACGCAGCTCCCGCCCTCGAGCCGCTACGAGCTCGAGGTGACCACCGACTCCTACTGCACGCGGTCGCGCGGCTTGTCGGTCGAGGCAGGTGTCGAGACGAAGCTCGAGCTGCAGCTGCACCGCGGGCTCACGGTCGACGTCTTGGTCACGGACGACCTCGGTGCGCCTGTACAGTCCGCCTTGGTCACGGCGCGCCCCCTTGCGCTCGACCTCGACGCGGTCGCCGCGCCTCGCCGCGGCGAGGCTGGCGGCGTGGCAGGGCGGCCCGAAGGACACGCGCAGGTCGCTGGACTGTCTGCCGGACGCTGGGCGTTCACGGTCACTGCGGCGCAGCACCTCCCGTGTGAAGTGGAGTCGGAGGTGCCGCGTAGAGGGCCACCCCTCACGCTCGTCATGGCTCGCACGGGTGCGGTGACCGGGCTGGTGCTCGACGTGAATGGGCTCCCGTGCGCAGAGGCTTGGATCACCTGCAAAGGGGGCACGTCGACTGCGCTCGATCCGCCGTATGCGCGCTCCGACGCGAACGGCCACTTCGAGCTGCGGGACGTCGCCCCAGGCAACGTCGAACTCTTCGCGCTTGCAGAGGGTTCGGCAGCGAGCGCTCGCGCGGCCATCGACGTCTCGCCCGCCGGTCGCGTCGGGCCGGTGACGCTGCAACTCCGTGGGTTCGGGGCGCTGGAAGGACACGTCGAACCGCCGCTCGCGGATGTGCAAATCGTCGTCGTAGCGCTCGACACGGGGCGCCGCGTCACCCAAGAGACGGGCGCAGATGGCACGTTCCGGATCGAGCGGCTCGAGCCAGGAGAGTGCACGGTCGAGGTGGCGCGCAACGACGATCCTTCGGCCACGCGTCGCGAGATCGCCCCAGCCCTCACAGTTGCGGTGCGAGACGGAGCGACGTCGCAGGTCGTCCTGGAGCTCGGTGCACATGCGGTGGGCGCAGGCTACGAAGACCCAACCACGACAGCGACGTTTGCGCTAGCCGGTCGGGTTGTGGATGCATACGGGGTGCCCGTCGCAGAGGCGCGAGTGACGCTGATGGCACGGGACCCCATCGTCGTTCATAGCGACGAAGCGGGGCGCTTTGAACTCTCGGGAGCGCCCGCCGGGCCGCACACCCTGCGGTATTCGCCGCCGAGCATGCCCAACGACGAGTCCGAGGATGGCGTGACGTTCGAGGCGTACATCCCGATCGGGAGCGAGCTGAGCGCGCTCGAGCTGCGCTGCAACGCAGACCATCTGCGATGAGCGCGTCGGACGGGCCGCACCTCGCTGGCTGGACGACCCATGCGCGCCCTTCGGCCCCGGCCGAGGGGCGCGCTGCTCTTTGCCCGAATTCGCTGTCGGGCTGCAGCCGCGGTCCTCGTCGGGACAGGCACGGGAGCAGGCGCAATCCGCGCGCTGCACCGGATCAAGAGAGAGAGACACGCCATGCATTTCGAAGCAAGAGCAAGCTACACGTCGGATCGGGACCAAGCGCTGCGATCACGGATCAGCGCACCCCTCGTGCTACTGACCGCAGCGCTCGCGGGGTTCAGCACAGCGCCTGCAACGGCGCAGATGCGCGGGGACTTCAACGGAGACGGCTTCGCCGACCTGGCGGTCGGCATTCCGAACGCGACGGTCGACGGCATCTACGAGGCTGGAGAGGTCGTCGTCATCGCTGGGCGTCGAACGGGCGTCGACGCCTTGGTCGTGCAGAAGCTCAACCAGAACTCATCGGGCATCTCGGGATCGGCTGAACCTTCGGACCACTTTGGCGCTGCGCTGGCCGTCGGCGACTTCGACGGTGATGGATACGACGACCTCGTGATCGGGGTCCCGGACGAAGACGTGGTAGAGAACGGCGCGGGCGCGATCCATGTCCTCTACGGCACATTCCTGGGCCTCTCGCCCTCGGGCAGCGTCATGCTTTGGGAGTCGAACATCGGGCTGATCTCGGAGAACGGAGACGCGTTCGGGACCGCCCTCGCGACCGGTGACGTCAACGGCGATGGCTACGACGACCTCATCGTGGGCGTCCCCTATGAAGACGTGGGCTCGGTGTACAACGCGGGCGCGATCGACATCCTGCTCGGTTCGAGCAGCGGGCTACGGAGCACCGGCGTCCTTCGGCTCCACCAGGAGTCGACCGGCGTGCAGGGCGCGTCCGAGCGCTGGGACAAGTTCGGCGCATCGCTGACCGTCGCCGACTTCGACCACGATGGCTTCGACGACGTGGCAGTCGGTGTTCCGAACGAGAGCGTGAACGGACACGTCTATGCCGGCGCAGTTGCCGTCCTCTACGGCGCGACCTCGGGGCCGAGCGGAGCGCGAGACGTGATCTGGCACCGCGACGACACGGGCGTGCTCGGGAGCGTGGACGACTACGACCTCTTCAGCACCAGCTTGGCGGCGGGCGACTTCAACGGGGATGGATACGCGGACCTCGCCGTGGGCGCGCCCGGTGCATCAGTGAGCGGACATGACGGCGCGGGCTCGGTCAACGTGCTCCTGGGCTCTTCCTCGGGGCTGACGGCCTCGGGCGACCAACTCTGGGATCAGGATTGCGCCGGGATCGCAGGCGCCGCCGAGGCTGCGGACGGCTTTGGTCAAACGCTCGCCACCGGCGACCTCAATGACGACGGCCGCGACGACCTGATCGTCGGGGTTCCAGGTGAGGACATTGGCAGCACAGTGGCCGCGGGCATGGTGCACGTCTTGCTCGGAGCCTCTGCAGGGCTGACGTCCACGGGCAGCCAGTCGTGGCACCAGGACACGACGGGCGTCGTGGGTGGCTGCGAGTCTGGGGATGGATTCGGCACGACGCTCGCCGTCGGAGACTTCAACCGCGACGGCCATGCGGACCTTGCCGTGGGCGTGCCCGCGGAGGACATCGGAACGAAGATCAACGCGGGCGGGATCTCGGTCCTCTACGGGAACGACTTTGGGCTCACGACGCGCAACAACCACATGCTGACCCGCAACAGCGGCCGCGTGCCCGGCGATGCCACAAACTACGAGGAGTTCGGCTCGGCGCTGGCCTCGGGGCGCTGATCGACGACGAAGGACCGGGTGAAGACCCCGCGCCAGTCGCTCCGCGTCGCTCGAGGGTGTAGCCCTTGCGCGACGCGGTCTTCATGGATCGATGGACCACGCGTCGCGGTGGGGTCGCTGCGGGCGCGGCGGCGCGAAGCGCCTTGACGGTCCCAGATGCCGGGCCGGGGCGGTGTCCAGAAGAGACATTCCCGTTTGGCGTGGCGTGGAGTAGCGTAGGAAGCGTGTTACGGCCACTCCCTCAACCCAAGGATCTCCACGACATGCTGCGTTCCCTCTCCCTTTCGTATGGGTCTCCCCGCGGACTTCTGAGCGCCCTTGCTGGGGGCCTGGTGTGCGGCCTCGGCGTGACCTCCACCGCCGTCGCTCAAACGACGCTCGTCGCCAACACTTCGAACAACAATGGCCTCACAGCCGGTACACCTGGCCTCTTCTTCGACTTCACCGCTTCCGCCAACGACCTGACGATCACCGAGCTCTCCACCGCGTCGAACCGCGCGCCGAATGATGTGTTCGACCTCGAGGTCCTGACCTACGTCGGAAGCTGCCTCGGCGGCCCGGCCTCGGGTGGCCCGGGCAGCTCGGCCGTGGGCTGGACGTCGCTCGGCGTCGTGACCGCGACGCAGGGAGCGGTCCAGAACGGCACGTCGCTCCCCATCGACATCCCCGACATCTTCGTTCCGGCGGGGCAGACCGTCGGCGTCGTGCTCATCTACTTGACCGGTGGGGCGCGCTACTTCGGGACGGGCACTACGCCGCCCTCTGTGTTCACAGATGGGGAGCTCACGCTAACGTCCGGCGACGCACGCAGCGCGCCATTCACCGGGGCTGGGACCTGGTTCCAATCGCGGGGCCTGCACGGCGAGGTCACATACGTCGTCGGGTTCGGCGGTGGCGTCGGATCCACG
Source organism: Planctomycetota bacterium (assembly GCA_041398605.1). Lineage (GTDB taxonomy): Bacteria > Planctomycetota > UBA1135 > UBA1135 > JAWKUK01. The sequence continues at coordinate 356,614 of JAWKUK010000006.1, forward strand.
TATTGCGCCCCCGCGGTCGCCAACTCGACGGGCGCGGGCGGCACGCTGCGCGCTTCGGGGCAGCGCGCGGCGGCCGCCAATGACGTGACTGTGGTCGCGGGGGCGCTGCCGATGAACTCGTTCGGCTTCTTCCTCGCGAGCATGACGCAGGGGAGCGTCGGCCAGCCTGGCGGTAGCCAGGGGACCCTGTGCCTCGGCGGCGCGATCGGCCGCTACGTCGGGCCTGGCCAGATCCAAAACTCGGGCGCGACAGGCTCGTTCTCGCTCGCGCTGGACCTGACACAGACGCCGACCCCGAACGGCCTCGTGAGCGTCAATGCCGGTGAGACTTGGAACTTCCAGGCTTGGTACCGCGACTCGGTCGGCGGTGTGGCGACCTCGAACTTCACGGAAGGGCTCTCGATCGACTTCCTCTAACCCGCAGGCTGGCGACAACGCGGCCCGCTGCGCACGCAAGCGGCGCCGCGTTCATTGGAAGGTGGCGGTCAGCGCGCTGGTGAAGTTCGAGGTCGCGCTGCCGCTGAGCGTGTCGCGGAACCAAGCCTGGAAGTGCCAGGTGTCACCGGCCGCGACCGCGACCGCGCCTGTGGGCTGAGGCATGTTCATCAGGTCGAGCTGCAGCGCGATCGAGCCCGTCGCGCCGGAGTTCATGATCTGGCCCGAGCCGACGTAGCGCCCGATCGAGCCGCCAAGGCACAGGATCCCCTGGCTCCCGCCTGGGTTCGCGACCGCGCCAGCCGTGCGGCTCGCGAGGAAGAAGCCGAACGCGTTCAGCGGCATCGACGACGCGCTGAGGCGCACGTCGTTGTTCGCAATGAGGTTGGAGCCCGTCGCCGAGAGCGCCGCGACGCTCCCCGTCGAGTTCGGGTTCGACGCGCAACTGCTCGTCGACATGAAGCCGCCGGGGCGCACCCCCACAAACGCGCCGGCGCCTGCGCTCAACTGCGTCACGCCGCCCGCCACAGGGTCGTGGATATAGACCCCGCCGGTGCCGTTCATCAGCACATTCCCGTTCGCGAGCTCCGCGACGCCGCGAATGCTGCCTGCGCCGAGCGAATAGTGCGTCGCAGTCACGACGCCGTTGGCGTCGAGGACGGTGTAGCCCGTGTTTGAGTAGTTGGCGACGAGCAACCCGCCGTTGGCGCGCGTGAACGCCTGCTCGCAAAAGCCACCAGGCGACGAGAACGTGGTCACCGTCCCGGTGGCGGAGTCCACGCGGTCGATCGATCCGTTGCTCCGGCACAGGAGCACGTCGCCCTCGAAGTCGTGCGCGTCCCAGATGTTGGTGCCCGCTACGAAGTTGGACTGGACATAGGTCGCAGTGTCGAAGGCGTAGGCGCCGCCTGGGACGCCGCCCCCCACATTGGCGACCCAAAGCTGTGAGCCTTGGACCGCGATCCCGACGGTGAGCCCGACGGTCACCGGCACGTTGCCGAGGTACGACGCTCCGTCCCCTGAGAAGCGGTACACGGCCTGGGCGCTGTAGTTGCTGACCCAGATCTCGCCGTTCGGGGCAAAGATGAAGTCCCAGACGTTCTGCGAGGCTCCGCCGAGCCCGAGGAGCCCGTCGATGTCGACGAACACGGCGTCGAGCAGCGAGCCGTCCTGCGCGCTGTAGCGTTCGATCCTGGCGGGTTGATAGCGCACAGCGAACAGGTCCTGAGCGGACGCGAGCGAAGCGCTCGCGGCAGTGAGGACGAGGGCGAGAGCGAGTGATGTCTTGGTCTTCATGTCGGCAGCTCCAATGGGGATCAGGCCCCCATGGTGCTGCCAGGCGCCGAATCACGCCAGCGCCGCGCTGCCAGCTATGGCAATGTTCCGTTCCCAGCACCCGTCCCCGGCACCCGTCTCCGGCACCCGTCTCCGGCACCCGTCTCCGGCTCCCTTCGACGTGCGACCTGCGGAAGACAGCGGAGCGCTCCGCCGCCGGCGGCGACGTCCGCAGTGGCCGCGTCGCCGCGCGGCCTCGCCGACCAGGCCCCCCAGGTCCATCGGACGCGCCTGCAGGTCCCCCCCGCGCGCTCACGACTTCCGCGCCGCCACACGCACGGCGCGCAAGAAGACGCCCTGCGCCACAAAGTAGACGATCAGGCACGGCGCCAAGACCACCGCTGAGGCAGCCATCAGGTGCTCGACCGAGGTCGAGTACGTCCGGCTGAACCCCGCCAACGCGAGCGTCAACGTGCGCTTCTCGGGCGACAACACGTAGAGCAACGGCGCCCAGAAGTCGTTCCAGGTCGCCAAGAACGTGAAGAGCGCGACCGTGCCCAACATCGGGCGCACCAGCGGCAAGAACACGTGCCAGTACATCTTCAAGGGCGAGGCGCCGTCCACGCGCGCGGCCTCGCCCAGCTCGTCGCCCAAGGCCGCGAACACTTGGCGGAACAAGAAGATGAAGAACGGCGCGCCGCCCAACACAGTCGGCAAGATCAACGGGTACCACGTGTCGACGAGGCCGAGCGCGCGGAACAACAAGAAGCGCGGCACTGAGGCGACGTGCTCTGGCACCAGCATCGTCGCGAGCACCGCTAAGAACAGCGCGTCACGGCCCCGGAAGCGCAGGCGCGCGAACGCAAAGCCCGCGAACGAGCAGACGAAGAGCTGCCCTGCCACGGAGCACGCGGTGATGAAGACCGTGTTCCAGAAGAGCCGTGGGAAGTCGCCCATGCGCCGCAGCGCCTCGGCGTAGTTCTCGAAGGAAGCGTCCGTCAACAGCGCGCTCGTCGGACGCGCGAGCCCCGTGCCCTCGGGGTGCAACGAGAGCTCCAACAAGAGCGCCAGTGGAAAGCCGAACAACACTGCCGCCGCGACGACAGCGATCGCGCGGGCGCTCATGACCTCGCGCCTCTGCTCGAAGCCGGGCTCGGCGCCGCGCCCAACGCGTGCGGCACGAAGCGCCGCGCGAGCCCGAGCATCACCAGCGCGAGCGCGCCCAAGAGCAGCGCGAGCACCCACGCCAACACGGACGCATAGCCAAACTCGAGGTGCCGAAAGCCGGCCTCGTAGAGGTACAACGCGAGGAACCGCGACGCGTCGCCCGGCCCGCCACCCGTCATCACATACGGCTGCGCGAACACCTGCGCCGCGGCGATCGCGCCGGTCAGCGCGTTGAACAGAATCACCGGCGCGAGCGCGGGCAAGAGCACATGCCGCACGCGCCCCCACGCGCCTGCCCCGTCGACCCGCGCCGCGTCCTCGAGGCCCTGATCGACGGACTGGAGCGCAGCGAGGAAGACGAGCATCTGCGCGCCACAGGTCCACACCGACAACACCACGAACGAGGGCACGACCCAGCCCGGGTCCGTCAGCCAACCGGGGCCGTCCACGCCGATCCACGCCAACGCCCCGTTCAACGGGCCGTCGTCCTTGCGCAAGAGGCCGCGCCAGACCGCCGCGACGATCACCGGAGACACGATCGCAGGCACATAGCACAACGTACGCGCGACCCCGGTCGCGCGACCCCCGCGGCGGAGCAGCAGCGCCAGCGCGAGCGCCGCGCAGAGCTGCAGCGGCACGGCGCACGCGACATAGACCGACGTCGCGCGCAGCGACGCCGCAAAGGTCGGGTCATGCGCGAGCCGCTGCCAGTTGTCGAGGCCGGCAAAGCGCGCGTCCGAGAGCGGGCGCAGCGGCGACCACTCCGTGAACGACATCGTCAACGACACCGCCATCGGAGCGAGCAAGAACGTCACGAAGCCGATCGCCCACGGCGCCAGCATCCAGCGCGCGGCGCGGCGGTCTGAGCGCCGGAAGGCCTCGCCGCGGCGCGCCCCAAAGCGCGTCAGACCCAAGAATCCAGCGACCGCTGCGAGCACCGTCAACGGCAGCGCCCAGCGCGACAGGCGCGGCCGCGCGCCGCGCTCGGCCACGCGCGCCAAGTATTGGTCCGCCTTCGAGTCCATCGCCGCAGCGGCGGCCGCAGGGGCGATTCGGCCGGTCAAGAGGACACCCTCGAGCTCCGCCTGAACGACGCTCTCCAGCTTGCCCCAGTTCGCGCTCGGCGGCAGGAAGCGCGCGTGCTCCAGGACTTCGAGGAAGACGTGCGCCGACGCGGGCGGCCGGCTCGGATCGAGGAACGCAGTCGAGCGCGCGGCCGACACCAGACCAGGGACACCGTTGCCGATCTCCGCCATGCGCCGCTGGTAGGCCTCGCCGCCGAGGACCTCGCGCAGGAAGCGCTGCGCCAGCGCGGGGCGCCGCGACGTCCGAGGCACGACGTAGACGCTCATCGCGATCGCCGTCGCCGCGCGCCGATGGCGCGGCAACGGGACAACGTCCCACTCAAACGGCAGCGCCGCAAAGCGATACGTCTCCCAATAGCCGACGGGCCCATAGAGGGCGCAGCGCCCCGCTTGGAAGAGCCCCTGCTCCATCTGCGCCGCGAACGTCGCGTCGTTCGAGGCGATACGGTCGACGTACAGGAGGCGGTGCAGGAACGTCAAGACCTCGATGAACTCCGGCGAGTCGAGCGTCGCGCGCTGGCCGTCCGCGGCCAAGAACTCGGCCCCCGCTTGCCAGACCCACGGCGCGAGCGCCTGCAGCCATTGTGTGATCGAGACGCCCCATTGGTCGCGCGAGTCGAGCACGCCGTCGCCGTCGAGGTCGCGCGTCGCGGCGCGGGCGATGCGCTCCATGTCCGCCCACGTCCAATCCGGCGCGGGCGGCGCGATGCCCTCGCGCGCCAGCAGCGCGCGGTTCACGTACATCACGTACGGCGTGAACGTCGAGGGCAACCCGACAAGGTGCCCCGCCGGGTCGCGGCAGGCGTCGAGCGGCCCCGGGAACCACTCCTCCGGCCGCCAGGCTTCGTCCGCGGCGAAATAGGGCTCCAGGTCGACGAGCGCGCCGTCCGCGACAAACGCCGCGAGCTCGGTCACGTCGACGCGCGCGAGGTCCAACGGCACCTCGCCCGCCAGGAGGAACTTGAGCTTGTCCTTGCTCCCCGCGGCGCCGCTGAGGTCGACGAGCTTGACGGTCACGCCGTGGCGCGCTTCGAACTCGCGCGTCAGCTCGACGAGCGTCGGCCATGAGCGCAGCGTCGCGTCCTCGACGAGCGCCACGAGCTCGCCCTCTTGCGCAGGGGTCGGCGCGCCAGCCGACGCAATGGCGCCGCCCAAGAGCGACGGCGCCAGCAGCGCACCAAGTCCAAAGAGCCCGTGCGCAGCGACGTCGATCACCTCGCTGTCGCCGCTCCCGTGCGGGCTCCTTCGTTGATATAGAGCCAGACGAAGGGCTCACGCTTGGCGCGCGGAATGAGCGCATCGAGCGCCGCCGCGAGCTCCTGGCCCTCCTTGTTCAACGCCGAGATCTGCGCCTTGAGGCGCGCGAGCGCCTCAGCGTCCTGCGCCGCGGTCGCCGCTGCACGCTGCTCATAGAGCGGGGTCTTCGCCGCGTTGTTGGCATCGATCTGTGCCTGCAGCTCCGGGACGCGCGCCGACTCTTCCTTCGACAACGCCCTGGCGCGCGCCTTCCAGTGCGAGTAGCCGCCCACGAGCAGGTCGAGGTCGCCGTCACCGTCCACGTCACCGAAGTCCATGTAGAGGCCCGAGTCAGGCCGCGTCGGCTCGTGGGCCTCTTTCTTGCTGCGCTCCAGCAACGTCAAGGGCGCCGCGAAGCGCGGGGCCTCCGGGGTCCCTTGGTTGAGGTAGACGTACACGCCGCCGCCGACGTCGACATTGTAGGCGTCGCCCATCCCGCCGCAGGCGAGGTCCAGGCGCCCGTCGCCGTTCCAATCGACGACCCGCAGCGTCGCGACCGTGCCAGGCACATCGATCGGCTTGCCCGCGGCCTCAACGACCTCGTTCTCGAGCGAGAACTGCGGGCTCGCCGCGGTGCCCTCGTTCATGCGCCGAAAGACGCGCCCGCTGTTGTGATCGCCCAAGAGGAGGTCGAGGTCGCCGTCGCCGTCCCAATCGAACGCGACCGCCGAGGTCATGTGCGCCTTGCCTTCGTGCCCCGGCGCGTCGTACAGGTGGGTCTCGTCCCACTGCTTCTTGTCGAAGTCCCAGAACGCGTTCAGCACGATGCGGTCGCCCTCGCTATCGAGGATCTGCTCGGGCGCGGCCCAGCCCTGCGCCGTGCCGCGCACGAGGTGCGGCGAGCCATCGAAGATGCCCGCGACGATATCGAGGCGGCCGTCGGCGTCAAAGTCCACGAACTGTGGACTCATGCCGATGCATCACCAGTTCTGCAGGTTGACCTGCTCGCCCTTCGCGTCGAGCACCTTGGCCTCTGCCTCGTAGGCCGGCACGCCCGCGCCCTCAACGCGCCGCGCGAACGTCAAGCGCCCCATGAGGTCGCCGACGACGATGTCTTGCCGCCCATCACCGTCGATGTCGTGGAAGACGGGGGAAGGGAACAGCCGCGTGCCCCCGAGGAAGGCCTCGCCGGCCTTCACGCGAACGGGCGGAGCGAAGGTCGGGGTCTGCGCGGCAGCGGCGCTGACCGCGGCGGCGGCCAGAGCCAGCCGGATTGCGTAGCGGGTCATGGACGGGTCCTCCTCGAGGGTGCGTTGGGTCAATCGTCAGAGTCTAAGGCTACTCGCGCGGACCCGAAGCGAGACAGGGCCAAGTTTGGCCTTCATGTGTGGGCGCGCCTTTGGCCGACGATTCAGCATGAAGTCTGCCGTCCTCCTCGCCGTCTCCACCCTCGCCATCACCGTCGGCGTGACCACCAAGGTCACGCACCATGTCCTCGCGGACTCGAAGCCCGCGCCCGCTGCCGTCAGCGGAAAGGATCCAAGGGCCAACCCCGAGGGCGTGGCGCTCGTCGCGGCCCTCGACCGTGATGCGCCGAAGACGGAGCCCAAGAAGCCGACCGGCTCGCAGGCGATGGATGACTCGGCGCTGGAGATCGGCACGCAGTACTGCACATCCGTGCGTAACTCCGTCGGCATGATCGCGAACCTCTCGATCTTCGGGAGCCCCGTCGCCGCGGCCAACTCGGTCGCGCTGCACGTGACGGGCTTGCCGGAGGGCGCCTACGGCGTCTTCTTGACGTCGCGCTACCCTGGCTTCGTCTATGCGCCGCTCAACAGCTCGGGCAACATCTGCCTGCGGCGGGACGTCGGCCGCTTCACGGCGGGCGGGCAGGTCAAGCGCTCAGGGCTCTTGGGCACCTTGACCCTCGACACGACGCTCGGCGAATGGTCCAACCAGGCCATCCCGCGCACGGCGGCGACCTATGCGGCCATGGCCGGCACGCGCTCGCACTTCCAGCTCTGGTACCGCGACAACGAGCAGGGCGTCCCGACGTCGAACTTCAGCGACGCCGAGTACGTCGACTGGCAGTGACCCGCGCTCGCGCGGGGCGCCGGGTTGTCGGCCCGGGACGCCGTCGCGCATCATGCGCGCATGACGAGCGCATGGACACAGACCATCGAGGGCGAAGCGCCCGTCGGGCCGCGGCTCCAGCGCGCTGACGACGCGGACGGCTTCGTCGAGGCCGTCGGCGAGCGCATGGCGCTCCTCGGCAGCGAGGGCGGGCGCATGGAGGTCTGGATGTGGCCGCTGCTGCTCGTCCATGACCTCGAAGTGCGCGTGACGCGCCGCGACGGGGCGGCGCTGGCCCTCGGCGCGCGCGCGGTCGAGGTCGTCCCTGAGGGGCTCGGGCTCTCGTACACGCTCACGGGGCTCGCGGGCGCGGGCGGCGGCCCCGCGCGGCTGGCGCTCGACGCGTTTTGCCCGCGCCACGAGCGCGCGTTGGTCCTGTTGCTGCGGCTCGACATCGCCGAGCCCGTGGACGTCGTGCTGGAGTTCACGCCCGCGTTCCGCCCGATGTGGCCGGCGGGCCTCGGCGGGCAGATCACGGGCCGCGACGACGCGACCGGCGCGTTCTTCATGACCGAGGAGATCGGGCGCTTTGCGGCGCTCTTCGGCTCGCCCGAGGCGTCGCCGGTGCAGACGACGGACGCCGAGCCTGGGCGCCGCGGCGTGCGCGGGCGCAACGCGTTGACGATCCCCGTCAGCCCCAAACGCGCGGCGCGCGGCCCGATCCCGGTCGTGTGCGCGGGCGCAGCGCTGACGCCACGGCCGCTGACCGAGGCCGAGCGGCGCGGCGGCAATCAGGCGGCGACGGGCGCGTCGCGGGCGACGCTGGCCCTTGACGAGGCGCGGGCGCTCTGGCGGCGCATGCTCATCGGGTGGCCTGACGTGATCGCAGCCGAGCGGCGCCGCTGGCGCGCGTACTTGGCGCGCACGGCGACGCTGCTGACGGGCGACGCGGCGCTCGATGAAGCGTTCCTGTGGTCGAAGCTCGCGATCGAGCGCGCGTGGGTCGAGGTCGACGGCGTCGGGCGCGGGCTCGTCGCGGGCCTCGGCCCGGGCCGCGGCACCGAGCGCCCAGGCTTCGCGTGGCTGTTCAACGGCGACGCGTTGGAGGCGTGCCGCGCGCTCGCCATCATCGGCGACCACGAAGGCTGCCGCGCGATCTTGCGCTTCGCGGCGAGCACCCAGCGCGACGACGGCAAGCTCACGCACGAGGTCACGCTCTCAGCGGCGCTGTGCGACTGGTACGGCGAGTTCCCCTACGCCTACTACAAAGGCAACCAGACGCCCGAGTTCATCGCAGCGCTCGGGCGCTACGTCCGCTGGTCGCGCGACACGGACCTGGCGCTGGAGCTGTGGCCGGCGGTCGAGCGCGCGGTCGATTGGTGCCTCTCCGTGTGCGACGAGGAGCTCGTGATGCAGGTGCCGCTGGCGGGGATCGCGGCGGTCGAGGCCGGCCCGCTGTCGGGCGCGATCCAGGCCGAGGCGTTCCTGCAGGCCGCCTTTGAGGACGCCGTGCGCGAGCTCGTGCAGCTCGAGCAGTGCACGCCGCTGCGTTGGCCTGCGCGCTGGGGAGCGCTGCGCGCGTTTGTCGCCGATGACCGCTTCGGTCGCGCCTTCACGGGCGCGGACGGCGCTGCGCTCGACTTCGCGCGCCTGACCGATGGCACACGCCACCCAGGGCCGTCCGCGTACACCCAGGCGTACCTATCGCGCGGGACGCCGCCGCGCGCGCTGCTACAGCGCGAGGTGCTGCGGCACAATCACCCGCGCCTCATGGCGGACTGGGGCGCGCGCATGTTCGCGACGGACGTCGAGGGGTACGCCCCCGAGCACTACAACATGGGCTCGGTCTTCCCGTTCTTGACGCAGTACCACTGCATCGCGGCGCTGCGCTCGGGCTTGCCGGGCGTCGGGTGGCAGGTGCTGACGTCGCAGGTGCAGTTGATGCACTTCGGGGGGCTCGGGTACATGCCGGAGTTCCTGCCGGGCGATCGCGCGCGGCTCTTGCCGCACGTCGTCCCGCACCAGATCTTCAGCCACGCGGCGCTCTTGCAGTGCATCTTGGACGGGCTGCTTGGGCTCTCGCGCGATGCTGCGACGGGGGCGATCCGTGCGCAGCTCGCGGAGCGCGTGCCGCTGCAGCGCGCGGCGCTCGTCGGCGCGCTGGGTGACCCGACGCTCAGGCTTGAGGCGGTCGCCGAAGCGGCCGCGCCGGGCGCGATGACGCCTCCGACGATCCTGACTCCGTCCGGCGTGACCCGCGACGGCGGCTCACGTCAGCCGCGGCTCGTCGCGGTGAGCGCAGACGGCAGCGCGTTGACGTTCGCGGGCACGGCCGGAAGCACCGGCGAGGTGCTCGTCTCGGGGGTCGCCCATACGCTCGCCTTCCCGCCCGCCGCGGCGGCCGAGTTCAGCGAAGTGACCCTGGATGTGACGCCGCGCCTCGCGGACACGCCCTCGGTGGAGTGACACCGACGCCCGATGTGCCGCCCGATCCAAGCGACACAGCCTTGGTCCGCGAGATGACCGATGCAGCATGTCCCGGCTCGTGTTCCGGCGCCAACGCACTCGACGGCTGGCTGCGGCTCAGGAGAGCGCGGAGAGGCGCTCTTCGATCGTACGTTCGAGGTGCCGCGTCGCGCGCTCGTCCAGCCCAATCGATGCTAGCGCGGGCTTCGCCGCATCTCCTAGCCGGCGCCCCACGCGCTTCACGAGCGTCGAGAGCATGCGCTCTGTCGCGACGCCGCGGACACCAACACGTTCGCCGAAAGCGACGAAGTCCTTGCGTTGGAGTCGCTTGTCACGGCCCTCGATCTTCAGCGCCATGCGGTCATCGCCATAGGGCAGAGTGCTCAGCAAGTTATACACCGGTGCAAGTCGCGTGATGCCGTCGGCGGTATGGACACTGATGTTCTTCCCATGCATGTCGCCGTTCGCGATGAGATAGCTGAACGCGACGACGCGCAGGAGATCCAAGCGCGCTTGCAGTGGCGCGTCGCACACTTCAAGGGCCTGCGCAAACTCGTGCAGTGCAACGCGGTACTTGTCAGCGGGGTAATGACCGAGCAGCTGGCACGCGTCCTCTTGAGCGTACTTCACCACGCGCCCGGTCAGGGGATCAATCGAGCGATCGAAGCGCTCAACGAGGAGCGCGCTGCATCCGCTCGGGTCTGTCACCTCGCTCACGCGCGCCACATCGAGGCCGGCCTCGCGTGCGAGGGTCATGAAGAATCGCTCGTTGGCCACAAGACACGGCAGCTCGTCCGGCTCGAGCTTCAAGATGCACTCGCTCGAGCGCCTGCTCGTGCGCCCGCCGGTCGTGCGCCCGCCGGTCGTGCGCCGGCCCGTGGTTCGAACGGGAAGTGTGAGGCGGAAGGCGCTGACCTTCGGCTGGATGCCAGCGATGGCGCGCATGCGCAAGCCCTCGGGCAGAAGGCCTGCGAAGTAAGGGAGCAGATTCACGCCATTGACGACGTAAGGCTCGGCGCGGACGGGCAGTCGATGGCTCACCGCGACCTTAGGGTCGAGCCCGGCGATGTGGTATCGCAGCTCGCAACCCAAGGCGGTCCGCGTCGAGCGACCGACGTGCTGGTCGACTCCCTTGCCGTCATCGACCAGCACATCGAGCGCTTCGATGGCGCGCAGGTCTGGCGGCTCGACGCCGGTCAGCATGACATCCCGCCCGGATCTGAGGGTCCGTCGCCGAGGCGGTCGATGATCACGTCATCCGAGACCTCTAGGGCGAGACCGAGGCCCAGGACCGCGAGCACGGCCAGCACCTTGTCGAGGCGCAAGGTGGGCTTGCCATGCTCGAGGTCGTAGACAAACGCCACGCCAACACCAGCGAGGTCCGCGAGGACGAGCTGCCGCAAGCCAAGGCGGCGGCGGCGGACTCGGACAGCCCGACCGAGGAGTGCGGTAGGAGGGGTGGTGGGAGCCATAGCAGATCCATCCAAGCGGATGGATTTCCTTCATTGGCGGACGCCTGGAGCCGATCTCCTAGGCAAAATCCACCCGATCAAATGGATTCCGCCATACCAGCGCACTTCGTGACCGCTCGGGCCCTCCTCGCCCATGAAATCTATTCGATCTCATGGATTCTTTCCGTTGAGTCGCCGGCCTGAACGGCATACCCCTCCATCAGCTCAGCTTGACCAACGACGACAATGGCAGGCGACATGGGCAGGCGACATGTACGGGCGACATCGAGGAGCAACATTGAGAGCGAGCGAATGACACGCCGCGCGCTGCGCCGGTCTCCGATACTCGTCCCTTCGAGCCCCCTCGAGCCCCCTGACTCCAGAGGCGCCCTGCGCCCGCCCCGCGCTTGACCACCGGACCCCGCAAGAATCCGTTCCACCACTTCGGCCGCCTGACGCCGCTCGACACGTCGCGTCTGCCCGATCGCGCGCGGCTCGCGACGCGGACGACGGGACCTGTCGCGCACACCTGCCGCATCGAGACCTTCTCGTGCGTCACGGCGGAGGGGCGCACCGCGCCGCAGCCGAGCCTCGTCCTACGCCACGCGCCGAAGTACGACTTCCTCGAGAGCTCGCCGCGGCGGGCGCGGGTGCGCTTCGAGTTCGACGGCGCACACGTGCGCGCACAGGTCGCGTTCGAAGAGGGCGTCACGTACCTCGGCCTCGGCGAGCGCGCGGGGCCGCTCGCGCGCAACGGTCGCCTGCACCTCCTGTGGAACACGGACGCCTACGGGTACGGCGAGGACGCTGAGGCGCTCTACCAATCGCACCCGTGGGTCCTCGCGCTGCACGCGGACGGCCGCGCGACCGGGGTCCTGTTCGACTCGATCCGCCGCGGTCGCATCGGGTGCGCCGACGATGGCGTGGAGGCCGTCTTCGAGGAAGAGCCGTTCGACGTGCACTTGATCGAGGGCGCGCACCCGCTGGAGGTGCTGCGCGCCCTCGCCGCCCTGATCGGCACGACGCCGCGCCCGCCGCGCTGGGCGCTCGGCTACCACCAGTGCCGCTACTCGTACATGTCCGCGGACGAAGCGCGCGAGGTCGCGGCGCGCCTGCGCGCGGAGCGCATCCCGTGCGACGCGCTCTGGTTCGACATCGACTACATGGACCGCTATCGCGTGTTCTCGTGGAACCGCGCGCGCTTCCCGCACCCGCGCGGCCTCACGGACGCGCTGCGCGCCGACGGCCTGCGCTCGGTCGCGATCATCGACCCGGGCGTCGTCGATGCGCACGATGATCCGGTGCACGCCGAGGGCCTCGCGGGCGACCACTTCGTCCTGCGCCCGGACGGCGTCCCGGCGGGAGGGCGCGTGTGGCCCGGGTTCTGCCACTTCCCCGACTTCACGCGCGCCGAGACGCGCGCTTGGTGGGCGGCGCGCACCGAAGAGTTCGTGCGCGACAGCGGCCTCGACGGTGTCTGGTGCGACATGAACGAGCCCGCGCTGCTCGGCGCGCCGACGCGCACGCTGCGCGAGGACGCCGTGCACCGCGGCGAGCCGAGCGGCGCGCACGCGCGCGTCCACAACTTGTATGGGCACTTGATGGTCGAGGCCGTGCGCGCCGGCGCCGAAGCCGCGCGCCCCGGCGAGCGCCCATTTGTACTGACACGCGCAGGCCACATGCGGACCGCGGCCCTCGCCGCGACCTGGACCGGCGACAACCAAGCGCACTGGACGGACCTCGAGTACGCGATCCCGATGGTCTTGAACCTCGGCGTCAGCGGGCAGCCGATGGTCGGGCCGGACCTGGGCGGCTTCATGGGCGACCCCGACGAGGAGCTCTTCGTGCGCTGGTTCGAGCTGGGCGCCTACCTGCCGTTCTGCCGCGGGCACGCGGAGGCCGGCACGTGCCGCAAGGAGCCCTGGGCCTTCGGCGAGCGCGCGCGCGACGAGGTGCGCGCGGCGTTGGAGCGGCGCATGCAGCTCCTCCCGACCCTCGTGACGTTGTTCGACGAAGCGCACCGGACGGGCGCGCCCGTCGCGCGCCCGGTGTCGTTCGCGGACCCGAGCGACCCGGCGCTCGCGCGCATCGACGACGCGTTCCTGTTGGGCCCGGACCTCCTCATCTCACCAGCCTTGCGCCCAGGCGCAGCGCACAAGCGCACCGTGCTGCCGCGCGGCGGCTGGTACCCGTTCCCCGCGGGCGGCATCCACCTGCAGACGCGCGAGGTCGTCGTCGCGGCGCCGCGCGGCACCACGCCGGTGTTCGCGCGCGCCGGCTCGATCGTCTTCACAGGCGCCGCCTTGCAGCACACGGGCGCGCCCGACGAAGAGCGCACGTGGCACGTCTTCCTCGACGACGCGGGCGACGCGACCGGCACCTTGGTCGAAGACTCAGGGACGCGCCCCGAGCCGGAAGGGCGCCTGCAAGTCGAAGCCCAGCGCGCGGGCGACGTCGTCGAGCTCCGCGCGGCCATTGAAGGCGCGCCGCCTTCGCACCGCACGCGGATCGTGGTGCACGCGGGCGCCCTCAGCGTCGAGGCGACGCTCGCGTCGACGCCCAGGGGCCTGACGCGGCTCACCCTCATCACAGGCCAAAGCTCAGGCTGAGACCCCGGCCGACCATGGGCGACCGAGCGCACGAGCGGCGACCCATGTGCCAAGGCGGCGCACATCGCGTCGACGAGCGGGAGCGCGACCGCGAGGCGCTGGACCGAAGCAGCGGCCTCCCGGTTGGTGCCGCGCACTTCTACCAGAAGAAGCGCTGCCAGCCGCGGGCGTCCCTGCGGCGCATCTGCAAGTAGATGAGGACGCCGGTCAGCGTGACAAAGACCAGCGCGAGGCCCCAGCCCATGGCCAGGACGAGGCCGCCGTCGCCGAAGGCCTCGCCGCTGTGCAAGCGGTACAGCAGCGGCTTGTCGTGATCGTCCGACTCCTCGAGGAGCGCGCCCGTGTCGGCTGCGAACACATAACGCTTGTCCTCGCCGCCGCCAGGGCGGCCCGTATGGACCGTCACGGTCGGCGCGTCGGCCTTCCACTTGAGCTCGACGCGATCGATCAGCGCGGCGCCATGCTCGCGCTTCAACGTCGCGAACGCGCGCTGCATCGGCTCGGACCAGACGCTCTCATCGGCGGCCGCCGTCACAGGCGAGGTCATCTCGCGCAGGCGCTCGCGTTCAGCCTCATCCGGGCCAAAGAACTCCGTCCCAGCGACGAGTGTGCCGGTTGCGCCGGCCCACAGGAGGAAGAGCGCGGCCGGCCAACCGACCCAACGATGGTAACGACGCAAGGTGCGCGGCTGCATGCAGAGAGAGTGCCACGAGGACCGCGCCGCGCGCGCGTGGAATTGCCGGCTTCCGCGCAGGACTCGCCCGCGCGGGAGCCGGCCTGGTCACCTGCGCGTCACTCTCGCACGAGTACGTCGTACGAGAACGTCACCTTGCGCTCCTCGCCCGGGGCGAGCGTGAGGCTCCAGACGAGCTCTTGGCGCCGGTTGACGGAATAGACGCCGCGCTCGAGGTTCTTCTTGGTGGGCGCCTCACTGGCCTCGATCAGCTCACCGGAGATCTCACGCCGCGCTTCGACCTGGACGGCTTCCTGCCTGTGGTTGCACAGTTGCAGCTCGCCGTTCACTCTCACTTTGCGGTAGTCATTCCCGCCCACAGCGATGTGCTCGCGCTCCGTGTCGGCCTCGTACTCGGACGCCGTCGTGCGCACGGCCAGCGCCTTGGTCACGTGCACGGTCGTCTCTTCGCCGGGGTTCACCCACGTCGTCGTGCGCTGCCCGAGGAACCGCTCACCGGCGACGATGATGACAGGCGCAGTCGTCATCGGGAAATCGAACGGGTTCGAGAAGCGCAGCGCGTCCCAAGCGCCCTCCTGATCCTCCGGCGGCGCGGGCTCCCAGCTCTGACGTTCGACCCGCCGTCCCCACTCGTCACGCGTGTCCGGCACGCGCCATGCGACGATCCGCGAGTAAGGCGCGCGCTCTGACGCGACGCGCACGAACAAAGAGTCGCCCTCGCGCAAATCGCGCGTGCCGATCGAGTGATAATGCAGGTCGATCCCCTCCGACGCCGGCTGGATCGCGCTCCCGCCGCTGCCGTAGGAGACAGAGTTCGAGGAGGCGTTCTGCGCCACCACCACGCGATTGCCGCGCGTGTTGTCGAACATGCTCGAAAGCTGCGCAAAGAAGTCCGCCCAAGTCGTCGCCGTCGACATCGGCGAGAGGACGTGCGAGTGCTCCATGCTCGGAAAGCCTGAGATGAGCTCAATCTCCACGCCGACGAGGTCCGTGAGCTCGTTGCGAATGACCGCGGTCTGCGAGAGCTCGAGCAAGTCTGGGCTTGCGATGTCGAGCCGGTAGCTCGGCGCGTAGGAGAGCCCCTTGGCGAGGTAAGAGAGCGCGAGCCGGCCCGCGCCCTCGTGCGCAGTGACCTCCAACGCCGGGCGCTTGACCATGCGCGTCTCCGGCGCATCCACGACTTCGAGGAAGGCCACCAACGACAGGTCGACGAACGTGCGCCCGCTGGCCGTCTCCAACGCGAGGTATCGGTCGGGCTGGCTCGCGCCCGCCATGTTCATGTCGTAGCGGTTCGCCCACCCGTACCAATACCGCTGCTGCTCGAACGCGCGGCTCCACGCGCGCTCTTGCGGCGCGTCCTCGAACGCGACGACACGCCCCGAGACTTCGGTCAGCGGCTCGCCGCGCAAGCGCACGCGGACCTTGCGCCCCGCGAGCTCGCGCGCAGGGTCACGGTCCCAGCGCCCGTCCGTCGGCACCTCGATCGAGCGCGTCGTCGCCCGAACATCTACGGCCCCCGCCGCGTCGACCCACAGCGTGCCGTGTACGGCATCGGGCACGTCCCCGATGGTGTACACGCCGGGCGTCGGCAGCTCCGCGGCTCGGCGCACCACGGCGATCCCGTTCTTGAACAGCGCCACCGAACGGATCGGCGCGTCGAGGTCAGCGGGCGGCGCCGCCTGCGCCGCGAGCGCGCCGGACGCAGTGACAACAGTCGAGAGGGCAAAGGCAGCGACAGCGCTGACGTGGCTTGAGGTGTACATATGGGTCATGGCTTCGGTACTCCTGAGACTGCCATGTTGTACGACGCCAAGCCCAGCGTGTTCGTCACGCCCAGGTCACAGCCACCAGGTCGCAGCCACTAGGTCGCAGCCACTAGGTCGCAGCCGCAGGGTCACAGCCGCGGGGCCGAGTGAACGCCGGGTCGCAACCCGACGCTGGCCCCGGCGCCCTCCCAGCTTGACGACGGCTCGCGCGCTCACACGCGCGTCCGCCGGAACTCCTTGAGGAGCTCGCACACTCGATCGACGTCCGCGAGCTCCATCCGGTGGTGGATCGGCAGGTTGAGGCCGTGCTCGCTCAAGTGCTCTGCGTTCGGCAGCGACTGCGCGCCGCCGTAGATCGGATAGAAGTGCAAGGGGTGGAAGCGCAGGCTCGTGTAGACCCCGTGGTCGTAGAGAAACTGCGCGAGGTCGTCGCGCGAGCCGGCCGCGAGGCGCACCAAGTAGCAGAAGTACGAGTGCCGCTCGTCCGGCGCCGCGTCGACCGGCGTGCCGAGCCAGCTCGTCGCCCAATCCTCGTGCCTCAACACCGCGTTGTACCGGTCCCAGAGCGCGAGGCGACGCGCCTGGAACTCGTCCAGGCGCGCGAGCTGGACCAAGCCGACCGCGGCGTTCACGTCCGTCGGCAGCATCTTCGGGAATGAGTCCGTGATCTCGACCTCCCACCAACGCTTCTTCGTCGCCGAAGCTTGGAAGCCAGACTTGGCGATCCCGCAATACCGCAGGCGCCGCGCGCGAACGAGGCGCTCGCTGTCTTGCGCCAGGACGCCGCCCCCCTCGGTCGTCGTCAGGTTCTTGACCGCGTCGAAGCTGAAGATGCCGGTATCGCCGATCGTGCCGCAATGCCGGCCCTTGTAGGTCGAATCGATCGCGTGCGCGGCATCCTCGACGATCGGCAGGCCGAAGCGCGCCATGCCGTCCATGTCGACCGGCTTGCCGCCGTAGTGCACGACCATGATCGCAGACGTGCGCGGCGTGATCTTCTGCTCGACGTCCTCCGGTCGCATGTTGCACGACTCGAGCTCGACGTCGCAGAAGACCGGGACGAGGTCGTTCAGCATGACCGCGTTCGCGCACGCGATCCAAGTGAACGTCGGCACGATGACCTCTGAGCCCTTCGGGAGCTCCATCAGCTTCAGCGCCATTTGCAGGGCGTTCGAGCCGCTGTTCAAGAAGACGAAGCCCGGCGCGCCGACGCGCTCGGCGATGCGCCTCTCGAACTCGTCGCACTTCGCGCCGATGCCGAGCCACTGGCGCTCCATGCACTCGCCGACCGCGGCGAGCTCATCCGGTCCGACGTTCGATCCAAAGAGTGAGAGCATCTGGTTCGGTCCTGGTAGGTGCGTTGCCGGGTTGGCGCGTTGCCGTTGAGTACGTTGGAGGCGCCGTGGGTCAGCGAGCTGGCGGGGCTTGGCCGCCGTGCGGCTTGGCTGCCGTGTCGCCGAAGCGCGAGGCGAGGTCGCGCGCGAGGTCGTACCCCATCTTCATTGCGACGTGGGTATTGATATAAGCGAAGCGCCCTTGGCGCCCGATCGATGACACGTTTTGGAGCGCCGCGACCTCGCGCAGGGCCGTCGCGAGGCGCTCTTCGTAGCCGACCCGATAGATCGGGTACCCGTGCTCGGCCTTGAAGACGTGGGTCGACGTCACGTCGCCGTGGGCGAGGATCCCGTCGGCGACCAGCTCATCGACGACGCAGGCGCTGGCGTGGTCCTCGTCTGTCCAAAGGCGCTCGCCGGGCTGACACGTGATCTCCGCGACCAAGATCGTCGAGCCGGGCGGGTCGACCTCGACCTTGAACAGCGAGAGGTCCGTGATCCGGTTGAACGTCTTGTCGCGGAAGTACATGAACGACGCGGGCAGCACCGTCGCGCGCCGCACGAGGATCCCGACGAACACGATGGCGCGGAACTGCAGCGCGCCCGCGGCTTCGGCCAGCGCGACCGGCGCGGGCGGGTGGAACAACGTCGGCAAGAGGCTCAACGGGATCGTCGAAGCGAACCAATCACACGCCTCGCGCGCCTCGCCATCGGCGGACCGCAGCGTGACCCCAGTGCATCGCCCCCCGTCGAACTCGACGCGCTGGAGCGTCGTGCTGAGGCGGAGCTCGCCGCCCGCGCGTTGGTACTCCGCGGCGAACGCCTCGCAGATCAGCGAGAACCCGCGGCGCGTCGTGAAGTACTCGCCCTCGACGTTCTCGACGTAACCTTCGGTGGAGATCGCCTTCGCGGGCGCTGGGAAGACTTTGTGCCAGAGCGCAAGGAGCTTCGCCTTGGGGCTGAAGCTCGGCAGGCGCTGGGTCGCGAACGAGGGCGAGAACGACTCTGGCCCGATGCCCCAGACCTTGTAGATGTAGTCGCGGAAGAAGATCCGGTAGAGGACCGAGCCGTAGGCCTGCAGCAGCGCCTCCTCCGAGTTCGCGAACGGCCGACCGCGGCGGAAGAGCCCACGTGTGAAGTTGACGGCGAGGCTCCCGACGGCGTGCAGGACCGTCAGCGGCGGCAACTTCGTCAAGATGTCGAGCGGCGACAGCGGGTAGTCGAAGTACTTGCTACCGAACTTGATCTTGATCGTGCGCTCGAACGGCTCCAGCACTTCCTTGCAGATCGCCTTGACGTCGCTGAGGATCTCGGGGTCGGTCGTGTGGAAGATGTGCGGGCCGTACTCGTAACAATTGCCCTCGATCTCGATCCCGCCGGCGAGGCCGCCGACGCGATCCGAGCGCTCGACGATCAGCGTCGAGAAGCCGCGCTTCTGCAGCGCGAGCCCCGCGGCAAGGCCCGCGCAACCGGCGCCTGCGATCACGACGCGCGGCGCGCGCATGCCGGGGCTGAGGCCGACGCCGACCGTGGGGTCGCTGGCCGTCACGAGCGCGGCCCCTCGAGCGACTTCTCTAGCGCGAGCGACTCGCCGTCGTCCGGCGCGTCGTAGCGCGTGAATCCATGGCGCGTATAAAACGCGATGCCAGCCTCGTTCGTCCGCAGGACACGCAGCTCGACGCGCCGCACGCCGCGGCCCGCGAGCTCTGCCTCCAACGCGCCGTAGAACGCGGACATCAGCCCGCGCCGCAAGATCGGCGCATCGCCCACGCTCTGCTTGCCCAAGATCAGGTTGAAGAGCTCGACCGAGCCCGGCGCGACGAATCGGAAGCCGACGCATCCGAGCGCGGCGCCCTCGAGCTCCAACATGAACATCTGCGCGTCGGTGCGCTTCGAGAAGGCCTCGAACCAAGCGCGTTGGCCCTCTGGCGCGATCTCGTCGCGATGGAAGAACGCGTGCCGATTGGCGTTCTTCCAGAGCCGCAAGGGCTCGACGTCGTCCCAGGTCGCCGGCCGCGCCAGGGCCGTCCGCCCGTCGAACGGGAACTCGACGTTGAAGTCGAGCGGCGCCATCGATTGAGGCATCACGAGAGCGGCGTGGGCTGTGTCCGGGGAGCGGGAGCGCGGCGTGGCGCCCGCCGGGATCGCGCGGGGACAGGGCCGTTGTTGTAATCTACACCATCCGAGTCCGCTCAGTCGCGGATCGGGCCTCACCGGGCCTCACCGGGGCACGGCGCTTCAGCGCTGCCGGGTCCGCGGCTCTTCGAGCTGGGCCTGCTCCCGAGTCGAGACTCCTACTCCCGCCGAGGTTCGTGACGAAACACCGCGCCCTCCCGACGTGGCTGATCGCCGCGCTCCTGTTCGCGGGGGCGTGCGCGCTGCGGCTGCCTGGCTATGACCACGGCTTGCCCCATCGCAGCGAGCCCGATACCTATGTCGTGGAGCAAGCCGAGGGCTTGGCGCGCCGGGGGCTCCTGAGCCGTCATGACGCCGCCTGGAAGTACCCGCTGCTGGTCGCGACGCTGGTCGCAGCCGTCCCGACGCGGGCGCCCCTGCCCCCGTCCGACGCCGCCCCGCGCCCGCTAGCCGAGCACCTCGCCGAGGCGGCGCGCACCCACCGGCACGCGCGGTTCGTGGTGGCGCTCTTCTCTGCGCTGATCGCGCCAGCCACCTACCTCTTGGCGCGGGCCTTCCTGTCGCGACGTTGGGCATGCCTGGCCGCGCTCTTCGCCGCAGCGAGCCTCCTGCAACTGTGCTTTGCGTTGCAGGCCAGGCCGCACGCGCCGGCCTCGGTCACGACGGTCCTAGCGCTCGTCGCGTGTGTGCGCTTCGCGCGCGCGCCGCGTGGGGCGAACGGGCTTTGGATGGGTCTCGGCTGCGGCCTCGCCGTCGCGACGCTGCACACAGGCGTCCTGACGCTGGCGCCGCTCGTGGTGTCACTGGTCCTTGGCGCGCGGGCCCGCGGCCGCGCCGTCATCGGGCCGGGCGCGCTCGCGTTGGCGGTCGTGATCGGCGCCGCGGCGTGGGCGTACATCCCGGGCGACCGCATCCGCGAGGCCCGCGCGCGCGAGGCCGCAAAGCCAGCGGTCGTACACACCGCGACGGAGGGCACGGTGAGCCCAGGGGGCACAGAGGGCACAGAGGGCACCGAAGGCGAGGCCTCCGACGCCCCGGCGCTGCGCTTCTCGGGCCACGTCGTGCCCCTGTCCACGTTCAACGGCGCGGGGTTCCGCGCGACCGCCAAAGCGCTCGCGGACTATGACCCGTTCTTGCTCGCCGCGGGCGCGCTGGGGCTCGTGTTTGTCGTCGCGGGCGCGCGGCGCAGGCCCCCCACAGGCGCGCGAGGCGCGCCACAACGCGGCGCGGCCCTCGTCGTCGCGGGTTATTACGTCCCCACGCTGCTCGTGTACGGCCTCTTCGCGCGGACCGAGGCCCGCATCGTCCTCTCGTTCGTGCCGCTCACCGCGCTCTTCGCCGCCGGCGGGGTCGCGGGCCTCGCGCGCCTCATCGGCGCGCGCTGGCAGCCCGCGCTCGTCGCCGCGGCCCTGACCGTGGCGCTCGCGCCCGCGGTGCGGCTGGCATGGCTGCGGGCGAGGCCAGACACGGCGGAGCGCGCCGCCGCGTGGTTAGCGACCGAGGACGCCGGGCCTGATGCCGGCGAGGTGCTCTGCTTGAACCTCTTGTCGTTGCCATTGGTGCAAGCGCCGGGCTTTGCGCACCCCGACGGCGCCTGGTCGCGCTCGCGCTGGGAGCGGTATCAAGCCGCCTTGTCGCGGCGCGAACGGGGCGCGGCAACGTCGACGGCGCAGCGCCTTGGCCTGCCCCTGCGCTACCCGAGCTCGGCGGACATCGCAGCGTTCTGGACCGACCCGGACCCCGTCGCCACCGCGCGCGCGCAGCTTGCGAAGTACGCGCCCGACATCGTGGTGCTGGGCACGTCGTTGCCTGCGACGATCGTGCCGGAGGGCACGCGCCGAATGCTGGCGGGGCTGCGCAGCGTGGTCAACGCGCCCGAGTACGAGCGGGTCGCAACGTTCGCCTCGAGCGACGTCGGCGCGCAGGACGCGGACGTCGGGTTCCAAACGACGTTGGGCGTCGTGCTGCGCGCGCGCTCGCTCGGGCCCCGGATCGAGGTTTGGCGCAAGGCGCCGAACGCCCCCGACTGACCTCGCGCAAAGGGCGCCCATTCCGATGTCAGAGGACCCTGAAGCACTCCTCCCGCTCCGGCTCGCGACGGACGGATACCTCGCGCTCGCCGCCGCCTACGTCCGTGGGCGACTCGGCGCCATCGAAGGCGAGCGCGACGCGGAGGCCGTGGCACGGGGCCACGCTGCGGGGCTGCGGCTGCACCGCTTCAAGCGCAACGCCGAGCTCCCGCGTGTCCGCAGGGTGCTCGGGACGTTGCACGGGCTCGCGCCGACGTCGCTCTTGGACGTAGGCAGCGGCCGCGGGACGTTCCTCTGGCCGCTGCTCGACGAGCTGCCCGGGGTCCCGGTGACGGCCATCGAGCGCGATGCGTCGCGCGCGCGCGAGCTGGCGGCAGTCGCGGCGGGCGGCGCCGGGATGCTCCAGGCCGCGCAAGCCGACGTCACACAGCTCGCGTTCCCAGACGACACGTTTGATGTCTCGACGGCGCTCGAGGTGCTCGAACATCTCCACGACCCCGGGGCCGCCGCAGCGGAGCTCCTGCGCGTGACGCGTCGCTTCATCGTCGTGACCGTCCCCTCGCGCCCTGACGACAACCCCGAGCACCTGCGCCTCTTCTCCGCAGACGACCTGCGGCGGTTGTTCGAAGACCGCGGCGCAGCCCGCGTCACGCTCAGCGCCGTGCACGGCCACCACGTCGCCGTCGTGACCGTCAAGTGACACGCAGCCATCGAGGTCACCCCGTGCGACCGATCCAGAAGTACCCGCGGACGCAGCACATCGAGGGCTCACGGCTCCAGCTCGGAGACGAAGACCTGCCGTGCATCCCGCTGCGCGCGCTCGACGGGCTGCACCTCGTCGTCGAGGAGAAGCTCGACGGCGCGAACGCCGCGTTCTCGTTCGCGGAGGACGCGACCCCTTGGCTGCAGAGCCGCGGGCACTACTTGACCGGCGGCCCGCGCGAGCGCCACTTCGACCTCTTCAAGGCGTGGGTCCGCGCGCACGCAGCGGCCTTGTTCGCGCGACTCGGCGCGCGTTACATCGTCTACGGCGAGTGGCTCTTCGCTCGCCATACGATCTTCTACGACGCGCTCCCGCACTACTTCATGGAGTTCGACGTGCTCGACGCCGAAGCCGGCCGCTTCCTCTCCACGCCCGAGCGCCGCGCGCTGCTCGAGGGGCTCCCGCTGCGCTCCGTCCCCGTCGTCGCGGAGGGCACGCCGCGCGAGCTGGGCGACCTCGCGTCGCACGTCGGACCGTCGCTCTATCGGACCCCCGGCTGGCGCGCGCGGCTCGCCGCCCACGCGGCCGAGCGCGGCCTCGACGTCGAGCGGCTGCTGCGCCAGGGTGACCCCACGGACCTCGCGGAGGGGCTCTACATCAAGGTCGAGGGCGCCGGCGGCGTCGAGCGACGCTTGAAGTTCGTGCGGGCGTCGTTCCTGCAGGCCGTCGACGCATCCGACTCGCATTGGCTCGACCGCCCGATCCTCCCGAACGCCCTGGCGGAGGGCGTGGACCTCTTCGGGGGGGTGGCATGAAGGCGCTCACCGCGCTGTGTCCGGGGCCGCCGGACTGGGCCCTCGATTGGACGTCGCTCGAAGCGCGCTTCGACTGGGTGCGCGCGCTCGCGTCCTGCCCCCAGGACCCCGTGTGGCACGCAGAGGGCGACGTCGGGACACACACGCGCATGGTGCTGGAAGCGCTCGTTTCGTCGCCGTCGTGGCGCGCGCGTGACGCTCGCGAGCGTGAGCTGCTCTTCGCGGCCTGCGCGCTGCACGACGTCTCGAAGCCCGAAACAACGCGCGTCGAGCCCGACGGGAGGGTCACGGCGCGGCACCACTCCGAGCGCGGCGCCGTGCGTTCCCGGCGCATGTTGTGGGAGCTCGGCGCAGCGCCGGAGGAGCGCGAGCTGGTGGCGCACCTCGTGCTGCACCACCAGCGTCCGTTCTTCCTCCTCGAGCGCGACGGAGCCGAGCGGATGGCCAGCCGCATCAGCTGGACATGCGGCGCCTCACGCCTCGCAGAGGTCGCGCGCGCCGACATCCTCGGCCGCGCTTGCCGTGACGCAGCGCGCCTGCTGGAGAACATCGGACTGTTCGAGGAGCTCTGCCATGAGCTCGGCTGCCTCGACGCTCCGCGAGTGTTCCCGAGCGCGGCGCACCGGGTCGCCTACTTCGCCGACGCATCGCGGGCGTTTGATTCTCCAGTGGCGCCGGACGCGACCTGTGAGGTCGTAGTGCTCTCCGGTCCACCTGCCTCCGGGAAGGACCATTGGATCCGGACGCACGGGCAGGGCTGGCCCGTTGTTGCGCCGGACGCGGTGCGCGCCGAGCTCGGCGTGTCGCCGAGGGACGAGCAGGGGCTCGTGATCCAAACGTGCCGTGAGCGCGCGCGCGAGCACCTCCGCGCGCGCCGGAGCTTCGTGTGGAACGCGACGAACCTGAGCCGCCGCGTACGGGGCCAGGTGCTCGACCTCTGCCACCGCTATGGCGCGCACACCCGCGTAGTGGCGATCGAGGCCTCCGCGGACACAGTGCGCGCCCGGAACAAGGCGCGCAGCGCGCCGGTGCCGGCGGCGGCGCTGGAGCGCATGCTCGGGCGCTGGGAAGCGCCTGACGCGACCGAAGCGCACCAGCTCGAGCGCGTCGCGAGCGACTGACCTGCCCCGAGGCGATCCTGAGGCGATCCCGAGGCGATCCTGAGGCTCGGCTCGACGGAGGTCGCCGTGGGCACACTCACGTGCTCGTCGAGTGGCGCGCGCGTGCCGGCGCGACGCTCGACGAGCAGAGGGCCGCTGCTGGGTCCGCTGCTGGGTCCGCTGCTGGGTCCGCTGCAGGGGCCGCTGTAAGGGCCGCTGTAAGGGCCGCTGTAAGGGCCGCTGTAAGGGCCGCTGTAAGGGCCGCTACTCGACGCGCAGCGTCAGCCTCAAAGGCGCGTCGAGCGCGAGGTCATCGGTCGCAAAGATCACGCTCGCTCCGCCCGCAGCACGGACCTCAATGTACGCGCCGGAACGCGGTACCACGTCCATCGTGAACGCTCCGCTTGAGTCGCACATTGCGGACGCGAGCGTCTCCGTCCATGCCTCGCCGTCGACGCGCATCAGTAAGACCGCGACCACTCGCACAGTCGCGCCAGGGATGGGCTCGCCACACGCGTCGACGACCCGACCGCGCACGTTGCTTGCGACGACGTCGGCGGGTACGACGTAGTCGGTGGGAGCATCCTCTGGCAAGGGTCGCTCACCGACGTGCGGCGGGAAGCCGATCGTTCCGAGCTCGTGCACGAGCGCATGTGAGGCATCGATCAACGCGATGCGATAGGGCCTTCGCGCGAGGCCAGTCAGTCGAAAGCGACCGTCTGCGTCGACTGGGACGCAGCACGGGCGCTCGCCCGCGCGCTCTTCTGCGGTCGAGTACGTGCCCGCGAGCGTCGACGGGTCGCGCAGCACGACGACGCCCCCGGGCCGCGGACGATGCTCTGCGTCGAGGATGCGCCCCGCGAACGTCCATGCGCGCGCGCTGAGCGCGATGACGTGCTCGCGCGCGCCGCGCGTCCGAGGCGGCAACGCGTCGCCCGAGACGGGCGCGTAGCCAGCGGCCCACGCCACGAAAGCAGCGGCAGGGTCACCGCCGATCAACTGCGCGCGGCCCTCTGCGTCCGTCGCAGCGCGCAGCTCGCCGACCTGCACGCCGCCGCGCACCGGCGCGCCAGCGTCATCCACCAGCAGCACACACAGGCCCTCGCTTGCAGCGACAGGCTGCAGCTGCACGGAGAGGTCGCCCGCGGGCGGGACGGTCACCGTCTGCTCGAGGAACCCCGGCGCGCGGATCGTGAGCTGCGCGCCGACGCGGACATTGCGCAGGCGAAAGCGGCCGCCCTCGACGCTGTTCGTAGGTCCCTCGACGACCGCTTCGAGCGACGGCGCGAGCGTCCGTGCAATGTCACCGACGCGCGCCAGCCCCAGCACCTTGTCGAATGCAGCAGCGGGCAGCGCGCGCTCGGAGACCTCGGCCCCATCGAGCGGCGCGCCGAGCGCATCCACCACGACGCCGTCGAGGGGGCGCGTGCGGGCCGCGATGAGGAGCACGTCGCAGTCCGCGGGCGCGGCGACGACACGCGCGATCGCTCGCCATCCGGGCGAGACCACGTCGAGCCGCGCGAGGTCGCTGCGCTCGAGCGTGAGCTCCCCCATATCGAGCCGGACGCGCCCCTCCGCGTCGCTCGTCCGCTCGCGCGCCGGCAGCGCCTCGCCGAGCAGCGTCGCGCGCCACTCCGAGAGGTGCGCGCGCTCGCCAAGGAGCTCCGATGCGTACAGCGGGTCGCGCATGAGCCGATCTTGCTCGGCGAGCGAGACCACGAGCGTGCCGTCAGGGCCGCTCGCGTAGTAGGGGTCCCCGGCCTGCCACCTGACCTCGTTCGGTCCGGGCCAGCGCACCCGCAGCCCAGCGAGCGGCGCGCCGGCGATCGACACCACCATCAGATTGCTCGCGTGCGTGGGGAGCGCTGCGGGCGCGACCGCGACAGACGCAAGCTGGCTCGAATCGGCGCGTTCGACGGCCTGCGCGGTCGCGGGGGCGACGTCGCGCTCAGAGGGTGACGCCGCTGCCGTCCGTTCGATCGCCGCGCGCGGCGCTGCGGCGCGCCCCGCTGGCCCCGACTCGGAGCCGAGCGCGTTGGTCGGCGCGCCCGCGGCAGGCGCGCGGCGCCAAGGCGTCCAATAGGCCCCGACGAGCACGACGCTCAACGCCACGGCGAAGGCCAAGAAGAACAACTCGGCGCCGACCGCAGACGTGGCGAGCGCCGCCGGGGGTGCGCTGACGGCGCTCGGATTCGCGCCCGGCGCGCGCGCCGCATGCGCGGGCGACGGGAGAGGCGCGCTCAGCGGAACGCAGAGCGGCGCGAGCGCGGACAGCCAGCCCTCGCCCCCGTGCCGCTGCACGAGCAGCTCGCGCAGCTTGGCGTGCGCGCGTTGCAGGCGCGTATTCACCGTCGCAACGGGGGCGCCGAGGCGCGCGGCGATGTCGCGCGGCGGGAGGCCCTCGTACCAGCGCAGCAAGAGCACGTCCCGGTAGACCTCGTCGAGCTCGAGCACGGCGTCGGTGACCAGGCGCTGGGCCGCGGCGCGCGCGGCGAGCTCCGCGCCGCCGCCGGTGGCCTCGGGTCGCGAGACGGTGCGCTCGCGCTGGGCACGCCCGTCGTCCTCGCGGCGGGCCGCGCGCGCCCGCCGCCGCAAGAGCGTCGCGAACCAGCCGCGCAGGTTCTCGCCCGAAGCCGGGGGGCGCCGCAAGGCCATAACCCACGTCTCCTGCGCCAGGTCCTCAGCGAGGTCCGCGTCGCGCACGAGGCGCCGCGCGAGCGCCTTGACCCAATCCAGCTGCGCCAGGAGGTCCTCGAGCCCTGGTCCCCGCCCTGTTGCCTCAAGGGGCGCATTGTCGGAGTCCACGTCAACCATCTCGCAGAGTCCTATGCGAGCCGAGCGCAGATCCGACCCAGGAACTTCGTCGAGTCAGGTCGCAGGCCCGTTCTTGCCGCTCGCCGCCGCATGGCGCTGCGACGACCTAGAGGGTACCCAAGCCCGGGGGTCAGCATCGGCCGGCCCGCACGGCGCGCCCGAAAGGGCGCAGCCAAATCGTCCCGATCAGCGCTCGCGTCGGCCCGAACGGGTTCCTGGCCGTGGCGTATCCTCACGGGGGGCGAGCGCCGCGGATCGCGCGCGGTCGAGCGCCCTCGCTCCGCTGCTCCCCACGCCACGACCCAGTGTCTCCCCCATGGCACGCCCCGCTCGCACGCTCCGTGTCCGGCGCCTCCACGCCCAACGACGCGCCCTGACCGCCGACCAATTGGCGCGTCACCTCTGCGAGGAGGACCCCTTCGACGCGGCGCCGATCGCGCATGGCCTGTGGGCGGAGGAGGCGCTGCTCGTGCAGCCGTCGCAGCTCTTCGCCCGCGCGTGCGCCGGCCTCGCGGCGGCGTTCATGGACGCGCCGCGCGCGACCCCGTGGGGCGCCTGGGTCGCGCGCCAGGTCGCTGACGCGGCGGAGGCGCTGCGCCGCGAGGACCCCGCCACCTGGCGCACACTCCCCTTCGAGCCGACGCCCTTCGAGCGCGCGGTCGGCGCGTGCTTCGGGGTCGCGGACGAGGACGTCCTCGCGCTGATCAGGCGCTTTCACGCGCTGGAGCGGGAGGATCGGCGCGCCCTCCACGCGCTGCTGCCGCGAGCGATGTTCGGCCTCCCCCACCCCGATCGGCGCCCTGGCGCAGGCCGCCGAGCGATGCGGCGCGCGCGTGAGGACGCCCAGCGCGGCGTCGCGGTCATGCGCGCCTTGCTCGCGGCCCTGCGCCAGGCGGGCGCTTGAGCGCCGCGCGCGCCGGTCGCCCCCACCCGCGCCCGACTGCTCGAGCGCGCGAGCCGAAATCTTGACGCCGCGCCGACCCGCATCTCGTTCGAGGGACGCCCCCCGACTTCTACCGCGCACCGGATTCGACCCCAGCACCTGCGAGCTCTATGGACCAGGAGACATGGGCGCGCCTACGTGCGCTCTTCGACGAAGCGCTCGACCAACCGCCCGAGGAGCGCCAGCGCTGGGCGACCGCCGCCGCGGTCGACGATGCCGAGCTCCAGGGGGAGCTCGTGCGCCTCCTGGCCGAGGAGCGCCGCGCCAATGATGCGCTCAGCCTCGGCGCGCTCGAGCACGTTCCAAGCTGGGACCCGAGCGCGCTCGTTGGGCGAGAGCTCGGGGGGTACCTGATCGACGGCGTCCTCGGCCGCGGTGGCATGGGCATCGTGTATCGCGCACGACAGCGCTCGCCGCGGCGCACGGTGGCGCTGAAGACGCTCTCCAACCCGATCAGCTCAACGCGCGAGCAGAGCCGCTTCCGCCTCGAGATCGAGGTGCTCGGCGCGCTGCAACACCGCGCGATCGCGCAGGTCTTCGACGCAGGGACGCTCGACGTGCACGGGCAGCTCGCGCCGTATGTCGCGATGGAGTTCATCGAAGGCGGCCTCGATGTCGCGCGCCATGCGGCGCAGGCCGGCCTCGATGCACGCGCCCGTGTCGCGCTCGTGCGTGAGGCGTGTGAGGGCGTGCACCACGCGCACCGCCGGGGCATCATCCACCGCGACCTGAAGCCGGGCAACCTGTTGGTCGACCCAAGCGGACAGGTCAAGGTGATCGACTTCGGCCTCGCGCGGGTCGACGCGACGCATACGCTCGCCGTCTCGGCGGTCGAGACCATGGCGGGCAGCGTGCTCGGGACGCTCGAGTACATGAGCCCCGAGCACGTCTCGGGCGCGCCGCAAGAGATCGATGTGCGCAGCGACGTGTACAGCCTTGGCTGCGTGTTGTACGAGCTGCTCGTCGGCCGTGCGCCACGCGAGCTCGCGGGGCTGTCCTTGTCGCAGGCGATCCAGCGCGTGAGCTCCTTCGAGGTCCGCCCGCCCAAGCACCTCGCCCGCCCGCTGCGCGCGGTGCTGGGCAAGGCCCTCGCGCACGACCCCCTCCACCGCTACGCGACCGCCGCGGAGCTCGGCGCGGACCTCGCGCGTTTTGAGCGCGGCGAGACGGTACTGGCGCTGCGAGGGCACGCGCTGGCTCAGTTCGCCGGGTTCTCGAGGCGCAACCGCAGCGTCATCGCCACCCTCGTCGGCGTCATCGCGGCGTTGTCGTTCGGGCTGTACCGAACCAACGTGGCCAGGAACGACGCCGAGGCCGCCGAGCACAATGCGCGCACCGAGGCCGACACCTCCCTCGAGATCGCGACGTCGTTGAGCTCCGTCATCTCGTCCGTTCAGCCCTTCATCGACGGTCGCGAGGCGAAGGTCATCGACGTCCTCCATAACCTGGAAGGCTCGCTCGCGCTCATCGAAGACCCGCGCGCGCGCGCGTCCGTCGCGATGGTGCTCGGCCAGGGCCTCGTCAATCTGCGCGAGTTCGATCGTGCTGGACCGGTCCTCGAGCGTGCCGCCCGCGAGCTCACCGACCTCGAAGGTGTCCATTCGCCGCGGCGCATCCTCGCGGTTGCGGCGTATGCCGACTTCCTCGAGCAGACGGGCAAGTACCAAGCGTCGCTCGACCTGTCGCGCGAGACCTTCCCGATCGCCAGGGAGCGCCTCGGCGTCAACAGCTACACGACGCGTTATCTCGGGACGAATATGGCGGTCTGTTTGGTGCGCATGGGGCGCTTTGCCGAGGCGCGCGACCTCTATCGTGAGGCGATCGAGGACGCGTTGACGGCCAAGGAGCGGAACCACCAGTTCGAGGTCGCGACGCTCGAGCGCCTCGCACAAGTGCTCGTCTCCCTGGACGCGCCGCGGGAGGCGCTCGTCGAATTGAACCGCGCGCAAGAGATCCTCGAGACGACGGGCGGCGCGCGCTCGCTCTTCGCGGTCGCGCTGAAGGGCACGCGCGCAGAGATCCACGAGCGGTTGGGCGAGCTGCCGCTCGCGCTCCAACTGAACCTCGAGGTGATGGCCGCCTACGAAGCGCGCACGGACTCCGGGGGGAACGCGCTCGTCGCGGCGCTGAACGCGGGAGCGCTGCTCATCCACCTCGACAGGCTCGCCGAGGCGCGCGCGCTGATCGTGCCGCGCCGGCAGACGCTCGCGGAGGTCGAGCCCGAGCCCGGTCGTTATCACTCGTACTGGTACTTGCTCGAGGCGCAGCTCGCGTGCCGTGAGGCGGACTTCGAGACGACGCGCGAGCAGGCGATGCTGGCGCTCGACCTCGGCACGGCGTTGGTGCCGTCAGGCTGGCCGGAGGACCACATGGCGCGGCGTTTACTCGCCACCGCCCAGCGCGCCTTGGGCGACCGCGCCGCCGCGCTGGCGACGCTGCGCACGGGGCTGGAGGTCGCGGAGCGTATCTACCCGCTTGCGGGTCCACAGGTCCTGGCGCTCGCGCGACGTGAGCTCTTGGTCATGCGCGAGCTGGGCCAAGACTGGGGCGCGGCCGCGGCGGCGCGCGCGTCCAAGCTGCGAGCCGGCGGGGCGACGGAGGAGCAGCTTCAGGACTGGACGGCGCGGACCGGCGACCTCGACCACGCCTTCGACACCGAGCTCATCGGCGGCGCGCCCTCGGAGTGACGCTCACGTGGCGAGCTGCGCCTGCAGCCACGCGCGCGCAAAGCGCCACCGGCGGTCGATCGTGCTCTCCGAGACCCCAAGGACGCGCGCGATCTCGCGTGGCTCGAGGCCGCCGAAGAAGCGCAAGTCGACGAGCTCGGCGCACTCTGGATCGAGCTTCGCGAGGCGATCCAGCGCCTCGTCCACCGCGAGCAGATCGAGCGCCTCGGCCCCGTCCGCGGCGACGACCTCGGAGAGCGACACACGCACGTGCCCGCCGCCACGCTTGTCGGCGCCGCGCGCGCGGACCGTGTCGACCAAGATCCCGCGCATGACCTTGCTCGCGAACGCGAGGAAGAGGTGGCGGTTCTCGAACGGCAACGCCTCGCGTTCGGCGAGGCGGATCCACGCCTCGTTGACGAGGACGGTCGGCTGCAACGTCACGCGGCGCACGCGCCCGCTGAGGTGCGCGGAAGCGAGCGCGCGCAGCTCGCCCTGCAGGCGCTCCGCGAGCGTGGACGACGCGGCTCGATCGCCCGCGCCGATGCGCAGGAGCAGCTCTACGGTCGGGGTCGGGGTCGGGGTCGGTTCGGGCTCGTGAGGCGCGCTCATGGTCGGCACATCAGGATCGCGCAAGGTCCGGCTTCCGTGCGCGGCCAGCGCCGGAAATGCCGCGAATCGTGGCGCCAGGGACGCGCCGCCGTCAATCGCGCTCTGCCACGAGCGTCAACCCTGGACCTATCCATAGGGCCAGCCGCGCGGCGCGCGCATCACGGCGCTCAATGACGCCGGATATGCAGGCGAGGACCACGCTCCACGTCCAAGCCCGGTCCCAAAACGGCGCGGCGAGCGACCCGACGGACCCCGTGGCTATGGTGCGGCGCTGGGTCACCGACAAGGGCGCGCAATGGGAGCGGGTCACTGGGTCGCAACGAACGCGCTGTTGCAGCCCGAGCGGAGCGCACCAGAGGCTCGTCCGACCAGGCGCCCGCGGGCCGGATCGGCGCAAACTTCGGCCAGAGAGCCACGCGAGACTAGGGCGCCGCCCTACGCTGTCCTACGGCCCGGATCTCCGCGGCCACAGAACCCCTACTTCAGACCATGCGAAACCAACTCTTGATCGGGCTCCTGCTGGTGCCCGCGTTCGCGACTTCGTGCGCGAACACTGACGAAACCCGCCACGCCGCCGAATCCGCCGCCGTCCCGAACGCGCCGAAGCTCGTGTTCGAGGTCGAAGGCATGACATGAGGCGGGTGCGCCAGCGAAGTGCGGTCTGCACTCGCGAGCGTGCCCGGTGTGAACGACGTCATCGTCGACCGTGAGGCCAAGACGGCCACGGTCACCCTCGATGCTGACGGCGTGCCCTCGACGACGGCGCTGCTGGCCGCGCTCGAAGGGACCAAGTTCAAGGCCAAGGTGCGCCAGTAGCGGGTTCGTCGTGGCCTGAGCGCCACGGAGCACGCCCGGGTCGGAGGCTCCTCCGATCCGGGCGTGTATGTCTTATGGCCCCGACTGTGCGGCGGCGAGCGAAAGCGCTGGCGGCGCTCTATGCTCCTCGGACCTCGTACCCCCACGGCCCCGAGCGCCTCCCATGATCACCCTCGCCGCACTCACACTTCCGATCCTGACCGCTTGCTTGCCTCCCACGAGCGACACGCAGTTCTCCTGGCCGCAATGGGACGGACCCGAGCGCAGCGGGATCTCGAAGGAGGTCGCCTGGAGCGCCGCCGGCAAGCCCGACGACCTTTGGCGAGTCGAACCGGCCTCGGCTACTCAACCGTCGCGGTCGCGGGCGGGCGTGTCGTCACCATGGGCTACGACAAGGGGTCGAGCCTCGACTCCATTTGGTGCCTCGACGCGCTCACCGGCGAGGTGAAGTGGAAGCACAGCTACCACAGCGAGATCTGGAACCGCGCGCACGAGGGCGGGACCGTCAACACGCCGTCGATCGATGGCGACGTCGTTTACACGCTGAACCGCGAGGGCAACCTCTACTGCCTCGAGCTCGCGACCGGGGCCGTCGTCTGGCACAACGCCCTGATGGCCGAGGGCAACACCAACGAGCTGACGATCCCCACCTGGGGCTTCAGCGCGTCGCCGCTCGTCGTCGGAGAGCGGCTGTTCCTGAACTGCGGGCGGATCTTGTCGATCGACAAGAAGTCCGGCGCGGTCAAGTGGCGCTCGAAGGACTACGGCGATGGCTACGGCACACCGATCGCGTTCGAACGGGACGGGACCGCCGTCCTCGCTGCGCTCAACGGGACGGGCGCGGTGTTGGTGAGCCAAGCCGATGGGAGCGGCCTCGGCTTCGCCACGTTCACGGGCAAGAACCGCGGCATCCAAGCCGCGACGCCGGTCCTCATCGGAGACTCCATCTTCGTCTCGTCGGGGATGATCCCCTCGTGCGCGCGCTTTGCCCTCGGCGAGGCGACCTTGAAGCCCATTTGGCAGAACCGCGAGATGATCAGCTCGTTCTCCGGGTGCGTGAAGGTCGGCGAGCACCTCTACGGCTTCGACGGGCAAATCCTCAAGTGCATCGACCTCGACGGCGCGGCAGCTTGGTCCGAGCGCGGGATCGGGAACGGCGCCGTCCTCGCCGCGGGCGAGCGCCTGCTCGTGATGGGCGGCACCGGCGAATTGATCGTCGCCAAGGCGACCGCCGAGAAGTTCGACGAGCTCTCGCGGGTCAAGCTCTTCGACGAGGGCCGCTTCTGGACCAAGCCGATCCTCGTGAACGGGATCATTTATTGCCGCAACAGTAAAGGCACGCTCGTCGCGCGCGACCATCGCGAGGTCGAGACGAAGTGACCTTCGGCGCCGACGAGCGCTGAGCCCCGTGACCAGGTGACGGGCTCGCGGGCCCCGGCGCACGCCAGGGCCTGCTCGATACTGGGACCGTCGCGCCTCGATTCGAGAAGCTTATCCCCCTGCCACGCTGGCTCGCATTGAACGCCATGAACCGTTCAAGAGCGTCGCCGGCGCATGCCGAAGCTGCATCTCCGTGCGCGTCCGCGAGTCTGCGGCGCGCCTCCCAACCAAGGGGTCATGATGCAGCATTCGATTGCAAACAGAGGGTGGGTCCTTCAGGGCGTCATGGGGCTCGCGCTCGCAGTTTGCGGGAGCTCCTGCGCCGCGACCAAGCAGAGCGCCAGCATCCAGCGGGTCGACGAGCTCGTCACGCGCGTCGAAGCGGTCCACGTCGAGGCGGAGCTCGCCAAGAAGGCGATCTACGAGTCCATCCTGACGCTGCGCCCCGTCGTGACTCCGACCGCGGGAGAGCCCACGGCGCAGTTCGAGGTGTTCCTGGGCGCGCTCGCAGACTCGGAGAAGCAAGCGCAGCGCTTGGAGCGCACCGTGGCGCCCATGGAGCAGAGCGCGCGCCAGGTCTTCGCCAAATGGGAGCAGGACCTGAACGCGTTCAGCAGCGACGCGCTGCGCTCTCGCAGCCGCGAACGCATGCAGGCGACGCGTGCGCGCTATGAAGCCGTCATTCGCGCGACGAGAGCCTCGAACGAGCGCTACGAGGCGCTGAACGACGCTCTGCGCGACATCGCGCTGTTCCTGTCTCACGACTTCAACTCTGCCGCGATCGCCGCGATCGCGGAGGAGGCCGTCGGCCTGCGTGAGCGCGCCAAAGAGCTCGGCCAAGAGCTCGACCGCAGCATGAACGCAGCGGCGCTCTACGTGAAGGAGGCTGCGCCGATCGGGGTCGCCATCACGCCCGTCGACGAGCCCGGCGCGACCGACCCGAGCGCCTCTTCCGGTGACCAGCAAGGGGCCGCGCAGAAGCGGACTGCAGCGCGCAACACCCAACGCTCCAATGGTTGACCTTCGGGCCGGCGCACTGCTCCGGCCCGAGACGTTCACTTGATCTGGCTCCTCCTGGGCTGCCTCGCTGTGGCCCTCGCGCTCGGGACCGTTTCGGTCCGGCGCGAGGAGCTCAGGCGCATGCACGAGGCGCTCACCGCGCGAAGGCGCGCCGAGGCTGCCGGCGCGAGCGCAGCGCGCCTGCAGCACCCCGTCGTCGACCTGGCCCGCTGCTTGGGCTGCGGCACCTGTGTCGCGGCGTGCCCGGAAGACGGCGTCCTCGACCTCGTGCACGGGCAAGCGGTCGTGGTGCGCGCCGCGCGCTGCGTCGGCGTCGCCGCGTGTGAGCGCGAGTGCCCCGTCGGCGCGATCACCGTCAGCGTCGCGGACTTGGCGCATCGCACAGACGTGCCCGCCGTCGACGAACACCTGGAGGCCGTCGACAGCCCGGGCGTGTTCCTCGCGGGGGAGGTCACCGCCTTGGCGCTGATCCGCACCGCGGTCGAGCACGGCGTCCGCGTCATTCGAGAGATCGCGCTGCGCAGCGCGGGACGGCCAGCGCAGGCGACCCTGGACGTCGTCATCATCGGCGCGGGCCCCGCGGGTATGGCCGCTTCGCTCGAAGCCAAGCGCATCGGGCTCGCGTTCGTGACCCTCGAGCAGGAGCTCGGGCCGGGCGGGACCGTCGCAAAGTACCCGCGCGGCAAGCTCGTCATCAACGAGCCCGTGGAGCTGCCGCTGTACGGCCGGCTGCGGCGCAACGCGTACCACAAGGAAGAGCTGATCGCGCTCTGGCACGAGCTCGCCGAGCGGCACGCGCTGCCGTTGAAGTACGGCGCGCGCTTCGAGCGGCTCGAGCGCAGCGCGGACGGGCTCCTGACCGCCTGGACCGCAGGCGGCGCGTACACCGCGCGGAACATCGTCTTTGCCGTCGGACGCAGAGGCACGCCGCGCAAGCTCGGCGTGCCAGGCGAGGACCTCGAGAAGGTCAGCTACGCGCTCATGGACGCGACGCAGCACGTCGAGAAGCGGCTCGTGGTCGTCGGCGGCGGCGACTCAGCGGTCGAAGCGGCGCTGGGCCTCGCGCAACAGCCCGGGAACCGCGTGACGCTGTCGTATCGGCGCGCCGAGCTCTTCCGGCTGCGCGCGCGCAACGCCGAGCGCCTAGACGCCGCCGTCGCCTCTGGCGCGATCGAGCTGATCACGCAGAGCGAGCTCGTCCGCATCACACCCGACGGCGTCGAGCTCGCCGTCGCCTCCGGGCCGACGCTGTCCAAGCGCCACCTCGAGAATGACGGCGTCTTCGTCCTTGCGGGCGGGACCCCGCCGACCGAGCTGCTGGAGCGCGCGGGCGTCTCGTTCGACCCCGCGAAGCGCCCGCCAGTGCGCGCGCATCAAGACGACGACGGCGTCGGCGCCCGACGCGACCGCGCGCGCGCGCTCGGCCTGGCGCTCGGGGCGACGCTGCTGCTCTGCGCGTTCGCGCTGTGGAACGGCGACTACTACCTGGCCGACGCACACGCTCGCGCCACGCATCCCCAGCATGACTGGCTCCGCCCCGGGCGCGGGCTCGGCCTCGCGATGGGGTTCGCCTCATTGGGCCTCATCGGCGTGAACCTCGCCTATCTGCTGCGCCGCGCCGGGGTCTTCGGCGCGGGGTTTGGCTCGCTGCGGCGCTGGATGACCGTGCACGTCGCCACCGGCGCGCTCGCCTTTGCCTGCGCGGCGCTGCACGCCGCGATGGCGCCCGGCGACACCGTCGGCGGCCACGCGCTGCTCGGCCTGGCGGTGTTGCTGGTGACGGGCGGGGTCGGCCGCTACCTCTACGCGTTTGTGCCACGCGCCGCGAACGGGCGCGAGCTGCAGCTCGATGAAGCGCGCAGCGCCCTCGCCGAGGACGACCCGAGCGCGCTCGGCGAGTTCGCGCAGCGCGCGCGTCGCGAGGTCATGGAGCTCGCGCTGACCCGCCAATGGGGCAGCAGCTTGCCGGGGCGCCTCCTGGCGCTCGCGGGCGTGCGCAGCGACCTGCGACGCGCGCTCGCGCGCATTGAGGCGACGGGGTGCGCAGCAGGCGTGCAGCGCCACGTCATCGACGACACGCTCGCGCTCGCGCGGCGCGCGCACAGGCTGGCACTGGAAGCGGCGCACCTCGAGGACCTGCGCGCGCTGCTGTCGGGTTGGCGTTGGCTGCACCGGTGGGTCACGGCGCTGATGTTGGCCCTCGTCGCGCTGCACGTCGGCCAAGCGCTCGTGTACGGCGACGCTGCGAGCGAGCTGCGCGCTTGGATCGCGGCCAGCGCGCCGACCGCGCCAGGGAGCGCAGAGACGCCATGACGCCGCGCATCGGGCGGCACGGCGCAGCGCGCGCCCTCATCGCATGCGCGTCGCTGGGCGCTGTGCTGATGGTCGCGTACGTCGACACGGAGCGCACCTCACCGGGCCCGATCGCCAGGGCACACGCGCGCATCGCGGAGCTTGCAGAGGGCACGAGCTGCAGCGCCTGCCACGGCGGTTGGCGGACAACGATGACCTCGGCGTGCCTCGAATGCCACGCCCCGATCGCCGCGCAGATCGAGTCCGCGGGCGGCCTGCACGGGACCCTCGACGCGCAGGCAGGGCGCGACGTGGTGCGCGACCCGAACGCGTGTGGTCGCTGCCACGGAGAGCACCACGGCGACACCTTTGCGCTCGTCAACGCCCGCAGCTTCGCCCTCGCGGGCGTCGCAGACCCCGCGCAGTTCGACCATGCGCGTATCGGCTGGGCGATGACGGGCCGCCACGCGGAGCTCGCATGCACAGAGTGCCACACCCACGCTGACGCAGCGCCGCTGCCCGAGGGCGCGCAGCGCTACCTGGGCCTCGAGCGCTCGTGCGCGAGCTGCCACGAGGACCCGCACGAAGGCGCGTTCGCTCGGAGCTGCGCCGAGTGCCATGTCCAGACGACGTTCGCCGAGCACGTACCGACGGGCCACGAGAAGCACCTCCCGCTGACAGGGGCGCACGGCGCCGCGTCGTGTCGGGACTGCCACGCAGAAGAGTCACCGCACTCGCTTGAAGTGCTCGCGGGCGGCGGCGCCCGGCCCCCGTCGCGGGGCTGCGCGGACTGCCACGCGTCGCCCCACAGCGCCGCCCTGCTGGAGGGCGCTGCGCGCCTCGCTGGGGCGCCACGCCAAAAGAGCTGCGGCGCGTGCCATGCGTCCGAGCACCTCGCGTTCCGTTCGCTCGCTGCGACGATGAGCGTCGCGCAGCACGCGTTCACCGGGTTCAACCTCGAAGCGCCGCATACGCTCGCCGAGCCGGCCCTCGCCCAGCCCGCTGCCGCCGACTCCGAGTCCGACCCCGCCGTCGGGATCGCATGCGCCGCATGCCACGACCCCGCGCTGGAGTCGTTCGTCGAGCGGTACCCTGGCCGGCGGCCCCTCGATTGCGCGGCGTGCCATTCGGACCCGCACGGCGGCCAGTTCCGCGACGGCGCGTTCGCGGACGCCGACCTGACCGGCGGAGGCTGCGTCGCGTGCCACGCGCCCGCCGGCTTTGCGCCGCACACGTTTGACCTGACGCAGCACGCGCAGGCTGCGTTCACCGTCGACGGCGCGCACGCGGCCCTCGACTGCGGCGCATGCCACGTCGTGCCCGAGGCGGCAGGCGG
>JAWKUK010000007.1:0-361624 GCA_041398605.1 Planctomycetota bacterium
CGAGCGCGACGGCCGGCGCGGGAGGCAATGCGGCGACCGTGCAGCAGGCCGGCGCTGGCTATGGCTCCGCGTACATCACGACCGATATCGCGCTCAGCGCAGGCGAGCGCACCGTCGTCGGAACCGTGGGCGGCAATCTGTTGTTCGTCGTCCTGCGCGTGACTGTCCAGTAGAGACCAGCGCGCAGTGGGGACCGGCGCGCGCCCGCTCGACTCAGTCGTTCGGGCGCGCGCCTTCGAAGTGCTCGAACACGAGGCGCGAGAGCGCGCGTAGCAGCGCGAAGCCCTCGTTGTCGTGGCCCCAGCTCTCGTCGGCCTGCTCCTTCGTGATCACGCACAGCACGTAATCTCCGTGCCGCGCGTGCACCAGGAGCACCTCAGAGCGCGAGCGGTTCACGGCGCCCTGCTTCGACATCACAGCGATGTCCGGCGGGATCGCGGACAGCGCCTCCTTGTTCCAGAAGCTGCGGGTCAGCGCGCGGTGCATCTCTTCGCACGACGCAGGGCTCGCTGCGCGCCCGCTGCGGATCGCAACCAAGAGCTCTGCCATTTCGCGCGGCGTCGTTTGGCCCCAGCCCATGCGCTCACGGTCTCGCTCGCGGCCGGGGGTGCGAGAGTTCATCCGCGTCCCCACGAAGCCGTGCGCGTCCAACCAGGCGTTGATCGCCGTTCCAGTCCCAGCGAGCTCTTGCAGCCACAGGCTCGCCGTGTTGTCGCTCATGCTGAGCATCAACATGACGAGCTTGTCGAGGGCGATCGCCTGACCGTCTTCGAACGATCCAAGCAGGTCTTCACCCGGGTACAGCCGCGCCTTGTCATAGACCAACTTCGCGTGCGGGTCCAGCTCGCCCGCGTCGATGCGGGCGTAGAGCGCGCAGAGGATAGGGACCTTGATCATGCTCGCTGTCGGGAACACCTCGTCAGCGCGCAGGGCCGCGAAGCGGCCGCTCTGCAGGTGCTGCACCCACACGCCGACGACGCCACGGAAGTCGGAGGTCGCGGCCTCGAGCTCCGCCTGCAGCTGCGTGTCGTGTCGCGCCAGAGGCGCCACCTCTGCCTCAGGCGCAGGGCCGGCGCCCGGAACGGAGTGACACCCGAGCGCTGCTGCGAGGCCCACGCCCAGCAGCGTCGCGCGCAGCGCCTTCGCGCGGCCCATTACGAGCGGCTCGTTGTGCCTCATTGCAGGCGCTTGATGACGTGCCAGCCGAACGGGGAGGTCGCGGCGTCATAGGGCGCCAGCCCGACGGCCCCGACTTCGAGCGCAAAGCCGATGTCGCCGAACGCGGGCACGAGGCCGGTGCGCTGGTGCCGCATCATGGAGGTGTACTCGGCTTGGGCAGCCTTCTGGAGCGCTTCGGCGCGGGCCTTGTACTCCTCGGCCGTCAGGGGCGCCTTGCTGCGCGCCGCGTTGAGCTCTTCCATCGACTTGCGGTACCGACGCTCCAGGTCGAAGATTGCGCGCTCGCTCGCGATGTCGCGCACGCCCGTGTTCAAGATGCGGTAGACGCCGGGCTCCGTCGCCGCGGGCGGGTCGTCCGAGTGGGCGCGCACGAGGGCCTCGAAGTCCTCGCCTGCTTGCGCCCGTGCGAGCACGTCCTTGGCGAGCTTCTCAGCCTCTTCCTTCGTGCGCGTCACGCCTGTGACTGGCGTCCCCGCAAAGGAGATGAGCACGTGCTGCACGGTGACCTTCTCTGGCTGCCCGCCCAGGTCGAGGGGCGGCGTGGGGCGCGCGATGACCTCGCCGGTGGGCGCGGGGCCCTTGACGACGCGCGCCTTCTTGATCGTGACGCGCACGGAGGGCGTCGACTTCTCGCGGCCTTGCGCGCGGACGGGGGCGCCGGCGAGCGCTTCAAGCGTCGCGACGCCGCTCGTCACGCGTCCGAAGGAGGCGTATTGCCCGTCCAGGTTCCACACGTTCGGCGCCTCGTTGCAGCAGATGAAGAACTGGCACGACGCGGAGTCGGGGTCATTGCCCATGCGCGCCATCGACAGCACCCCGTAGCCATGCGCGCGGGCTGGATCGTCCGAGAACTCGGCCTTGATGGTGCCATGGGGGCTGTTGCCTGCGCCGGTGCCGGTCGGGTCTCCGCCTTGCACCATGAAGTCGCGCATGATGCGGTGGAAGGTCTTGCCGTCGTAGAAGCCCTCGGCGCAGAGGCGCAGGTAGTTGCGCACGGTGATCGGCGCCGCGTCGCCCCAAAGCGCGATCGTCATGGCGCCGACGTCGCGGTCGTCGATGGCGCAGCTGAGCTCGACGTGGTACTTCGCCAGGTCGACGTCGGGGACGGCCGTCGACGAAGTGAAGTCGGGCAGGTCCGTCTGCGCCATGCCGACCATGGGGGGCGCGAGCCAGAGTGAGGCGGCGAGGGCGAGGGACGTGCGTGTGCTCTTGTGCATGGAACTCAGGGTTCGGGCGCGCGCCGATGCGCGTCGACCTGTGCGATAGGGAGTGGGGGCTGGGCTGCCACACCTGGCCGGGGCAGCCAATCTACGAAAAGTGCGAGAGTCTCGCAGCTCTGGGCGGGACCACGAGGTCGGCCCTTGAGTCAGCGTCAGTGACGGGGGGGTCCGGTGGCCGCGCCCCTCGAGCTCGAGAGCGACAGAGTCGGTACCGAGGGCCCATGGACCAGCGAGGAGCACGAGTTGAATCGCTTCGCCCGGGGCAGGCGTCATGTCGACGCCAACCGTGACCGCTGCGAGCTCGGTCGGCGCCGCCCGTGTGCAAGCGTTGTCGGTCGTCGTCTGCAAGGCCCTGGGTGGGCGAGGCAAACACGCTGCAGGCAGTCCCTTTGGCGCCGCTCCGCTTGAAGGCACAGCCTGGTCAGTGTCCTGCCTTCCGCTCGCCTTCGCCGCGTTCTTCACGAACGCGCGCTGGTTCATGTCTCAGCGATGACGCCCGGCATCGGTGGACGTGAAGTGATCTCCCGGAACCTCCACGGCATCAAGCGCGATCGGGCGCGCGGCGCAGCGCTCCGGACGCTCTGCGCCCTTGCGATCGACTCGCTCTCGGAGCACACGAAGCGAGCCTGAGGCCTGGCAGTCCTTGGTGAAACAGCGCTGCGCGCAGCACCGCTCCTCGCCCGCATGTCGGCGTTGCTCGAAGGCGCCAAGTCGCGTCAAGCGATGGGGCACTTGGTGCGCCTTGACCCGCAGCCGACGAGCAGCGCTGTGCGTCGCGCGATTCCACCACAGGCTGCTGGGCGGAGTCGCAGGCGCTCTCGTCGGAGGCCGGGCACCCACGCAACGCACACCGAGGCCAAGACTGGGTGCCATTCCTGGGTGGACAGGTTGTCCCGCTTTGGGACGTGTCCGGCACCTGTGGCGCATGTGTTAGCCTCATTGCACGTGGCGAGCTGCTTGCGCCACCGCCCTGCGTTCACTGCCGAGCACAGGGGCAACCCTCCCAACTCAGCGCCCCATCGGGCCTCCTCTGCCATGCGCAATCAACTTCGTTCGCTCGCCGCCGCCGCGGCGGGCGCTCTGCTCGTTCCTGCCGCGAGCGCGCAGTACTCCACTGACTTCGAGAGCGTGACCGCCGACGTTGCGGGCACGATCCTCACGGGTCAGGACGGCTACTACATTCCAGCCGGGACGACGAGCGTCGACTTCCTCGCGTTCACCTACGCGGGGAACTCGCTCGGCGTCGCGCCCAACCCGACTGGTGGCAACCAGTTTGTCGGCGTCACGGGCCCCGCTGGCGGCGCCTTCGGTCGCGCCCAGCGCGACTTCGCCTACGCCGGCGGCCTGATGACCATTGGCTACGACATCCACGCGAGCTTCCTCGGCGCATTGCCGTCCGCGCAGAACGTCGGGAGCGTGTCGATCCAGCCCTTCCCTGGCTCTCAGAGCTTCATCGCGCTCGCTGTGTGGACCGATCCTGCTACTGCCGCGACTTGGGACGTCAACTACATCTGGTTCGATGCGTCCGGCGCGCAGATCCAGGAGGTCATCCCCGATCCTGCGTTTCAGAACCTGCCTGTTGGCGCCTGGTATCGGTGGGAGACCGACTTCGATCTGACGTCGAACTCGATCTGCGCGACGCGCATCACGGATCTCCAGACGGGTGCGACGGCTGAGTACCGCCCCTCTGGCCGGTATTTGCTGGGCGGAGCGGCCGGGAGCGTCGCGCCCACGGGCTACCGTCTCTTCTCCGGCGGCGGCGTCGCGGGCAATACGCTCGTCTTTGACAACGTCGAGATCGGGCCGAAGTATGCGCCGCCGGACATCATTCACTACACGTTCGACAACGGCGACGCGACCAACAGCGCGACCGGCTCCGTCGGCGACGGCATCCCGGGCGCGACGACGGAGTTCACAGGCGGTGAATTGTGTGCCGGCGCCGCAGCGCCCGCGTGTGGGGTGACTGCGTCCGGGGCGGGCTCACAGATCAACACTGGCTGGACGACCACCCTCGGAGGCTCGGACTGGACGGTCGGAATGTTCGCGGATCGCCGCAACGCGACGGCCCTCCCGACAGCGCTGCAGTACGCATTCGGCAATAGCACTGCGGGCTCGTTCCGCTGCTTCGTCGGCGGCGTCGCTGGGACCACTGGCTTCCTGCTACGCGGTCCCATCCCGGACACGAACATTCCCGACGGCGGCAGCTTGACCGAGAAGGTGCACGTGGTCTGGTGCCATGACTCTGCAG
Organism: Planctomycetota bacterium; assembly: GCA_041398605.1. GTDB lineage: Bacteria > Planctomycetota > UBA1135 > UBA1135 > JAWKUK01. The sequence continues at coordinate 4,648 of JAWKUK010000007.1, forward strand.
CCAGCGAGGTGCGCGGCTACTTGAACGGCCAGTTGGCCGTTACCGTGCCGCTGACGACCCCGCTCAACATCAATGGGACCGGGAACCTTTCGGTCATGGGCTACACGACGAGCAGTGTTTCGCCTGGGTTCGTGATCGATGACTTCCGCTTCTACGGGCGGTGCCTCGGAGAGGCGGAGATCAACTACTGGTACGCCCGAGGCGATCACGCGCTGGGCGCCGTGTTCTGCGACCCAGCGACAGCCAACTCGACCGGTGTCCCAGGCGCCCTCGCTGCGTCCGGGAGCTCGCTCGTCGAGCTCAACACGTTCCGCCTCCACGCCAACGACTTGCCGCTCAATTCATTCGGCATGTTCATCACCAGCCTCTCGACCGACCTCGTTCCGATGGCGGGTGGCGGCGTCGGGACGCTCTGCCTCTCCAACATCGGTCGGGGCGTAGGTGGCGCGATCGTCAGCTCCGGCATGACCGGGGCGGCGGACGTCACCGCCGATTTGACGATGCAGCCGACCTCGACTGGGTTCGCAGCCGTCCTGCCGTGTGAGACCTGGCACTTCCAGTATTGGTACCGGGACGCGATCGGCGGGGCCGCGACGTCGAACCTGACCAACGCGATCAGCGTCGTGTTCGAGTAGCGGCCCGCTGCACCTGACTATGGAGATGAATGGGGTGCGCCTGGGCCATCGATCCGAGCTTCGAGCCACGGCGTTTCCCTATTCACTCATGAACCCTCCCGCGCTCACCAGCGCGGAGGGGGATCGCGCTCTCGCTTGGGCGCGCTTCAGGGCCCTCACCCGCTAGCCCCATCAGAACTGTCCTGGCACATCGGAGCGGCCGCCGTAGACGGCCGCTCTGGTGTGCTGGCGCCATTTCGGGCGGAGCTAGCGGGCGGGTCAGCGAACTCTCGTCGCGCCTCATTCGTTCGCTTGCGCCTCGAACCGCCCCCTGACTGCGTCGAGGCCATATTCGCGCTCGAGTCGCCGCAACGTGAAGTGCGCTCGAGCGAGGCCGTTGTAGTGCTCGATGAAGATGGTGTTGATCACAGCGCCACCCAGCGCGCCGAATACGGGCACCGATTGCGCGACAGCCTTCTGTGCGACGACGCTGCTGAAGCGGGCTACGACGGGCTCCAAAGCACGGGTGACCACACCACCGACCAGGGTCCTGGATGTGCCATTCGCTAGGGCGAGCGCCGCCTCCCGCAGCCCTTGCCCAATGGCGACGCGCACCCCGTAGTAGCCGAGGTCGAGCGTCGCGTCGCCGGACTTGGGGGTCCCTAGTGCAAAGACCGCCAGTACGGCGGCCCGCGCGCCGGGGTCGTCGAGGTCCTCGCCCTCCGCTCGAGCGATGTCTGCGATGGAGCGCAGCATCAGTATGGTCGTCAATGGCAACTCGACGGCGAGCCCCGGCAGGCCGACGGCCCCGCCCAGGCTCCCGACCCCCGCGACGAGGCCCATGTGCAGCCGAGCGCTGGCGCGAGGGCGCACCGTGAGGCGGCGGTCGAGCGTCTGCATCGCGGCGCCGAGCGCGCGGCGAAGTGCCCGTTGCGCCACCCGCGCGGCGCGCTCCTCGAAGCCCATCGGGAGCCTCGCGAGGGCGGCAGAGACGGGCGCCCCTAGCGCCTCCGTCAAGCGGTGCGCGATGCCACGCGCGGCAAGCGTCCGGCGCGCCGAATCGATGGCTTCGACGACCTCGGTCGGCAGCGGCGCGACGGGCGATGGGCTGGGGGCAACTGTGGACGGATCGGTCATAGGGCGGTCGCTTGGGAGTGAATGGAGGTCAGAGGCTCATAGGCCAGACCGGAGCCGGCGGCTCAGCGCCTCGACGGCGGTCTGGAACGGCCCGCGGTCTTGCCAGCGCGCAGCGTCGAACGCCTCGCTCGCAGTGAGGTCTGCGCGGAAGTCGTCACGCAGAGCCTCGACCAGCGGCGGATCGAGCGCTAGAACCCCGACCTCATCGTCCAGCTTCATCGAACGCTGATTCAGGTTGGGTGACCCGATGAACGCCGCGACCCCATCGACGAGCACGATCTTGGCGTGCAACATCGTCCGCTGGTAGAGGTGCAGCTTGACGCCCGCGTCAGCGAGGCGGCAGAGCTCTTCCCCGCTGGCGAGCGTGCAAACGCGATGGTCGGAGTGTTCGCCGGGCAGTATGACCACAACGGAGACGCCGCGCGCGCGCGCGGCCTCGAACGCCTCGAGCATCTCGACGTCGGGGACGAAGTAAGCAGTCGCCAGCAGCAGCTCCTTCTGCGCGGCTGCAAAGAGCGCGAGCGTAGTCAGCCGCATGTCGTTCCAGGCCGAGCCACCGGTTGAGCGCACGACGCATGCCGCCGCGCTGCCGAGCGCTTTGGGCGGGTCCAACGACGGATCCGTCACGAGGAAGCGCTTGGCCTCGGCCCAATTGTCTAGGAACGCAGCGTGCAGTCCGTCGACGACAGGCCCTTCGAACCGAAAGTGAGTCTCACGCCATTCGCCCGGATGGCGGGCGTCCCCCTCCCACTCCTCTGCGATGCCCACGCCGCCAGTGAACGCCACCTGGCGATCGCAGACGAGGATCTTTCGGTGGGTCCGATTGGTGACTCGCAGCATGTCGCGGCGACGCACCGGCCGGAACAACTCGACGTCAACTCCGGCTTCACGCATGCGTTCGACGAGCTCGCCCGGCATCCTCGCAGAGCCGAATGCGTCGAGCAAGGCGCGGACCTCGACTCCCTCGCGCGCCTTCTTCGCCAGTGCGTCTGCGAAGCGTTGGGCGATATCCCCAGTCCAGTAGATGAATGTCAGGACCTCGACGCGGTGCTTTGCTTCATCAATGGCGCGCAGCATCGCGGGGAAGATCTCCTTGCCGTTTCGCAGCCGCTGCACTCGGTTGCCGACAGAAAAGGCGAAGCCCAAGGTGCGCTCGAAGTGCGAACGCACCCGCTGGACACTCGCTTCGCTCTCAGACGTCACGACAGCTGGGCGCAAGGTTGGATTCGACATAGACGCAGCATTGCTGACCGTGATTTGAGGGACGCGAGAGCGTCGTGAAAAGCGGCTCATGTGCCGCTCCGCAAGGCCTCCAGGATCCAGATACAAGCAGTCGTCGCGACGCCCACGACGACGTTCATCGGTGCGCCGATACGGAGGAAGTCGCGAAACGAGTAGCCGCCGGCTGCGTGGACTAGCGTGTTGGTCTGGTAGCCGACGGGCGTCGCGAAGCTCGCGCTTGCGCCTAGCAGGACGACAAGGACTAGGGCACGTGGGGCGATCCCCAATGGCTCGGCGAGGTCCAACGCCAAGGGCGTCATCACCACAGCAACGGCTGCGTTCGACACGATCTCCGTCAGCAGCGAGGTCAGAGCGTAGATGGCGAGCAGCGCCAAGAACGGGTGGACGTGTATGAGCCACGGTTCGACCGCGGTGACGAGCTGCGCGAGGACGCCAGTATGCTCGAGCCCGCGCCCTACGACGAGCATCGCAGAGATCAAGAGCAGCGCCGGGCCGTCTATCGCCTCGGCCGCTTCCTCGACGTCGACGCACCGCAGCACAAGGATCGCGCCAACGCCCACGAACGCTGCGCCCGCGATTGGCATGACGCCCGTCGCGGCGAGGAGGACGACGGCGACGAGGGCCGAGAGGGCGAACGGCGCCCGGCCGCGTCGAAACGGCCGCGCAGCGGGCGAGCCCAATGGGACGAGGTCCGCCTCCTCGCTCGCGCGGGCGAGCCCCTCGGGCGTCCCTTGGAGGAGGAGCCGGTCTCCAGCACGTAGCCGGACTCGGCCCATCGTAGGGCCGGGGGTGTGACCCCGGCGGTGCACGCCGAGCACCGCGAGGCCGAACCTGGGACCGAGGCCAACATCGCCGAGCAAGCGCCCCGCGCTGGCGCCGCGTGCTCCGACGACGACCTCGAGCACCTCGCCGCCCTGGATCGAGCCCAACCCGCGACGCAGCCCGACCTCGAGGCTCGCCTTCCCGGCGAGCGTAAGGAGCTCAGTGGCGGGCGCCGCTAGGAGCACGACATCGCCGCGTTCGAGCGCCCGCCCTGCATGCCCGCGGCGCTCGATCTCAGCGCCGCGGCGCAGCCCGTGTACGACGACCCCATGGCGGCTGAAGTGCTCGGAATCGCCCAACGGCCGCCCGAGGGAAGACGACGTCAGCCGGGGGGCTACCTCCGTGAGGTAAGCGATGTCTCCCCGGTGCAGGTCCACCGCGTTTGCACCGTCGGGCAGGAGCTCCTTACCAAACAGCAGAAGGAAGGCGCCCCCGGCGAGCGCTCCCGCGAGCCCGAAGGGGGTGACCTCGAACACCACGAGCGGCGCGGCCCCGTGTGAGCGCGCGACACCGTCGACCAAGAGGCTCGTCGACGTACCGAGCAGCGTACAGGTCCCGCCGAGGATCGCGAGGTATGACAAAGGGATCAAGAGCCGCCGCGATGAGATCCCCGTAGTCGCACCGACTCGCCTCACCAGCGGGATCATGACAAGGACGACCGCTGTGTTGCTCAGGACCGACGACGCCAAGAAGGTCAGGCTGAATAGGGTCGCCAGTGCGAGCCGCGGGCGGGCCTCCGAGATGCGCGCGATCCCGTTGCCGAGCTCTTCCAAGACGCCAGTGCGTACCAGGGCGCTCGACAAGACGAACATCGAGGCGATGGCGAGCGTCGCTTCGCTCGCCATCGCATCGAGCGCCTCATCGATCGGTACCAGGCCGGCGGCGACGAAGACAGACGCGCCCGCGAGCGCGACCACAGAGGGTGGCCAGCGATCGATGAGGAATCCAGCGCAGACCATCGTCAAGGTCGCGATTGCGAGCGCCGTCTGCGTGAGGAGCGAGTCCAACATCGTTGCGTACACCAAAGGCAAGTGACACACAGACACGCTGCCGGCCGCTCGAATGCGGGCCGCTCAGCGTGTCAACTGAAGACCAGTCCCTGGAGCCCCCGTTGTCGCCACGGGCCGCTGCGTCCGAGACAGCCGTGGGGCAACGACCCTCAGTGCAGGCGTCCAGCGCTCATTGGAACGCGGTCACCTTTGAGAGGTCAGCGCTTCGACTTGAGAGCAGAGAGCGCCTCGTGGGTGCGCTGCTGCAGGGGCAGCAGCTCGGTCGTGACGAAGACGCGCGACTCCGCCGAGAGCTCGGACAGGTCTCGCCGATAGTCCGCGAGCCCGTGGTCTTCCCCCTCTTCGAGCGCTGCGATCGCGGCGCCGGTGCCGAGCGCGGCGGCGCCACCTTCGACAGCCTTCGCGAATGTGCCCCATGCGCCGCTCTCTTGCGATGGTTGCCCGCCGATCGAGCGGATGTATTGACGCAGCGCGTCAGCGCGGCGTTCGTGTGAAGCGCGGTTCTCGCGCAGGACCGACAGCGAACGCTGCTCGTCGATCTTGCCGAGCGCTTGGCCGTAGGTCTCGACCGCAGAGAGCTCGCCACGGAGGAAGGAGTTCAGTTGGTCGACGTCGTTCGTACGTTGGTTGGACATTTCTGGGCTCCGTTGAGTTCCTAGTGAATTGGGTAATGAGTCGTATGACGCGGCGCGGCGCACCGAAGTGCCCTCGTCGGATCATTGCCGATCGAGCGCCGCCGTGCACGCTTACAAGATCGGCAACGGTGATTGCGGACGGACGGAGAATCCATGAAGCGCGCCTCATTGCGCGCGCGGTGCGAACACGACTTGGACACGCATCGCTCATGAGTCGCAATCCATTTGAGTTTGAGGTCCACCAAACGTCGGACGTCCATAGTGATCGTCCAGACAGCGCGCTGCGCGGATCGACGTGATCCACGCCTTGCGAGCGCGCTGCCTTCTCTCTGAGGCCGGCTCTCCGCCGGACCATGAACATGAAACACACGAACCTCACCATCGCGCTTGCGCTCCTCTCCGTTCCGTCGCTGGCGTTTGCCAACGCGCAGGACGTCGGTCAGACGGCGCGTGCGGGGCAAGAGGCGCCGGAGCGCCTCCAGCAAGCGACCCCGATGTACGCGTCGGTCAGCGACCTGATCGGCAAGGACGTCTGGTCGAAGGCTGACGTTTCTGACGACAACGACCGTGACGACATGGCTGACATCCGCGACTTCGTCGTCGACCGCAGCACCGGGAAGGTCACGGGGGTCATCCTCTCTAGCGGCGGCATCGGGAGCATCGGCGACACGCTCCGCCAAGTCGAGTTCTCCTCGCTCCACTTCAAGCAGGACGACGATGGCAAGCGCACCGTCTGGATGGACCTGACGGAGGACGAGTTCTCCAAGATCGCGAAGATCGAAGAAGACTCTCTGAAGCCGTACAAGTGCGACACCATCGCAGCGAGCTTCCGGGACAAGCAAGCGCGTGCCCGTGAGGCAGGCAGCGACGATGTAACCAAGAAAGCGCGCGAGGCTCAATTGCGATCAAGCGGCGCGATGTTGGCGTCGGAGGTTGATGACCTCAACGTTCGGGCCGCGGTTGGCTCGACGAACAAGGATGGCGAGGCCGTCGCTGGCAGCGAGATCGGGTCCATCGATGAGGCATGGATTGATCTCAGCACTGGCGAGATCGCCTACTACACGTTCGAGTTCGAGGACCGCATGCTCGTGTTCCCGCGCTCCACGATCTCTGCTCAAGTCGATCGTGAAGGCGAGTCCGTGCACTTCGTCGCTCCGGCAACGAACGCGATCCTCTCCTCGGCGCCCGCCATGGACGAAGAGAAGAAGATGACGCTGAAGAACATGGACTTCCGCGCGCAGGTCGATCGTTTCTTCGCGAGCCGAAACGGCGAAGTGCGCGAGGGCGCTGACCGTGCTCGCGAGCACAAAGGCGAGTGATCGAGCCCGGCGGTCCGGATAGAGAGGGCGGCGCCCCCACGCCCGAGTGTCGGCGCCGCCCTCTTTCCAGGTCTGATTCTTGCCGTCGACTATGAGCGCAGCGCAGCGCGTCGTCTTCGCTCGCGCCGCTCGACAGACCCTCGACAGACCATTGCATACAGGCCAACAGGGACTCAACGCGAACGGGGCAGGCCCAAGGCCTGCCCCGTACTCGCGTGCGCATGTCGGGCGCTGCGTGGTTCGCGCGTCGTCAAACCGTGACACGTCGCCCGAAAATCAGGGAGAGCACCAGGAGCGCGAGCGCAACGAAGAAGAGAATCTGCGCCATGCCAGCGGCGGCGCCGGCGATTCCGCCGAAGCCAAAGACAGCCGCTACGATCGCAACGAGCAGGAACGTGATGGACCAACCAAGCATAGGAGTGACCTCGTCGATGTAGAAGTGGTTTAGGAGCGTGAGCTGAGACTGGGGGTCTTGTCCGGTCGATTCACATGCTGACGGTCCAGCTCGTGAATCATCCGCACGCGATCAGTTCTTGGCTTTGTCGATCCCGTCATCGATCTTGCGCTCAACTTTGCGAGCGGCGTCGCCAATCTCGTCGCCCACCTCTTCGGCGGCGTCTTGGACCTTGTCAACCGCGTCTTCGGCGACGTCACCGGCATCGTCCGGGTCGCATGAGGTCAGGCCGAGGGGCAGGAGCGCGAGGGTGAGGAAGAGGAAGCGGTTGTTCTTCATGGTGGGGTCTCTGTGGGTCAATGGTTCGACGCGGTGCCCCGGGGCGATCCGCGAGATGTAGGGATTCTGCGCCACACAAATGAGGTTCTCGGTGGACCGCAGTGAATCTGCGTTTAGGTCGATCGAGGCGCGCTCTAAGCACCTCCAGCCGAGGCGCTCGCGCCTCGGCCCCGTACGGCCCTCGCGCATGAACACAACTTCACCGTCGCTTGGTGCAGGAATCACCCGAGCCGTCGATAGAGGACGGGAAAGCCATGCAGAAGTACCTCTCAACGCTCGCGCTCGTGATCGCCGGGTCAACCGCCTGGGCCAGACAGCGGCTCGAGTCTCACTCCGCTCGTGAGCTGCTGACGGTCATCGCGATCGCCGCGATGGCCGTGGCGCTCGTCGTCTTCCTGCGCATCGCAGGCGGACGGGATCATCATGACCAAGATGGCTCGGCGTCTGCGAGCTGACTGCGTGTTCAAGACCGCGGCTTTTTTCGGAGCGCGGCATCATGAGCACTTCGCTCGTTGCGCATGACCGGACGAGGGCGCCATTCCCGAGAGAAGGCCGCCGAGCGCCAGCTCTGCGGCCTTCTTCCCGACGCACACCGCCGCTCCCTCTGAGCCTGCGCCAAACTCCAGACTTGGCTTTGAACCCTGGGGCATGATCCGGGTCCTCTAGCAACATCTATGGAGCACCACGGCGGGCGGCCCCTGGCGCGTCCAGTCACGGCGTTCAATCGCCGGCGGTCGTTGTTGGCCGCGCACCAGGCGCAGGCGAGGGGGCTGGGAGCGTGCGGAGCAGCGCCAACGCGCCCTCGAGCTTCGCCAAGCTGAGAATCGCGTCGGGGAGGCGACGCATGACGCGGGGAAGGCGGTTGATGAGCCGACCGAGCCCGATGGCAGCACCCACGCCGACGCCTGCTACGACTACGGATGCCACCGGGCGGTCCGTAATCGTCGCAGCGAGGCGACGGGGAAGATTCGCGAGGGCCCGCGCGCCTCTGGACTTGGCCGACGCTCGCTCGGCGTCGAGGTGTGCAAGTTGGTGGTCACCGTAGGTCAACTGGTCACATCCTGACTGGGTCTCTGACTGGGCTCCTGACTGGGCTTGCCCTTGGCCAAGCGACGGGCGCGCCGCCGATCGCGTCTCGCGAGCGCTCCTAGAACCGTGAGGTACCCGATCGCAGGGGAGGCGCATCCGAGCGTCAAAGCGCTGAGCCACCATGGCCAACCTGTGAGCGCGCCGATGCCGCCCACCAAGCCGAGGACGATGAGGACCACGGCCGTCCCGAGCAATACGATGCCGGTGGCCGCGAGCACCACGGCGCGCCCGAGGGCTAGGCCGAGGCGCTCTGCGCCGACGCGGAGCCGCGCGAGCTCCGCAGCGCCCGCGTCCCGGACGGCAGCTGCCAATGCAGCGAGCTCGTCGAACACGTCTCGACCTGCGTCCGCTCGAGCGGGCGGGGGCGAGACCCGCGCGTCTTCGAGCGGACCGGAAGTGGGCTCCGACGGCATGGGGGCGCGCTGAATCACGACCGCTTGAGGACGGACCAGAGGAGCGCGCCGAGACCCATCGACAGCAGCGAGGCTTGGAAGGGGCGCTCCTTGATCCAATCCGCCGCTTGCCCCTCGACCTCGCGCGCGCGCTCGGTCGTGTCCTGCCGGACTCCTTCGGCTTTCTCAGCGGCGACGGCGACCGCCGTGTTTGCGCTGCCTCGAATCAGCCGCGCCAGCTCGCCGACCTCGCCGGCGATCGTTTGGAACTGACGCTGGAGGGCGACCAAGGTCACCTCGTTCTTCTCGGGCTGTCCACCCGCGCGTTGCTCATCCGTGCGTTCTTGGGAGGTCGCAGCGGACGTCGGCGTGTGGGGCGTGAGCGTATGTTGGTCGATCATGGTCGAGTACCTGTTGGGTTGGCCTAGTGGTTAGGTCGTAGGGACGGTCGGGCGGCGGGTCGCCGCGCCAGCTGCTGCAGTTTGGTCGTTGGGGTTGATTCCACGACGAGTGTTGGATGAACCGGGCCTCATATGGGCGCGCGGGCGCGCCGCGTCGATCTCGGCAAAGGAGGGCGCGTCGCTCGGTGCTGCCGTCTGAGGCCTCCATCGCCTCGTCCTTCGCCGATCAGTGCCCGAAGCGCACGCTCAGGCCGAGTGAGTGCTGCTGGGTTTGCAGCTCGAACGAAGAGTTGCCGAGGCCATCGTCGACCTGGGCGTCGTCGATGTTGAGGAAGCGGTAGCCAACCTCTAGGTCGGTGGTCTCGGACAGGTCGAAGCGGACGCCTGCGCGGAGCTGCCACGCAAGGAACGGCCCGTCCTCGTCATCGAACGAGGAGAGCGAGTCACTGCGTGTCCCGACGTCGAGCCAACCAAGGCCGAGGCCTGCGCCGACGAAGACCTCCGCTTCCTCGGCGACGCGGAACGCCGCGAGCCCGTTCAGCAGGACGCCTGCAGTGTTCAGATCGTCGACCGGGCGCGTCGCCGCGTTGTCGTCGGAATCTTGGTCTGTGTAGAGGCCCTCGAGCTCGAGGTCGAACGTCATTCCGTCTTCCGTCGCGCCGTAGAAGCGGCGGCCGACCGCGAGTTGCAGGCCCCATCCTTCGTTGAAGTCGATCTCTTCGCCCGGGCCATCGGATGAGCTCGTCGTGACGAGGCTGAAGCCCGCCGACCAGTACCAAGGTGAGGAAGTGCCGACACGCTCGTCGTAGAGCGCGAACGCTGGGGAGGCAGCGCCGGCGTTCGAGGGCAGCGGCGCGCTCGCCGATGTTGTCGACGCCGACGGGGTCATGATCGGCTCAGAAGGAGCCTGGATGCAGGCGCTGAGCGCCGTAGCGAGGGGCAGCAGGAGTAGGGACATGGATGATTCTCAGTGAGTTTGAATTTGGAGCCGGCGCGCGACGCGAACGGCATGGGAGGCCAGCGCGGAAGCCACGTCAGCCGGACGCAAGATGGATCGCCGACATCGCGTGAGCCTGGATACACGCTGAAACGGAGCTCACGCGAACCTGAGTCGAGCGCGATGAAGACACGTCAATGCACTGTCCGGCCTCCTTGTCATGCGAACGCCTCATAGTCACTCGCTGATGCAGAGCCCACAGGCCAGCCCGCGTGACACGTTATGACTGACCTCAACATCAATCAGTGCTCGATGCGCCCCGACGAGTCCGGCCCGCTTGAAGAGTCTGGACATGTGTCTGGCGGCCCCGAAGTCGCTTGCGCCGACGAAGGGGCGCTCCCCGTCGCGAAGTTCACGCGCGAGCTCACTGAGCTCCTCGAGAGTGGCTTCGTCGTCGCGACTCGCTCCGGCCGCGTGCTGCATGCAAGCTCCGGCGCGTGCGAGCTCGTGGGCGGCGCTGCCGAAGGCTTTGACGCAGCATGGAGCGATTGCTGGGAGGCGGTCAGTCGCGCCCTCGAGGCTCCCTCCGGGCTCTCCGCGACCAGCGACAGCGCTGCGTCATGCGGGGGACCCGTCTTTGAGACCTCGATCGAGCGCAGCGGTCGCTGGCTCAAGCTCGAGCTCTACGACGTCGACGAGGAGGAGATTGGCGGCGAGCAAGCGGCGTATGTCGCGCTCGTGCTCGATCGCAGCGCCGTGATGTCGCTCGCGGGGAGGCTCCGGCGAGGGCGTCGCGCGATTGCGACCGTCAAGCGCCAGGGGGTAGCGCTGCACGCGTCCAAGAGCGCCCTTGCTGGCCTAGGCGTGGCCGCCTCGAATCTGGCGGAGGAGCTCGGATCAGCACGAGCGCTGTCGCGCGCCGAGCGCGCTCGCCTCGCTCAGGATGCTCAGCGTATCGCAGACGAAGCCTTTCGGAGTGGAACGCGAATCGCAGAGGGTGCTGCGACTGTGGCCGGCTCGAGCGCCGGCCGGAGCCTCGCTCATATTCTGCATGACGTCCTGAAACGCCAACGGCCGCACGCAGAGCGGGCCGGCGTGCGCCTCGAGCTCGGCACGGTCGCGTCAGGGGCTCTCTCTGCGGCGCGCGGGGAAGCCGTGGGGGAGGCGCTCTTTCACGTCGTCGACAATGCCATCGAGGCGAGCGATCACGAGAGCGTCGTCGTCGTCGAGTGTGTACGAACGACGACACGAGCGATACTGTTCCGCGTGCTAGATCGCGGCTCTGGTGTCGACGACGCTCATCTCGACCGCCTGCGTCGAGTCGGCTTCTCCACCAAGGGAACGGGCCGCGGCTTCGGCCTGTTCACGGCGCGCCTCGCAGCGCGGGTGGCTCACGGCCGCGTTCGGATCGCTCGTCGACGCAGCGGAGGCACCGTCGCGGAGATCTGCCTGGAGCACATTGCCGATGCAGAAGAGTGACGTCGGCGTCGCGCCCCGAGTCGTCCTGCTGGCGGCCCCCTCCAAGTTCGCAGCGGCGGCACTCCGGCTCTCCACTGCCGGTGCGCGCGTAGTCCGCGCGAAAGACTCACTCGCTCTCTGGAACGAGCTGGCGGGCGGGCGCACGCTAGGCATCGTCCTCGATCTCCCTGACGAGGTGTTGAGCGATGCTCGCTCGAATGGGTCAGGCGCGCTCGAAGAGCTGACGAGCGCCCTTCCTTGGTCGCACGGCTGGCCGCTTGTCGCGTTGACCTCGTCTGCCTCGGGGCACGCTTGGGTGCTGGCGAGGCGCCATGCCGACGACAATACGCTGTTCGCGACCGAGTTTGAAGCAGGCGCGCTCGTCTGGATGGACCGCCAGCGCTCTAGGTTCCCGCGCCTGGTCGGGACCTCGGCTGCAATGCACCGAGTCAGGTCCGAGCTAGTCACTGCAGCGTCGTCGCCGGAGAGCGCGCTGGTCTGGGGTGCATCGGGGACGGGGAAGCTGCTCGTGGCGAGGGTGCTCGCGGGGCTCGTCGGCGGCGCGCCGCTCCTCGTAGAGTGCTCGCGTTGGTCCGGTGACGCGGCCACGCGGCCAATCTCGCTCGTCGGCAGCTTGAGGCAGCAGCCCGTCATCGTGCTCGCTCGGGTCAATCAAGTTGTCGCCGATGAACGCGCTTCATTCGCCGGGTGGGTAGATCAGTTGTCTGCGCTCCAGGAAGCAAGGCGTGTGCGGCTCATCTCAACCCTTGAGACGGACCGCGGGCCCGCCACCCTGGAATCGGTCCTAGGCCTACGCACCGCACATCGCATAGATGGCGTGCGCGTGCAGGTTCCAAACCTGCGCGGACGCGCTGAGGATCTCCCGTTCATCATCCAGGAGCTTGGGCGGCGCGCGGGGCTGAAGATACCGCTCGACCTGCCCGAGCTCGCCGCGCTCGAGCGCTTTCGCTATGACTGGCCCGGAAACGTCGCTGAGCTTCGTACGGAGCTCCGTCGGGCGATGCGAGCGCTCAGCGAGGGTGGTCGAGTCCTAGACGGGGCGCTCGTCGTTGGGCGAATGGTCGAGCACTTTGTGGCGTCCCGCGGCGCACGCCTCTGGGGCCGGAGCCTGCGTTTCGAAGGCCCAATACCCGAGCGTGACTTCGTCCGCGCGCTCGCCCTTGCGACCTATGACGCGGCCGGCGACGTCGCGCTCGCTGCGCGCCTGCTGAAGTGCCATGCAGCGACATTGCGCAAGTTGATCGCCGTTCGGCAGGGGGCGCGATCCGGCTCTGTCCCCGGCTGGCCTGCGTCAGGGAGATCTGACCAGAGCGCAGCGCTCGGTGCTGATGACCGGCCAACCCTGGCGCCGGACTTCCTCCCCAAGACCCGACCTGAGAGCTGATGTCTAACACGTCTCACGCACCTCGTGTGCTCCTCGTCGAGGACGACCACTGGCTGCGCACGGTGCTGCAGGAGCGCCTCTCGAAGCGTGGCTTTCTGGTCGACTCCGCCGCCACGGCGCAGCGCGCGCGGGAGCTTATGGAGAGCTGCGAACACAGCTTGATGCTGCTCGATCTCATGCTCCCTGACGCCGATGGTTTGCAGCTCATCGGGCGCGCGCGGGCGCAGGGTACGCGAGACGTCATCGTGATCTCCGGGCACGGTGATGTCGGGACGGTCTCGTCCGTCTTCCGCAGCGGCGCAGTCGACTTCCTGTCAAAGCCGCTCGATCTCGTACGCCTCGACGGATGGCTCACGCGAGCGGCGGCGCGGCACGAGCGGACGTCACGCCATCTGGTCGATGAAGCGCCGTTGATAGGCGAGAGCGAACCGTTCCGCGCGCTGCGCGACGCGTTGCATGCAGTCGCGGCCAGCCGTGAACCAGTGGTCCTCCACGGCGACACTGGCGTCGGGAAGTCCCGCCTTGCGCGTGAGCTCCACCGGCTCGGGTCGGCCAGTCATGGACGCCTCGTCGTGGTGCAAGCCGAGGGGTGCAGCGCCGCCGAGTTCGTTCGTCAGCTCGAGGCTGGCGGGATGGTGGTCCCCTCCGACCCGGTGAGGCCGACGCTCCTCGTCGAGGAGTTCACGCTCCTGTCGCCCACGGCGCAGGCTGCGCTCGCGGCGGCCGTCGACACAGAGCGAGGCAACCTGGCGTGGGCGGGGCGCGCCCACGGCGACTTCGCGCGGGTGCTCCTAACGACCACCGCGGATCCCTTCCAGGAGGCCGATCGCGGGCGCCTTGGCTCCGACCTCTGGCTGCGCCTCGAAGTCGGAGTCCTACATGTCCCACCGCTGGCTGACAGAGGGCGCGACGTCGTAGCCCTGGTGGAGGACGGGGCCAACCGAGAGCGGCCTGGCTCGCGGCTGTCGCCTGAAGTGGCCGACCAATTGATGCTCGCGTCGTGGCCAGGAAATGTCCGGCAAGCCCTCGCCATGGCACGCCGCGCGGCGCAACGCGCCGAGGGTCTCATCCGTGCGGAGCACCTGGGGCTCGGCGCACCCGAGGTGGCCTCCGTGCAGAGCGAACGCCTGGAGATCCCCGTAGGGACCTCGCTGGAGGACGCACGACGCCAGCTCGTACTGGCGACCCTGCGCTCGACTCGCGGCGACAAGGCACGGGCTGCCGAGATCCTCGGCATCTCATTGAAGACGCTGTACAACCGCATTCGCGAGTACCGCGCTAAGTAAATTCTAGAATCCTTGACGCCGGGTCCGCAAACCTAGGAAGGGACGCCTGACCCCGCGAGGACCGTGAGACACCCTTCCGGCGTGTCTCTAACACTCTCACTCATCTTGCGCGCTGGGACGCGGATCGAACATCCGCGATTCGAGGCGGCCTTCGGTCACGGTGGAAGGTTCACCGATCGCGGCGCATTTGCGCGCGCTCTGGTCGGAATGCACCACGCGCACCTGGCGCTTGAGGCGCAGGTGCATCCGGCTGTGAGCGTCGCCGCTGGTCGCGTCTGGCGCACAGTTCAGCGCGCGCCGCTGTTCGACGCGGACCTGCGCACGCTCGTGGACGCCACAGCGCGTTCGAACGATCGCTGGGTGCCGACCGGGCGGCCGGGCGCGCAATGAGCGCCCATGACGACCCCGCTCAGTGGCCCAAGACCTCCCGCAGCGAGCGGCCGCATGCGCTCGACGAGATCCAGCCGCACGGCGCATTGCTCGGCGTCGATCGCGCTCGAGGCACCGTCATCGTCGTCAGCGACAACGTTACGGAGCGGCTCGGTGTGCCGCCGTCCGCGCTGCTGGGTGCGCGATTGGACGAGCTCTTCGACGCAGCTTCTATCGACGCGCTCGACGCCTCGGCGCTGCCCGACGCCGTCGTTCTCAGCAATCCCTTCCACTTGCGCGGCGCCGGCAAGCTGGCACCAGACCTACACGAGGTCGTGGCACACGTCGTCGGTGAGGTCTTAGTCTTGGAGTTCGAAGGTGTCCGTGAAGGCGTCGCCTTCGCCGCGCCAACCGACGGGGTCGAAGGTCTCTTCCAGTTCGTGCGACACACGTTCGGCAGCGCGTCACGGGCGAAGACACTGCCGGAGCTCTGTGAGGTGCTCGCGCGAGCAGTGCGCGGGTTCCTCCGCTTCGACAAGGTGATGATCTATCGCTTCCACCCGGACGGTCACGGTGAAGTCGTCGCCGAAGACTGCGAGCCGTCGATGGAGCGCTACCTCGGGCTGCATTTCCCTGAGCCCGACATACCAGCCCAGGAGCGTGCGCTCTACCTGAAGTCTCGGCTGCGAATCATCCCGCGTGTGCCATACGCGCCAGTGGGCCTTGTTGGCGACCGCAGGCGAACCGGCGACGAGCCGCTCATCGATCTGTCAGGCGCAACGCTCCGCAGCGTCTCTCCGGGTCACGTGCGGTACCTCGAGGATATGCGGGTCGGCGCGTCGCTCTCGATCTCCTTGGTCGTCGAAGGCCGGCTCTGGGGCCTCGTGGCTTGCCATCATCGTGGGCCCTGCTTCGTGTCCTATGCGCGCCGCTCGGCCTGCGAGCTCTTGGCTGACGCCATCTCAGGACAGCTCGCGCTGCGCGAGCAGGCGGAGGATCCGATCGAAGAGGCGCGGGCAGGCCGCCTCATCGCTTCGCTGCTCCAGGCGGCCGCTGGGCGCGTGGATCTGTTCGAGTTCATGGCGGACGCCACGGGGTTGATCTGCAGCTTGTTCGACGCCGTTGGATTCGCGCTCTTGCACAAAGCTGAGGACGAAGTCGAGCTCTTCGGCGCGTTGCCTGACGCTGCCCGTGCGCAGATGCGTGCTGTCCGAGACAGGCTGGACTCGGCCGAAGAGGACGTCCTCGTGCTCGAAACGCTCGATGGCCTCGAGCGCGCGGATTCGGTCTCGCGCGCCCCCGATGAGCATGACTCTGGCCTAGGGGGCGCCCTAGCGACTCACATCGCGCCCGAGCTGACGCTCGTCGTCGTGCGAGCCAGCGAGAGCCGCCAGATCCGTTGGGCTGTCGACCCTCGTCGCGCTGTCGAATGGACACCTGAGGGTGAGCCGCGCTTGACGCCACGAGGCAAAGCGCACGTGCATGTGCAAGCGGTGCGCAGCAGGTGCAGCCCCTGGCCAGCAAGGTCGGCGAGCTGGATCACGATCGTGCGCTCCACCGTGGCAGATGTCCTCGCCCGACGCGCTGCCGGGCTGATGCAGCGGGCTGCGGAGCGAGCGAATCGAGTGCGGCGCGAAGAGCGGCTCGTTCGCACGTTGGTGGCAGAGCTTAAGCAACCGCTCTTCGATGCGCACGCTGCCTTGGCTGCGACGGATCCGAGCGGTAAAGTTGCCGCGCGCGTCGTCGCAGGGGAAGCGCTCACACGGTTGACCGAGCGTCTCGCTGCCCTCGCTGCTGCGCCGGATCACGCGGCAGACAGCGGAGGGGACGCCCTCGCGAGCCTCGGCCTAGGCTCGCGCGAGATCGCCACATCCGAGCCCGTCGAGGTTGGCGCGGCGCTCGTATGCGACCGCGACCGCGATCACCGCAAGCAGCTGAGCGCGCTGCTCCATGCGGCCGGGATCGAACGCGCATCGATTCTTGAGGCTGAGCTAGATTCAGCCCTGATCGACACGGTCGTGGATGGAGAGATTGAGCTTGTCGTGCTCGGGGTACGGGGCGACAGCCGGCTGGAGTTGGAGGTCATCGACCAACTGGTCGGCTTGACCTCGCCGCCGGCGATCGTCGTCGCCGCGACGCACGTTACGGAGACGCTCAGGATCCACGCGCTAGCGCTCGGCGCGCACGAAGTCGTCGAGAAAGGAGCGATTGCCCCGCACGTTCTGTATGGCGTACTGGCGAGCGCCCAGCTTCGCGCGGAGCGTGCCGCTCATGAGCGCAGCCTACTGAAGCACGTTGAGCAGCGCGCGCGCGAGCTTGAAGAGCATGCGCAAGTAGTGTCGCACGACCTCAAGCAGCCGCTCTCGGTGTTGGCGCTGGACCTTAGCCGAATCGAAGCTCAGCTCCTGCGGCGGGGCTCCGACCTCGTTGGTGAGGTTCGAGAGTCGTGCAACGAGGTGCGGAAGTTGTCATCGATGATCGATGACCTGCTGAGCGTCGCGCGCGCTGAGCATGACGCGCTCAAATTGGAGCGTGTTGATCTTGGCGTGCTAGTCAGGAACTGCATCGCGTCGCATGCGAGCGAGCTCGATGCGATCGGCGCAGTCGTCGCTGTTGACGCGCTTCCAGCAGTCCTCGCCACGCCAGCTCTGATGGAGCAGGTGGTGCGCAACCTCATTGCAAACGCGATTCGGTATCGAAGCGCGGCACCGCTCATGCTGAACGTGACTTGCCGGACGCACGCGCAGCACTACGAACTAAGCTTCGCCGACAACGGCGTCGGCGTGCCCGCTGGCAGCCAAGAGATGATCTTCGGGGTCTTCCAGCGGGCTTCGGAGGTCAGCGGCGGCAGCGGTATCGGCCTCGCCATCTGTCGGCGCATCGTCGAACGACACGGGGGACGAATCTGGGTGGAAGACAGCGCAGAAGGCGGCGCGCGCTTCGTCGTTGCGCTGCCGCGGAATCGGCGTCGGGCAATGCGATGAGCGCGGATTCAGGCTGCCCTGGGTGTGGGCTCACATGAGGGCACGAAGATGTCCGCAGCTGACGGGAACGCACCCGCCGGCGCAACCTCATCTCGGAGACCTCACATGTTCAACTGGGCCATCACGTTCCTCGTCGTCGCAATCATCGCCGCTATCCTCGGGTTCGGAGGAATCGCCGGTACCGCCGCAGGATTCGCGAAGATCATCTTCTTCGTCGCGCTCGTTCTGATGTTGCTCTCGTTCCTTCGCGGCCGCAGCGTCCGCGTCTGAGCTGGGCGCGCCTTGTACACGCTGCTCCTTGTTGGACCCGACGCGGCTCTCTCGCTGGTTCAGCGCGAATGGGCGACCGCCGCGCCCTGGGGCTGACTTCAGGGGCGAGGCGCCGTCGACGGCCGCCAGGGCGCCGTGATCGCTCGATCACGAATGAAGCGGCAATCATGAGTTTCATGCGCGGTCTTCACCCAGAGGTCGCAACCTGACCCTCCGATCCAGGGACCGTTCGTGGCCGGCCGCCTCGGCCAGACGGGACCGCTAATGTCTCGCTGACTTTTACCTGCCTATTGGGGCCGCTGCCGTGTACGGCAGCGGCCCTATTTTTGCTTGTTCGCCTTGGGTCGCGTTGCGCAGAGCTGGCGGTGCATAAAGTCTGATTCACCCATCCGAACGGCGCGCGATCACCGTGACGGTCGATGCTGCGGCTCATGGAACACGACGCAACGAGCGAGCTCGCTCCGCCGCCTCCGTCGGAGTCGAGCACCGGAGGCGCCGCGCCCGGCCGCGCGCGCTCCCGCGACTTCGCCTCCGCGAGGCCGCGCACGGCGTTCATCCGGCTGCTCGCTGTGCTGGTGTTCGTCGCCACGGCGTACCTCGCGCGCGACATCCTCCTCCCGTTGGCGGTGGCGGGTGTACTTGCGTTGGTGCTCGGGCCGATCGTGGGCCGAATGGAGCGTTGGGGGCTCCCAAACGGGGTCTCGGTCCTGAGCGTGGTCGGGATGACCATGACCATGTTGATCGCGCTGGGTGTGCTGGTCTCATCACAGGCCGTGTCCATACTCGACTCCCTCCCGCGCTATCGCAGCAATATCCACGAGCGCGTGCTCGCCGTCGTCCGGACGGACTCAGGTGTCATCGGTCGCACGGCAGAGCTTGTTGGGGACATCAAGCGTGAGATCGAACAGGAGGCGGGCGCGGCCGCGCGCAAGACCGCCGTACAAGGCGAGGCCGCGGCCGAGGCCAACACGCTCGTGAGCGGCGTGATTGGGGCGGTGGTAGGGGTGACTCCCAACTTGGCCGTCGCGCGCGAGGCCTCGGCGCGGACCTCGGCCAGCGTGTCGCCAGCGTCACGGACGGCGTCCGCTGGCGAACCGGAGGTCGAGTCGCCCACGGCGCGCATCATGAAGCGCCTCGATTCTGCACTGTCCGGTGAAGGAGAGCCGTTCCCCGTTGAGGTCGCGCAGGCCGATCCCACCCCGCTCGCCGCGGCGCGCTTGATGTTGGGCCCGCTCCTCGCGCCGGTCGCCAACATCGGCATCGTCTTCGTGTTCACCATCTTCTTCCTGCTGAGTCGCAGGGACCTGAAGGATCGGCTGCTGCAGCTGGCCGGCCGAGGGCACGTCCAAGTCACGACCGCAGCGATCGATGAAGCCGGCGCGCGCATCAGCAGCTACCTCCTCGCGCACGTCACGCTGAACATTGCGTATGGCATACCCGTCGGCCTGGTCCTTTGGGCTCTGGGCCTCCCTGGAGCGGCGCTCTGGGGCCTGCTGGCAGCGCTCTTGCGCTTCATCCCATACGTCGGGCCTTGGGTCTCTGCGATCGTACCTACGGTGCTCTCGCTCGCGGTCTTCGAAGGCTGGGAGAAGCCAATGGCGATCGCTGGTACGTTCATCGCGCTCGAACTGGTCAGCAACAACGTTCTCGAGCCCTGGCTCTACGGTTCGAAGAGCGGAATCTCTACGGTCGCGGTGCTCGTAGCCGCCTTGTTTTGGGGCTGGCTGTGGGGTCCGGTTGGGATTGTGCTCGCTGTCCCATTGACCGTCATGGTCGTCGTGCTCGGGCGCTACGTGCCGCAACTGGCGCCGTTCACGATCCTGTTGGGCGACGAGCGGGAGCTCCCTGAAGGGGTGCGCTTCTATCACCGAGTGCTGGCGCGTGACGAAGTCGGAGCGCAGCAGCTAGTGCGCGCGTCGCGCTCGGACGGGGACCTGGCGGCGATCATCGATGATGTCTTGATCCCAGCCAGCGCAGAGGAGAAGCGTGACCGCACGCGCGGCGCGCTCGAACCTGCGCAATCCGATCGCTACTGGGACATCGTCGAGGACATCGCGACCCACCTCGCCGGGGAAGAGAGCGCGACGCAGAGCGCTGGTGCAGGGCCGGTCACGTGGTGCGTCCCGGTCGAAGACGACGCAGAAGAGCTCAACGCGCGCCTCCTCGTTCAGGTCCTCGGGCAGGCCGGAGAGCTCGCTGAGGTCGTGATGCCCGAGGAGGTCGAGCGTCGGCGTGACATCCCAGGGCGCGCGATCGTTCTCGCTTGCGCGCCAGTCAACCAGGCGGTCATGCGCCGCGTCATTCGCGCCGTTCGAAGCCGTCTGACACATGGAGAGCTCGTCGTTCACCTCGTCGGTGAGGAAGTGACGACTGGCCACGTGCAACGCCTCGCACGGCTGGGCGTCGCCCGTGTGGTCTCGCGCATCGCGTCGATCGCGAGCTCGAGCGAGAGCCAGCCGGCTGCCGGCTTCGCGTCCAGCGTCAGCGAGCGTGGGTCAGTTGGGAGCGCGCCCGTGCTCAGCCACTGACTTGACGTGTCCTAAAGCCGACCTCATCCCCCTGAGCGGCCCGGCTCATCGTCACGGCTCATCATGCGTCCGCATGAACCCGCTTGGCCCGAATTGGGCGTTGCAACCTCTGACCTCCATCCAGGAACCACTCACATGCTCCGCGCTATTGGCTTTCTAACCCTGCTCAGTGCCGTGATTCTCGGCGTCGGCTTCTTCACCGGTTGGTTCTCGTTCGGATCTGAGACCCGCGCCGGTGAGACCGAGCTCCGGCTTCGGGTCGATCGCGAGAACGTGCGTGACGATCTCCGTAGCGTCGAGGACGGGGTGCGGCGCGGCGCTGGCGCTGTGCATGATGCGGTGACGGGCAAGGCTCAGTCCGCGCAAGAACCACAAGCACAAGAAGGCGGGGCCGCGATCCACCTCGACAGCCCATCCTCGAAGCTGGAGGCGAGGGTCCTTGGCGTGTCTGTCGCGGAGTCGACGCTCACGCTCCAGGAGGACGCAGGCGACCAACGCTCCTATCCGGTCGCGGCGGGCTCTAAGGTCGATCTGCACCAGGTACGCATCGGGGACCTCGTCCAGGTCACGCTCATCTCCGATGGCGCCGTACAGCGCGTGGTCGATCTAAGGGTCTTGTCGGGGACCTGAGGGCCCTGGGGACCCTGGGTGACCGGGAGCGCGACGCGCATCCCCAGGCGACGGTCGTCGTCGGGGGACAAGAGACGTGGCGCTCCAGAAGTCTCGCCAGAAATCGGACGGGTGACGCGCGCCTTGCCACACGCGGCCGCGGATTCCGGCGAACATCTCGGGGCGAGCAGCGCCTGGGCTGCTCGGCTCCAACCCCTCTGGGGCGCGGGAGCGCCCCTGCTTCACTGCCATGAAGACCCGACCTCACCTCGCTAGATTCCTTGGCACCGCGGCGTATGCCCTGGCCGTCCCCGCTGCGTTCGCGCAGTCGTTCAGCTTCCCTTCGTTCCCGAACGCCAACGGCCTCGCCCTCAACGGCAGCGCCAACGTCACGGGCAACGGCTTGGTGCTGACGCCCGCGCAAAACACGCAGCGCGGATCAGCCTTCTACGATCAGGCCGTCAACGTTGGTGGCGGCTTCAGAACGACCTTCTCCTTCTTCGTCTCCAACGACGGGGCCGATGGCTTCGCCTTCATCGTGCAGAACGACCCGCGCGGGACGCTGGCCCTCGGCGACGATGGGACTTCGCTCGGCTATTCGAGCTACACGATCCCAGGTGGGACGGCGATGGTGAACTCGATCGCGATCGAGTTCGACCTGTGGGACAGCGGCGCCCAGGCGGGCGACACGAGCGCGAACGAAGTCTCGATTCACACCGATGGCGTGAACGACAACCGCTTCGAAGAGGCGTTCTCGCTCGGCAACGCGACGCCCAACGTGAACATGAGCGATGGCGCGGTGCACACGGTCCAGATCGACTACGCGCCTGGGACCCTGACGGTCTTCGTCGACGACCTCCTCAACCCGGTGCTCTCCGTCCCGTACAGTTTCGCGACGGGCGGGACGCACCTAGGAGGGACCGCGGTCGGCGGCTTGAACTTGATCGGCGGGACGTCGGCGTTTGTCGGGTTCACAGGCACGACGGGAGGGGTCAACGAGGTCCACGAGATCCGTTCGTGGCAGTTCGGTCCCCTGTCCCTAGGCGTTCCCTACTGCTCCGCTGCGAACAACTCGACGGGCGGCCCGGGCGCCCTCGCCGCGGACGGCACCAGCGCCACTGCCGCCAACAACGTCACCCTGCGCGTGTCGGGTCTCCCCAACAACGCCTTCGGGTTCTTCTTGACGAGCCGCACACAGGGCTTCGTCATGAACCCTGGCGGCAGCTCTGGCAACCTCTGCCTCGGCGGCGCCATCGGGCGCTATGTAGGTCCAGGTCAGATCAAGAACTCGGGCGCGACCGGCGGCTTCCAGCTGGCGCTCAATCTGACCACCACGCCCACGCCGACAGGGATCGTGCAAATCGTCCCCGGTGAGTCGTGGAACTTCCAAGCCTGGCACCGCGATTCAGCCTCTGGCAGCGCGACCTCGAACTTCACCAACGGCCTTCAGATCGTCTTCCATTGAGGTCTCGGTCTCGCTCTGCGGCGAAGGTCGCCGCAGAGCTGGCCGGGCAGCCATGGACTACGCTGCTGCAGTCCGTTGGAGCCTCGTTGCGCTGATGGGGAGGGCCCGCGCCCGCCTCCTCCACGCCACTTGAGAGCAGAAGCTTGGTGTCCTGGTGGAAGCTGCGACCGCAGCGCCGCCAGGTCCCGGGTCCGCGTACGAACGCGATGGTCGACAGTAGCTGGGCGGCGCGCCCTTCCCCGTTCCGCGCCCCGCAGCGCACAATCCGGGCATGGTCATCCTTGTGACTGGCGCGACGGGGTTCCTTGGGGGGGCCGTCGCGCGACGCCTCGCGCTCGACGGGAGCGTGCTCGCGACCGGTCGAAGGCCCGAGCGCGGGCGCGCGCTCGTTGAAGGCGGCGTGTCGTTCCTCGCCGCCGAGTTGTCCGACCCGCGGCAGGTCGCGGCCCTGTTCGCCGGAGGCCGGGTGCACGTCGTGCTCCACTGCGCTGCCCTGTCAGCGCCCTGGGGGCGTCGCGCGGCCTTTGAAGCCGCCAATGTGGACGCCACCCGCAATCTTGTCGAGGCCGCGCTGGGGTCCCAGGTCGCGCGCTTTGTACACGTGTCGACACCTGCAGTGTACTTCGACGGTAGGGATCGCCACGACGTGCGTGAAGACGCACCGCTTCCGCGCCCGCGCAACCACTATGCGCGCACGAAGTTGGCGGCCGAGCGTGTCATCGACGCCGCGGTGCAGCGAGGCTTGCCCGCGATCACCCTGCGGCCACGCGCGCTCTTCGGACCCGGCGACACGACGATCTTCCCGCGCCTCCTGCGGGCCATGGAGCATGGTCGTTTGCCGATCCTGGGTTCGGGTACCAATCGCATTGACCTGACCTATATCGACAATGCCGTCAAAGCGCTCGAACTCGCGCTTGCCGCGCCAGAAGACTTCGTCGGCCGCACGTACAACATCACCGACGGCGCGCCGCTCGCGCTGTGGCCGCTGCTGCAGCGCCTCGCCGCAGAGCTCGGCTTCAAGCCTCCTACACGTCGTGTGTCGCGGCGCGCTGCGCACGCGCTCGCAGGGGGCCTCGAGCTGCTATATCGAGGCCTCGGGCTCGCGCGTGAGCCCCTCTTGACGCGTTACACCGTGGGCCTCCTCAGCGCCGACACGACCCTCGACATCAGCGCCGCGCGCGGCGACTTGGGTTACGAGCCAGAGGTCGGCTTCGAGGCGGGCCTCGCGCGCTTTCTCGCTTGGTGGAAGGCAGGCGCGCGGTGAGCCAGGTCGAATTGACGCTCATGGCGGCCGGGCACTGCGTCCACCCGGAGCACGCGGTGCACCGCAACTGGCGTCTGCGCGCGCTGGAGTTCCCCGCGATGTTCGCGCTCATTGAGCACCCGCGCCGCGGGCCGATCCTCTTCGACACGGGCTACGCGCAGGCGTTCCTCGATGCGACGCGCGCGTTTCCTGGGCAGCTCTATCGGTGGGTGACGCCTGTCACTGCAGAGCCATCGGACTTCGCCGTGGCGCAGTTGGCGCGTCGTGGCATCGCGGCGGATGACGTCGAGTTGATCATCGCCTCACACTTTCATGGCGACCATGTGGCGGGGCTCGGCGACTTTCCGCGCGCGAAGATCCTGTACTTCGACGCCGCGTGGCGCGCCGTAGCCGGTCGACGTGGGCTCGGCGCGCTGCGGCGCGGGTTCCTGCCCGAGCTCGTTCCGCGCGACTTCGCGGCCCGCGCGGCGCCGATTGAGGCGCAGCGCTTTGCGCCGTTGCCCGGGGAGTTCACGCCTTTCCGTACTGGTGTCGATCTCCTCGGCGACGGGGCGCTCTGGGCTGTGATGTTGCCCGGTCACGCGGCGGGCCAGCTGGGCCTCTTCGTGCGCGACGCGCGCCGCGGGACCGTGTTCCTCTGCGCAGACGCTTGTTGGACCAGCCGCGCGCTGCGCGACGAGCGCATGCCGTCGGCCGTCGCGCGCTTGCTGTTCGACGACTGGGGCGCGTACCGCGCGACGCTCGGGGAGGTGGCGGCCTATCAGCGCTTGCACCCCAGCCTGGAGGTCGTGCCTTCGCATTGTGTCGAGGCGTTGAGGCGCTTTGGCGTTGGGCGAGGGGCCTGGAATTGATGCTCTCGGCGTTGGAGGGCGTCGGCGTCGCCGCGTCGTTCATCTACAGCGCGTGGCTCGTCGCGCGCTGCTCGCTCGCGCTCGCGCGTGTGCGTGACGAGCCCGAGCTCACGGACAGCGCCGAGGCGGATGCTGTCAGGCCCCGTCGGTCGGTCACGCTGATGCAGCCCATCCTCTCTGGGGACCCTGAGTTGGAGTTCGTCCTCAGCGAAACGCTCGCGCGGACTCCGGACTGGGCGCGTTTTCTATGGCTGGTCGACGAGGGCGACGCGGCCGGCCGCGAGGTCGCTGAGCGGCTGGCGCGAGCGGACGCGGGAGCGCGCGTCGCGGTGCGCCTCTGTCCGCCGTCGCGCTTCGACCAGAACCCGAAGTCGATGAAGCTCGCGCTGGGCCTCTCGGAGGTCGCCACGCCGTTTGTCGGAGTCTTGGACGATGACACGATCATCGGGACCGCGAACCTCTGCGCGGCGCTCAACGTGCTGGGGGATGATGTGCGCCCCGGCCGCGCGGAGCTCTATACTGGGCTCCCGAGCTACGACCTGCCCGTCACGTTCGGCGCGCCGCTGGCCAACGCGCTGCTCGCGTCGTTCGTCAACGACAGCGCGGCCTTGACGTATCTGCCCTTGCAGCGGTGGCTCGGCGCGGTGTCGATCAACGGCATGTTCTATGTCGCGGCGACCGAGCGCATGCGCGCCTCGGACGCGTTCCACGCGATCGAGGGCGAGCTCTGCGACGACTATGCGCTCGCGCAGCTTGCGCGCCGGGAAGGTTGGAGGATTCACCAAGGTTCGGCAGGGTTGCGCTTGCGTTCGTCGCTCGTCGACTTGCGCGCGTATCGCTCGCAAATGCACCGCTGGTTCGTCTTCGGGCGTGTATTGGTGCGGGACCAGCCACCCGGCGTTCGCTGTGCGCTCGCCCTCGCGTTCGGCGCGCCGCCCGTGTTGCTTTGGTTGTCGCTCGCTGGCGCGTGCGCAGGTTGGCTGGGCGCAGCGTCGTTCGCAGGCGTGCTCTCTGTGCGGGGCACCTGTCTGCGTCGCCTGGGCGACGTCGTCTTCGCGACACGTCCAGGGCCGCGACCGGCGCGGCGCCTCGTCGCCGGGCTCGTGGCAGAGCTCGCGCAGCCGCTGCACTTCATGGGCGCGCTCGTCAACCCGCGGATCCAATGGCGTTCGCGTGCGATCACCGTCGGGCGGGATGGCGCCTTTCGTGAAGCGTGTCCTGCCCATAGAAACGAGGCGTCGCGCGCGGAGTGAGCCCGAAGTGGCGCTAGAATCGGGGGCAAGTTCCTGCCCTCGAGCCCCGCGCCGCCATGGCTGAGTTCTTCGAAGCGATCGACGACCAACACCGCGAGTTCATCGCACGCCAGCCGCTGTTCGTCGTCGCAACGGCGACGGCATCCGGGCGCATCAACGTGTCTCCGAAGGGCTACGACGTGTTTCGCGTGCTCGGTCCGAAGCGCGTCGCTTACCTCGACCTCGGCGGCTCCGGCAACGAGACGCACGCGCACCTCGTCGCCGATGGTCGCGTCACGATCCTGTTCAACAGCTTCGAGAACCCGGCGCGGATCATGCGGATCTACGGCAAGGGGCGGCCGGTGCTGCCGCAGGACGACGAGTGGGGCGCGCTGGCAGCGCACTTCACGCTCCTGCCCGGCACACGGCAGATCTTCGACATCGAGGTCGAGTCGCTCCAGACGAGCTGCGGCTACGGTGTCCCCTTCATGGAGCTGACGGCGGCGCGCGAGACGCTGATCAAAGCGCACGCGAAGGTGGATCCAGACGTCTGGGTCGCCAAGTACTCAACGCGCGTCCGTAGCATCGACGGCCTCCCAACTCGCGCGACGGACCGGTACTTCGGCGCCGGTTCGTAGGGAGCGGTCCCTCGGCCCCCAGTGGCGCGTCGCCGCGCGCCCGCACGGTGCGTCGCCGCGTGGCAGCCGGGCCAAGGGGGAGCCCCGACAGGCGCAGGCCCGGCATGGCTCCAGGCTTGAGGCGGATCGGTCGAAACCTGTGCCGGGGCTTCCTCCCGGTCCGGGCGCCGGAATCGCCCAGGAAGGCCGAACTGTCGCGGCCAGGCCGCAGCGCATCGGGCGCGTTGACCCCATACTCTTACGCCCAGGATGGCCCTACCCCCGTCCCCCGAGCCCGCAGGGCCCTGCACCATGAATCGGACCCACCTCCAACGCCTCGAGGCCGAGAGCATCCACATCCTCCGCGAGGTCGTCGCCGAGTGCGAGCGTCCCGTGATGATGTACTCCATCGGCAAGGACTCGGCCACGATGTTGCATCTGGCTCGGAAGGCGTTCTATCCGTCGCCGCCGCCGTTCCCGCTGCTGCACGTGGACACGACGTGGAAGTTCCGCGACATGTACGCGATGCGGGACCGGATGGCGCGCGAGACGGGGACGGAGCTCCTCGTGTGGCAGAACCCGGAGGCCAAGGCGCAGGGCATCAACCCGTTCGACCACGGCAGCCAGGTCCACACGGACACCTGGAAGACGCAGGGGCTCAAGCAGGCGCTCGACCACTACGGCTTCGACGCGGCCTTCGGCGGCGCGCGGCGTGACGAGGAGAAGAGCCGCGCCAAGGAGCGCGTGTTCAGCTTTCGCAGTGACCAGCATCGCTGGGACCCCAAGGCGCAGCGCCCCGAGCTCTGGAGCCTCTACAACGCGCGCAAGCGGGCCGGGGAGTCGATCCGCGTCTTCCCGATCAGCAACTGGACGGAGCTCGACGTCTGGCAGTACATCTACCTGGAGGACATCCCGATCGTGCCGCTCTACTTCGCCGCCGAGCGGCCGGTCGTCGAGCGCAACGGGACCCTCTTGATGGTCGATGACGAGCGCTTCAGGCTGCGGCCGGGCGAGCAGCCCGTGCCGCGCAAGATCCGCTTCCGGACGCTCGGGTGTTACCCGCTCAGCGGCGCGATCGAGAGCGGCGCCGACACGCTGCCTGCGATCATCCAGGAGATGCTGCTCGCTCGCACCAGCGAGCGCCAAGGGCGCATGATCGACCACGACGAGTCCGCGTCGATGGAGAAGAAGAAGCAAGAGGGGTACTTCTAGTGAGCAACGCGTCCGACCTCATCGCCTCCGACATCGAGGCTTACCTGCGTCAGCACGAGCACAAGAGCCTCCTGCGCTTCATCACCTGTGGGAGCGTCGACGACGGCAAGAGCACGTTGATCGGCCGCCTCCTGTTCGACGCCAAGATGCTGTTCGAGGACCAGCTCGCAGCGATCGAAGCCGACAGCAAGAAGTGGGGCACTCAGGGCGGCGACATCGACTTCGCGCTGCTCGTCGACGGCCTCGCGGCCGAGCGCGAGCAAGGGATCACGATCGACGTCGCTTACCGCTACTTCAGCACGGACCAGCGCAAGTTCATCGTCGCCGACACGCCCGGCCACGAGCAGTACACGCGCAACATGATCACCGGCGCGTCGACCGCCGACGTCGCCGTGATCCTGATCGACGCGCGTCGGGGGGTGCTGACGCAGACGCGCCGCCACAGCTTCCTCGTCAGCCTGATCGGGATCCGGAGCGTCGTGCTCGCGATCAACAAGATGGACCTCGTCGACTACGACGAGGCGGTCTTCAATCGCATCGTCGCTGACTACCGCGTGTTCGCGCAGCAGGTCGGCCTCGAGGACATCACTGCGATCCCCTTGTCGGCCCTGAAGGGCGACAACATGCTGCAGCAGAGCGCCCGGACGCCTTGGTACACGGGCCCGACGCTGATGGGCTGGCTCGAGACCGTCGAGGTCGACGAAGAGCGCCGACAGCGGGCCCCCATGCGCCTCGGCGTGCAGTGGGTGAACCGCCCGAACCTCGACTTCCGTGGCTTTACAGGGCGCCTCGCGTCGGGCGAGGTCCGGCCCGGAGATCGTGTGCGCATCCAGCCCTCGGGCCGCGAGAGCACGGTCGCGAGGATCGTCTCCGCTGACGGTGATCTGCCGCTCGCCATCGCCGGGGACTCGATCACATTGACGCTCACTGACGAGGTCGACGTCTCGCGCGGCGATGTCATCAGCGGCGCCGACGATCCGCCCGAGGTCGCGGACCAATTCGAGGCCACGCTCGTGTGGATGTCCGAGGAGCCGATGTACCCGGGCCGGGTGTACCTCCTGAAGATCGGCACGCGCACCGTCAACGCGACCATCACGGAGCCCAAGTACCGCATCAACGTCAATACGCTCGAGCGCCTCGCGGCCAAGCAGCTGACGCTCAACGAGATCGGCGAGGTCAACCTCTCGCTCGACCGCCAGATCGCGTTCGAACCGTACACCGTGAGTCGCGAGATGGGCGGCTTCATCCTGATCGATCGCCAGTCGAACGCGACCGTCGGGGCCGGGATGTTGCGCTTCGCGCTGCGCCGCGCGCACAACATTCACCTGCAGCACGTCGACGTGAACAAGGCCGCGCGCGCCGCCCAGAAGGGCCAGCGCCCGTGCGTTGTGTGGTTCACGGGGCTCTCCGGCGCGGGCAAGAGCACCATCGCGAACCTGCTGGAGAAGAGGCTCCACGCCGAGGGTCGCCACACGTACTTGCTGGACGGCGACAACGTGCGTCACGGATTGAACCGGGACCTCGGCTTCACCGAGGCCGACCGCGTCGAGAACATCCGGCGCGTGGCCGAGGTCGCGGGCTTGATGGTCGACGCGGGGCTCATCGTCATCACCGCGTTCATCTCGCCGTTCCGAGCCGAGCGCGCGATCGCCCGTGGGCGCGTGGCCGAGGACGAGTTCGTCGAGGTGCATGTCGATACGCCGCTCGATGTCGCGGAGCAGCGTGACGTCAAGGGGCTCTACAAGAAGGCCCGTCGCGGCGAGCTCAAGAACTTCACGGGCATTGACTCGCCGTACGAGGCGCCGGAGGACCCCGAGCTGCGGGTGAACACGGCTGAGATCACGGCGGAAGAAGCGGCCGACATGGTCGTTGCGAGGCTCCGAGAGCTCGGCGTCATCGCCTGAGGCGCGCGTGCAGCGAGATCGCTCCCGGGCCGGCCCTTGCCGCCCGGGAGCATCGCACGCAGAGACCGCTGCATCGATCGACGCCGCAGCGCCCATGCGCCGTGCGCGCGCCCAGCTCCCGACCTGGGCCATGCCGCGTGACATCAGGCTCGCCGGGCCTTCCCGCGCACAGGCGAAGCGCTCGACCTGTCGCCGGCGCCGCGGCGCGGTCCCCAATCGGTCTCATCAACGGGCCTCGAAGGCCGCAGGGCGGGGCAGCGGCAGGCGTCACCATGGCTATTCGCGGAGGCCGCCTGCATACTCGCCGCCCCCCATGTTGACCCTGAACGGCCTCACCAAGTCCTACGGAACTCGCACCCTGTTCGCGGCGGCGGCGTTGCAGGTCAATCGCGGCGATCGCATCGGCCTCGTTGGGCCGAACGGCGCTGGTAAGTCGACGCTGTTCTCCTTGATCCTCGGCGAAGAGCCGGCCGACGACGGGCAGGTCAACACGGACCGCGACGCGGTGGTTGGCTACTTGCCGCAGGAGAGCGCGCCGGTCGGCGAGGAGACCGTCCTCGAGATCGCGCTCGCCATCACCGAGGACTTCGTGCGCCTGCACCGCATCATCAAGGCGCGGGACCAAGAGCACCCGCTCGAGGCGCAGCAGCTCGAGGGCGTGCACGACGACGTGCACGATCGCTACAACGAGCTGAACGGCTACTCTGTCGAAGCCAAGGCCAAGCAGATCCTCGCGGGCCTCGGCTTCCGCGATTCGGACTTCGATCGACCGGGCCGCGAACTGAGCGGCGGGTGGGTCATGCGGGCGCACCTAGCCAGATTGCTGACGCAGGAGCCCGACCTGCTGATGCTCGATGAGCCGACGAACCACCTCGACCTCGAGTCGTTGTTGTGGTTTCAGGGGTACCTCAAGGGATATCCGGGTGCCATCCTCGTCATCTCCCACGACCGCGAGTTCCTCGACGCGCTCGTCACTGCCATCGTCGAGATCCGCCATCAGAAGCTCGTCCGCTACACCGGCAACTTCACCAAGTTCCTCAAGCAACGCGAGGCGTCCGACGCGCAGCATCTCGCTGCTTACAAGACGCAGCAGAAAGAGATCGCTCACCTGCAGGCGTTTGTCGATCGCTTCAAAGCCAAGGCGACGAAGGCGACGCAGGCGCAGAGCAAGCTGCGTCAGATCGAGCGGATGGACTTGCTCGAGGCGCCGGAGAGCGACGACAAGAAGGTCGGCTTTCGTTTCCCGCAGCCGCCCCGCAGCGGCCAGAAGGTGGTCTGGCTCGACCAGGTCCACTTCGCCTACGGCGAGAACCGGATCTATCGCGGCGTCGACCTCGAGGTCCAGCGCGGCGAGCGCATCGTCCTCGTCGGCCCGAACGGCGCCGGCAAGTCGACGCTGCTCAAGCTCTTGGCGGGCAGGCTCACGCCGGACCAGGGCGAGCGCGGGCTCGGCCACAATGTCACGGCTGGATACTACTCACAGTATCGGATCGAAATGCTGAAGCCCGGGCGGACGGTGCTCGAGGAGGCGCTCGACTCCGAGGCCAAGGTGACAGAGCAAACCGTGCGCACCTTGCTCGGGTCGTTCCTGTTCTCGGGTGACTCGGTGTTCAAGCGGGTAGAGGTGTTGAGCGGCGGTGAGAAGAGTCGCCTCGCGCTCGTGAAGTTGCTGCTCGATCCGCCGAACCTCTTGCTGATGGATGAGCCGACGACGCACCTCGACATGTCGAGCATCGACGCGCTCGTTGCCGCGATGACAGAGTTCCAGGGGACGCTGGTCTTCATCAGCCATGACGTGCACTTCATCAAGTCCCTCGCCAACAAGGTCGTCCACTCGGCTGGAGGCCAGCTCACGCCGTACCTTGGCGACTACGAGTTCTACTTGCACAAGACCAAGGCGGCCTCGGCGCGGGCCGCGCTCACCGTCGGCGTTGGTGCGGCTGCGAAGGCTCAGGAGCCGGCCGGCCGGCCCGCGTTGCGAGAGACGGACAAGCCGCGGCTCAATCTGCAGAAGCAGAAGAAGCTCGTTCAGGCCCTCGAGGCGGAGATCGATACCCTCGAGCGCCGCAAGGCCGCGATCACAGTGGAGTTGGGGTTGCCCGAGACCTGGAGCGACGGCGCGCGCAGCAGGGCGCTGGGCCGCGAACTCGTGACCAACACCGAACGCCTCGCCGAGTTGACCTCGAAGTGGGAGGTTGAGGCCGGCCGCCTCGAGCTCAGCTGAGTTGGCGCCGATCGGCGCTCGCTCTCTTCGGTGACGCTCAACCCATCGCCTGCAGCGCGTCCTCGCAGCGGCTTAGCAGTGTGTCGCTCGGCCACGCCGCGCCGTCCCGCGTGCCTCATTGAAGCCGCAGTCCAGCAGCGGGTGCGCGAGCTGCGGCGCTGGCGCGACATCCGCTCGCGCAGCCGGAGCGCGGCCAGCACCTCGGCCGGGTAGGCGAAGACAATCGTATCTTCGAACTCGGCGTGGTCGTCGCGGTTGCGCGGCTTCGTCCGCTGCATGTGCCAGTCGAGCGCGTCATGAACCGCCTGGGACAACGCGCTGGCGTTGTCCCAGGCGGCGAGCAGGGACGCGTATGCCCCGAACTCCTCATCCGTGACCTCAACGATCGAGGATAAGGGCTCAAAAGCATCCGATCCAGACCTCCAGCGCCGTTGACGGCTGGAGGCGCGGCTCGACCTTGGGCAAGCGCGGGTCGGTCGGCGAGGCACGCGTAGAGCTGGCTAGCCGTCCGGCCACGTGCGCGTGCGCAAACGGGGCGGTTGTGGGGGAGACAGGCACCTCCCGAGCGTACCGCGCGGGGGCACCACGCCGTGGTCGAACGGGCGCCGGGCGCCGAATGGGCCGCGGAGGCAGACGTGCGCGTCGAGGTCGGTCGCACGGCGCGCGTCGACCTCACACTTGCCTGTACAGGCGCCATCGAGGTGATTGCGCCAACGGGCGCTATCGGGGGCATCGGCGCTGAGTCGCGGCGCGGCGCGGCGCAGCGCGGCGCGGCGCGGCGACAGGCCGGCGGCGAAGCGTCGGCGGAGTTCTCTCGTTCCGTCGGCGATGGGGCTCGCAGAGGGCGCGCCGACTGTCGCGTGGGAGTCCCCAACAGGGGCGCCGCGCAGCCGCGAGGTGTGTATGGTCCAGGGCCAGACCAGCGCAGCCGCGCTCGCTGAATGTGGACGTCCGAAGCCAAACCTCTGCGTGACGTCACCACAGACGATCAAAGCGCGCAGGTCCCAGCGGGGTGATGTGTGATGCGGCGCGTCGTGGACCTCCCCGACCGCTGGCCCGAGTTGGCCCTAACTGGTCGGGTTTCCCTGGAGGAGCGTCCCGACGATCATGACGGGGAGGAACAGCACAAAGCCTGCGGCGCCCGTGGTCACCCGAACGCCGAGGTCGATGCTCCATACGAGGAGGTTCCGCTCATCGCGAAACGTGAGCTCGCCGATTCGAACGACGGTCAGCTCGGCGTCGTCGCCAGGCCCGGACGCCACAACGCCGTAGAGCACGTATCGCCGCAGACTCGGCGTGTCGTTGCGGGTCGCGAAGTAAGAGTCGCGGCCGTCGCGCGCGCGGGCCCTCGCCACAGCGCGAACATACTTGAGGTCGAGGACGTCTACGAACGCGTTGAGCAGCCGTCCATCGACGCGCTCGGCCGCGGGCGCCACGTCGGTGATCGGGGTCCATTCGGGCGCGAGCGGCTCGACGAGTCGCGCGCCGCTCCCGACGTCAGGCTCGGTCGCGCGCTGGCGCCAGTCCGAGGGCAGCACCAGCGCCCAGAATCCCGACGAGAACCCTGCGACGTTTCGGAGTTCGAAGTGGAGCTCATCGCCCGCTCCGTCGCGGTCGACTCCACCAAGCGGCACGGCCTCGAACTCCATACCCGGCAGCGAACAAGCCGAGGCGGCCAGGCCCAAGAATGCGGCGCCGCAACATTCGCGCAGGGCAAGCATCGGTCCATGATATTACGGCCTAGCGCGGACTCCAACAGGTTCGTCAAGGGAAGGCCTGACTCGCTATCAGCGAGCGATGAAGGTGCTCCAAATGGCGTCGATCGCGCAGGCCGCAGGGCCGTGCGTGGTTTAACCACCCTGCGCGACCTCTCGTGCCTCGCCCCCTGGTCCGCGCGTCATCGTTGAGACCGCGTGCCAGGGTCTCGCGGAGTCGGTCGTTGTCCTCGCTAGGCCCGTTGCCGCGACGGCTGCGGCCGATCCTGTCGATCCTCACTACGGTCCGTGAGCAGATCGCGCTGCTCGACCAAGGAGTGGCCGTCCGAGCTGGCGACGAACGCACCGCGCGGCAGCTCGAGCCGGTCGCGGTCCGAGCCCAGCGTAAGAGGGGCAACCAGCCGCGGAATCGAGCGGTCCGTGTCCTGGCCGCTCGCGACCCTCGACGGCGCCGCAGCCGCCTGCGAGGACGGCAGGAGCGACCCGTCCGCGCCCTTGGCCTGAATTCTACGGGTTCTGCGTGATTCGGCGCGGTGCTCTTCGCCTAGGAGTCTGCGCCACGGAACGCGGTTCGCAGCGTGGTGCTCCCGTGCGTTGGAGCAAGGCGCAGCAAGTCCCCCATAGCTTGATGCTATTTGGGACCTTGCTGCAACGCGGCTCCGGCGCGCGGGAGCGCCGCGATGCGAATCGCGGTCTGTGGCGCAGGCTCCTAGCCCGTGCTGCCCTCTCGTCGGACCCCTGCCATGCGCTACTTACACCCGCTCTTGCAATCCCACATTCGCCACGACGCCCTCGCCCGGGCGGCACGTTCGAGCTCACCGCGGACCTCGCGCAACACCCGCAGCCGACTGGCCACGTGTCGGTCCAGGCGGGCGAGTCGTCGAGCTTCCAGGCCTGGTACCGCGACACGAACCCAGCGCCGACGAGCAGCCTCACGGACGCCGTGAGCGTGATGTTCCAGTAGGCGGCTTTCGATCGTCCTCAACTCACTGTCCCCCGACCTCAGATGCAGCGTGATCGTATGAAGCCTGTCCTCCTCCTCGTCCTCCTCGGCGCTCTGTCCTCCAACTCCTCGAGCTCGCAAACCTGTGCGGGTCCCATGTCCGTCTTGCCGTCCAGCGGCTGGATCACCTACGCCTCGGGCGTGAGCGACGACGGCTCCGTCGTCGTAGGCACCGACATCAGCCCTCCCACGTTCCAGTCATTCCGCTGGACCGCGGCCGCGGGGGCGCAGTCCATCGGCGACGGCTCGGCGACGGGTGTCAGCGGGGACGGAAGCGTCGTCGTGGGATATTCCGGGGGTGCTGCGTTCCGCTGGTCTGCGGCGGGTGGGAGGCAGATCATCACGGGTGGCGAGGCGTTCGGTGTCAACGGCGACGGCAGCGTCGTCGTCGGGTCGAGCGACCACGCCTTCCGATGGACGGCTGCGGGTGGCATCCAGGACATCGGCCCCGGCGTCGCGTACGGAGTGAGCGCTGACGGCAGCGTCGTGGTCGGAGAGTCGAGCGGTCGAGCCTTCCGTTGGACTGCCGCGGGCGGCATGCAGGACCTAGGTCCCGGCAGCGCGGTCAGCGTGAACGATGACGGCACCGTTGCTGTCGGCAGTTCCGGTGGACGCGCCGTTCGCTGGACGGCCGCCGGTGGCATGCAGGACCTTGGCCCTGGCGGCGCGCGGGACGTGAACGGCGACGGAAGCGTCGTCGTTGGGTCGGATGGAACCAACCGAGCCTTCCGCTGGACCGCGACTGAAGGCGCCCGAGCGATCCCATCGATGTTGGTCCCTCAGGGCGTCAGCGCGGACGGCAGTGTCGTTGTCGGTGTTGGCGCCAGCGGTGGGGGCGCGGTGCGCGTCCAGTTGAGCGTCCTGGGCGAGACCTACTGCCGACCGACGATCGCCAACAGCTCCGGCTGCGGCGGCGTCGTGCTCGCGACCGGGGACCCACGCCTCGCGACAGGCCGGCTCGAGCTCACCGCGGCGCTGCTGCCGAGGGACTGCTTCGGCTTCTTCCTCACGAGCCGGACGCAGGACTTCGTCGCCGCTGCGGGCGGCAGCCAGGGCAACCTGTGCCTCGGCGGCAGCATCGGTCGCTTTGTCGGGTCCGGCCAGATCATGGACTCGGGCGTGAACGGCACCTTCTCGCTGACCGTCGACCTGAACGCGGTGCCTGCGCCGACGCTCACGGGGACGGTGGCGGTACAGCCCGGCGACACGTGGAACTTCCAGGCGTGGCACCGGGACACGAACCCGGGGCCGACGAGCAACTTCACCGACGCGGTGAGCGTGACCTTCCAGTGATCGGGTTCGATCGCCTTCGACCCACCGCGCAAGTCTGAAGCGCAACCCCATGAAGACAGCTCTACTCATCCTATTCCTCAGCAGCACGCTCACTTCGACGTCGTTGCGCGCGCAGACCTGTGCGGGTCCCATCGACCTCGGGACCCTTCAAGGCGGCAGCACTTATTCCGAAGCGTTCGGCGTGAGCGCGGACGGCAGCGTCATCGTGGGGGTCACAAACTACGCGACGAACCCGGTCCAAGTTGGCTTCCGTTGGACGGCCGCCGGCGGCATGCACGACATCGGGGCGCTCGGCCTCGATGGCTCCAAAGCGTGCAGGGTGAGCGCGGACGGCAACGTCGTCGTAGGTGCTTCGGTCGAGGCATCCGGAGTGTCGTTGCGTGCGATCCGCTGGTCGACCGCCGGCGGCCTGCAGGACCTCGGCACGCTCGGCGGCCTCGAATCATGGGCCAACGGCGTGAGCGCGGACGGCGGCGTCGTCGTCGGTCGCGCCCAGCGCGGCGACGGGGCCATGCGCGCGTTCCGCTGGACCGCCGCCGGCGGCATGCAAGACTTGGGGACGCTCGGCGGCCTCTCCTCCGGCGCGAACGCGACGAGCGCGGACGGCAGCGTCGTCGTGGGGTGGGTCGAGGACGCGAGCGGGTTCACCTATGCCTTCCGCTGGACGGCTGCCGGGGGCATGCAGGACCTCGGGCTGACGCCGGGCTCGGAGGCGATCGATGTGAGCGACGACGGGACGGTCGTCGTTGGAAACGCCCTGAGTCCATTCAGCACGACCGAACCCTTCCGCTGGACCGCAGCGGGCGGCGCACAGTCCATCACTCCGTCCCTCGGAAGGATCTATCGGGCGCGCGCTGTGAGCGCGGACGGTCGGGTGGTCGTCGGGTACTGGACGGCCTCGTACGGGATCACTGGCTCGTTCCGGTGGACGGCGAGCGCGGGCCTAGAAGACCTCGATCCGCTCGTCGGCTTGGGCCGTGCGGAGGACGTGAGCGCGGACGGCAGCGTGGTCGTCGGTGCATCGCCGCTCTTCGGGTCGCCCCTGGGCGCGTTCCGCTTCCAGTCGACCGTCCTCGGGGAGGCCTACACGTGCCCCGGCGTGACCAACAGCACGGGCTGCGGGGGCACCTTGCTCGTGCAAGGTGACCCGCGTTTGGCGACAGGCCGGCTCGAGCTCACCGCGGCGCTGCTGCCGAGGGACTGCTTCGGCTTCTTCCTCACGAGCCGGACGCAGGACTTCGTCGCCGCTGCGGGCGGCAGCCAGGGCAACCTGTGCCTCGGCGGCAGCATCGGTCGCTTCGTCGGGTCCGGCCAGATCATGGACTCGGGCGCGAACGGCACCTTCTCGCTGACCGTCGACCTGAACGCGGTGCCTGCGCCGACGCTCACGGGCACGGTCGCGGTACAGCCCGGCGACACGTGGAACTTCCAAGCGTGGCACCGCGACACCAACCCCGGCCCGACGAGCAACTTCACCGACGCGGTGAGCGTCACGTTCCAATCATGAAGCGCGCACTCCTTACGGTCACCCAGACCGAAGCCCCTGGCGCGTGGTTCGGTCCGGTGCTGCTCGGCGCGGCCTTGGCCTCGCCCGGGCTCGCCCAGTGGTCGAGCCTCCCGCCACCGGCGACCTTCGGCGCGGCCACCGTCGTGTCGGGTCGGGCCGCGTTCTCGTCTGGGACAGAGGTTCACCTCTTCGATCCGGCGACGCAGACGTGGCAGGTCACAGCGTTGCCGCAGGTGAACGGCGCGGTCGCTGCCGCATCGGCAGGCGGCTCCGCCCTCTTCACGGATGGATTCCTCGTCGACATCTACTCGCCCAGCGGCGCCGGCTGGTCGACGACGAGCCTCTCGCAGCCCCATGCTCAGGTGGCCGCAACGAGCGTCGGTGTGCAAGTCCTCTTCGCTGGCGGCGATCCGTCCATGCCCGGGGCCGACCTCGTCGAGATCTACGACGTCAGCACTGGGGCCTGGTCGAGCGGCAATCTCTCGGTCGGGCGCGTGGGGGTATCGGCCACGAGCGCGCAGGGTCGCGCCTTCTTTGCGGGCGGCGACACCGGAGGGCCGGGAGGCTTCGGCTCCGTCACGGACAGGGTCGACATCTACGACGCGACGACGGGGTCCTGGTCGATCGCCTCGCTGTCCGTCGCCCGGTGGGGTTGCACGGCCGCAGCCATCGGTTCGAAGGTCTTGTTCGCAGGCGGGGACGACGTCCACGGGCGGACCTCGGTCGTCGACATCTACGACATCGCGACCGGCGTCTGGTCGATCGCCAACCTCTCGGCGGCCCGGGCCGCATCGACGGCCGTCACGATCGGGACGAAGGTCCTCTTCGTCGGCGGCGACGGCTCGAGCGTCGTCGACGTCTACGACGACGCGACCGGGACCTGGTCGGCCACGACGCTCACCTCGGGGTTCGGCTGCGGAATCGGCGCCGACCCTGCCGCGGTCGTCGGCTCGCTCGCGCTGTTCGCGAGCCGCTGCTCGGGCGCGCTCCTGACCTACGACGACGCGATCGGGACGCGCTATTGCTCACCCGCGGCGTCCAACTCAACGGGAGCGCCGGCGAGGATCGGTGCCCAGGGGTATCCGGGATCCGTCGCCCAGGGCTACGTGCTCCTCACCGCCGAGCAGCTGCCGCCGCAATCCCTCGGCTACTTCCTGAACTCGACCAGCCAGGGGTTCAGCGCGAACCCTGCCGGGAGCCAGGGCGACCTCTGCTTGGGCGGTGCGATCGGGCGCTACGCAGCGAGCCCGTTCCAGACCGGCGCTGCCGGCCTGGCCGAACTCCGTCTGGACCTGGCCGACACGCCGACGCCTAGCGGCGCCGTGGCGATCGCGGCAGGTCAGACCTGGAACTTCCAGGCGTGGTACCGCGACGCGAACCCGGGGCCGACGAGCAACTTCACCGACGCCGTCAGCGTGACCTTTCAGTGAGCGGAGTTCGATCGCCTTTGACCACGTGTGTCCATCCTCAGCGTGAATCCATGAAGACAGTCCTCCTCGTCGTCGCCGCCGTTCCGCTCCTCTCCCCGATCCATGCACAGACCTGCGCTGGACCGCTCGACCTCGGCACACTGCCCGGCGGCGTGGCCTGTGTTCCGCACGCCGTCAGCGCGGATGGCAGCGTCGTTGTCGGGGGGGCCCTCGACGCGAGCGGCGCGCGCCGGCCCTTCCGTTGGACGGCGGCGAGCGGGATGCAGAGCCTAGGAGTGATCAACGGGGTCGATGACACGGCCTACGGCGTCAGCGCCAACGGCGATGTCGTGGTCGGGAGATTCGGCTCCACCGCGTTCCGCTGGACGACGGCCGGCGGCATGGAGGACATCGGCGGCAGCGTCGCCTACGGGGTGAGCGCTGACGGCAGCGTCGTGGTCGGGGCGTCGGGCGGTCGAGCCTTCCGCTGGACGGCGGTGGGGGGCATGCAGGACCTCGGCATCGGCACATTGAGCGTAGGATCGGAGGCCTTCGCCGTGAGCGCCGACGGCAGCGTCGTCGTCGGGAGATCCACCGATGCGGTGGGCGCGTGGCGGCCCTTCCGTTGGACGGCGGCGAGCGGGCTGCAGGTCCTCTCGACGGGCGGATCCGCTTTTTGGGAAGACGGCGCCTACGCGGTGAGCGCGAACGGCGACATCGTCGTGGGACAGGACGGGGGCAATGCCTTCCGTTGGACGGCGGCGACCGGCATGCAGCCGCTCTTCCCGTTCGGATCCACCGCTCGCGCCGTGAGCGCCGATGGCCTGGTCGTAGTGGGCGAGATGGAAACGGCTGGACCCGACCACTGCTTCCGCTGGACGGAGGCCGGCGGCCTCCAGGACCTGGGGGTCTTCGGGACCTTCGGTTGGAGCTGCGACGTCAACGGGGTCAGCGCCGACGGCACGGTCATCGTGGGGGAGGGAGACTACGGTTTCCGATTCCGATCCAGCGTCCTCGGAGAGACCTACTGCCGGCCGACGAACGCCAACAGCACGGGCTGTGGCGCCATCGTCCTCGCGAACGGCGACCCGCGCCTCGCGACAGGCTCGCTCCAGCTGACGGCGGCGCTGCTACCGACGAACGTCGCGGGCTACTTCCTGGCGAGCCGCATGCAGGGCCTCTCCCCGAACGCTGGAGGGAGCCAAGGCAACCTCTGCCTCGGAGGAAACGTCGGCCGCTTCGTCGGCCCCGGGCAAGTGATGAGCTCGGGCATGGCCGGGGCGTTCACGTTGGTCGTGGACCTGAGCGCGATGCCGACTCCGACCGGGCTCGTCCCGGTCGCGCCCGGCGAGACGTGGAACTTCCAGGCGTGGCACCGCGACACGAACCCCGGGCCGACGACCAACTTCACCGACGCAGTGAGCGTCACGTTCCG
Organism: Planctomycetota bacterium; assembly: GCA_041398605.1. Classification (GTDB taxonomy): domain Bacteria; phylum Planctomycetota; class UBA1135; order UBA1135; genus JAWKUK01. The sequence continues at coordinate 45,019 of JAWKUK010000007.1, forward strand.
ATGATGAAACCTGCGCTCCTCACGATCACGTTCCTGCTCTCCTCTCCGGCGCTCGCACAGACCTGTGCCGGAGTGACTGACCTCGGCACGCTCGGCGGCGGCATCGCCGTCGGCGTGACGGTCGCCGCGGCGGTCAGCGCCGATGGCCAGGTCGTCGTGGGCACGTCACCGCTCGCGGCCGGCCCGTCGCGCGCGTACCGCTGGACCGTCAGCGGCGGCATGCAGGACCTCGGGACGCTCGGCTGGCACACGTCGGAGGCGGAGGACGTGAGCGCGGACGGGACCGTCGTCGTCGGGACGTCAGGGAACCAGAGCGGAGACCGGCACGCGTTCCGGTGGACAGCTGCCGGAGGGATGCAGGACCTCGGCACGCTCGGGGGCCTGACCTCGTTCGCGCATGGCGTCAACGCCGACGGCAGCGTCGTCGTCGGCGACGCTCAGCTCCCGAACGGCGCGAGCCACGCCTTCCGCTGGACCGCGGCGGGAGGCATGCAGGACCTCGGCGCGATCGCGGGCTCGAGATCGGAGGCGCGCAGCGTCAGCGCGGATGGCAGCGTGGTCGTGGGCTTCTATTTCCCGACGAACTTGGACCCGATGGCATTCCGGTGGACTGCGGCGGGCGGAATGCAGGCGCTGGGAACGCTCGGGGGCGCCGACTCGGCCGCCTGGGATGTCAGCGCGGACGGCTCCGTCGTGGTGGGTGAGTCGAAGGTCGCCAGCGGGCACACACACGGCTTCCGCTGGACGGCCGCCGGCGGCATGCAGTCGATCGGCACGCCGTGGGGCTCGAGCGTTTCTACGGCCCGCGTCGTCAGCGCCAACGGTTCCGTCATCGCGGGCGCCTCAGTCTTCCCGGCTCCCATCCCCATCCCTACGCCAACGGTGACGACCGCGTTCCGCTGGACCGCTGCGGGTGGAGCGCAACATCTGGGCGCGCTCTTCGGTCCGTACTCGTGGTTGGGTGGCCTCAGCGCAGACGGCAGTGTCGCCGTCGGGATCTCGGGGTCCGATTCCTCGAATTTCAGCTCGTTCCGTGTGCAATCCAGCGTTCTCGGCGAGGCCTACTGCCGGCCGACGAACGCCAACAGCACGGGTTGTGGCGCCATCGTCCTCGCGAACGGCGACCCGCGCCTCGCGACGGGCTCGCTCGAGCTGACGGCGACGCTGCTACCGACGCACGTCGCGGGCTACTTCCTGGCGAGCCGCATGACGGGCAACTCCCCGAACGCTGGAGGGAGCCAAGGCAACCTCTGCCTCGGTGGACACGTCGGGCGCTTCGTCGGCCCGGGGCAAGTGATGAGCTCCGGCGCCGCAGGGGCCTTCACGCTGATCGTCGACCTGAACGCGATGCCGACTCCGACCGGGCTCGTCCCGGTCGCGCCCGGCGAGACGTGGAACTTCCAGGCGTGGCACCGCGACACGAACCCCGGGCCGACGACCAACTTCACCGACGCAGTGAGCGTCACGTTCGAGTGACCCATGCCTGCACGCGCCCTCCGATCCGACCATATGAAGAGCCACCAGCCTGAACCCCAAACGCGGATCCTCGCGCCCCCGTGCGCCAGCCGTCTTGGACGCGAGCGTAGGCTCTCGTTCGAAGTCACGAATCCTCGGGGACGATCAGCCGGAAGCTCGCGGCGACCTGGAAGGGCCCGCTCCGGCTCGAGGACGGCGCTGCCCGCCGGCCTCCTGATCCTGACACTCCTGCACTCGCCCTGCGCCTTCGGGCAGTGGTCGACCTCGCCCATGTCCACCGGCGCCCTCGGGGTCGCTGCGACGTCCGCCGGTGACTTCGCGCTCTTCGCGGGCGGAGTGGCCTTCAACAGCCAGTCCAACGTCGAGGTCTTCGACGCATCCACCGGGACCTGGTCCATCTTCCAGCTCTCGACCGATCGCGGAGCCATGGGCGCGACTTCGGTGGGCACGCTGGCCATCTTCGGTGGCGGCGTTCAAGGCACGTCGGGCACCGGGTTCCAGAGCTCGGATGTGGTCGACTTCTTCGACACTTCCACGGGCGTGTGGACGACGGGCCTCCTCCCCACGGCGTCGGGGGCCTCCAGCGCGACCTCGGTCGGCACGAAGGCGCTCTTCACCAACGGGTCCGCGGTCGACATCTTCGACACGGCGACAGGGACGTGGACCTCGATGACCCTGACACCGATCCCGCGGCTCGCCACCAGCGCGACATCGGCCGGAACGAAGGCATTCTTCATCGGTGGCCCATCCGCCGCAGCCTCGGCGCTCGTCGACGTCTACGACGATTCGACGGGTCAGTGGGGTGTCGAGCCGCTGCCGGTGCCTCGCCACGGCGTCGCCCTCACGTCCTCAGGGAACCAAGTCTTCTTCGCCGGCGGCTGGGATACGGCCGCGGTCGCGCCGAGCGATGTCGTGGACATCTACGACGTCGTGACGAGCACCTGGAGGTCCGCGCGACTGACAGAGGCGCGCCAGGACGCAGCCGCCACCGCAGTCGGGACGAAGGTGTTCTTCGCCGGGGGCCGAGGAGGTGCAACCACCGGCTCGGCGACCGTGGACATCTACGACACGGCGACGGACACATGGTCGACCGCGAGCCTCTCGGCAGGCCGAAGCGGTATCGCCGCGACCACCGTGGACGGCCGGGCGCTCTTCGCCGGCGGGGCCGTTTGCGCGCTCAACTGCACCTACTCGTCCTTCGCCGACATCTACGACGACCGCCTCGGGGTCCGCTACTGCAGCCCGGGCGTCATCAACTCGACGGGCGCGGCATCGACGCTCCAGTGCTTGGGCTTCCCCGGCAGTGTGGCGCAGGGGGCGGCGATGCTGGTCGCGCGCGGATTGCCGCCGCAGACCCTCGGTTACTTCCTGACCAGCAACACGCAGGGCCTCACCGTCGGCCCCGGCGGGAGCCAAGGTGATCTCTGCCTAGGCGGCGCGATCGGCCGATTCGTCGGCCCCGGTCAGTCGCTGAACTCAGGCCCCGACGGGCGGATTCAGCTCACGATCGACTTGACGAGTCTCCCGCAGCCGAACGGCGTCGCTGTGGTCCAGCCCGGCGAGACCTGGAACTTCCAGGCGTGGTACCGCGACGCGAACCCGGGGCCGACGAGCAACTTCACCGACGCGGTCGCGGTGACGTTTCAGTAGCGACACCCGGCCGATGACGCTCGCCCTCGAACGACGAGTCGCGGCCGGCCATGCAACGGCCTCGACGGCCTTCGCCTGCACGCAAACCTTTCTCCGCCCTCCGAGCTGCATGCCACACACCTTCCTCCCTGTTGTCACCGCGCTGCTCTGCGCCTCGAGCGTTCACGCGCAGTCGTGCTCCGAGTACCAAGCCATCCCCTCATTCGGCGGCGAGATCAACATCGTCGACGTCTCCGCCGATGGACAGGTGGTGGTGGGGACCGCGTTCCCGCCATCTGGCACGCCACCCGGGACGAGCATCGAGGCCTTCCGGTGGACGGCCACGACGGGCGTCCAGCTCCTGGGCACGCTCCCTGGCGAGCCGATCAGCCTCGCGACGGCCGTATCGGCAGACGGGTCAACGATCGTCGGCTACTCGGGCCCCGGGGGTGGGATCTTCGGGAACCGCGCATTCCGCTGGACCAGCACTGGAGGGATGCAGGACCTCGGCACGCTGAGCACGTTCGCGCCAGAGACACGTGCGACCGCGGTCTCGGGGGACGGCTCGGTCATCGTGGGGATCTCGTTCAACGGGCAGTCGAACGCAGCCTTCCACTGGACCGCCGCGACCGGGATGCGCCAGCTCGCATCGTTCCCGAACGGCAGCTCCATCGCTACCGCAGTGTCCGCAGACGGCGCGACCGTCCTCCTGAACTCTGGTTCGCAGGGCGGACCCGGAGTCCCAGTGGCCTCACCCGGCTGGCGGTGGACCGCCGCAACGGGGCTCGTTCCGCTGGGCCTCTACGACCTCGTGGGCCTCTCGTCGGGCGGCGACGTCATCATCGGGACTCGTGGGAGCGGCGGCAACGGACGCGATTCCTACCGGTGGACGAGCGCGACGGGTTGGGTGCTCTTGCCGAGGCCGCCGACCACCGACGGCACGTTTCCGAAGGACATCTCGCTGGACGGTCGGGTCGTCGTCGGCAACTCGTTTCGTGAGATCCTCTCCTTCCCCAGTACGTTCGTCTACACACCGGTGCGGTGGACGGTGGAGGAGGGGATGACCGAGCTCGGCTTCGCGGCGGGGCCTGGGCCGAACGCCTGGCTGACGGGCGTTTCCGGGGACGGGACGTTCCTCGTCGGCAATGACATGTCGAGCCCCGACGGGTTCCGCGTTCGGGTGAGCTCGCTGGGCGAGTCCTACTGCCGTCCCGCCGTCGCGAACAGCGGCTCTTGCGCAGGCGTCCTACTCGTCGCGGGCGACCCCGTGGCCGCGACGGGCGCGTTGCAGCTGACGGCCGAGCTGCTGCCGCTCCACACCGCGGGCTTCTTCCTGGCGAGCCGCGCGCAGGCGTTGGTATCGGGGCCGGCCGGGAGCCAGGGCAACCTGTGCCTCGGCGGCGCCGTCGGCCGCTTCGTCGGCCCTGGGCAAGTGATGCACTCGGGGTCGAGCGGGACGTTCTCGCTCTCGGTCGACCTCGCGCAGCTCCCGACGCCGTCAGGGTCGGTGAGCGCGCAGCCCGGCGAGACCTGGAACTTCCAGGCGTGGTACCGCGACGCGAACCCGGGGCCGACGAGCAACTTCACGGACGCAGTGAGCGTGGTGATGCAATGACCGGACACCCGCCGACGACGATCGTTCGCCCTGAGGCTTCACCGCGCGCGTCCCTTGCGGACACGTGTTCCTCTCCTCCGCAGGCACGCACGTGCCGAACCTCGCTCATTTCAATGCAGCGCCTCCTCTCTCGATGCCTCGCCTCGGCGGCGGCCGGTCTCTCGTTGTTGCCGATCGTTCGCGCGCAGACGTGCGCTGAACTCCAGACCTTCGGCGTGGCCGGCGGCTGGGTCACCGTCACCGATGTCTCCTCCGACGGCCAGGTCCTGGTCGGATACTCGAGCACCGGACAAGCGTTCCGGTGGACCGCAGCGGCGGGCAGGCAGGACTTGGGGGCGCTGCCGAATGACCCGTGGAGCGTCGCGACCGCCGTGTCCGCGGACGGCTCCGTGGTCGTCGGATATTCGGCGTCCGTCGGCGTGGGCTCACGTCGCGCATTCCTGTGGACGGCGGCCGGCGGGATGCAGGACCTCGGAGGATTGACCACGCCGCCGCTGTCCACGGAAGCCCTGGCCGTGTCCGCCGACGGGACCGTCGTCGTCGGGACCTCCAATGGGCACGCGTTTCGCTGGTCTGCAGCGACGGGGATGCTGTCGCTTGGGACTCCGACTCTTGGATCCTCAGCTTGCGCCGTGGGGGTCTCCGCGGACGGCTCGGTCGTGGTCGTGCGCGAGGCGTACGACGTCGGATTCCCTGTGCCGACCGCCATTGCTCTGCGCTGGACCGCGATGACCGGGCTCGTGTCCCTGGGCAACGACTACTGGCCTGTGGCGATCTCCGGCGATGGCGAAGTGATCGTCGCGAACGGACCGAACTCGGCCGGTTCGCGCGCTTATCGCTGGACGCAGGCGGGGGGGTGGGGACAACTGCCGGGGCTCGCGTCCTCGTCGGGCTCGGCGGCGCGTGACATCTCCGAGGATGGTCGCGTCATCGTCGGCCAGTCCGAGCGGCAGATCATACCGGGATCACCCATTGTCGTAGGGACGCCGGTGCGCTGGACGGTCGAGGAGGGGCTCGCGGACTTGACCGTCTCGGCCGGGCTCGATCCCAGCATGGCCGTTGCGGCGGTCTCCGGGGATGGGACGGTCCTCGCGGGCCTGGGCCCCAACTCCGAGGGATTCCGCGTCCGCGTCAGCGCGTTGGGCACGACCTATTGCCGTCCGGCGGTCGCGAACAGCGGCACCTGCTCCGGGGTGCTCCTGATCGAGGGGCGACCGACCGCTGCTGCGGGGACGCTCCAGTTGATCGCAGAGCTCTTGCCCCAGAACGCGCCCGGGTACTTCCTTACCAGCCGCGCCCAGGCCCAGGTCGTGGGCCCGGGGGGCAGCCAGGGCAACCTCTGCCTCGGCAATGGCATTGGCCGCTTCGTCGGACCCGGCCAGGTTCAGAACTCTGGCGCTGCACGACGCTTCTCACTCGCAGTGGATCTCACCGCGCTCCCCACGCCGAGCGGCCTCATCCCATCCGTGGCCGGCGAGACCTGGAACTTCCAGGCGTGGTACCGCGACGCGAACCCGGGGCCGACGAGCAACTTCACGGACGCAGTGAGCGTGACGCTGCAGTGAGCGCCGACCGTTTGTGCACCTCGATCATCGCCGCCTAGCGTGACGGGGGTCGATCCAGACCAACAGCGCCGTCGACCCGCATCGGTCGAGTCGACCCTCGAACTCCATCCCATGACCCCTGCTGTGACCCCGGCTATGACCCGACTCGTCCACACGTTCCTGCCCCTGTGCGCCCTCACTCTCGCATCGTTGGCGAACGGCCAAGCGTCCTGGCACCTCCTCGGGGACGTCCCGGGGGGCGCCGACTGGAGCAACGCCTACGGCGTCAACGGGGACGGGTCCGTCGTGTCCGGGTTCGTGAGCACGAGCGCGGGGCTCGAGCCCAGCCGGTGGACCGTGCAAGGAGGACACGAGCCGCTCGGAGGGCCGTCGGCGTTCACGGGGATCTTCGGCCTGGGATTTGGGGTCAGCGAGGACGGCTCGTCTGTCGTCGGCTCGTACCTCGTCACGACGCCTTCGCCCCCGCTCCCGGGATTTCATTGGGACCGGCCGTCCGGCGTGACGCTCGTGCCGACGCTGCGCCCCGGGGACGGCACGTCGGCGGTCAACGCGGTCAGCGCCGACGGTTCAGTCGGGGTCGGCTCGAGCGGCAGCTCGTTCGGTAGCACGGGCGGGCCCGTGCCGCCGCCGACCCACAAGGCCTTCCGCTGGACCTCAGCGACGGGCCCGGTCTTCCTGGGGTTCTTGCCGGGGGGGCAGTACAGCTACGCCAATGGCGTGAGCGCGGACGGGAACGTCATCGTGGGCACGAGCGACACCGGCGGTCAGAGTGAGGCGTTCCTCTGGACCGCGGCGGGCGGGATGTCGGGGCTCGGGACCTTGCCCGGCGCGACCGACAGCTCCGGCGCCGACGTCAGCTCCGATGGGTTGGTCGTCGTCGGCGGCTCGGGCGGCGAAGCGTTTCGCTGGAGCGCGGCGACAGGGATGCAGAGCCTCGGGCCAGGCGTGGCGATCAAGGTCAACCGCGACGGAACAGTGATCCTGGGTCCGGACTGGTTGTGGACGAGCGCGTCGGGGCGCGTCGCTCTCTTCCCGCACCTCGCGGCCCTCGGCGCCGTCCTGCCCGCGGGCGGGTCGTTGACGGCAAACGATCTCTCCGCGGACGGGAATGCGGTGGTGGGCACGTGGAGCCCCGGCGGATTCGCGGCCGAACAGGGCTGGGTCGCGTACCTCGCGCCGCCGGCCTTCGACCTCTGCCCGCTCCTGTCAGCCGACCCGTTCGAGCCCAACGATGACTGCGGCAGCGCGTTCACCGTCCCCTCGGGCACGCACGTCGGACTCAACGTCCAGGCCTCTGATCCGGACTTCTATTCGATCGCCCTCGACGTCGGCTCGACCCTCAACGTCTCGGCGTTCTTCACACACGCCGAAGGAGACCTCGACCTCTTCCTGTATTCGACCGCTGGCTGCGCCGCTGCTGCGCCGCTGGCCTCTGCCACCACGACGACCGATGACGAGGTGCTGCAGTGGCAGAACACGACGGGCTTGCCGACCGTTGTCGTGCTCGAGGTGAGGATCGCGACGGGCGCGAACGACGAGTGCAACACGTACGACCTGGTCGTCGCAACCGGTCCCGGCTCAGCCATCGGAACGAGCTACTGCGGGCCAGCCGTCAACAACGCCACGGGGCAGCCGGGAGTGCTGGCGGTCTTCGGGAGCGACGTGGCGGCGACGAACGACGTGACGCTCGCCGCGGACTCGCTGCCGCCGTCCGGCCTGGGGTACTTCCTGGCGTCGCGCAGCCAAGACCTCGTCGCGATGCCCGGCGTGAGCATCGGCAACTTGTGCCTCGGCGCCCCCGTCGGCCGCTTCGACGGCGCTGCGCAGAGCTCCGGCGCCACGGGTCGGATCGTCCAGGCGATCGATCTGACGGCCCTTCCGTTCGCAGGTGGAGCGCAGAGCGCGCAGGCGGGGGAGAGCTGGAACTTCCAGTGCTGGTATCGCGACTCGCTCGTAGGGCTCGCCACGTCGAACTTCACCGACGCGGTCAGCGTGACGTTTCAGTGACCCCCGCACGAGTCCCTGAGGAACGTGCCCGATGGCACCGTATCTCGAGGACGCTGCAGACTGGTAGCCCACTCCCATGGCCTCCGACGCACCCGACCAACCGGCGCGTGACGCGATCTCCAGCGCGTTCGAGGACTTTGTCTCCCCGGCCGTCGCACGTGACGTCGAACAGGCGCCGAGCGCAGGCGAGATCGGTGCGTTCGAGCTCATCAGCGTGCTCGGAGAAGGAGGCTTTGGAGTCGTGTACCTGGCGCGGCAGCGCGGCGCGCTGGAGCGGGACGTTGCGCTCAAGGTCCTGCGCAGCCCGCTCGTCGGCGGCGAGGCGTTGCGCCGATTCGAGCGCGAGCGCCAGGTGCTCGCCAGCCTCGATCACCCGTCGATCGCAGCGATCTACGAGGCGGGTATCTCCGATGCCGGGCAGCCGTACTTCGCGATGGAGTACGTGGCCGGCCCGAACCTCATCGACTTCTGCGCGCCGCTGACGCTCCGCGAGCGCTTGCCGCTCTTGATCGCAGTGTGCGCAGCCGTTCACCACGCGCACGGGCGCGGCGTCGTCCACCGCGACTTGAAGCCGGCGAACGTGCTCGTCGCGCAGCTCGACGGAGAGCCGATCCCCAAGGTGATCGACTTCGGGGTCGCCAAGCTCTCGACCGCGAGCGATGAGCCGCTCGCGCTGCACACGCGCTTCGGGCAAGTGCTCGGCACGCCCGAGTACATGAGCCCTGAACAGGCCAGCGGATCTGCCAGAGACCTCGACGGGCGCAGTGACGTCTACTCGTTGGGTGTGCTCCTCTACGAGCTCGTCACAGGCACACGGCCGCTGCTGAGCGAGGGCTCCCCCGCCGACAGCCTGCACGAGATCCTGCGGACGATCCGCGAGGAGGAGCCGCTGCGTCCTTCGCTGCGCCGCGCGGCCGAACCGCGCGAGCGACGCGCCGCGTGCGTCACGCCTCCGTCGACGCTGGTCGACTCCCGCGGCTCGGACCGGGACCTCGACTGGGTCTGTCTCAAGGCGCTCGAGAAGGACCCGGATCGTCGCTACGCGACCGCGCAGGACCTAGCCCGCGATCTCCAGCGGTTCCTGGAGGATCGGCCGGTCCTCGCCCGCCCGCCGAGTCGGGTGCACCTCGCCACAAAGTTCGTACGCCGCCACCGTTCGCTGACGGTCTCGGCGGCGCTGATCGCCACGGCCCTCGTCGTCGGTATCAGCGCGACGACTCACTCGTGGCGCCGCGCTCTCGCGAGCGGCGAAGAAGCGCGCCGCGACCGGCTGCGGTTCGACGTGCTGCGCCTCGCCGCGGAGTCACGGCTGCGGGCCGAAGAGCAGCCGGCGTTGGCGACCCTGTTGGCGCTCGAAGCGGAGCAGGGCCTGCAGGGCGCAGCGATGGGCGCAGCGATCCACGACGCGCTCTACTCGGCGCTCCCGCACCTTACCGAGGTCGCGGTCCTGGAAGGGCACCAGCTGACGACTCGCGCGGTTGGGCGCTTCCTGCGCGGAGGCGAGCTCGTTCTCACTCGGACGAGCGACCCGACGTTGCGGGTCTGGGACGCTGCAACGGCGCAGCTCTTGCGGCGGATCGAGACCGGGACTGCGGCGTTGAACGACGCCGCGGTCTCGCCCGACGAACGCTTCGTCGCCACGGCCGCGCGCGACGGGCGGGTCGCGCTCTGGGAGCTCGCGTCCGCACGCCTCGTGACGGAGCTGCCCGCGCACCCCGCACCCGTCCAACGCCTTGCATTCGACCCGACCGGCGCGGTGCTCGCGACGGTGGCCGAGGACCTCACGCTCCGCTTGTTCGACACAGTCGACTTCGGCAGGCCGCCGCTGGAGAGCAAGGTCATCGGCGCCTGCCGCAGTGTTCGATTCAGCGCGACGGGCAAGCACGTCGCGGTCGGCTCGCACCGCTCCGTGCAGGTCTTCCGCGTCGCCGACGGCGTCGAGACGGCCAGCCTCGACCATCGCTCTCGGCCGCTCCCTCACGGCAGCCAAGTCGTCCTCGCGCACCCGACCGACGAGCTCTTCAGCGTGCGCCTCGCGAGCGAAGTGCAAGGGGCCTCGGGTGTGTTGCTCCTGGGCGCGGAAGGAGAGCGACACGCGCTGCAACAGGACCTGGCGGCGCTCGCTTTCAGCGCCGACGGTCGTTCCCTCCTTGGTGTGCGGCCCCTGCTCGATCGCGCGACCGAGCTGGGACGCCTCGATCTTCTCACTGCCGCCTACGAGCCCATCCTGCGCCTGCCGTTCCCGCCGGACGTGTGGCCATTGGACGACCGGCGGACGTTGTGGAGCACGTTCGCGCACACCTTCGTCGTGGACCACGCCGACCCGGATCGGCCGGTGCCGCTCGAGGGCCATCGATACGCCGTGATGGGTGCCGCGCTCGATACGCATTCCGATCGGGTCCTGACCTGGTCGAACGACCGCACGTTCCGACTCTGGCGGCTCGATCCGCCGACACGCCCCTCCCGCTTGCCCGTCGCGCAGGTGGCGCCGCGGAGCTCCATCCGCCTGACCGCCGGCGGGCCCCGAGTCCTTTGCTGCTCCGCCGCGGACCCCACGGTGTTGCAGGTCGTCGACGTCGAGGGCGGCGCGGTGATGCTGGAGCTCCCGGGGATCCGCCCGGAGCACTCGGAGCTGACGTCGGACGGTGCACGCGTGGTCGCGCTCCCTGCGCGCAAGACGCTCCTGGCGTACCGCGACGGTCCGTCCGTACTGACCGTGGCGGAGGTCGCGACGGGCCACGTACGCCGAATCGAGACCGGATTGTCGGTGGCCGACTTCGCGCTGGCCGACGACGGGCGGACGGTGTTGCTGCACGTCGTCGGCGAGCCCAACACGCTGCACACCCTCGACCTCGACTCAGCAGCACGGCGCACCTACGACGTGCACCCTCACCGCTTGAGGCTCTTCGCGGGCACCAACTTCGCGGCGGACCGCATGATCGTGCGGGTCGGCCATCGCCTCGGCGCTGTCGTACGGCCCAGCGACGGCTCGCTCGTGGCGATGATCGGCGGTCACGGTGGCGATCATCAGGGGTACGCGTTCTCTGCCGATGGCACACTGCTCTTGTCGACGGGGGTCGCGGGCGAGGCGCTGGTGCGCGAGGTGGCCTCTGGCCGGACGATCGCGTCGTATCGCACGCTGGACGGGCTCGCGGACGACGTCGGCTTCCTCCGCGGCGAGACCATGGCCTACGCTCGCTCCGAGGAGGCCATCCACCTCTTCGACGCACGGACGGGCGAGGCGTTCGCCCGCATCACGCCCTCTGATGGGGTCTTCGCGGGCGCGGTGGAGAGCGCGGACGGCGAGTTCCTGCTGACGGTGACCTCCACGGGCTGGTTCCAGCGCTGGCCGCTGGACCCCGTGGGGTACGCGCGCAGGGTCGCGCCGCGGGAGCTCGAGCCCGAGGAGCTCGAGCAGTTTCGGATCGGCGCCGAGGACACGCGGCGCGCGCGAATGGAGGAGCAGGCGCGCCGCCTCGTGAGCGGCGCGCGCTACCGGAGGATCGCGCGGATCCAGAGCCAGAACGGGAATCTGGAACGGGCGATGCAGCTCCTGGAGGCGGGGGTCGCGACGGGCACGCTCGACGTCGAGGTGTGGGGGGACCTCGTCGTGCTGCTCTGTGCCCGGGCCGGCGCGGTCCAGGACAGGGCCGAGCGGGCCCGTGGGCTGGCGCGGGCCGCGGAGGTGCTCCAAGACGCGCAGGCGCTGGGGCTCGACCTCTCGGAGGCCCTCGGAGGGGTGGACCCTACGCTCCTCGCGGAGCAACCTGTGCTGCGAGACGCGATCTTGCGCTGATGCGGCTGGCAGAGATCCAGGGGCACGGTTAGCGTCACAGCGCGGTGCCTGCCCACGACTCCAATCGCCAACCGTCTGCCGCCGACGAGGCCGTCGCGCGCGCCGCTGATGGGGACACGCGCGCGCTCGAAGGCCTCCTTCGCGCGCTCGGTCCTGGCGTATGCGCGTCGCTGGTGTCAGGCTCGCGGTGGAGCCGTGAATTCGACGCCGAGGACCTGCTGCAGGTGACCTCCATCGAGGCGATCCTCCGCATCCGCGCGCTGCGGGTCCGCACCGAGGCGGGGTTCCGCGCGTGGCTCACGCGGATCGCCGAGAACAACCTGCGAGATGCGATCCGCGGGCTCACCGCGCGCATCCGCACGCCAGACGGGCGACGGATCACCCACGGCGCCAATGGCGCGTCGGCGCGGACGCTGCTGAATGCCTTGCAGAGCGGCGCACCTACGGCCTCTGCGATCTACGGCGGTCACGAGGCCGTGGACCAACTGAAGGCAGCGATCGCGCGCCTCCCGACATCCTATCGCCAGGTGGTCGAACAGCTGGACCTCGAAGAGCGAGACCTCGACGAGGTCGCACGCAGCTTCGGTCGCTCGAAAGGGGCGCTGCACATGTTGCGCGCGCGCGCCCACGAGCGCTTGCGCGAGCTCCTTGTGCGGTCCGCGTGAGGTCCTCGGCGGGGCCGCAGGTTGCTTGTCGGGGCCGCAGGTTGCTTGTCGGGACCGTTTCGGCGCACCTATCCTCCGTGGGTGCGCGCGCAAGTCGCCCGATGAGCGGGGATCTGAATCCGCCGCCGGTGCCGCTTGCACGCTTGCCCCGGGCCACGCGTGCCGGTGCCGCGCTCCGCTGGCGCGGGAATCCGCGCGAATGTGTGTGAGTCGGCGCTCGGCTCCGCGCCTACGGGGTGGCCCGAGGTCCCCTTCGCCTCGCTCCTGACCCGCCCCAGCGCTCCGGACGGCGCGGCTCGCGCATGCCCGGCCTGCCTCTCGAGAGTCGATATGCACCCACACAACTTGCCCCTGCCCGTCGACCCCGCGGCCCTCGCCTCGGTCGGCGTCTCTGTCCTGCGCCGGCTCGCTACGCAGCGTTCGATTGAGGCGACGATCACGCGCGCGGCCGCGGTCTTGATCGCCTCGCTCGGCGTCGCGTCGGCGCAGGTCGGCACGAACTACTGCGTCGCGGCGCCGAACTCGACGGGCGCGTCCGCGGCGATCTCGGCCTCCGGGACCGCGGTCGTGCACTTGAATGACCTCGTGCTGACGAGCTCGGGGTTGCCGCTGAACGCGGCGGCGTACTTTCTGTGCAGCCGCACGCAGGGCTTCGTGCAGAACCCCGGCGGCAGCGCGGGCGACCTGTGCCTCGGCAACCCGATCGGCCGGCTCGTCGGGGGTACGGTGGTGAACTCCGGCGCGACGGGAGTCGTGGACGTCACCGCCGCCCTCAATGCTATGCCGCAGCCGACCGGCGCGGTGGCGGTGCTGCCAGGTGAAACCTGGAACTTCCAGTGCTGGTACCGCGACACGGTGGGCGGGAGCGCGACGTCGAACTTCAGTGACGGACTCGCGGTCTTATTCACCGCGACGCAGACCGTGCCGGGGATGGTGCCGATCTTGGCGGGGACGTTCATGATGGGGTCGAACGCGCCGAGCGCGCCGCCCTACTTCAATGGCACGTACCAGCAGCCAGTCCACCAGGTGACGATCAGCTACTCGTTCTGGATGGGCCAGCACGAGGTCACGCAAGCGGAGTATCAAGCGTTGATGGGCTCGAACCCGTCGGGTTTCCCGGGCGCGTCGCTCCCTGTCGAGCGAGTGAACTGGTATGACGCGCGTGCCTACTGCGCGGCTTTGACGGTGCAGCAGGCGGGAAACCTACCAGCGGGGTACGAGTATCGACTGCCCACCGAAGCGGAGTGGGAGTACACGTGCCGAGCGGGGACCACGACCGAGTTCCACTTCGGGCCGGACCTGTTCTGCAACCAGGCGCGGTTCTGGTACAGCCACCACTCGAACTCGTCCTGCGGTGTGCCGCCTACAAGCGGAACCGTGCCGGTGGGTAGCTACGCGCCCAACGCGTTCGGTCTCTACGACATGCACGGCAACGTCTGGGAGTGGTGTCTGGATTCGTGGGGGCTGTACACCTCGGCGGCGGTGACTGACCCCTTCGTTACTGGCGTCCCGAACCCGCACCGGGTAGTCCGCGGCGGCGGCTGGGACATCGACTCCCACTATTGCCGCTCAGCGTTCCGGGACGGCAACTACGGCGCTCCCGGCGACGCGTACAGCAACCTCGGGTTCCGGGTCGTCCTGGCCCCAGTTCTCGTCCCTTGACGCATTAGCGCGAGAGCCGGCCAGCGGTCGACGGCACGGAGGTGCGAGCGGAGCGAGCCCGGAGCGGCCGTCGAACCCCGACGCGCGAGAGTCCGCGCTGCACGACGTGAGGCGGAGCGTGCGGGCCGGGGTGCCATGCTTTGCTGGTTCGGGAATCCGCGCGTAAGTGCGTGAGTCAGCGCTCGGATCCGCGCCTAGGCAATCGGATGAGGCCCCCGCGCTTCGCCCTTGACCCACCCCAGCGCTCCGGACGGCGCAGCTCGTGCCCGCCCGGCCTGCCTCTCGAGAGTCGATATGCACCCATACAACTTGCCCCTGCCCGTCGACCCCGCGGCCCTCGCCCCGGTCGGCGTCACACTTCCGCGCCAGCTCTCCACGCAGCGTTCGATTGCGGCGACGAGCGCGCGCGCGGCCGCGGTCTTGATCGCCTCGCTCGGCGTCGCGTCGGCGCAGGTCGGCACGAACTACTGCGTCGCGACGCCGAACTCGACGGGCGCGCCCGCGTTGATCGCGGGCTCCGGGACCGCGGTCGTGCATTTGAACGACCAAGTCGGCGTCTCTGTCCTGCGCCGGCTCGCCACGCGCGTTCGATTGAGGCGACGATCACGGCGCGCCGCGGTCTTGACCTCGCTCGGCGTCGCGTCGGCGCAGGTCGGCACGAACTACTGCGTCGCGCGCCGAACTCGACGGGCGCGTCCGCGGCGATCCGCCCGGGACCGCGGTTGTGCATTTGAACGACCTCGTGCTGACGAGCTCGGGGTTGCCGCTGAACGCGGCGGCGTACTTTCTGTGCAGCCGCACGCAGGGCTTCGTGCAGAACCCGGGCGGCAGCGCGGGCGACCTGTGCCTCGGGAACCCCATCGGCCGGCTCGTCGGCGGCGTGGCCGTGAACTCGGGCGCGACGGGAGTCGTGGACGTCACGGCCGACCTCAACGTCATGCCGCAGCCGACGGGCGCGGTTGCCGTGCTGCCAGGCGAAACCTGGAACTTCCAGTGCTGGTACCGCGACGCGGCGGGCGGGAGCGCGACGTCGAACTTCAGCGACGGGCTCGCGGTGTTGTTCAGTGGTTCGCCGACCCCTGTACCGACGATGGTGCCGATCCCGGCGGGGACGTTCCTGATGGGGTCGAATGCGCCGAGTGGGCCGCCGTACTACGGCGAGTTGACGCCGGACCCGGTCCGCCAGGTGACGATCAGCTACTCGTTCTGGATGGGCCAGCACGAGGTCACGCAGGCGGAGTACCAGGCGCTGATGGGGACAAATCCGTCGCTCTACCAGGTCGCGTCGCACCCCGTAGATACGGTGAGCTGGTCTCAATCGCGCGCGTACTGCGCGGCGCCTACTGCGCAGCAGGCGGGGAACTTGCCAGCGGGCTACGAGTACCGTCTGCCGACCGAAGCAGAGTGGGAGTACGCGTGCCGAGCTGGGACGACGACCGAGTTCCACTACGGGCCGGACCTGTTCTGCAACCAGGCGTCGTTCGGGTCCTCGTACCACTCGAATCCGCCCACGTGGTGCGGCAACACGTCCCCCGTACCGGTGGGCACCTATGCGCAGAATGCGTTCGGACTGTACGACATGCACGGGAACGTGTCGGAGTGGTGCCTGGACTCGCATGCGCCATACACCTCGGCGGCGGTGACCGACCCCTTCGTCACTGGCGGCCCCTTCCGGGTCTTCCGCGGCGGTAGCTGGTTCTCCGACTCCGACCTATGCCGTTCCGCGTTCAGGTACTACTACATTCCCGGCCTCACGAACTACCGCATCGGGTTCCGTGTCGTCCTCGCCCCAGTTCTCGTCCCTTGATCCAGCAAGTGGAGAGCGCGCCGGGGTTCGACGGCACGGAGGCGCGAGCGCAACGAGCCCGTAGCGGCCGTCGAACCTCGGCGCGCGAGAGTCCGCGCTGCACGACGTGAGGCGGAGCGTGCGGGCCGGGGTGCCATGCTTCGCTGGTTCGGGAATCCGCGCGTAAGTGCGTGAGTCAGCGCTCGGATCCGCGCCTACGTGGCGGGATGAGGCCTCTCCGCCTTGCCCCTGACCCACCCCAGCGCTCCGGACGGTGCAGCTCGCGCACGTCCGGCCTGCCCCTCGAGAGACGCCATGCATCCACGCAACCAACCCCTGCCTGCCCACCTCGTGCGACGGGCCTCGTCGTCCCGATTCTCCCTCTTGGCCTGTGCCTTGCTCCTGGCGTCGAGCGTGGCCGCGCAGGACTGCGCCGACTTCGTCGACATCGGCTCGCTCACCGTGTTCGGCAGTGTCCGTGACATTTCCGCTGACGGCCAGGTGATCGTTGGAGCAGCGAACTTCTGGCCAAGTCCTGGGGGGTGGCGCGCGTTCCGCTGGACGTCGCTCTCGGGTCTCACCGACCTCGGCACGCTGCCGGGGGCCGTGACGAGCGCCGCGACCGCCGTCTCGGCGGACGGGACCACCGTGGTCGGAGTCTCGGACGATGCGCGCGCGTTCCGCTGGACGGCGGCCACCGGGATGCAGGACCTCGGCAGCCTCGGGGCAACGGCCCCCTGGTTCATCGCGAGCGCGGAGGCCGTCTCGCCCGATGGATCGATCGTGGTCGGGCGGTCCAGCGACGGGAACCTGATCCGGCCCTTCATCTGGACCGCCGCGACCGGGATGCAGCCCCTCCCGCTCCCGCTCCCGCTGGCCGGTCATAGCGGCGGAGCGGTCGGCATGTCGTCGAACAGCGGGGTCGTGATCATGAACCTATGGTCGAACGGCGGGCCCGGCGGCGTGTCGGTGCCCCACGCCCTGCTGTTGCATGCCGTCACGGGGTACACCTCGCTCGGCTCCTACAACCTCGTCGGCATCTCGGCGGACGGCGAGGTCATCGTGGGGACGATCCCGAACGCGGGTGGGCTGGGCTCGACGTCGCATCGATGGACGAGCGCGACCGGTTGGGTGCCGCTCTTCGGGCTGCCCCTGTCGGTGGGCACCGAAGCGACGGACATCTCGGCGGACGGGCGCGTCATCGTCGGGATGTCGCAGAGCGTCATTGGGGGCCCCGTGGGCGGACTCATCGTCACGACCGCGGTGCGCTGGACCGTTGAAGAGGGTCTCGGCGATCTCTCGCTCGCGACGGGGCTCGATCCGTGGGCGATCCCGCGCGCCGTATCAGGTGACGGGACGCACGTGGCGGGCGAGTACTTCATCCCTGGTCCCGGCAACATCGACGGCTTCCGGATCCGCGCCAGTTCAGTGGGCGAGACGTACTGTCGCCCGGCAGCCGCGAACAGCGGCGCCTGCGCCGCCGTGCTGCTGGTCGACGGCGACCTGTCCGCCGCGGCGGGCGCGCTGCGCCTGAACGCTGAGCTGCTGCCGTTGAACACCACCGGCTACTTCCTCGCGAGCCTCTCGCGGGGCCTCGCCACCGCGCCAGGCGGCAGCCAGGGCAACTTGTGCCTGGGCGGCGCGATCGGACGCTTCGTCGGGCCGGGCCAGGTGCAGAGCTCCGGCGCGGCGGGACGCTTCTCGCTCGTCGTGGACCCCGCGTCGATGCCCACGCCGGGCGGGCCCGTGGCGGCCGCGGCCGGCGAGACCTGGAGCTTCCAGGCCTGGTACCGCGACGCGAACCCGGGACCGACGAGCAACTTCACGGACGCGGTGAGCGTGGTCTTGCAATAGCGCGAGCTCGCGTCCGTGCGACCGCTCGAACTCACATGGACTCCGGTGTGCCTCCAACCCCCTCGATCGACGACCCCATGCAAGTCCCTGCCCGCTCCACCTACTCGCTGCTGGCCTGTGTTCTCTTCGCGCCGTCCGCGGCCGCGCAATGGACCACCGCGACGCTGTCCGTTCCGCGAACCGTTCTGGCCGCCGAGACGGTGGGTCGCAAGGCGCTGTTCGCTGGAGGGTATGTACCCAGCTTCGGGGCCTCCGACGTCGTCGACATCTACGACGATGCAACGGGCCAGTGGTCGACGGCTTCGCTCTCCGCTCCCGGCGCCACTTGCGCCGCGAGAGTCGGGAGCAAGGTCCTCTTCGCCGGCGGCATCTGCTCCGGCCCTGCATGTACCGGCGGGCCGTCGGGTGTCGTGGACATCTATGACGACTCGAGTGGAGCGTGGAGCACGGCGAATCTCTCGAGCGTCCGCGGGGATCTCGATGCGGTTGCTGTGGGGACGCAGGTCCTCTTCGCGGGCGGGCTGACGAATCTGAGCAGTCTCGGCGTCGACACGGTGGACATCTACGACGACGCGACCGGCGTCTGGTCGACTGCCACCCTCTCGGTCGGACGGTTCGACATGGCTGTCGTGTCGGTCGGGAGCAAGGCCATCTTCGCGGGAGGCGGCTTGATGGCAGGGCCCTACGTGCCGACAGATGTCGTCGACATCTATGACGCTGCCACCGGGACGTGGTCGACGGCGACCCTCAGCGCCCCGCTCGCCGATGGCGTAGCGACGTCCGTGGGATCTCGGGCATATTTCAGCGGGAATGGCAGCAACGTGGTCGATGTCTACGACGACACGACCGGAACGTGGTTCACCATGCCCGCACCGAACTCGCATCGGGCTGGCGCTGCGATGAGCAACGGGGCAAAGGCCCTCTTCGCTGGCGGTTTCTCGAGCGGCGTCCACGACGTCAGCGTGTTCGACTCCGCAGCGAACACGTGGTCGACCTACGCGCTCTCCGTGCATCGCGACCATCTCGCGGCGACGACCGTGGGCACCAAGAGCTTCTTCGCAGGCGGGCGGTTCTTCGGCGGCTTCGGTGGAGTCATGGTCTACGACACCGTCGACATCTACGACGACGCGCTCGGCACCGCGTACTGCTCGCCGGGCGTCGCCAACTCGACCGGCGCGCCCGCACGGATCACCGCCCAGGGCTTCCCCGGCGCCGCCGCGCAGGGCTACGTGATCCTGACCGCGGATCGCCTACCGACGCAGTCCGTGGGCTACTTCCTAACGAGCCGGACCCAGGGCTTCGCCGCGGGTCCCGGCGGCAGCCAGGGAGACCTCTGCCTGGGAGGAGCCGTCGGCCGCTACGTCTCGGCGGGACAGCTCCAGAACTCCGGCGCGAGCGGCACGTTCGAGCTCACGACAGACCTCATGCAACATCCGCAGCCGACGGGTTTGGTATCCGTCCAGGCCGGCGAGACCTGGAACTTCCAGGCCTGGTACCGCGACGCGAATCCGGGCCCAACGAGCAACTTCACGGATGCGGTGAGCGTGACGCTGCAGTAGCGCGGGACCGCAGTCTCGAGGACCGAGTCGGGTCTCATCCCGCCCCGAGGGATGGACGTTCGGGCTCCTCGGGGCCAAGGGTGATCGGGGAGTTCTATCGTGCGCGACGCGCGCTAGCTCGCTCCACTGCACCACTCCTGCGTGGCCCCGGTCGGCGGCATCGACGACCCGAGCACGGTCCCAGTCTCTGCGTAGCGGGCGCAGTCGAGAGACCCCGGATCTCGTAGCGCCTATTCACCACTGAAGTAGGCGGGCGACGGGCTCCGTGAGGACAACGACCGACTCCGCAGTGTCCCCGCCCGCGTTCGCGATCTGCAACGTTGCCACACGCAGCCGACGGACGTCTTTGCCTCGAGACTTCCGCGGAGCAGCTGGGGCAAGAGGCTCTGCAACCTGTTAGAGGCCCAGCATCGCGCGAGGCAACGGATAGGGCTTCCAAACGGGCTAGTTGGTATACGCCTGTCCCTTAGGCCTCCAGGTGGTCGCGAGTTACGCGCCATGCTGTTCCCGGAGCTGGCCGCACGCTGTTCTCGGCGGCGCCAGTCGGCGCGCTGACGCGCGTGGTTGAGGCGCTGCCGAGGCCCTGGCCACCAAGCTCCGCGCAGTGGTTCACCGCGTCAGGGTACGAAGAGGCCCGCGGCGATCGCAGGTTGATGACCGGGTTAGGACCGGGCTCATTAGGAGTCGAACCCGCGAGCCCCCGCCGCCGGCGCTCTTCTGACAGGAGCCACCACCGTCCCCACCGGCGGTACACCCTGCAGGATCCCGCGGGCGACTCCTACGCGCGAGCGCGATGGCCCTCGTCCAAGAGGCGTCACTCCACGGCCGCCGCGGGCGCCTTCGCGTTCGCACTGTATGCGCCCGCCCCCGAGCCCGCGTGCCCGGGCCCCCTCTGCGGCCTCGTTCGGCCACTCCCTTCAGTGCCGGGACAACTTCCCGCGCTGCCCGCTCGCCGGACAGTCGCCATCCTGCGTCGTCACGTCTCAACCTGGCGAACCACCCCACTCGTCAACGGACCCCGGAATCCACTACCGCCACCTCGGAAGCAGTATCCGCTATCCGCAGCGGCCCTCGAACCTCGGCGCGCAAAGCGTCCATGCTGCACGACGTGAGGCGGCGCGTGCGCCGGGGTCCCGCGCTCCTCTAGCCCGGGAATCTGCGCGAATTCGCGTGAGCGGGCGCCCGTCCGCGCCTCCGGGGTGGCCCGAGGCCCCTGCGCTTCGCCCCTGACCCACCCCAGCGCTCCGGACGGCGCGGCTCGTGCCCGCCCGGCCTGCATCTCGAGAGACGATATGCATCCACGCAACCAGCCCCTGCCCGTCGACCCCGCGGCCCTCGCCTCGGTCGGCGTCTCTGTCCGGCGCCGGCTCGCCACGCAGCGTTCGATTGAGGCGACGATCACGCGCGCGGCCGCGGTCTTGATCGCCTCGCTCGGCGTCGCGTCGGCGCAGGTCGGCACGAACTACTGCGTCGCGACGCCGAACTCGACGGGCGCGCCCGCGTTGATCTCAGGCTCAGGGACCGCGGTCGTGCACTTGAATGACCTCGTGCTGACGAGCTCGGGGTTGCCGCTGAACGCGGCGGCGTACTTCCTGTGCAGCCGCACGCAGGGCTTCGTGCAGAACCCGGGCGGCAGCGCGGGCGACCTGTGCCTCGGCAACCCGATCGGCCGGCTCGTCGGGGGTGTGGCGGCGAACTCGGGCGCGACGGGAGTCGTGGACGTCACGGCCGACCTCAACGCCATGCCGCAGCCGACCGGCGCGGTGGCGGTGCTGCCGGGCGAGACGTGGCGATTCCAGTGCTGGTACCGCGACGCGGTGGGCGGGAGCGCGACGTCGAACTTCAGTGACGGGCTCGCGGTGTTGTTCATCACGACGCAGACGGTGCCAGGGATGGTGCCGATCCCGGCGGGGACGTTCCTGATGGGCTCGAACGCGCCGAGCGGGCCGCCGTACTACGGCGAGTACACCCCGGACCCGGTCCGTCAAGTGACGATCAGCTACTCGTTCTGGATGGGCCAGCACGAGGTGACTCAGGGCGAGTACCAGGCGCTGATGGGATCGAACCCTTCGAATTTCCTCGGTGCTTCCAATCCGGTGGAGCAAGTGACATGGCCTCAAGCGCGGGCGTACTGCGCGGCGCTGACGTTGCAGCAGGCGGGAAACGTGCCACCCGGCTACGAGTACCGCCTGCCGACCGAGGCGGAGTGGGAGTACACGTGTCGCGCGGGGACGACGACCGAGTTCCACTGCGGGCCGGACCTGTTCTGCAACCAGGCGCGGTTCTTCTACAGCTACCACTCAAACTCGTCCTGCGGTGGCCCTCCTACCAGCGGAACCGTGCCGGTGGGTAGCTACGCGCCGAACGCGTTCGGCCTCTACGACATGCACGGCAACGTCTGGGAGTGGTGCCTCGACTCGCTGGCGCCGTACAGTTCGGCTGCGGTGACCGACCCCTTCGTCACAGGCGGCGCGGCCCGGGTCAAGCGCGGTGGCGGCTGGAGCAGCAACTCCGACGGTTGCCGCTCCGCCCTCCGGGGCAGCGGACTCGGTCCTGGCTCGAGCACCAGCATCGGGATCCGGGTCGTGCTCGCCCCAGTTCTCCTCCCTTGAACCATCAACGAGAGAGAGCCTGCCAGCGGTCGACTGCACGGAGGCGCGAGCGGAGCGAGTCCGGAGCGGTCGTCGAACCTCGGCGCGCGAGAGTCCGCGCTGTACGACATGAGGCGGCGCGTCCGGGCCGGGGTGCCATGCTGCGCTGGTTCGGGAATCCATACGAATGTGCGTGAGCGGACGCTCGGGTCCGCGCCTACGGGGTGCCCGAGGCCTCTGCGCTTCGCCCCTGACCCACCCCAGCGCTCCGGACGGCGCAGCTCGTGCCCGCCCGGCCTGCCTCTTGAGAGACGATATGCACCCACGCAACCTGCCCCTGCTCGTCGACCCCGCGGCCCTCGTCTCGGTCGGCATTCCTGCTTCGCGCCGGATCTCTACGCAGCGCTCCATTGCGGCGACGACCGCGCGCGTGGCCGCGGTCTTGATCGCCTCGCTCGGCGTCGCGTCGGCGCAGGTCGGCACGAACTACTGCTTCGCTTCGCCGAACTCGACCGGCGCGTCCGCGGCGATCTCGGGCTCAGGGACCGCGGTCGTGCACTTGAACGACCTCGTGCTGACGAGCTCGGGGCTGCCGCTGAACGCGGCGGCGTACTTCCTGTGCAGCCGCACGCAGGGTTTCGTGCAGAACCCCGGCGGCAGCGCGGGCGACCTGTGCCTCGGGAACCCCATCGGCCGGCTCGTCGGGGGTGTGGCGCTGAACTCGGGCGCGACGGGAGTCGTGGACGTCACGGCCGACCTCAACGTGATGCCGCAGCCGACCGGCGCGGTGGCCGTGCTGCCAGGCGAAACCTGGAACTTCCAGTGCTGGTACCGCGACGCGGTGGGCGGGAGCGCGACGTCGAACTTCAGCGACGGGCTCGCCGTGCTGTTCACGGCGACGCAGACCGTGCCAGGGATGGTGCCGATCCCGGCGGGGACGTTCATGATGGGGTCGAATGCGCCAAGCGGGCCGCCGTACTTCGGCCAGCTCACGCCGGACCCGGTCCGTCAGGTGACGATCAGCTACTCGTTCTGGATGGGCCAGCACGAAGTCACGCAGGCGGAGTACCAGGCGCTGATGGGGACGAATCCGTCGACCTACCAGGGCGCGTTGCACCCCGTTGATACGGTGAGTTGGTTTCAATCGCGCGCGTACTGCGCGGCGCTTACTGCGCAGCAGGCGGGGAACTTGCCAGCGGGCTACGAGTACCGTCTGCCGACCGAAGCAGAATGGGAGTACGCGTGCCGAGCGGGGACGACGACCGAGTTCCACTACGGGCCGGATCTCTACTGCAACCAGGCGAGCTTCTCGTACTCGCTCCACTCGAACTCGAGCTGCAACACCCCGGGCGGCACCGCTGTGGTTGGCGGCTACACACCGAACGCGTTCGGGCTGTACGACATGCACGGGAACGTGTGGGAGTACTGCCTGGACTCGTACGCGCCATATACCTCGGCGGCGGTGACCGACCCCTTTGTCACCGGCCGCCCCTACCGGGTCATCCGCGGCGGCAGCTTGTCCAGCATCTCCGCAATTCTGCCGCCCGCTGGTCCTGTTGGGCTCGATCCGGTCACGAACGACCGGTTTCGGCTGTCCGGCTCCGTTCGTCCTGAGCCGCCGGGGAACTCCGCGCTGCCGGGGCCTGACGCTGAGGCGCGAGCGGCTGAGGCCGAGCTGCCTGTCGAACCGGCGCGCCGGATCTGCGCCACGACGCAGGTAGAGCATCACGTGGCCGGTCCCGCGGTCGCTGGCGCGGAACCGCGAACGCAAGACTGGCGCCGGTCCGCGCCACGGCGGATGAGGCCTCCGGCCTGCCCAGGCGCGATCCACCTCAGCGTTCCGACGGCATCGCGCCCACCATCTTCGAGAGAGCCAGCCGCACCACGCAACCGGTCCCGTCGCCGACCTCGAGTGGCCTCGCCTGGCCGGCGTCACCGAAACCGCTTGCCGGCGCAGCGCCTGGCTGCGGCGACGAGCGCGCGGCGCGCGGCCGCACCGCCGCCTTCGCCGGCGCCGTCGGCGCAGGCCGGCACGAACGCCGCCGCACGCCGAACTGACGGCGCCCGCGCCGATCTCGGGTCAGGACTGCGTCGTAGATCGAACGACCTCAGCCACGAGCCTGGTTGCTGCTGAACGCGCGGCTTGCAGCCGCACGCAGGCTTCGCAGAACCTGGCAGCGCGGGCATCTGTTCTGGAACCGATCTGCCGCCTGTCAGTGTGGCGGTGAACTCCGCGCGACGGAGCCGGGACCGCCAGCGCCAACCTGGTCGCTGCCGTCGACGGCGCGTTGCTGCGCTGCCAGCGACCTGGAACTCCAGGCTGCACGCGACGGGGGCAGCGCGATGTCGAACTTCAGCGACGGGCTCGCCGTGCTCTTCACCGCGACGCAGACCGTGCCGGGGATGGTTCCGATCCCGGCGGGGACGTTCCTGATGGGCTTCCGAACGCACCGAGCGGCTGGCCGTACTTCGGCGAATACACGCAGGACCTGTCCATCAAGTCACCATCAGCTCCCATTCTGGATGGGCCAGCACGAGGTGACGCAAGCGGAGTATCAGGCGCTGATGGGGACGAATCCGTCGACCTACCAGGGCGCGTCGCACCCCGTAGATACGGTGAGTTGGCTTCAATCGCTCGCGTATTGCGCGGCGCTTACTGCGCAGCAGGCGGGGAACTTGCCAGCGGGCTACGAGTACCGTCTGCCGACTGAAGCGGAGTGGGAGTACGTGTGCCGAGCGGGGACGACCACCGAGTTCCACTACGGGCCGGACCTCTTCTGCAACCAGGCTTGGTTCGTGTTCAGCTTCCATTCGAACTCGGCGTGCCACAGCCCAAGCGGCACGGTGCCGGTGGGCAGCTATGCGCCGAATGCCCGGTCTGTATGACATGCACGGGAACGCCGGGAGTGGTGCTTGACTGTACGCGCCATACACCTCGGCGGCGGTGACCGACCTCTTCGTCATTGGCGGCCCCTACCGGGTCCTCCGCGGCGGCAGCTGGGACAGCGGACTCCGTCGCCTGCCGCTCCGGCGTTCCGGCGCAACTACGGTCCCGGCGCGGGCAACGATCGCCAGTTCCGGGTCGCTCGCCCCGGTTCTCTTCCCTTGATCCAGCAAGTGGACAGCGTGCCGGGCTAGGACGACACGCAGGCGCGAGCGGAGCGAGTCCGGAGCGGTCGTCGAACCTCGGCGTGCGAGAGTCCGCGCTGCAAGACGTGAGGCGGCGCGTGCGGGCAGGGGTGCCATGCTTCGCTGGTTCGGGAATCCGCGCGTAAGTGCGTGAGTCAGCGCTCGGATCCGCGCCTTGGGGTGGAGCGAGGCGCCTTCGCTTCGCCCTCAACCACCCCAGCGCTCTGGACGTAGCGGCTCGCGCGCGCCCGGCCTGCCTCCTCGAGAGACGATATGCACCCACGCAACCTGCCCCTGCCCGTCGACCCCGCGGCCCTCGCCTCGGTCGGCATTCCTGCTTCGCGCCGGATCACCGCGCAGCGTTCCATTGCGGCGACGAGCGCGCGCGCGGCCGCGGTCTTCGTCGCCTCGCTCGGCGCCGCGTCTGCGCAGGTCGGCACGAACTACTGCGTCGCGGCGCCGACGGGCGCGCCTCGCGTTGATCTCGGGCCTGTGGGACCGCGGTCGTGCACTTGAACGACCCGTGCTGACGGCGCTCGGGGTTGCCACTGAACGCGGCGGCGTACTTCCTGTGCAGCCGCACGCAGGGCTTCGTGCAGAACCCCGGTGGCAGCGCGGGCAATCTGTGCCTCGGGAACCCGATCGGCCGGCTCGTCGGGGGTGTGGCGGTGAACTCGGGCGCGACGGGGGTCGTGGACGTCACGGCCAACCTCAACGTGTTGCCGCAGCCAACCGGCGCGGTTGCCGTGCTGCCAGGCGAGACCTGGAACTTCCAGTGCTGGTACCGCGACGCGGTGGGCGGGAGCGCAACCTCGAACTTCAGCGACGGACTCGCGGTCTTATTCACCGCGACGCAGACCGTGCCGGGGATGGTGCCGATCCCGGCGGGGACGTTCCTGATGGGCTCGAACGCACCGAGTGGCCCGCCTTACTTCGGCGAGTACACCCCGGACCCGATCCGCCAGGTAACCATCAGCTACCCGATTTGGATGGGCGAGCACGAGGTCACGCAGGCCGAGTACCAGGCGCTGATGGGGTCGAACCCGTCAAGCTTCCCGGGCGCCTCACATCCAGTCGAAACGGTGAGCTGGCATCAAGCGCGGGCGTACTGCGCGGCGCTGACGGCGCAGCAAGCGGGCAATCTCCCGGCGGGCTACGAGTACCGTTTGCCGACGGAGGCGGAGTGGGAGTACGCGTGCCGCGCGGGCACAACAACGGAGTTTCACTACGGGCCGGCGCTGTTTTGCAACCAAGCACGGTTCGAGTTCTCGAACCACTCAAACTCGTCATGCAACGCCGGAGGCGGCACGGTGCCGGTGGTCAGCTACGCGGCGAACGCGTTCGGTCTGTACGACATGCACGGCAACGTGCAGGAGTGGTGCTTGGACTCGTACGGGCCGTATGGCTCCGCGGCGGTGACAGACCCCTTCGTCACTGGCGGCCCGTTCCGGATCTTCCGCGGCGGCAGCTGGGGCGGCGACTCCTTCTTTTGCCGTTCCGCGTACCGGAGCTACAGCGATCCCAACTACTCGTTGAACAACGTCGGTTTCCGGGTTGCCCTCGCCCCAGTTCTCGTCCCTTGATCCAGCAAGTGGAGAGCGCGCCGGGGCTCGGAGGCGCGAGCGCAGCGAGCCCGAAGCGGCCGTCGATCCTCGGCGCGCGAGAGTCCGCGCCGCACGACGCGAGCTGGCGGGTGCGGGTCGGGGTGCAATGCTTCGCTGGTTCGGGAATCCGTACGAATCCGCGTGAGTTGACGCTCGGGTCCGCGCCTACGGGTTGACCCGAGGTCCCCGTGCCTCGCCCCCAACCAGCCCCAGCGCTCTGGACGGCGCGGCTCGCGCCCGTCCGGCCTGCCCTTCGAGAGACGACATGCATCCACGCACCCTGCCCCTGCTCGTCGACCCCGCGGCCCTCGTCTCGGTCGGCATTCCTGCTTCGCGCCGGCTCTCTACGCAGCATCCATTGCGGCGACGAGCGCGCGCGCGGCCGCGGTCTTCGTCGCCTCGCTCGGCGTCGCGTCGGCGCAGGTCGGCACGAACTATTGCGTCGCGGCGCCGAACTGACGGGCGCGCCCGCGTTGATCTCGGGCTCAGGACCGCGGTCGTGACTTGAACGGACTCGCGCGACGAGCCTCGGGTTGCTGCTGAACGCGGCGGCGCCTTCCTGTGGCAGCCGCACGTGGGCCTCGTGCAGAACCCCGGCGGGCAGCGGGCGACCTGTGTCTCGGCAACCCGATCGGCCGGCTCGGTCGGCGGCGCGCGGCGGCTGAACTCGCGCGACGGGGTCGTGGACGTCACGGCCGACCTCACGGTGATGCCGCAGCCGACGGGCGCGGTTGCCGTGCTGCCAGGCGAGACATGGAACTTCCAGTGCTGGTACCGCGACGGTGGGCGGGAGCGACGTCGAACTTCAGCGACGGGTTCGCGGTGTTGTTCAGTGGTTCGCCGACCCCCGTACCGACGATGGTGCCGGTCCCGGCGGGGACCTTCTTGATGGGGTCGAACGCACCCAGCGGCCCGCCGTACTACGGCCAGTTGACGCCGGACCTGGTCCGCCAGGTGACGATCAGCTACTCGTTCTGGATGGGCCAGCACGAGGTCACGCAGGCCGAGTACTGCGGCGCTGATGGGGACGAATCCGTCGACCTTCGGGTCGCGTCGCACCCCGCAGATACGGTGAGTTGGTCTCAATCGCGCGCGTACTGCGCGGCGCTTACTGCGCAGCAGGCAGAACTTGCCAGCCGGCTACGAGTACCGGTCTGCCGACCGAAGCAGAGTGGGAGTACGCGTGCCGAGCGGGGACGACGACCGAGTACCACTACGGGCCGGACCTGTTCTGCAATCAGGCGTCGTTCGGGGTACTCGTACCACTCGAATCCGCCCGCGCGGTGCGGCAACACGTCCGGGACCGTACCGGTGGGCAGCTATGCGCCGAATGCGTTCGGACTGTACGACATGCACGGGAACGTGTTCGAGTGGTGCCTGGACTCGTACGCGGACTACACCTCGGCGGCGGTGACCGACCCCTTCGCCACTGGCGGCCCCCGCCGGGTCGTCCGCGGCGGCAGCTGGGACAGCGACTCCCACTTTTGCCGCTCCGCACGCCGGAGCTGGACCGTTCCCGGCTCCACGACCAACCGCCTCGGGTTCCGGGTCGTGCTCGCCCCAGTTCTCGTCCCTTGAGCGAGCAAGGGGAGAGCGCGCCGGGATTCGACGGCACCGAGGTACGCGCGGAGCGAGCCCGGAGTTGCCCTCAGCGGCGCACGGGTAACGGTCAGCGGTGGCGGCTTCGACCCCAATCTGAGGTCTTGATGCCGGTCCAGGTCGTCTCGCTCCCTATGGAGGTTGACCCAAGAGCGACGGCGCAGCTCAACGTGTTCTTGCACTCACAGGAGGTGTTCATGTTGACCCAAGTCACTGTCCCGATGGGCAGGTGTAGCTGTCACTGCGCACATGGCGCGCCTTCGCGCAACTCACGCAGCTGGATGGCCCCTTAGATCGTCGATGTGACGATCCCCGTCACCGCCCCCCCGGCGAGGTCGCGCAAGTCGACTTGGCGACCTTCAGCGCCGCTGCGGTTGGGCAGCACGGGTGACCGGCGAGGAGGGCCAATTCCTGAGGCAGGCAGTCGTGAGCGGGCTGCGGGACTGCGCAGACGCGCGGTGGGCGACGCCGCGTCATTGGCCCTGTGACACACCCGTGACCCGCTGGCGTCGTTCGGCGCAGGTAGCCTGAGCGGAATGTTGATTCTGCTTCTCGCGTCCACGCTCGCGCTCGCCGCCGTCCCGGTCGACGAGGGCACGGTGCCGGTGGAGCCGCTCGACGCGGCGATCACTGAACTGGGCCAAGTGATCGACGTCGAGCGCGGCTGGATGGTGACGTTGCGGGTGCTCCCGATCCCTGAGTCCCACCGCATGTTCCACGCCCCGCGGCCGCCGTGGCGACTGAATGTGGTGAGGACGAGCGGGCTCGATCCCGTCTTGCTCGCCGACAGCGAGGTGACGCGCAGCGGCTGGGGTGCGCCGCAGTTCGCCGCGGTCGGCGCCGGTGGGTCGGCGGCCATCACATGGCGGCCAGGGCGGAAGATCGCGCTCTTCTCGCCTGCTGGGACGCGGTCGGACCTCACCATCGAGCTGCCCTATGGGCACCGATGCGCGCACCTGGAGGTCGACGGGGTCATCCACGCTGTCAAGGTCGGTGAGGATCGCGTCGCGTTGACGTGGCGCGGCTTCGACGCGAACGGCCTCAACGAGCCGATCGACCTCGGCGTGGCGACGACACCGAGGCCTGGGACCGGCCCCGACTTCGAACGAGAGGCTGATCGTCTCGTGTGGGTCCGCGGCGAAGGCGAGCTGGCTTCGCTGGACATCGAGCGTCGGGAGGTGACGGTGATCCCGTGCGCCGGGGTCGAGCGCTTCACGTTGGACTCGATCCACGACGGCGTCCTCCTCGCCCACTCGAACGAGGGCCCCGAGGCGCTGGCGGGCGCGACAGCGGTCGCCCGTCTGGTCGACTTGAGCTCGGGTCGCGTCCTGGAACAGCCGGTGGCGTCGATGATCGCGGCCTTTACCCCCCTCGGTTGGATCACCGGCACGCAGTGGATCGACCCGGTGGAGGGAACTCGGGGGACGCTCGAGCACCCGATCGATCAATACGAGCGCATGGTCCAGGTGAGCCGATGTGAGCTCTGGACGGGTGGCCGGTCGGGACCGCAGCGCGTGACGCTGCGGCTCGACGAAGAGGCGATCCCGCCCGCGGACAACGCGGCCGCAATGACGTCCATCGAAGCGATCTTGGCCGGCGACAGGACGGAGACGATGCGGGAGGCGCTCGGTCGACTCGCGCTGCGCTACTCCGACGCGTGCGTCGCGCTGCTGGACCGGGTCGCTGGCGAGTTCGATGACGTGAACGACCGGCGCGCGGCGCTGCGACGGCTCGGCGCCAGTCGACATCCCAACGCGCTCGAGCTCCTCCTGCGGCACCTCGCAGACGAGCCGAATTGGTGGAACCGGATGACCACGGTCGGCGCGCTCGCAGACCTAGGTGACCCGACCTGCGTCCCCGCGATCCTCCGCACGCTGCCGCTCGAGGAGCTCGAGGGCGACCGCGCGGCGTTTGTCGCGAACGCGCTCGCCGTGCTCGGCAGCGCGGCTGCGAGCGGTTACCTGGACAGACTCTTCGAGCGCACGAGGGACACGCGAGTCGGCGCCGCACGCGAGCGCCTCGCGCTCCGCGCCGCGTTCCTCCTGCGCTTGAAGAGCCTGCGTGACTGAGCTGCCGCCAGCAGTGCGACGCAGCAGCTTGGCCTCGCCTCGCTTGTGTTCCGTTGACAAGATCTCGTCTCGGAACCACTCGAAGTCGACCCTCTCGCCGCAAGAGTCGACCTGGCGCTATCGGTGGCGCCGGCGATCGTGGATGCGACGTCCCTTGCTGGTGCGCAAGGAGCGCCTGGCGTCCTGCCACGTGCGGCACACCTCGGTGACGAGGCCGTCTTGCTGGCCCGCCAACACTTCACGGAGCAGTGGCAAAGAGAGAGAAGGCGATCCCGAGCAGCGTTGAGTCGCGCGCGGGGCGGGCGGCGTCTTGGTCCATGACACCCACGGCGTGCCGCTCGCTCCATGTGCGCTCACCTCCTGTGCCGGAGACCCCACAGATCGCGCTCATTTTCCCGCTTCTGTTCGAGCCCATCCCCAGGGCAGCAGGAGAGCCCCATTTCTCGCCCCGAGGCCCTAACCTGGGGCAGAGGAGCTGACCTTCAAGTCGTCTGCTCAGACCATGCCATGGAGATTCGATCGCTGACCGGAGTTGTGCTGTCTCTCGCCGCGCCCGCGCTCGGGGCTCAAGTCGGCGCGGAAGTGAGTTGGGAACACGTTCGAGCGCCCCATCCTCAGCAGGGGCTCCAGCCCATGGCGCTCGAGGCGACGCCTGACGGCGGCATGCTGGTCCTCGGGTGGGCGCAGGCTTTCCCTCTCGGCAACCCCAATCAGCCAGGCACGTTCGAACTCGCCAAGCTGTCCGAGAATGGTGATGTCGTGTGGACCGATTCGGTCGCCGCTGGGCCAGTCGCGCCGTCGCTGCAGCATTCGACTGACCGGCGTGCCCGTGTTTCCTGCGACGATGTAGGGAACGCATACGTCATCCTGCGCGGTACGACGAGTGTCCTTCGGCGCTATGCCGTCGACGGCACGCTTGAGTGGAGCGTCGACCTTCCGCTGCTCGCTGAGCCTGCTGGAGCGACTGACTGGAGCGACTACGCGGCGCTCTTCGTCGCCACAGCATCCTCGGGTGATGCCATCGTCGTCGGTGCGGCAGACCAGGGCACCTACCCGCGTGTCGATGTACGGGTCTTCGCGCCAGATGGGACTCCGCGCTGGGATTGGCGCGGGAACGGCGGTCTAGGGCCTTGGACCCCAGCGATGGGTTACCCGAGAGGCGTACTCGTAGGGAACAACGACAGCGTCTACGTGATGGGGCAGTTCGATACGCTGACGAATTTTCGGGACCTCCGCGTGACCGCCATCGACTCCGCCGGCGTCTACCTCTGGACCTACAACAGCTCATCCGCCTCGGAAGGAGCGAACCTGGACGGGGCGTTCGACTCACAAGGCAACCTCGTCATTGCGCACCGCGTCCTTGGGGCGAACAACACGAGCGAAGCGACGGTCTCGAAGCTCGATGCGAACGGGAACTTGATCTTCGAGAGCGGTGTCGTCGCGCCGAATTGGCTCCTGATTGTGACTTCGGTCGCGATCGACCCTTTCGATCAGATCACCGTTGGAGGTTCGACCAGAGCCCCATCGAGTCTCGTCCGGGAAGCGGGGATCTTTCGCTTCGCTGCGGACGGGACGGCGCTTGGGTTCACCGCGCCGAGCGTCGCCACGCCCAGCGTCGGCGCAGAAGTCTCCGACTTGGCCGTAACCCACCGAGGCGACGTCCTCGCCTTCGGTGCTGCGGGGGCTGGTCCCGACGGGGTCTTCCTGGCGCGCATTGCGCCTGATGGGACGGAGCGCTGGGCGCTCCGGCGCCGCGGCACGAGGCCACCGGGCGCGGCGTCCGGGGGCCTGAGCCTCACCGTCGACTCGCGCGGCAACCCGCTGACGCTCGCCTCGTTGCCCCTCGGCGGTGTGTCCCCGAACCTCTCCCTCGGGCTCGACGTGGTGAAGCACTTGCAGGACGGGGCGGCGGGCCAGGCGTACTGCACCCCGGCAGCCGCGAACTCCACCGGAGCCTCGGCTGGACTGCGAGCGCTCGGTCCCAGCCTCCTCGCGGCTGACAACGTCACGCTGCTCGCCGACGGACTGCCGCCGGGAGCCCTCGCCTTGTTTCTCGCGAGTCGTCATCAGAGCCTTGTGCCGGGCGCAGGCGGTGGACAAGGGACGTTGTGCCTAGGGAGCTCGATCGGCCGCTACTACGGACCGGGCGAAATTCGGATCGCCGGCGCGGAAGGCGCTGCATCCGTGCAACTCCACCTGGACCACCTGCCCCAGCCAGGGGGCCGGGTCTCCGCGTCGATCGGAGAGACGTGGAACTTCCAGGCCTGGTACCGCGATACGAACCCGGGGCCGACGAGCAACTTGACGCACGGGGTGTCTGTTCTCTTCCAATGAGCGCTTACCGGCCCTGCGCGAGCGATTCCTTGGCGCTCAATCGAACCGGACGCTCCGTGCTATCGAAGTGTTCGACGTCACCGCGCCGCTCGGAGTCGTGTCCCGGTGCCATGCTTGGAAGATCCATGTCGAGCCTGGCAGCACCGCAGTCGGAGCGGAAGCCGACGGGATGCTCGATGTATCGACGACAAAGCGTTGGCGGCCCGTGGAGTCGGCGAGTTGCACTTGCTGGCTGAAGCGCGCGATGGCGCCGCCGAGGCACAGTTGACCCACGCCGAAACCCATCGGAGCAGGGGGCGTCGCGAAGGACCCCGCAAGGAGGTAGCCGAGCATTCCGCCGGGCTGTAGCCGCTCGACGGTGACGATGAGCGGTGCACCGGCAAAGCCGCGGCCATCGGTCCGCAGCGATGCGACCGCCCCGGTCGAGTTCGGGACGTTTGGCGTACAGGTGATGGTGTCTTGCACGAGATCGAGCACGAAGAAGTGATCGTCGCGGGGCGCCGACGCCGGACCATTCTCGTCAGCCATTCCGATCGCGAGCCCGGTCGACGCCACGAACACCAACTCCGAACAGCACTTCGTATCGCCTTCGAAGCCTGTGCTCGTTAGAGCTCCGGCCAAGGCGCGGTAGCGGTGGATCGGCGCGTTGAAGGTGTCGATCCAGACTTCGTCGTCGAACGCACGGATCGACTGGACGGCGATCACGGTCGAGACGGAGCTGACTGTGCTGCCCGTCGCCGCCGAGAGGATGACGGCTGGACTTATGCAGCCTCCATTACAGAGGATGTATCGGTCACTGTCGAAGAGCGCGAGGGTCGCCAGATTCGTGGCCAGTAGCGGGGGCGTTCCGCACGACCACGTCCAGAGCGATCCGAGGCTCTGTGGGGACACGGCGAACGCGGTCGCATCGACGAGCGAACCTCGATGGTAGACCGCCGTGCCGTCCGAGCTCACCGCTAGCGCTGCACGCTCCATGATCGTTGGAACGGTGACGCTCGTGACGAGTGAAGCGCTGGGGAGGTCGATGAGCGAGAGCTGACCCGTGTCGGGGGATGCAACGAATGCGCGCCCACGGGGCAAATCGAACTCGACCGTCGCGAGCAACTCGCGACCGAGGGACGTGAGGCCGGCGCCCCCTGGGAGCGGCACGAAAGCCAGGATGGCGCCGGTCGCGGTGTCCATGCGAACGAGCGAGCGAGACGTCGATCCATCGAGCAAGACCCACGCGGCAGTGCCTTGCAACTCGGGCTGCACGAAGTATGCCGGGTCGGGCAGCGCGAAGCGCACGAGCTCCGTCGGCCCGGCGAGGTCGACCACCGAGAGGCTTGCGCCACGTCCGTGCACGACGAGCACCCTACCGTCCGCGCGCCGCGCCGCGTGTTCGGGGCCCCTGTCGAGCTCCACTCGCCCGCGTACCGTGGGGGAGCCTAGGATCTCTACGACCCGCAGGTCGTCAGAATCACGGGCTACGACCGCAGCCTCGCGGCCATCTGAGGCCACGACGATGGTGTAGGGCCCGTCGGCCTCGACGCCGAAGCCGCTCGAGACATCGGCGCGCCGGATCGGAGCGCTGGTCGTGATCTCGAACAGCTCGATTCGTTCGGAACCCTGGCGGCCGACGGCGGCGAAGCGGCCATCCGGCGAGAGCTGGATTCGATTCACGCTCCGATCGTCTCCGCGCGGTAGGAATCGTCCGAGGGTCGCCCCTGTGCCCGCGTCCACGACCACCAGGTCATACCCAGTGCTGGCGACGACGCGCGACGCCTGTCCATTGATGCTCCCATGGAAGGCCGCGGGGATCGGGCCTGTCAGCGTCCCGGTGACGAGGTTCGCCACGGACGATGTCGTCCCGTTGAAGACGAGCCCACGATCACCATCGCGGTCGAGCGAGAAAGATGTCTGCGAGACGGCACCGTTCAGCGGCACCCACCCGAGGCTCGTGAGCCCAGGGATCGTGAAGCGCTCGACGTACTTCGCGCCGTTCGCGAGAGTCTCTGTCATCACGGCGATGACCGAACCGTCGTCGCTCCAGATCGGCGAGCCAGGCGTCCCTGGGGCGCTGATCGGAGTGCGCGCGGATTCGAGACCGGTCGAGATATCGATTGTGTACACCGATTGTCCCTGGCGGAAGGCCATCGAGAGGTCGTCCGCGCCAATGTGTACTTCTGGTACGTAGGCGGTCACCGGGAGCGTGATCAACCGTTGCTGTGTCGCGGTGGCGAGGTCGATCACCCAGATCTGCTGGTTCGGCCCGTCCATGAGCACAGCTCGGGTACTGGTGGAATCCACAGCCGAGCGAAAGTAATCGCTCCCCGAGAAGGGGCTGAGGTTCACCGTAGCCAAGAGCTGCAGCCCCGGAACCGATAGAATGCGCAGGCGCCCGGAATAACGCTCGGGTGCGAGCGCGATGGTCCCGTCCGGCGAGATGGTGATCACATTGCACTCCTGGAGCTCGGGGGAGCGCGCGACGGCCCTGCCCAGCGCCACGTCGATCTCGGTCACTGCGCTGAGCGCCGGCGCGATCCGGTGGTGAACGAGGAGCCGTCTCCCGTCCGGCGTGAACTGCATGTCTGCGGCGTAGTCGTCGTCGCGCTGTGATCCGACGAGCGAGATCACACTAGACGGCTGCGGGAACTGGCAGGCAATGAGCGCGAGGGGGATCAACATGGGGCAGGGTCGTAGGGGCCACGGGCCGTAGGCTGACCGCTCCGTGGAGTGGCTGTATTGCGGTCGAGGGGGCTCCGCAGCGCCTCAAGAGTAGCATTCACGCTGCTTTCGGGGCGGGTCGCGGAGAGCGCCCGGCCGCGAAGCGCTGAATGGAGGTCGCGCACGAGGTTTCCGAGCGAGCATGTGAGCGAAATTGGACCGAGCGGGGTGCTGTGCTTGCCTTAGCCGAGGCCCCACCCATGCGCGCCACCGCTCCAATCCGCGTCTCTCCATCAGCCACGTGTCCGTGACTGGGCCCCCCTTCGAGGATCGCGGCCTCATCGCGAGCGTGAAGCCCATTGGGCTGTCGTTGGGCAGACGACGCGTGTGAACTGTCCGATGAGAGCATGCGCCGAGCGCCCCTCGTGTCGCCGATCAACGCAGATCGAGCGCAGGCGTAGGCGCCTCCGTCGGTTCGAGAGAATGCACCGAGAAGACCGTGTCGGCGTGTCTCCCGTTCCCGAGCGAGGCCTCCAAGCGATAAGTGCCAGGTGTGAGCTGCCGCGACCATTCCACCGGGTTTGGGTAACGCCGGAAGTCCTTCGTCACTGCGTTCTGCAGCTCGTTGCCCGTGGATGCATCGATGATGCGGCAGGCAAACGACACGGCGTCCTCATAGGTTGGCAAGTCGATCCGGTATCGGACGGCGACCGCTGGGACGAGCGCAACGTCGAGGACGGTCTCTTCCCCAGCCACCAGTTCGTAGTCGAGCTCGACCTCCAGCATGTTCTGCGCATGCATCGTCAGCTTGCCCGCGCCCGGCTGTAAGCTCTCGAATCGGAAGCGATGCGTCAGCGGAGGTGTCAGCTCTTCGGCCGTGCGTGTGCCTTCTGGCTGCAGGTAGACCATCAACCCCTCCGGTAGGCGCTGGCCGGGCATCGACCAGTCGATGATCAGCACACTGCCGGGCTCGGTTCGCAGCGTGCCAAGGTCAAGGTCGTTTCCTGGCATGAAGTCGAACGTCTCACCCATGGCGATGACTCGTTCGCCCACGAGTGCAATAGGGCGGAACGAGCCCGGCTCGTCGAGGTCGAAGCGCCAGACGCCATCGACGTCACGTTCGCCAAAGTGCCTCGCGAAGCGATCGATTCGCTCGAGCGACACGGAGGGCGTAGCGCCGATCGCTCGCCCCGCCGTGTCCTCGAAGCGGACCGAGACCTCGGAGGACTCGTGCTTCTCCGGCGCGTCGAACGTCGCGATCAGCTCGATCGGCTCGCCATCTGGAGACACGTTCGTCCGTTGCGGCGCCGCGTGGCCCTGCGGGAGGCCGAACACCTGCGCGCGGATCGTATACGCCTCGCCGGGCAACTGGATGAACTCAAAGGTCCCGTCGAGGGTATGCGTGACACGCTGATGTGCGTCCGCGCCTGCCGTGACCATGGCCTCCACGAAGACGTCCCTCAACGGCGGTCCGTTCTGGTACCGCACCAAGCCTCGAATCGTGCGCCCTTTGGAGAGGATCGGGTCCCAGGTGCGCGGCGCTCCGTCCCGTAGATCCAGCTCAATGTGCACGAACGGGATCAATTGGCCGAAGGCATCCCGTTCGGGGCGACGTTGCAGGGCGTAGAGGTGCACGACGCGCAGCGGCAGCGGCGACAGCGTGTAGGTCCCGTCCGCGCCGCTGAGCGCGACCTCTTGGGCGATGGGGCCTTCGAAGTCGACTTGGCCCATCTGCAGGAAGGTCTCGCGCAGCGGTCGCAGGAAGGCTTGGATGCGTGCACCCGCGACGGGGACTCCGAGCGCGTCCGTGACGAGCCCCGTCACGGTCGTGCCACGCTCCAGGCGGATGTCGAGCTGCGCTGAGCCGGCCAGAGGCACGTCGATCTCGCCTTCCCATTGGGCAAAGCCGTCGGCGCGCACGTGCACGGGTGCCTGGCCAGGACGCAGCACGTCGAACTGATAACGACCCTCTTCGTCGGTCGTCGTGTGCGACTCCGTCCAGGGCTCCGAGACCGTGCCATCGAAGCGGAAGCGGGCGTCGCCGACGACCTTTCCGGCCACGACCAGCGCGCCAACGACCGGCCTACCCTCCTCATCGCTCACGAGACCCGTGACCGTACCACCGCCAGGCGGCACGACGAGATCGATCGTCACCGGCGACGAGGTCGTGTCGACGACGTCGAGGTCCACCAGCGCGCTCGGCAAGTGGCCCTTGGCGAGCGCCCCGAGCGAGACGCCGCGAGGGACATCGCGCAGGCGGAAGTGGCCTCTGGCGTCGGCGGTCGTCACGACGGCGCCAGAGGCCCAACCGCCACCGCCTGCCGCGAGCCAGATCGAAGCGTTGGCGACGCCGTCTCCCCCGTCGTCCGTCACACGTCCTTCCACCGCGAGTCCTGGAGCGAGCTTCATGGTGACTGAGGCTGTCGCGTTCGCGTCGACCGTCGTGCGCACACGGCGGGCTTCGTCCTGGTGGTTCCAGAGTGTCGACAGCTGGTACGCGCCGGCTTGCAGGGCGTCGAAGCGCGCGATCCCTTGCCCGTCCGTCACACGGCGCGTTCGTCGCGAGACGCCCGTCCGCCGGGAATCAGAGCTTGCGATCACACCTACGTCGCAGGCCGGCGTGCCGTCGGACCATTGGACTACGACAGTCAGCGCTCCCGTACCCGCATGGACAGGCTTGAGCGAGGTCTGGGCTGCCTCGCCGGGCTCGGTCGTATCAGGCGCCAAAGTGCGCGTGGCCTCGAGTGTCCCGACCTCCTCGACTTCCACGCCGTCGTTCGAGAGCGCTCGTCCGACAGGGATCGGTGCTTGGACAACGGGTTCTGGCCGGCCGCTGTTCCTTCCGACCGCGTACCACCCACAAACGGCTGCGAGAGCGATGAGCGCGAGATCGAGTTCGCGCGCGGCGAACAGGGCGAGGGCCGAGCGACGATTTTCGCCGACCTCGCCCGTTTGCGCTGCGGCGAGGCGGCGTCGCAGCTCGGCGAGCGCGCGGGTCAGCCGCGTCTCCAGGGCGTCGTGTCGTCTTCCCCTGCAACGAAACCCAGGATCCCGGCGTGCGTTGCGCATGTACCGGGCCGAACCGCGGGCGCGCCCAACCTTGGCCACTCGGCCCTGGGAGCCTGCGCCACAGAACGCGGTTCGCATCGCGGCGCTCCCGCACGCCGGACCGGCGCCACGACGGCGGCGCAGGGCTATGGGATCGCTTCGAGCGCACTGTCTCGACCCGGATTGCCATCGAGGCGGGCGGGCAGTCGGGATGGATGAAAGATCTGCTCGGCGAGCTTGGCTGCGATCGCGAGACACGCTCATCGGCGACGCGCACAGCGCTGATCAACAGCGTGCTGATGAACGGCGTGCTGATCAACGGCGTGCTGATCAACAGCGTGCTGATCAACGGCGCGCTGATCCAGAACGTGCGCGGCGTCCTGAAGTCGCTCTATGCGCGGGTGGAGCCGAAGGGCGCCGGATGCGCCTACGGTCGGCTGGAGGACCAGATCCCAGCAGAGCTGCGCGGCGCTCTGCGATCGAAGTTGACGGCGTCGCCTTGTGCAATGCGCGCCAGAGATCCTCGGGTGCTTCCACAAGGACCATGACCCGCGACACCGGGGCCTCGCGCTGGCCGAGCGCGAGTGACTTATGGCCTAGCGAGTTGCGCACTTGCCCTGCCAACAAGGGGGCGCAGGTGGTCTGACCGCGGAGGTCTACGGCGCGTCCTACGTCGACCTGTGCGGTGTGGTCGTCCGCCTCGGTGGCTCGGATGTGCGCTGCGGTAGCAGCGTCTACAATGGGTCCAGGGGCGCGAGCTCGTCCGGGATCGGCTCCGTCGTCAGCGACCCGCCGCAGGCCCGGCGCCCCTCCCAGAGAGGGTGTAGTATCGGAGGATTGATGGAACTCGAGCGCTGCCCTGCGCGTCCCGCATTGGCCCGCAGCCCCCTTGGAGACCCTTCATGCTCCGGCTCCTCACGCCCCTCCTGCTTGCAACGTCGCTCGTCGCGCCCGGGTGGGCACAGGTCACCGATCACGCCGGTCCGTCCCCTAACCTGACGGGCCCTGCGCTCACTTTCGACCACCCGAACACCATCCTTGGGCCTGTCAGCCCGGGCCAGCTTCAGCCCTATGGCATCCGTCAGGTCGCGCTCGTGGGCAACGGCTGGCAGCCCGCTGGCTCGTCATTCGTGACGGAGACGGTGACTGGGATCGCGCTTTACTCCAAGGCAGGCCAACTGCAGGCGCAATACTTCCTCGGTCCTCCCCCTGATGGCCCGGGCGCAGGCGATGGCTGGGACATCGAGCTCGACGCGCCGGTCGACGAGTTTCAGTTCACGTTCTCCGGTCAGTGGGAGTTTTCGTACGAGGTCGAGCTGTCGCTCGCCGGCGTCTCCTTAGGCTCAGCGACGTTCTTCTACCCTCGCCCGTACGGCTCGCGTTACGTGCGCGCGACCGGGAGCAAGTTCGACAGAGTCCGGATCACATTCCCGAACGCCCTGCCCCTCGGCGTCGGGCTCGACAACCTGCAGTTCGGCGACGGTCCCGCGCCCGCTCCGCCAGTGAACGACGAGTGCGCCGGGCGCCTCACGATCTTGGCTGGCAGCACCCCCTTCTCCACCTACGAGGCGACACCCAGCGCGACGCCCTGGTCCTGCGGTGCACCTGACGGCGGTGACGTGTGGTTCGAGTACACCGGCGTCAATCCCGGCTGGCAGCTCGTCGTCGAGACCTGTGACACTCAGTTCGACACGACAGTCGAGGTCCATGTCGGCGGGTGCGCCCCACAGCCGACCGTCGCCTGCAACGACGACGGCTGTGGCAGCGCCAGCCGCGTGGTCGTGCCGAGCGTCGTCGCGGGGCAGTCCTATGTGGTGCGCGTCGGTGGTTATCGGTATCCGCACCAGTCAGGCACGTTGAGGATCCGCGAGGAGCCTAGGTCCGTCCCGCTCGCCTGCGTGGAGAGCTACTTCGCGTCGGACGACGGGGTCGCGCCTGGAGGCGTCGTCTACTTCGACCTGCGTGCCGAGGACGACCTCCTCGTCTCTGCGCTGGAGTTGAACACCTCGACCGTAGGCCCTGTTGGCCTCGCCGTGTACACCGTCCAAGGCTCGTACGCGAACCAAACGTGCAGCGGTTGCAGCGGCGCGTGGACACTGGCGGCGACCGACGATGGCGCATCGGTCGGACTCGGCACTGACCTCCGCACGACCGTGACCTTCGCCCAGCCGTGGCTCGTTCCTCGCGGCAACTGGGGGGTCGCGTTGGTCGGTCGCAATCCGGCGACGAACGCCACGCTGGCCCATCGTTTCCGCCAGGGCACCGGCGCGAACGCGGCCTTCCGCAGCGCTGATGGGATGATTCGACTGGAGCCCGGCACGGCGACGGACGTGGCGTGGAGCGGCGCTGGCCCGGTCACGGCGATCTGGAACGGCCGCTTGTGCGCGACGGACCCCGGCACGGCGATGAACTCCTGCGTGGCGCAGCCGAACGCCACCGGCCTGCCTGGGCGGATGACGTGGTCGGGTTCGACCTCGGTGGCGAGCAACTCGCTCGTGCTGCGCGCCGTCGACCTGCCGAACAACTCCTTCTGCTTCTTCTTGACGTCGCAGAACCGAGGCTTCTACCCGAACGCAGGGGGGAGCATCGGGAACCTGTGCCTCGCTGGCGCGATCGGTCGCTTCGTGGGCCCGTTCCAGATCATGAACACGGGGGGCACAGGCGCCGCGGCGCTCGCCCTGGACTTGGCGCACCACCCGACTCCGACTGGACTCGTGCCGGTCGCGCCGGGGGAGACCTGGTACTTCACGCTTTGGTTCCGCGACCAGATCAGTGGCCAGCCTTACTCGAACTTCACTGACCGTCTACGCGTGCAGTTCCAGTGACTCCCACGTCGGCACCGTGCGCCGACCCCGGGCGTCGGACGGTTGACGTTGCCCAGCCAGATGGGACCCTCCAAATGGCGCGATCGGCGCCAGGATGTTCGACGCGCACCCATGATCCGAGTCGCGCGTTGGAGCGTAGATGGCCCCACGCGTTCTAGGTCGCACATCGACGCGGTCGAAGGGGCCGGCGCTCGCGAGGGCCGCCGTCGCCGGCCGCGAGCGCTCCATCTCATTCCCGTCACTCGAACAGGACCTCGACCGCGTCCGTGAAGTTGGACGTCGTCGCAGGGTTCGCGTCGCGGAACCACCCTTGGAACGCCCAGCGCTCCCCTACGGCGACCGCGACCGATGGCGCGACCGGCATCGACAACGTATTGACGTTCAATGCGAACGTGCCCGCTGTGCCCGAGGCCAAGACCGGGCCGAAGCGGCCGACCGTGCCCCCGACGCACAGCACGCCTTGGGATCCACCAGCGCCCGGAACGAGCGCCCGAGCCTTGCTCGTGATGAACAGGCCGAACGTCAAGGTCGGCA
Organism: Planctomycetota bacterium; assembly: GCA_041398605.1. Lineage (GTDB taxonomy): Bacteria > Planctomycetota > UBA1135 > UBA1135 > JAWKUK01. Next base: position 87,012 of record JAWKUK010000007.1, read on the forward strand.
GGTTCTGCGCAAGGAGCTCGAGCGGCTTGCCGCCGGCCACCGGGAATCCGGACACGTAGATCTCCGCTGGGAGCCCCGTTGAATTTTGGACCGCCGGTGAACAGTAGCGCTCTCCGAGTCTGCGCCCCTTCACGCTCAGCAGGCCGTAAGCAAAGTTCGGCTGCGGTGTCGGCCTTAAGGTCGCAATGACCGTCAGCGTGCCGTCGGGCTCCAGCTCATACCGATTGGTGTTGCCCGCATTCAAGCTCAAGCTCGACCCTGGGTCGACCGCGCCATCTCCGTCGCCGTCGTATTCCGTCGCGTTCGTGATCACCACTTCGCCGTCGACGACGTAGTAGAGGGTGCCGCCGGCCTCCAGGTAGAGCGAGCGCCGCTCGCCGGCTGCCTGCAGCGTCAACAGATCGTCGATCGGACCGAGCCCAGCGTAGGTGTCTCCGGTTCGGAGTATGACGGCGCCATTCTCAATCCACGCCCGGCCCGGACCCTGCACCGCATCGTCGAAGTCGACGAGGACTGCCCAATTCCCCTGATCGTCAACGTAGGGGACCTGAAAGTTGCCGCCCCAGGTGCCGTTCGGGGTAATGAAGGCCGGGACGGGGCGATCAGACTCGACCGGCAGCCCGCCGATCATGAGCGGGAGCCCATCGAGCACGATGCCGCGCGGGGTCGACGCTGCGTTGAGGTTGACGACCGCGAGCCAATGGGTCTCGCTGGGCGAGACCGCGACGAAGCGATCTGCGTCTCGGACGGGCGTCGCGCTGAGGCGGCGACTGAACCCAAGCAGCTGCGTGCGCCCGACCAAGAGCGGCTGCGTCGACGTGCTCTTCCACAGGCTATAGGTCGTGGTGGTTGAGCCCACCGCGCGCAGGCCGCCCTGAAAGATGACACCGCCTAGGGGGAGGCCACCGAAGCCGTTCAGACCGGGGTTCACCCAAACGTCTCCGCCCGCGCCTGGAGCCGGGTCACCTTCGAGGGCGATGAGCGTGTCTTCGAGCCAGAGGGCATCGAGGTTGCTGCCCGTTGCGCTGCGGCAGAGCGCTGTGTAGCAAACGGCACCGTTGCCGTCGATCGAAGGGTTGTACCCGATGGAGTCCTGGATCACGCCGCCGAAGGTGCCCCTGACACGCAGCACACCTGGCGCCTCGCCCTGGCGCGAGCCCCAGAGCAGGGGCCCCGTGGCCGCGCCCGTGGTGACGGGGCGGACGGGCGCCACGCGGCCGCCGCGGCGGTTTGCGCGAAGCCGTTCGACGCCCTCGATGACGTAGCTCGAGCCCTGGTAGTCAAGGACGTCCCCAACCTGCAGCACGGCGGTTGGAACCTGCGCCTGGCCCGCGTTCTGCAGGATGGCAAGGAGCGCGAGGGCGCCGAGTTGAGTGCGGGTCATCATCATGGAGGGCTTGGCCGTTGAGGCTGCGGATGGCGCGCTCGCCGACAGGCAAGGCGCATGGAGAGAGGCGGCGACCTGCGGCCGGTTCGGCGTCGAAAGTCCCGAATCCCGCGCGTCCTCGGCATCCAGCGGACGCACGCCGCGCACTCACGGGGTCCAGTCGTCGCCTGAGCGAGGGTACCCGCGCGAGCCCGCCCCCGCAGCGCCTGCTTGTCGCTCGCCGACAGAGTCGCAGTTCGAGCCGCCCGCGGAGGCGCGGTCCGCGGCGCCGCGGGACCCGGCCTCGCGCCGACACACACCGCTCAGGTGTCCGGCGTCGCCCGACTGTGGTAGGACATGACCGCATGTCGACCCTCTTCGATCCAGAGCAGAGCCTCGCCATGGTCCATCGGCTGCGCGCCCTCCGCCCCGACATGGCACCCCAATGGGGCAAGATGACGCCTGCGCAAGCGTGCGCGCATTGCCAAGTGGCGCTGAAGATCGCGCTCGGCGACCTGCAGTGGAAGCGGACGCTCGTCGGGCGGATCTTCGGCGGCCTCGGCAAGCGCATGGTGCTCGCGCCCAAGGACTTCGGCCGGAACATGCCGACGGACCCGCGCTTCATCGTCAAAGACAACCGTGACCTCGACGTCGAGCGCGATGCGCTCGTCGCGCTGCTCCAACGCTTCACGGCGGCGGGGCCGGGCGGCATGCGCCGAGATCCGCACCCGTTCTTCGGGGTGCTCACACCGGCCGAGTGGGACACGCTGCAGTGGAAGCACCTCGACCACCACTTGCGGCAATTCGGAGCCTAAGCGCGCCGTCGCCGCCCCCGGCCGCGAGCGCGCCGCGCATTCGATACGAGCCCGACAGGCGCGCGAGCATGACCCATCTCCGTCGAGCGAAGCGTCGCGCCGGCGCCGCGGCTATCATCGCCGCGACGCTGCGCGACGCGCTGCCGCCCCGCGATGTTGACCCTCCTTGTCCGGCCGGCTGCTTTCGAACATGCGCCGCTGCGGGTCGTTTGGATCTCCGGCGCGAGCGATCCGCGCGCGTGCGGGCTCAGCGACGCGCAGGCGGCGCTCTTGCGCGCTTGCGCGGCCGACGACAGCGTCGCGACGAACTTCCCCTTCGTCGCGGGTCGACCGGCGAGGGAGGTCCCGCTGTGGATCGCGTCCTTGTCCAATCTGGTTCAATTCCTGAGCGCCTCGACGCCGCTGTTCCGCTGGGCCGCGGCGCGCCACTGGCGCGCGCTCTGCGCGTCGTCCGAGCGCGTGCTCGTCATCGCTGGCTCGTGCGGCGCGCAGCTCCTGCGCGCGCTCGAGCGCGCGACGCCGCCCGGGGTCGAAGTCCGCGCCATCGCCCTCGGGCCGGTCGCATGGCGCGCGCCGGCGTGCCTCGAGGTCGCGCTCGTCGGTGAGCGAGACCGGATCGCGCGGCCGTTCGTGCGCGCTGGGGGCGGTGCGCGTGTCGTATCCGTCCCAGGCGTCGGGCACATGGACTATCTCGCCTCGGAGCTCGTGCTGGGCGCCGTGCGGGGTTGGGTCCGGGCGCACATGGAATCGTGGTCCGCTTCACGCGCAGCGCCAACGGCGCGCGCGACGGTCGCCGCGATGGCGTCAGCGCGTCAAGCGTCGATCGATGCGTCGTCCGCGACTTCATCTTGGGCAGCCCGATGAGCGCGCGCGCCGAGCTCGCGATCGACTGGGTCGCGCCGCCCTTCGCAGGCCACTTGTTCCCGATCGTCGCGTTGGCCGCAGGCCTCGCAGCGCGCGGCTTCACGCGCCAACGTGTGCTGTCGACGCCAGGCGCGTGCGACAGCGTGCAGGCGCAGCGTCTCGAGTTCGTGCCACTGCTCGCCGCGCGCGAGCATGAGGTCTCCTCGGTCGCGAACACCCCGGCGCGCGTCGGGTTCGCGCCCTGGCGGCTCTTGGCCCAACTGCGCCAGAACCTCGCCTTGTGCGGCGATATCCAGCGCGAGCTCGACGCGGTCTGGTCGCGCGCGCAGCCCGACGTCGTGATCGCGGACTTCACGCTGCCGTTCGCAGGGCACCTGGCGGAGGCGCGCGGCGCGCGGTGGTGGACTTCGATGCCGTCGCCGTGCGCGTTGGAGACCCGGCGCGGCACGCCGTCCTATCTCGGCGGCTGGATCGACCACGGCGCCGCGTGGTCGCGGCTCCGCGATCGCGCGGGCTGCTTAGCGGTGCGCGGGACGAAGCTGGCGCTCGGGCGCCTCGTGCGACACGAGCTCGCCGCGCTCGGCGTGCCGCGTCTCTACCGCGAAGACGGCACGGAGGTCGCCTACTCGCGCGAGCGCATCCTCGCGTTGGGCGCGCGTGAGTTTGAATTCGACCGCCCCGATTGGCCAGCCGCCGTCGAGTTCGTCGGGCCCGTGACGGCGAGCGCGCGAGCCGACGCGGAAGGCGCGCCTGACGCAGCGCTGACGCCTGTGCCTGGCCGCGAGCCCAGCTTCGAGCCTGGCCGTGTGCACATCCTCGTGTCGCTCGGGACGCACCTCGGCTGGGCGAAGGAGCGCGCGGTACGCGCGACGATCGCCGCGGCGCGCGCGCTCCCCGAGTGGCGCTTCCACTTCACGCGTGGGCGCGCCGGGCTCGACGCAGCCGAGCGTGACGACGTCGCCCTCGCTGACGCTCCGCCGAACTGGACGGCGTATGACTACGTCGCCTACGACCAGCACCTCGCGCGTTACGACGTCGCGTTGATTCACGGCGGCACCGGCGTCACCTACGCGTGCCTCGAGCGCGGCATACCCATGCTGGTCTGGCCGCACGACTACGACCAGTTCGATCACGCGGCGCGGGTCGTGGCGTCGGGCGCGGGGCGCCGCTTCCGCGCGCGGCGGCTCGCGCAGGACCTCGTCGCGCTGAACGGCGGGTTGGCGCCAGCGCGGCGCCCGGGGGTAAGGACAGGGGGACGCCCGGGGGGCGGCCCGGGGGGACTCTCGGTCGAGCGCGATGCGGCCGCGCGTATGGGCGAGGCGCTGCGCGGCTACGATGCCGTCTCCGCGTTGGAGCGCCGCCTCGGCGCGCTCGTGGGTGAGGCTCCGTTGGAGCCCCGGCCTATCCCGCGCACAGCCCTCTGAGATCGATATGACCCGCGTCCCCGACCACGCCTCCAACCGCGCGCCCCGCCTCTCCGAGGACGACCTCCGCGCGCTCCTCGCGCAATTCCCGGACTGGTCGCGCGACGGGGCCTGGATCGAGCGCGTGGTCGAGGTGCGCGACTTTGCCGCGGCGCTGCGGCTCGTCAACTTGGTCGGCGCCGCTGCAGAGCGCGAGAACCATCACCCGGACCTCGCCATCTCGGGGTGGAACAAGGTCACGTTCCGGCTCTCGACGCACGACGCCGGCGGCCTCACAGGCAACGACTTCGTGCTCGCGCGTGAGATCGATGTGCTGATCGCGGTCGGCGGCGTCGCGCAGGCCTGAGGACCGCGCGCGAGCGGTTTCGCTGGGCGCAAAAGCGTGCGACACTGTGGTCGCAATGCATAGGAGCCCTGCGACGAACGCCACCCGCGTCACCCTCGAGCGTCTCTTGGTCGCGACCGCGCTCGCCGCCGCTGCGAGCGCGCAGAACGGCGACCGCCAGGGAGAGGAGCAGCCGCCCCTGCCCCCGGACCTCGTCGTCCCGCCCGCGCCGGTCCTGTCGCCGACGGAGGCCCTCGCGAGCTTCGCATTGCACCCGGGCTTTCGCATCGAGCTGGTCGCCGCTGAGCCCCTGGTCGTCGACCCGGTGCAGATCGTGTTCGACGAGCGCGGCCGCCTGTGGGTCGTCGAGATGCGCGGCTACATGCCCGACGCGGACGGCAAGGGCGAGCGCGAGCCCGTCGGGTGCATCGCGATCCTGACGGACACGGACCACGACGGCGTCTTCGACCAGCGCGAGGTGTTCATCGACGGCCTCGTCCTGCCGCGCTCGGTGCACCCGTGCGCGGGCGGCGCGCTCGTCGTCGCGCCCCCGCAGGTGCTGTTCCTGCGCGACGACGACGGCGACGGGAAGGTGGACACGCGCGAGCTGCTGGAGCCGCGCGTCGACGGCCTCGACAGCCCCGAGCACGCGATCAACGGGCTCGTCTACGGCCGTGACAACTGGTACCACCTGGCGAACTGGGGCGCGAAGTACCGGCGCGTCGGCGACAAGTGGACCGCGCGGCGGACGAACGGCGGCGGCCAGTGGGGGCTCTCGCAGGACGACGTCGGGCGGATGTTCTACAACACGAACTCCGACCCGCTGCGCGCAGACGTCGTGCCCTCGACGTACGCGCGCCGCAACCCGAACCAGCGCGGGTTCGTCGGCGCCAATGTGCGGGTCGTGTCGGACATGTCGACGTGGCCGAGCCGCGTGACGCCGGGCGTGAACCGCGGGTACCAGAAGAACACGCTGCGTCCGGATTACCGGCTGAAGGACTTCACGGCCGCGTGCTCGCCGATCGTGTACCGCGGCGGCGCGCTCGGCGCGGACGTCGAGGGCGACGTGTTCGTCTGCGAGCCCGCTGCGAACCTCGTCAAGCGCTATCAGTTGCAGCCGGACGCCGATGGGATCGGGCTCGTCGGGAAAGGCGTCGTGCTGGAGAAGCGCGACTTCCTGACGTCGACCGACGAGCGCTTCCGGCCCGTCGCGGGCGCCACCGGTCCCGACGGCGGGCTGTACATCGCGGACTTCCAGCGCGGGATCCTGCAGCACCGGATCTTCATGACGTCGTTCCTGCGCAAGCAGGTGGATGAGCGCGGCCTCGCGACGCCCATCGGGCTCGGCCGCATCTACCGCATCGTGCGCGAGGACGCGCCGCTGCACGCCGCGCCGGACCTCGGCGAGGCGAGCTGGAGCGACCTCATCGCGGCCCTGTCGCACCCGAGCGGCGCGGTGCGCGACGCGGCCCAGCGCCTGTTCGTCGAGGACTACGACGGCGAGGCGGACGTCGCTGCGAAGCTGCGCGAGGTCGCGCGCGCGGGGACGGATCCGCGCACGCGCGTGCACGCGCTCTGGGTGTTGGACGGCATCGAAGAGCTGACCGTCGAGGTCATCGGCGCGGCGCTGCGCGACGCAGACCCGCGGGTGCGGCATGCGGCGCTGTCGGTCGGCGAGGCGTGGCTCGGGCTGCAGGGCAACGACCTCGTCAACCAGGCGCTGCGCGTGGCGCTCGTCGACACGGACGCGTGGGTCCGGCACCAGGCGCTGTTGACCCTAGGCGCGGCGCAATCGGAGGCGGGCGAGATCGCGCTCGCCGCGGTCGCCGCCGGAGACCTCTCCAGCGCGATGACCCGCACAGCGTTGGTCTCCGGGCTCCGCTTCCGTGAGTGCGCCTTCCTCGATCGCATCGCGCTGGAGCCGCGCTGGCGTGAGTCCACACGCGGGCGCCCCGAGCTGCTGCGCGACCTCGCGGCGTGCATCGGCCGCGAGGGCCTCGGTGAGCACATCGAGCGGGTGCTCGCGCTCGCCCTCGATCCGCCCGGCGGCGCCGATTGGTGGCGCCGGCCGCTGCTCGAGGGGGTGCTCGCGGCGCGCCAGAAGGGGCCGACGGGCGAGCTGCGACCCCTGGCGCTGCAGCGGATCCCGCCGCCGCTCGAGGCGCGCGTCGAGCAGGCGCCCGCGGCCTACGTGGACACGATCGCTGCCATCGAGCTCGGATGCACGTGGCCGGGCAAGCCGGGCGCGGAGGAGATCGTGCCGGTGCGCCCGTTGACCCCCGAGGAGACCGCGTGGTTCGACCGCGGCGCCGAGGTCTTCGCGGTCGTGTGCGCGACGTGTCACCAGACCCACGGCGGCGGTGAGCCTGGCAAAGCGCCATCGCTGCGCGGCTCGGAGTGGGCGCTCGGTGATCCGAAGCGCTTCACGAAGATCCTGCTGCACGGGCTCGGCGGGCCGATCGTCATCGACGGGGAGACGTGGGACCAAGAGATGCCGCGCTTCGAAGGCGCGCCCGCGGACCTCGCTGCTGTCGCGACGTTCGTGCGACGCTCGTGGGGGAACGGCGCGGAGCCGATCTCGCCGGCGCTCGTCGACGAGGTGCGTCGAGCGACGAAGGGGCGCAGCCAGCCCTATACGGTGCGCGAGCTGCGTTGATCGCAGCGTGTGGGAGGGCCCGGACGCTTACGCCTCTTGGCGAGCGTCCGGGCCCTCGTGTGCCGCGCGGCGTCCGCGCGTGACCGACTTGGGGTCAGCCGCGGTCAGCCGTTGCGCCTGCGAGCACGCGCTGGGCGATGACCTCGGCGAGCTCCATCGTCCCGACCGTCTTGCGCGAATGGCGCAGATCCGGCGTCCCGATGCCGTCGTGCAGGACCTCGTCGACCGCGGCCTCCATCGCGCGCGCGGCGTCCTCGAGGCGCGCCGTGTGGCGCAAGAGCATCGCAGCGCTGAGGATCGTCGCGATCGGGTTCGCCTTGCCCTGGCCGGCGATGTCGGGCGCGGTGCCGTGCACGGGCTCGTAGAGGCCCGTCGAGCCGCCGAGCGACGCGGACGGCAGCAGGCCGAGGCCGCCCGCGATCACGGACGCTTCGTCCGAGAGGATGTCGCCGAAGAGGTTCGAGGTCACGACGACGTCGATCTCCCGGGGGTGCGTGATGATGCGCATCGCGAAGGAGTCGACGAGGTGGTGCTCGAGCTTCACATCCGTGAACTCGCGCGCGACCTCATTGACGACCTCACGCCACAGGACAGAGCACTGCAGCACGTTGGCTTTGTCGACCGAGATCAACGTCCCGCGGCGCTTGCGCGCGGCCTCGAAGCCGACGCGCGCGATGCGGGCGATCTGGTGCTCGTCGTAGCGCATCGTGTCGTGGGCGGTGCGTTGGCCTTGATCGCCCTCGCGCCCGCGCGGGCCGCCGACGTAGATGCCGCCAGAGAGCTCGCGCACGATCAGCATGTCGACGCCTTCGATGACCTCCGGCCGGAACGGCGTGGTCGACGCGAGGATCGAGCGCGCTTGGATCGGGCGCAGGTTCGACCAGAGCTCGAGGCCGCGGCGCAGGCCGCCGAGGCCCGCTTCCGCGCGCTCTGCGTGGGGCTTGTGCTCGAACCGCGCGTCGCCGACGGCGCCGAGCAGCACTGCGTCCGCGACCTTGGCGAGGGCGAGGGTCTCGTCAGGGAGCGGCTTGCCGCAGGCGTCGATCGCCGCGCCGCCGACCAGCGCGTGGTCGACCTTGAGTCGGATGCCAAACCGCTGGGCGGTCGCCTCGAGGACGACGACCGCGCCGGCCACGACCTCGGGCCCTACGCCGTCACCGCCAAGGGCCGCGACGTGCAGGGAGGGACCGTTCGGGGTGGAGCTCATCGATGGTGGTTCCTAGCCGGGCGCCCGCGTGCGTCGGAGTGACTTCGCTCGGGTCCCGGTGACCCCACAGGGTCGCCCCAAAGAGGCACCGAGGTCAACCGAGATCCGCGGGAGTCGGCCAACTCGTCGCAGGGCGAGACCCACGGGGTGCGGGGGGCACGCCTGGACTTGACCCCCCCGGGGGGGGTCACCGCCTCGCCGCCCGACGTGGCCGCGCGCGGGGGGTCAACAAGGAATGCTGATGTGGACGTGCAGGCCCGGGCGGCTCGGTTCGGCGGTGCAGCGGTAGGCAGGCTCGGCGGTGCAGCGGCCGCCGTGGGCCCGCGCGATCGCGTCCACGAGCGCCAGCCCGAGGCCCGCGCCCGAGTGGCCGCGCATGTCGCTGCCGCGATAGAAGCGCTCGAAGAGGAGCGGCCGCTCTTCGTCTGGCACGCCCGGGCCGTCGTCGCGTACGCAGAGCGCGACGACGCTGCCGCTCCGTGTCACATCGATCTCCACGCTCGACTCGGCGTAGCGCTCCGCGTTGGCCAACAGGTTGTCGACCAACATCCGCAACAGGTCAGCGTCGCCGCGCAGCCCTGCGCTCGCGCCTGGCGCGTGGCGCGCCGCGAATCGGAGCCGCTCGCCCGCTGGCCGCTCCATGAGCGCCTCGTCGACGATCGCGCCGAGGTCCACGGGCTCCGCCGCCCGTGTCGCCGGCACGTCGAGGCGCGTCAAGGTCAGCAGCGACTCGACCATGCGTCCCATGCGCAAGGCGGTCTCCAGGAAGCGCGCCGTCAGCGCGCGGTGCTCCGCGTCGGTGCGCTCGCGGCGCAGCGCGACCTCAGCCTCCGTGCGCAAGATCGCGATCGGCGTGCGCAGCTCGTGTGAAGCGTCGGCGGTGAAGCGCCGCTGCCGCTCCAGCGCGAGGTGCAGCGACGAGAACGTCGTGCTGAGGATCGCGGCCAGCTGGTCGACCTCGTCGTTGGTCCCGCGCTTGGGGAGGTCCGCGGCGGCGCCCGGGCGGACCGCGGCGGCGGCGGCGCCCAGCTCTTGCAGCGGCTGGGCCACCCGCCGCCCGAGGAACGCGCCGAAGCCAGCGACCGCGACGACCGCGAGCACGCACGTCACGAACGCGAAGCCGGCGAGCCAGACGAGGGAGCGACGAACGCTGACAAGCGAGCCGCCGACGCGCACGAGGACCTCGCCCGCGCGGGGGGCCTCGCCGCGCTCCGTGGCGTCCGGATCCTGGAGCCGGACGCGCACCGCAACGACCCGCAGCGGCTCCTCGCGCTCGAGCGTGCGCGGTCGCATGGAATCGCTGACCGCGACGGCTGGCAGCGCGGCGCCAAAGGCGCGTACGAGCGCCATGCTGGGCCATTCGCGCAGCTCGATGGCGCTCGCCCCGCGCAACACGGGCGTGTCGAGGCTCACCTCCAACTCGCCTTCGAGCTCGATGTGGTCCTCCTCCCACTCGCACAGCGACGCGATGCCCTCCGCGCGGGCGCGCAGCTCGGCGTCCAGGCCCGCGAGGAGCGCCGCGCGGACGCCGAGGAACAACGCGGCCGACGCGAGAACGAGGACCGTCGTCGCGAGCCCGACGAACCAGAGCGTGACGCTCGTGCGTAGGGGCAGCGCCCTCATGGGCTCCCCGCCGCCAAGACGTAGCCGACGCCGCGCCGGGTCTGGAGCAGCCGCGGCCGGTCCGGGGCCCCGTCGATCTTCCGGCGCAGGTTCGCCACGTGGACCTCTAGGGAGTTTGAGCAGGGCCCGAGCTCGTCCTCCCACAGCGCCGCCGCGAGGCGCTCGCGGGCGAGGACGCGCCCGGCATTGCGCATCATGAGCTCCAGGAGCCGGTACTCCGTCTCCGTCAGCGCGACCTCCTCGCCGCTGCGCGAGGCCTTGCGCGTCGTGAGGTCCAACACCAGGTCGTCGACGACGAGGCGGGACGACGTCCCCGCCGAGCCGCGCCGCAGCAAGGCGCGCAGGCGGGCCAGGAGCTGCACGAAGTCGAACGGCTTCGTGACGTAGTCGTCCGCGCCCGCGTCGAGCCCGCGCACGACGTCCTCGGTCGAGTCGCACGCGGTCAACATCAAGATCGGGATCGCGACGCGCTCGTCGCGGAGCCGCTGGCAGACCACGACGCCGTCCGGACCGGGGATCCGGACGTCGAGGATCAGCGCGTCGTGCAGGCCGCTGCGCGCGGCCCAGAGCGCCTCGGCGCCGTCGCTGGCGCGGTCGACGATGTACGACTCCTCGCGCAGGCCCTGCGCGAGGGCTGTCGCCAGCGCCTCTTCGTCCTCGACGAGCAACAAGCGGCTCATGTGCGCGGGGCGTCGTGCGGCTCAGTCATCGTCGCCGTCATCGTCATCGTCATCGTCATCGTCGTCATCGTCATCGTCGCCATGCTCGTCGTCGTCTTCGTCCTCGTCATCCCCTGCCTCGTCGTCATCGTCGCCGTTCGCGCGTCCCCGCGCCTCGTCCGCTGCATGCCCCGAGAGCTCCCACTCCGGCACGACCTGCAGCTCGATGAGGTGCCCGGCGCGCGCTTCGAGCTCGACCTCGATGACCCACCGCGCATGGGCGAACGCGACCTCGCAGCTCGGGCCGCCCTCTTCGAACTCGAGCTGCGCCGAAACGGGCGTGCCCTTCACGAACTCGCCTGCGCGGTCGATGAGCGCGCCGAGGTCGAGCTCGCTGTGGCGGAGCGCCGCCATGAACTCGGCGACGTCTTCGCCCTCCTCCTCATCACCGAGGGCGGCCGCGCCAGTCGCTGCGTCGACGCGGACTTCGATGAGCGCGCCGGCCGCGTTGAGGATCATGACGTCGTAGTAGACCTCGCGCTCCTGGCCTTCGAGCTCGCCTTCGAGCTCCGCTTCGACGGCGCGTCCAGGGTGCGCCGCGAGCGCGCGCGCGACGGCGTCGCGCAGCCCGATCTTCGCGACGCCGACGACGTCGCGCACGTCGAGCTCGCGCTCGTCATCATCGTCGTCCTCGTCGTCGACAGAGCGATGCAGCGCTGCGACCGACACCGCGCTTGCGCGCGCCGCGGGCCAGGGGAGCGTCGGGAGGGAGGGTAGGACCAAGGCGACGAGCGGCGCGAAGTAGATGGGCTTCATGGGTGGTATGTCAGTGGCTGTAGACCGGAACGCCCCGTTTGTAGCGGACGCCCATGAAGCCAACCTGAAGGCCGCTGGGGTCGTGCGACCGTACACCAGAGGTGCGCGCCCCGCAGCGATAGGGTCCCTGCAGCGTTAGGGCCGCGGGAGCGTGAGGGCGCCCAGCGCTCGCGTCAGCTCGAGCCGCGCGTGGGCGGCGCGCCGCGCTGCCGCCAAGCGGACGCGGCGCGCGTCCAGCTCATCCCGCCGCGCGCGCATGAGATCGTCGAACGAGACCTCGCCAGCTTCGAAGAGGCGCTCGGTCCGCTGGCTCAGGTCCGCGCGCAGCGCCTCGGCGCGCTGCGCGTGCTGGTCCAGGAACCGCCGCGCGGCTGTCAAGCGCTCGCGCGCAAGCGTGACCTCAGCGCCGAGGTCGTGCGCGGCCTGACGCAAGCCCGCGGCGGCCTGCAACAGCATCGCGTCTCCTGCGTGAAGCGCCGGGCCGCCGCCGTCGAACAGGGGCAGCTCCACATCTAGCGCCGCGACGCCGCGTGTCTCGCCGCCCTCGAAGCGCAAGCCAGCGCCGATGTTTGGGAAGAAGCGCACGTTGTCCGCGCTGAGCTTGGCGCGCGCGCGCTGCGCCGCGTAGCGCGCGTTCGCCTCGCGCAGCTCAGGGCGCAGCTCCGCCGCACGCATCAGCAGCGCCTCGAGGTCCGCGTCGTTCGGGTCGTCCGCTGCGGCGACGTCAGAGGGCGCGTCGAGGGGCGTCCAGCCCTCGGCCAACGTCAACGCGACCGGACGCTCGAAGCCCAACGCGAAGCACAGCTCCAGCTCCAACGCGCGCGCGTCTGCGCGCGCCGCCGCGACATCGGCCCCAGCCTGCGCGACCTCGGCGTCGGCGCGCGCGAGGTCGATCGCCGGCGCGGCGCCCACCGCGATGAAGCGCGCGACGGCGTCCCGCTGCGTCCGCGTGAGCGTCAGCGCGTCTTCCTCCAAGGCGACGCTCGCGCGCGCGGCGACGAGCTCGTCGTACGCGTCGTGCACCTGGTACGCGAGGCGCGCGAGCTCCGCCTCCAGCGCGGCGCGCTCGGCGTCGAGCTCGAGCTGCGCGAGGTCGCGCCGCGCGCCGCGCGAGGCCAGGTCGCCGAGCGCCCCGAGGAGGCTGTACGTCGCTGCGAGCGGCGTCGCAGTGGGTCCGGCGACGCGGAAGTCCTCCCAGGTCGCGTCCAGCCGCGGGTTCGCCCAGCGCCCAGCCTGGTCCAGCGCCGCGCGCGCGAGGTCGAGCCGCGCGCTCCACGCCGCGCGGTTCGGCGCCCAGCCCGCGGCCAGGCGCACGCAGTCGTCGTGGGTCAATGCGTCCGCAGCGGCCTCGGGCGCCCAGGAGGGCGCGACCACGGGCGCTGCGACGCTGCGGCACGACGCAGCGCACACGAGCGCGAGGCACGCTAAGGCCGTGCGCAGGGAAGGCTCAGCGGGAGAGCGCATGTTGATCGGGGACAAGGGACCCACGCGCGAGGAAGATGCACCCCAGCGGCACGACGACGAGCGAGAAGGCCGCGGAGACGCTGAGGCCGCCGATCACCGCGATCGCCAGCGGGCGTTGCAGCTCGGCGCCTGCGCCTACGCCGAGCGCGAGCGGCGCGAGGCCCGCGATCGCCGCGCACGTCGTCATGAGGATCGGGCGCAGCCGGACGCGCGCGGCCTCGATCACGGCGTCGCGCTCGGCGCGGCCTTCGCGGCGCAGCTCCTGTGCGTACTCGATCAGGATGATGCCGTTCTTCACGACGAGGCCGACGAGCATGATGAGGCCCATGCCCGAGCTGATGTTCAGCGCGACCCCGGTCAGGCGCAGGGCCAAGAGGCCGCCGAGCAGGCCGAACGGGAGCGCCAGGAACAAGACGAGCGAGAGCCGGATCGAGCGGAACTGCGTGACGAGCAGCAAGAAGACGAGGCCAATGCCGAGCCCGAAGACGACCAGCAGGTTCTCGAACGCGCGCCCTTGGCTCGCGACCTGGCCGCCGAGCTCGACGCGGATCGACGCGTCGCGCGGCACGCCCGACACCACGCGCTCGACGTCTTGAGCGACCGCGCCGAGGTCGCGGCCGGAGACCGCGGCGGTCACGCGCACGAGCGGGACTTGGTTCTCGCGCTCCAGCTCGTTCTCGGCGAGCGCGCGCGTGAAGGTCGCGAGCGCGCTCAACGGCACCGTCGCGGCGTCGCCGTTGGCGCCGCCGAAGGCGCTGAGCGCGTCCTGCGCCGCGGGGCGCAGGAACACGGCCGGGCCGGGCGCGTCGGCGCGCTCGTCGCTCGCCCAGCGGGGCGCGAGCCGCACGCGCACGTCCACGAAGCGGTCGCGCTCCTGCACCGCCGTCGCCACGTGCCCGAGGCGCTGCGCGCCGACCTCACGCGCGATCGACGCCGTCGTCAAGCCCGCGAGCGCTGCGCGGTCGGGGTACGGGCGCCAGGTCAGCTCCGGGCTGCCGAACGACACGTGGTTCGCGACATCGACGAGGCCCGGCACGTGCTCGAGCGCAGCCTCGACGCGATCCGCGCACTCCTGCAGCGTCGCGTAGTCCGCGCCCAAGAGCTTGACCTCGATCGGCTCCGGGTTGCCCGCGAGGTCCGCGATCGTGTCCTGCATGATCTGCACGAACTCGACCTCGGCTTGGGGCAGCTCGCGCGCGAAGCGCTCGCGCAGGCCGTCCATGACCTCGAAGACGGTGCGCGCGCGTGCGCTGCGGTCGGTGAGGCCGACGAGGAAGTCGCCGGTGAACTGCTCGGTCGCAAAGAAGCCGAGCTCGGCGCCCGTGCGCCGCGAGAACGACACCACCTCGGGCGTCTCGCGCAGGACCGCCTCGATGCGCCTGCAGTTGGCGTCCGTCTCGGCGAGGCTCGTGCCGACGGGCAGCGTGTAGTCGAGCACGAAGCCGCCCTCATCCATCTCGGGCAAGAACCCGGTCTGGAGGCCGGGCAGCGCCGTCCCGCCGACGAGCAACGTCACGACGAGCGCGCAGGCGACCAGGCCCGGGTGGCCGCACAGGCGCTCGACGGCGCGGCCGTAGCCCCGTTGGAGCGCCTCCATCCACCGCCGGGGCGCGACGTTGGCCCGGGGCGCGAGGCCCGGCAACAGGAGCATCAGCGGCGAGAAGATGAGCGACACGAACATCGACATGACGATGCTCAGGCCCAGCGCGAGGCTCAAGCTGCGGAAGAACTGCCCGACGACGCCCTCCAAGAGGACGAGCGGCAGGAAGACGACGACGGTCGTCAGCGACGAGCCTACGATCGCGCCGACGACCTCGCCCGCGCCGTGCGCGACGGCCTCGAACAGCGTCGCGTCCGGGCGCTGTGCGCGCCGGCGCGCGACGTTCTCGACGACGACGATCGCGTCGTCGATGACGAGCCCGATCGCGACGGCCAGGCCGCCGAGGCTCATCAGGTCCAGCGACTGCCCCAGCAGCGGGAAGACCGCGATCGTCAGCAGCACGGAGAGCGGGATCGCGAGCCCCGCGACCAACGTGATGCGCCAGCTCCCGATGAACAGCGCGATCACGATGACCGATAGCAGCGCGCCGAGCGCGATCGCGTCCTGCACACCTTCGATCGATGCGTTGACGAGGCCGGCTTGGTCATAAACGGGCTCCATGCGGACGCCAGTTGGCAGCTGCGCGGTGACCTCGGTCAGGATCGCGCGGGCCTCAGTGGAGAGGCGCGTGACGAGGCCGCCCTCGCGCAGGAACAGGTTGACCACGACGCCGTCGCGGCCGCCGCCCGTGACGATCATCGTGCGCTCGACCGTGGCCTCGACGACCTTGCCGAGCTCTGCCAAGCGCAGCGGCGCGGCGCCGTCGCGCACCACCGCGACGGCCTCGAGCTCTGCGACGGTGCGCAGGCGGCCGTCGACCAGAAGCTGGTACTGCAGCCCCTCGGTCGAGGCGCGCCCGACGGCTTCGACGCGGTTCGCGGCGCTCAGCGCGTCCTCGATCGCGGTGAGGTCGAGCCCTGCCTGGGCGAGGGCCAGCGGATCGGCCTCGAACACGTACTCGCGCGTGTCGCCGCTTTGCACGCTGACCTGGAACGCGTCGGCGAGGCGCGCGAGGCGCGGCGCCACGTCCAGCTCGACCCACTCGGCCAGGCGCGCGCGCGCGACCGGGTCATTCGCGTCGGCCTCGCTCGGCAGCACGTTGAACGAGAAGACGGGGAACAGCGACGGGGTCTGCCGTTCGATGATGACCTGCGTCTCGGGGGGCAGGTTCGCTGACGCGACGCGCGCGCGCACGAGCGACAGCGCCTCGCGCATGTCGGTGCGCGGGTCGAAGTCGAGGCTGAGCTCGCTCGCGCCGCGCACCGTCTTCGAGCGGACGCGGGCGAGGCCCGGGACCGCCGCGACGGCCTGCTCGATCGGGCGCGTGAGGGCGATCATCACGCCCGTGACGGGGGCCTCGCCGATCTCGGCGATCACCGCGATGCGCGGGAACGCGACAGCAGGGAAGAGGCTGCGGGCCGAGCGCGAGACCGCGTCGACGCCTGCGAGCACCAGCAGCGCGAGCAGCACGAAGAGCCCGCGCCGGTGCGGCCACGTGCGTTCGACGAGCTTCAGCGCTGACCCTCGCCTTCGCGCGGCGCGGCGCGCTCCGCGCCGCGGTCATCGCCCGTTGAACCGGGCTGGCTGGCCTCGCTCGGCGTCACGTCGAGCCGCGCCCCGTCCGGCAGGTTGTACTGCCCGTCGACGATCACGCGCGCCCCGGGCGGGATGTCGCCGACGATCGCTGCGCGCCCTGCGTGGACGCCCAGGAGCTCGATCGGCTGCACATGGGCGAGCCCATCGTCGCCAGCGATCACGACGATGCGCGCGTCGTCCGCGCGGACGATCGCGCGCTCTGGGACGAGCACGGCGTCGTCGAACCTGCCGACCTCGAGCTCGCCGCGGACCGCGAGGTCCAAGGGTCCAAGCGCCGAGCCGTCGCGGGCCTCGACGATGACCTCGACGAGGCCGAGGGCGGACGAGACGGTGTCGAGCACGCGCGCCACTGCGCCGGCATGGCGGGCGCCTTGCGCGTCGGTCCACCACGCGCGCGAGCCCGCGTGCAGCGCGGCCGCGTCCGCGAGCCCGACGCCAAACGCGATCACGCGGGGCTGGTCGGTCGCGATCCGCGCGACGCGCGCGCCGGCGTCCAGCCACGCGCCACGATGAAGGTCGACATCGACCACGGTGCCGGCGGAAGGCGCGCGCAGGGTCGTGTCCGACGTCACCGCGTCGACGTCAGCGAGGGCTGCGGTGGCCGCCTCGGCGTCCGCGGCGAGGGCCGCGCGGTCGCGCTCGGCGCCGCCGGCGGTCCACGCCGCGAGCGCGGCGTCCGCCAGCTCGGCCGCGTGCGCCGCGGCGTCGCGCGCGCGGCGCGCCTCGGACTCGGCGCGTGCGCTGGCGAGCCCCTCCACGACGAGCTGCTCCGTGCGCGTGCAGGCCTCGGCCGCGAGCTGCAGCTCGCCCGCGCGGTCGGCTTGCGCCGCGCGCAGCTCCGAGGTGGCGCGCGCCCTCTCGACGGCGTCGAACGCTGCCAAGCGGTTGCTGGCGGCCAGCGCGCGCGCGGCGGCGTCGGCGCGCGCCGTCGCCCGCGGCGTGTCATCGAGGCGCGCGATGATCGCCCCTTGTGCGACGACCTGGCCTGGCGCGACCGCGACTGACACGACCCGACCGGACGCGCGCGTCGTAACCCATACCTCGCCGCCGGGCTCGGCCCGGACGCGGCCGGCTGCTGGGACGACGCGCGGCAGCGAGCCCAAGCTCGCGACGTCGCTGGTGACGGCGACATGCATCCCGTCGAGCCCGTGACTCGGGCGCTCTTCGGCGCCCTCCGTCGCGCTGCTCGCGTCGGGGCCAGGGATCATGGGCGCCCAGACCTGAGCCAGGGCCCAGCCGCCGACGACGCCGACGACGACAAAGGCGCCGCGTTCGAGCGACTGACGGATCCAGGGCATGGCCAGGGCGTAGGGGGGCGCGGGAGCGCGAGGTGAGTCCGGGATCAAAGTACTCGCCGCTGCGGATGGTGCAGGCTCAATCCTGGCGTCGAGCGCGCGCTCTCTTGTGACATCGATGTCATCCAGGCTGCTCGGCAAAGTCATCGACGGGCTGTACCAGGCGGACGGCCAGTACATGAGCGACAGGCTTCGAACGGCGTCTTGCCGCGCAGGCTCCTATCTCAGGAGGCGCGCCCGCTGCCCGTTGCGCTCGCTGCCCGTTGCGCTCGCTGCCCGTTGCGCCCGCTGCCCGTTGCGCCGGGGCGCCCATCGTCGACGCACGGCGGGTGACGCGCGCAGATCGAATCAGCGACCACTCCGACCCAGCGTCGCGCGCCGCTGAGTCCGCCGAGGTCACGCAAACGCCGCTCCAAGCCCAGCCGGAGAGGACCGCGAGCCTGTCCCGGGTCATCGCGTCGGGGACCCCGACTTTGCAAAATCACCACGGACGGCGAGCGCCAACCTGGACTAGATTCACGCTATGTCGTGGCGGGGCATGTCGTGGTAGGACCCGCCCATCGTGAGCGCGCCCCAGGGGGCGCGAGAGGTGATTTCAGATGCCGGAGAAACTCAGACCGCGATTTGTCGCTGAGCTCCACGGCCTGTGCCCAGGTGCGGAAGCGCGTGTCGCGCTCTCGGTGGTCGCGCCCGTGTTCGACGAGGAGCAGAACCTCGAGCCGCTCTATCGTGAGGTCGTCGCCGCGCTCGACGGGCGCGACTTCGAGCTGCTGCTGGTGGACGATGGCAGCCGGGACCGCTCCGCCGACGTGATCAGGGCGCTGCACGCGCGCGACCCGCGGGTGCGCGGCGTGTTCTTCGCGCGGAACCGCGGTCAGTCCGCGGCGCTCGCGGCCGGGATCCATGCCGCGGCAGGCGAGCTCATCGCGACCCTGGACGCGGACCTGCAATCTGATCCAGCGGACCTCCCGGCGCTCATCGCAGCGCTCGGAATGCACGACGCGGTCGTGGGCTACAGGCGCGTGCGGAACGATAACTGGCTGCGCCGCGTCAGTTCACGCGTCGCCAACGGCGTGCGCAACCGCTTGACGGGCGACTCGGTCCGTGACACCGGCTGCCCACTGAAGCTGTTCCGCGCGGATGCGATCCGCGCCATCCCGTACTTCGACGGCGTCCATCGCTTCTTGCCGACGTTGCTCCGGATGCACGGCTTTGATGTCATCGAGCTCGGGGTCTCGCACCGCCCGCGGGTCGCAGGCAAGAGCAAGTACGGCGTCCGCAACCGCGCGCTGCGCGCCTTGCGCGACACGTTTGCCATCCGCTGGATGCGCACGCGGACGATTCGGTTTGACCTCGCAGAGGTGCACGCGACGCGCCTCGAGACCTCGGCCTCTCCTTCGTCGGCGGCTCAAGCCGGCGTCGCCGCAGCGGGTGTGGCAGGGCCGGGCGTTGCGCGGGTCGGCAGCCTGCGCTGACAGCCGGCGCGCTCCGCCGGGAGCGCGCGCGATCACACGGCCACCTCCGCATGGGTCCTCGACGCGAATCGAACGGCGCCGTCGTCCTGTTGGTCTTGGCGCTCGTGTGCGCGGCGTTGCTGCCGGGTACCGACGCGCTCCCCCTGCTCGATCGCGACGAGCCACGCTTCGCAACGGCGACGCGGGAGATGCTCGAGGGTCAGGAATGGGTCGTGCCGACCTTCAACGGCGCGCCCCGCTACGACAAGCCCATCCTCGTGTACTGGGTGATGCGTTCGGGCTACTGGCTGTTCGGGGTCGGCGAGCTCGGCGCGCGCCTGCCGAGCCTCTTGGCGGCCGCGGCGTTGCTCCTGATGGTCGCGTTTGGCGCGCGGCGCTGGGTCGGCCGTGGGCCGGCGGCCGCGGCCGCGGTCGTGCTCGGGACGACGTTGCAGTTCGTGATCCACGGGCGGCTCGCGCTCGCGGACATGCTGATGGTCACGTGCGTGGCGGCGGCGCAGCTCGCGCTCGCGGCGCTGCTGCTCGTCCCCGAGCCGCCGCGTACGAGGCGCGCGTGGTTGGTGCTGTGGAGCGCGCTCGGCTTTGGGTTCCTCGCGAAGGGTCCGATCGCGCTGGCGGTGCCTGCGCTCTCGCTCGTGCTGCTGCGCTATGTGACGCTGCGCGTGCCGCTGCCATGGTCGCGGCTGCGCGCGCTGCCTGGGTTTGCGCTCACCGGCGCGATCGTTGCGGCGTGGGGCGTGCCTGCGCTGCTCGCGACGCACGGAGACTTCCTGCGGGTCGGCATCGGGCGACACGTGATCGAACGCGGCCTCGACGGCTTCGATGCCCGGCCCTATTCGCCGCTCTTCTACTTGGAGGCTGCGCCGTTGAGCCTCTTTCCCTGGATCGTGCTCGCGCCCGTCGTCGTACGGGAGCTGCGGCGTCGCAGGGACGGTTGGAACGCGTGGCTCCTGGCCTGGTTCCTTGCCCCATACATCATCTTCACGCCGTACCGCACACAGCTGCCGCACTACGTGTTACCCGGCTTTCCCGCGGTTGCGTTGCTCGTTGCGCGCGGCCTGGAGCACGAGCGAGCTCCCCGCCCGCCGCGGCGCGCTGCACTCGTCTTGGGAGCGCTCGCCTGCGCGCTCTGTGCCCTCGTGGCCTGGGTCTGGACTCGACCCGCGCCAGCGGAGCTCGGAGGCGGCGGCGCTGCCATCATTCGCGGCGCCGCGGCGGCGGTCGCGCTGCTCGCGACGAGCGCTGCCTGCGCCGCGGCGTGGCTCTCGCAACGGCGTGTCCTGGCCGCAGGCGCGCTCGTGCTCTTCGCTGGCGCGACGGAGGGCCTCGGGCGATCGCTGCGCGCGTGCCATGCGACGTTGGCGGTCGCTCGCGCGCTCGTAGATGTCCCGAATGGGGCGCGCCTCGTCACCGTCAACTTCGCCGAGCCGAGCCTCGTGTTCTACTCACACCTTCGGCTCGAGCCGACGGACAGCGCGGGCCTCGCCGCGCTGACGGCAGACGCGGACCCAACGAGCGCAGTCGGGGGGCCGGCGGCGCTCGTGACGCTCGCGCGCGAGGCGCGCATCGAGGGCGCGCTGCTGGGCTCGGGCGCGCTCACTTGGCGGGTGCCCGAGGGCGTCGAGGCCTTGCACGCTCACTTGTTCAACGCGGGCTGGCGTGCGTCACGCGTCGCAGGGTTCAACCCCGGCCGCTCGCGGTGGCAGGAGCTGGATGTCTGGTTGAGGCGCTGAGCCTGATGCAGGTCAGCGTCGAATTGAAGGAACCTTGATTCTATTCAGCGCGCTCAAGCCACTTGCGCGGTGCAGGCTCTCCGTTGCGGAGGATGCCTCATGTCCGAGTTCAGCTTGGCCTTTCGATCGTCGACTTCGGTTCGTATCGCGCTCTTCCTGACGGCTGCGGCAGCGCTCGCCCCGTATGACCTGACCTGGAGTCGGGCGATCCGAGCGAGCTTGGGCCACGGCGCCTGGTGGGTGATCGTCGATCGCTTTGAGCGCTTTGGGGACGGCGCGGTCGCGGCGCTCGTCCTCGGCGCAATCGCGTCGATCGATCGGTCTGCGCGGCGCGGCGCCGCGCTGGCGTACACGATCACCCGACGCTGCATACGGCCGGGGCCCTCAGAGGAGGCCCTTGAGGGAGCCCTTGGCTCCGATGTGGCGTTGTTGCTTCCCCAAGCACCTGCTGCGCTGCCAGCCATGGAGCTAGGGAGATCTTGCGCTGAGCGCAACGGGGGGCTGATATAGACGCGCGACGCTCTCTGTCACCCAGTCTCCCTCAAGTCCTCTCGAACTCCTCTCCATGAAGCACTTCCTCGCCGCTTCACTGCTCGTTGCCCCCGCCCTTGCGCAGTTGCCGACGCCCACACCAGACACGTCAGAGTGGGCATTTACCGGCGCGACAGGTGACCTCCTTGACCAAGTGCGCGGGCCCGGCGTGCTTCGAGCCGCGGATGGCGCGAACGGGCAAACGTTGGCGCTCGATTCCTTCACGACGACCGCGTTGGCGGGGATCCCGGCCATCAACGGCGTAGACGCGACGGTGCTGCAGTTCGGTCCGCACTGCCCGAACACGCTCGGCTACAAGTTCCAGCCGTTTGCGACGGTCGGAAACGGTGGCTACGGCCTGCGTGCGTTCACGCTCGTGTATGACATCTATCTCGACGCGGGCAACGTCGACCAGTACCAAGGTTTGCTGCAGACCAACGATACCAACGCGAACGACGCCGAGCTGCACCTCGAGATCCAGACGGGCGGCTTCTGGAACGATGAGAACGCCTCGGCAGGCGGCGGCTCCATCGGCCTCGGCACGTGGACGCTCGGCGCGTGGAACCGCTTTGTCTTCGTCAACGACTACGACAACGGCTTCAGCGAGATGTACGTCAACGGGGTCCAGGCGTTCACGGACATCTCGTACACCTATTGCTACAACGGAGACCTTGGCTCCACGAACTGGATCCTCTCCGACCAGAACTGCGACTGCACCAGCGGCTGGATCGCGAACTTCGCGGTCGTCGACCGCGTTCTCACGGCGGCTGAGGCGGCGCTGCTTGGCGGCGCCAACGCGAACGGTGTCTTCTCCGACAACTTGGGGACGAACTACTGCGCCGCCAATGCCAACTCGACAGGCGTGGCGGGCGTCATTTCGGCGATGGGCTCGGCGAAGGTCACAGCCAACATGTTCGAGCTGATCGCGTCTCAGCTCCCGCCGAACGCGTTCGGCTTCTTCCTCACGAGCCGGAACCAGGGGTTCGTTCAGAACCCTGGCGGCAGCGCCGGCAACCTGTGCCTCTCGGGTAGCATCGGCAGGTTCCAACAACAGATCCGCAACTCGGGCGCGGCCGGCACGTTCCGCATCTTCGCGGACTTGACCGCGTTCCCGACGCCGAGCGGTCAGCCGCGCGTCGTGGCCCCCGGTGAGACCTGGAACTTCACCGCGTGGCACCGCGACTCGAGCGCGACGGGCGCGACCTCGAACTTGACCGATGGAGTGTCGGTCATGTTTCAGTGAGCGCTGTGTGGTGGCCCGCTCTCGCTCACGGGCGTCGCGGGCGGGCCCTTTGACCGTGCCGAGTGTGGCGCGGCGGACGAGGGGGCGAGCCCCGTCGTGAGTCCGCGCGGACCGCTGAGAGCCTGAGCGCCAGGTGCAGGCCTTGCTGGCTCGGGGCGCGGCATGTCGCGCCCCGAGCCAACACATCAGGCGCCAGCGGCAAAGTCACCGTGCGTGGGCTTCCAGCCCGCCCCAGGAGAACCCTATGCAACCCTATGCACTGCTTACGTTCGCTCTTTGCGCGACCGTTGCCGCCCAGGAACCGCTCGAGGTCTTCGAGGCCCCGGTTGGCGCCAATGGCTTCGGATTTCGGGTGGCCGCGCTCGGCGACATCGACCAGGACGGGCTCGGTGACGTGGCCGTCGGAGACCGTTCGGGACGGGTGTGGATCCTGACGGGTCGCCCCTTCACCGTCGCGAGCGTCATCTCGGTGGGGCCTTTCCTCGCGGGCCTCGGGGCGCTCGACACGGACGGTGACGGCGTGCGCGAGGTCGCGATCGCGCATCAGTCGGCGACGGCCAGCGCGGGCATCAACGTCGACACCTTCGACGCTCGGACCGGCGCGCTGCGGGCGTCCTTCTACGACTTCGAGTTCGGCCACGAACCAGAGGTTCGCCTCACGACGTTGCGCGACCGCACGGGCGACGGGATCGAGGACTTGTTGGTCGGCATGCCGAGCCAGGATTTCTGGCACCCCGCGTATTGGCTCTCGAGCGTGAAGGTTCTGGCCGGCGGCGTGAACGGCAGCGTGACCGAGGAGTTCGTCGATGACGCCCGTGGCCTCGGCGAAGGCGGAACAGCGATGGGCGACGTCGACCAGGACGGCTACGAGGACTACGCCGTCGGCTCTCGCGTCCGCTATTCCGGCCTCGGAGGATCGAGCAGCTCCGCTGGCACCGTTTTCTTGGTCGGCGCGCGCACGGGGCCACTCGCGCAACGCATGCGTTGGCGCGTCGATGGGCCGACGTCGACCTCCGAGCTCGGCGAAGACGTGGTCTCGATCGGCGACCGCAACGGCGACGGCATCGAGGACCTTGTCGCGACGGAGTCGATCATGTCCATGAGCAGCACGCTGCGCTTGCGGGTGATGTCCGGCGCTGACGGCGCGACGCTCGGCACACGTGACTTCCCGGGGGAGGCGTTCCTCGGCCCGGTGAACGAGCCGGAGCTCGAGCCTTGCGGCGACCTCGACGGCGATGGCGTGCGCGAATTCGTGATGATTGTGCGGGTCTCCGGGGTGCACGGCGGGCCGGAGGTCCGCGTGCTCTCGGGCGCCACCCTGCGGCCGCTGCACGTATGGAGCGACGCGCTCCAAGCGCTGCCCGGCGAGCTCGGCTTGACGGAGGCCGCGCTCGTCGAGGACCTTGATCACGACGGCAGCCCGGAGCTCCTCGTGGGACGTCCCGATGGCCCCAACGGAGGCCGCGTGCTCGTCTTCCCGACCCGCGCCACGGTCGGAGACGCGACCTGTGCCGCGGCCGTCGCGAACTCGACCGGCGGCATCGCGACGCTCCGGCTCGCGGGTCACCTCTCGGTGACGGCCGACGAGCTGCAGCTCATCGGTCAGTCCATCCCTGCTTCGACGTGGGTCCTCCCCGTCGCTGGCACGGTCGGAGTCAGTGTGCCCATGGCGGGCGGCAGCACCGGGACGCTCTGCGTCGGAGGGGTTGTACGCCGCCTAGGCGACATCGTGGCGCGCGCCGACGCAGGGGGCGCGTTCTACACCCGCGTTGCGCTCGCGACGTGGCACCCGGGCGTCGCTGGAGGTGCGCCGACGGCCGCCACGGCCGGTGAGACTTGGCACTTCCAGCTATGGTTCCGCGACAGCAGCCTCTCCGGCGCGACGTCGAACTTCTCGACCGCGGTCGAGGCGACGTTTCAGTGAGTGCCGCTCCGAGCTGCGCGCCGACCCTCGGGTCGACGCGCAGCCCTGGTGTGCAACTTACTGGAACGTCACCCGCAGGCCGTCCGTGAAGTTCGAGGTCGCAGCGCCACCGACGGCGTCACGGTGCCATGCCTGGTAGTTCCAGGTTTGGCCCGCGCTGACCGCGACGAAGCCCATGGGGGTCGGGGTCTGGTTGAGGTTGAGCAGGAGGCTGAAGCTGCCCGTCATGCCGGTCGTCTGGATCTGACCTGCGCCGACGTAGCGACCGATGCTGCCGCCGAGGCACAGCACGCCTTGGCTGCCGCCGGGTTGCGGGACCGTGCCCTGCGTCGTGCTCGTCAGGAAGAAGCCGAACGCGCTGTTCGGCAGGTCCGACGCCTCGAGCGTCAGGTCGTTGTTGGCGACGACGTTGGAGCCCGAGGCCGAGATCCGACCCGGGTTGCCCGTCGAATTCAAGACCGCCGGGCCGCAGTAGTTCGTGCCGATGGTCGGCGTGCCGGTGTTGAAGGCGATCTCGTCGAGGCCCCAGCCGCCGTTGGCCGGGTTGGACGTGATGCGGATGCGGTCGAACGCGCCGACGGTGCTCGTCCAGAAGTGCGCCGGGGCGGGGAACGCGCCACCGAAGGTGAAGGTGCCCGTTCCGAGCGAGGTCGCGCCCAGGAAGATCTCGACCGTATAGTCCCAGTTGATCTGGTCGACGAACTGCGCGCCGAACTCAGTCGCCGGGGTCGTGAGCGTGATCTCGAAGCCCGAGGCCGCGGAGCAGTTATCGAGCGGCTCGCCCGGGCCGGCGATCGCGAGCTGGCCGCCCTGCGAGACGAGGCCCTGACCGGCGACGTTGGAGCCCACCGTCATCGTGTCACCGGCGGCGGTGAAGGTGCCGACGAGGCTGATGTCGGAGATGCCGAAGTTCGTGAACGTGGCCGAGTTGCCGGCGATCAGGCCGCTGGCGACGAAGGGGTTGTCGAAGTCGAGGACCCCCGTCGAGTTCGGCGGCATGCCAACACCCTGCGAAACCGCAGGCGGCGGCGGCGGAACGATCGTCCCGACGAGCGAGAGGACGGTTCCGTCCATCACGGCGCCCGGAGTGTCGACGCTGAACTGCGCGTCGTTGGAGATGGCGCCCCCTTGGTACCCGATCGTCGCGCTGGCGCCGCCGTTCGGGCGCCCTTGCATGATGTCGTCGTAGATGAAGCGGGCCCAAGTCGTGCCTGTCGCCGGCACCTGAACCTGGAAGCGGGCGGTGCCCAAGCCGGCCGAATTGAAGAACTCGATGTTGTGCCACTGGATGATCAACATGCCAGCGGTCTCTTGCCAGTAGATCTCACCGGCGAGGCCCGCCTGCGTGTTGACGTCGTCCCAGAACGGCAGCAGGCACTGGTCGCCCGCGAACGCGCCCGTGCTCGGGATCGCGGTGTTGCCAAATGCCAGGTCGAGGTTCGTTCCGTCGAAGCGCACGCCGCCGTTGCTGCCGACGCGCGCGACGCCCGCGGCGAAGAGGGTATTGCCGATCGTTGTCGGGATGTCGACCTCGCCGTCGTCTGCCAGCGAGAGCGGGGTGCCGGTGGCGGAGATGTCCATGAACGTGCCCGGGAGGTTGGACACGATGCTGATCTGGGCCGAGGCCAGGCCCGCCGACGCGAGCGCGAGCGCGCCCAGGCCCGAGGTCCTAGCGAAGGAAGTCAAGGTCGTTCGCATGGTTGGAAGCGTGAGAATGGAGTGAAGAAGGAGCTGTCTGGAACGAGGCTCAGTCACCCAACTCTCACGAGGCTGTGTGGCAAATAGAAGCGGCGATCTTGTGTGTCTCAACCTGCGTCAACGCCTGCGGGATACCCCTAGGGGCCCTCTCAGGGTCCCTCTGAGGGGCCCTTTCAGAGGCATTGAAGACGCATTTCGTGACCAGGCCGCTTCGCTTGCCCTCCCACGCGACCTGCTGCGCAGGGCGCCAACGTAGCGGACGCCCTGCAGCCGGTGACCCGCGCAAGGCGCGGCTACGGCGCGCTGTGGAGCGCGCTCCAGTGGGCCACCGTCGCCGCATCATCCCGCGGTAGGGTGAGCCCGACGCTGCACCAGCCTGCGCCGTCGAGGCCCGCGGTCGCAGCGTCCGCGAAGTCGGCGACGGTCCGTCCCGCTACAACGACGGCGCACCGGGCGCCGCTGCGCAGCACCTCGACTTGCATCGGCGCGTCCGCGCGCCAGCCCTCGAGCTGGTCCAGGCGCAGCTCGTGCTCGCCGACGGTCAGCGTCGCCTCCGCGGCGGTCACGTCGCAGCGGACGCCGACTGCAGCGCCGAAGGGCGCCACCCACTCGCGCCGGCCCGGGACGAGCTCTTCGCCCGCGAGCAGCAGCGGCACGTCCGCCGACCACGCGTGCTGCCCGAGCTCGACGAGGCGCGCGTTGCGCCAGCGCATCGCGATATCGGGGTCGCCGCCGTGGACCTGGAACGCGAGCGAGCCCGAGAGGTCCATCGCGTCCAAGTGGTCCGCCGTCTGTACGCCGTTGACCCACGCGCGGATGTGGGGGCCGACACATTCGACGCGATAGTGGTTCCAAGCGTCCGCGCGGAACGCCGCGCGGGCGACGTCGTCGCCGACGAGGTTATCGAGCCAACCGCGGCGACCCTCCTCGTAGAGCCCGCCGGACCACGCGCGCTCGGACGGATCGACCTCGATCTGGTACCCCGCCATCTTCCCGTCCGTGACGTGGCTGCGGACCTGCAGGCCGGAGTTCCCGAGCGCGTCGAAGCGCAGGTCGACGTCGAAGATGAAGTCCGCGTACTCGCGCTCGGACACGAGGAAGCTCTGGCGTTGCTTGGGGCCGAAGTGCCCGTGGAGCTCACCGTCGACGCGTGTGTACACGGCGTCGCCGATGCGCGACCAACCCGCGAGGTCCGCGCCGGGCAGCACGTCGCTGCCGCGCTCATCGAGCGCGCTGAGGTCGCGTATGCGGATGCCGCGGAACCAAACCTCGTCGCCGTGGTCCTGCAGCGCGATGTGCCCGCGCGCGGCCTTGCCGAACTGGTCGTTGTCCTTGAACTTGCTGGCTGCGCGGCGGCGCTCGAAGTCTTCATCGCCGATCGTGGCCGCGACGGTGCGCGCGCCGTTCAACCAGTGCTCGACGTGCGCGCCGCGCACGACGATGCGCGAGCGGTTGAACGAGCCCCACGGCGCGAGCTGCGGCGCTTCGCACGGATACAGGTCGTACAGGCTGCCTGCGCGGTGCTGCGGCGCCTCCTCGGCGGCGCCGTCCAACAACTGGTACTCCGGCGCGACGATGCCGCCGGCGCCCTCCGGGACGCGGTACTTGACGCCCGAGTTGCCGGCGATCGTCGTCTTCCACTCGAACTCGAGCTCGAAGTCCGCGTAGGTCACGGCGCTGACGAGGTCATGCGAGCCTGCGCCCGCCGGCAGGACGATGCAATCGCCGCGCTGCTCCCAGCGCGACGCGCGCGCGGGGTCGCGCGGCTTCCACAGCGCCATGTCCATCAGTGAGCGCCAGCCAGCGACCTTGTCTGTCGGCGAGAGCGCGATGGTCAGCTCGTCGCTCACTGTGCCCGTCGCAGCCCACTCCGTCCCGCGCACGAGGAGGCCGCGGAACTGCGGGTCGCGGTGCGAGGCTTGGGACGTCGGCGAGTTCGTCCAGACGTGCCCGAGCGGCGTGTGGAACACGCGGGCCCCGCGCCAGTCCTTGACGATGATCATCGGCTCGTTTGCGCCAGTGCCGCCCGTCGCGGGGTCGGAGAACGCTGAGCCGAGCACGCGGCGCTCGACGCCCTGGGTGTTGACGAGCTTGTGATAGAGCTCGTCCGGGTGCTTGATGATCGACGGCAGCGTCCGCGTGATCGGATGGTCGCGGTCGATGACGTCGATGTCGAACGGGTGGAAGGAGCCGTGGCCCGTGCCGTCGCGCCAGAGGTCCCCGACGAGCTCCTCGTACTCCACCCAGCCCGGGAACGCGTTGTCGGCCGCGTGCACAACGACGACGCCAACGTGGTCGTCTGCGACGGCGGAGAGGAAGCGCGCCTCGGCCGCGTCGCCCCAGCGCGGGCCGTTGTAGTCCAGCACGAACGCGGAGTAGCGCGCAAGGTCCTCGGTCTCGGCGAGCGTCTTCGCGGGCTCGTAGGTGACCTCGACCTCGAAGCGCCCGCTCTGCTCGAGGATCTGCACGAGCGAGGGCGTCGTCCAGCGCCAGTCGTGGTTGTTCGCGCCTGAGACGACGAGCAGGCGCGGGAGCTGTCGCTCGGCCTTCGCGAGCGGGGCCTGCACCGAGGCCGCGTTCGAACAAGCGAGCAGGAAGAGGGTCGTGGTCGAGAGGATGCGCCGCATCCCTCTATCTTGCCGTTTCCTGCCGCGGGCCGGGTGCGCTGCGAGGGTTAGGCAGCCCACCCTCGCAGCGCACCCTCTGCGCAGAGGTCACTGGAACTGGATCTGCACCGCGTCGGTGAAGTTCGACGTCGCGTTCCCGCCGCTCGTATCGCGGTGCCAAGCCTGGAAGTTCCACGTCCCGCCGGCAGTGATCGAAACAAAGCCATTGGGCTGCGGCGTTTGGGTGAGGTCCAGCGCCAAGCTGAACGAGCCCGTCGCGCCCGTGTTCTGGATCTGGCCCGCGCCGACATAGCGCCCGATCGCGCCACCGAGGCACAGCACGCCCTGGCTCCCGCCCGGCTGCGCGACCGAGCCTTGGGTCATGCTCGTCAGGAAGAACCCGAACGCCTGGTTCGGCAGGTCCAGGGCCGTCAGCGTCACGTCATTGTCCGCAGCGGTCTCGCTGCCGGTCGCCTCGATGACGCCCGCCGAACCGGTGGAGTTCGGCACCGCGGGGCCGCAGTAGGAGCTGCCGAGCGTCCCGCCCGGGATCGTGTACGTGAAGTCGTCGACGCCGTGCACGTTGACGGCGGAGATGTAGCGCAGGCTGTCGACGAGGCCGGTATAGCCCGATCCGAGCCACACCGCCGGGCCGCCCGTGTTCGGCGACAAGACCGCGGACGTCGCGACGACCTGGCCCTGGTACGACATCTCCCAAGAGAACGGCAGCGCGCTGACGACGTTCGCGCCGTCGAAGACGACGTCCTGGCCGAACACGATGCTGCGCTGGAGGCCGACCGAGAGGATCTTCACCGTGCCGCTCGCGGCAGGGTAGTTCGGGTCGACGAGGCCGCTGCTGGCCCAGCTGCCCCAGTCCGCGACGCCGCCGTAACCGGCGGGCATCGGCGCGAGGCCCGACGGCAGGCCCTCGAAGTCGAGGACAACGGTCTGGGCGGCGGAGGAGGTTGCGAGCGCGAGCGCGCTGAGGGCGGTCGCGAGGAGAGTCGTGGTGCGCATGGCGCCACCATAACCGCTCCCGCGACCTTACGCGCCCAAACGTCTCAATGGCGCGAAGCGCCCCGCGCTTCGGGCAAGCGCAGCGCCTCGCCGGGCTTCACGACGTGCAATACGACGCCTTGCGCGGCCTGGTGCTCGCCGGGCTCGGCCGCGGTGACTCGCGCGCCGCGCGCGTCGAAGACCGTGACCTGCCCGCGCCCCATCACAGTGAACGCGCGTCCGTCGACGAGCGCCGCCGTCCCTTCCGAGATCCCGATTCCGATCAGGTCCGGGTGGTCGAGCACGGCAGTGAGCAGGCGCGACAAGCGCTCGCGCTCGACGAAGTGCTGGTCGACGATCGCCCACGGGATGGCGCCGAGGCCTTCGAGCGCCTCCATCGCGCCGCCGCGCAGCGCGCCCGGGTCCGGCTTGCCGCTGATCATGACCCGCGAGAGCACCGCGGCCCCGGCGCTCGTGCCGCCGACGATCGCCCCGCCCGCGTGGGCGCTGCGCACGGCCTCGACGAGCCCGGCCGCGCCGAGCCGCTCCATCAGACGCGTCTGGTCGCCGCCGGGCATCCAGATCACGTTGGCGTCGGCGATGCGCGCGGCGGCGTCGGGCGCCGCGAGGTCCGAGAGCACGCTCGCGGCGCCGGCGCCCTGCTCGAGCCAGAGCGCCGCGCTCGCCTGGCCATCGTTGACCTCGGACGCTTGCGGGAGGACGAGCACACGCGCGCCCGCGCCGCCCGCGAGCGCCGCGACGTGCGCGATCACTTCGGGCGGCGTCCCGCCGCCGCCCACGGCGACGACGAGGCCCGAGCGCGCGCGCTCTGCCCCAGGGGCAGCGCACGCCGCGAGCGACAACACCAAGCCAAGGAAGGGCTTCATCGCACGAAGGTCAGCGCGCGACCGCGAAGTCTCGGAAGCGGATCACCGTGCCGTCGTGGTCGACGCGCAGCGCCAGCGTGTCGCTGTCGAGCGCGCTCGCGGGGCCGCGCCAGCGGTTCACCTCGACGCCGGCCATCAGGACCCGCGCGAGGACCCCGTCGCCGTCCCGCCGGACATCGACCTCGAGGTCGATCCATGTGTCGGCCGACGCGAGCTCCGTCGCGACCTTCGCAGCGCCGTCGCCCGAGCCGAGCGAGCCCGTCAAGGCCCCGTCGGGGAACGTCGCGTTCACCCGCGTCGGGACCCCGACGACGCCCGCGTCCTCATTGCGCGCCAAGACGACGAGGGCGCCCGCGCCCTTGTCATTCACCTTGACCCGCGCGCGCATGGACAGGCCGTCCGCGCCGGAGGCGAGCGGCAGGGTCAGGTACCCGAGCGAGCCGCGCCCGACGATCTCATCGCCCTCGAGCTCCCATTGCGCATCGCCGCGAGACTCCCACGAGTCCCATGTGTCGCGCGCGCTCAGGCGCGTCCAGGTCCTCGCATCGGCGGGGCGATCGAGCGGCTTCACCTGCACGTTGCGGATCGCGACCGGGACGTGCGTGCCCTGGACGACCAAGGCGCCGCGCGCGACCTCGTCCGTGAACGCGCTCCCGTACGTCGGCCCGGGCAGCTCGACCGACTCTTGCACCAGCGTGTCATTGAGGAGGACCCGCTCGAAGCGCGCGTTGGCGATCTTTCGGCCCTCGGAGTCAAAGCGAGGCGCGGTGAACCAGACGTCGACCTTCTGCCACTCGCCGGGCCCGGTGTACGCGAGCTCCTTCGGCGCAGCGCCCGCGAAGCCGTCGCCGGGATAGACGCCGCCGCAGGCCTTGGCGTCACGCGCCGAGATGTCAGCCAGTTGGACCTCGTAACGACCTTGCAGGTAGACGCCCGAGTCTCCGCCTTGCGGCAGCATGCACTCCAAGTGGACGTGCACGTCGCCGAACGCGCCCTTGCTCGTGAACGGGCCGCCAGCGCCGGCATCATTGACGAGCGCGCCATTTCCCGCGCCGATCCGGAAGCGGGTCGGGTCGTCCGAGTCGAGGGTCGCCGACACGAGGCGCCAGCCCGGCGCGTCGAACTGCCCGAGCGCGTCGCCCCAGGAGAGGTGCAGCACGCCCTCGTCCTGCGCGCCCTTCGACGGCGGCGGCGGCACGATCTTCGCCACGAGCGCGTTGGTCAACGGGCCGCTCGGCAGCTGGTTGACGGTGTACGCGACCTCCGAGTGCAAGAGCTGCGAGCCGTCGTCGGCGACGCAGCCATCGAGCGTGATGCGCGCGACCATCGCGGGCAGGAGGCCATCGGTGCGCACGACGAGGCGCTTGCGATCGGCGGAGAGCTCCAGCGTCTGGAGCGCGAGCTCCGTCGTGTGCCGCTCCGGCGAGCCATACTCCCACCAATAGTCGTAGTCGTACTGCACGAGGCGCGCGGCGGGCTGCCAGCCCTCCGCGACCGGGCGCGTGAACGTCAGCTCGAAGCCGTAGTTCCCCGCGCCGTCGACCTCGTCGAGCAGGTGCATCGAGTGCACTTCGAGCGGCGTCCGCCCCGTCCAGCGCACGCGCGCGACGCCGTCCGCCGGCGCCTTGCCGCCCCAGCCGCGGTTCGTGAGGCCGCACATGATCGAGCCGTCGGGCGCCTCGTCGACGCGCACGACGGAGCCGATGTCTTCGCGCATCGGCACGACCCAGCCCTGCAGCACGCCCTGGACCTCCTCGAAGCCGGCGCGCAGCAGCATGCCGTTCGTGAGCTCGGCGACGACGTACTGGCCCGGGTAGAGCTGGCCGAGGCCGTGCGGGTCCGAGCTCGTGATCTCGAACAGGTTGCCCGTCGAGCGCGACCACTTGTAGGGGATCCAGATCGCCGCGGGCTGGCGCCCCGTGTAGGCACGCGCGGGCGGGATCTCGTCGCTCGCGCTGAGGCCGTTCGTGCGGTACTCATCGGTCCACACGAGGCTCTTCGGGTGCCCGTAGAACGCGCCCTCTTTCAGCAAGTAGATCGGCGAGGACGCGCACCAGTCGCCCTGGTTGTCCGTGACGAACACGCGGCCGTGGGTGTCCTCGTAGAGGCCGCACGGGCTGCGGAAGCCGCTGGCGATCGGCTCGACGACGCCGTCGGGCTTGATGCGCATGACCCAGCCGCGGTACGGCACGGTCGAGCGCCCGTGCCACCACTCGGGGTCGCCGAACGACACGTTGAGCGAGATGTACCAGTTGCCGGCGGCGTCGCGCGGCAGGCCGAAGGCGAACTCGTGGTAGTGGCCCGAGACGCCCCAGCTGTCGGCGACGGTGTCGACGGCGTCGCAGCGCCCGTCACCGTCGACGTCGCGCAGGCGCGAGAGCTCGCCGCGCTGCAGGACATACGTGTCGCCGTCGACGACGCGCAGGCCGAGGCCCTCCCAGAGGCCTTCGCTGAAGAGCGAGAAGCGTGAGTCCTTCGTGTCCGCCGCGAGCGGGTCGTCGAGGCGCCAGACCTGGCCGCGGCGCGTGCTGAGCATCAGCGCGCCGTCGGCGGTGAAGTCCATGCCGCCGACCTCGAGGACCGCCCCTTGCGGCGGCTGATAGCGTTGCAGCGCGTACGCGTCGGCCTCGGTCATCACCGGGCCGCCGGCCTGCAGGAGGAGAGCGCAGAGGATCATCGGGCGACCTCCAGAGCGAGGGCGGCGCGTTCGAGCGCCTGGGACCAGCGGGGAGCGTGGATGAACGTGGCGGTCATGCCGTTACCGTCTGCGCGGGAGACTTGGAAGAGGCCGTCGGTGACGCGGCGGGCGTGCATGACGCTGCCGTCGGCGCCGCGGAACGCGGCCTCGAGGCGGGCGTCCTTCGGCGCCGCCAAGAGCTGTGCGCGGAGCGCGTCGGCCTCGCCGCGCGCGGACGGCGCGACGCTGAGCGCGAGCGTGCGCACGGGCACCGGCCCTTGCGCGGTCGCCGCGATGCGCACAGTCTCGTCGAGGGCGCCGACGTTCGCGCTCGCGTCGTCGATGAGCGCGGTGCGGATCAGCACGGCCTCGCCCTTGATCTCGGTGCCGCGCAGCGCGCGCCGCACGCCGTGCTGCGCGAGCGCGCGCGCGTCGAGCGTCACGACGCCCAACGGGCGCAGCTCGATGCCGCCGCGGTCGCCCCAGTCCCTGCGATCGACGAACTCGCCTTGGCGCACCGCGCGCAGTTGCACATCGTCGGCGCGGTACTCGAACGTCGTGCCGCTCGGGAGGCCGATCAAGAGCCCGCGCGGGACGCGCTGGTCGCCCTCGCCGAGCGCCGGCAGCATGCCGCGCACGACCGCGGGGCGGTCCTCGACGCGCAGGACGCTCGCGCCGGGCTCGACGACTGTGCCTGGCGGGCCGAGCGCGATCGCGAAGTCCGCGAGCGCGTCGCGTTGGGCGGCGGTCAGGACCTCATCGGGGAAGGCGGGCATCGGCGTGCCAGGGATGCCGTGCCGGATCGAGCGCACGATGGCGCCGCGTGTATTGCCGTACGAGAAGCCGCCGTCGAGGAAGCTGCGCGCTTGGCGGTCGAGCTCGGTCCAGCCCTTGCCGTCGCCTTTTTCGCCGTGGCACTTCGCGCAGTGCTCCATGAAGAGCGCGCGAGTGTCGCCTGGGCCGTCGACGGCTCCGTCTCGGAGCGGCGTGACGGCGGGCCTCGTCGATGTGAGGCCTGTGGGGGAGGGGGACGGGCCGCCAGGGGCGGCGACGAGCGCTGTGAGGCACAGCGCGAGAGTCGAGAAGGTCATCGGTTTCGCAGGGGGGATCGACACACAGGCTACCAGCGCTCGGTTTCTGTGTCGGCGCTGAGATTTCCCTCAAGGAGCGGCGACTTCGCGTCGATCGCATCCACGGATGATCCCGGCGGTTCCCATGCCCACCCCCGCGGGGGAGCACGGGCAGAACAGCGCGGATTCTCCGAACCCATGACGTTCCAGCCCCAACCCGACGAGCCTGCGCGCCGCGATCCGAGCGCCCGCGACGTCGTCGCGCCGCTCGCGCGCGCCAGGGAGCTGCAACTTGCGGGGCACTACGTCGCGGCGGAGGCCCGCTATCGGGCGGTCCTCAAGCTCGACCCTTACCAGCCGCAGGCGTTGCTGCACCTCGCCTTGCTCGTCTGGTCGCTCGGGCGGCCGGTCGAGGCGCTGCGCCATTTGCGCTTGGCGCTCGAGGCCGACCCGGACCTCCCGACCGCGCGCGAGCACCTGTCGACGTTGCTCCGTGCCCTCGGTCGTGCCTGAGGCCAGCGCGGCACAGGGTTGAATGGGCCGAGGGGTTGAATGGGCCGAGGGCGCGCATGGGCGGCAGCCCACACGCGCCCTCGCGTGATTCCATGCGACGAGTCGCCGTCGAGGACGCTTAGTTGAACAAGAGGTTGAGCGCGTTCGAGAAGTTCGAAGTCGCCATGCCGCCGACTGCGTCGCGATACCACGCTTGATAGTTCCAGGTGTCGCCGGCGAGGACGGTCACAAAGCCTGTCGGCGTCGGCGTTTGGGTCAGGTTCAGATCGAGCGAGAACTCGCCCAGCGTGCCTGAGTTCTTGATCTGCCCCGGACCGACATAACGCCCGATCGAGCCGCTCAGGCAGAGCGTGCCTTGGCTGCCGCCAGGCGTCGGGATCGCGCCCTGCGTGCGGCTCGTCAGGAAGAAGCCGAACGAATTGTTCGGGAGCGAGGTCGCCATCAGGGTCAGGTCATTCATCGCCGCGGTGCGGCTCCCGCTGGCAGAGATCTCGGCCGGTTGACCCGTCGAGTTGGCCACGGCGGGCGAGCAGTACGTCGTGCCCAAGTTGCCGGACGTGTACGCCGCGCGGTGCGCGTCGATCTCCGCGAGGCTCAGGCGCGCTTCATACACCGCGACGCCACGCACGAGGCCGAGGGCCATGATGTCGTAGTTGCCGTTGATCGGGTCGTGGATCTGCCCGATGCCCTGGACGCCTTGCAGCACCGGCGCATAAGGCACCGTGCCGAAGCTGACGCCGTCCACGAAGAGCTCGGTCGTGCCAACGTTCGGGTCCGCGACGAACATGACCTTGCCCGGGCAGATCGGACACCCCAACCGGCGCGACTTGCGCCAGGATGTTCGACATGGCACAGAGAAAACGACGGACGTACACGGCTGAGCAGAAGTCGGACGCGGTCCGGCTGGTGCGGCAGATCGGTAGCGTGTCCAAGGTCTCGAAGGACCTCGACCTGACGGAGACATCGCTTCGCAACTGGTTGCGGCAGGCAGAGATCGACGACGGACGCGGCCCGGAAGGCGCGCTGACGTCGGAAGAGCGGACAGAGCTAACGAAGCTTCGCCGAGAGAATCGGATCCTCCAGCAGGAGCGGGACTTCTTAAAAAAAGCCGCGGCCTTCTTCGCCAAGGAGCAGGACCCGCATTCGCGGTGATGGCGGTGGAGAAGGCTAACTACCCTGTGGCGTTGATGTGCCGAGTCCTCGAGGTCTCGCGGAGCGGCTATTACGCGTCGAAGGCGAAGGCTCGGCCGACGCTGCGCGAGGCGGCAGACGCGGAGCTCGTTGAGGAGATCAAGCGGATCCACGAGGCGAGTCGAGGCACGTACGGAAGGCCGCGCGTGCTTGCCCAGCTGCGTCGGGACGGACACGATGTTGGCAAGGGGCGCGTCGGTCGCCTGATGAAGGAGAACGGGATCCAGGGGCGAGTGCGACGGAAGTACCGCCCGACTACCGACTCGAACCACCAACGGCCGGTCGCACCGAACCTGCTGAACCGCGAGTTCACGGTGGAAACGCCGGATTCGGCGTGGTGCGCGGACATCACCCAGATGGCGACGGCGAGCGGTTGGGTGTACCTGGCGGTGGTCCTGGATCTCGCGACCAGGCGGGTGGTGGGCTGGTCGATGGCGACCCACATGAGGACGGAGCTCGTGGAGAGTGCGCTGGTCAACGCGCTCAGCTGGCGCGCGCCTGGGGCGACGCTCATCCACCACTCGGACAGGGGCTCGCAGTACGCAAGCGACAGCTACCAGCAGCTGATGGAGCGTCACGGAATCACCTCGAGTATGAGCCGCAAGGGCGATTGCTGGGACAACGCCGCGATGGAGAGCTTCTTCGGGACGCTGAAGCAGGAGTGGGCTCAACACCAATGGTGGCGGGGCTTGCTCGACGCGAGGGCGAGCGTGCATGACTACATCGAGGTGTTCTACAACCGCCAGCGGCTGCACTCGTCGCTCGGCTATCGGACCCCAGAGGAGGTGGACCGTGCGCGCGCGTGAGCTGTGGAGAACTTTCCACAGGTTGCTAGTCTCCTCCCCCTGGACCCCCTCCTCCCGGAGGCTTCGCCCCCGGACCGCCGCGCTACGCTCCAGCCAGCTGAAGGCTGGCTTCGCGCGGCTCCCCCAAGGACTCGGGGGGCTCCGCCCCCCGGCCCCCCCGATGCACGGTGACCGTCGCGGGGGCACCCTACGTCACCTGTAATCCCCACATACCCGGTGTCCACTGGACCGGGCAGGGTCAATGACCCTCGTGCTCTTTTGTGTCGGCCTCACGCTGCTCATCGTCGGCGCGGAGTGGCTCGTCAGCGGCGCGTCCAAGCTCGCGCTCGCTGCGGGCGTTTCCCCGCTCGTGATCGGGCTGACGATCGTCGCGTTCGGCACCAGCGCGCCGGAGGCCGCAGTGTCCATCGGGGCCGCGCTGGATGGACGAGCGGGCGTCGCGGTCGGCAATGTCCTCGGCAGCAACGTCTTCAACTTGCTCGTCATCCTCGGCGTGTCTGCGGTCCTGACCCCGCTTGCGGTCAGCCGCCAAGTCGTGCGGCAAGAGCTGCCGGTCCTCTTGCTCGTGAGCCTGATCTCGGTCGGCCTGATCTACGACGGCGCGCTCAGCCGCGCAGAAGGCGCAGCGCTCTTAGCGCTGCTCTTCGGGTATACCGCCTTCTTGATCGTGCAGTCTAGGCGCGAAACAGCGCGGGACAGCGAAGCGGCGCGCGCGGCCGGCGCTGCGCAAGCGATCGCGCCGTCCGCTGCAGGCTGGCGCGCGCTCGGGCTCAATGTCGCTCGGATCGTCGTCGGGCTCGGGTTCCTCGTCGTAGGCGCAGGCTGGGTCGTCGACGGCGCGACGGCCCTCGCTCGAGCCCTCGGCGTCGGTGAGACCCTGATCGGCCTCACCGTCATCGCGGCCGGGACGTCCCTGCCCGAGGTCGCGACTTCGATCACGGCGGCGCTGCGCGGCGAGCGTGACCTCGCGGTCGGCAATGTCGTTGGCAGCAACGCCTTCAACCTCTTGGGCTGCCTCGGCGGCGCCGGGCTCGCCGCCTCCGATGGGATCGCGGTGCCCGCAGAGGTCATCACGCGCGACTGCTGGGTGATGCTGGCTGCGACCGCGCTGTGTGTGCCGATCTTCCGCTCTGGGAGCGTCGTGTCTCGCGCCGAGGGCGCGCTCCTGCTGACAGCCTACTTCGGGTACATGGCCTTCCTCGCGCGCGCCGCCCAAATGGCCGCTAGCTGAACGACGCGGGCGCCGAGCCTCGGGTTGATTCGCCCGGCATGGCGTTGGATTGCCCGATTCCTGTGGCGAGCGTCACAGCGCCCCGCCGAGACTCATGGCAGTCGGACCCGCGCGACCGTCGCTGCGCGTCCCGACGCACGGCGCACCCTCCATGGCGACACAGATCAGGACCGACGTCAACGAAGCAGCGCGGCTGCTCGAGGCCGGCGAGCTCGTCGCGATCCCGACCGAGACGGTCTATGGGCTCGCGGCGAACGCGTTCGACGCCAACGCCTGCCTGCGCATCTTCGAGGTCAAACAACGCCCAGCCTTTGACCCGCTGATCGTGCACGTGGCCGACGCGGAGCGCCTCGGGGCGCTCGTCACGGGCGTCTCTCCCGAGGCCAGCGCGCTCGTGCGCGCGTTCTGGCCCGGCCCGCTGACCCTCGTGCTGCCGAAGCGCGCGGCCGTCCCCGACGTCGTCACCAGCGGCTTGGACACGGTCGCGGTGCGCCAACCGGCCCATCCGCTCGCGCGGCGCTTGCTCGAGCGCCTCGCCTTTCCGCTCGCAGCGCCGAGCGCCAACCTCTTCGGCCGTGTCAGCCCGACTCGCGCAGCGCACGTCGTCGAGCAGCTCGACGGGCGCGTCCCCTACGTGCTGGACGGCGGCCCATGCGAGGTCGGCGTCGAGAGCACGATCGTCGGGTGGGAGGAGGGCCGCTGCGTCGTCTATCGCCCCGGGGGCGTGCCGCTCGAGGCGCTCGAGGCGGTCATCGGTCCGCTCTCCGCCGCGCGCGCCTGCGTGCAGCCCGCCAGCCCCGGGCTGCTCGCGGCACACTACGCGCCGCGCACAGGCCTCGTGCTGGGTGACCTCGACGCGCTGCTCGAAGAGCACGCCGGTCGGCGCGTGGCGCTGCTCACGTTCCGTGAGCCGCGCGCAGCGGAGCGCTGCCTCGTCCTCGCGCCGGACGGCGACCTCGCTCGCGCCGCGCGCCGCCTCTTCTCTGCCCTGCGCGAGCTGGATGCGTGCGGCGCCGACCTGCTGCTCGCAGAGCCCGTACCCGATATCGGGCTCGGACGCGCCATCAACGACCGCCTGCGCCGCGCGGCCGCCGCGCGCGCGTGAGCGTCACAGGCACAGCAGGACCGCTGTGCAGGACGCCACGCCGCCATCGCCCACGGCGTCGGCTCGCTGACTCATGACGCGGAGCGCGTACCGATTCGCCGGACAAGCTGAGGCGTCAGCGCGCCTGGCGCACCCGACGCGTAGGGAGGCAAGTGTTGCCGAGCCCCGGCATTCCGAACACGAGCGTCCTCGGTACCTCGCTCGCGCTGGACGGCGCGACGCTCGTCATCAACGGGCAGGCGGTCGGCGGACGTGACACGCTGCTCGTCTATGAATCGACCGAACTTGGATGGGTCTTGGCGCAAACCCTCGAAGCACCGCTGGGCGCCCGAGAGTTCGGCGAGCGCTTCGCGCTGGAGGGTGACGCGCTCCTCGTGCCTGCGATCGGCCCACACCGGCTCTTCGGCTACGAACGTACCGGCGGCCTGTTTGGGCTTGCGAGCACGCTCAGCGACGACGGGCTGCCGGGCGTGACCACGGACCTCGTGCTCGCGGGAGACCTCGCATTCATCGGACGGTTCGACGGCGGCGTCTCAGTCCTCCGCGCAAACGCGTCGATCGGCTCGATTGTGACTGGTTGCGCCGCCTCCACGAACTCCGCCGGCGGGATCGCAATGCTGCATGTCTCGGGCAGCACGTCACACACGGAGGAGCAGCTCGGGCTCTACGCCAGCTCCCAACAGCTCGGCGGGCTCGGCGCAACGGGCTTGTTCCTCGTGTCCCCCAACGCGGGCTCCACGTCGATCGACGCTGGCACGCTGTGCCTGGGCCGCCCGCTGATGCGGCTGGGTGCAGGGACCTTTACGCCTGCGTCGATCCCGCTCCTGCCTGACCTGCGCGCGCTCTCGCTCGATGGGTCGAGCGCCTGGGGATGGGCGAGCCCGGGCTCGACCCTCCACTTCCAGTATTGGTACCTGGACGCCAACTCGGCTGCCGGTAGCAGCTTCTCGAACTCGGTGGCCGTGACCTTCTGCGGCAGATGAGCAGCGGCGGTACGGTGCCCCGGCAGCCTACCGTCAGCTCACTCACAGCGCCCACTCACGGCACGCAGGCCACCGCGAGTCAAAGGGTCGGCCCGACGTGCGTGACCGTGTCCAGCCCGTCGAGGAAGCCCCCGACGAGGAAGCCCCTGACGCGGTCAGCCTGCGAGTCGGTGCCGCGTGTGCCGAACGCGTGTGCCGAAGGAGGCTCGGGAGCGGAGAGGGCGCATCCCGCGTGGCGTAACACAGCGCAGATCGTCGCACCCGCCTACAGTGTGGGGGTCCCCAGGAGACCCTGCCCATGCTGCTCACCGTCGCGCTCGCGTTCGCCCTTCAGACCCCCGCCACGCCGGCCCCGTCGGCCGAGGCGCTGCACCTCGTGCGGCTCACTGGCGCCCGCGCGCTGACCGCTGCCGCGCTCTTGGACGTCGACGTCGCCGAGCGCGGCGCGACGCCAAGCGGCGCGCCGTGGATCGATGTGGTCGCGACCGACGCCGAGCGGCGCGCCTTCGCGCGGCTCGGCCTGGACTGGCGCACGACGACCGAAGACCTCGCCGCGTTCTACGCCAGTCGCCTCGGGGCGCCCGGCTACGCGCGTGGCCTCGGCGTCGGCGCTTGGCTGCAGCCGCCGTTCGCGATGGGCTCGACGGGCGGCTATTACACCTTCGCCGAGGTCGCGTCGGTGCTCGACCAGATGGCCGCAGCATACCCGCAGCTCGTCGCGCCGAAGGTCAGCATCGGGGCGACGCTCGAGGGGCGCGACATCTGGATGGTGAAGCTCTCGGACAACCCGCTCGTCGACGAAGGCGAGCCCGAGGTCCGCATCGACGCGATGCACCACGCGCGCGAGCCGCAGTCGATGCAGACGACCCTCTATTTCATGAGCTGGCTGCTCGAGAGCTACGGCACGGACCCGCTCGCGACGTACCTGCTGAACGAGCGCGAGCTCTACTGCGTGCCGTGTGTCAACCCTGACGGCTACGAGTACAACCGCGCGACGAACCCCGGCGGCGGCGGGTTGTGGCGGAAGAACCGGCGCGACAACGGCAACGGCACGTTCGGGGTCGACCTGAACCGCAACTACCCGTTCCAGTGGGGCTACAACACAAGCGGCTCCAGCACGAACCCGAGCGCCGAGACCTACCGCGGGGCCGCCCCCGCCAGCGAGCCCGAGGTCCAGCACATGGTCGCGTTCCTCGCGTCGCGCGACTTCGCGACGGCGCTCTCGGTGCACACCTACTCGAACCTCTGGCTGGCGCCGTTTGGCTACGACAGCGTCTTGCCGACGAACCACGCCGACTACCAAGAGCTCGGCGCGCTGGCGACGGCGGTCAACGGCTACGTGTACGGCCCGATCTCGACGACGCTCTACCTTGCGAACGGCGGCACGGTCGACCAGGACCACGGGCTGCACGGGACGATGTCGTGGACGCCCGAGATCGGCAGCTCGTCCGACGGCTTCTGGCCCGCGCAGACACGCATCGTGCCGCTCGCCGAGGAGAACCTCCTCGCCTTCCAGCGCACGCTGCTGGCTGCAGGCACCTGGGTGCGTCCTACGGGGGTCACGTTCACGGACCTCGGCGACGGAGACGGCTCCTTCGAGCCGGGCGAGCGCGTGGGCGTCACGGTCTCCGCGCGCAGC
This sequence comes from Planctomycetota bacterium, assembly GCA_041398605.1. GTDB lineage: Bacteria > Planctomycetota > UBA1135 > UBA1135 > JAWKUK01. Next base: position 129,030 of record JAWKUK010000007.1, read on the forward strand.
TCCGGCCGCCTGGGTGCGGCGAGCGTCGGGCTGAGCCTCGCCAGCGCCAGCCCGTCCGTCGTCATCTCGGACGGCAGCGCCGCGGGCGCGCCCGTCGCGGCCTTCGCCGATGTCGTGCAGCTCGATGCGCTCACCCTGGACCTCGCGCCGGGCACGCCGGTGGGCGCGCTGATCCCGCTCGAGGTCAGCGTGACCGCGGGCGGCTTCAGCGTGGCGCTGCAGGTGACGCTCGAGGTCGGGTCGGCCATGACGATCGCGGCGTGGGACTTCGAGGCCCCGACCGACGAGGGCTGGGCGCTCGGCTTGCCAAACGACGCGACGACCGGCCACTGGGTTCGAGTCGATCCAGTCGGCACGCTCGCGCAGCCTGAGGACGACCACACATCGAGCGGCACGCGCTGCTTCGTGACGGGGCAAGGGCTGCCCGGCGGAGCGCTCGGCGACAATGACGTCGACGGCGGCTCGACGACGTTGGTCTCGCCGCCCTTTGACCTGGTGGGGGTCAACGGCCCGAGCCTCTCCTATTGGCGCTGGTACTCGAACGACACAGGCGGCGCGCCGAACGCGGACGTCTTCGACGTGTCCGTATCGGCCGACGATGGCGCGACGTGGACGCTCCTAGAGCGCGTCGGACCCGCTGGCGCGGGGACGTCGGGCGGCTGGGAGCTCGTCGACGTCGATCTCGCGGCGGTCATCACCCCCACCGACCGGATGCGCGTGCGCTTCGTGGCGTCCGATCTCGGCACGGGCTCGATCATCGAGGCCGCGCTGGACGACGTCGCCGTGCGCGGCTTCGTCGGGTGCACGGCGCCTGAGCGTTATTGCGTCGGCGCGCCCAACCATTGGGGCCCGGGCGCGCGCATCGGGTGGTCGGGCACGCCGAGCCTCGCAGCGGACGACCTGGTGCTCGAGGTGACCGACGCGAACCCGAGCGGCTTCGGGCTCTTCTTCCTCGGCACGACGCGCGCGCAGGTCCCGTCAGGGAACGGCACGCTCTGTGTCGGCGGCACGACCGCGCGCTTGCCAGTCGTCGTGACGGACCCGACGGGCGCGGCGAGCTTCGCGCTCGACTTGGCGTCGTTCACGCCGGTGCTCGCGGCCGGCGACGTGCTGCGCTTCCAGTTCTGGTACCGCGATATTGGCGGCGCGGGGTGGAACGACTCGGACGCGCTGGAAGTGACCTTCTGCGATTGAGATGGCTGCCGGTCATGCACGGTGAGCGCAAAGGCCTGCGCTCACCGTCCATCCGGCTCACGCGTCCGCGCCGCCCGACGCCACGATTTCCCCGATCTGGCGTGAGCCTCGGCGCGGACTCGCGCCTGGAGGGGCGGAGGTGCGCGCCTACGCGCCTCCTTTCTTCGGACCGTGCGCTGCCGCGCGACTCCGTCGCCCGCTACTGCGCCCCGCCTTGCCATGCTCGACTGCCTGCGCTCCTCGGTCTCCCCTCTCCCGCCCATGGTCCTCGCGACCCTCCTCCTCGCCGTGCCTGCGATCGGCCAGGGCAGTTGGACCCTCGTCCCGACCGCCCCGGGCGACCCGCAGGGCTACGGCACGGACTGCTTGCAATTCATCGCGGGCACGGGGGAGGTGCTGCTCTACGGCGGCTACGCCGTGCCCACGAACCCCGCCGCCCTGTGGAGCTGGGACGGCATCGCGTGGACCCTCCTGGAGACGGCAGCGCCGCCCGGAGAGCGCTGGGCCATGGCGCTGAGCTACGACGACCAGCGGGACCAGCTCGTCGTCTTCGGCGGCGGACGCGGGTTCTATCTGGGCGACACCTGGGAGCGCGACTGCGTGACCGGCGCGTGGGCGGAGCGCTCACCCGCGAACTCTCCTCCGCCGCGCTTCAGGAGCGAGCTGGTCTACGACTCGGCGCGCCACGTGCACGTGCTGTTCGGCGGAGAGGGGCCCGGCGGGCTGCTCGACGACACCTGGGAGTGGGACGGCACGAACTGGACCGAGGTGCTGACGGCTGTGCGCCCCGCGCCCCGCCGCGCGCACGCGCTGGTCTACGACGCGCGCCGGGGCAAGACAGTGCTCTTCGGCGGCGTCGACCTCAACGGCGTTTCGTTCGGCGACACGTGGGAGTTCGATGGCACAGCCTGGGTTCAGCTCATGCCGGCGCAGGCTCCGCCCGCGCGCAGCCATGCGGGTCTTGTCTGGGACTCCGACCGCGAGGTGGTCGTGCTGCTTGGGGGCCAGGCCGGTGCTTGGAGCAGCGCCGGGTATTGGCTCCTCGACGGCTGGGAATGGAACGGCACGAGCTGGACCCAGACGCCGCTGACGTTGACGCCGCCGCATGGGGGCGAGAACCTCACGTACGACGCCCTCCGCCACGAGTGCGTCCTGTACCTGGGCACGCCCGAGACATGGCGCTATGTCGCCTTCGGCTCGACGACCTGCGCAGGCGTGCCCAACTCGACGGGGCGCCCGGGGCGACTCGTCGCAAGCGGCACCTCGAGCGTCGCGAACAACGACCTCGAACTCCACGCCTTGGACCTGCCCCAGGGTTCATTCGGCTTCTTCCTGACGAGCCTGCACGAGGGATACACGGTGAACGCAGGCGGCAGTCAGGGCACGCTCTGCCTCAACGGCGCGATCGGTCGATACCTCGGGCCGGGGCAAGTGCAGCCGACCGGCGCGGCAGGCACGCTGGCGCTGCTCCTCGACCTCAGTCAGACACCGACACCGTGGGGGTTCACGGCGGTCATGGCCGGCGAGACCCGTCACTTCCAGGCCTGGTACCGGGACGTCGTCGCCGGCGGCGTCACCTCGAACTTCACGGGTTCGCTCAGCGTCTCGTTCCACTGACGCCCAGGCGACACAAAGGCGGGGACGCACGGCGAGCCGCAGTGGACCGGGCTCAGCGCCCGCGACAAGGCCAACGTCGCCGAGTCCACGCGCGTGACTTGTCGAGAACGGCGCCGCCGCGCCGTCAAAACGACCAAGTCAGCGACAAACCAGTCGTCGCAGTGCTTGGGTCCATGAACGGCATCACGCGCGCGCCGAGGAACTCGAAATGCCGGCTTCGATGGACCTGGCGTGCACTGAGGTATCCGATCGCCGCTCCGACGATCACGTCGTCGATATCGTGCGCCCCTGAGTCCATGCGCTGGAACGCGACGAGCCCTGAGAGCAAATAGAGCGGGAGACCGACTTCCCACCCGTAACTGGTCTGCAGCGTGGAGGCGAGCGCCATGCTAAGTGCGGTGTGGCCACTGGGATATCCGTGTCGGCCGCCGTTCGGGCGTTCAGCGTCCACAAGCACCTTGAGCGCGGTCGTCAGCACGCTGCTCGTCGCCATCGAAGCAAAGGCCGTGCGTCCGGCCAAGTAGTGCTCTTGATTCTCGCTGACCAAGCCATATCCGTAGAGCGCGCTCGCTGCGCTGAACAGGACCCAGCCGTCGCCCGCGCCATCTAGGAAACGACTCATTCCGCCCGGGAGGAGGTCCGACTCGTTCGCGCCGCGTTCTTGATAACGCCAAAGGTCGACGTCGGCGTTCTGAACAACGCCGCCCAGGGCCGCCGCCCCGCCGAGCACGACCCAGTTGTCAGGCGATCGGACGAGACTGCTAACGTCGCCCCAGATCGAGAGCGGCGCTGAAAGCAGGTCGTCCGCGAGGCGCTGCCAGCCGCCACGGCCCTTGAAGTCGATGGCTTCTGCCTGTTCTCGAACGGACGCGAGAGATGGACCGGTGAGCGCGCGCCGCCCGGCCGAACCAAGTGCACTGAATGCGCCGGGCGCCGCGCAACTGGAGAGGAGGGCGAGCGCTCCAAGCGCGCTCGCTCGTCCCACCGACAATGCCAGACACTCGTAGGGGACCATGCCCACACGTTGGACGACACGCGGAGACGTAGCATGATCCGTGAATGACCATTCCCCCTGCCATGGCGCACCAGCCACGCCAGTTACGACAAGTAGGAGAGTCGCGACCTCAGCTCTCCCGACACTGGGCGTTGGGTCTGAGGCGCCAAGACAGAGAGTTCAGTCGTGACTTCATGCTAGCGCTAGCGGCGCAAGGGCGAACGTGAATGCGACGAGCAGTGGAGCCTTGAGTGCCGATGCGCGGTGCACGTAGATAACGTGTTATTCCACGGCGATGCCCGTACAAGGGACTCAACGACCCGCTCTTGCCTCAGGGCGAGGCGCACCCTCAGCCGTCAACGGAGCCCGAAGTTCGGACCGCTCTCTTTCGAGCTCCCATCCTCTCGCGTCCCTCGAACGTCAGGGCTCGCGTGCCACTCATGAGAGGGCATGACGTTGACGCCCCCGATCAACCCAATCATGGGGACGGACATCCTCTGCCACATCCCCCTGTACCCGGCGCACTGCGGCCGGGACCCGGCTCGCCCCGCGTCGTCGGGTGCCTCTGCTCAGCGCCTGGTCCTGGCCCGAAGTCCGGCCTCGAAATCAGAGGAACTGCACCGAGACCGCGCCGCTGGAGTTCGCCGCCGCCGGGCTGCAATAGCGCACGCTGATCCCCGACGAGCCGCCGAGCGCGCCGCCCGGGACAACACGCGCGAGCTCGGTCATCGCCGACGTAAGCGGCGCCAAGGTGACCCCGTCGTCTGTCCAAGCGCGCAGGCCGAAGGGATCGATCCGCTGCGCAGGGACCCCGAAGTTCGCCACCGCGCCGTCGACCTCAGCTCACACCGCATAGAGGTCGCCCGTCGACGGCAAATATGCGACGCCGGGTCGTTGGACCCTTGCGCGCCTGCTGGCGCGACGACGGCGCAGAGGACGCCGAACACGGGCACAAATCGCGCCATGGCCCTGGGACCCAGTTCCAGCGCAGTGAACTGACGGCCATCGTGTGCGAGCATCATCGTCGCGCATGATTGCGGCGCGCGCATCGCATGCGTCGGGTCAGGCTAGCCGGTCCCGGTTTCGAGCAGAGGCCTCGGCCCTGGCCCAAGCAACGAACTCCGGCAGCCCCGAAGCGGAGCCGCCGTCCACCGACCCGGCGCGATCGAGCTAGGCTGTCCGTGGCAACTGCCTGCGACGAGGCCCCCCATCGACCCCCCTCCCCAGCAAATCAAGCGGACCCTCGATCAGGTCCGCAGCGGAGACGCCGCAGCGATCGCGAGCCTGATGGACGCGGTCTATGAGCCGTTGCGCGCGCTTGCAGCGGCCTCATTCCGCAGCCAGCCCCAAGGCCACACGCTGCAGCCGACGGCGCTCGTGCACGAGGTGTTCATGCGGATCGTCGGCCAGCGAGACGCAGTGTGGAAGGACCGCGCGCACTTCCTAGCGGTCTGCGCGACGGCCATGCGCAGCATCCTCGTCGACCACGCCCGCGCCAAGGGGAGCATCAAGCGGGGCGGCGCCGAGCGGGAGCGCGTGCCGCTCGACAGCGCGCTCGCCCTCGCCAAAGAAGACGAGGTCGACCTGCTCGACCTGGAGGAGCACCTCGTGCTGCTGTCGACCCTGAACGAGCGCCAGGCGCGCATCGTCGAGTGCCGCTGCTTCTCGGGCATGACGATCGCGGAGGTGGCCGAGGTCCTCGGCGTCGCGCCCCGCACGATCGACGCCGAGTGGGCCATGGCGCGCGCTTGGCTCAGCGCGCGATTGGCGGACGTGCGATGAGCTCGAGCGACGGCGCGCGCGCGCGCTACGCACGGCTCCAGGGCCTCTTCCTCGAGGCGCGCGCGCTGGCAGCGCTCGAGCGCGCGGCGTTGCTCGCAGAGGTCCGCGCCGAGGACGCGGCGCTCGCGTCGGAGCTCGAGCTGCTCCTCGCCCACGACCGGCCAGCGACCGACCAGCCCGCAGCGCCGAACTCGCCACTGCGGCGCGAGCTCGACGCGCTCCACGAGCAGAGCGCGCGCGAAGTCGAGCGCGAGCTGCCAGAGCGCCTGGGCGAGTACCGCCTCGTGCGCAAGCTCGGTGAAGGTGGCATGGGCGCCGTCTACGAGGCCCGCCAAGAGAAGCTCCAGCGTACGGTCGCGCTCAAAGTGCTGCGAACGGGCAGCTTCTCGCCGCAGGCGCTGCGCCGCTTCGAGCACGAGGGGGCCTTCCTCGGCCGCCTCGCGCACCCCGGCATCGCGCGCATCTACGACTCGGGCCGCGCCGAGACGCCCCACGGCTCGCAGCCCTACTTCGCGATGGAGCTCGTCGTCGGGGTGCCGTTGACCGAGTACGCGCGGGCGCAGATGCTCGCGCTGAACGAGCGCATCGAGCTCCTCGCGCGCGTCGCCGACGCCGTGCAGCACGCCCACCGCCAAGGCGTGATCCACCGCGACCTGAAACCCGACAACATCCTGGTCGACGCTGATGGGCAGCCGAAGATCCTCGACTTCGGCATCGCGCGCGCGAGCGATTCGGACGTCCGCCTGACCCTTCAGCACACGGACGTCGGGCAGATCCTGGGCACCCTGGCCTACATGAGCCCGGAGCAGGCCGCAGGCAATCCAAGGGGTATCGACGAGCGCTCGGACGTCTATTCGCTCGGCGTGTTGCTGTTCGAGCTGATCGCGGAGCGGCTGCCCTATGACGTCGCGCACAAGCCGCTGCCCGAGGCGCTGCGCATCATCCAGGAGGTCGAGCCGACCCGCCTCGGCACGGTCGACAGCAACGCGCGCGGGGACGTCGAGACCATCGTCTTGACGGCGCTGGAGAAGGACCGGTCGCGCCGGTACCCGTCCGCGGGCGCGTTCGCGGCGGACCTGCGTCACTTCTTGCGCGAGGAGCCGATCGACGCGCGGCCCGCCAGCCGGATCTACCGGCTGAACAAGTTCGTAAGGCGCAACCGGACCGTCGTCGTCGCGACGCTGCTGGTCCTCGTGGCCCTGGCAGGTGGCTTGGTCGCGTCGCTGCGCTTCGCCCTCGCGGAGGCCGCCCGGCGGCGGGAGGTGCTGCAGCTGTCCGCGTCCCAGGACGTCGAAGAGCTCGTGGCCCGCGCCGACGCGCTCTGGCCGCTGCACAAGGACCGTATCCCGGAGTACAGGCAATGGATCGACGACGCTGAGCAGCTCGTGCGCCGCCTCCCCGCGCTGCGCGCCACCCTCGACCGGCTGCGCGCGCGGGCGCTGCCGCGGACGAGCGCGGAGGCAGCCCGTGACCGGCGAGCGCACCCGCGTTACCCCGAGCTCCAGTCGCTCGAGGCCGCGATCACCTGGAGGCGACGCTTGTTGAAGTGGCGCGTGGACGGTGTCCCCGTGCAGCTCCCGGAGCTCGGCGAGCTTGAAGGGCTCGACGTGGAGCGCATGCACGGGCTCGCATATGAGTACGTTCAGCCGGAACGGCAGCAGTGCGGAGGCGAGGCATTGGGGTTGGCGCTCGCGCTCCGTGCGCACGAGCGCGCGCCGCTCGAGCAGAAGGCGGACACGGCGAACACGCTGGCGCTGGCTTACCTCGCGGTCGGAGATGATGTGCGCGCAGAGGCGACCTACGAGCTCGTGCCGCAGTTCATCGAGCAGGCGGTGCCAGAGCGAAGGTCCGTCTTGGTGAGCGTCCCCGGCCGGTACGATTGGCCGGCCAGGATCCGCCATTTGATCAGTCGCTACCGTGAGCAGGGGTGGCAAGACCGAGTGGAAGGTGCGCTGCGGGGCCTGGAGTCCCAGCGCGCCACGCTCGTCGAACAGATCGAGGCGCAGCGGGAATGGCGCTATCCCGCGTCGGGCGCAGAGGATCATTGGTGGGATCGCGAGCTCGAGCGGCTCATCGCCGCGCTGGAGGCGCTCGAGCGCGACCTGCTCGACGAGCGAGGGATCACGGCGGCGCACGGCTGGAGCGTCCGGAGACGCCTAGAGTTCGCCGAGGCGCTGCTCGCGGGCGAGGCGCCCGATGGCGCCTACGCGTCGGCCTGGGACGCCGCCTTGGAGGAGATCCAAGCGGCCTACCCCGGCGTCGACATTCAGCCGCTGACGGGGCTCGTCCCGATCGGCCCGGTCAAGGGCACGGAGCCGGAGCTGTGGGAGTTTGCCCACCTCGCTTCGGGCGACCCAGCCGTGCGCAACAAGGACGGGTCGCTCGTCGTCACGGAGAGGACCGGCGTCGTGCTCATCCTGCTCCCTGGCGGGGAGTTCTGGATGGGCGCCCAGAGCGCGGACCCGGGCGCACAGAACTACGACGAAGGGGCCAATGACGAGAACGAGTTCCCAGCGAGGAAGGTCTTCCTGTCGCCCTTCTTCATCTCGAAGTACGAGCTGACTCAAGGCCAGTGGCGGCGGCTCACCGGCGAGAACCCGAGCCGGATCACCCCAGGTCCGAGCGCCACCAAACCTGTGGACATGGTCACTTGGGACGCGAGCACCGAGGTCTGTCGGCGCTACGGCCTCACGCTCCCGACCAGCGCCGAGTGGGAGTTCGCCGCCCGCGGCGGGACCTCGACGCCGTGGTGGACCGGGAAGGACGCGCGCTCGCTCGCCGGCATGGAGAACCTCGCCGACGAGTTCGCGAGGACCCACGGCGGGACGCAGAGCTGGGCGGCGTTCGAGCCCTGGGACGACGGCTGCTCCTTCTCCGCGCCCGTCGACCGCTTCCAACCGAACCCGTTCGGCCTCTACAACGTCCTCGGCAACCTGCGCGAGTGGTCCTGCGACAGGGTCACCGTCCTCGAGCGCTTCAGCCCCCTCCAGCGCGACCCGGTCGCAATCCCGGCGACAGGTGCCACGCGGCAGCTCCTCCTCAAACGCGGCGGCAGCTTCGAAGGCCTCGCCCGGCTCGCACGCTCCGCCCAGCAAGGCACCGGGACGTACGGCGACTACTACACCGGCGTGCGCCCGGCGCTCCCGCTGGAGGGGCGTTGATGGCCCCCGCGCCCTGCGGCGGGCGCCACGGTGACCGCCGACGTTTCTCCGCGATTCTCTGCGTCCCGTAGCAACCGTTCTCGGGGATGGGGCGACGGCCAGCCTGACGGAGCGCGCTCGCGTGCCTCGGGGGCCGAGCCACGGTCAAGCCCTCGACGCTCACTCGGAGACACACCATGAAGTCCCTCACCCCGCCCTGCGCGCTGCTCACGCTCACCGCCCTCCTCGCCGCCCCGGCTTCGGCCCAATGGTCGACCGAGCTGCTGTCCGTCTCCCGGACGTCGCCCACCGCGACGAGCGCCGGCGACCTGGCGTTCATCGCGGGCGGGAGGGCAGGGAACGTCGCGATCGCGACCGTCGACATCTATGACGACGCGAGCGGCGTCTGGAGGACGCCGGAGACGCTGCCAGCAGGGCCGCGGAACATCCTCGCCGCGACCGCGGTCGGTCGCTACGTCCTGTTCGCCGGCGGCAGCATCAGCCCCACGGCGTCGACGGACATCGTCGAGGTGTACGACACGCAGACGTCCACCTGGCTGGCGCCTGGGGCGCTCTCGCAGGCGCGCTTTGCGGTGGCCGCGGCGACCATCGGGGACATCGCGATGTTCGCGGGCGGCGCGCTCGGCGGTCCGGGCAACGTGCTCGCCGCCAGCGATGTCGTCGACCTCTACGACTCATCCCTGGGCGCGCCGAGCGACCCCGCTGCGTGGTCGACAGCGACGCCGCTCAGCGTCGCGTGCGCCCATATGGCCGCCGCGACGGTCGGGGACCAGGTGGTCTTCGCGGGGGGGCTCGACCTCGTGGCCGCGCTCGCGGACGTCGACATCTACGACGCATCGGCTGGCGCCCCGAGCGACCCCGCCGCGTGGACGACGGCGGCGCTCTCAGAGGCGCGTGTCCTCTACCAGCACGCATCGGCCACGGTCGGCGCGCTGGCCTTGTTCGGCGGCGGGATCGTCTCGTCCAGCCCGCCCGCGATGTCGGACGTCGTCGACATCTACGACGCAACGACCGGGGCATGGACGGCCACGGCCCTGAGCTCCCCGCGCACGCTCGTCGCGGCGGCCGCGCTGGGCAACACCGTGCTCTTCGCGGGCGGGGTCAACGCGAGCCTAGCCGCCTCCGACGTCGTCGACGTCTACGACGCGGGCACGGGGACCTTTGGCCCGCTGGCGCAGCTCTCCATCCCGCGCTACGAGAGCGCTGCGATCAGCGTGGGAGGCCGCGCGATGTTCGCGGGGGGCTCAAACGGAGCGTCCAACTTTCGGCGGATCGACGTCTTCGAGCCCCTCGGCGTGGGCTACTGCAGCGTGAACGCGAACTCGACCGGCCAGCGGGCGGCGATCGGCGCCACCGGCGGCGCGAGCGTCGTGGCCAACTCCTTCGGGCTAGAGGCCTCCGACCTCCCCATCGGCTCGTTCGCCTACTTCCTGACGAGCCGCACTCAGGGCTTCGTGGTCGCCCCGGGCGGCAACCAGGGGAACCTCTGCCTCGGCGGCGCGATCGGCCGCTTCGTCGGACCCGGGCAGGTGCAGCAGGCCGACGGGGCCGGCGCGATCGCGCTCCAGCTCGATCTCTCGATTCAGCCGACGCCGACCGGCCCAGTGATGGTCAGCGCGGGCGAGACCTGGAGCTTCCAGGCCTGGTACCGCGACTCGGTCGGGGGCGCCGCGACGTCGAACTTCACGGGCGGCCTCGCGGTGCGCTTCCGTCAGTGAGGCCGCCGGCGGCGAAGCTCGACCGCGGCTCGGCCCCCGGGACGAGGGCCGCTCGCCCCTCGCCCATAGTGGCTATCCGAGGCAGACACCTCGAGCCCGGGCCGTCCGTGATGCCGCAGCGCCACCCCAGTTGAGAGGTGGTGCTGACCTCGAACGGCGCCCGGCGGGCTGGTCTGCTATCTTCCGCTCGCCGTTGGAGCGGCTGCCACTGCTCCAAGGGGCGCTGCCACCGAACACCGACCCGCATGGCCCCGATCTCATTCGCCTCCCGCGCGCCGCGCGCTGCGCGCTGCGATGACGCGAGCGCTCGGGGCTGCAAGCTGAGGGTCGTCGCTGAAGATCAGCGGTCCATCGGCTTGGCCCCAGCGAGCCTGGCGTCGCGCCCAGCAGGGCACCAAGCAGGGCACCCAGCAGGGCACCCAGCAGGGCACCCAGCAAGGCACGCCGCAGTGCGCCCAGCGAGAGGCCCCGTCCATCGACGCGGCGCTCGCTGTTGGGCGCCGCGCCGCGTTACCAGCGCAGCCGCGGTCGATAGGCGAGTCACGCCACGCTCGGCCTGCCGCCGTAGCGCCTCTGGCGGCCGACCTTCCACCGCAGCCTCTCGGAGCGACGCGCTATGACGATCGACCTGCCGCTCATCGCCGCCGCGCCCGCCATGCTCGGCCGGCCCGTCATCGCCGCAGCTTGGGTCCAGTTCGAGAGCCCGGCCTGGTTCTGGGCGCTCGCGCTCCTGTTGCCGCTCGTGCTGTTCTGGCACTTCAAGAGCTACGCCGACCTGCGCCCCGGCCGCAAGGGCCTGATCAGCGCGCTGCGCATCCTCGGGCTCTTGTGCGTGGTCACGGCGCTCTCGCGGCCCGTGCTGCTGCGCCCCAACTCGGACCGCACGGTCCTCTTCCTGATCGACGTCTCCGACAGCGCTCGCGCGGAGGTCCTCGACAAGGCATGGGCCGAGATCGAGGCGGCGACGCAGGACCTCGACAGCGGTGAGACGGCCGGGGTGGTGCTCTTCGGCGGCGCCCCAAAGCTCTTCGTCGCGCCGCGGCGCGACGCGCTGACGCTCGACGACGAGCTGCGTTGGAAGGTCTTCCACAAGCGGACCGAAGAAGAGACCAAAGCGCGGATCGCGGCGCTCGAGCGCGGCGCGCTCGACGACGCCGCGACCCAAGAGCTCGCGACGCTCCAGGCGCGCCTCGCCTCGATCGCGACGCTCCGCAGCGAGCTGCGGACCGAAGAGACGGACCTCGAAGCCGCCCTGCGCCTCGCGCGCGGCCTCCTGCCGCTGGAGGCTCGCCGCCGCGTCGTGCTCGCGTCCGACGGGAACGCGAACCGCGGCGACGTGCTGCGCGAGCTCGTCGAGCTCGAACGCGCCGGCGTCTCCACCCACGTGCGACCGCTGCAAGCGGGCGACGCGCCCGAGGTCGTCGCCGCGGAGCTGTATGCGCCCGCCGAGGCCCAGGTCAAGGCGCCCTTTGAGCTCGAGGTCGCGTTCGACGCCAGCGTCGCGACGACCGCGACCGTGCGTGTGTATCGCAACAAGTACCTCGTCAGCACGATCGAGGACGTCGCCCTCGCGCAGGGCCGGACGCTGCTCGCGCTGCCAAAGGTGCGGCTCGAAGAGGGCTTCCATGAGTTCGAGGTCCAGGTCGCGCCCAAGGACGACACGGTCCTGGAGAACAACGTCGCGCGCGCGGTCGTGCGCGTAGCCGGGCGGCCCAAGGTGCTGCTCATCGACCGCGAAGAGCGCGACGCGCGGTGGCTGGAGAGCGCGCTGCGCGGCGAAGAGATCGACGTCGAAGTGCGTCCCGCGAGCGGCGTGCCCGCGTCGCTCGGCGAGCTCCTGAACTACGACGTCTTGGTCCTGTCCGACGTGCCGGCGAGCGCGTTCCAGCCCGGCGCCATGGAGGCCGTGAAGACCTACGTGCGCGAGATGGGCGGCGGCCTCGTGATGATCGGGGGCGAGCAGAGCTTCGGGCTCGGCGGCTACTACCGCACGCCGATCGAGGACGCGCTGCCCGTGAAGATGCCGATCAAGAAGAACGTCGAGAAGCCGAACCTGGCGCTCGCGCTCGTGATCGACAAGTCAGGCTCGATGTTGGGGCACAAGATCGAGCTGGCGAAGGAGGCCGCGATCGCCGCCGCCGAGGTCCTGAAGGACAACGACCGCTTCGGCGTCGTCGCGTTCGACGGCGCCTCCGAATGGATCGCGCCGATGACGGACTCGTCGGATCTGGGCGCGATCACCGGCTACATCTCGCGGCTCGCGGCCGGCGGCGGCACGAACATCTACCCCGGGCTCTACGACGCGTTCCAAGCGCTGCAAGAGGAAGACGCAAAGCTCAAGCACATCATCCTCTTGTCGGACGGCCAGACCGAGGGCTCGGGCTACGACACCCTCGTCAGCCACATCGCCGCAGACGGCATCACGCTCTCGACGGTCGGCATCGGCGAGGGCGCGGACATGCGCCTCATGGAGGACATGGCGAGCTGGGGCAACGGCGAGAGCTACTTCACGAACGACTTCGGCAGCATCCCCCAGATCTTCACGCGCGAGACGATGCGCGCCTCGAAGTCGATGCTGATCGAGGAGCCGTTCGTGCCGACGCAGGTCGCAGCGACAGAGATCGTGAAGGGTATCCCGCTCGACGACATGCCGTTCCTGCTCGGGTACGTCGGCTGCCAAGGCAAGGACCGCGCAACGATCTCGCTAGTCTCCGACTACGGCGACCCGATCCTTGCGAACTGGACCTTCGGGCTCGGCCGCTCCGTTGCGTTCACGAGCGATGCCAAGGCGCGCTGGGCCGCGGACTGGATCAGCTGGGACTCGTACCCGAAGTTCTGGGCGCAGCTCGTACGCTCGGTCATGAGCACCGGGGCGCACAAGGACCTGCGCACGACGACGCGCACGGAGGTGAGCAACGGCGTCGCGACCGTGACCCTCGACGTGCGTGACCGCGCCGGGACGTACCGCGACGACGTCGCGCCCGAGCTGTCGATCCTCGAGGGCGGCGACCGAGACGGCGCGCAGCTCGAGGTCCGACACATCGCGCCGGGGCTCTTCCAGGCCTCGTTCCCGGTCGAGCGCTACGGCGAGGCATACCGCGTGCTGCTCGTCAACCGGCAGGACGACGAGGTCGTCGAGCTGCGCGCGTTCGGCGTGACCGAGTCCTACAGCCCAGAGTTCCGCACGGCGGCGCCGGACCTCGAGCGCTTGGAGCTCATCGCGCGCTCGACCGGCGGCGTCGTGTCCCCCACCGCAGAGGACGTCTGGCGCTTCGAGGGCGAGCCTGCGCGCACGCCGAAGGACACCTGGTGGTGGTGGCTCATCGCGGCGACGTTCCTGCTGCCGCTCGACATCGCGCTGAGGCGCCTCTCGAGCTGAGGCGCCGCGGCTGCTGAAGGAGTTGAGACACGCACCGCCCCTCGCATCGCCGAGCGCGAGGCGCGGGCGGCGTCCAAAGTGTGTCTCGGTCGCCGCACGGGTGTGGTTGAGCGCGCCCAGCGCATCCGGGCGGGGGTCAAGGGCGATTGGACGGTGGGCAATCGCCCTTTCCTCCTTCGTCCCAACGTGTACCCCGAGCCCATGAATTCATTGAAGCAACGCGAGGCGTTCGCGCCGCTCCTCTTCGCGTCTCTCGCCCTCGTCGCCTGCAGCGATAGCGACTCCGGCACGACGCAACCTGGCGTTCAAACCCAGCCTATCGTCACTCGCTTGAGCAGCCTCGGGTTGACGACGCTGGTCACCGCCATCGACGCAGCGGGCCTGACAAACACGCTCAACGGTCCGGGCACGTTCACCCTCTTTGCGCCTACGAATGACGCGTTCAATGCGCTGCCGGCGGGGACCTTGCAGTTCCTCCTGGACCCGGCGAACCAGGCGGCGCTCGTCGATGTGCTGACCTATCACGCGCTCTCCGGCTCGGTGAACTCCGCCGCTGCCGCGGGCCTCGCGTCCGCGATGAGCGTGCAGGGCGACGACGTCCTGATCGACGCTGTCGGCGGTGAGCTCTACATCAATGACGCGCGCGTGACGATGGCAGATGTCGCTGCGACCAACGGCGTGATCCACGTCATCGACGCGGTCCTCACCCCGCCGGCGACGGTCGTGGAGACGCTCCAAGCGCGCGGCTTCAACACGCTCGTCGCCGCGGTCGGCGCGGCTGGCCTGACGGGCGCCTTGAACGGCGGGATGTTCACGGTCCTCGCGCCGACGGACGCGGCCTTCGCGGCCCTGCCCGCCGGCGTGCTCGCGGACCTCTTGCTGCCCCAGAACCAGGCGCAGCTCGTGTCGATCTTGCAGTTCCACCTGATCCCCGGCGCGCAGAAGGCGACCGAGCTCGTCGGCGCAGGCGAGCGCGCGAGCGCCGAGGGGCCGCTGCAGTTCTTCGGCCTCGGCGCAGCAGGCGCGACGGTCGGGACAACGGCGATCGAGCGCTTCAACCTCCCGGCGACCGACGGCCTGATCCACGTCGTCTCCGACGTGCTGCTGCCGCAGGGCGACATCGTCGAGCGCGCAGTCGCCTTGAACTTCGGCACGCTCGCTCAGCTCGTCACCGACGCTGGGCTCGTGCCGACGCTGCAAGGGACGGGCCCCTTCACCGTCTTCGCGCCGACCGACGCAGCCTTCGCGGCGCTCCCGACGGCGACGCTGACGGCGCTCATGGACCCGGTCAACATCGCAGCCCTGCAACAGGTGCTCACGTACCACGTCGTGCCCGGGGCCCTGCAAGCCAGCGAGGTGATCGGCGCGACGAGCCTCAACACGGTCGAAGGCTCTGCCATCACCGTCGACGCCTCCAGCGGCGTCGTGCTCAACGGCGCCTCGAACGTGATCACGACCGACGTCTTCGCGGACAACGGCGTCATCCACGCGATCGACACCGTCCTGATCCCGCCGGGCTTCAACCTCTGAGCCCGCAGCGCGGCAGCGCGCCGAGCCGAACGGCCCATACGGCCATGCAGCGGGACGCCGCGCCTCCTGTGGAACAGGAGGCTCGGCGTCCCTCGCTTTGGGCGCTCAGAGGAACTTGAAGACGAGCGGGTACTTCCACAGGACGCCGTCGTTCGCCTTGATCCCGCCGATGATCGGCGCGACGACCGCGAGGATCGACGCCGCAGGCAGCAGGATGAACCCAATCAGCACCAAGCAGAGGGCCATAGAGATGCCGACGTAGATAAGGTACGACAACAGGGCATTGACGACCATCCGGCCGTGGGCGTCGATCTCCGACGATTCATCCTTCTTCATCTGCCACATCACGATCGGCACAATGACCCCGCCGAGCGGGATGATGTAGCCGGCGAGCTGGCTCATGTGCATGAACATGCACCACTGGCGGACGTCCTTCTCTTCCATCGTGGGACATCCTACGCGGAGCGCCCGGGGCTATTCACAGGGTGGAGGGCCGGCGCCCCGCGGCCCCGGCGCGAGCCACCGCAGGGGGGGGGCGGCCGCGGTCGCTGTCCCCAGAGCGCCCACCCTGCGCGCTCAGCGCACGATCGGCGTGAGGCGCACGTCACGGAACTCGATATAGGCGCCCTCCGACTGCAAGCAAATGTGGCCCGGGACCTCGGCGCACCAGTCCGCCGCGTTCTGCAGGACGCCGTTCACCCGCAGCTCCACGCGCGGGCCGTCCACCAGGATGTCGTAGCGGTTCCACTCGCCGAGGGGCTTCTCTGACGAGGGCGCGCTGCGCTCCGTGTGGCGGCCGCTCGTCCGCCGCGGGTCCGCGCGCATCGGGAACTCGTCGATGTTCCAGAAGTCGCCCGCGTTGCCGGATTGCAGCTGCGCCTCGATCGAGCGCGGCCAGACCTTGTCCTCGCCGATGCGCCGCAGGAGCACGCCTGAGTTCCCCGCGCCGCGCGCCGGGTCGAAGCGCCACTCGAGCGTCAGGCGATAGTTCGTGAACTCCTCCTTCGTGCGGATGTAGCCCGCGGGGTTGCCCTCGCAGCGCAGCACGCCGTCCTGCACGGACCAGACGTCCTCGAAGCGCTTCGTCGGGTCCGACAGGTGGAACGTCCAGGCGCCCATGTCCCCGCCGTCGAACAGCGCGAGCTCCGGCCCAAACTCTGGCTCGTGCGCCTGGTCCTGCGAGAGGAACGCGACGAGGTCTGCGAGGTCCTGCGGCGCGAGGTCGAGCGCGACGCCCTCGGGCATCGTCGACGTCGTCTGCTTCTTCTTCGCGACGACGTCCGCCGCATCGAGGGTCACGCGCTCGCCGTTCGTCCCGAGCAGCGACAGCGTCGGGCCGTCCGCGAGCAAGAAGCCCGAGTACAAGAGCCCGTCGCTCGTCTGCACGATGTACGTGTCGTAGCCGAAGGCGATGCCGGCGCTGGGGTTCAGGATCGCATCGAAGAGCGCGTCCGGCGCTAGCTTGCGGCGGATCTGCGTGAGCTCCGGGCCGAGGTCCGCGCCGAGGCGCGTGTCCCCCATCTGAAACGCGTGGCACGTGATGCACTGCGCGCGCGCCGAGTCCATGTACAGCTCGCGCCCGCGCGTCGGGTCGCCCTCGAGCTGCATCAGCGCAGCGATCGAAGGCACCGCGCCGCCGCCAGGCCGCGGGAAGTGCTGGCTCGCGAGCGCGCGGACGCCGAGGTCCGGGTTCTTGAAGAGCGCCGCCGCGACGGGCTCGACGAGCGCGTCGGCTAGCTGCCCCGCCTCGCGCGCTTGGATCAGGAGCAACGCGCCCCGCGGGTCGGCGCCGAGGGCCTCTGCCGCCGCGCGCCGCTCGGCGAAGGCCGCTGCGTCATCCGCGACGATCGCGTTCCATTCGAGCAGCGGCTGCGGTGCGTCCGCGCGCTGCACGTAGACCTGGAATTCGACGGACGTGCCCGTGCCGTTCACTTGGTCGGTGCCGCCCTTCTCCGGCCCCGCCTGAGCGAGGAGCCGCCGCGCGCCGGCCGGCACCGCGAACGCGATCTCGCTGCGCGCGTGCGCGCCGATCCCGCGCTCGAAGCGCTGGTCCCCGACCTCGAGCGGCCCGCCGCTGGGGTCGCGGTCGACGTTGACGCTGCCCCACTCAGCGCTCGCGGCGAGCCAGTTTCCGGCGAGGGCGAGCTCGCGCCCGTCCTCCATCACGAGCCGCGGCGCGATCCAGGCGGCCCAGTCGTAGCTGTTGCCGTTGCCGCCGTCGGTGACCACGAGCCACAGCTTCTCGGCCCCCGCGAGGTCGACGTCGATGTCGACGAGGCCCTCGCGCATGACGCCGCTGGTGTACGCGCGCTGCGCATCGCGCAGGTCGCCGTTGGCGAGCCCCG
The DNA here is from genome assembly GCA_041398605.1 of Planctomycetota bacterium. Taxonomy (GTDB): domain Bacteria; phylum Planctomycetota; class UBA1135; order UBA1135; genus JAWKUK01. The sequence continues at coordinate 146,750 of JAWKUK010000007.1, forward strand.
CGAGCAGGCTATAGCTGCGCCAATCGTTCGCATCGCGGCTCTGCAGCCACCACAGCGCGTAGCCGCGCAGGTCCTCGGGGCCTGCCGTCGCCGCGGTCACGACCGCGTCCGCGGCGGCGCGCCCGGGCGAGAACGCGAGCGCGTCGATCGCGCGCCGGCGGGCGGCCTCGTCGAGCGTCGGGCTCATCGCGCGCGCGAGGAATGCCGGGACGGCGCTCGCCGTGTGGAGGCGCCACGCGAGGCCCTCGAAGCGCGCGTCCCACGCGAGCGGCGTGTCACCGAACGCCGCAGAGAGCTCGGCGAACGCGGCCTCTTCGCGGCCTTCGAACATGATCCCGAGCGTCTCGAGGTACCAGCGGTCCTGGCCGTCGTAGGCGCCCGCGAGCGCGATCATCTCTTCGAGCGCGTCGCCCTCGAAGGGCGTGAAGCGGAGCTTGTAGGCGCGCTTCCGGCGCTGCGTGGGCTCGAAGCCAGCGCCGCCGCGGCCGCCGCCGCCGCCCTGAACGCCGCGCGCACGGGCCAGCGCCCGCGCCGCCACGGACGGGAGCCCCGCGGCCACGCGCAGGTCGTTCGGGTTCGCGAGGTCCAGCACGGGCGGGCGGACGTTCGCGCCCTCGGGCTGGATGCGCAGGATCCGGCCGTACGCAGCGCGGTCGCCCATCGCGTGCCCGCCGACGCCCGGGTCGTACCAATCGCACACGTACACGTCGCCCGCGGGGCCGACGCAGACATCGCTCGGGCGGAACCACTGTCCGCTCTGGCCGCTCGCGTCCGGCGCCGCGCGGATGAGGTATCCGGGCGCGAGCGCCACGCCCGACGCCGAGAGCAGCTTCCTGTGTGCGTACACGACCCGCGCGCCCGCGTCGCAGTTGAGCACGCACTCAGCGATCCAGGGCGCGAGGAGCTTCCCTCCGTAGGCCGCGACGCCGGTGGGTCCGCCGCCGCCATTGATCGTGCCCATCGGCGCGACACCGGGGTCATCTTGGTGCCAGTGCGCCGTCTGCGTCCCCTGGCCCGGGCGTCGGTCCGCCTGCCACATGCGCGCGCCGTCGGCGCTGAAGTAGCCGTAGTTCCCGCCGGGCATGACCCACGTCGTGCGGCACGCCTGGTTGCCGTCGTCGTCGTTGTCGGCGATGAACATGTCGCCCCACAGGTCGAACGCGACCTCGTAAGGGTTACGGAAGTTGTGCGCCTCGACGCGCATGCCGGAGCCGTCGAAGTTGAAGCTCAGCACGAGCCCGCCGGTCCACACCTTGCCGTCGCTGCTGACGAGGCCCGGCTTGTTGTCCGCGCGCGCAGGGCCGCCGCCGTCGTAGATGCTCCCCGAGCGCAGCGTGAAGCCGTCCGGGCCCTCGACGATGTGCGGCCCGGCGTTGCCGATCGCGACGTAGAGCCGATCGCGGTACGGGACGACCGAGTGCAAGCCGTGGTCGTGGTCGAAGCCGCCGAAGCCCGTCAGCACGGTCTCGCGCCGGTCCGCGACATCATCGCCGTCGTCGTCGATGTAGACGAAGAGGTTCGGCGAGCACGAGACGTAGACGCGGCGATCGACGAGGGCGATCCCGAGCGGCGCGACGAGCGCCGGGTCCTGCACGAACACCTTCGACGAGTCGCACACACCGTCGCCGTCCGTGTCCTCGAGGATGACCACGCGGTCCCCGCCGTCGCGGTGCATCCCGGGGTTGCGGCCGTTCCACTGGCGGTAGTTGACGGCCTCCGTCACCCACACCCGGCCGCGGACGTCGATGTCCATCGCCGTCGGGTTGTAAAGCTGGGGCGATTCCGCCCACTGGGTCACTTGGAGGCCCTCGGGGAGCTCAAATGCGTCCGAGAAGTCCTGCGCGGGGGAGAGAGTCGAGAAGGCGGCGGCCGCCGCGGCTGCGAAGTGGGTGCGCATACGTCACCATAGTAGGGCACCGCCGCATGGCCACACCGGCAAACACGACTGACGCCGACGATCGATGACACCTCCCTTCCGCTGCCCGCACCTGCTCGTGCCCCTCGCGTGCGCCCCCTTGGTCCTCGGCGCGGCCGCCCCGCGCGGCCTCGCTGAGCCCGCCGCCCCGGCAGCGCGGTCGGCCGACGGCCCTGACCCCAAGCGCGTCGGCGAAGCGATCGACAAGGGCGTCGCCTTCCTCACGCGGATCGCGACCGCGGATGACGGGCGGCACGTGAACTCGGTCAATCAGCGGCCTGGCGTGCGCGCGCTGATCCTCTACACGCTCTTGAAGGGCGGCGCGAGCGCGAGCGATCCCTTGGTGCAAGACCTCGTCTTCGGGCTGACCGAGGACACGATCGACCAGACCTACGACGCGGCGTGCATGCTCTTGGCGCTCGAGGCGCACGACGGGCTCGCGCACCGCGCCTGGATCGAGAGCCTCGCGCAGAAGCTGATCGACTGGCAAGAGCCGAGCGGCGCCTGGTCGTACCCAGGGCTCGTGATCGACCTCTCGAACACTCAATACGCGGCCCTCGGCCTCTGGGCGGCGTCGAAAGCCGGCGTCGACGTGCCGGTCGAGGTCTGGCGCAAGCTCGCCGAGAGCACGTTCGAGTATCACTCGCCCGACGGCGGCTTCTCGTACACCGCGCCGCCCGGCGGCTCGACTGGGTCCATGACGACCGCGGGCGTCGGCGTGTTGGCCCTGTGCGAACAGGAGCTCGCCCTGCATGGCGCGCTGGACGGCCCGTTCGCCGCAGAGCTCGCCGCGCGGCGCAAGCGCGGCCTCGACTGGCTCGACGCGCGCTTTGCGGTCGACACGAACCCGGCGCTCGGCGGGTTCCACTACTACTACTTGTACGGGCTCGAGCGCATGGGCGCGCTCGCGGGCGTCTCCCTCGTCGGCGCGCACGACTGGTACGCCGAGGGCGCGACATGGCTGCTCGGCGCGCAGAACGATGACGGCGCGTGGGAGCACGGCTCCGACCTCGCCGACACGTGCTTCGCGGTGCTGTTCCTCGAGCGCGCGACGGGGCGCGCAAAGCGCCGTGTCGCGATGAGCGGCCCGAAGCGCCAGCCCGCGAAGACGGATGAGGTCGACGCCGCCGTGCGCGTCGCATGCCGGATCGAACAAGGCGTCGCGATCGCGCACGTCGCGAGCCTCGCACCCTCGAAGGCGCGCGCTTACGTGTGGCCCGGCGAGGACGAGCGCGGCCCGCGCGTCACGCGGGTCGAGTATTTCATCGGCGACGTCCCCGCAGGCATTACGCTCGGCGCGCCCGAGCGGCCGGCCGACGTCGACTCGTGGCCGGCGTTCTTGCGCCCGCGCGCAGAAGGCGAGCTCGTCGCGCGTGTGCACTTCGCGCTGCCGCCCGGGGCCGCGGCGGACTTGGCGCCGTTCCTCGAGTCGCCGCCCTTGAAGGTCGAGTGGCCCGAGGTGCTGACGGTCACGTCCGTCGCGCGCGGCGCCGAAGCGCTGCCTGCGCGCTCGAAGACCAAAGCATCGAGCGAGCTCTCGCGCTCCAAGGAGCACCCCGAGCGTGACTACGGCGGCGAGGCCGCGGTCGACGGCAACCCGGCGACGCCATGGCTGACGAAGGTGGGCGACCACGAGCCTTCGCTGCGCGTGCAGCCGCGCGGTGATGCCCGCGCGATCGGCGTTACGATCGCGCCGCCGACCTTGCCGGGGCGCCCCGCTGCGCCGCTGGCGCGGCCGACCAAGGTGAAGGTCATCCTGAACGGGAAGTCGAAGGACGCGCTGGTCGTCGACCTCGCGCCCGTAGGCCGCACGCGCGTGCTGTTCGATGGGCCAGTCAGCGTCAAGTCCGTCGAGGTCCAGATCCTCGAGACCGACCCGCCGTTCGCCGCCGGGCGCTCGAAGGAGCGCGGGGCGCCGAAGGAGCCGCCGACAGGCTTCGGCGAGATCGGGCTCATCGCCGCGCCGCCGCGCCGCTGACTTCGGACGCTCCGTGCTGCGCCCCAGCGCCGAGCACTGAGACCGACGCTGGGTCCCGATCGCCGCGCGCCGGGCCCCGTCGCCGAACGGGGGCCGCTCGCGTAGCATGTCGCGGCCAAGGGGGTGCGCCCCCTCCTGGCCACGCTGAACGAGAGCACCATGCGTACCGCGAAGTCGTCCAAGGCCGAAGAGCCCTCGCGCGCCCTCACGCAGCTCGTCGCGGAGCTCGCCGAGCTCCTCGCGCCGGCCGAGGCCGCGGCGCTGGCGGCCGCGCCGCGCACGTCGCGCCCGATCGTCCTCGTCGTCGGTGCGCCGCGCTCGGGCGCGACCCTCATCATGCAGTGGCTCGCCGCGAGCGGCCTCGTCGCGTATCCATCGAACGTCCTCGCGCGCTTCGCCCACGCGCCAGCGATCGGCGCGCGGATCCAACGCCTCTTGCTCGACCCGGTCTACGCGCACAAGGACGAGCTCGGCGACCTCGCGCCCGCGCCGCCCGGGTTCACGTCCGAGCTCGGCCGCACGAGCGGCGCGCTCGCCCCGCACGAGTTCACCGAGTTCTGGCGCCGCTTCTTGCCGACGCGCGAGGTCGAGCCGCTCGGCGCGCGCACCAGCGAAGTGGACCTCGCTGGCCTGCGGCGCGCGCTCGCGGCGTTGACGAGCGTGTTCGAGCGCCCCTTCGCCGCGAAGGCGCCGATGCTGCAGTTCGACCTGCCGCACTTCACCGACGCGCTGCCCGAGGCGATCGTGCTGCACGTCGTGCGCGACGGCGTCGCCAACGCGCGCTCGATCCTCGAGGCGCGCAAGCGGCTCCTCGGCTCGTACGAGCGCTGGCACGGCGCGCGCCCGCCCGAGTACTGGGACCTCGTCGCGCTGCCGCCCGCCGACCAAGCGGCGGGACAGGTGCACCATACGAACCGCCACATCGCCGCGGCCTTGGCGTCGCTGCCCGCGGCGCGCGCGCTGCGCTGCGAATACGAGGCGTTCTGCGCCGCGCCCGCGCGCCTGCACGCCGCCCTCCTCGCAGCCCTCACTGCGACGTCGAAGACGCTCGGGCAGACCTTCGAGCCCGGCGCGGCAGCGGAATATCAGGGCCCCGGGTCCTTCACGCCCAGCGACCGCCGCCAGGCCAAAGGCGCTGAGCTCGAGGCCGTCCCCGCGGCCTGGGCGCGCTTCAGCGACGTCTGACCCGCTGCGCGGGCGCAATCGCGCCCGACTCATGCCACAGGGCCAGGCCCAGTCACGGCGTCTCGGCGACGACCCGAGGTCCGTCAGCGCTGGTTGCGACCGAAGTGATACGCGCGGAAGAGCGCGAACAAGACGCGCAGCTTGCGACGCAGCGGGATGCTCGCGCTCAGGACGGAGCTCTGGTAGCGCCGGTAGTCCTCGCGTGTCGGCGCTTCGAGCGTGCGGAACTCGTAGTGCGCGAGGTCCGCGAGCGTCGCCGGCAAGGAGAGCCTCAACCGCAGGTGCTCCGTGAGGCGTCGGCCCTCGATGCGTCGCGAGTACGCGCGCTCGGGGCTGTCCTTGCGCCCGAAGAACCGGTTGTTGTCATGCACGCGGTACTCGACCAGCGGCTCGCCGAGGAAGTACTTCCGCGCGCCGACCATCGAAGAGCCATAGACGAGGGCCTCGTCTGCGCACACGCGCCACGCGCGGGGGTTGGGCACAGGAAAGATCTGTTCCAAGACCTCGCGCCGCATCGCCAAACAAGACGTCGGTGCGCCGATCCACGCGCCGCCGCGCGCGAGGCACAGGACCACGGAGTAGCCCAAGTCACGCGACGCGCGGGCCTCGACGCGCGCGGTGCCGTCCGTGAAGAAGTCCGTGTTGTTCGTGGCGACGAAGCCGATGTCCGGGCGCCGCTCCAGCAACGCGAGCACGGCCTCGACATAACCCGGACGCCAGCGGTCATCCGCGTCGAGGAAGAAGACGACGTCCCCCGTCGAGGCCTCGAGCCCGACCTGGAAGCACGAGAGCTGCCCCTCGTTCGGCTTCTCGATCAGGCGTACGCCCGGCAGGCCTGCGACCGCGGCCCGGACCTGGGCGAGGTGCGGCTCCTGCGAGCCATCATCGACGAGGATCACCTCGTCCAACGCCCGCGTCTGCCCGACGACGGAGGCGAGCGCCTCCCCTACGAACTCGCCGTAGTTGTAGTGGTTGATCAGGCAGGTGACGCGCATCTGTGGCCCGCCGGTCAGCTTGGGCGGGCAACAGGATACCGCGGACACACCCGCGAGTCCCGAGGTCCATCGATCGCCGGGGCGTCAATCCGGCGGCCGCTTGCGCAGCGTCAGCTCGAAGAGGTGTCCTGCGTGCTCGAAGAAGGCCGGGTAACGCGCTGGGTCGGACACGCGCAGCAGCGGTAGCTGCTCGCGGAGCGGCCGGTCGAGGTCGAGCCGGCTGTCCTCTGGGGTGCGCCGGCGGTAGACGCTGGCGCCCTCGGCGGCCTGGGGCTCGGGACGGACCTCATCGAAGTGGTCGACGGCGAAGTCCATCAGGGCGACCTCGGCGTCGAAGAGCTTCGTATTGAGCTCATCGTGGAGCTCGTGGCCCTCGAGCGCGAAGCTCGTCTTGCGCCAGATCGCGCCCGTATCGACGCTGTCTTCAGCCTCCAACAGGCTCACGGTGATCGACTGTGCGCCCTCCAGGACCGCCCACACGTGGGGCGACCAGCCGCGACCCCGCGGGAGGTCGCTGGCGTGGACCACGAGGGTCTTGCGGTAGCGCGCGCGCACGTCGGCGCGGATGACCTCGTGCGCTGAGATCAAGAACAGCACGTCCCCGCCCGAGAGCTCGCGGCTGTGCTGCACAAGCTCCACTCGGTGCTCCGCGGCGCGCCGATCGCGCCACGCGCGCATCGGCCCGTTCACGGGATGGCGGGGATCGGAGATCAGGATCGAGATCTTCACGTGTGTGCGGCGGGCTGGGCTTCGGCTACGCGTGCACGCCGGAGTCCGCGAGCTCGGCCTCCGTGATCGGATCACCCCGGCGATACGCGACGCGCGCGGGCCGCGCGAGGAGGGCTTGCAAGTGGCGTGGCGCGAGGCCGAACCCAGGCCGGATCGAGCGCAGGTTCAGCGCTGTGAACGGCTCGCCCGCGGCGATGTCAGCGACGGCATAGAGCGAGCGCCGGAACTGCACGGACGATGCCTCGGCGAGCCCTGCGCCGAAGGAGACGTCGCCGAGCGCTGCGTGCGCAGCCCGGCACTCGTCGGCGAGGCGCGCCATCTCTGCGGGCTCGAGCGAGAAGGCTGCGTCGACGGCCCCCGAAGCGCGGTCGAGCACGAAGTGCTTCTCGACGAGGCACGCCCCGAGCGCGACCGCCGCGACCGCGACCGTCGTCCCCGGCGTGTGGTCGGACAAGCCGTATGGCGTGCCGAAGCGCCGGCCGAGCTCCACCATCGTCGCGAGCCGCGCATCGGAGGCGGGCGCGGGATAGGCGCTGGTGCACTTCAGGAGCACGACCCGCTTCGCGTTCGCCGCGCGGAGCACGCCGAGCGCCTGCTCGATCTCCTCCGCCGTCGCCATGCCGGTCGACAGGATCACGGTGCGCCCGGTCCGTGCGACACAGGCGAGGAGGTGGTGATCGACGAGCTCGAACGACGCGATCTTGTAGGCCGCGGGCTCGAACTGCTCGAGGAACGCCACCGCAGTGTCGTCGAAGGGCGAGCTGAAGCACGCGAGGCCGAGGGCTCGAGAACGCGCGAAGATCTCGGCGTGCCACGCCCAGGGCGTGTGCGCCTCTGTGTAGAGGTCGTAGAGCGTCCGCCCGCCCCAGAGCGACTTCGGATCGTCGATACGAAAGCCGGGCCCGGCGTGGTCGATCGTGAGCGTGTCCGCTGTGTAGGTCTGGATCTTGATCGCGTCGACGCCCGCCGCCGCGGCCGCATCGATGTGCTGCAACATGCTCTCGAGAGAGCCGCCGTGGTTGCCCGAGATCTCGGCGACGATCAGCGGCGCCGACGGCGCGGCGTCCGAGCCGACGTCCGCCAGCCATGTGTCTTTCGCGTTCATTCGAAGGTCCTCCACCGGTTCACTCGACGAACCGGTCGCAGCATAGCCGCAGCGCCGCTTGGTCCGCTGCCAGAGCGCCCGACGCGCTCGGAGCGCCGCCGTCGTGCTCGAAGCCGAGCGCCTGGAGCAGCGCGAGCGACTCCGCATCGCCGACCGCGACAGAGGTGTAGAGCCGGGCCTCCCGCGCGTGGTCCCGCAGCGTCGCTGCGAGGAGCGCGCGCCGGCGCTCGACGGCGGCGGGCCCGCGCGCGCCCTCGTCCGGCATGAGGCGGACCTCGAGCCCGTCCGCGAGCGGCGCCAGCCAGCACTCGCCGCACGGGCGCCCGTCCACCTCCCAGACGACGCGAGCGCGCGTGGGGTCTCCGACATGATCGGCCCTGCGGGCCGCGAGCCCCTGCAGGGCGTCGACGACGCGCTCCGCGCCGAACCCGTCCACGAGCGCGCCCGCGGCGCGGGACAGCGCGCGCGCGGCGTCAGGCTCGACGCGCAGCACATCGAGGGCGGACGCGACGTCGCCGGGTTGCACGTGCTCGGCCCGACCCAAGCTCCGCGCCGCGCCGCGCGCCGCGAGGAACGCTGCGAGCCCGGTCTGGTTGTCCGCCTGCAACGCCAAGAGCGACGGGACGCGGAGCGCGGCGCGCTCCCAGCTCGTGTGGCCCGGCGCGCCAAGCGCGAGGTCCGCGCTGAGGAGCAGCTCGACGAGCCCGTCGGGCGCGTCATGCACGGTGACCCGCGGGTCCTGCGCTGCAGCCGAAGCCAAGAGCGCAGCGCGCCAGGCATAGGCCGGCCCGAGGACGACGTCGACGGCGAGCTCGGGCGCGCCAGCGGCCGCTGACGACAGCACGCCGGCGAGCATCGTCCGCGTCAGGTCGACCGGGTCGCTGCCGCCGCACGACACGAGGACTCGGCGGCACGCTCCGCGCTCAGGCGCGCGCTCCCGCGCGACACGATACGCACGATCGACGAGCGCATAGCGCGGGCCGTAGAGCCCGCCAGTGGCGCCGCGAGGGGGCTCGTCGTCGAGCGGCGCCAGCGGGTCGTCCTCGATGCCCCGAGGCACGGGGCACAACACGCGCTCGCCAATGCGGCTCGGTCGGCCGTGGTCTTCGAGCCGCGTGAGCGACGCGCCGACCTCGGCGAGGCGCGTGAACAGCGCGTCGGGCGCGCCGTAGTGATCGACTGCGATGTGCGGCCCGCCCAGCGCTGCGACGGCGTCGACCAAGCCCTTGGCGCGCGCGACGTCCGTGAACGCGTCGTCGGGCTCAATCGCGAGCGCGACGCCCGCGGCCGCGAGGCGCGCGCGCCAGGCCTCGGCGCGTGACGGCGCGATGATGAGGACCTCGGCGCCGCGCGCCCTCAGCGCGCGCGCAAGGACAAACGAGCGCGACAGGTGCCCGAAGCCGATCGCAGCCCCGACATCGACGATGAGCGCCGCGCGCATCAGCGCGTCTTCTGCTGCACGTGGGCGTTCAGCGCTTCCCACTTGGGGTGTCGCGCGACGAGCGCCAGCACGTCGGTCCACGGAGTGTCGAGCGCGCGCGCACCGAGCGAGTCGAAGACCCGCTTGAGGAACGCGTAGTCCTCGGGCGTATCCAACGTCCACCGGCGCGCCGTCTCGTCGGTCGGCCACACGTGCTGGGCGATGGCGAAGCGCTCGGGCCGTTGCCAGATGAAAGGTGTGACGTGCTCGCGCTCGAAGGGGTCGCGCGCTTCGCGATGGGCAGCGTCGAGCGCCTCCCGCGTGAAGGCCTCGACATCGAGCCCGCGCGGGAAGCTGCGCTGCTGCGTGTTCGAGGCATAGTCGACATCCAACGAGCCATCGGCCGTCGCGCGGTCCAGCAGCAAGCCGATGACCGCATCGACGACCCCGGGATCGATCAACGGGCAATCCGACGTGACCCGCACGACGACGTCGGCTCGCGAGGCCTCGGCGGCCAGCGCGTAGCGCTCCAACACGTCGAGCTCCGAGCCCCGCACGACCGTCGCGAGCCGGCCGACAGATCCCACGAGCGGATCATCGGCGGTCAGCGCGCTGGTGGCGAGCACCACGTCGTCGAGCCGCGCGCAGCGCCTGAGGCGCGTCAATACATGCTCGACGACGGTGGTGCCAGCGAGCGGCAGCAGCACCTTGCCAGGGAGGCGCGTCGAGCCGAGGCGCGCCTGAACAACAGCGACGACGCGCATCGCTCAGAGCACCGCCTCTGCCACGCGGCGCACCGTGTCGATGACATGCTCGACCTCGGAGTCCGACAGCGCCGGGTACAAGGGTAGCGAGACGCAACGCGCCGCGAAGTCCTCGGCCAGAGGGCATTCACCGGGCCGATGCCCGAGGTCGCGGTAGTAGGGCTGGAGGTGCACCGGCTCGTAGTGCACCTGGACGCCCAGCCCCGCCTGGCGCAGCGCGTCGAAGAACGCGCGCCGGCGCCCAGCCTCGTGGACCTTGACGACAAAGAGGTGCCAGCCGGACTCGACGCCGGGGCGCACGTGCGGCAGCTCGAGCTGCGCCACGTCCGCGAGCGCCGTCAGGTAGCGCGCCGCGATCGCGCGGCGGCGCGCGATGAACTGAGGGAGCCGTCGCAGTTGGCTCGTGCCGAGCGCGCAGAGGACGTCGGGCAGCCGGTAATTGAGGCCCAGCGCCTGGATCTCGTAGTGCCAGGGGTCCCCCGGGTCGCGCTGGCGCAGCGGGTCGCGCTCCATCCCATGGCAGCGGAAGCTCCGCATGCGGTGGTCCCATTCGGCGTTCGCAGTCGCGATCGCGCCGCCCTCGCCCGTGGTCACGGGCTTGACCGGGTGGAAGCTGAACGTCGTCGCGTGCGCGAGCGTCCCCGCGGGCGCGCCGTCGAGCGTCGCCCCGAGCGAGTGCGCGCCGTCCGCGATCACGAACGTGCCCGTACCCGCGGCGAGCCGCATCAACGCCGGGTAGTCCGCCGGCTGCCCGGTGTAGTCGATCGGAACGACCAGCTTGGTGCTGGGCGTCAACGCCGCGCTGACTTGTCCGGGGTCGATCAGGCCCGAGCGCGCGTCGACATCGACGAAGCGGACCTTGGCGCCGAGGTGCAGCGCGGCGTTGGCGGTCGCCGCGAACGTCAGCGGGGACGTCAAGACCTCGTCACCAGGGCCCAGGCCCGCCGCCTCGTACGCCGCGTGCAGCGCCGCGGTGCCCGAGTTGACGACGACGACGTGCGGCGCGCCGCACGCCGCTGCGAGCGCGCGCTCGAACTCGTCGACGCGCGGGCCAGTCGTCAGCCAATCGCTGCGCAACGCCTCGGCGACGGCGAGGACGTCCGCATCGTCGACGTCCTGCCGGCCGTACGGGAGGAAGGGCGCGCCGGCCATCGTGTCAACCGCCGAGCAGCGAGTGGAAATCTTCGGCGGACAGCCACTCTTGGTTCGTGTCACTGCTGTACGAGAAGCCCTCGGGCATCGCAGCGCCGTCGCACTCTGTCTGGCCGTGCCAAGCGATCTCGGGCAGGACGACGTAGTGATCGCCGACGTCCACGGTTCGCCGCGCGTCCGTCGAGCTGATCATCTCTTCGTGCAGCTTCTCGCCCGGGCGCACACCGATGACCTCGAGCTCGGCCTCGGGGACGATCGCGTGCGCGAGCTCGACCAGGCGCATCGACGGGATCTTGGGCACGAAGATCTCGCCGCCGTGCATCTCGCCGAACGCGGTCAGGACAAGGTCCACGGCCTGGTCGAGGGTGATCCAGAAGCGCGTCATACGCTCGTCCGTGATCGGCAGCTTCCCTGCCGCGGCGAGCTTCTTGAAGTACGGGATGACGCTGCCACGGCTGCCCATCACGTTGCCGTACCGGACGACGGCGAACTTCGTGTCGCGCGCGCCCGCGTAGGCGTTGCCCGCAACGAAGAGCTTGTCGCTGACGAGCTTGGTCGCGCCGTAGAGATTGACGGGGCTCGAGGCCTTGTCCGTACTGAGCGCGACGACGCGCTTGACGCCTTTGTCGATCGCCGCATCGATGACATTCTGGGCGCCGATGATGTTGGTCTTGACCGCCTCGAACGGGTTGTACTCAGCCGCCGGAATCTGCTTCATCGCCGCCGCGTGAACGACGAGGTCGACGCCATCAAAGGCGCGCCGGAGCCGATCGGCGTCGCGCACGTCGCCGATGAAGTAGCGCATACGCGGCTCGTTCGGGTAGAGCGCCTGGAGCTCGGATTGCTTGAGCTCATCGCGGCTGAAGACGATGACCGTGCGCACCTTCGACTGGCGGAGGAGGCGCGCGACAAAGTGCTTGCCGAACGAGCCGGTCCCGCCCGTCACCAGAACTCGCTTCCCGTCGAACACGCTCAGGTGGCGGTGTGCGGCCGGTCGCTCAGGGGGCCTGGGAGGCGTGGGGATCTCAAAAGACAAGGGGACTCCAACCGAAGAGCGACGAGCGTGGGGGAACTGTGCGCTACAGGCGCGCGCGCATGATAGCCGCTGCCTGGGGTGGAGCGTCAACACATGGCGGGAGATGGGCGTGGCAAGCGAGCCTGCCGGCCACTATCCTCCCCCCGCGCCCTCGTCGGCGGCTCAACGCAAGCGATGCAAGTCCTGATCGTCGGCCTCTATTCTCGGTGGACCCCCCACCTGGAGACGGACCTGGAGCTGGCGGAGAACCACCTCCGCGCGGGGGACACCGTCACGCAGCTCTCCTGCGAGCGCGACCTGGAAGCCTGCGACATCGATCCGACGCATAGCGTCCGCGCTTGTGTCCGCTGCATCGGGCGCCGTAATGCGGGGCTGCGCGCCCTCTCGGGACCGCTCTCGGTCCGCCGCTTCCCATCGCTCCTCACCGCCGACGATCGGCTCGCGCTCGCTCAGGTCAAGACCCGCTTCGAGTCCATGGCGGCGCTGCGGGCGTATCGCTTCGGCTCCTTCGACGTCGGGTTCGCCGTGCAGTCGTCGATCATCTGGGCTCGTCGGGACTCGGACCTCGAGCTCGCCGCCGTCGCGGACGATGTCGCGCGCTTCATGCGTTCGGCTTGCGCGATGTACCTCGCCGTCAAGCGCTACCTGAGCGAACAGCCGACGGACCGCGTGTATGTCTTCAACGGCCGCATGGCGCCGATGCGGGCAGCGCTGCGAGCGTGCCAGGAGCTCGGGGTCGAGTGCGTCATTCATGAGCGTGGCTGCGACCCAGAGCACTACTCGTTGCACGTCAACGCGCTGCCGCACGACATCGCGAACACGGAACGGATGATCCGCGCGGCCTGGGACGCGCCTGCACCTGATCGCAACGAGAAGGTCCGCATCGCGACGGCCTGGTACGACCAGCGCTCGAACGGCGGCGCGACGAGCTGGATCTCGTTCACGGAGTCGCAGGAGCGCAGCTCCCTCCCGCAGGACTGGGATCCGACGCGACGCAACCTCACGGTCTTCACGACCTCCGAGTTCGAGTTCGCCGCGATCAGCGACGAATGGAGCAACCCAGTCTTCGCGGACAACACCGCCGGGCTCTGTGACTTCGTGCGCGCCGTCGCTGGGCGTGAAGGGGTGCACGTCTATCTGCGCATGCACCCGAACCTGAAGGGGCTCGACAACGCGAGCACGCGCGCGCTCCGGGCGTTGTCGGTCGCAGGTGCGACCGTGCTCGCGCCTGAGTCAAAGGTGTGCAGCTACGCGCTGATGGGCGCCTCCGAGAAGGTCGTCGTCACGGGCTCGTCCGTCGGGATCGAGGCCGCGTTCCGCGGCGTCCCTGCGCTCCTCGCAGGCAAGTGCTACTACCGCGACCTCGGCGCCGTGCACCTCCCCGCGACCTTCGACGAGCTCGTCGAGATGGCCTTGGCGCGCGACCTCCCCGTGCTCGATCGCGAAGGCGCGCTGATGTACGGCTACTACATGGCGACCTTCGGCCACCGCTTCCGCCACTTCGCCCCGCGCGGGTTGTTCGACGGCGAGTTCAAGGGGGAGCGCATCAAAGCGAGCCGCGCGGCCAAGGCTCTGTGGCCCGCGGTGCTCCGAGCGCGCGCGCTCGTCGCGCCGCGACCGAGCTCACCGAGCGACGATTGAGCACACCCCCTGCGGCGAGCAGTCCCACCTGGCGCCTCGATTGGTCGCGCTCTCCGGGAGGGGATAGACTTTTCGAGTGAGCAGCGAGCGCGCGCAACCGCACAGGGACCCGCCCGACCGAGACCACTCGGCGGGCGCGGAGGGACCCAACGGTGTTCCGCGGGACGCTCGCGTCAACGGCGACGCCAGCATCAACGGCGACGCCAGCATCCACGGCGACGCCAGCATCCACGGCGACGCCAGCATCAATGGCCGCGGCGCCGCGGTGCAGCCCGCATCGTGCTCGGTCATCCTGGCGACCTACAACGCGCCGCGGGCGCTCGAGCTGGTGCTCGCGGCGCTCTCGCGCCAGTCCTTGCGGCCCGCGGAGGTCATCGTCGCGGACGATGGCTCAGGCGCCGAGACCGCGGAGGTGATCCGCGCGTGGCAGGACAAGCTGGGTACGCGCTTGCTGCACGTCCGCCAAAAGGACCTCGGCTATCGCAAGGCGCGCATCGTCAACGAGGCCGTCCGCCGCTCGACCGGCGCGCACCTCCTGATGTTCGACGGCGACTCGTTCCCCCATCGCCATTGGGTCGCAGACCACATGCGCGCTGCGGACGGACGGACTGTCCTGTGCGGGCGCCGCGTCAAGCTCGGGCCAAAGCTCTCTGCCGCGCTGCGCCCGGAAGACGTGCTCGCTGGCCGCTTCGACACGGCGTTTGCGCCCGCGTTAGTGCGCAGCAGGCTGCTGCGCGACACCGAGCGCTGGTCGCTCGGGATTCGTTTGCCTGCGCCCGTCGCGAGCCTGCTCCACCCGCGACCGCGCAAGTTGATGGGCGTCAACTTCAGCCTCCCGCGCGCGGCCTTCGAGGCCGTGAACGGGTATGACGAAGCCTGGGTCGTCTATGGACACGAGGACCGCGACCTGGAGCTGCGCCTCCAACGCGCCGGCTGGCGCTTCCAAGCGCTGCTCAACCGCGCGATCATCTTTCACACGTGGCACCAAGAGCGCGAGCGCAGCGACGTGACCCGCGACCTCCTGCGGGCCGCCGAGCGCTCGAGCGAGATCCGCTGCGCGCGCGGCCTCGTCGGCGCGACCCCGTTCGACCCCGAGACGTGAGCCCCTCAGGGGTGCTCGGCGCGCCAAACGAACAGCTCTGTGTGCCCGCCGTCTGCGTCGCGGAGGGTCGCGAGGCGCTGAGCGCCGCACTTCAACATCACCCGCTGCGAGGCAAGGTTGGAGGGGTGGATGGTCGCGATGACGCGCCCGTACCCGAGCGCGAAGGCCGCATACGCGAGCATCCCATCGACGGCTTCCGTGGCGAAGCCGCGCCCCCTCGCGCGCGCCAGCAAGGCGTACTTGATCTCCGGCTCGGGCTGCCCGCTCGGGTGCACGATCCCAACGAAGCCGATCACTGAGCCCTTCGCAGCCTCGACGATCGCGGCCATGCCGTAGCCCCGTGTGGCGTAGTTGCGCGCGGTGACCTCGATCCAGCGCTCGCACTCCGAGCGCGGCAATGGCTCGCCGTCCCCGACGAACTCAAGGCCCTCCGGCCCGCCGTACACGGCGACGAGCGCGTCGAGGTCAGCGACTCCGAGGCGCCGAACGATCAGCCGCGGGGTCCGGAAGAGCATCATCAGCGCAGCGCCGAGAGCACCGAGCGCGTCGCGTGGCTCTTGTTCAGCGTGTAGAAGTGCACGCCCTCCGCGCCGTGTGCGAGCAGCTCACGGCACTGCGTGATCGCGTGCTCGATGCCGGTCGCCATGACCGCGCCCGGGTCATCCTCGCACGCGACGAGCCGCCGCCGCAGCTCCTCTGGGATCGTCGCGCCGCACATGCGCGTGAAGCGCTCGATCTGCGCGACGTTTGTGATCGGCATGATGCCGGGCACGATCGGGATCATCACGCCTGCGGCGCGCGCGCGCTCGACGAAGGCCCAATAAAGCGCGTTGTCGAAGAAGAGCTGCGTCGTCAGGAACCCAGCCCCCGCGTCCTGCTTCGCGCGCGCGACCTCCAAGTCCTTCTGCGGCGAGGTCGCCTCGGGGTGCGTCTCCGGGTAACACGCGGCGCCGATCGACAGGTCGTAGTGGTCGGCGAGGAAGGCGATCAGGTCCGTCGCATAGGCGAAGCCGCCGGGCGTTGGCACGTAAGCGCCCGAGCCCTGGGGCGGGTCTCCGCGCAGCGCGAGCACGTTCTCGACGCCGCTCTCGGCCAGCCGATCCGCGACCGCCCGGATCTCATCGCGCGTCGAGCCAGAGCACGTGAGGTGCGCCATGCCCGTCACGCCGAGCTCGCTTTGGATGCGCGTCACGACGCTGTGCGTCCGGTCGCGCGTCGACCCGCCCGCGCCGTACGTCACGGAGATGAAGTCCGGCTCGACGCTCGACTTCAGGTCTGCGGCGATGCGCATCAGCCCCTCGGCGCCCTCGTCCGTCTTCGGCGGGAAGAACTCAAAGCTGAAGACAGGGCGGCCGCAGCCGTAGAGGGAGTCGATTCTCATGCCTGGTGTTCCTGCATGCGGGCCGGCGCGCCAGGCTCCAGGAGGAGCTCGAAGCGCTTTCGGAACTCGCTCGGGATCGGAATCGCCTTCATCGTGTCGGTCTCGACGCAGGCCGTGACCATGCGCGCTTCGACATGGACAGTGTCCGCCATCATGAAGCGATAGCGCAGCCCGAGCGAGCTGTGCCCGAGCTTGAAGCAGGTCACGCTCACCACCATGCGGTCCCCAAAACACAGCGGCTTCTTGAAGTCGACATCGGAGTGCACGAGCGGGAAGCCGACCTTCTGCTCGAGCAAGAGGTGGTAGTAGCGCGTGCCGACGTGCTCCTCCCACACCTCTTCGAAGACATCGTGGATGTAGTCGAAGATGCGCGGGAAGTACGCGATCCCAGCGGGATCGACGTGGCCGAACTTGACCTGGATGACGGTGTTGTATGCGCTCACGGGAAGAGGTCAGTCCACTCCTCGCGGACGACAGTGACGATGATGTCGGCCAAGCGATCGATGAGCTCGCGGCCCTCGGAGGCGGTGGCCGACGCGGGGTCGCCGCACCAAGCGGCGTCCGCGCCGATCGACTCGAACGAGACGGCGCCTGCGCGCAGCTTCTCGACGAGCCCGACGACCTTCGGGGCGAGGCGCGCGCGCTCATCGTTGCGGACGTGGGCCTCGTCCTCGGCCAGGACGATGCTGGACTCGTAGCGACCCGCGTGACATTCACCCGACATGAACTCGTCGCCGAGCGTCGCCGCGAATCGGCGCCGCGTCACGTCAGGGAAGAGGAGCTGCGCCTTACCGACGCCGCGCGCGGCGTGGTCGAGGCAGACGCCCTTCAGGACGCTGAGGTGCTTCGGCTCGAGGTGGGCGTTGCACAGGACGACGCGCTCGACGGCGTGCTGCTGGAGGCTCTCGACGACGTCCTCGACGAGGTTCCAGAGGGTGCCGGGCCGGACCGTGATCGTGCCGGTGAAGCTGAACGCAAACTGCGCGACCGTATAGGCGATCGGAGGTAGCACCAACGCGTCCACCCCGAGCTCACCCAGCTTCTGGGCCGCGCGCAGCGCTTGCGCGCCAGCGATCGTGACGTCGGTGTCCAGCGGCAGGTGCGGCCCGTGGGCCTCGGTCGCGCCAACCGGAAGGAGGGCGACCAGCCGTGGCCCGAACCGCGCCCGTGCCTCAGGCCAGGTCAGCTTCGCAAGGTGGTGCATGTGCGCAGGCAGGATAACGCTCGGGCAGCCCCGAATCGGCGGCCAAAGCCGCGGCCGGCGGACGCGCCCGCCGGAGAATGACCCGTGCGTAAGGCCCGGCCGACGCACGGAAGCGCCATAGAGGTGGACGATAGAGGAGAGACAGAAGCGGGATCACAGATGTCTGCCAACGACCTAGCGCTCTACGACCGACACGCGGCCGACTGGTGGGACACCGAGTCGCGGGCCTTTCGCTCGCTGCATTCCGTGAACCGCTTCCGGGTGGCGCGCCTGGTCGCCGCGCTCAGGGCGCGCTCCGTGTCACTGCGAGGCGCGCTCGTCCTCGACCTCGGCTGCGGCGGGGGCATCGTCGCGGGCCTCTTGGGCGCCGTGGGGGCGCGTGTCGTCGGCGTCGATCGCTCGCGCGCCAGCCTGGCCGCCGCGCGCCACGGTTGCCGCCCGCCCCCCCCGGGGAGCCTGCTCGGCGCCGTCCAGGGCGACGTCGCCGCCGCGCCGCTCCGGGAGGGCGCGGCGGACCTCGTCGTGCTGTCCGATGTGCTCGAGCACGTCGCGGAGCCGTCCCGAGTCATCGCCGCCGCCGCGCGCCTCGTGCGGCCGGGGGGGTACCTCTATACGAGCACGCTGAACCGGACCCTGCGGGCGCGCGTGCTCGCGGTGGAGGTCGCCGAGCGGCTCGGCCTCGTTCCACGCGGGACCCACGACGCGCGGCTCTTCCTGCGCCCCGCCGAGGTCGAAGCCGCGGGCCGCGCCGCGGGCCTGGACCTCATCTCGCACTACGGCGAGGGCGTCGCGCTCGCCGCGACCGTCCGCCGGTGGCGGGTCGTCGCGCGCCCGTCCAGGTCGCTCGCCGTCGCCTACCAATCGCTCTTCGTCCGCCCCGAGGGGGCTCCGTCATGAACACAAGAGCGTCGCAGAGGCTCGTCGCCGTCGGCTACGGGCTCGCCACCCACGGGCTGTTCGGGCTCGCCGTGACGGCGATGGTCGCGGGGCTCGCGACGGGCATGGGCACCGGGTTCGGCACGCTGCACGGGCCCGCGGCGTGGACAGCCAACGCGCTGCTCGCGCTGCAGTTCCCGGTGCTGCACTCGCTGTTCCTCGCCGCGCGCGGACGCGAGTGGCTCGGGCGGCTCGCGCCCCGAGGCCTGCGCCGCGACCTCGCCACGACGTTGTTCGCCTTGTTCGCGTCCGTCCAGGTCCTCGCGACGTTCGCGCTGTGGTCGCCGTCAGGCGAAGTTTGGTACGCGCCGCATGGCGGCTTGCGCGGCGCGTCGTTGACGCTGTACGCGGCATCCTGGCTGCTCGTCATGAAGTCCATGCAGGACGCGGGCCTCGCGCTGCAGAGCGGCGCGCTCGGCTGGATGGCCGTCGTTCGTGGGCAGCGGCCCAAGTATCCCCCGCTGCCGACGCGCGGGCTCTTCGCGCATTGGCGACAGCCGATCTACACGTCGTTTGCCTCGGCGCTCATGACGGCGCCGATCTGGACGCCCGACCGCGCCTTGCTCGTGGCCGTCTGGGGCGCCTACTGCCTCATCGGCCCGCGCCTCAAAGAGCAGCGCTTCCTGAGCGTTCACGGCGCGGCGTTCGCGCGCTACCAAGCGAGCCACCCCTACTGGCTGCCGCGCATCAAATCGCCGATCGCGCCGCTCCTAGGCGCGCGCGCGGGCCGCCGCGCCTGAGCCCAACAAGACGGCGGGCACGACGACCATGTCGGCCACGAACGCTGCCGCGACCCCGAGCGCGCTCGCGAGGCCGAAGTGCGCCGTCGGCGCGAAATCGGCGAGGCACAGCGCGCCGAACCCGGCGACCAGCACGAGCGCGCTGGCAAAGGCCGCGTCCCCCACTTTGACGAAGGCCGCGAGGGTCCTGCGGCGGTGCGTGAACGCCGACGCGCTTGTGCTCCATGGTTGCGCGCGCGCCGCCAGCAGCAAGTGGAACGTCGTGTCGACGGCGAGCCCCATGACAACAGACGCGACCATCACCGTCGCCGCGTCCAGCGCGAGGCCAAACGCCCGCGCACCCGCGAGCGCGAGGGCGACTGGCAGGACGTTCGCGACGAGCGCAGCGGCGCGCTCGCGCGCGCGGCGCACCGCGCAGAAGAACGCCGCGAGCGCGACGCCCCCGGTCAACACGAGCGACTTCGCCAACGTCCCGACGAGCGCGTCGTGCAGCGCTGCCAGGCGGATCATGCTGCTCGCGACCCAGACGTCGGACGCCGCGCCGCCGCGGGTGTGTGCCTCGATGACGGCCGTCACGCGCCGCGCGAGCGCCATGACGCTCGCGAGGTCCGCCGCCTGCGCCCGAACGGTGAGGCGCGCGAGCTCTCCGCCCGCGTCGACCCGCCCTGCCGTCCGCCACGCGGCTTGACGGGCGAGCGCGCGCAGCGGCGCGGGCGTCGCAGCATCGACATCGCGGCTCACGTCGACGGGCCCGAAGGTCCCGGCGACGCCCTCGAGCTGCTCGACGGCGCGCTGGAGCGCCTCGGACCAAGCGTCATCGAACGCCGCGCCCGCGGGGCGCCGATAGAGGACGTCGACGGTCGAGAGGCTCGCGCCGTCGCGCTCGAGCGCGCTGAACTCGCGCCGCAGCGCGTGCCCTTCAGGGAAATAGTCGATCGCGTCCGTGGACACACGCATGTGCAGCGGCGCCAGCGCGCCCGCCACGATCCCGGCAGCGGCCACCGCGAGGACCGCGCCGCGGTGGCGCGCAGCGGAGACGGCGAGCGTCCGCCAATGGCGCCCCGAGCGACGGCGCGCGCTCTTTCCACCCGGCTGCGGCCCCGCGCCCCCATCGTGCCGCGCGTGCGCAGCGAGCGCCGCGCGCCACCGCTGTTCTCCGAGCGCCGCAGGCAGGAGCCACGGAACGACCCAATACGCGAAGGGGACAGCGATCGACACGACACTGCCGACGGCGAGGCCGAGGTGGCGCACCGCGCGGACATCGCTGACGAAGAACACGCCGAAGCCGACGGCGGTGGTCGCTGCCGCAAGGAGCGCGGCGCCGCCGGTCTCGGCGCGCGCGCGCGTCGCCGCCTCGGCCGGCGGCGTGCCCTCGGTGACAAAGCGCGAGAAGCGCAGGGTCAGGTGCAGGACGGACGCGACGAGCACCACGAAGACGAGCGGCGCGCCGACCACGAGGATCATGTTCGCGTCGATCCCGGCGGCGCGTAGGCCCGCGCGCAGGCTCGCGCTCGCGAGCACCGCCGGCAGCATCGTCGCGAGCGCGAGCGGCAACGAGCGTAGGAACAGCGCGCACGCGCCCAGCGCGACGAGGACGAGCAGCGGCCCGAAGACCAAGTCGACGCGCCGCGACTCATCATCGAGGCCCGACGCCACGAGCGGGTGGCCCGCGGCACGCACCCGCAGCCCCAGCGCGCGCGCATCGCCGCGCAGCGCCTCGACGCCGGCCGCGAGCGCCGCGAACGCCTCCGAGCGCGCGCTGGGGTGAATCAGCAGCAGGTAGTCGATGCGCGGGGCGCCCGCCGCCACCACCGCGTCCAGCGCCCCTGCGACACCCGTCTCCGCGACGCGCGCGAGCCGCGCGCCAAGCGAGCCGCTCCCAGCGGCGGGCAGGCTCAGCGGGTCGAAGACCTCGCGCACCGCGGCGAGGGCGCGCATCCGGCCGGGGACCCCCGCGACAAAGCGCGCGTGCGGCTCGCTCGCGAGGTCGAGCTGATCCAACCGAACGAGGACGACCGCGTCACCGCCGAAGCGATCGTTCAGGAGCTCGTACCCCGCGTCCGCGCCGGTCGCGGTCGCCCAGGCCTCGATTCGGTTGTCCACCTGCCAGCCGTTCGCATAACGCACGAGCAGCGCCAAGACGACGAGCGTCACGCTGAGCGCGACGATCCCTGGCACGCGGGAGATCGGCGCGGTGTTAGGCTCGCGAGGGACCATGCTGCATCACATCCTGCCGCGGGCGCTACGCGGAACGCGAACGCCGACCTGGGGAACTTCGTGTCCGTCGTCCGCGCGCGCGCGCAGGCCCGACGCGTTCACTGCATGCGCCGCGCTCGGGGTCGCGCTGACCGTCATCGGCTCGCTCTCCGCGTGCGCCTCCGCGCCGAGCGCGCGCGAGACCCTCTCGCGCCTCGCAGCCGACGCGGACGCGGGCCACCTCGAACCCGGCGCGAGCTCCATGGGCGCCCCAGGTCCTGCGGCTGCTGCTGGCGAGCGCAACGGGAGCACGTCGCCTACGGGTCCGCTCGGCGCGCCGGCCGCCGCCGATGCGCTCGCGCTCGGCAAAGCCGCGCTCGACGGCGCGCGGCGCCGCGCGCTCGACCTCGTGCAGCGGGCCGAGGCAGCGCCGGAGGACCGCGGCCTCAACGGCCAGGCCGCCCAAGCGCTGTGCGACGTCGCGGACCTCTCGATCCACGTCGCGCTCGTCGCGCGCTTCCGCGCAGAGCCGCCGACCAGCGTCACAGCGCTCGTGCGCGGCGAGGACGACCTGGACGGCGGGCTCAAGCGTGAGCTCGAAGGGCTCGTCCGCGACGCGGCGCGCCTCGCGCGGGCCGCGCTCGATGCGCCTGGCACGCCGACTGAGGCCGAGGTTGCCGCGCTGCGCCAGGACGAGGCGTTCGCCGAGACCTTGGCGGCTTGGGCGATGGGCCCGACGCGCGCCGTGCTGTCGGGCGCGGGGCGCCGGCTGCCGAAGCTGCTCGCCGCGAACCGCGCCTTGGGCAGCGCGCGCGAGGACGCCTCGCCGCTGCGCCTCGAGGGGCGCTTCCTCTCGCTAGCGCCGTGGCCCGTGGGCGACAGCGCCGGCGGTCGCGCGCTGCTGGAGGAGGCGACGGCGCTCGCGCCGGTCCCGATGAACGCGCTGTTCCTCGGCGACGCCGCGTGGCTCACGGACGATCCCGCCGCAGCGCGCGCTGCCTGGGAACGCGCGCGTACGGCAGAGCTGAAGGGGCCGGTCGACGCGCTCGTACAAGAGCTCGCGACGCTGCGGCTCGCGGCCGCTGAACCAGGCGAGTGACGACGCAGGAGCGCGCCTGACCGCACCTGGGGCCTGAGCGATTCATGGGTCAATGTGCCCGCGCGATCGGCGCTGCGAGCAGCGACGACGCTGCGACCAAAGGCTCGACTCGCGCCGCGAGGCGCACGAGCGCGCGCGTGGGCCTCGGCAAGGAGCGCGCCAACGCAACGGCGGCGCGGGCGGTGCGCGCGTGGCGCGACGCGAGGATCAGCCCGGCGGCGACGCGGCGGCGCGCGGCGGTCTCGCGCCCATGCACCCGCGTGTACTCGCGCGCGACCCGGCGCGGCGCGGCGCCATCGAGCAACGCGCGCGCCCCCAGCGCGGCGGCGAGGCCCGTCCGCAGCGCGACGGTCGTGCCGCAGCCCAGCACGGGGTCGACGCCGCCCCCTGCGTCCCCCACGAGGAAGACGTGCGACCCAGCCACCGCGGACGGACGGTTGAAGTCGAGGGCGCGCGCCTCCACAGGCCCGACCGGCGCGCCGACGTAACGCGCGGCGCGCGGGTGCGCGGCGAGCGCGTGCGCCAAGAGGTTGGCCCCGCCGCGGATCCCCGCCGGCAAGTGATCGAAGAGCAGCACGACGTTGACGAGGCCGGCGGGGTGCCCCTCGCCCGCAGGGATCGGTGTGAGGTAGACCTCGCACGCGCCGCCGAAGTGCACCTCGACCCGGTCGAGGGGCTCGCGCAGCGCGCAGTGCGCCCGGAGGCCCGTGCGCCCGCGCGTGTGCACGGCGCGCCCCCTCGCGCCGCGCCCGAGCCAGGCCGCCGCCTGCCCTTGACCGCCGTCCGCAGCGACGAGGGCCCGCGCGTGGACCGACGCCGAACGCGAGGTCACCAAAAAGCCCGCGCCCCCCACGCGTGGGTCCGGCGTCACGCGCGCGACCTCGGCATAGGTCGCCACACCGAGCGCTTGGGCGAGGCGCGCGTCGAGTGCCTGCTGCAGCGCGCCGCGCTGGATCGCGATGCCCGGGGTCGGAAAGTCGAGGTCGAGCGGGGCCGCGTCGGGCGCGAAGTAGCGCACGCCGGGGAACGGGCGGCCGAGCCGCGTCGGCGCGAGGCCGAGGCGCTCCAAGACATCGACGCCGGCGGGCATCAGGCCCTCGCCGCAGGGCTTGACCACGTCGCGGCGATCGGGCGCGAGCCGCGGGTCGAACACCGCGACCGAGAGCCCCAGCGCCGAACACTGCAGCGCGCACGCGGCGCCGCCCGGGCCGGCGCCCACGATGGCGACGTCCACACGCTCGCTGCGTGGCTCGGAGGGCGCGCTCGGGGCGCTGCTTCGGCTCGATGGGTTGTGCATGGCGCGGGTCGGGCTACTTGGCCGGCGTCGCCAGCGGCGCGCGCGATACGAGGACGCCGTCGGCGCCGACGGTGACTCGCACGGCGCCGTCGAGCGGCCCCTCCAGCGCGCGGACCGTAGCGCCGCTGACGTCGATCGCGATCGGACCGCCGTCGTCGAGCGCCGCCTCAACGAGCCGCGACTGCAGCGTCTCGCGCGCGATCGGATCGAGGGTCGAGACGTCGATGACGGTCGGGATCATCTGGCCAGCGCGCGCCGCGAGGAGCTCGTCGACGTGCCGCGCCTCGCCCGCGCAGAACTCCGCGGGCGGCCCAGCGCCGAACTCGAGGGCCGGCACCTCGTCTCCAAGGACGTCCAGTACGCGCCCCAGCGCGAGGGGCTCGGGCGCGGCGGGGGCGCCGCCGCGCTGCGTCCAGAGCATCACGCCGGCGGCGAGCACGAGCAGGAACATCGGCAGGCCGAGGCGCGCGGCGACGCGCCCGGAGCGCGATCGAGGCACGATCACGGTGCGTCCTCCTCGACGAGCACCGGGCTGATGGCCCCGATGCTTCGGTCCGCGTTCAGCACCACGAGCGAGATCGAGCGCGACGTGCCGCGCAGGACCCGCGCGTTCGCGCCGTCCTCGTCGAGCAGGAGCGGCCCCTCGCTGTCGAGCGCGGCCTCGAGCGCGCGCGCCTCGACCGCGTCACGCTGCAGCGCGTCAACGACGGAGAGGTCCACGAGCGTGACGGACGGCGCCTCGGCCTCGCGCGCGACGAGGAGCGCGTCCATCTGGTCGCCGCCGCCGACGAGCACACGCCAGGGCGCCGCGCCCGTCTCAGGCAACAGCGTCGCGAGGGCCTGGACGTCGCCAAACGCGTCGCGTGCTGGAGCGAACTCACGCGCAACGGGCAGGTGGCCCGCCGAGCGGCAGCTCGCCGCGAGCGCCAGCGCGGCGCATGCAAGAAACCGTGTCCCGAGAGGCGTCATCTCTGAGCTCCTGCTTCTGATGTCTCTGCTGCGAGCGCGAGCGCGTGCGCCGGGAAGCGCCCCGGCGCGCCCTCGCCGATCCGCACGTCGAGCGTGCGCAGGCCCCCCATCGTCGCGGCGCGCACGACGACGCGCTCGGGGACGTAGGCGACCTCTTCCAGCGCGTCGCGCACGGCGCCGGGGAGGCCCTCGATGCAGCCGAGCAGCGGCGCGATGCGACCTTCGCCGCGCGCGCCGTGCAGCTCGAGCCACGTGACGCCGCCGAGCGTCCAGCGCTCGCCATCGGCGACCTTGACGCGCTCGAGCGCGGCGGGCGCCGGCGCGTTCTTGAGCTGGCCGTCGAGCCGCTGCAGCGTGTCGGCGACGGCGCGCTCGGCGCGCTCGCGCTTCACGCCGTCGAGCTTGTCCAGCTTCTCGCGCAGCCGCTGCATCGTCTCGCGGGCCTCGGCAAAGCTCTCGTCAGCGGTGAGCGCGCGGTCGGCGACGACGCCGGACGCGAGCGCGATGCTGCGCGGCGCGCCGCCAGGCGCGCGCACGAGCCATTGGCCAGCCGATGGGCGCTCCCAGAGGAGCCCGGCGTCCCCGACGAACAGGGTCTCCTCGTAGCGCGCGTCTGTGGACGCCCCGCCGGCGGGCTCGATGTGCTCGGCGACGGAGACTCGATGTGCGCGCGCTTCGAGCTCCTCTTCGGCGACCGGCGTCAAGCGCAGGTCGAACCAGACCTCGACCAGGTCGCCGACCTCGATCAGCACCACCTTGGGCGGCACGATGCCATGGTCCGTGAGCTTGATCGGCGCGCGCCCCTTCACGTGCAGGGCCCCGTCCGCCGCGACCTCCAAGGTGCACGTCACGTGCACGTCGCGCTGCACGCCGTGGATGGCGAACGTGCCGGCGACGTCGACCTCGTTGGCGGCGTCGCGCGCGGCCTCCGCGCGCGCGAGCGTGAAGGAGATCAGCGGGAAGTGCTCGACGTCGAGGTGCTCGCGCATCTTCTCGTCGCGCCCCCCGTTGTCGGTGTCAAGGGTCGCGGCTTGGCAGTCAATCCGCCCCGCCGCGAACGTCGTCGGCGCCTTGGGATCGGCCAACAGCTCGCCAGAGACGCTGCGCGTGCGGCCGGTGAAGTCGTGCAGCGTCGAGGTCCCGTCGAAGCCGACTTCGCTGGTCGCCGGTTCGACGACGTAGCGCACGACCGCCGGGCGCACCACGGGTTGGAGCGCAGGGACTGCGGCGCTCCCGTCGCTGCCGCTTTGGGCGAACGCCGAGGGCGCCGCGAGGCAAGCCGCGCTGAGGAGCGAGGCACTGAGCCAGTGTTTCAGTTGCATGACTTGTGGTCAGAGGAGGCGCCTATGGGTTGGCCGGCACGGAGCAGGTCCGCGAGCCGCGGCACGAACGCGGGCCGCGCGCCGAGGAGCTGCGCGTAGGGCCCGACGCGCGCGAGCGCGCGCTCTTCGCGGCGGGTACGCGCGATGACAAAGGGCGTGTGAAGGAGGTTGAGGATGAGCCACGACACAGGCGCGCCCGCCAATAACGGAGCGACCGCGAACTCCAACAAGACGGCGGCGTGGTTCGGGTGGCGGACACGGGCGTACGGTCCAGTCGTGACGATCGGGGCGCCCCGGAAAGCGAACGTCGGAACGCGCCAGCCGGTGCGCAAGGTCGCGATCGTCCGGAGCCGGATCCATTGGGCGAGGGCCAAGAGGCCGAGGCCGAGCCACACCGGCACGAGCGGGCTCGGCCAGCCGTGCCCCGCGCGGCTGCGCAGGTAGGCCTCGGTCAACGGCGCCAGGAAGAACAGCGCGTGGACGCCGTACAGGCCGAGCTCGTGCGCGCGTGCCTGTGCGGCCGCGCGCGGGCCCTCGTCGGCCGCGACGGGCTCGCCGTACTGCGCGCGCGCGCGGCGCACGTTCGCGCGCGAGAGCGCGACCTCGCTCATGCGCTGCGCGAGCAGCAGCCCAGCCCCGACGAGCAGGGCCATCGGCGGAGAGGAGAGCTCGTGCTCGCGCGCGATGGTCGAGGCAAACATGGGGATCGATCAGGCTCAGCCCTGCGCGCGCACGCCACGGCCGGCGCGCGCGCTCACGGATCAAGTGGCGGACGCGGCGGCGTGCGCGGGGGCGACCCAACGCTCGTCTCGGGGCGCGCCTTGGAAACGCAGCACCGCGAGCTCGAGGCTCATCCCCGGCCCCATCGCCACGAGGAGCGCGTCGCGCGGGGCGAGCGCCTCGCGCTCCGCGCGCAGGGCCTCCTCTGCGAGCGTGCGATCGAGCACCGCGAGGATCGACGCTGAAGAGAGGTTGCCGTGATCGCGCAGGACTCCATACGAGTGGCGCAGCTCGTCACGATCGATCTGGAAGGCCGCTTGGTACGCCTCGAGCACCTTGCGGCCGCCCGGGTGAACGAGGTGGATGCCGATGTCAGCCGCGGCCCGGCCGTTGCGCTCCAGGAAGCGCATGACCGCGCCCGGGAGGTACGCCGAGACGACCTGCGGCAGCTCGCGCTCGAGGACGATGCGCAGGCCGTGCGAGCCGACGTCGAAGCCCATGATCCCGACCGTGTCGGGGATCAGGTCGGACCCGACCGCCTCGATCGTGGGACCCGGACCGTCGGGGGCGACGATGGCCGCCGCCGCACCATCCCCGAACAGGAGCGACGCAACGAGGTTCGTCCGCGTGCGATCCTCGGGGACGAGGCTCAAGGAGCACAGCTCGACGGCGACGATCAGGACGCGCTTGCCGGCGCGCGCCAGGTCCGCGGCGAGGCCGAGGGCCAGGGCCCCCGCGGCGCACCCCGACTCAGTGATCGGGAGGCGCTTGATGTCCGAGCGCAGCCCCAAGAGCGGGACCAGCGCGACGTCGAGCGCGGGGATGCAGATCCCGGTGCAGGACACATCGACCAGGACGTCGATCTCGGTCGGCGCCATCCCCGCCCGTTGCAGCGCCTCCGCGGCGGCGCGCTGGGCGATCTCGAGGGCGACCTCGCGGTACACCCGGTTCCGATCCGTGAACGTCGTGGGCGCGATCGTCTCCTCGACCGGGACGGCCAGGCAACGCTGCTTGACGCCCGACCGACGCACGAGGACGTCCACGCGGTCCGGGTCCTCCTCGGGGAAGAGCGCCTGCAGGGCCGCGATCGCGCCAGCCTGGTCGACGGAGTGGCGCGGGAACGCGGTCGCGGTGCTGCGCACGCGCGGGGAATGGGCGGCTTGGACGATCATCTCGGTCTCTGCAGTGGGATGCGGCGCTGAGGGAAGTCGGGCCGCAGCGTAGGCTCCGTACGCACGCCGCTGGCAATGTGGACGAAGGACCCCGTCAATGTCATCGGAATCGGATGACGGATGGGTCATCCCGACCCATTCCACGGAACGGGCGTGCCCGCGACTCTGCCGCTGCCGAGGGCCGTGCGGTCACCGGAGCAGCTTGCGCGCGACCTTGCCACGGTCATTCTTGGGCAGCGGCTCGGAGCGCCAATCGAACGTGCGCGGGTACTTGTAGGGCGCCAGGCGGTCCTTGAGGTGCGCTTTGAGCGTCCCGGCGAGCGCGTCGTCACCCTGGACTCCCTCGGATGGCACGATGATCGCGTGGGGCTTCACGAGGCCATCTGCGTCCTCTCGCCCCACCACGCACACTTCGTCGACGGCGGGGTGTCCGAGCAGCGCGTTCTCGATCTCGAGCGGTGAGACCCAGATCCCGCTGACCTTGAGCAAGTCGTCGCCGCGGCCGACGTACCAGAAGCGGCCGTCCGCGTCACGGCGGAAGATGTCCGCGGTCGTGCACCAATCGGCCTGGAACGTCTCGACCGATTCGGACCGGTGCGCCCAATAACAGAGGGCGGTCGAGCCGCCTCGCACGCGCAGGCGGCCGGGCTCGCCCTCGGGCACCGCTCGCCCATCGGGGCCGACGATCTCGGCGTCGTAGCCCGGCACGAGGCGGCCGAGCGAGCCCGGCGTCACGTCGCCAGGCGCGTTCGAGATGTAGATGTGGAACATCTCGGCCGAGCCGATGCCGTCCAGGATCTCGACGCCTGTGCGCGCCTTCCAGTCGAGGTAGAGCTGCTCGGGCAAGGCCTCGCCGGCCGAGAGGCAGACACGCAAGGACGAGAGGTCCATGCCCTCCGCCTGCTCGGACTTCAAGAGGTTGTTGAACAGCGTCGGGACGCCGGTCAAGAACGTCGGGCGATGGCGCTCGATCTGCGCGATGAGCTCCTCGGGCGTCGAGCGACCGGGGAACAAGACCACCGTCGCGCCGACGCGGAACGGGAACATCAGGTTCGTGCCCGTCGCGTAGCCGAAGAAGAGCTTCGGCACGGAGAGGCACACGTCGTCCTCGCGATAGCCAGCCACCTGCAGCGCGTATGTCTCTGTCGAGTACGCGAAGTCGCGCTGGGAGTGCACGCAGGCTTTGGGGTCGCCCGTCGAGCCCGAGGTGAAGAGCCAGCCCGCGAGGTCATCCGGCCCGGTCGGCTCGACGTAGGAGAGCGGGTGGTAGAGCGCGCCGTCGGGCAAGGGCGCTGCAAATTCGCCCAAGGCCGCCTCGTATGACGTCCAAGCTTCGTCTGGGGCGGCG
Source organism: Planctomycetota bacterium (assembly GCA_041398605.1). Classification (GTDB taxonomy): domain Bacteria; phylum Planctomycetota; class UBA1135; order UBA1135; genus JAWKUK01. The sequence continues at coordinate 176,156 of JAWKUK010000007.1, forward strand.
CCGGCAGCGCCGAACGCGGCGCTCTCATTGGCCCCCACGACGAGCACGCGCTCGCACAGGCGCTCTGCGCTGGCCGCTGCCCCGATCTCCGGCAAGACATCGACGTGCGTGATGAGCACGCGCGCCTTCGTGTAGCGCAGGTACTTCGCGTAGTCCGCGGCCTTCAGCAGCGGGTTGACCATCGCGAAGACGCCGCCCGCGCGCAGGCACGCGAACCAAGCCTCGACGAACTCATGCCCGTCGGGCAGCACGATCAGCACGCGGTCTTCTGGCCGCAGCCCGTGGGCGCGCAGCCACGCCGTCAGGCGCCGCACACGCGCGGAGACCTGGCCGTAGGTCCGGCGGTCGTCGCCGACGATCACAGCGACTTTGTCGCTCCGCCCCTCCTCGATGTTGCGATCGAGGAAGTACTCACAGAGGTTGAATCGTGTCGGAAAGGCTTCGAGATCCATCCGTGTGACGTCGTCCTTCGGCGACCCGATCAGTCGAGCTTGAGCGCCTCGAGCGCCGCGCGGAGCTCACTCGCGCTGGCATAGCGCTCGTCGCGTTTGCCGCGCAACGAGCGCGCGATCGCGGCCTCGACCGCGGCGGGGACCTCGACATGCGGCGCCAGTTGGCGCATGGGCGGCGGGCCCGGCTGGAGCTTCGACTGGAAGACCTCGATGTAGCCTTTGCCCGCCCAAGGCAGCACTCCGGTCAAGAGCTCGTAGAGCACCGTCGCGAGGTTGTACATGTCGGACAGCTCATCCGGCGACTCGCCGGAGAACTGCTCGAGCGGCGCGTAGAAGGGCGTACCGATCAGCGCCGTGCGCGTGCCGAGGTGCTTCGCGGCCCAGAGGCTCGGCGTGACCCCAGCGTCGACGAACACTGCGGACTCGTCCTCGTCGCGGAACCAGATCGTCTCCGGCTTGATGTCGCCGTGCACGAGCCCGGCACGGTGCGAGGCTTCGAGCCCGCGCAAGAGACGCACCGCGAGGCGCACCGCGGGCGCGGCGTCCATGCGCCCGTGCGCGCTCCGCCACGCGCGGAGCGAGATACCAGGCGGAAAATCCGTGACGACCAAGACCGCGCCGTCATCGAGCACGCGCACTTCGTGCAGGTGCAGCAGCACGTCCGATTGCACCTCGGACCACGCCCGGATCTTCTCGGCGAAGGCGTTCGCTTGCCCCGCGCCCTCGAACAACGCGCCGGGGAACGCTTGCAGCTCACGGCGTCCGTTGTCGCGCTGGTCGATCACGGTGAAGGCCGCGGACATCCCGTTCTCGCGGTGGGGGCCGCGCACCTCGTAGTGACCGAGGAGGACCTTGCCGGGGGTGAGGTCGAAGAGAGAGAGGCTCGATGAGGCCATAGTGCTTGCTCGGGGCAGCTGTTATTCAGGGCAGCTGGCAGCGGGACAGTATGCCCTCAACCGGCTCAGTTCGGCGTCGTGGGGCGCAGGATCAGGTCCGCCGCGACAGGGCGGTGGTCGCTGCCCGTGTCCGGGCCGCGTCGACGATCGGCGACGTCGAACGAATCGTTGACAAGGACATGGTCGATGTCCACCCAGACGCCCGGGATCGGGCGCTCCATGCGCCAGGTGGGTTGCCGGCCAAACCCGCGCCTCGAGTCGCCGAGGCGGCCGTCGCGCAGGAGCCGCGCAAACGCTGGCGACCCGCTGCTCGTGTTGAGGTCCCCGAGCACGACGCACGCGGCCCCTGCGGCGTCCGCGGCAGCGGCTCGCTCGGCGACCTGCGCCAGGATCTGGTTGCGGCGCGGCACGAGGCCGCGGCGACCGGGCCGCCCGGGGTGGGCAATGACGACGCGCACAGCGCGCCCCTCGAGCTCCAGCTCAGCGACGATTCCGCCCCCGCGCCGCTCCTCTCCCAGGCATTCGACGAGGCGTAATGCGCGCTTCGAGAGGAGCGCCATCGTGAACGTCTGCTCGTGGATCTGCCGCTCGTCCGCGACCGTCGTCAAGCGATAGGGCCAGCGGTCCTCGAGCTTCCGCAGCTCCTGGAGCCAGAACAAGCCGACCTCTTGGACCGCGACGACATCCGGGTCCTCGGCGCGAATCCAGCCTCGAACGCGCTCGCCGTCCCGATTGCTCGCGAGCACGTTGATCGTCGCGACCCGCAGCGCAGCTCCGTCGACCGGGGCGCGAAAGCGGGGCACGTAGAGGGAGCCGCCCGGCCACAGCAGCCACCCCGAGAGCGCGCAGAAGAGGAGCGCGTGCCGACGCGCACGCAGGAGCAGGAGCAACGCGGCCGACACGAGCCCCGCCCCCCCGAGCTGCCAGCGAAAGCTCGACGCGAGCTCTCCCGCCCAGTGCCACCGCGCCGCAGCGACGGTGGTGCACGCAGTGATCGCTCCCAGCGTCAGCGTGAAGAGCACAAACGAGCGGAGGTTCCGGGCGGTCTGCATGCTCACGGCCCGGCTCCGCCGTTGGTACAGGCGTCCGATCGCGCCCCCTTGGGCGGAGTCGCCTGGATCGGACGTGCCACGGTCAGCGCCCCTCGGCAGGTTCGCGCAGCTCGGGCAACAACGTCACCTCGCGCGCGACGCCGGTCATCTTGTCGTCGGGGATCCGCAAACGCTCGACGACCTCGCCGCCTAGGATATGGCGATCGACGAGCTCGGGGACGTCCTCGACCGTGACGCCGCCGTACCACACGTCGTCGGGGTACACGACGACCGTGACGCCGAGGTCGCATTGATCGAGGCACCCGGACGACGTCGCGCGAAAGACGCGCTTCATCCCGCGCTCTGCCGTCGCGACCTTGAGCGCCTCCAGGACCGCCTCGCCGCCGCGCGCGCCGCAGCAAGCCTTCTTGCTGCCTGCCTCGCGCGAGCGGGTGCAGACGAAGATCGTACGTTGCAATCGTGCCATGTTCGGTGTCGCAGTTGGTGTCGCGCGCTCAGCCTCACGGGCCCTCACCGCACTGCGCGGCGAGCACTTCCTTGGCGAGGATCAGCTTCTGGACCTCGCTCGTGCCCTCGTAGATGCGCAGCGCCCGGACGTCGCGCCACAGCGCCTCGACGATCGAGCCGCGCCGGACGCCGCTGCCGCCGTGGTGCTGCACCGCGCGGTCACAGATCCATGACGCGGTCTCGGTCGCGAACAGCTTTGCGCGCGCGACCTCGCTGCGCGCGGGCCGACCTGCGTCGACCGCGCGCGCGGCCTCATCGACCAGCAGCTCCGCTGCGCGCAAGCGCGTGTCCATCTCAGCGAGGTCGAAGCGCAAGCCCTGGAACGAGCTCAGCGGGCGCCCGAACTGTTCGCGCTGGGTGAGGTGCGCCACTGACTCGTCCAAGGCCCGGCGCGCGAAGCCGCACGCGGCAGCGGCGACGCTGGTGCGGAATGTGCTCAATGTCCCAAAGGCCACCTCGATGCCGCGCCCGACCTCGCCGAGCACTGCCGCGTCAGGGACGTAGACGCCGTCGAAGAAGACGCGCCCGATCGGGTGCGGCGCAGTCACCTCGAAGCGCTCGACGGAGAGGCCAGGCGCAGTCGCGGGCACGTAGAACATCGTGGCGCCTTCACCCTCGCCCGGCGCGCCCGACGTACGCGCGAGGACCGTGTAGAAGTCCGCGATGCCTGCGTTCGTGATGTACGTCTTGTGGCCATGCAGCGTGTAACCGCCGCCGGGCGCCGGGCGCGCCTCCAGGGCGACACGCGCAAGGTCCGAGCCCGCGCCGTCCTCGGTCAACGCGAACGCGGCGACGCGCTCACCCCGCACGACCGCGGGCAGGACCTCATGCCTCAACGCGTCGCTGCCGCCGAGCGCGATGGCATAGGAGCCGAGGCCCTGCTCGACGAACACCACGTCGAGCATCCCGGAGGCATAAGCGAGCTCACAGCGCACGGCGCACAGCGCGCGGACCGAGACGCGCTCGTTGCTGGAGATCCCCTCGTTGTGCGCGCCCCCAAAGGCCTGTGGCACGGCCCATTGCAGCAGCTCTCCGCTCGCGAGCCGCGCGAGCGCGGCGCGTGCGGCGACATCCTCGCTGGCGATGTCGCGCGCCTCGAGCCCGTGAGCGTGCGTGCGCGCGAACGCTCGCGCGGAGGCCGTCAGCTCGTACAAGAGCGCGATGTGGTTCATGCTTGGCGCGCGGATGCGCTGTGGCCGGGCCAGTTCTTCACAAAGTCCTTCGGGCGTTTGGCGACGAACGCCTCGTAAGACTCGCGGTAGTCGGGGTGCTTCATGCACTCGGCCTGGACCCAGCCCTCCGCCTGCATCGCCTCTGCGAGCGACATGTGCGCCTCTGCGTTCAACATGCGCTTTGTCACGGCGAGGCCCATGCTGGGGCCACGCGAGAGGCGGCGCGCGACGTCGAACGCGCGCTCGAACAGCTCGTCGTCGGGGACCACTTGGTTGTACAGGCCGATCTCGCGGGCGCGGGCCGCGTCGATGAACTCGCCGAGCATCAGGAGCTCCGACGCGTGCCCGAGCCCGACGATGCGCGGCAGGAGCCACGCTGCGCCCATGTCAGCGCCGGAGAGGCCGACCTGCGTGAAGAGGAAGGCGATCTTGGCGGACTCCGCCGCCACGCGGAGGTCCGCGGCGGCCGCCATGACGGCGCCTGCGCCGCACGTCGTGCCATTGAGCCCCGCGACGATCGGCTTCTCGAGCAAGCGCATGTTCTCGATCAGGTCGCACGTCATGCGCGTGAAGGCGCTCAGCGCTGCGTCCGAGACGCCGAAGAGCTTGCCGATGATGTCCTTGACGTCGCCGCCAGAACAAAACGCGCGCCCGGTACCGGTGAGCAGCACGGCGCGCACGCTGTCTCGGCTCCGCAGCGCGACGAACATGTCGCGCAGCTCGGCGTACGAGTCGAACGTCAAGGCGTTCAGGCGTTCGGGGCGATCGAGCCGGACGATGCCGACGCCGTCGCGCTCTTCGAAACGGAAGTGCTCGGGCTTCATAGAGGTCCCAGAGTGTAACCGCCGCGCCATAGGGCGCGCAGGTCAGCGCCGCGCGCTGCGCCAGATGGAAACGAGAACGACAATTCCAAGGGCGGCCGCGGAGAGGAAGCTCAAGAGCGCGAATGCAGGGAGCCCGAAGACCTTCGGCCCGCTGTCCACTGTCAGGGCGATCGACGTCCCGATGATCAACGCAGAGGTCACGAGGCCCATCGTCAAGCGGTTCGCGCCGCGGTCAAGGCGCACGCCGAAGTCGTCGAGGTGCCGCAGCTCGAGCTCGAGCCGTAGCCGCCCGCGCCGGGCCTTGGAGAGGAGCTCGCGGAGGTCGCGCGGCGCCTCGCTGGCGAGCGCGCCGAGGTCGTGCGCCCCACGGACGAGCGCGCGCCGCCATGAGCCGCGGTCACGCACGAGGCGCTGGACGAAGGGCCGGACGCGCTCCGTCAGGTCGAACGCGGGGTCCAATTGCCGCCCGACTCCGTCGAGGAGCAGCAGAACGCGGAGCAAGCTCGCGACGTCCGTGGGCAGATAGAGCCCGTTCTCGCGCACGACGTCGAGCACGTCGTGCAGCACCTCGCTCATGCGGACCTCGTTGAGCGGCGCGCCGTGATAGCGGTCGATCAAGCCGCGCGCGTCGGACGCGAGCTGGTCCTGATCCACGGCGTCCTCGTCCTCCGTCCAGCCCAAGAGCGCGTCAACGACGGCGCGTTCATCGCGCTTCAGCGCGCCTGCCAAGAGGGCGACGAACTCGCCGCGCCGGGCCTCGCTGAGCCGCCCGACCATGCCACAATCAATGAGGCCGAGGCGCCCGTCGGGCAAGAGGATGAGGTTGCCTGGGTGCGGGTCGGCGTGAAAGAAGCCGTCGACGAACACCATGTTGAGCAAGGCATCGGCGCCCGCTCGCGCGAGCGCAGGCCCATCGACGCCCGCCGGCTCACCTGTCGTCAGCCACTTGCCCACGGACGTACCAGGCAGGAAGTCGACCACGAGCAGCCGCTCGCAGGTCCAGTCATCGTAGACCCCGGGGACGACGACGCCTTGTTGCTCGGCGAGCTGCCGAGCGAGCTGCAGCGTGTTGCGCGCTTCGACGCCCAGGTCGAGCTCGTCCCGCAAGGTCCGCCCGAAGGCGCGCACGAGCTTCTTGGGGCGGTAGCGGCGCAGGTCAGGGAGCTCCGCCTCGACGACCTCGGCGAGCCGCGCCAAGAGCCTCAGGTCCGCTTCGACGACCGCGCGGATATCGGGGCGACGCACCTTCAGCACGACCTCCTCGCCCGTCGCGAGCGTCGCGCGGTGCACCTGCGCGATCGAGCCCGCAGCGAGCGGCGTCGGGTCGATCGAAGGCCAAAGCTCGCGCGGCGGCGCGCCGAGGTCCTCCTCGAGCTGGGCGGCCACGGCGTCCCAAGCGACGGGTTCGACCTCCTCTTGCAACTTCGAGAGCTCGGTGACCCAGTCTTCAGGCACGAGGTCCGCGCGGCTCGCGAGGAGCTGCCCGAACTTCACGAACGTAGGGCCGAGCTCTTCGAACGCAGCGCGCACACGCTCGGCAGTCGTCAGCTGCCCAGCGTGCTGGACGGCCTCCCACCGGAGCACCCGCCCTGCCGGCTCCAAGACGCGCGTGAGCCCGAGGGACCGCACGAGGTCCCCGAGCCCATGCCGAATGAGCACGGACGCAATGTCCTGCAACCGACCGAGGTCGCGCGCCGCGGAGAGGACATCGAGGACGGACATGAGGCCGCCCATCATGACACTCTTCACACTCTTCGGCACATGCGCGCGGCTCAGACCCGTGAATGCACGCGCGCCCGCGCCCCGCAGCTGCGGAGCGCGGGCGCGCGGCCCCCTCGCCTGCGTCGCAGGAGGGTCCGGGCCCCGATCAGCGGAACGTGATCGAGGCGCCGTCCGTGAAGTTCGACGTCGGGAAGCCGAGGACCTGGTCGCGGTACCAGGCCTGGAAGTTCCACGTCTCGCCCGCCTGAGCGGCGACCACGCCGTTCGGCTGAGGCAGCGCGACCACATCGAGCACGAGGCTGAACGTGCCCGCCGCGCCCGAGTTTTGGATCTGGCCCGGCCCGACGTAGCGACCGATCGCGCCGCCGAGGCAGAGGTTGCCGGTGCTGCCGCCCGGGTTCGCCACGAAGCCTTGCGCGCGGCTCGTCAGGAAGAAGCCGTTGCTGTTCGCCGGAAGCGAGGTCGCGACGAGGGTCACGTCGTTGTCGACGAGGGCCTCCGAGCCCACCGCGTCGAGGCGGCCGACGAGCGCGCTGGAGTTCGTGTTCGCGCTGCAGAACACCGCGCCGATGTTCGTCGTGTACTCGTGGGCGCCAATATCCACGACGGGCGCCGAGCCGATGCCCGTGTCCGGGACCGTCGGCGCGTCGAACATGCGCCGACGCCCAAGGAAGTCCCCCATGATGCCCGCCGGGACCCCGCTGTTGTTGCCCGCATCGATCGCCGGCGAGGTCGGAAGGAGCGAGAAGTCGCGCGTCGCAACGTCAGTCAACTGCGGGTCGAGGGCGACGTTCCCCGCGCCCGTGTACCCGAACTCAACGATCGAGTACGTCACGGACGTGCCGGCGCTGACCTGTGCGGCGGAGGTCTGGGCGCCGCCCGCTGCGCTGTTGTCCCAGAAGATGCAGTTGATCACGCTCGGGTTGCCGCCCGAGTTTGCGAGGCCACCACCCGAGCTCGAACCCGTCGCGCGGTTTCCGACGATCGTGCAGTTCCGCAGCTGAGTGTTGCCGCCGGATCCGATCCAGAGGCCGCCGCCCGCGCTCCCGCCGGTGGCGAGGTTGTCGTAGAAGATGCTGTTGGTGACGATGACGCCCGACGTCGCGAAGATCTCCAACGCGCCGGCGCGCGCCGCGCTGTTGCCCTCAAAGTAGCAGCGATCGAAGCGGACGGAGCCGGCGGTCGCGATATCAAACGCGCCGCCGAAGGACCCGCCGATGTTGTCGATAAAGCGGCAGTCCGTGAAGCGCGGCGCGGACGCGTTGATGTAGCCCGCCCCGCCGCCGAACGTGCAGCGGTTCGCGATGAACTCGCAGCTGCGGATGGTCGGGCTGACCCCGCCGATGATCAAGATGCCGGCGCCGCGGTCGTTGCTGCTGCCGCCGCCGTTCGCGTTCCCGCCGCGCACGACGAAGCCGTCGAGGACCGCGGTCGAGTTCGTGCCCGCGGTCCGAACGACGTGATAGCTGTTGTCGTTGAACAGGTTGCTGGCGTCGTCGCCGAGGAGGTCGCCGTCGAGGACGCTCGGCGCAGCGCCAAAGGCGGGCCGCTCCGCGAGGCTCGCCTCGCCGCCGGAGAAGCCGCCGTAGAGCTCGACCCCGTTCTGGAGGTTGAAGGACTGCGCGCGAGCGGTGCCCGAGGTCGGCCGGTAGCGGCCGTCTGCCACGAAGACCATGTCACCGGAGACGGTGGTCAAGAGCGCGGCGCTGAGCCCGTCGACGCCCTGATAGGCGTCAGCCCAGCTCGTGCCATCTCCGAGGCCGGTCGTCAAGTTGGCGTCGACGTAGATGATGTCGGCGAGCGCGCTAGGCGCGCTAGCCAAGGCGCCGAGCGAGAGGGCTCCGAATGAAAGGGCGGGGGTGCGCAAGGAGCGCAGGCGCTGGAGAAAGGTCATCGTGCGGCCGTAAGGCGGGATCCGTGGAGAATTTGGGCTCCTGAAGCGATCCTAGGAGCGACGCGTGAACGGGGTAGATTACCACCCGGCGGCGCGACGGTCGCTATGCGCATGGGCCAGCGTGCCCCCGATTGGGATCGACCTCAGCGCGCCGCGGTCGCTTCGATCTCGACGAGCGCGCCCTCTTCGAGCAGGTCGGCGACTTGCACGAGCGCCATCGCGGGAAAGTGCTTGCCAAAGACCTCGCGGTAGGCGGCGCCGACGTCACGCAGCGAAGCGAGGTAGCGCTGCTTGTCCGTGACGTAGATCGTGAGGCGCGCGACATGGCGCGGCTCGGCGCCAGCGGCGCGTACGACGTCGGCGACGTTCTGCAAGGCCTGGCGGAACTGGGCGCCGAAGTCGCCAGCGCCGACGAGCCTCTGCTGCGCATCCCAAGCGATCTGGCCGGCGACGAAGACGAGCTCGGACGCGCCTCGCACTCGCATTCCATTCGAGTACCCGCGGGGCGTCGCCCAACCCGCAGGCGCGACGGGCTCGAGGGACGGGGCGCTTTGCGCCTCCGCCCCTTGACTTCTACGGTTCGAATCCTGGTCCTTCATTGCGGCTCAAACGCTGGATCCATGCATCGGTCCCGCTGCGGGGAAGATCAACGGGGCGGAAACGGAACGCCCTCTTCGACGATCCGCGGCTCGCCGCCGTCGAGCTCGACGACGACCCCGCTGCGGTCTCCGAGGAGGAGGTCGCGCACGGCGAGCGCGACCTCTTCGCAGGTCACGAGGCGCCCGCCAGGGTTCATCTGCGCGAGCGAGGCGTAGGTCTCTTCGGAGGACCGCCCTGTCTTGTCCATGATGTTCTGGACGCTCGTCGCGGTCATCGGCGAATCAACGTAGTGTGGGCAGACCGCGGAGACGCCGACGTGCTCGCGGGCGAGCTCGAGCGCCGCGCTGCGCGTCCAACCGAGCAGCGCGTGTTTGGTCGACGCGTAGCCCGAGACATAGGGATAGCCGCGCAGCGCGGCGGAGCTCGCGATCTGGACGACCTGCCCGCCGCCAGCCTCGCGCATCGACGCGAGACAGGCATCGAAGCAGCGGATCGCGCCGAAGAAGTTGACCTCGAACAAACGCCGGATGAGCGCGGGCGTGTCCGGAGCGTCCAGCTTGCAGCTCTGCGCGATGCCCGCGTTGTTGACGAGCCATGTGATGGGGCCGGCCTTCAGCAAGGCCTCCCCGACCGCCTCTTGGACGTCCGGGCCCTTCACCACATCGAGCCGGACCGCAAAGGCGCGGCCGCCGAGCTCGCGCAGCTCGGCGCACAGCGCTTCGGCCTTCACGCGATTCCGCGCCCCGGCGACGACCGTAGCCCCAGCCTGCGCGAGGGCGCGGCAAGTGGCCTCACCGATGCCGCCGGTCGCGCCTGTGACAAAGGCCACAGGGGCCCCACCGTGGTCGTCCTGCCGGGTGTTCATGCTGGACAGGGTACGGTCCGCCGCGGCCCGCCACGAGGATTCGCCATTGCACTTGGGAGGACAGGACGCATGCCGGCGCAAGACCCGGCGGGCGTTAGCATCGTGAACACGTGAAATACTCGCTCCCTGATCATCCATGGCCCACCAAAGAGGCCGCCGCGCGGAGCCGTCTCTACACGCCGCTCGAGGTCGGCCCCATGACCGTCGCGACCCGCGCCTGGGTGCCGGCGATGGTGCCGTGGCGCTCGAACGAGGACGGGGACGTCACGCCAGAGGTGCTCGATTGGTACGGGCGGTTCGCCGACGGGCGCCCTGGGGTGCTCGTCGTCGAAGCGACGGGGATCCGCGACGTCCCCTCTGGGCCGCTGCTGCGGATCGGCCACGACCGCTGCCTCCCGGGGCTTCGGCGGCTGACAGAGCTGGTGCGAGAGCGCAGCGGCGGCGAGACACGGGTGCTGATCCAGATCATCGACTTCCTACGCATCCGGCGCCGCCCCGAGCCTGCGCGCTACTTTGCGGAGTACTTGGCCGTGCGCCCGGAGCACGGGGACGCGCTGGTTCGCGCCGGGCGCCTCGACGCTGACCGGTCACATGACGCCGCCGCGATCCGCAGCGCGCTGGCAGCGGTCGAGCCAAGCGAATGGTCGCGGTATCTCTCCGAGCGCGAACTCGACGACCTCCAGCGCGGCGCGCGCGAGCGCGTCACCGACACGCATCTCCCCCACATCGCGGCGCTGCCACGGGTCCTCCCCGGGCTGTTTGCTGCCGCCGCGCAGCGCGCGGAGGCAGCCGGCTTCGACGGCGTGGAGCTGCACTACGCGCACGCCTACACGATGGCCTCGTTCTTGTCGGCGAGGAACGACCGCTCGGACGGCTACGGCGGCTCGCTCGACGGCCGCATCCGCTTGCCGCTCGAAGTCGCGCGCGCCGTGCGCGAGCGCGTCTCGCGGCGCTTCGTGGTCGGCTGTCGGGTCCTGGCTGACGAGGTGATCTCGGGCGGGACGACGCCGAGCGAAGCCGTTTGGTTCGCGACGCAGCTCGGCGCGGCAGGCCTCGACTTCATCTCGACGAGCAAGGGCGGCAAGTTCGAGGACGCGAAGCAGCCACGCATCGGCGCTGCCGCGTATCCCTACACCGGCGAGAGCGGCCACGAGTGCATGCCGACGGTGCGCATCGGTGCACCGGGGCCGTTCGGGCGGAACCTCCCGCTCGCGCGGCGGCTGCGTGACGCCCTGCGCCAGGCCGGGCTCGCGACGCCAGTCGTCGGCTGCGGCGGAATCGGGACGTTTGCGGAGGCCGAGGGCGCGCTTCAGCGCGGCGACTGCGACCTCGTTGGCGCAGCGCGCCAGTCACTCGCGGACCCTGACTGGTGGCGCAAGGTGCGTGAGGGGCGCGGCGCGGAGGTGCGCCGCTGCATCTACACGAACTACTGCGAAGGCCTCGACCAGAGCCACAAGGAAGTCACTTGTCAGCTTTGGGACCGAGCGGACGTGGCGCTGGAAGCGCGCCACTGCGGACGGGTCTGGGCGCACGATGGGAAGCGCCGGCTGATCGCGCCGCCGTGAGCCGCACGCCGCTGGTCGCGATGTCCAGGTGGTGCAGTGGCGTCGGCTGGTTGCGCTGCGAGGGTTAGGCACGGGGCCCAACCCTCGCAGCGCAACCAGCCGACGCCACCTGGTGGAAGCGTGCTCGCCCGCGTCCCACCTGCCGGTGCATGATGCGGATCAGGGCTATTGGAACGTAATGACGAGGCCGTCCGAGAAGTTGGACGTTGCGACGCCGCCGATCGAGTCACGGTGCCACGCCTGGAAGCTGCGTGTGTCCCCCGCGAGGATCGCGATGAGGCCGTTCGGCGTCGGCGTCTGCGTCAGGTTCAGCGGCAGTTCGAACGAGCCAGTTGCGCCCGAGTTCTTGATCTGGCCCGCGCCAACGTACCGGCCGATCGCGCCACCAAGGCACAAGGTGCCTTGGCTGCCACCCGGGTTCGCCACGAGCCCTTGCGTCGCGCTCGTCAGGAAGAAGCCGAACGAGCTGAGCGGCAGGTTCTCAGCGCGCAGCGTCAACAGGTTGAGCGACGCGACGTCCGAGCCGATCGCGAGGATCCGCCCCGCATTGCCCGTCGAGTTCGCGGCCGCCGGACCGCAATAGTTCATGCCAGGGTTCGACGGGATGCCCTTCTCGATCTTCAGGTTGTCGAAGTAGAAGAGCGCGCCCTCGTTGCCACCCGACTGGAAGGAGACCTCCTGCCAGCGGAAGTTGTGGACCATGACATCGAGGTCCGCGGGCGTGTTCGGATAGGGCACGACCGGGTTGAGCCACATGCGCAGGCGCTCGTCGCCCGGCATGTGATCGATCCGGTACACGAGCTGGGTCTCGACGAGGTTGTCGGAGCCCGGCACCGTCGTCGCCGGCGCGCCGTTCGGCCCCTCGTCGTCGATGCCCCACCCGCCGGTCATCCACGGCGAACCAAGGAAGAGCTGCTCGCAGCAGCCCTGCTCGAAGAGGCGCAAACCGCCGTAGTGCTCGGTCGTCGCCGTCGGCCCGGTGTAGCGCACGGCCGTATAAGAGATCCAGATCGTCGCGCCGTCCGAGCCGAAGACCTGAACGCCGTTCGGCGCGTCGGTGACATCGGGGTGGATGTTGGCATCGACGACGCGGTAGCAAGCGCCGTTGTTGACGGTCTGCTGCAGGAAGCCTGTGCCCGGATCAGCGAGGCCAAACGTCGGAGTCACAAGCGTGTTATCGACGACCTGCTGGTCCGAATTGTTCTGGACGTACCAGTTGTTCGAGAACCCGACGCCGCCGCCGAGCGTGTGCAAGTCCATCGGGCGCGGGTTGTAGTCGAAGAGCTCTTCCGCGATCGGAAGGATCTGCGCCGTGGCGCTGCTGACCGTCGCCGCGAAGAGCGCGAGCGTAATGGAGTGGCGAAGCATGGAGGTGTGGGGCAATGGAGCTGCCCCGAGGTTTGAGTAAGCGCTACTGGAAAGAGATGGAGAGACCGTCGGTGAAGGGAGAGGTGCCCATAGTGAAAGCCGAGTCACGGTGCCGAGCCTGGAAGCTCCAGGTGTCGCCCGGCGAGAGCGCCACGAGCCCCGTCTGGGCGGGCGCCTGGACGAGGTCCAGGGTGCCCAGATGCCGCACCGTATCGAGGCGGCGATCGCCCTCACCGGAGGGGGCCGCCTGGCCTGCATACCGCCCCACCGGGGTTGACGGACTCAAGCGCCGACTCGGCGAGTCGTGCGACAGGAGACGAGGGCGTGCGTCGGACTGGGGTCGCAAGTGAGCGCTCCGTGCGCGGCGGCTGCAGCCGTCACTGAGAGAGGATCAGCAGCGTATAGGGGCCAATGGAGACGCTGCCACGATTCGGCATGCCATCGTAGGCGCCGGCGTTCGCCTGAACCGGGCCCGACGGGTGATTCCCGTAGCCCGCGTCGTAGCCGTTCCAGTCGCTGTTGAAGCGCACCTGCCAGGCGCCCGAGCGCGGGAAGCCGATGGTATAGCCGCTCCAAGCCTGGTTGGAGAAGTTGGCGACAATGACGACATCGTCACCCGGGCCACCGTTCATCCAGCGGTGGAAGGCGAGCACCTTGGCGCCGTCGTTCACGTGGTGCACGTTGATGTACTGGCCCTTGAGCCCGCGCGTCGTGCCGAACCAGTCGCGGCGCAGTCGGATCAAGTCGCGATACAGCGTCTCGATCCCGGCGAAGGTCACCTCGCGCGACCAGTCGACCGGGTCCGTGTCTTGGAACCAACCGTCCTCGAGCACCTCCTGGCCCTGGAACAACATCGGAATGCCCGGCGCAGTCATCACGAGGCCCGCGCCGAGCGTCGAGCGCTTCTTCGAGTAATAGCTCGCGGCGTTCCCGGGCCAGATCGCCTCTGGGACCCGCGTGCGCCCGTTCGCGACCTCATCGTGCGACTCGGTGTAGACGACCCGCTCGAAGGCGTCCGCGTTGTACCGATGGGTCAGAGCGTCCCGGACGGACCACATGTTGCGATCGCCGTCGTTCGGCGTCTCGAGCGCCGCGCGCACGGGGTGCACAAACGACGCGTCCCATTGGGCGTCGAAGCCGGCCCCGCCCACCGAGGTCGGCTTGGTGATCCAGTCGTTGTTCTGCAGGTCTTCCGCGATTGAGATCGCCGCGGGTTGGCGCGCATCGATCTCGTTGTTGACCCACTGCATGAGCGACCAGCCGTCAGGCAGATCGCCTGTCGGTCCCGTGCGAATGTACAACGTCGCGTCGAAGCGCAGGCCGCCGCAGCGGAACTCCTCGAGCCACATCAGCGCGTTGTCGCGGATGAAGGACCGCACCTCGCCGCGCCCGTAGTCCGGGCGCGTCGTGCCCCACGGGGTCTGCGCTCGCGCGTCGTTGTAGAAATACAGCCCGCCGTAGCCGCCCTGGCTCCAGCCATCGAACTGCCAGGTCGCGAGGTCGTTTGGGCCCCAATGGTTATAGAGCACATCGAGCAAGACGGTGATGCCGCGCGCGTTGGCCGCCTGGACGAGCGCCTTCAGGTCCGCGACGTTGCCGTATGCGCTCTCCGGAGCGAAGACGTGCCCGGGGTTGTAGCCCCACGAGTAGTCGCCCGCGAACTCGTTCACCGGCATCAAGCTCAACGCGTTCACACCCAGGTCGCGCAGGTGATCCAGGCGTTGGATAGCCGTCGCAAACGTGCCTGGCGCGCCGCCAGGCAAGTCGTTGAACGTTCCGACGTGCGCCTCGTAGAGCACGAGGTCGTTCCACGCGGGCGCCGTGAGATTGCCCGTCCACTGGAACGCGTTCGGGTCCACGACGACCGAGTCCCCGACGCTGTTCGTCACCTCACGCGCGCGGGGATCGTTGCGGTCAATCAGAGAGGCGCCGGTATCGATGACATAGCGATAGCGCGTGCCTGCCCCGAGGGCGCGGATGTCAACGGACCAGTTGCCGTTGCCCTCGTCGACGAGCGGCGTCCGGGTCTGCGACCACCCGTTGAACGGCCCCCGCAAGTGAACCGAGTGCGCGTTCGGCGCGAAGACACGGAAGGTCGTGCCTGAAGCGCCCGTGCCGGGGTCCGTATAGGGCAGCGCGCCGAGGCCGGGCCGCGCTGAGGCGACCGGCGCGCCATCGAACGTGATGTCATAGACGGTGCCGTCCTCGCGCCAGACCCCGATGAACCAGTACCCAGTGGTCAACTCCGGGCTCGTAGACGCGTCGATGACGAGCCGCTCGTCGCTCGTGTTCGGGGTCGCCGCTCGGAAGTCGTAGTCGAGGAGCGTCGGCGGCGCGCCTCGTTTGACGTACAGGTCCGCCGTCCGCCCCGTCACCTCGTCGAGCGCGACCTCGAGTGCGCCGTCCCAATCGTCCACGTAGACGAAGCGCTGATCCAAGCGCCAGCCCCGCGACGGGCGGGCGCTCGGCGCTTGCGGCTGCTGAGGAACGACCTGTGCGCGCTGAGGCGCCGCAGAGAGACATAGAGCGAGTTCGATCCACATCGTGCGAGCGAAGCTCCGCCGCCCTTCCACCGCCGCGAGCGCGCAACTTCTGGGCGGGCGCCGGCTTCCGTCGAGAGGCTACCGGATTTGGACTGATCGGTCCATGACGACGCGACGTGGGGCTGGCGCCGGTCCCGCCACGGGACATTCTGGACAAGGACGTCCGCTCCTGAGCTCGGCGCGCCGCCCCCCCCAGCCCACCGGGCCGCTCGCCTACCGCGGCCTGAGGTTTGCCTGAGGGCGTCCACGCAATCGACCAAAACCCCCTATCCTCGCGGTATGGCACCTGGATCCCCCCTTGGCCGCGCCGGCCTCGCTGCGCTCGCTCTCCCTGCGTTCACCGCGCTCGCGACCCCCGCGCGCGCCGACCTCACCTACGCGGACTTCACCGGGGCGAGCGGCCTCGCCCTGAACGGTGACGCCGCCGTGGTCGGCGACCGGCTCCGCGTCGCGCCCGGGACCGCCAACCAGCGCGGGTCCGTCTTCGCGGTGGCGCGCCAGCAGGTGACGACCCCGTTCTCAGCGTCGTTCCAGCTCGACCTCTCGGGCGGCGGCGAGGGCCTCGCCTTCGTCATCCAAGGGGCGGCCGAGACGGCCCTGGGCCTCGGCGGCGAAGGGCTCGGCTACGCTGGCATGACCAACGCGTTCGTGCTCGAGTTCGATACGGTCGCGAGCCTCCTCTCGTTTGACTTCGGCGACAACGAGGTCGCCGCGCACTCGGGCGGCACCGGCCCGGTCAGCTCGAACGAGTTCGCCAACCTCGGCCTCACAACGTTGGCGCCGAACCTCGACGGCGGCGTGCGCAACGTGCGCATCGACTACGTCCCCGGCTCGCTGCGCGTCTTCGTCGATGACACCGTGCCGACGCTGCAGGTGCCGGTCGACCTCAGCGCGCTGCTGAACTTGCCGGACACGCGGGCCTGGGTCGGCTTCACGGCAGCGACGAGCTCGACGGTGCAGAACCACGACGTCCTCTCGTTTACGTTCACGGAGAACGCGCTGACGACGAACGGCAACCGCCCGCCGGTCGCGCCCCCCATCAACGAGCCCGTCGGCGGCGGCGCGCTTCAGAACCCCTTCGACGTGCACATGGAGGCCGCCCCGTTCAGCGATCCGGACGGCGACACGCACGCCTGCAGCGACTACGAAATCTGGACGATGCTGCCGTCCGAACGCGTCTGGCGCACGGACTGCATTAGCGGCCCGGAGCGCGTCCACACCCACCTCGGCGACGGCGTCTTCTCAGGCAGCCATGCGGGACGTACCGAGCTGCTCGCGCAGACCGCGTACGTGATGCGCGTGCGGTTCAAGGACTCCAGCGGCGACGGCCCCTCGGAGTGGAGCCCATGGAGCGAGCGTGCGTTCCAGACGGGCGCTGCCAGCACCGTGTACCCCCTCGACACGGAGGACATCGTGCAGGACCCAGCGCCGCAGTGGCTCGCAGCCGCGAGCGGCAGCGCGGTGGTCCTGCCGGCCGCCTCGCCGGCGCACAGCGTCCGCCTCGAGTCCCCGACAGGCGCGCTCTTGCTCGCCATCGACGGCAACGACGGCGTGACGAACCTCGTCACCAACCCGATCCGGCTGCCAGCGCACGTGGACGTGCGCTTGACGATCGAGGCCGGCGGCGCGGCGCTGAACCAGGGGCCGACGGACCTCGTCGTCGTCACCGATGATTGCCAACGTGTGCGCATCCTGGTGCCGCAGATCGCGCTCGCGGCCGGCCAAACGGCGCACTATTGGGTCTCCTTCGACGGCGCGACCTGGGACGCGACCGCTGGGCCGAACACTCCCGCCTTCACGACACGCGCGCGCGGCGCGAGCCTGCCCTGGGTCGCGACCCAACCGGGCTATGACATCGAGGTCGTCGCCAGCGGGTTCAGGCTGCCGGTCAACCTCGTGTTCGCCAATCCGAGCACGAACCCCTCGGCGCCTTACCTGTACGTCACCGAGCTCTACGGCGAGATCAAGGTCATCCGCAACGACGGGACCGTCAGCACCTACGCATCGAACCTGCTCGGCTACACCCCGTCAGGGACCTTCCCAGGCTCGGGCGAACAGGGGCTCGGCGGCCTCGCGATCGACCCCGTCACTGGCGACCTGTTCGCGGGGATGCTCTACAACGGCGGCGGCGGCAACCGCTACCCGCGCGTCGTCAAGTTCACGAGCACCGACGGCGGGCTCACCGCCGCCACGGAGACGACCATCCTCCAGATGGCGGGCGAGACGCAAGGTCAATCGCACTTCATCTCCCACTGCGAGATGCTGCCTGACCGCACCCTGCTCGTGCACATGGGCGACGGCTTTGACGCCGCGACGGCCCTCAACTTGAACTCCTACCGCGGGAAGATCCTGCGCATGAACCTGGACGGCTCGCCGTTCACCGGCAACCCGTTCTACAACGGCGCCCCGATCAACTCGCGCGACTACGTCTACGTGCACGGCGTCCGCAACCCGTTCGGCGGGTGCCGGCGCATCTCCGATGGCTTCCACTACTGCGTCGAGAACGGCCCCTCGGTGGACCGCTTCTCGCGCATCGTCCCGGGCGTCAGCTACGGCTGGGCGGGCTCCGACCAACATATGTACATCAACGCGCTGTACAACTGGGCGCCGGCGACGGGCCCGGTCAACCTGGCGTGGATCGAGCAGGACCTGTTCGGCGGCAGCGGGTTCCCTGCCGACAAGTGGGACCACGCGTTCGTGACGGAGTCCGGGCCCACCTGGGCCGCCGGTCCGCAGGCGCGCGGCAAGCGCATCACCGAGTTCGAGATCGACATGAACGGCCAGCTGATCAGCGGGCCACGCACGCTCGTGCAATACGCAGGCACCGGGCGCGCGACCGTCGCGGGCCTCGTCGCAGGCCCGGACGGGCTGTACTTCACCGACTTGTACGCCGATCAATCCAGCAGCCCCATCGCTGTGGGTGCCAACGTCCTGCGCGTGCGCTGGCGCGGCGCGAACCTGGGCACCTGCGGCTCTGTCGGCCAAGCGTACTGCACCCCGGCCGTGCCCAACTCCTCGGGCGCGCCCGCGAAGATCACGGCGCGCGGCAGCTCGGTGCTCGTCGACAACGACCTGCGCCTCGACATCGAGCAGCTGCCGCAGAACACGCTCGGCTACTGCCTGGTTTCGCGGACCCAGGGCAACCTGCCCCAGCCGGGCGGCAGCACCGGGACGTTGTGCCTCGGGGGTTCGATCGGGCGCTACGTCTCCCAAGCGCAGAACTCAGGCACCGCAGGGACGTTCACTGTGATGGTGGACCTGACGCAGCTGCCGGCGCTCTCGCCGGCAACGGTCGGCGAGACGTTGAACTTCCAGGCGTGGTTCCGCGACTTCCAGATCATGAACACGTCGAACTTCTCGAACGCGGTCTCCGTGACGTTGCAATGAGCCACGTCTGACACGGGGCCGGGACGAATCCCGGCCCAAGCTGGCGCCGCGGCGACGCGGAGCGGATCCTAGGGTGATGCAGATCGCCTTGACGCTCCTCCTCGCCGCGGCGCCAGTCTTCCAAGAGGCGCCCCCGACCCCGCCCGCTCCCGAGGCTCCTCGCCCCGTCACGCGCATCTCTGTGCTGGGCGCGAGCTTGAGCGGCGGCTACGGGAACAGCCTCGAGCTCGTGACACCGAAGGACGTACGACTCGGACGCTTCCTCGCGTGCGCGCTGCCGCAGGACGGGTTCGAGGTCATCGACCACGGCGACGTGTGGCTCTTCACCCAGCCGATCTCGCGGGGCCGAGAGCAGGTCGACGCCGCGCTCGCGGAGGAGCCGGACTTCGTCGTCGCGCTCGATTTCCTGTTCTGGTACGGCTACGGCGACGGCTACGTCAGCGACGACGACCGCGTGCGGGACCTCGAGCTCGGCCTCGCGCAGCTCGACCGCTTCTCGTGCCCGATCATCCTCGGCGACTTGCCGGACGTGACGGTCGCGCTCCAAGGCAAGGGGCCGCTCGGCACCCCAGTGGTGACCCGCGGGATGATCCCGCGCGAGGTCGCGCTCAACCGCCTCAACGCGCGGATCGCGTATTGGATGGCGGAGCGCCCGCGCGTCAGCCAAGTGCCGCTCGCGTCGATGTTGACACGTATGCAGGCCGGCCTTGAGCTGACCATGCGCGGCAACACTTGGAAGCCTGACTCGCTCGCCGAGGTGCTGCAGCCGGACCTGCTGCACCCTACCGCGCGGGGCACGCTCTGGGTGACCCTGGCGACGCTCGACGTGATGGCGCGCGCGCACACGTCGATCGCGGCGCTCCCGCTCGTGTGGGACGAGGCCACGCTGCGCGAACGCTTGATGGCGGCGACAGCGGCCGAGCGCGCGAGAGAACAGAAGAAGCGCGACGCCCGCGAGGCACGGCGCAAGAAGGCCGAGGCGCGCGAGAGGGAGCGCAACGAGGGCACGCCGACGCCTGTGGGGACCGGCGGGGGCTGACCAGCGCTCAAGCGGCCGCGCGCCGCCCGCTTTGTTGGTCACCGAAGGCCGGCCCGATCGAATCGAGGGACATGCAGGGCACGACGAAGGACACCGAGCCAACGGCGCCGGGGCCAACGACGCCGGGGCCAACGGCGCCGGGGCCAACGACGCCGGGGCCCATGGGGTCGCGAGGCACGGCCGGGAACAACGGAGCCGCCGCCCCAGGTGGTAAGGGGGCGCGCGGCAAGCTCCTCGCCGCGATCGTCGCCGGCGCGCTGCTCATGGCCGCTGCGAAGCTGCTGCCGATCGCCGCCTGGATCGAGGCCTCGCGCGCGACTCTCGATGGGCTCGGTCCCTGGGGACCGCCCGCGTTCGGCGCCGTGTACGTCGTCGCCGCGCTGTGCTTCGTGCCGGGCGCAGTGATCACGCTCGCGGCGGGGTCATTCTTCGGGGCCTTCGTCGGCACCGCCGTCGTCAGCGTTGCGTCGACGACCGCAGCGGCGCTCGCGTTCCTCTTGGCGCGCACCATGCTGCGCGCGCGCGTCGAGGGCTGGGCGCGCGCCCGCCCCCGCTTCGCGGCCCTCGACGCGGCGATCCGCAGCGAGGGCTGGCGCGTCGTCGGCCTGCTGCGGCTCTCGCCCGCGATGCCATTCAGCCTCGGGAACTACCTCTTCGGCCTGACCCCCGTGCGCTTCGGGCCGTACCTGCTCGTGAGCTGGCTCGCGATGCTCCCGGGGACGTTCCTGTACGTGTCGATCGGCGCCGCCGGCGCGGACGCGGCCACCGGCGCGTTGGACCTCGGCCGCTCGACCCTGCTCGGCGGCGGCCTCCTCGCGACCATCGCCGTGTCCGTGCTCCTGGGACGTGCAGCCAAACGACGGCTCGCCGAGTTCAAGGCCACCAAAGAGCCCGAGCCCGAGCCCGAGCGCGCCTCCCTGCACGCCGCCCGACCGCCGCAATGACGCCCATGGCACACGACCACGCCCGCCCCCCGTTCGAGCCGCTGCGCCCGTTCGACGAGCACAATCGCGCGCTCGAGGCCGCGTTGCACCCGACCGAATGGCGTGATCCAGCGCCAAAGGAGCGCTACGACCTCGTCGTGCTCGGCGGCGGCACCGCCGGGCTCGTGACGGCCGCCGGCGCGGCGGGCCTCGGCGCGCGTGTCGCGCTCGTCGAGCGCGAGCTCTTGGGCGGCGATTGCCTCGTGACGGGTTGCGTGCCTTCGAAGGCGTTGATTCGAGCTGCGCGCGCGGCGTATGAAGCCCGTACCGCGGCGCGCTTCGGCGTGCAAACCGGCCCGGTCGGCGTCGACTTCGCTGCGCTCATGGAGCACGTGCGCCGCGAGCGCGCCCTGATCGCCCCGCACGACTCAGCGGCCCGCTTTCGCTCGCTCGGGATCGATGTCTTCCTCGGCCACGGCGCCTTCACCGGCCCCGACACGCTGACCGTGAACGGCGCGACGCTGCGCTTCAAGCGCGCTTGCATCGCGACGGGGTCATCAGCCGCGGTCCCGCCGATCCCGGGCCTCGAGGAGCTCGTGGCGCAGGCGCGAACGGGCGCCGGACACGTCCTGACCCACACCGGCATCTTCTCGCTCACCACGCTGCCGCAGCGCCTCGCGGTGCTCGGCGGCGGGCCGATCGGCGCGGAGCTCGCGCAAGCGTTCGCGCGCTTTGGGAGCGCAGTCACGCTCGTCGAGCGCGGCCCGCGGCTCCTCGGCAAGGACCACCCCGACGCGGGCGCGATCGTGCAGCGCGCGCTCGAACGCGACGGCGTGTCGGTGCGGACCGGCGCGAGCGTGACCGGGATCGAAGCGCGGGCGGGGTCCGGGGCGTACGGGCTCATCCTGGACGGCGGCGCGGAGCGCGTCGAAGCTGACGCGGTCCTCGTCTCGGCAGGTCGGCGGCCGCGCGTCGAGGGCCTCGGCCTCGAGGCCGCGGGCGTCGCCTCGGACGCGGCGCGGGGGATCACGGTCGATGACCGGCTGCGGACGTCCAACCCGCGCATCTTCGCGGCCGGCGATTGCGCGTCGCGGTTCCAGTTCACGCACATGGCCGACGCGTTGGCGCGGATCGTGATCCGCAACGCGCTGTTCTTCGGGCGCGCGCGCGCGAGCGACCTCGTCGTGCCCTGGGTGACCTACACGGACCCGGAGGTCGCGGCGACGGGCCTCTCGCTCGCTGACGCGCGTGCAGCAGGACACGACGACGCGCGTTCGACACGCGTGGAGCTCGAGAGCGTGGACCGCGCGCGGCTCGACGGCGAGCCCGAGGGCTTCCTCGAGGTCGTCCATACCAAACGCGGGCGAGTCCTCGGCGGGACGCTCGTCGGCGCGCACGCCGGAGAATCGATCTCGGAGCTGACGCTCGCGATCACGCAGCGGGCCTCGCTCGGCGCGCTCGCGGGCGTGATCCATCCCTACCCCACCGTCGCGGAGGTGTTCCGCAAGGCGGGCGACGGCTTCAACCGTACGCGGCTGACGCCGTTCACTGCCAAAGTGCTGCGCTGGCTGGCGCGTCGCTGACCGACCGCGCTCGCGGGACCATCACTCGACGCGCACCCACCCCGCCGCCGTCTCGCGCGCGCGGCCCTCTTCTGCGAGCTTGATGAGGCCGGCGCGCAGCGAGCGCGCGGCGATCGGCAGGAGCCGCGGGTCCTCCACGTCGGCGTAGACGGCGCGCGTGAGCGCTTCGACGTCGCGCGCTCCGAGCGGAGCGCTGGCCCCCTCTGCGCTTAACGCGCTGACGAGCGCGCGCTCACGCAGCGCGCGGTGCTCGATGTACCGCACGAGCGCGGCGCGGCCGTCCGACGCGACCGGCCCATGCGCAGGGTGCAGCACCCCGATGCCGAGGTCCAGCACGCGCTGGAGGCTCGCGAGGTACGTCGCCAAGTGCCCGCCGTCGGCAGGATCGATCACGATCGTCGAAACGGTCGAGACGAGGTCCCCGGCGATCAGCGCGCGGTAGCGCGAATCGAGGAAACACAGGTGCCCAGGGGCGTGGCCAGGTGTGTGCAGCGCTCGCAGCGTCCAGCCTGCGGCGCCGTCGGGCGCAGCGCCGAGCTCGAGCAGCGCGCCGTCCTCCAGCGCTTGCGTCGGAGTCGCGCCGAGGTCGAGCCGCGCGAGGGTCTCAGGGTGCGAGCACACCGGCACGTCGTAGCGGCGCGCGATCGCAGCGGCGCCGCCGACGTGGTCGGGATGGTGATGCGTGAGCAGCACCGCTGCGACGCGTGAGCCGGCAGCGACGCGCGCATCGAGCATGTCCTCGAGCCGCAGGAGCTCCCGCGGATCGACCGGCGCGGGGTCGACGACAAACAGGCGCTCCTCACCGACCACGTACGCGTTGGTCGTCGTCGCCGGCGGCAGCGTCACCGTCGCGAGCGGCGCCATGACGATCCCGGGCACGTTGCGGATCGTATGCATGCGCCCGGCCTCGAGCGCCGCGAACTCCGCGCCAATGTCGCGCACAAACGCCGCGAGCCCCGCGCGTTGGAGCTCGCCGAGCAAGAACAAGACGGGCGGCGCGATGAGCTCCGCGCCGCTGCGCCAGTCGGCGAGCCAGCGCGCAGGCGACTCGACACGACACGCGACGAGCTCGCGCTGCGCCGCCCTCGGGGCGATCTCGGCGTTGCTCCCGCGGGAGCGCGAGGTGCAGAAGCGCGTGCGATACCTCACTGGCGCGAACGCCGGCGTGGTCAACGTCCCGAGGTCCGACACTTCGTCGGCGACGGCAGGCGCCGCGTCGACGAGGGCGCGGAAACGCCGCGCGGCGCCGTCCTCGCTCGCCAGGAGCGCCGCACGCAGCGCGTCGCGCGCGGCCGTATCCAAGGCGCCAGCGAGGGCCTCAGGCAGGATGCCCGTCTCCTCAAAGAGCTCGCGCAGACCGCAGCAGAGGAGCGCGCGCGCCTCGCGCTCGCCGTCCTCAGGCGCGCCCTCGGCCGCCTCCGCCCAATCTCCGGGGTCGAGCACGCCGCCGGGGAACGCCCAGTAGCCACCGAAGAAGCGCAGCTCCGGCGCACGCAGCACACACAGGACCGCTGCGTCCGACGCGCGCGTGACGAGCACCGCGGTGGCAATTCGATGTCGCACCATGACGAGAGGGTAGCGCTCAGGCGCAGGCGATGAGAGCATCTCGCGAGAGCTACGCGATGTCGCCGATGCTCGCCCCTGACGATCGACATGCACTCACTCGCGCGCAGCACCATCCGCGGGCCGCTCTGTGGCGCCCTCGCCCTCGCCCTCTCGTACGGAGCCGCGAGCGCCCAGCGCGCGGAGGGGCTCCGCGTCGAACGCGCAGCGCCCGGGGCGCCGAGTGTGCAAAGCGCGCACAGGCCGCCCATCGGGAGCGCGAGCCTCCGGCGCGGCACCGGTGCTCGGCCACGCGTCATGGTGACGGGCTACTGGCCGCCGACCAACGAGGCCGCGCGCCCATTCAGCCAGAGCCCGACGCAGAACCCGCAGGGCTGGGCTGGCTCGGATTGGCGCGGGCGCGGCTACGACATCGTTTCGTTCTTTCCGGAGTTCGGGAACCCGAACTGCACGTCCTGCGGGCAAGGGATGGGCGACTTCGAGGTCGACTACCAGGACACCTCCGCCGACTTCTGGCGCATCGTCGGACAAGAGCAGCCGGTCGCGATCCTCACGCTCAGCCGCGGCGCGAACGACCACTCGTGGGAGGTCGAGATGAACCAGTTCAATCGCACGAACTGGATCGCCGACTTTACGCCGCCCACGGCTGCGACGCCGTCGCCCCCTGACGCGAACTTCCCGGCGAACTACAAGCGCCTCTCGGCGCTGCCGGTCCAGGAGATCGTCGACAGGGTCGCCATGTCGGGCCTCAATTTGACGCCGTTCATTTGCTTCAGCGGCTCGGGCGGCGGCTACCTGAGCGAGTACATCGCCTACCACGGCGTGTGGTATCAGCACCTGCACCGCGACCCGCTAGACCCGGCCTGGTGCATCGCCGCAGGCCACGTGCACGTCGGCGGCCAAGTCTCTTGGCCGACCGCGACGGCCGGGCTCGAGGTGACCCTGGAGGTGTTGCTCGATCACCTCGACGCGGTGCTCGCCTGCGCGCCAGCGCCGCTGCCCTACTGCGGCGTGAGCCCGAACTCTGTCGGGAGTGGGACGACGCTCGACGCGCGCGGCGTCCCGTCCCTCGCGACAAACTCGTTCGCCCTGGTCGCCCACGGCGGCCCGGCGCTCGCCTCGTCGATCCTGATCTTCGGTTCAGGGCGCGCGATGTCGCCGCTCGGCGACGGCCAGCTGTGCATTGCAAGCGGGCTGCGCCGCGCGAGCGCGGTCTCGCAGTTCGACTCGCGGGGGGCGCAGACGCTCGCTCTGGACCTGGCGCAGCCCATGTATGCCGGGCTCAGCGTCGGCTCGACTTGGGCCTTCCAGCTTTGGCACCGGGATTCGACGCCCGCGGGAGTGAACCTCTCGGATGCGCTCGAAGTGACGTTCTGCCAATAGCGGTTCAGGGCTCGGCGCCTGCGCCGTCCGCCGCGTCGCGCTGGCGCCGAGGCCGAGCAGCGCTCTCGGGGAGCGGCCGCAGGCCGAGGCCTCCCGAGACGCGGAACCCAGCGACTCGGAACAGGACCTCGCGCCGACGCAGCGGCGTCTCCCACGGCGCATTGCGCAGCACCAGCGGCAGCGCGAGCGAAATGACGGTCCGCCCGGTGAGGCTGACCGCGAACAGCCAGACGAGGCTCAGCGAATACGAGCTGACAAGCAGCGCGCCGCAGAGGCTCCCGCTGAGCTGCGCGAGCCCGTTCGCGAGGCTCTGCATCGCAAAGACCTGGGGCCGGACGCGGCGATAGGTGCGCTCGAGCACGAGCGTGAAGTTTGAGAGCTCGTAGCCCGCCCACGCGATGCCGGAGAGCCCCTGCGCGACGAGCACCCAGCCGAGGCCATCTGCCCACAGGAACGGCAACGGCACGATGGACGTCATCAACGCCGCGACGAGGTACACCGGCCGCGCGCCGACCTGGTCGACCGTGCGCCCCCACATGGGAAGGAACGACACCTTCGCGACGATCACGGCGGCGCTGGCGAGCGTGTACTGCCAGTACTCGAAGCGCAGTTCCTCGAGCATGTACGGCGCGAAGTACGGGCTCGCGATGTACACCGTCGCGTAGAACGCGGCGCCGCCGAGGACGAGGCGCGCGATGCCCTTGCCCTGGGCCGTGACCATGAAGCGCGCCGCACGGGCGCGCGGCGCGAGGCCGCCGAAGGGCGGCTCGGGCGAGGCGAGGTGCAAGAGCGATGAAACGAGGCGAGCGCACGCCGCGACGCCATAGATCACGGCGAAGCCCGTGCCACCGACACGCGCGCCCACATCGAGCCCCGCGTTGGCCGCCGCCGCGAGCGGCCCGGCGATGGGCCCATGCGGCTCGAACCAGGCGAGCAAGCGGCCGCCGACGAGGACGCCGCAGAAGGTCGTCAAGTAGATCCATCGGTTGCGGACGCCGAAGTACCGCCCGCGGCTGCTAGCGGGCACCAGGTCGCCGAACCACGAGGACCACGCCGCGCCGCCGGTCTGCCCGCAGATCGCGCCCAGCGTCGTCGCTGCGATCAAGAGCTCTGGCGTCGAGCGCCCGAGCGCAGACGCGATGGACAAGGCGGCGAGGACCAGCGCCTGCAAGCACGCCGACGCCACGACCAGCGGCTTCCGCGACCGCATGCGCGCCAAGAGCAGGAGGCTCGTCACGGAGCCGACCGCGCCGGCGAAGAGCGGCAGGCTGACGACGAGCCCCTGCTGCAAGCGCGACGCCGAGAGCCGGATCGCGTCGGCGAGGAAGAACGTCTCCCCCACGCCGACCATCAGCGCGAAGGCCATCCCCTCGATGATCGAGAGCCGCATGCCGCGGCGGACGGCGACCGCATCGAGGCGCGGGCGCGCTGAGCGCTCGGGCCCGCGCCCGGAACCTCGTTCGGACGGTCGCGCGGAGTGAGGGCTCAAAGGCAGAGGCGATCGGTGAGGCGGAGCAGCGAGCGCAAAATGTAGCGCGCGCGACGGGCACCGCCGCAGCCTCAATTGGATCTACGACGAGGCTTCGCTTGCGGCGGGGCGTGCATGGGGTCCTCGGGCCACGAGTGCTTGGGGTAGCGCACGCGCAGGTCCTTGCGCACGACGTGGTAGGCGTCGCGCCAGAACGACGCGAGGTCCGTCGTCACCTGCTGCGGTCGCCCATTGGGCGCCAGGAGATGCAGCACCACGGGCACGCGCCCGCGCGCCACGGTCGGCGTGGTGGCGAGGCCGAAGAGCTCCTGGATCCGCACGGCGAGGACCGGCGCGCGGCCCGGCTCGTACTGCACGCGCAAGCGATTGCCGGTCGGGACCTGGATGCGTTCGGGCGCGTCACGCTCGAGCGCCGCCCGCTGCTCGCGCGTGAGGAGCCCCAGCAGGACGTCGATCGTCGGCGCCTTGGCGAGGTCCGCATACGATCGACAGCCCGGCGCGACGAGCGGCACGAGCTGCGCCAAGAACGTGTCGTCGACCTTGGGCAGCGCGAGCTCCGGGCTCCACTCGGCGAGGCACGCGAGCCGCGCGAGGACGTCCGCGAGGTCGCCCTCCTCCGCGCCGAGCGCGCGCCGCGGCTCGAGCTGCGCGGCCTCCACGAGCACACGCTCCGTCGCGACGGGGTCGTTCAACGGGTGGTCTTGCTCCGACATCACGAGGGCGCCGAGCAGCTCGCGCCGCCGTCCGATGACGCGCGTCGTGCGGGGGTCGAAGACGGGCTCGACCTCGATGTGGGTGCGGCCACCGGCGACCCACTCGCGCTCGACGTGGCTCGCTTGACGCACGAGGGCCTCGCCCTGGCCCCCGTCGACCTCCAGCGCGAGAAAGAGCTCGCCCTCGGTGACCCCGGATGTCGGCGC
The DNA here is from genome assembly GCA_041398605.1 of Planctomycetota bacterium. Lineage (GTDB taxonomy): Bacteria > Planctomycetota > UBA1135 > UBA1135 > JAWKUK01. Next base: position 203,903 of record JAWKUK010000007.1, read on the forward strand.
GAGCCGCACGCCACGCCCGCCGACCATCACGCCGCGCGTGGGGTCTTCGCGCCGCCGGCACAAGCGATCGGGGAAGGCCGCGAGCAGCGCGCGCAGGAGGCCGTCCGCGCCCTCGAGCAAGGGAGCCTCGCCACCTGCGCCACGCCTCCGCGGCGCACAGCCGCGGTCTCCGACGTCGCTCTCGACCCGCAGGAGCTGGTCGCGCGCCTTCAAGATCTGGTGCGCCGCGCCCGCGCGCAGGTCGCCGATGGGGAACTGTGTGCGGCCGCTGCGCTCGAAGGCCTCGAGCGCCCGCACGCGCTCGAGGACGTCCGAGTCCCAAGCATCGCTCGCCCGAGCGCCACGCTCGCGCCCGAACGGGTCGCGGTCGGCCAGGAGCGCCGCCGCGAGGGCCGCCCGGTCGCCTGCACCCAGGCGCGCGCCCTCGACGAGCAGCCGACCGAGGCGCGGATGGATGGGCAGCGCGGCCAGGGCCTGCCCGAGCGGGGTCAGGACGGCGCGCCCGCCGCCGCCGGGCGTGCTCGCCCGGCCCAGGGCCCCGAGGCGCTCCAGGAGCTGGCGCGCCCGCGCGATCGCCTCGCGACCGGGCGCCTCGAACCAAGGGAACGCCTCGGCGTCTGGCTCCCCCCAGGCCGCGAGCTGCAGGAGCGGCCCAGCCAGGTCGAGCCGCTGGACCTCGGGCGCGGTCCGCGGCTCCAGGGTCCGATCGTCGACTTGGCTCCAGAGCCGGATGCACGTCCCGGGCCCCTGCCGCCCAGCGCGGCCCGTGCGTTGATCGGCCGAGGCCCGGTCGATCCGCTCCAGCGTGAGGCGGTCGAGGCCGACCGTCGGGTCGTGCCTGAGCACCCGCGCGAGCCCCGCGTCGATCACGATCGAAACCCCGTCGACGGTGACGCTCGATTCTGCCACGTTGGTCGCGAGCACCACCCGCCGCCGCGGCCCGCGGCGCAGGGCCGCGTCCTGGCGCGCGGGGTCGAGGTCGCCGTAGAGCTCGTGCACCTCTGCCGCCCCCGCGCCGCTCGCCAGGCGCTCGCGTACGCGGCGGATCTCGCCGACGCCGGGCAGGAACACGAGGACGTCCCCAAGGGTCTCGGCCCCCGGCCCCGCGGGCGGCGCGGCGAGCGCGAGGCGGATCGCGCGCGCGACGTGGTCCTCGAGGCGCTCCCGCGGCTCGGGCGCGAGGTGCCGCGTCTCGACGGGGAAGAGGCGCCCCTCGCTGCGCACGGTCGGCGCGGGGGTGGTGTCCCCGAGGAAGCGCGCGACGGGCTCGGCCTCGAGGGTCGCAGAACAGACGAGCAGGGCCAGGTCGGGCCGCACCTCCCGCTGCGCCCGACGCGCCATCGCCAGGGCGAGGTCCGCGTCCAGGCGGCGCTCGTGGAATTCGTCGAAGACGAGCGCGCCCACGCCCTCCAGGAAGGGGTCGTCCTGGAGGCGGCGCAGCAGGATGCCTTCGGTCGCGAAGAGGATCCGGGTGTCGCGACCGGCGCGGCGGTCGAAGCGCACGTGCCAGCCGACCTCCTGGCCGAGGGTCGCCCCGGTCTCCTCTGCGACGCGCCGGGCCGCGGCGCGCGCGGCGATCCGACGTGGCTCCACCACGATGACGGGCCCGAGCCCGGCGCGCTCCAGGGCCGGCGGGACGCGCGTCGTCTTGCCGGCACCTGGGGGCGCCACGAGCGCGGCGCCACGCCGCTCGCGCAGCGCTGCGACGACCTCGTCCAGGACGTCATCAACGGGCAGCGGCGCGGGCCGGCGGCTCACTTCAAGCCCGCGAGCACCTCGCGCAGGACCTCGACCCGTTTGCGGTTCTGCCCAAAGTCCGAATGGCCGACGCGCGAGCCCGAGCGCACGTGCACGACGCGTGCATCGCGGTCGAGGAGCAGCTCGACGTCGTCACGGAAACGCAAATAGGGCGTCACGAACTCCACGTGGGCGAAGTTCGGCGGCAGCGGCGGGCTCGCAGGCGGGTCCTGCTGCGGGAACGCCGTCCGCATGACGACCCGGGCATCGGAGCGCGCGTCCAGCACCTCGAGGAAGCGCTGGAACGTCCCTTGGGCGTCGACGTCCGCCGGCAGGGCGAGGGGCGCGACGCGTTGGGCCTCGTCCTCCGCTTGGCTCGAGACACAGTTCGGCTTCGCGGGGCATGGGCGCAGCTGTCCATCGATGAGCCCGACCGCCGGCACGCGAGACGAGAGCAGAACGGGAGCAAAGAGCACAACGAGAAGCAATGCTGCGATGAGCATGGGGAGCTTCGAGATGAGGCGTGGCAACGACTTCGACTCCTGGTGGATCTCGATCCCGGAACAAAGGGGGCCCCGGCGCAGCTAGGGCGGAAACTCGGAACCGAGAACGATACGATGCGGCTGGCCGCGAGGCGAACGGGGAACCATGAGGGTGGTCTCCCGGAGGGAATCGTTGCGCGCGCCCCAACGCCATGCACGTGACTTCCGCACTACTCAGCCATTTTGTCGCGCTCGCCGCGGGGTCGGACGCCAACAGCCTCGTTCCGAAGCTGCTCCAGATCCTCGGCGGCGGCTTCGTCGGCGGCGTGATCTGCTGGACGCTCGCCAAGCGCCAGTCGCTCACGACGCACCGCGTCCAGCAGGAGCTATGGGACCGAAAGTTCCGCTTGGCGGAGGCGGATCGCGAGGCCGCGGTCACGGCGCTGAACCAGAACAACGTCGACGTCAAGAAGATCAAGGCGACGTTCGAGGGTCACGTCCAGAAGATCAACGGCCTACAGCAAGAGCTCGACGGCGAGCGCGCGCGCATCAACGAGATGCGCTCCGCGATCGGTCAACGCGAAGGCCTCGCGTCGAAGCTGCACACAGAGCGCGAACGGCTCGACGAGTCGCTCAACGAGGTGCGCTCGGCGTTGGCTCTGGCGACCGGTGAGCGCGACGCGGCGCAGAAGGCGCGGAGCGCCGCGGAGCGCGAGCGCGACACGTTGCGCGCGGACATCGCGGGCCTCGAGGCGCGCCTCGAAGAGGTCACGCAGCGCTCGCAGTCCGAGATCGCCGAGCGAGAGAGCGCCGTCGATGAGCTCGAACGGCGGCTCGCTGAGACCGTCGAGGCCAACGGCGCGGCGCTGGCGGGGCTCGAAGAGCGCATCCGCAGCCTCGAGCCGGTGCCGGACCAGCTCGAAGCGGCGGAGCGACTGCTCGAGGAGTGGGAGCAGCGCTACGACGAAGCAACCCACAGCGCGCAGCAAGAGATCCAGGCCCTGCGCACGCAGCTCAAGGCGCTGACGCCGCTGCCCGAGACGCTGGCAGACACCGAGCGTGAGCTCATCGCGTTGCGCGCCGCCCACGCGGCGCTGCGCGAGGAGTCCGGCGCGGAGATCCGCGCGCTCACGGCGCGTGTCGAAGAGCTCGCGCCGACGCCCGAGCTGCTCGAAGTGGCGAGCCTCGAGCTCAGCGAGCTCCAGGGGGCTCACAGCGCGCTGCTGAACGAGAGCCGCGCCGAGATCACCGCCTTGTCCGCGCGCGTGGCGGAGTTGGCGCCATTCCCCGAGCGCCACGCGGAGGCTGCGGCCGCGCTGGCTGCGCTCGAAGCGGCCCACGCCGAGCTCCGCGCCGAGCGGGACGCCGAGATCGCGCGCCTACGGACCGAGGTCGAGGACCTGGCGCCGGCGCCGGGCAAGCTCGCGGACACCCTCGAGACGCTGCGCGAGCTGCGCCAAACGCACGCGGCGCTCGAAGCGCAGCTCGCCAAGGAGCGCGCCGAGGCTGAAGAGCGTCGAGTCAGCGAGATGACCGAACTCGACGAAGTGCTGCAAGCCGAGCTGGCCGACCTCGAAGCGCGGCGTGCGCGCGAGGTGGCGGAGCTCGACGAGCGTCGCCGCAGTGAGCTCGAGGCGCTCGAGCTGCGGCGCGCGCGCGAAGTCGCAGAGCTTCAGGCGCGCCTCGCTAGCGAAGTGTCGGAGGTGCAGGAGCTCCGGGCGAGCGAGGTCGCAGCGCTCCAAGCGCTGCGCACGCGCGAGGTCGCTGAGATCGATGGGCGCCTCACCGCACAGCTCGAAGCCCTCGAGGCGGCCCGCGTCGAACAGCTCGCTGCGCTCGACGCCCAGCGCCTCCAAGAGCTCGCCGAGCTGGAGGCCCTCCGTGTCGACGGCTTGGACGCGCTCGATGCGCGCCGGGTGGCCGAGGTCGACGCGCTCGAGGCGCAGCGCGTGCGAGAGCTGGCTGAGCTCGAAGAGCGGCGGGTCAGCGAGCTGTCCGAGCTCGAGGAGCGGCGCGCGCGCGAAGTGGCTGAGCTCCAAGGGCGGCTCGCTCGCGAGGTGCAGGAGCTCGAAGAGCGGCGTTCGCGCGAGGTGTCCGAGCTCGAAGCACGGCGCGCTCGCGAGGTGGCCGAGCTCGAGGCGCTGCGCACCAAAGACCTCGCCGAGCTCGAGGCCAAGCGCGCCAGCGAGGTCGCGGAGCTCGAGGCGCTCCGCGCCGAGGACCTCGCAGCGCTAGAGGCGCAGCGCGCCAGCGAGGTGGCAACGCTCGAGGCACAGCTCGAGCGCGAGGTGCTCTCGCTGAACGAGCTGCGCACCAGCGACGTCGGCAAGGTCGAAGCGCGCCTGTCGGCCGCCCTGCAGGCGCTCGAAGAGCGCAGGCAGCGTGAGCTCGCTGAGCTGAGCGCCAAGCGCGAGCGCGACCTCGCGACCCTCGAGGCCCAGCGCGTCTCAGAGCTCGCCGCGCTGGAGCTGCGGCGTGCGACGGAGGTGGCGACGCTGCAAGAGCGCCTGGACCTCGAAGTGAGCTCGCTGTCGGCGCGAGTGAACGACCTCGCGCCCGCTCCGGAGCGCCTCCGCGCCCGCGAGCAGGAGCTCATCGAGCTGCGTGAAGCGCGCGCCGCTGCCGACGCGGAGCACGCGCGCGAGATGCACGGTCTGCGAGAGCGCCTCGCCGTCCTCGAGCAGGTGCCCCCGCGGCTCGCAGAGCGCGAGGCCGAGCTGGTCCGCCTGCGCGAGCTGCTCGACACAGGCAGCAACGATGCCGCGCGGCAGATCAAGGCGCTGGAGGCGCGCGTCGCCCAGCTCTCGCCGCTCACCGCTGAGCTGCAGCGCGCACAGGCCGACCTCGAGGGCTCGCGCAAGCGCCTCGAGGTCCTCGAGCCGAAGGCGACGGAGCTCGTCCGCGTCGAGACCGCGCTGGAGGCCACGCGGGAGATGCTCGCGCGGGTGAACGCCGAACGCAGCGAGCAGGTGGATGAGCTCGAGGCGCGGGTTCTGGAGCTCGAACCGTTCCGCGTGACCTTGGCGACCCGCGAAGGCGAGCTCCAAGCGCTGCGTGCGCAGTACGACGCGCTCGACACGCGGTCGCGCGCCGAGCTCGACGAGCTGCGCCGCAAGGTCTCGGAGCTCGCGCCGCTGCCAGAGCGCGTGTCCGCGCGCGACGCGGAGCTCGCGCGGTTGCGCGCCGAGCGCGACGAGCTCTTGGCGGCCCGCGACGCGGAGATCGAGGCCCTCCGTTCGCGGCTCGCGAGCCTCGCCGACTTGCCCGAGCAGGTCGACGTTGCGGCGCAGAGCCTCGCGGCGACGCGCGAGGAGCTGGCGGAGCTCGATGCCCGCAAGCAGCGTGAAGTCACGGAGCTTCGTCGGCGTGTGGCCGAGCTCGAGCCGATCGCGCCTGCGTTGCAGGAGCGCAACAAGGAGCTGGACGCGCTGCGTGCGGAGCACGAACGGGTCGTGAAGCACTCGGAGCGCGAGCTCGCGCGCCTGGAACGTCGCGCAACGCAGCTTGAGGCGAGCGAGCGCGACCTGAAGACCGTCCGCAAGGACTTGGCTGACCTCACCCGCCAGCTCGGGCGTGAGAGCAAGGACGGCGAAGCGCTGCTGAAGCGCCTGGAAGCGGCGCGGCTCGAGACTGAGGCGCGCAAGAAGGAGGTCGCGGGGCTGCGCAAACAGATCTCCGAGGTCCAGTCGGCTCAGAAGTCCGACCAGATGACCGCGCACGAGCTCGGGAAGAAGCTGAAGGCCATGGAGACCGAGCAGATGGCGCTGCAGCTCAAGCTCGAACGAAGCCAGGAGCAGCTCGAGACGGCCGAGCGCGAACGCTCGGCGGCGCGCAAGGCGCTGCAGGCCGCGCCGGGCAAGGACGCGCCGGCGCGCCCGTCGGCGACGCCGGCGACCGCGTTCGACAGCCGCGCCAAGGCCGAGCCGAAGGCGGACGCGAAGCCGAGCAAGTCGGAGAAGGCAGCAGCTCCCTCCAAGGCGCGCGGGAAGCGCGTCGCGAAGCCCGCGCAAGCGAGCGTGTCCCAGGGCGATGCGGTCGCCGAAGCAGCGGCCGACGCGACGCAGAAGACGCCCGCCGAGAGCGTCAAGACGTTGAAGCCCCATCCGCGGCCGGCGAAGGGCGGCGATGACGACCTCAAAGTGATCACCGGTATCGGCCCGTCCTTTGAGAAGAGCCTCAAGAAGGCCGGGATCTCGAACTATCGCGACTTGGCGCAGCTCAAGGGCGATGACCTGAGCGCGCTCGCGTCCAAGGTCGAGATCCCGCTGGAGCGCATCAAGCGCGAACGTTGGGTGCAGCGGGCGAAGAAGGCCCACTACGAGAAGTACCAAGAGCGCCTGTGAGGTCGGGTGCGAGGTGACGCAGCCCCGTCGAGAGACAAGCGCCGGGGCCGCGCAGAGCTGGTGATGGCGAGGAGGAGGCGCTTCCACTACCCTCGGGTGTAGGAAGTCGCATTACAGATTCCCCAGCCCCATCCGCCCGCGCCATGCAGCTCCGTCCCTCCTCACGTCGCCCCTCTCTCCGCTCCTGCGTCTCGCTTGCGCTGGCCGCGACGCTCGCGTCGTGTACGTCCTTGGCCTTCGACCCCGACCGGGGCGAGCTCGCCGGTCGGCTCCCGGGCGAGGACGAGGCCGTGGTCGGACTCTCGGGCAGCTACACCTTTCGCTCGGACAACGCCGCCGACCGAGAGGGGCTCGATGTGCGCCTGGAAGCGGGCTACCACGTCGCCGCCGAGCACGAGCTCGGAGGCTGGCTGCTCGGTCGTTACTCGAACCTCGAGACCGACGCCGAGTCGAAGGAGGAGCTCTGGGGGGGCCTCCACTATCGCTACCACTGGTACCTGAGCGATGCGACGAGCGTCTACTTCGGGCCGACGGTGGGCTTCGCCAACTTCGACGCGGGCACGAGCTCCGGTACGACGTTGGGTTACGGCGCGCAAGCTGGCGTCCGCCATTGGGTGTCCTCGACCGCGGCGTTGACGCTGTCACCGATGGTCTATTGGACCGACTACGACGCCGCAGACGGCGGCTCGGCGTCCGAGGTGCTCGTGCACTGGGGCGTGGCGTTCCGCTTCTGATCGAAGCGCGCAGCCCCGGGCGGATGCGCCAGACAAAGACCCGGACAAAGACCCGGACAAAGACCCGGACAAAGACCCATACAAAGACCAGGGCCCGAGCGATGCTCGGGCCCTGGTCTTTGGTGAGAGGGACCCTCGCGGGTCCCGATGGCGCGCGACACCAGCAGCGGTGTCGCCGTTACATCATTGGAAGGTGACCGAGAGGCCGTTCGTGAAGTTCGACGTGCCGACGCCACCGACCGCGTCGCGGTACCAGGCCTGGTAGTTGCGCGTCTCGCCGACCATGACCGACACAAAGCCGTTCGGGGTCGGAGTCTGCGCGAGGTCCAGCAGGAGCGAGAACTCGCCCGTGGCACCGGAGTTCTTGATCTGACCGGCGCCGACGTAGCGACCGATCAAGCCGCCGAGGCAAAGGATGCCCTGGCTGCCGCCGGGGTTCGGCGTCATCGCTTGGGTGGTGCTGGTCAGGAAGAAGCCGAAGGCGTTCAACGGGAGGTTCGTCACCTCGAGCGTGAGGTCGTTGTTGGCGATGACGGACGACCCGGAGCCGGCGATCGCGCCGGTGTTGCCGGTCGAGTTCGCGTTGGCGGTGCAGTAGTTCGAACCGACGCCGACCGCGCCGAGCGGGACGATCGAGATGACGTCACCGTTTGCGACGGAGCCGGGCGTGTCGAAGCTCCACTGGGCATCGTTGGTGCCGGTGCCGGACTGGTAGCCGATGGTCGCGCTGCCGCCGCCGTCGGCGCGGATGCCCTGGATGTCCTGGTACAAGAACTGAGCGAAGGCCGGGCCGCTGGACGGGACCTGGACCTGGAAGGTCATGATCTCACCGACGTTCGCCGTACCGAAGAACCCGACGGCTTGCCACTGGATGACGAGGCGGCCCATCGTCTCCTGCCAGTAGATCTCACCGATCGTTCCGCCGACCGTGTTGACGTCGTCCCAGAACGGCAGCAGCGCCTGCTCGCCATTGAACGCGTTCGTGGAGGGGATCGCCGCGTTGCCGAAGCCGAGCTCCGTCGCCGTCCCCATGAAGCGCACGCCGCCGTTGCTGCCGACGCGGGCGATGCCGACCGGGAGCAGCGCGTTGCCGATCGTCGTCGGGATGTCGACCTCGCCGTCGTCCGTCAGGCTCAGCGGCGTCCCGGTGCCCGAGATGTCGATCCACGTCGCCGGGAGCGTGTCCACGACGCCGACCGGGGGCTGCATCGGGGGCGGCGCAGACTCCGTCAGGAGGATGGTGCCGATGCCGGAGACGCTGTTGTAGCCGCCCACGCGGATGTAGTAGGTCACGCCCGGCGCCGCGACGAAGTTGACCGTGCTCTGGAGAGCGCACGTGTCATCGTTGCAAATGACCGAGTTGAGGCCCGCGCAGTTGCCGTCGAAGACCTCTAGCACGGTGTCAAAGCTCGTCCCGCATGTGTCGACCGAGACCTGCGCGCCGGCCGCGTTCGAGTAGGTGTACCAAAGGTCGAAGCCAACGTTGAACCCGCAGCCCCACGGCTCGACGCTGGTCGAAGCCAGGGTGTTGTCGAACACGGTCGGCGTGTTGACGGGCATCACGCTCGCGGTCGAGCACTCGTCGTTCTGAGCGGATGCGACACCAGCGGTCGCGAGGGCAAGCGCTGCAGCGCGCTGAATCGAGTTGAAATTCATGGTCTGGAAAGTAGCTGTGTGCCCCCAAAGGGCGAGGAGAGAAAAGGAAGGACCCCTGGGCCCCAGCGGTGCAGCGCTGACGTCGCCCGGTGGAAAGGTCCCTGGCCGAGCGACCGAAGGCAAGTCACCTCGTCGATTCGCACGACAAAGACGCGCGTCAAGGCTGGAGGTCCAGGAACGGAGCAGTCAGAGTCTCATTGGAAGAGGATGCCGACCGCGTCGGTGAAGTTTGAGGTCGGGACCCCGAGGAGCGAGTCGCGGTACCAGAGCTGGAACCGCCACGTCTCACCTGGGAGCACCACCACGGGCGCGTTCGGCTGTGGGAGACTCGTCAGGTCGACCGGGATCGAGACGGTCCCCGTCAGGCCCGAGTTCTGGGTCTGCGCGATGAAGCGGCCATAGGGCGGGTACAGGCAGAGGTGCCCCGACGCGCCGCCCGGGTTCAGCACCATGCCTGCGTTCGGCGACACGATGAAGTAGCCGTTCGACAAGAGCGGTAGATCGCGGCCGACAAGGACGAGGTCGTTGTCGAGCACGTTCGCCGAGCCGACTGCCCCAATCAGGCCGGGGACGCCCGTCGAGTTGGAGACCGCTGGGCCACAGAAGTTCGTCCCAGGCGTCGCGCCCTGGCCCGGGTCGATCGCCAGCGCGTAGGAGTTGCAGTTCGACACCGAACCGGAATAGACCTGCACCTCCACCACCAAGTCACGCGTCAGGACCCCGGCGTTCTGCCACTGAACGACCTCGTTGTCGGTCGACGAGAAGCCCCGCGCGAGGTAATTGGCGCCGCCGCCGCAGCTCGCGCTCGGATCGTACACGTAGACGTCGATGTCACCGAGCGCATGCGAGAAGTAGGCGGACACCGAGAGGTTCGCGCCCGGCGCCACCGCCACTTGGAAGAAGTCCGGGTCTTGCTTGGAGACGAACATTCCGAGCTCGAGCCCAGGCGGCGCCGCGACGGCCTGCGCGCAACTGTCGTTGTCCTCGTACCCGTCATCGAGGATCGACTGACACGGGTCCATTGCGAGGGTCACGCGCAAGTCGTAGCCAAAACACCCGACGCCCGGGTAGTTGAAGACCTGTGCGACGACATCCACCGGCGAGGCGCTGTTGTTGGCCCAGACGAGCTGCTCATTGTCCGTCGACGAGGTGCTCGAGTTCAGGACCGTGTTGCAGGACGCGTTGTACAAGCGCGCATCGATGTCGCCATTCGCGTGCGCGAAGAGCACGTCGACGACGACAGAGCCTCCGGCCGGGACCGTGATCCGGTAGTGATCGAGGTTGTCGTTGGCGGCCTCCAGCCCCGTCACGAGCCCCTGCGCGAGCGGGCGCGCCGTCCCGCACGTGTCGTTCGGCTCGAGGGCGTCGGGGAAGCAGACCATCGGTCCGCCCGTGTAAGCCGTCAGGCACGAGCCCTCTGCGCCAGCCCGCATCACGTCCTTGACGGTCGGATGGAAGTAGGTCGTGATGTTCGCGGTGCCACCCGAGCACAGGTGGCAGTAGCTCATGATCGTGCCCGTGTTCGTGCACTGCTGCGAGGTCTGGCAGTTGCCGAAATAGGCGCTCGGCGCGCACCGATCGAGCGGGGTCGGACAGTATCCGTGTGTATGTCCAGTGCCGAACTGGTGCCCCATCTCGTGCGAGAACACGATGAAGTCCCAATTCCCAGAGCCCTGAGAGACGGGGAAGTTCACGCCGCCATTGACGCCCGTACTCGCGGCAAAACCGTAGCTCTGGCTGCAGAGGACGTTGACCCAAGCGACGCCGCCCCCAAGGCCCGCGCCGCTGATGATGTGGCCGATGTTCGCGCCCGCAGGGATGTTTCCGGCCCAAGCGTTGCGGAGCTCGCCAAGCAGATCGCCGGACGAATACTGCGCGGGGTCATCCCCCGCGATCCACGGATCATTGTTTTGGGTATAGAACTGGAGGTACGGGTAAGTGATGACGACGTCGATCTCTGTGCGGTAGCGATCGCTGACCGCGGCCAGCAGTTGCATCACGTAATTCTGCGCAGCGTTGAGGTTGCCGAAGCGCTGGTAGTACTGGTAGTCCGTTTCGACGGCGACCTTGCACTCGAGCGTGACCCCAGGCCCGCCGAGGGCTTGACTCGTGACGCCACCCGTTGGATTGGCGAGCGCCGGCCCAAGGGCGCCGAGCCCTGCCTGCATGCGGTCGGCGAGGCAATAGACCGAGTACCGCGGGTCGCTCAAGTCCGCGAACGCGGACTCAGCCCACATCCGCGACGCCGGGGCGTCCCAGGACCCGCCAGCAGGCGCGAACGAGCTGAGCTGCCAGACCTCGCCGTTCGAACGGACCCAGCCATAGGAGCCCGCGGTCGCGAGGCCCAAGTGCACTTCGGAGCCCGCTTCACCGAGGACCGCGCCGCGCCAGACCGAGAGGTCGCGCGCGTCCCAAGCCGCCATGGGCTTGCCGTCGACCTGGACGCCGACCTTCTCGAAGTCGAACTCGATGCGCTGCAACGTGAGGTCGATCACGCGCCCGTCTGGGAGCTCGACGCCGACCAGCTCGAGCGCGTCGTACGCAGCCAGCGCCGCGAGCTCGCCCGCCCGCGGCGTCAGCTCGAAGGACCCGAACGCGCCGGCGCGCGCGGCGACGTCGAAGGGGAAGGGCGCAACGTGCTGCGCAGAGGCCAGGTTCCCGGCTGTTGAGACGCAGAGCGCGCCAAACATGAGCGACGCACGGGATGCGGGGCGCAGCGACGGGGTTCGAGATCGCATGGGGTGTTTGGTCGCAGCTCGATGAGAGAGAAGCACGCGAGCCATTCTATGTGACGAGGGATGAGCCCTCGATGTTCCCATAGTGGCCGCTGGCGATCGGGGGACCGGGACGTCATGGAGCGCCGCCCGCCACCGGCGCCCGATGGGGCGACGAGGCCTGCCTGGCGCGCCGCACCGCGCGCCTGGGCCGCACCGCAAATCTGAGCCACGCCAGCGCGGACGGAGCCGCGCCGCTCACGGGGCGGTTCTGACGGTCCCAACTTGGCCCGCGCGCCGCGGGACGCGACGATCCCGGAATGGACCGCCCCCGGCCCCGCGACCTCTCACTCGCCATCGCGCTCGGCCTCTGCGCGGCCGCGGCGGTCGTCGCGTGCTTGTACCCGGGGCCGCCGACCCTCTGGCACAGGCTCGACTTCAACGGCGCACCGTTCGAGGACTTCATCGGGCCCTATTTCGAGACCGCGCGCGCCTTCCCCGACGCCGACCTCCCGGCGGCGGGGTTCCAGTACCCGGCGTTCTTCGCGCTCCTGCTCGCGCCGCTCGCGCGGCTCGGGCCGACCATCGGATCCTACGCTTGGCTCGCGCTCGAGCTCATCGCAACAACGCTCGTCATCGCGGCGCCGCTCCTCCTCGCTGCGCCGCGACGCGCGCGCGAAGCGGGCGCCTACGTATTCGCTGCCGGCCTGTCGCACCCGCTCGCGCACAACCTGTATTGGGGACAGGTGAGCACGCCGCTCACGCTGGCGCTCCTCTGCGCGACTTGGGCGGCCGCGCGCGAACGTCCGCGGCTGGGCGCTTGCATCATCGGCTTCGCCGCCGCCGTCAAGTTGGTCCCGGGGCTCTTCCTCATGGGTCCGCTTGTGCGAGGCAAGCGCGGCGACGCATGCATCGGTGGCGTGGTAGCGCTCGCGCTGATCACTGTCCCGCCGCTCGCGCTCCTCGGCTGGGACCGCTTCGTCGCGTTCCACATCGAGGTCTTCACGCGGCTCGCGCGGCTCGGCGCCGCGGTGGTCGACGCCGAGGGTGGGCGCGGCAGCCAGGACCTCGCCGCCGCCACGGCGCGCGCGCTCTCTAGTTGGCTCCCCATCGGCGCCGGCGTCGGGTTCGCGCTCGGCCGAGCCGCGGGGCTGTCGCTCGCAGTCGCGCTGCTGGCGCGCTTGAGGCACGAGCGCGATCCGGGCCTGTGCTTCGCGTCCCTCTCGCTGCTGGCGCCGCTCCTGATCGCCCCGACGTGGTCGCACGGGCTCGCGTTCGTGCCCGCGGCCGCCTGGTTCGTGTGGCGCGACCCACGGGGTAACCCATGGTCCCGCGCGAGCGCGGGGCTCGCGCTCACCCTGACGTCGCTGCCGTTGCACGCGGCGTTCAGTGACCCCGACGCCTACGCCCGCAGCGGCCTGGGCGCGCTCGCGACGTGCGCACTGACGGTCGGCGTTTTGGCGCGCCGGGGCGACTCGCCTCGCGCGGTCGCTGACCGGCATGGGCCCCTCGGGTAGGTTGGTGGGCCCTGTGGGACTCGAACCCACGACCAAGCGATTATGAGTCGCGTGCTCTAACCGACTGAGCTAAGGGCCCTCCGCCCGGAGGCGGGGGGAGAGGGTAGCGCGACCCTGGGCGCCGTGGGGCGGGATTCCCTATGCTCGTCTCCCCATGAGCGCCCCCACCATCGATATCGAAGCCGAGTTCCAAGGGCTCGAGCGCGCCCTCGACGCCTACGACGCGCTGCGCGCGCGCCTCGGCGAGCGCGAACACACCAGCGCGGCAGACGTCTCCGGCTGGTCGGTCGCTCAACACCTCTTCCACATCGCCCTCGCGACGGACCTCGCGCTGCGCCACGTGCGCTCGCTGTGCGACGGCAAGGGACGGCTGATCGCGGCCGAGGGCGAGCTCGGCGAACGCGCGGCGCAGGTCCTTGCCTCTGAGCGCACGCGGCGCGGCGTCGCCGAAGCGCCGCGGATGGTCCGCCCAGGGGACGACGTGAACCCGCAGTTCCTGACCAACGAGCTGCGCGGCGCGCGCGAGGGGGTCGCAGCATTGCGCGCCCGCGCGAGCGAGCTCAGCGCAGCGGCCGGCTGGATCCCACACCAAGAGCTCGGCCCGCTCAACGCCACGCACTGGCTGCGCTTCGCGCGCCTCCACGCGGAGCACCACCTCGCGATCGCAGCCGAGGTCGCAGACGCTGTCTCGGCGAGTTAGAGCGGCGCGGCCCTCAGAGGTCGAAGTGCAGCGCGAGCATCAGGCCGCCCAGGATCGCGCCGCCGATGCCCCAGAGCGCGAGCGGCCCGGAGACGACGTAGGGGTCCACCATCAACAGGAGCCCCGCGACGAGCTGCGGCGTGCGCGCTTCGTTCTTGCCGTAGAGGTAGAGCCCAAAGCCCAGCGAGCCCGTCACAAGCGACGCGACGATCGTCCCGAGGGAGAAGTCCATGCAGCGCTCTTCGGAGCGCCGCAGCGCGCGCCAGCATGCACAGCCGCGGATTCCCGGCCTTGCCCCAGGGTGGGGCAGGCGGTTACGGCATTCGGCGACCCCTGACCGTAACGATCCCGTCGTCCCCCACAGTGACCGCGCCCGGCAGGAAGCGCTCGATCACCTGCGCGTTCGTCCGCGCGTGCGACGTCAGGCGCGTCGTGCGATAGCGGCCCCCAGCGAGCAGCGCCATCGGCAGCATCAGCTGGTCCGCGAGGTGCTCGCACACCGGCGCGTCGCTCGCGAGGTAGCGCTGCACGTCGCGCGCGACGAGCCCGCCGATGCGCTCCGAGCGCACCCCCTTGGCGCCAAAGGCGGTGAAGACCGCTGTGACGTGGTCGCTCTCGAGCTCGACCGAGACGACGTTGCCCGGGCCCGCGGAGTCCGTGACCTCACGCACGTTGCAACACGTGTCCGGCCAATGGGTCTTGCGCTGCAGCGCCGCCCATTCGCGCGCTGCGACCCCGCCAGGAACGCCCGCCAGCGCGATCTCGACGCGCGGGCGTCGGGCCTCGCCCCGCTGCAATAGCTCGAACGCAACGGGAGCGGCCGCGGGCTCGATGCGCACGCGCATCCGGCCGCCGCCGGCTGGCGCGAAGCCGTGCCGCTCGAGGGTCAGCTCCAACCGCCCGCCCATGCGCGCGACCTGTGGGGCGAACGAGCGCGCGACGAAGTCGAAGGACGGCGCGAGCGGATTGTGGGTGCCGCCCTCGAGCAGGAGGTCCGAGGGACCGTCTGCCAACAGGAGCGGCGCGAGCACGGTCTGCAGCACGAGCGTCGTGCTGCCAGCCGAGCCCACCGCGAAGCGATACGAGCCAGCATGGACACGGCCGCCCGCGGCGGGCCAAAGCTCCACGGCAGCGCTGCCGAGCGCGACGCCGCTGTGGCCGACAGCGTCGTCGCCGCCGGCCACCTCGAGGGCCGCGCGCACGGCGGTCAGGTGTTGGCGCTTCAGGCCCGGGCTCTTGCGGTTGGCGCGAATGTGCTCGATGCGCACAGGCCGCCCCAAGGCGACGGCGAGCGCGACGCTCGTCCGCAGCACTTGTCCGCCGCCCTCGCCCTCGCGGCCATCGATCACGATCAAGTCTTGATCACTCATCACGGCCCCCGCCTGGGCTCCACTGCGCGACGCGCCGAACGGTCAACCCTTCACACACACGACCTGCCGCAACGTGTGGACGATGTCCACGAGGTCGGCCTGCGCCGCCATCACAGCGTCGATGTCCTTGTACGCCATCGGCGTCTCGTCGATCACATCCGTGTCCTTGCGGCACTCCACGTGCCGCGTGGCCTCGATGTGATCATCCAGCGAATAGAGCGCCTTCGCGCGCGTCCGAGACATACGGCGCCCAGCCCCGTGCGAGCACGAGTGGAAGCTGTCCGGGTTGCCCTTGCCGCGCACGATGAAGCTCTTCGCCCCCATCGAACCAGGGATGATGCCCATGTCGCCGTCGCCCGCGCGCACCGCGCCTTTCCGCGTCAGCCACACGTCCGCGCCGAGGTGGGTCTCCTTGGCGACGTAGTTGTGGTGGCAGTTCACGACCAACGTATCGGCGCGGAAGGGCTTGATGCCGCGCAGGCGCGTCGCAGCCTCGATGACATTCTCGAGCATCACCTGGCGGTTGATGCGCGCGAACTCCTGCGCCCACAAGAGCGCCTCCACGTAGTCGGCGAAGTGCTGCGTCCCCTCAGTCAGGTACGCGAGGTCCTGGTCAGGGAGGGCGCCGAGCGCGCGCTCCATGTCCTTCTTCGCCTTCTCGATGTAGATCGATGCGATCCGGTTCCCGACGCCGCGCGAGCCCGAGTGCAGCATGAACCAAACGCGGTCTTCCTCGTCGAGGCAGACCTCGATGAAGTGGTTGCCCGTGCCGAGCGTCCCGAGATGGTTGACGTGGTTCGTGTTCTTCAGCGCGGGCGCACGCTCGCAGAGGAGGTCGAAGCCGTCGGCGAGGTGCGCCTTCCAGAGGTTCGTAACGCGCTTGGGCAGCTCGCCCCACGCGCCCTTGTCACGCTTCCCGCCGCGGCCGTGGCCGGCCGTGCGGCCATGGGGCACCGCCCGCTCCAGCGTATTGCGCAGCGGCTTGAGATCGTCGGGCAGATCGCTCGCGACGAGCGTCGTCCGCGCGGCGATCATCCCGCACCCGATGTCGACGCCGACCGCCGCAGGCACGATCGCGCCGAGGGTGGGGATCACCGAGCCAACGGTCGCCCCCATGCCCCAGTGAACGTCCGGCATGACCGCGACGTGCCCGTGCAGGATCGGCAGCGAGGCCACATTGCGCAGCTGGGCGAGGGCCGCGTCCTCCAATTCGACGCCACGGGTCCAGGCGCGGATAGGCGCGCCGACGCTCTCGATCTCGATGTATCCACTCATGTGTCGCTCCTGGCGCGCACTTGCGGCGCCGCTCCCCCTGCGCGAAGGGCGTGCCAGGGCCTCGATCGACGCTGCGAGACAAGCATAAAACCCTGCCCCCCAGGCAGTTACGCGCACAGGGCGAGCCAAACGGCGCCGGGGGCTCCCGCGTGGGCGCCCCCGGCGTCGATACTCAGCTATAAGATCCTATCCGCCAGGATCCGACCCTCAGCCAATCGTGGGCGCTCACTCGCCCTTCTTCTCGCCGTGCTTCTCCCCGTGCTCGTGGCCCGCGCCCTCGGCTGCGCCCTTGGCCGGCGCCGCGCCACCGGTGGCCGCCGCGCGGGCCGCGTCGATGGCAACGATGTACTCGTACGGGTTCTCGAGCACCTTCGCCTTGCAGCGCGCGCAGCACGTGCGAACGAGGCGCCCGGCGACGACAAACTGCTCGGAGTCCGCGCTGACCTCAGCCTTCGGGTTCACAACGCAGGTCCCGACGGGGTAGGCCTTCGCCTGGCTCTTCAGCACCTCGGCGTCGAGGAGCGCGGCGTACTTGCCTGGGTCGGCCTTCACGGCCTTCGCGCAGCTCGGGCAGCACACGCGGAAGAGGCGGTTCTGGACGACGACTTCGGTCGCCGTGTCCTTACCGTCCGCGTCGAACAGCGCCTCACCCGAGATGACACACGTCTTCATCGGATAGATCGGCCGCTGCTGGTCCGCGTGCGCGGCATTGACCTTTTCGACCCACTTCGCGGGGTCCTTGGCGACGACATCACCGCACCCGCCGCAGCAGAACTTCAGCTCTTGGCCCTCGACGACCATGGTCGTACGCGTGCCCTTCACGTCGAGCGGGCGCCACGACGCAGCGCACGTCGCGAGCATGTAGGGCTCGCCCTTCCACGCCGCCTTGGCGGGGACCGCGGCGTCCTGCTTGGCGTCGGCGTCCTGCGCGGCGACGGGCGCCGCGGCAGCGGTCGAAGCAGGCAACATGGCCTGGGCCGAAGCAACGACCGACAAGGTCGCACAGGACAAGGCGAGGGCGGTGAGGTGATGCAAGATACGCATGGCAGTGACTCCAGAGGCCGCGAAGTGCGGCGCGACTCGGGTGGGCGTTCGGACCTCAGCATGCTACCGGCGCGCGCCCGAACTGCACCGGAGACTTCCGTTCCTCGCCCCGCTCCGCCGGGCCGCGGACACCGAACGGAAAGGTCGATGTAAATGGCGTCATCCAAACGCACGCGGCCGACCGCGCCGGTGCCAGACCCCCAGGGGCATGGCGCGGGCTCCAGGGCGCGCGCGCGCGAGGCCGCGCTGGACGGCCCGAAGGGCAACGCCGGCCCGCGCCCGGTCGTCGTCATTGGGCTGCTCGGCACACAGCTCGACGCCGGCCCGCCCGAGACCCGCTGGGACAAGTGGCGGCCGACCGTGAGCCTGTTTCAGCGGGACGACCTCGAGCCCGCGCGGCTTGTGCTATTGGCCGAGCCGCGCTTCGGGAAGCTCGCCGACGCGGTCACCCAGGATGTCCTGAGCGTCTCGCCCGCGACGAAAGTGGAGCGGGTACCGACGACGTTCGAGAACGCATGGGACTTCGCCGAGGTCTACGCGACCTTGGCGGACTTCGCCCGTGATTACCCGTTCGACCCAGAGCGCGAGGACTACCTCGTCCACATCACGACCGGCACCCACGTCGCCCAGATCTGCCTGTTCCTCCCGGTCGAGACGCGGCGTATCCCAGGGCGCCTTGTGCAGACCTCGCCGCCGCGCCGCGAGCCGCGCCGAGGGAAGGGCCCCTCCGGCTCCGATGCGCACGGGACCTATTCCATCATCGACCTCGACCTGTCGCGCTACGACCAGCTCGCTGCGCGCTTCGAGGCAGAGCGGCGCGAAGGCGTCGACTTCCTCAAGGCCGGCATCGCGACGAAGAACCCCGCGTTCAACGCGCTGATGGATCGGATCGAGCTCGTCGCCGGTCGCAGTCGTGAGCCGTTGCTGTTGACCGGCCCGACCGGCGTCGGCAAGACGGCGCTCGCGCGGAGAGTGTTCGAGCTACGCAAGCGGCTGCGGCTCGTCGACGGCGCCTTTGTCGAAGTCAACTGCGCGACGCTCCGCGGCGACCAAGCGATGTCGACGTTGTTCGGCCACGAGAAAGGCGCCTTCACCGGCGCGCTCGCGAGCCGTCCGGGCCTCTTGCGCGCCGCCGAGAATGGCCTGTTGTTCCTCGACGAGATCGGCGAGCTGGGGCTCGATGAGCAAGCGATGCTCTTGCGCGCGATCGAAGAGGGCACGTTCTTGCCGTTGGGTGCGGACGCGCCCGCCACGAGTCGCTTCCAGCTCGTCTCCGGCACGAACAAAGACCTCGCCAAAGCCGTGCGCGAGGGGACCTTTCGCGAGGACCTCCTCGCTCGCATCGACCTCTGGACCTTCGAGCTGCCGGCGCTGCGCGAGCGCCCCGAGGACCTGGAGCCCAACCTCGACCACGAGCTTGCGCGGCTCTCAGAGGCGCGCGGCCAGCGCGTCACGTTCGCGAGCGAGGCGCGCGCAGCGTTCCTCGACTTCGCGCGCTCGCCCGAGGCGAGCTGGCGCGCGAACTTCCGCGACTTCAACGCAGCGCTCGCGCGGTTGGCGACGCTGGCCGACGGAGGCCGCATCACGCGCGCCCTGGTCACAGAAGAGCGCGCGCGGCTCGTTCACGCCTGGGCACGCCTCGCCGAGCCCGGCGCCACAGCCTCGGGCGCGAGCGCATACCCGAACGTCGACGCGCACCTCCCCCACAGCTCGATCGACCTCTTCGATCGGGCGCAACTGGAGGCCGTCTTGCGTGTCTGCCTTACGGCGCGCACGCTCTCAGAGGCAGGGCGCGACCTCTTCGCCGTGTCGCGCGCGGCAAAGTCATCGTCGAACGACGCGGATCGCCTGCGCAAGTACCTCGCCCGCTTCGGCCTGAGCTTCGAGTCGATCGCGGAGACAGCTCAGCGATAGAGCGCTTCGTACGCAGCGCAGGCGCGCTCGAGGTCAAACTCCGCCACGACACGGGCGCGCCCGCGCGCCGCTAACGCCGCGCGAGTGTGCGGATCTCCGAGCGTCATGAGCGCGGACGCGAGCGCGTCGACGTCACGCGGCGGAGTGAGGATGCCCGCGCGCTCGACGCCCCGCCCAAGGAGCTCCGGGACGCCGCCGACGTCGCTCGCGACGACTGCGCGGCCGGCCGCGAGCGCCTCCAGCAGCGACATCGGCAGGCCCTCGTGATCGGACGCCAGCGCGACGACATCGGTGCCCCGAAGGAGCGCCGCGACGTCGGGCTCGTGCGGCAGGAAGCGCGCAGGCAGGCTGCTCGGGCACGCTGCGCGCACGCGCTCGAGCAGCGGGCCATCACCGGCCAATACGACGCCTATGCCAAGCCCGCGCCGCTGCGCGATGTGCGCGGCCGCGAGCAGGTCCGCTTGGCGCTTCCCGACGTCGAAGCGCGCGACCATGCCGACGATCAACGCGTCGGGGGGGAGCCCGAGCGCGGCGCGGTGGTCGAGGCTCGCGCCGTCTGGCGTGAAGCGCTGCAGGTCGACGCCGTTGTAGATCACCTCCGAAGCGCCGATCCACGGCGCGCGCGCGCCGCGCAGCTCATGCGATACACAGACGAGCCCATCGAAGCGCCGCGCAGCCCAGCGCACGAGCCGCCGGTCCTTCAGCGACGCGAGCCGCGCGCGCAGCCCATGCCGCGGGACGGGGAGGTTGTGCAGGGTCGCGATGCGTCGCACGTCCGAGCGCGGGCCGAGCGCGAGCGACGCGAGGACGAGCGCCGCGTCGTTGTGCGCGTGCAACACGAGCGGCGGCTCGGCCCGAAGCTGCGCGCGCACAGCGAGCGCGCGGGCGCGCAGGCCAGGTCGCCCGGGCAGTCGATTGAGCGCGATGACGGGCACCCCCTCGCAGTCGAACTCAGGGGGCGCACCGGCGCCAGCTCGCCCTGAATCGCCCGCGGCGCCCCCCCCGCGCGGGCGCGCCTCCAATGCCTCGAAGGAGAGGATCCGGTCGTCGTGGCCCAGAGCGCGCGCGCGCCGCGCGAGGTCGAGGACGACGCGCTCCTTACCACCCACGCGCACGCCGTGAACGAGGTGCAGGACACGGATCGAATCAGCGGCCATGGTCGCGCCTGCGCGCAAAGAGCGCGTCGATCTCAAGGAGGTAGCCGCTCGCGTGATCGAGCGTGTTCGGGGCGACGGAGACGAGCACGAAGCCGGCGCGGTCGAGGCGGCCGGCGAGCGCCGCACCGGACGCCTGACCGGTATACAGCTCCGCGAGCGCGAGCTCGACCTCGACGAGCCTCGACACGCCCGAGCAGCTCCGCGCCGCCGTCGAGCGCGGCACCCTCGGACCCTTGCACGTCGAGCTTCAGCAACGTCGGCGACGAGCGCTCGAGAAAGCGAGCTGCGAGCACATCGAGCGTTGTGACCTCGACGCGCTCGGTCGTGACCACGTGCGCGCCGCTCACTGCAGCCTGCGCGTCCGCTGCGGCGAGCAGCGAGCTGGACACGGAGTTCGCGGTGACGTTCAGCGTCGCGTGGCCAGGCGCAGCGCCGAGCGCCGCCTGCACGACCTGCCACTTGTCGTCGCGCAGAGACGCGCGCTGGAGCGCGGCGAAGGCGGCCGCGCCCGGCTCGACAGACAGGAGGCGACCGCGGTACCCGTCCTCTCGCAAGCGCGCCGCGTACTGGCCCCGGTTCGCGCCGCCGTCGAGCACCTGCTCGATGCGGTGCCGCTTGAGGATGCGCTGGCGACGCAGGTTCGGGTCCGCGAGCGCGTTGTAGCGCTTGAGGTCGAACCCGAACGGTCGCAAGGCGCGGTGCAACCAGCCCTCGAGGCGCTGCTTCATCGCGCCCGAGTGTAGGGACCGGGCAGGGGTGCTCTCGGAGAACGCTGCATCGATCGTATGCCACGCGGCGCTCAGAGCGCGCGCACCTCGACGCGCGGCCCTGCGTGCTGCGCTTGCCAGATGCCGAACCAACCCGTCTCGAGGTCAAAGGGGAGCCGGCGCTCGCCCGAGCCCTCGAGGTCGCCCGCGCCGCCCGGGTCGAACACGACCAACGGCGGCGGGAGCCCCATTGCCAGGACGTGGGGCTCCTCGCCTGAGCGCCCGAAGTGACACAGGAGGACGTGCGTCGCCCCCGCAGCTCGGAGCGCGCCCTGACCTTCCCGCGCCCGCACAAGAGCGCTCGACGTCGCGCTCGAGCGAGCCCCGACCGGAGACGTTGCGAGCGCCGTGTCCGCCGTGGCGCGCGCGCGGTAGCGCTCACCTGGCCACAGGAACTCGTGCCGCACGCCGGCGGACCACGCGACATAGTCGCCAGGCGAACCGGTCGAATGCACCCACGCGGCCCGTCGACGTCCATCGCGGCAAGCGAGGCCAGCGAGCGGGCCATCCCAGTAGTCGAGGCGGAGCACGTCTTCGACGTACATCACATCGACGCCAGCGACCTTCGCAAGCCCTGCGCGAAGTGCCGTCAAGCGAGCGCGCTCTCGGCCGTTGAGCGGGTCTTCCGAGCCGACCAAGGGCGCGCGCAGGCGCGCGGTGCGCTCCAGCGACGCGAGGCTCGGCAGCGGGCGCGGACCGAAGGCATCGAGCGCGACGACCGACCCGGGCGGCAACACGGGCTCGGTCGACAGCCAAGCGTCGGCGAGCGCGCGTGTATCTGGTTGACGCAGGATGTAGACGACCTTGGCGGTCGTCGCTGCAGCGCCTGCGAGGCCGAGGAAGACGAGCGCGGCGAACATTCGCCAACGCAGGATCAGCTCGAGCGCAGCGCCGGCTGCGGGCGCCGCGAGGACGAGCAAAGGGGCCGCATCCGCGACGTGACCGTTGCGGTGGGTCAAGTAGACGAGCCCCCACAGCAGCGCGAACAACGTCACCGGCGCGAGCGCGCGCCGCAATGTGGTCCGCAAGAACGTCGGCGCGATGCCGACGATCGCCAGCCCCGCGAGGACCGGCGTATTCATCAAGAACGCCGGCAGCAGGACGCCGAGGGACCGTCCGTCGATCGTGTGCAGAAAGCCACGGGCGGCAAAGAGCAGCTCGCCCTGCGCCACGAATGAAGACAACGCGCCGAGCCAAAGACCCATGAGCTTGCCCGCGATGGGCTCACGCGGATGCGCGAGCAAGAACGGGTAGCCGAGCGGCACCGAGACCGCGACGAAGAGCGTCGCGCAGCCGAGCGCGAGCGCTGCACGACGCCGGAGGTCCTTGCCTCGCCATCGAAGCGGACCAAAGAACCAAGCGAGGCCAGGCAGACCGAGGACCACGGCGCCAGTTGGCACCTCGCGCGCAGCGTGCGCGAGCGCCGCGAGCACGGTCGCCCCGAAGAGGGTGCGCGTGCGCCCGCTTGTCATGTACCGCGACGCAGCGAGCGCCGCGCCGAGCAAGAGCGTCAGGAACGGCGCTAGCGTGCGCGCCTGGACCGACACGCTGACATGGAAGGGGTCGAGCGCCAAGAGGAGCGCCGCGACGTAGGCGCCTCGTCCCACCCCCGCACCGCGGAGCAGAGTCAGCAACAGGAGCGGCGCGAGCGCGCCGAAGAGCGCCGCGACGAGCCGCCCCGCCAGGACCTCCTCTTCAGGGTGCGCGACGAGGTGAGCGCCGAAGCCGTCAGCGTCGCGCCATTCCCCGCGCGCCTTGCCGAGCACGTACCGCGCAGCAAAGATCGGCGCTGTGAGGTAGGCGCAGAGATATGGCTCAGCAGTGTGGGCGTAGCGCGGGGGGGCAGGGTCGTGATCACGCAACATCACGAGCGCCGCATGCGGCCAATCCGCGTCGCGCTCGTAGCCGTATGGGAAGCCGTGCTGCAGCGCCCCAAGCCGCGGGAAGAGCGCGGTCAAGACCAGGAGATAGGCCGCCCAGGCCGCGGGCGGGCGCGGCTTTGGGAGCGCGTGCGAGCGAGACTCCATGCCCCATTCGTACAACACTCAGGGGGTGGCGGACGGCGCCGAATCAGGGGATGCTCAAGTTGTCACCCCGCCTCTCGCCGATCGTCCCACCATGAGCCTCTCGCGCCGCAAGTTCTTCCAGGCCGCCGCTGCCAGCCTCAGCTCGCTCAGCGTCGATTTGACGACGAGCGTGCGAACGCAGGACGCCGCGGCCCCGTCGGAGGCCCACCCACGACGACCGATCCCCGCCAGGGAGTTTGGGCGAACAGGCCGCACGCTCCCGCGGCTCGGCCTCGGGTGCCAAGCGCTCGGTGAGCTCGAGGATCATGGTGCTGGGCAAGCGATCGTCGAGCGCGCGTACGCAGACGGCGTCCGGTACTTCGACACCGCCCCTGCCTACGGTTGGGGCAAGAGCGAGGTGCGCGTCGGTCGCGGCCTCGCGGGCGTCGAACGCGCCGGCATCTGGATCAATACCAAGACGCTCGCCCGCACACCTGAGGCGGCGCGCAAAGGGCTGCGTGAATCTCTCGGGCGCCTGAAGACAGCGTACGTCGACTCGATCTTGCTGCACGCGATCAACACCAAGGAGGCGCTGCGTGAGGTGCTCGTAAGCGGCGTGCCTGAGGTGCTCCTGGCGGCCAAGGAGGAAGGCCTCGTCAGGCACATTGGCATCAGCGGCCACGCAGATCCCGGTGTCATCAAGCAGGCGCTGTTCAGCTTTGGCTTCGACCTGTGCCTCGTGCCGGTCAACCCGATCGATACGTACAAGCGCTCGTTCGTGAAGGACCTGCTCCCCCACGCCGAAGCACAGGGCCTCGGCGTCGTCGCGATGAAGGTCCTCGCGGGCGGCTACCTGCCCAAGGCGCGGCCCAAGGCGGCGATCGGCGCGCTGGTGCGCTATGCCCTAGCGCAGCGCGCGGTCCATGTCGCCGTGGTTGGCGCGAAGACGCTCGACGAATGGGCGTTGATCCGCGCAGCGCTGGACGTCGCCGAGGCGCCGAGCGCGGAAGAGCAGGCCGCGCTCATCGAGCGCGTCGGGCCGCACGAGGGCCAGGCGAGCGAGTGGTACAAGTACGACAAGTGAGCCGCGGCGCGGCCGATCCCGCGGAGCAACGTTCAGCAGTGCCTCGCCGCCAGCGTGGCCCCTCGCTCAGTAGAGCCCGAGCATCGAGACGGTGTCACGGCTCTCCTCAGGCGCGATGATGCGCTCGCGCATGCGCTCATTGTGCCGCTCGTGGAGGCGCCGAATGCCGCGTGTTCCGCCCGAGAACGACACGCCGAACATGAGAATGGCACCTTGCCCGACATCGGCGCCGTCGGTATCGAGGTTGAATTCGTAGCCGAGGCCGAGGTTCAGGTCCACGCGGCCGCCGCCGTCCATGGGCCACGAGTAGCCGCCTTCGACGGACGGCACGAGGACAGTCACGTCCGTGTTGCCGCTGCGCGTCGGCGAGTTGTCACGCCAGTCGAGGCTCAGTCGCCAGAGGTCTAAGCGCCCGCCGACGCTCCAATCCTTGCCATAGGTGTCGAGCCAGCGGCGATAGCCGAGGCCGCCGCCCCAGCCGCTGCCCTGCTCGTCGTCGTGCTCGCCTGCGCTCCCACGATCTGCGAAGTGCACCGCTGCACGAGCATGCACCGAGTCGCGTTCATTGAGCTCCAGCTCGGCGCGAGGCCCGAGGAACAGACCGGTCGGATAGACCTGGACCTCGCCACCAAAGTTCGTCTTGCGATCGAGGAACGAGCTCGACTGACAGGAGGCGAGAGCGAGGACAAGGAGGGGGTATGCAACGAGGCGCATGATGACGAGCGATGAAATCGGGGCCATAGGAGGCTACCCGCCCGAGCGCTCGCTCGCGGGCCGAGGCCGAAGTCGGGACGCACAACAGCGCCCCTTTGCTCCGTCATGCGACAGTCCGCTGCCTCGAAATGGCCCCTCGCGCTCAACGCGATACAGCGTGCCGCCCGAGGATGAACGCTGTCGCCGCCGTCAAACGCTCGGCCATCTGCAAGTGCAGGAACTCGTTGGGACCATGCGCGTTCGAACCCGGCCCGAGCACGCCAGTGATCACAAACTGCGCCTTCGGGAACTTCTGCGCGAGCAACCCCATGAGCGGGATCGTGCCGCCTTCCCCGAGGCCGACCGCTGGGCGGTCGAAGAACTCGAGCGAAGCGTCTTGGATCGCGGCCGCGAGCCACGGCTCGTACGCGGGCGCGTCCCAACCCGTCGCCGCCTTGGCGTTGGCCCAGGTGACCTTGGCGCCCGAGGGCGGAGCAGCTGTCAGGGCCTGCTCGATCGCAGCGAGCGCGACCTCCGGGGTCGTCGTCGGGGCGAGCCGGAATGAGAGCTTGAGCGCGGTCAGCGGACGCAGAACGTTGCCTGCATCAGCCAGGCTGGGGAGCCCCGCTGCACCGGTGATCGAGAGCGACGGGCGCCAGGTCCGGGCCAGGATTCGGTCCGCGCCGTCGCGGCCCATCGGGCGCACGCCAGGCTGGAAGGGGTACTTGGTATGGACCTCGTCACCGAGCACGACGGCCGCCTCGGCGGCCTCTCGTTGCCGGTGGGCAGGGACCGCTGCATCGAGCTCGCGCAAGAGCACGCGCCCCGTGCGTGAGTCCTCGATTCGATCGAGCAGCTCTCGGATGACGCGAAAGCTCGACGGTACGACCCCGCTCGCGTCCCCCGAATGCACGCCTTCACGCACGGTCTCGACGCTGAGGTCGCCCGTGACGTTGCCGCGCAGCGATGTGCAGAGCCAAATGCGTTCGTAGTCGCCGGCGCCGGAGTCGAGGCAGATGACGAGGTCGGGCTCGCCGATGCGCGGCGCCAGATGGTCGACGTACGCCGAGAGGTCCGGGCTGCCGCTCTCTTCGCTCGTCTCGATCAACATGACGCAGCGCGCGTGCGGCGCGCCTTGCGCCTGGAGCGCCTCGATGGCGGTCAGCGACGCGAAGCAGGCGTAGCCATCATCCGCCGAGCCGCGTCCGTAGAGCCGGCCGTCCTCGACGACGGGGGTCCAAGGCCCCTTGTTCGCGTCCCAGCCCGTGACCTCAGGCTGCTTGTCCAGGTGCCCGTAGAGGAGGACCGTTCCGGCGGGCGCGGGCGCGCCGCTGGCAGGTGCCTCCACCACGAGCGTCGGCGTGCGCCCTGGGAGGCGCACGATGTCGACGGCGAGGCCCGCGACGCGGCGCTCGCGGCACCATGCGGCGGCGAGCTCGACGGCGCGCTCGAGCTCGCCGTGCGCGGCCCAATCAGCGTCGAAGGCCGGCGACTTGGCCGGGATCCGGATGTAGTCCGTGAGGGCAGGGAGGATCGAGTCCTGCCAAGCGCGGGCGACGAATTGAGCGAGGGCGCGTGTCTCCATGGGCCACCAAGGATACAGGGCGCAGAGGTCACCGGGCCCATTGGAGCCCAGTGCCCCAGGAGGGCGGGCGCCGCACGGCGCCTGGTCACGTCGGCGCGTGGCTGTCAAGCGGAGCGACGCTCGGGGACCTCAGTCGGCCCGCCTGAGTCGTCGCCGGCCAAGACGACACAGTTGCGCCCTCCGGCCTTGGCTTCGTAGAGCGCCTCGTCGGACGCTTTGATGAGGTCGTCAATGCCGCGCATGCCCGGCATCGCCAGCGCGACGCCCAAGGACATCGTGACGGCGCGATCGAACGTCTGATAGCGGATTCGGTGGCGCTCGACGGCCTTGCGAAGGCGCTCAGCGACCTGCAGCCCGACCTCAGCATCCGCCCCGACCGCGATGACCAAGAACTCTTCGCCTCCCAGGCGACAGAGCACGTCCGAGGCTCGGAGCTGCGACTGGAGCGTAAAGCCTGTCTCACGCAGCACGACATCGCCAGCGTCGTGCCCGTGCTCGTCGTTCACGCGCTTGAAATGGTCAATGTCACACATGACGACGGATAGAGGGCGCCCTGTGCGCTGCGCGCTCTCCCACTCCTGCTTCAGGCGCTTCATCGCGTAGCGCCGGTTGGGGAGCTCCGTCAACGCATCCGTCAAGGCCGCGGCGCGCAGCTTGCGGGTCATTACACCAAGCTCTGCGACTTGCCGAAGGCGCGCACGCTCGGAGTCCTCGATCCTCTCGCGCAGCTGAATCATGCGCTGTGCGGCGCGCACGCGCGCGATCAAGATACGCGGGTTGAACGGCTTGACAATGTAGTCGTCCGCGCCCGCGTCAAAGGCCTCGACCACTTGCTCGTCATCATCGCGGGCCGTGACGACGATCAAGTACATCTTGTTGCCGGCCTGGCTACGGCGTAGGTTCGAGCAGAGCTCGACGCCGGTCATCTCCGGCATCATCCAATCCGTGATGACGATCTGAGGCACTTGATCGAGCGCGAGCTTCATCCCGGCGCGGCTCGATTCGGCGGTCAACACCTCGTAGCCCTCTCGCTCGAGATGGTGACGCAGGAGGCGCAGCATGCTCGGGTCGTCGTCGACGAGGAGCACGCGAGTCACTCCGCGCGCTTGCCCTCCGCGGCCGAGCATATCGAGGGGCGTATCGAGCTCTGCGTTGAAGAGATTGGTGTCTCCGTCTTCGACCGCTTCGCGCGCTCGATCGGCCGGAAGCTGCATCAGGCGCGCCGAGCGCAGGCCGCGGCGCTCCAACTCGCTCGCGGCATCCTGGAACGAACGATCGCAGTCGACGGGAACGCCGATGAGGGCGCCCCACTCGCGCCAGCTCGGGAGAATGGCGTCGCAGAGCGCCAAGAGGGCCTCATGCCGGAGGCCGAGGTCCTTCGCCAGGTGCTCGAGGGAGAGGAAGTGACCGCGCCAGCGAGCGTCGTCGAACTGCCACGTCCCTGTCAGGACGCGCGCGATTTGGCGTCCAGCGCGGACGAGCGCCAGGAGCTGATGCCGATCCTCGTCAGGGTCGTCGCTGTCGTCCTTGCTTGGATCGTCACGAATACGCAGCAGCGCGACCTCCTGGTACTCACGAGGGAGGCCCCAGTCGGCGAGCATCGCAGCGGACACTTCGAGGTGATCGATCCCGAACGCGCGAGACTCGAGCCGCGCGAGCGCCGCGTCGGGGATCCCCGGGTGCTTCGCAAGGATCTCCGAATAGCGCTCTGGGTGGACGCTGGCGAGCGCGATCTTGCCTACGTCGCACAGGAGTCCGCAGGTAAAGCCGGCCGTCGGATCGACGTGGCGTTGAATCTGAGCGAGGAGGTGAGCCGCCACTCCGCATGCGAGCGCGTTCCCCCAATACGCGTCGTAATCGAAGTGAGGCGCACGACCGCGGCGATTGTCCGCTACGAGCGAGAAGCCCAGCGCCACGTTGCGGACCGCGCGCGCCCCGAGGCGCATGGCGGCCTGACGGACGGTCTCGACCGCCGGCAAGCCGTCGCGGTCCGCAGAGTTCGCGATCTTGATGATCCGGCCTGACAGCGCGGGGTCCGCCTGCAGCGTGCGCACCAGCTGCTCTTGGTCGTGGTCCTCGCCCTTAGTGAGCTCGAGGATACGCAAGCCGATGGCCGACGGGGAGGGCAATGACCCCGTCAAGCGCAGCTCATCGAACTTGCGTCCTAGCACTTAGTCGCCTACTTCCTGCTCAGGCCGCGCGGGGACGTGAGACCGGGGGAGCGCCGGCATCGCTGACACAGTCCATCGCGTCGTAGCGACGCGCCTGGTTGCGCCCGCCGTTCTTTGCCGCATAGACGGCCTCATCGGCGGCCTTCAGCATCTCGGCGATGGAGGAGAACTTCAGGTCCGAACCTGCGAATCCCAACGAGATCGTGACATGCCCGCGATCGAACGCAGGCTGTTGGATCTGGTGCTCTTCGACGGCCTTGCGAATCCGCGCGGCAACTCGGCAGCAATCGTCGGTGCTCGTATTGCGGCAGATGACCAAGAACTCCTCACCGCCAAGGCGACAGACCTCATCCTCCTCGCGCAGCGCACCCTTGAGCACCGCGGCGGTCTCCTTCAGAACGAAGTCACCCATGTCATGGCCATAGGTGTCATTGACGCTCTTGAAGTGATCAATATCGATCATCACTACGCTCACTCCGCGACCCGAGCGCTGGGAGGCCGCCCATTCGCTCTCGAGCCGTTTCATCGCGTAGCGGCGGTTCGGGAGCTCGGTCAATGAGTCCGTCAATGACGCTGCACGCAACTTCCGGGTCAAGCGACCGAGCTCGGCCACCTGGCGCATGATCGTCTGCTTGTCGAACTCAGTCTTGCGCTGCAACTTGGCGAGGCGGATGCCGCCCTTGATGCGCGCGCTCATCACCCGCGGAATGAACGGCTTGGCGATGAAGTCATCGACGCCTGCGTCGAACGCCCTGACCAGCATGTCTTCGCTCTCGTTGCCCGTGAGCAACAGGATGAACATCGACGCGCCAGCCTCCGTCCGACGCAGCGAGCGAACGACCTCAAGCCCGTCGATGTCCGGCATCTCCTGATCGACGACCAGGATATCGGGCGTCGTGCGGAGCGCGGCCTTGAGCCCTTCCTTCCCGCCTCGCGCCATCTCGACCTGGTAACCATCGTTGCGCATGTGCCTCACGAGCAAGCGCAGCGAGACCGGATCATCGTCGATCGCGAGCACATTGAAGCGCTCTTCGGTCGGCGGGATCACGCTCACGGCGGCGGAGCCGGCTAACGCCGGGACGGCGGCCGCCGCATCGCTCGGGCGCTCCGCCGGCAGGCCGTTGGGGTTGCGCAGCGGGCAGAGGTAGGCCTTGACCGGCGCCGGACCTCCCGCGCTCGGCGACACCGATTCGCCCGCGCGCTCGAGGACTTCGCGGGCCAATGCAATGGCATTGAAGACGTGGCTGAAGCGAATGCGCTCCGCTGGAATGTCGAGGCTCTCACCCCACGCGGCCCACTCGTTGGCGCACGTATCGCAAAAGCGCTGGAACCCCGAGTCGTCGAGCCCCAGGACGTCCCGCAAGTGCTCGAGGCCGTCGCCGATGCGCACGAATTCACGCGCAGGCGTCGACTCATCCGTGACACACGCCTCCGCGATGAGCGTCGCAAAGCGGAGGGTCGTCGTCAGGTCTTTGATCTCTGTGATGTCCGCGCGCGGACGCCGGTCTCGGGTGAAGGCGCCGATCGCTTCGGCGAAGCGCTCAGGGAGGCCCCAGTCCTCCAACATGCACTGCCCGACCTCGGAGTGGTCGATGTTGAATTGCTCTCGCTCGACTGTGACGAGCAGCTGCATGTCCGCGCCGGCTTCGTTGCACAGGAGTTCGGAGTAAGGCTCGGAGTAGACCGACGCGAGAGCCAAGAGCCCGATCTCGCTCAAGAGGCCGCAGATGTATGCCTCCTCTGGCTTACCGATCTGGCGCACCCGATAGAGGGTTTGCGCGGCGACGGCGCGTGCGAGCGACCGCGTCCAATAGAGCTCGTAGTCGAAGGCCTTGCACGTGCCCGCCTTGCGCTCCGAGACGAGCGAGAACGCGAGCGCGAGGTCGCGCACCGTACGGCTCCCGAGGCGCATGATCGCTTCGGACACGGTCGTCGCAGGCTCGAGCCCCGAGTGGCTCGCCGAGTTCGCAAGCTTCAGAATCCGACCCGTCAACGACGGGTCGGTCCGAATGGCGTCCCCCATCTCCTCGGCGCTGAAGTCTTCCGTACGCGTCAGTTGGAGGATGCGCATGCCTACGCCGGCGGGCGTGGGCAGATTGCCTGAGAGCTTGAGCTCTTCGAAGGTCTGAAGCTGCATGGCAGGATGGCTCGGGTTCGGCGGGGGGGACGAGCGGCGCGGCGATCAGCGCTCTTGCAGGCGGGCGAGCGCGCTCTGCACTTCTGGAAACATCCGAGTCACGCGCTGAGCGGGCTCTTGGATCGCGGCCCCCTGGCGCGCCGTCGTCTCTAGCTCACGGCAGGCGCCCGAGAACCCGAAGGCGCCGAGGTTCGCGGCTGCGGACTTCAACGCGTGGGCCGCCCGTGCGACGGCCTCCACATCGCCCCGCGAGAGCGAGGCCATGATCCCCTGGACACGGCGACCGGCGTCATCGACGAAGAGGTCGATGAGCTCGGTCAAGAGCTCCGGGTCGTCCTCACCGCCCAGTTCGCGCAGTGCTTCGAGCGTGTCAGGGTCGAGAATCGGCCCTCCGCCAAGCTCTAGGGAGTGCTGGAGGCCGGTCGCGGCTTGGGGATCAATCGTCATTATGAGTCAGGCGACGGTCTGTCGCGGGGTCGCCGGTCAAGCGGCCCTCGGGACCTTCATCGGGAGGAGCCCCCCTGAACCTTTTGGGCAGTGCGCCTTTTGGCTGATGCGGCGCGCGGGCGAGGCCGGCCCGACCCCCGTGGC
Organism: Planctomycetota bacterium; assembly: GCA_041398605.1. Taxonomy (GTDB): domain Bacteria; phylum Planctomycetota; class UBA1135; order UBA1135; genus JAWKUK01. The sequence continues at coordinate 235,580 of JAWKUK010000007.1, forward strand.
TCCCCCCCGTGGCTCCCCCGTGACTCTCCCGTGCAGCACCCGAGCGCCCGCTGGTCAGCCAGCGGGCCCATGGGAAACATTTTCCGCCCTCACCGCCGCGGCGTGACCTGCTCCACGTGGAGGATCCGTTGCCCATCCCGCGTCGCTACGGCGAACGGAAAGCGCTGGTTCGAGGCCGCGGCGCCGAACCGGCCCTGCTTGTCGAGCGCGATGAAGCAGATGTCCAACGCGTAGCCGCGAGGGTCCACGCGCGCCGTGCGATGGACGACCTCCTCGCAAGCGCGCTGGGGGTCGAGCCCTTGGCGCATGAGCTCGACGATCATGAACGTCGCGCAGTAGCGCATGACGTTCTCGCCGATCCCAGTGGCCCCGGCGGCCCCGACCTCGTCATCGACGTAGAGCCCGGACCCGAGGATCGGCGAATCCCCGACGCGCCCGGGGAGCTTCCCGCCTGCGCCGCTCGTCGAGCAGCCGCCGGCCAAGTGCCCTTCGGCGTCGAGGGCGAGCAGCGCGATCGTGTCATGACCCGCGCGGTCGAGGTCGCTCGCACGGTCGCGGGCGACCCACGCGGCCTTCTTGGGCCCTAGGTCCGAGACGTCGATGGCCTCGACCCCCTGTTCCAGCGCGAACCAGCGCGCGCCCTCTCCGACGAGCATCACGTGCTTCGTGGCCTCCATCACGCGGCGCGCGGCGGTGATCGGGTGGACGATCCCCTCGACCCCTGCGACGCTGCCCGCGCGGTGGCCGGGCCCGTCCATGATGCACGCGTCGAGCTGCGGGTAACCCGCGGCGTTCGGGCGCCCGCCGAGGCCGACGGAGCCGTCGGAGCTGCGGCGCTCGATCTCGCGGATGCCTGCCTCCACCGCGTCCAGGCGCGGGGCGCCGGCCTCGAGCTGGGCAAAGGCGATCTCGTTGGCGAACTGCCCGAACGGCCAGGTCGAGACCACGACCGGCCCGATGCCTCCCGGCGGCGCGGCCGCGGCGAGGCCGCGCGGCGCGCCGTCTGCGGCCCGCGGCGCGACCGCGCAACCCAACGTGGTGAGGCCGAGGGTGAAGGCGAGCGCGAGGGACGCAGCAGCGACGCTGGATCGGGGCACTGTCAGCATGCCATCGATCGTAGCATTCGGGTCCCGCCGAGCTCCGCGGCCCTCCCGAGCTCCGCGCGCCCTCGAGCTCCGCAGCCCCCCGCGGCGCGGAGACCCCGGCGCGGAGCCCAGCCACACCTCCGATGCGATCCGATCCCAGCGCACCTGCGGGCTCACTGTGCCCCAAGACCGCCGCCGAACGTGAAGCGCGCGCGCGCCGCGCGGGGGCTCGATCGTGAGGGCGGCGCCGGCGGACGCGCTGGTCTTTTACGGCGCGACGGGCGATCTCGCCTTCAAGAAGATCTTCCCAGCGCTGCAAGGGCTCGCGGCGAGGGGCAGGCTGAATGTCCCGATCATCGGCGTCGCGAAGTCGGGCTGGACCCTCGAGGACCTGCGCGCACGAGCGCGCGACAGCGTCATGGCGCACGGCGGCGGCGTCAACGAGCGAGCGTTCCCGAAGCTGCTCGAATGGCTGCGTTATGTCGACGGGGATTACGCCGCGCCCGAGACCTTCGCGGCCCTGAAGCGTGAGCTCGGCGATGCGCGGCTCGCCGTGCACTACATGGCGATCCCGCAGGGCCTCTTCGGGCTCGTCGGGAGCCAGCTCGCGGCGGCGGGCCTCGCGGAGAGCGCGCGCCTCGTCGTCGAGAAGCCGTTTGGGAACGACCTCGCCTCGGCGCGCACATTGAGCGCCACGCTGCATGAGCACTTCCCTGAGTCGCGGATCCTGCGCATCGACCACTATCTGGGGAAGGGCACGGTGCAGAACCTCGTGTTTTTCCGCTTCGCGAACACGTTCCTCGAGCCGATCTGGAACCGCAACTACGTCGAGAACGTGCAGATCACGATGGCCGAGGACTTCGGCGTCGAAGGTCGCGGCGCGTTCTACGAGAACGCAGGCGCGATCCGCGATGTCGTGCAGAACCACCTGTTGCAGGTGATCTCGAACATCGCGATGGAGCCGCCGCCGCGCAGCCAAGACAGCGAGACGCTGCGCGAGGAGAAGGTCAAGGTGCTGAAGGGCATTCAACCCGTGTCGACGAAGCACGTGATCCGCGGCCAGTTCACGGGCTATCGCGACGAAGCGAACGTCGCGGACGGCTCGCAGGTCGAGACGTTCGTCGCGCTGAAGTTGGAGCTCGAGAACTGGCGCTGGCAAGGCGTTCCGTTCTACATCCGCGCCGGCAAGTGCTTGCCAGTGACGCGGACGGAGGTCGTCGTGAAGCTGCGCTGCCCTCCGACAGTCGTCGACGGCATGAGCATGCCGGCGAACCATGTGCGCTTTCGCCTGAGCCCGAACTTCGTCATCGCGCTCGGCGCGGCGATCAAGTCACCGGGCAGCCGCCCCGATGGCGGCAACGTGGCGAAGGCCGTGGAGCTGGAGCTCACACACGGCATGACCGGCGAGCCGGAGCCATACGAGCTGTTGCTCGGCGACGCGCTGCGCGGGGACAGCTTCCGCTTCGCGCGCGAGGACTACGTCGAGGAGGCGTGGCGCATCGTCGACCCTGCGCTCAACGCGGATACGCCGCTCTACGAGTACGCGCCCGGCACCTGGGGCCCGCGCGAGGCGGACGCGCTCGTGCCGGGCGGTTGGTTCGTTTCAGAGGCGTGAGTCGCGTGGCGCAAAGCCAAACTGCGCGCGGAACGCGGCCTCGAAGCGCGGCGCGACCTCCGCGACGCTGACCGCCGCTGCATGGTCTGCGAGGCGGGTCATGACCGAGGCATCGAGGCCGCACGGCTGGAACGTTCGGAACGCATCGAGGTCCGTGGTGACGTTCAAAGCGAGCCCGTGCCAGGTCACCCAGCGCCGCACCGCGACGCCGATCGACGCGACCTTCAGGTCCCCGATCCAGACGCCGGTGTAACCCTCACGCCGCTGCCCGGCGACGCCGAACGCGGCGAGGGTCTCGATCCCCACCTGCTCGAGGTCGCGCAGGTAGCGGTGCAGGTCGCGGCGCCCCTCGGGCAGCTCGAGCACGGGGTACGCGACGAGCTGGCCGGGTCCGTGGTAGGTCGCCTCGCCGCCGCGCTCGATGGCGATGATCGGGAACGGCGCGCCGGCCGCGTCGTCGCTCGGCGAGCGGCGCCCGAGCGTGATGACCGGGTCGTGCTCGCACAGGAACAGCGCGTCGGGCACGTCGCCGCGGAGGCGCGCGGCGAGGCGCGCCTGCTGCAGCTCATAGGCGGCCTGCCACGGGGTCCGGCCGAGGCGCAGGACCTCGAGCCGCGGGCGCGGGTCCTCGGTCATCGCGGGAGGGTAACACGCGCCCCCCGCCCAGCGCGGCGGGCCGGGCCTCCGGCGTAGCCGCGCCGTTTCTGCGGGGCTCCTGACACACCGTTGTCAGGAGGGGTCTCGCATGCTGTGCCCATCCACGACGGCCACACTTCGTGCTCCGTCACCTCGTCTCCCACCCTCTCCGCCCCACGCAAGCCAGGGCCCAGCGCGCGCCGCTGGCCTCCACCCAAGGACACCATGGACGCCAAGATCCTCATCGAGAAGCTCAACACCACCCAGGAGTTCTTCGAGCGCTCGACCTCTGCGCTGGCAGAGGCAGACTCGAACTTCGCGCCCGCGCCAGGCCTCTTCAGCGCGGCCGCGACGGTCATGCACGTCGCGCTGACCGTCGATTGGTTCGTCGAGGGCGCGTTCGAGCGCGCCGACGGCTTCTCGATGGACTTCGAGGCGCTCGACAAGGACGCGCGGGGATGCACGTCGCTCGCGGCGGCGCGGGCGAAGCTCAAAGCCGCGTTTGACCACGCGCGCGCCGTCATCGGCGATCAATCGCCCGCGACGCTCGAGCAGCCGTTGCCGCACGGCCCGGTGATGGGCGGCGAGCCGCGCTTTGCCATCGTCAGCGGCATCGACGATCACACGGCGCACCACCGCGGGGCGCTGACGGTCTATGCGCGCTTGTGCGGGCATGTCCCGCCGATGCCGTACATGGACCCGATGTGAGCCTCAGCGGCCGCGCGCGCGATCGGCGTCGCAGTCGCCGACGCCGTACTCAGCGCGCAGCGCGGCGACGTAGGTCGCGAGGTCCTTCCCCGGCTCGTCGAGGAAGGCCTCGTCGAGGACGTCGAGCGCCTCGATGCGGTCGGGGCGGAATGTGCGGAACGCCGCGCGTAGCTCGCACCAGGCCATCAAGAGCCACGCCGGCCCAAAGAACGCGAGCGCGAGCGGGCGGATGCGCCGCGCGCTCGCGCGCTCGCTCGCGTCGACGTAGTCGATCTGGACGAGCCGCCGCTCGCGGATCGCGCGGCGCAGCCCCGCGAGGTCGAAGCGCAGCGCGCCGTTGTAGGGCGAGGCGTGGGCCAGCAGCGGCGTCCCAGCGAGGAACCCGCGCCGCTCGTCGGGCAGGACGACCTCGATCTTCCCGAGCGCGCGCCGCGCGGCGCGCGCGAGCTCCGAGTCGCCGAACGACTCGACGATGCGCATCCCGAACGCGAGCGCCTCGATCTCGTCGCGGTCAAACATGACCGGCGGCAGGTCGAACGAGCGCAGGACATAGCCGACGCCGGCCTCGCCTTCGACGGGCACCCCGGACGCGACGAGGTCCTGGATGTCGCGGTAGACCGTCCGCTCGCTGACTTCGAGCTCGCTCGCGAGCTCACGCGCGGTGACAAGGTTCCGTCGCCGGAGCAGCTCGATGAGCTGAAACAACCGATCTGCCCGCCGCATGCCCCCACGATACACGAGCACCCCTGGCGCGGGGGCGCAGGGGTGCTCGAGCCTTGATGCGTCGCGCGGGTCGCCGCTCAAAGGGCTGCGCCCCGCAACGCGCTCACTTCTTCGGCTTCTGATAGATGTGCACGACCATCCCGTGGACGGCTTCAGCGGCCTCCATGACGGCCTCGGGGAGGGTCGGGTGGGCGTGGATCGTGCGCGCGATGTCTTCGACCGTCGCGCCGAGCTCGATCGCCAAGGCGGCCTCCGCGATCAGCTCCGTGACCTCCGGACCGACCATGTGCACGCCGAGGACCTCGTCCGTCTTCGCGTCCGAGATGATCTTCACGAAGCCGTCCGTCTCCATCAGGCTCATCGCGCGGCCCGAAGCCGCGAACGGGAACTGGCCCGTCTTGTACTCGATGCCCTTCTCCTTGACCTGGTCCTCCGTGAGGCCGACCGAGGCCATCTCCGGCGCCGTGAAGATCACCGCCGGCACGCAGCGCGCGTCGTACTCGTCGCTCTGACCCGCGATGACGGCGGCCGCGATCAGGCCCTCCTTGCTGCCCTTGTGCGCCAGCATCGGCTGGCCCGCGATGTCACCGACGGCGTAGAAGCCCGCGACCTTCGTGCGCAGCTTGCTGTCGACCTCCAAGAAGCCTTGCTTCGTCGGCACGAGGCCGACTGACTCGAGGCCCAGGTCCTTGCTGTAGGGCTTGCGGCCGACCGTCGAGAGGATCTGGTCGCACTCGAACGTCTCCTTCTTGCCCTGCTTCTCGATCGTGACGACGAGCTTGTCGCCCTTGCGCTCGTAGCCCTTGGCGAACGTCTCGGTGTGGACCGTGATGCCCATCTTCTTGGCCGAGCGCTCGATGACCTTGACGCAGTCGCGCTCCTGGCCGGGGAGGAGGCCCGGGGTCGCCTCGAGGACCGTCACCTTCGAGCCCAGCTTCGCGTACATCATGCCCAGCTCGAGGCCGATGTAGCCGCCGCCGATGACGGCGAGGTGCGCCGGGATCACCGTCGGGCGCAGCGCGCCCGTCGAGGACCACACGTCCTTCTCGTCGCACGTGAAGCCCGGGATGTTGATCGGCTCGGAGCCCGTCGCGATGACGATGTCGTCGCACTCGAGGACCTGCTTGCCGGCCTCGGTCGTGACCTCGACCTTGCCCTTGCCGACGATCTTCGCGGCGCCCATGACGGTCTTCGCGCCGTAGTTCTTCAAGAGGCCCGCGACGCCGCCCGTCAGCTTGCCGACGATGCCTTGTTTCCACTCGACGAGCTTCGCGACGTCGATCGTCGGCGCCGCGACCTTGATGCCCATCACGTCGGCGTGCTTGATCCGCTCGACGAGCGAGCCCGCCGCGATCAGCGCCTTCGACGGGATGCAGCCGACGTTGAGGCAGGTCCCGCCCCAATATTCCTTCTCGACGACCGTCACGTCCTGGCCGAGCTGGGCCAAGCGGATCCCGCAGACGTAACCGGCAGGACCGGCACCGATGACGACGACTTTGCGCTTCGACGTGGAGGGAACGGAGGACATCTCGTAGTGGTTCGCGCGCCGCGCGGTCAGAGGGGGAAAGCCCCGTCGCCCTTCTGGGCGTGGCCCAGCTTCTCGGCGACGGTGATGAATTGGTTGTACTGCTTGCGCAGGTGTGTCGGCACCTCCGCGTAGACGTCCTCGACGAGCGAGCGCAGCGGCATCGGCGCCGCGGCCTCTTGCTCGTGGATGACGGCGTCGATCTCGACCAGCAGCTCGGCGTCGATGCGCGCGCGCTCGCCGGCCTGGATCACGCCGGCCGCGAGCAAGTGCTGCTCGAAGCGCTCCAACGGGTCCTTGGCGGCCCACGCGGCGACCTCGTCCGCGTCGCGGTACTTCGTCGGGTCGTCCGAGCTCGAGTGGCCCAGCATCCGGTACGTGTTCAGCACGAGCAGCGACGGGCCGCCGCCGCCGCGCGCGCGCTCGACCGCCTCGTCCATCGCCGCCACACACGCGAGCACGTCGTTGCCGTCGACCTCGCGGGCGGGGATGCCATAGGCCTGGCCCTTGTCCGCATAGGACTCCGCGGCGGTCTGCTCGCGCGAGCAGACGCTGATCGCCCAGCCGTTGTCCGTGCACACGAACACCGCAGGGACCTGCCACACGCCCGCGAAGTTGAGGCCGGAGTGGAAGCCGTTCGAGCTCGTCGCGCCGTCGCCGAAATGGATGGCGTGCACGACGTCCTCGCCGCGCTGCTTGGACGCAAACGCCGCGCCGACGCCGTGCGGGATCTGGGTGCCGATGACGCTCGACCAGCTAGGGTAGTTCGTCCCCTTGTGCTGGAAGTGGTTGCACATCTGGCGCCCCTTCGCCGTGTCGTTCGCGTTGCAGTACATCTGCGCCACGTACTCCGCCAGCGGCAGGCCGCGCATGACCGCGGCGCCGCCCTCGCGCAGGCCGGACCAGAGCCAGTCCGTCGAGCGCAGCGGGGCCGCCGCCCCCACGAGCGCCGCCTCGAGGCCGGTCGCCGTGCCCACGAAGCCGATGCGGCCCGCGCGCTGCAGCTTGAGCATGCGCCCGTCCATGGCGCGGATGCGCAGCATGTGCACGAACAGCTCGCGCTTGCGCTCGTCGGAGAGGCGCGGGGCGTCTCCGACGAGCGTGCCGTCCTGGGCGAGGATCTGGAGCGCTGCGGTCACAGGCCGAGGCTCACAGGCTGAGGAGGCCAGGGTTCTCGAGCAAAGTGCGCATCCAAGCGAGGAAGCGCGCCGCGTCCGCGCCGTCCGCCAGGCGGTGGTCGACGCTGCACGAGAGGTTCATGTACTGGCGCACGCCGATCTCATCGCCCTCGGGGGTCTCGATGACGCCGGGGCGCTTCATGATGCGGTGCACGCCGAGGATCGCGATGTCGGGGAAGTTGATGATCGGCGTCGCGAGGATGCCGCCGATGTTGCCCGCGTTCGTGATCGTGAATGTGCTGCCGCGCAGCTCGTCCGGCTTGACCTTGCCGTCGCGCGTGCGCTGGGCGAGGTCCGCGAGCTCCGCCGCGAGGTGCAGCATGCCCTTCTGCTCGACGTTCCGGATCACCGGCACGACGAGGCCGTTCGGCGTGTCCGTCGCGACGCCGATGTTGACCTCGTTCGGCAGGAGGATCTCGCCCGCGGCCTCGTCGAGGTGCCCGTTGAGGCTGCGGAACCGCGTCAGGCCGTTCGCCACCGCCTTCATGATGAAGGGCATGTAGGTGATGTTGACGCCGTGCGCCGCGCCGAGGTCCTTCGCCTTGGCGCGCAAGGCGACGAGCTCGGTGACATCGACCTCCTCGACGACCGTGAAGTGCGCGGCCGTGTGCTTGGAGCGCGTCATCGCCTCGCCGGTCTTGCGGCGGATGCCGCGGTACGGCACGCGCTGCACGTCGCCGAGGAACGGGATCGGCGCAGCGGCCTTCTTACCGGCCAGAGGCGCCACAGCGGCTGCGGGCGGGGCAGCGATCGACGCCGGCGGCGCCGACACCGGACCACGGGCCGTTGTGCCTGCCGTGGCTGCGGGGGCAGCGCTCGCGCCCGAAGCTGCGGCGGCCTCGACGTCTGCGCGGCGCACGACGCCGTTGCGGCCCGAGCCACTGACAGCAGTGAGGTCAACGCCGAGCTCGCGCGCAGCGCGGCGCGCGCTGGGCACCGCGAGCACCTTGCCGTCTGCGTGGCTCGTGCGCGCCGGCGTGCTGCCGGCGCTCGCCGCGGCAGCAGCCGCCGCCGGGGCCGCCTGTGCGGCGGCCGGCGCCGCGTGGCTCGCTGCAGCCGGCGCGGCAGCGCCAGCCCCCGTCTGCAGGTGGAAGATCACGCTCCCGACCGGCACCGTCGCGCCCGCTGCGGCGAGCTGCTTGACGACCGTCCCCGCGGCAGGCGAGGGCACCTCGACCGTCGCCTTGTCGGTCATGACCTCGACGACGGGGTCGTGCTCCTTGACCGCCGCGCCTTCCGCGACGAGCCATTGCACGATCTCGCCTTCGGCGATTCCCTCGCCGATGTCAGGCAGCTTGAACTCGATCAGCTGGCCGCCGCCCCCAGCGGGCGCCGCTGCGGGCGTCGCCGCCGCCTGAGCGGAGGCCGGGGCGGCCGCCGGGGCCGCCGACCCGCCGCTGTTGTCGAGGTGGAAGATCACGCTGCCGACCGGCACCGTGTCACCGGCGTTGGCGAGCAGCTTCGTCACGCGCCCCTTGGCGGGCGCAGGGACCTCGACCGTCGCCTTGTCGGTCATGACCTCGACGATGGGCTGGTGCTCCTCGACGTCGGCGCCTTCGGCGACGAGCCATTGGACGATCTCGCCTTCGGCGATGCCTTCGCCGATATCGGGCAGCTTGAACTCGATCATGTGCAGTGGAACGCGTTGCGGTGGACTTCGGAGGCGCGACGGATCAGAAGTTGTAGACCTCTTCGATCGCGTCGAGGACGCGTCGGTCGTCAGGCATGTAATGGTGTTCGAGCGTGTTCGGGAACGGCGTGTCGAAGCCGGTGACGCGCTTGACGGGCGCCTCCATGTACTCGATGCAGTTCTCCGCGATGAGCGCGCTGATCTCGGCGCCGTAGCCGCAGAAGCGCGGGGCTTCGTGCACGACGACGACGCGGCCGGTCTTCTTCGCGGCCTCGAGCACGCCCTCTTCGTCGAGCGGCAAGAGCGTGCGCAGGTCGACGATATGGCACTGGATGCCCTTTGACTCACGCGCTTGCGCGGCAGCCTTCTCGCACACCGGCACCATCGCGCCATAGCAGAAGACGGTGACGTCCTTGCCCTCGGCGACCGTGCGCAACGTCGAGAGATCGACGGTGTAGTGGCCATCAGGGACCTCGCCTTTGACGGCGCGGTAGAGCGCCTTCGGCTCCATGAAGAGCACGGGATCCGGGTCCGCGATCGCCGCGAGCAAGAGGCCCTTCGCGTCGTACGGCGTCGACGGGATGACGACCTTCAAGCCGGCGGTGTGCGCGAAGTACGCCTCGCCCGACTGGCTGTGGTAGAGCCCCCCACGGATGCCGCCGCCGTAGGGCGTGCGGATGACCATCGGCGCCGTGTACTGCCCGCCGCTGCGGTAACGCAGCTTCGCCGCCTCGCTGACGATCTGGTCGAAGGCGGGGAAGATGAAGTCCTGGAACTGGATCTCCGCGACCGGGCGCAGCCCGTTCATCGCCATGCCGATCGCAGCGCCGATGATCCCGTCCTCGGACAGCGGCGTGTCGAAGCAGCGCGCCTTGCCGAACTCTGCGGTGAGACCCTCAGTCGCGAGGAACACGCCGCCCTTCGGGCCGACGTCCTCCCCGAAGACGAGGACCGACTGGTCGGCGCGCATCGCCGTCTTGAGGCCGTCGTTGACCGCTTGGATGAGCGTCAGGTTCGCCATGTGCTTGGGGCTCGGTGCGAGGAGCAGGGTCGTGCGGAAAGGAGCGCGTACGTCGCCGAAGGAGCGTGGACCGGAGCGGCCCTCTGGTGAGGAGACGGCAGGTGAAGAGGCAGCAGAGGAAGGCGGGTCACAGCGGGAACGCGCCGTCGCCCGCTGCGGCGTCGCCGCGGCGCTTCGCGAGGTCGAAGAGGAACTCGCCCTGGCGCCGAATGTGGCGCGGGACGGCCGCATACACGTCGCTGAAGATCGTCTCGATCCCAGGCTTCGGGGTGCGCTCTGCGGTCTTCGCAGCGGCGTCGATCTTCTCGAGCTCCGCCGCCTTCCATTGCGCGTCGAGCGCTTCGGTCCAGAGGCCGCGCTGCGCGAGGAACTTCTGGAAGCGCGGCAGCGGGTCCTTCTCGCGCCACTCGGCGACGAGCTCTGCCGGCACGTACTTCGTCGGATCATCAGACGTCGAGTGCCCGCCCATGCGGAACGTCTTCGCCTCGATCAGCGTCGGGCCCTCGCCGCGGCGCGCGCGCGCGACCGCCTCGAGCGTCGCTTGGCGCACCGCCAAGAGGTCGTTGCCGTCGACCGTGACACCCGGCATGCCGTAGGCGGCGGCCTTGACCGCGTAGCCGTCCGACGCGGTCTGCTCCTCTGAGGGGCACGAGATCGCGTAGCCGTTGTTCTGGCACAGGAAGACCACGGGCGCCTTCCAAACGCCCGCGAAGTTCATCCCGGAGTGGAAGCCGAGGCTCGACGTGCCGCCGTCACCGAAGGACACGAGGTGCACCGTGTCCTCGCCGCGCAGCTGCGACGCGTAGGCCGCCCCCACCGCGTGCGGCAGGTGCGTGCCGATCGGCGAGCTGATCGAGTAGAAGTGGATCGGATCGACAAACGAGAAGTGCACGGGCATCTGCCGGCCGCGCGCGCTGTCCTCCGCGTTGCCGAACATGTTGTGCATCATCTCGACGGGCGCGACGCCGTGGTACAGCGCCATGCCGAAGTCGCGGTAGCTCGGGAAGATCCAGTCCGTCTTCCGGAGCGCGCTGGCGGCGCCGACCTGGCACGCCTCGACGCCGAGGTTCGGGATCGAGAAGCCGATGCGGCCCGAGCGCTGCAGCTTCAAGCAGATCTCGTCGAAGGCGCGCACGCTGAGCATCGTGCGGTAACAGTGCACGAGCTCGGCGTCGGACAAGCCGGCGTCGAACCCCTTGGCGGTCTTGCCGTCGGGCGCGATCACGGAGAGGACTTCGGTGTCGGTCATGGTCGTCCGCGCAAATGGGTCAGGGCTGGCCGTGGGCCGCGGCACGGCGGCCCCTGATGAGGCGCGTGGCGAAGAACTCGCCCGCTTTGTAGCTCGAGCGCACGAGCGGGCCCGAGGCGACGTACAGGAAGCCGAGCGCGCGCGCTTCGATCTCGAGCTCACGGAAGCGCTCGGGCGTCACGTACTCGCGCACCGGCGCGTGGTTCGGGGTCGGCCGCAGATACTGGCCGAGCGTCAGGAAATCGACGCCAGCCTCGCGCAGCAGCCGAATGGAGGCCTGCAGCTCCTCGTGCGACTCCCCGAGGCCCACCATCAGCGAGCTCTTCGTGAAGGCGTCCGGGCGCAGCGCCTTGGCCTGCACGAGCGTGTCGAGCGAGCGCTCGAAGCTGCAGCGCGGGTCGCGGATCTTGCGCTGCAAGCGCGGCACGACCTCCACGTTGTGGGCCAGCACGTCGGGCGCGGCCTCCATCAACGTCGCGAGCGGCGCGCCCGTGTAATCGGGAATCAGCGTCTCGACGAGCGTCTCGGGGGCGTGCCGCCGGATCGCGCGGATGCACTCGGCGTAGTGCCCGGCGCCCCCGTCCGGCAGGTCGTCGCGATCGACGCTCGTGACGACGACGTAGTCGAGGGCGAGGCGCCCGATGGCCTGGCCGACGTGCTCGGGCTCGTCCGGGTCCGGCGGCGGCGCCTCTAGGACCGTCTTGACCGCGCAGAAACGGCAGCGGCGCGTGCACTCGTCGCCGAGGACCATGATCGTCATGGTCGCGTGGTCACCCTTCCAGCACTCGCCCATGTTGGGGCAGCGGGCCTCCTCGCAGACCGTGTTGAGCTTGAGCTCGCGGGTGAGCTCCTTGAGCTTCTTGAACCCCTCGCCGCCCGGCAGCGGGACCTTCAGCCACGGCGGCTTCGGGGCGCGCAGCGGCACGGCGGCCGGCGCGTCACCCGCGGCCGTACGCGGTGTCACTGGGTTCGAGGTCTCGGGTGCGTCCATCGGAGGCGTCAATTTGGCCAGCGATTCTAGCAGAGGCGGCGGGGGGCCGTCGGGCGCCGCGCCCAGCGAATCGGGGTGGCCGAACCAGGGACGGCCGCCGGGGCGAGTTGTCGCGTCGGCGCGCGCGTTGGCGCCTCGCCATGGCGCCGCAGGCCCGCTCAGGCGGCGGCGCGACCCGTAGCGTGGGATACAGCGCCGCGTGTCGGTTAGGGTCCCGGGCGATGCCGACGACCCGCGCCCGCTCGATCCGCCGCGTCCTCCTGATCGAGGGCACGGGCAACCTCGTCGTGGCCGCCGCGAAGCTCCTCGTAGGGCTCCAAACGGGCTCGCTCGCCCTCGTCTCGGACGCGCTGCACTCCGCGACGGACCTCGCGAACAACGTGCTCGCTTGGTTCGCCATGGGGGTCGCCGAGCAGCCCCCCGACGAGGACCACCCGTACGGCCACGCGAAGTTCGAGACGCTCTCGATCTTCGTGCTCGGCACGCTCCTGAGCGTGCTCGCCGTCGAGATCCTGCTCGGGATCGTGCGCCGCGGGGGCCCGCAGGAGGTCGGGACGACGCCGCTCGCGTTTGGCGTCGTCTTGGCCTCGCTGGCGACGCAGCTCGGCCTCGCGAGCTGGCAGATGCGCGAGGCCCGGCGGCTGGACTCGGAGCTGCTGCGCGCTGACGCCGCCCACACGTTCTCCGACTCCGCGACGACGATCGCGACGATCGTCGGCTGGCAGCTCGCAGCCTTTGGGCTCGCCTGGCTGGACAGCGCCGTCGCGGTCGTGGTGGCGGGCCTCGTCCTCGTGCTGGCCTATCGGCTGTTCCGGCGGGCGGTCCCGATCCTGGTCGACGGTGCGTCGGTCCACCCGGACGAGCTGCGGGCCGCTGCCCTCGATGTGTCCGGCGTCCAGGAGGTCGGGCGGGTGCGGTCGCGCTGGGAAGGCCCGCGTCGGGTCGCAGACATCACCGTTCGAGTGGACCCCAATCTGGACGCGGTCCAGGCCCACGCGGTGGCGGACGCGGTCGAGCGCCGCCTCCAAGCCGACCTCGAGATCGCGGACGCCGTGGTCCATGTCGAGCCGCTCCGGTGAGGCGCGGCGTCGTCCGACCGACGCCGCCCCCCCCAAGCCCAGCACCCCAGATCGGGACCAGGTAGGGACTCGGCAAAATCGGGCCGCTGGCGGCGCTGATTCGCCGGTTCGGCGGTCCACGACGGCGCAACTCGCGCAGGATGATGGGCACGGGCGGCCCCGCGTACGGATGCCCTACCCAGGACCCAGACTCTCCACACATGCACCCGAAACGACTCTCACTCGCCCTCCTCGCGCTCTGTCTCACCGGGAGCGGCCTGGCGCAGAACCGCCTCGTCGGCGTCGATACCTCCGGCGCAAGCTTCTACGACATCGACATCGTCACCGGCGCCAGGACGCTGGTCGGCGCGATCACGGGCGCGCCCGGCGTCGTCGGCGCGCTCGCGTATGACGACACCAACGGCGTGATGTACCTCTCCTCGACGAGCCTTGACGCGCTCTACATCCTCGACGTCAACACGTTGGACGCGACGCTGGTCGGCCCCTACAACGTCGGCGCAACGGTCGTGATGCACGGCCTCGAGTACGTCGAGGCCACGGGCAAGCTCTACGGACACAGCTCGAGCCTCGCGAACGGCGCGGACCTCTTCGAGATCGACACGGCGACGGGCCAGGCGACCGGCATCGGCGCGTCCGGGACGCTCGGCTTCGGCAGCCTCGCCTACGTCAACGGCACGATGTACCTGTCGGACACGGTCGGCGATCAGCTGATGTCGATCGACCTCGTGACGGCTGCGGCGACCGCAGTCGGCCCGTTCGGTGTGGCAGGCTCCGTCGGCATCGGGTTCGCGTACGACCCGGCGCTCGGCCTGTACGCCTCGGACAACGTGACGGACTCGCTCTACACGGTCGACGTCACCACGGGCGCCGCGACGGTCATCGGCGCGTTCGGCGCCAGCAACATGATCTCGCTCGAGTTCATCGGCGCCGGCAGCGGCACCTTCGGCACGCCGTATTGCACCGCCAACGCGAACTCGACCGGCGCGACCGGCGCGATCTCAGGCAGCGGGTCGCTGACCGCCGCGGACAACGACGTGACGCTCATGGCAGGGGACCTGCCCCTGAACGCCTTCGGGTTCTTCCTCGTCGCTCCGAACCAAGGGTTCAACGCGAACCCCGGCGGCAGCCAGGGCAACCTGTGCCTGAGTGGCAACATTGGGCGCTACGTCGGCCCCGGCCAAGTGTTGAACTCCGGCGCCCTCGGCGAATTCGCGCTGATCCTCGACCTTACGCAGACGCCGACGCCCAACGGCTTCATCTCGGTCATGGCGGGTGACACGGCCAACTTCCAGGCGTGGTACCGCGACTCGGTGATGGGCAGCGCGACGTCGAACTTCACGAACGGCCTCGAAGTGACGTTCAACTGAGCGCGCGGCCGGCGCGACTGCGCGGCCCCCGCCGCGCGCCTGACTGGCGCGCGGAGGGGGCCGCGCCCTTTCAGGCTCGATCGATCCGCGCGATGCGGACGACCGTGTTCGTGCCGTACGGGTACTTCGTCGCCTGCACGGTCAGCTGGTCACCTTCGCGGGTGACTGCGAGCTCTTCGCCGTTGTCGAGCCAGCGTGGGGTACCCCACTCGCCGCTGAGGCCGCTGAACGTACGCGGGCCGGGCCCACGGGCCTCGACACCGTGCCGCGAGTCCGCCGTCGCGGTCAGGTCGAAGACGAACAGATAGAGCGACTTGTCGTCGACCAAGAGGCCGAAGTCCCGCCCTTCGCCTGCCACGCCGCACGGCACGCCTGTGTAGAGCGCGCCCTTTGGCCCCCCCATGAGCTCGAGCCAATCCCCGACCCGCGCGAGGGCCGCGCGCTCGTAGTCCGGGAGCGCGCCGCTCGCCTCCGGGCCCACGTTCATCAAGAGGTTCGCGCCCGCGCGCCGCGCGAGGCAGAGCTCCTCGATCACGTGCGCCGGGGACAGGTTGTTGAAGTCCTTGTTCGCGATGCCCCAGTGGAAGTTGAACGTGTGGCACATCTCGCCAGCCACATACTTCGACATGCCGCGACGATCGAGCGCCGCTGCACGCCCGCGCTCGAAGGTGACACTGTCGATCTCGGGGTGCCCGAGCTTCCCGCCTTGGTCCAAGCCGGTGTTGTTGATGATCAACGCGTCGGGCTGGTGCTCGCGGATGACGCCGTACAGCGCGTCGAGCTGCCAATCGGCGTCCGGCTTGCTCCAATTGCCGTCGAACCAGAACCCGCCGATCGGGCCGTATTCCGTGCAGAGGAGCTGCAACGAAGCGCGCAAGTACTGCTGGTAGCCGTCCCAGTCATTCGCGAAGCGCTCGTCGCTCCAGTCGAGCGTCGTGCAATAGAGCATCGGCACGACGTCGTTCGCGCGGCACCCCTCGGCGAAGTCCAGGACCAGGTCGCGCCCCGCCGGCGTGTGCGTCACATCGAGCGGCGAGAGCCCGCGCGTGTCGTACAGGCTGAAGCCGTCGTGGTGACGGCTCGTCAAGGTCGCGTAGCGCATCCCGGCGCGCCGCGCCGCACGACCGACCTCGTTGCCGCTGAACCCCTTGGCGTGAAAGGACTGCATCAGCCCCATGTAGCGGTCTTTGGGGATGCGCTGCGCGTTCATCGCCCACTCGCCGGCGCCGAGCTGCGAGTAAAGGCCGTAGTGCAGGAAGAGCCCGAAGGCCATGCGCTCGAACGCGCGCACTCGGTCGCTCGGCACGGGTACCTGGCCGTTCGGCGGGGGCACCTCGCCCACAGCAGCGTCCGGCGTTGCCTGGGGGTCCTGCGAGGGCGCTGCGGGCTCCTGGAGCACCCAACGCGGCGCGGCCCAGGCCGCGGGCAGCGCGAGGGATGCGCCCAAGAGGTCCCTACGCGTGGCGCCTTGACGACGCCTCGGACCGATCGGATCGAATCCCGTCACTTGCCACCCTTCGCGCCGGATGTGCCAGCAAACGCCTTCCACCGCGCCTCGACCGCTCGGAACGCTTCGCCTGGGTCCACGCCGAGGATCTCAGCCGCGTCAGCGCGCCAATCCGCGAGGAACGTCGAAGCGTCGTGCGAGTGCTCACCAGCGGCACGCAGCCAGAGCTGGCCGGGCTTGCCTTCGGCCCGCGCGACGTAGTCAAAGAAGCTCCAGGACTTGGCGAGGTCGGCGTCGTCGAGCTCGAAGAGGCTCTTGCGCGCGACCTGCTCGATCGGCTTGCCGAGCTCCAACGCGATCGCGTTGTACAGGTCGCGCCGGCCCTCGCCGACCGTCTTCTCGCCCTCTTCCTTGGTCCGCTCGCGCTTCACGTACCCCGAGCGGTCCTTGTTGAACTCCTTGCACGTGATCGTATTGCGCGCCAGGAACTCGAACGACAGGTAGTACCCGAGCGCCTCGGAGAGCCAGTCCTGCTTGATGCTTCCAGCCGTGCCGTAGTGCAACCCGGCGAGCGCGTGCCCGAGCTGGTGCGTGACCATGCCCTGCAGGTCCATGTTCTCGCCGAGCTTGCGGTACATCTTGTACTTGGTGCTCTTGCTGCCGTCGACGCGGCCGCCGCCCATCTCGATGCGGGCGTCGCGATTCTGGCTCCAATCGATGCCCCACAGGCCGCGTGTGTATCCGGTGTACTTGTCCGCGTCCGTGGGCGTGAAGAAGAACTCCTGGAAGACATCGTCGGGGATGCGGTCCTCGTACTCGTCGTCGAGGTAAGGATCGACGAAGCGCGTCCGGAAGCCCTCGATGACCTCCTCCCCGAGCTTCAGCGCGTCTTCAACCGACTCGGTCGCGACCGCGTCGATGTAGATGCAGCGCAGGTGCTGGGTCTCGCGCACGAGGAACCGGTCCGATCCATCGGACAGCTCTTGAATGAGCTCGAGCAGCTTTTCGGGGACCTCACCGGACACGAGGGACCCGACCGCCTTGTCGTGGCGCGCGCGGACCGCGGCGCCCTTGTGGGCCTTGGCCTCCTTGGCGATCTCCTTGCCGTACTTCTCGGCGAACTTGGGCCACAGCGTGTTGGAGAGCCAGGTCTGCAGCCCCTCCATCGCCGTTACGACTCGCACATGTTGCGCGGCCCACTCGGTTGTCGTCCGGTCGAACGTGTCGCGCTCGGCACGGAAGCCATCGATCTGATCGCGCCGCAGGAGGTACTCACGAGAGAGCGCAGGCAGCGACTCATCGCGCATGACGATCGTCGCGTAATCGTTGGCGGGAATGTGCGAGCCGTCGATCCGCAGCACTGTCTTCTTGGAGCCCGGCTGCACCTTGCCCTTCTTGTCGAGCTCATAGGCGGGCACGGCGGGGTCATCCGGATCGGCCACCCAGAGCTCGAGCGTGACGTTCGGATCGCGGGTGATCTGAGTGCCGTCCACCTTGATCCCGTTGCGGATCTCGCCGAGCACGGCGATGCGGCCGTTCACCATGACCGCCCGGTCCTCGTACTTCTTCGCGACCTTCTCGTCCTTCAAGAAGATCGCCATGACCTGTCCGTGCGCGCTGGAGGCGAACAGGAATGGCGCGGCCAACCAAGCGAGCGAGCGCCTCGCGACGGAACGGGGGGTCGTGTTTCTGGTCATCCGATACAGTACTGGATTCGATGTAGGGCCCCGGAGGGGCGCCGCGGCGTTTCCCGACACAAAATAGCACGTCGTCGGAGGGATTCACGAGCCAACCGGCCGGCGCCCTCGTCAGAGCTCCTTGAGCGCCGCAGCCGTGTCCGCCATCGACTTCTTCGCGTCCTCAAAGAACATCAGCGCGTTGTCGAGCGCAAACAGCGGGTTCGGAATGCCCGCGAACCCCGGCGAGAGGCTGCGTTTGACGATGACGACCGTGCGCGCTTGGTCCACATCGAGGATCGGCATGCCGAAGATCGGGCTCGAGCTGTCGTCGCGGGCCAGCGGGTTCACGACGTCATTCGCGCCGATGACGATGGCGACGTCCGTCTGCTTGAACAGGGGATTGATCGCGTCGAGGTCCATCAGCTTGGCGTAGTCGATGTCGGCCTCCGCGAGGAGCACGTTCATGTGTCCCGGCATGCGCCCCGCGACGGGGTGGATGCCGAACAAGACCTCGGCGCCGCGCTTCTCCAGCGCGTTCGTGAGCTCGCGCACGGCGTGCTGCGCCTGGCTCACCGCCATCCCGTAGCCGGGCACGAAGACCACCCGGCTGGCGGACTCGAGCAACATCGCGAGCTCCTCCGCCGAGGTGGACTTGATCTTGCCCGCGTACACGTCGTCCGCCTTCACGCCGTCAGCGTTGCCGCCGAATTGCTTGAAGAGGACGTCGAACAGGCTGCGGTTCATCGCCTTGCACATGATCCCAGTGAGGATCAAGCCGGACGCTCCCACGAGCGAACCGGAGATGATGAGCGCGTTGTTCTGGGGCTCGAGGACGAAGCCCGTCGCCGCCGCCGCGAGGCCCGACAACGAGTTGAGCAACGCGATCACGACCGGCATGTCTGCGCCGCCGATCGGCGACACGAACGTGACGCCGAGGACGAGCGAGATCCCGAACAAGACCCAGAAGCCGAAGGTCGCCTCGGGCGAGACCGCCAAGGAGAGGAGCAATCCGACCGCCGCGAGGGAAAGGACGGCGTTGAGCGTCATCTGCGCCGGAAAGCGCAGGTCGCCCCATTTCAGGCCTTGCAGCTTCGCAAACGCGATGGAGCTGCCGGTCAATGTGACGGCGCCGATGAAGACGGACAGCCCGCCTGCGATCGACTGCGCTGCGTCGCCGCCCATCGTGCCCTTGCTCGCGATCAAGACGGCCGGCACGAGCGCCGACGCGCCGCCGCCAAAGCCGTTGAACAAGGCCACGAGCTGCGGCATGTCGGTCATCTGCACGCGCGCGGACATCACCGCGCCGATGCCGCCGCCGACGACGAGGCCGGCCAGAATCAGCCCGATGTGCACATCGGACGACAGCAGCACGGCGACGATCGCGACGAGCATGCCGAGCGCGCCGAGCCGGTTACCGCGCACCGCGGTGCGCGGGCGCGTCAGGCCCTTGAGGCCGAGGATGAAGAGCACGCTCGCGATGAGATACGCGAGCTGAACGAGGTCTGCTTTCGACATGGCGCGCCCCTCAGCCCTTCGGGTTGGCTGGCTTCGACTTGAACATCGCCAGCATGCGGTGCGTGACCATGAATCCGCCGACTACGTTGATCATCGCCAGCACGAGCGCGATCAAGCCAACGGCGGTCGCGATCGGGCCCGAGGCCTCCTCGACGGCGAGGATCGCGCCGACGACGGCGATCCCGGAAATGGCGTTGGAGCCCGACATCAGCGGCGTGTGCAGCGTCGGCGGGACCTTAGTGATGATCTCGAAGCCGACGAAGACCGCCAGCATGAAGATCGTGAGCGAGAGGAGGAGCATGGGGTGCCTTGGGGTTCGCTGGGGGGGCGTCAGTCGCTCAGGCAGAGACCGGCGGGGGGAGGCCGAGGGACTCTCGGACGCGCGCGTTGGTGACCTCGCCGGCGTGCACCGCCATGGTGCCTTGGACGATGTCGTCGGCGATGTCGAGCGCGTCCGCGCCCTTCTTGTAGGCATTGCGCAGGAACGCGAGCGCGTTGCGCGCGAGCATTCGGCTGGCGTCCGAGGGGACCGTCGAAGGCAGGTCGAGCGGGCCCATGATCGTCACCCCGTGCGCGTCGATCGTCTCACCGGCGCGCGTCAGGCGGCAGTTGCCGCCGCGCTCCGCCGCGAGGTCGATCAGCACCGAGCCGGGCTGCATGGCCTTGACCATGTCCTCGGTCACGAGCTCCGGCGATGGGCGGCCAGGGATCGCGGCGGTCGTGATGACGAGGTCGCTCTTGGCGATGACACCCGTCAAGAGCTCGCGCTGCTTGCGCAGGAAGTCCTCGCCTTGCTCCTTGGCATATCCGCCGGCGCCTTCAGCCGCGGCCGTGTCGAGGGCCAGCTCGACGAAGCGCGCGCCGACGCTGATGACTTGATCCTTCACGACGGGGCGGATGTCGTAGCCCTCGACGACCGCCCCGAGGCGCTTCGCCGTCGCCATCGCCTGCAGCCCCGCGACGCCGGCTCCGAGCACGAAACAACGCGCCGCGGCCAAGGTGCCCGCGGCGGTCATCATCATCGGCAGGATCCGCGGCAGCGCCCCGGCCCCGAGCAGCACCGCCTTGTATCCGGCCAAGGTCGCCATCGACGACAGCACGTCCATGCTCTGCGCGCGTGTCGTGCGCGGGACGAGCTCGAGCGCGAACACGGTCACGCCGCGCGCGGCCGCGTCGCCGAGCGGGCCGGGGTGATCGAGCGGCGCGCAGCTCGCGACGAGCACCTGCCCGCTCCGCATGAGCGCCAGGTCGTCCGCGCCGCTGCCGGGGTTCGCGCCGAGCGCTCGGACCTGCAGGACGACATCCGCGCTCGCGAAGAGCTGCGCGCGGTCATCGACCAGCCGCGCGCCGCGCGCCTCGTACTCGGCGTCGGGGAAGCCCGCCGCGACGCCCGCGCCGCGCTGGACGGTCACTTCACGCCCGTCCTTGACGAGGTCCTGCACGACCTGGGGGATCAACGCGACCCTGCGCTCTCCGGCGTGGGTCTCCTTCGGTACGGCGATCTTCAGCGGCAAGTTGCGGTCCTCGTTGGGTCGCCTCGCCGAGGAGGTGGGAGGCGACAGGGTGTAGCATTGTCACAGGCATGGGCGCAGATCACCAGGCCCAGCCCCCAAGGAAGCCGCTCCCACGACCGCTGACATGACCGCTACCCGCCGCACCCGCACCTTCGTCTCGCTCGCAAGGCCCCTCGCCACGCTGGCGCTCGTCGCCGCCCTCGCGGGCTGCCGCGCAACGCAGCACGAGCCGGTCGCCCACCCCGGGAACCTCGCGCACGCTGTGTTCTTCGACTTGAAGGACGCCGGTGACGCGGCCGCTCTGGTCAAGGACTGCCGGCGGCGGCTCACCCGCATCCCCGGCGTGCGCCTCATGGAGGCCGGCACGCGCTGCCCGGAGTTCACCGGCCCCCGGAACAACCAGGCCTTCGACGTCGCAGTGTGGGTGCTCTTCGACGACCGCGCTGCCCACGATGGGTACCAAGTGCACCCCGAGCACCGCGGCCTCGTCGAGGAGTGGACGCCGAAGCTCGCCGGGATCCAGGTCTTCGACGCCTGGCTGAGCGACTAGGGGTCTGCGCCACAGAACGCGGTTCGCAGCGTGGTGCTCCCGTGCGTTGGAGCAAGGCGCAGCAAGTTCCTCATAGCTTGATGCTATTTGGGACCTTGCTGCAACGCGGCTCCGGCGCGCGAGAGCGCCGCGCTGCGAATCGCGCGCTGTGGCGCAGGCTCGTTGGTCACCGGAGCCCGTCCGCTGACCGGCCGAGGGCCCTCAGAGCAGGCGGAGCTCTGCGACCACCGGCCGATGGTCCGACGCGAGCGCTTCGGCATCGACGCGGCTCGACGCCCAGCGCGCGCGGTGCGGCGGCCCCGCGACCATGAAGTCGATCTCTCGCGTCGGAGCGTCCGCGGGGAAGGTCTCGCGCGGCGCCGGCGGTGTCGCGACGTCGCAGGCGGCGAAGACCTCGATCGGCGCGGTCTCCCGGGTCCCGTTGAAGTCGCCGGCCACCACGAAGGGGCCAGGGGTCCGCAGCACCGTGTCGAGCACCGCGCGCGCTTCGGCGGCGCGCTCGTCGAGCGTGTCGACGAGGTGCACGCCCACCGCGGTCAACGGGCCGACGCCCGCGAAGCCGACGAGCGCGCTGAGGTCGATCGCGACCGCGAGCGCGATGAGCGGCCGCGGCGCAGCGTCGAGCGGCACGCCGCGCGCCTCGAGGATGGGCGCGCGCGAGAGCGCGGCGAGGCCGTACTCGCCTCCATCGAAGGGCCGGTGCGCAGCGAACGCGCTCTCGAGCCCGAGGAGCGCGCCGAGCTCGCCGGGCTGATCGACCCCACCCGAACGTCGGCAGCCGCGATCGACCTCCTGCAGCAGCACGAGGTCGGGCGCGAGGCGCGCGAGCGACGCAGCGATGCGCGCGAGGTCGACCCGGCCATCGGTGCCTTCGCCGTGGCGGATGTTCCAGGTCACGCAGCGCAGCGTCCGGTCGGGCGCGGGCCGCTGGCCCACGCCGCCTGCAGCGCCGCGCGCGCCCGGGCCGGCGCAGCCCGCGAGGCCAGCGCAGCCCGCGAGGCCGACGCCGAGCCCGGTCAACACCGCGCGCCGGGTGAAGGCTGCGCCGCCGCTCATCGTGCCCTGCGCGCCAAGAGGGCGCGAATGCGGTCCGGAAGCTCGTCGTCGCTCACCTTGCCATCGCCATCGAGGTCCCAACGCCCCTCGAAGCTGTCGGGGGTCACCTCGACGCCGTTGTCCGCGAGGCGCGCGAGCGCGGCGGCGACCTCATCCGTCGTCACTCGATCGCTCCCGTCAGCATCGAGCTGCTGGAGCAAGTCGAGGCGCTTGCGCAGCTCGCGCTTGGTCAGCTCGCCGTCGCGATCGACGTCGAACGCGCCGAGGAGGCGCAGCTCGTCCGTGGTCGGCGCGAGCGTGAGCAGCGCGCCGACCCGGCGCGTCGGCCACTCTGCCGGCAGCTGCTCCACGCCGCGCCGTTCCGCGACCGCGTCGCGGCCTCCGGCGCGCCGCGCGGTCAATTGCACCGCGCCATCACCGTCGGCGTCGAGCGCGTCCCAGTCCTCATCGCGCAGCGAAAACTCGCGCAAGCTGATCGTCCCGCCGCCGCTGCGGTCGAGCTTGCCAAAGCGCGCGAGCCCAGACTCATCGCCGTAGCGGATTTGGCGCAGGGGCCCCGGGTGCCGCGACAGCTCCGCCACATTGAGGCGCCCGTCTCCGTCGAGGTCGAGCGCGGCAAAGAAGGCGGCGGTCAGCTCCTTGCGATCGAGGCGGCCGTCGCGCTTCTTGTCGAAGTCGTAGGGGTCCGTCCCGTCGAGCAGCCGCGCGAGGTCGCCGTCGCGATCGACCCGCGACTCGAGCAGCGCGAGCGCGCCGGGCTCGACCCGCGAGCGGCCCTCGGCGGCGTCCTCGGCCCGCCCCTGGAACTCGACCAGCTCGGCCAACGTCACACGACCGTCCGTGTTGCGGTCCGAGCCCGCCGGCAAGCTCGCGAGCTCGGCCCCCGTGACGAGCCCGTCGCGGTCGACGTCGGCCCTGCGAAAGACCGCGCGCGCGTCGGCGCTGACGACTGAAGGGATTTGGTCGTAGCGTGAAAGGAGCCCCAGGGCCTCTGCATCGACGCCGAGGACCCGCGCGATCTCGGGCGTGCGAAGCCAGCGCGACTCGGCGTGGCTGACGTCCTTCAGCGGCGCGCCGTTCGGGGCGACCATGCGATCGAGGGGGAACTCTTCGACCGCTGCGACCCACGTGTCGCGGATGCCGCGCAGCACGCCGCCCGGGACGGGCTCCTTGGAGTTCGAGAGGTCGACGACAGCGAGCCCGTCCTCGCCCGAGACCATTGCATACGGCTGGAGGAAAGGCGCGTTGTAGAAGCTGGCGTGCAAGAGGTGCTCCGCCGTCCCCGCCACCTCCGTGCGCGGCCGGATGAACTGGGGGCGCTTCGGATCCGTGACATCGACGAGGCGCAAGAACGAGTCCCCTTCGCCGTTGCCTCGGGGTCGCTCTTCGACGAAGTACACGTAGTCGCGCTCACGCGTCGGCTCGCCCCCTTGCGGCGTCGCGACGTCGACCTTGCTGCGCAAGCTCAGGCCGCGGTACAGGTAGTCGCGTGGCGAAGGCATGTGCGTCGCGCTGCGTTCGTTGTTGCCGCGGGTCGGGAACAGCATCCGCGGCGAGGTCGGCTCGGTCGCGTCGACGAGGAAGAGCCCGACCTCTTCGTCGAGGCACGCCACGAGCATCCGCGCCTCGGTGCGCTCCTGGAGCGGCGCGCCCTTGTCGTCGACCATGGGGCGGCTGAATTGGAAGAGCACGTCGAGGTCCACCGTCGCGTCCTGGTCGGCGCGGCCGCCGACGAGCGAGCGCCCTCCGACGACCTTCGGCGTCACCGGCACACTGATGTCGACGATCAGGAGCCCGCCCGGGCCGTCAGCGACGTACGCGTAGGGCCAACGCACCTCGACCTCGTGGGCGTCGAGCGTCGGCAGCGTCGCGATGCGCGTGATGCGCGCGGGCTCGGACACGTCGTAGACCTTGAGCCCGCCCACGCCATCCGCCACGAGCAGCACGTCGCCAGACAGCGCTAAGCCGCGCGGCGAGACGCTCTCTCGGAACGCGACGCGCCTGGGCCGCGCGGGGTCGCGCACGTCGACGACGTGCACGCCGCGGCCGCCCTCCGAGACGTAGAGGTAGCGCCCGAAGCCCTGCAACGGGTCGCAATCGAGCTCGAGGTCGACGACGTCCGGCTGAACGAGCTTGGCGATCGGGGTCGAGCTCGCGAGCTGGCCGCGGTCGAGCGCGACGACCTCGATCCCGCGCCGGTCCGCGACGTACGCGACCTGCCGACCGAGGTGGAAGTTCGCCGACCCGAGGCCCCACGTGCCCGAGTTCCGGTGGCACTCGACGCAGCTGCGCGCCGTCGGCCGCGTGGAATGGAGCTGGTGGTGGATCATCGTCAGGCCCGAGCGCCCCGCCGCGGTGACGGGCAGCTCCTGGTCGAGGATGCGGTTCCCGTCGGCGTCGTCGACGGTGCCCATGGTCGAGAACCCCGTCAGGTACGGCGCGACGCGGCCGGCCTCGTTCAAGCCCGCGTAGAAGCTCTTCCATGTCGCGAAGACCTTCTCTTGCGTCGTCACGCGACCGGGCGTGCGGCGCCCGGAGAGCAGGTCGAGCTGCGAGAGCGCCTCGTTACGGTAGAAGTGGAAGCCGAGGAAGTTGACGTTCCAGCCCGCGTGACAGGTGTAACACTCGAGCGTCCCGTGCGCGCCGGTCATCGCGCGCGCGGCCTCGGCGTTGAAGTCGTCCGTGCCGGGCGTCACGACGTCCACTGCCTGCTTGACGCGGTGCTCCGCGCCGGTGACCTTCGAGCGCAGCCAGACCGCGCCGTCGCGTTCGAACAGGTGCTTCAGCTTCGTGCCGCGCTCCGTAACGAAGCGCGTGCGCTCCGTGAACGTCCCGTGGCAGCTCTCGCACGAGATCTCGACGGCCTCCTCCATCCAGCCGACGAAGCGCCCGTCCCCCATCGTGTCGCCCAAAGTGTGGCAATCCACGCAGTGGAGCCCTGACGCGTGGTGCACATCGGGAGGCGTCATCACGGGATCGTCGATGTAGAACGCCCGGTTCAACGGCGCCGCAGTGGTGCCTGGGATCTCCGGCCCGCCAGGCGCGCCGGGCGGCAACTGAGACAGGCCGCGGAAGTGCAAGCCGATCGACGCGTCGCCGTAGTGGCACGTCGTGCACGTCGAGGTCGGCGGCGCAGCGACGAGCGCGTGCGCGCGCGGGTGACCCGGCTCGTTGCGCGGCGTCGTACGGTCACCGCTCTCGCTCATGCCGTTGAGCGCGTACGGCACGTGGCACGCGGCGCAGCCGGCGCCGCGATAGTCCCCGTCGAAGCCGACGCGCCCGCGCACCGCGCGCCCCTGGGACCACAGGTGGCACTGCATGCACTCCTTCCGCGACAGGTCGGGGAAGTGCGACGCGAGCGACAGCCGATCGCTCCGCGAGTCGAGCTCCGGCGGCTGCACCACGCGAGCGAGCGTGCTGCCGGGCTTCGGGGCGAGCGGCGCTTCGGGGAACACGCCGTACTTTGAGCCCCGCTCCTTGGCGTGACCGATCTCGTAGAAGCCATCCGAGAGGTGGCCTGCGGTCGTGCCATGCAGGCTGATCCGCAGGTGCTCGACGAGCTCGCCGTGGCAGCCGCCGCACGTCTTCTCGGCGACGCGCAGGTCCATCGGGTTGACGAAGCGGACGTATGCGAGGTCCTGGTCGAGCGGCGGGACGCGCTCGGTCTCAGCCGTGCGCGGGACGGTCGATTGCACGTGCGCCTGGAGCTTCTCGCGGGTGTCGCCGTCGCCGCCGTGGCAATCCACGCACGACAACGGGAACCCCGGGTGCATCTCCTCGATGCCCGCGTGGCAGTGCATGCAGCCCTCGGAGTCCGGCATCACGGGCGCGGGGCGCGTCGCGCTGGGCGGCGGCTCGAACCCGGGGAATGCGCTCGCGCGCGGCTCTGTCGCTGCCCACGGGCCAAAGGTCGAACCAGCGAGGGCGGACGCGCCGCCCAAGGCGTCATGGAGTAAGCCGCCGAGGACGGACAGCGCCGCAGAGGCGCCGAGGAGCGTGGCGGAGCGCAAGCGCCGAGGCCGAGGCAAGGAGCTCACGCGAAGAGGCCGCGCAAGACGTCACCCTTCGCGAGCTTCGCCTCTGCGCCGAACAGGCTGCAGATGGTAGGGGTCACGTCGATGGTGCGCAGCTCGTCCTCGACGACGCGGCCGCGCTTGAAGTCCGGCCCCCACGCGACGCCGTGGACGTAGTTCAAGTCGTCCGAGCCGTCGCCGTGGTCCAGGCCGCGCCGCGAGTTGAGGTCGTGATCGCGGCCGAACTCGGGGAGCACGAACACCGCGGTGGAATCTCGCAGCTCATCATCCGCGCGGATGGCCGCCATCAGCTCGCCGATCGCGGCGTCATTGCGGCGCACGACCTCCGAGTACGCATTGAACGAAGTGTGCGCGACGTCCGCGTTCTGCAAGACGACGCCGACGACACGCGGCTTGAAGATCGTCAGGAGGTTGCGCGCGAGGCGCAGCGCCTTGGCGTCGCCCGCGTTCGCGCCGCTGAGCCCCGTCGTGCCGCGCGTGAGCTCGTCCAAGATGTACTTCTCGACGCGGGCGAGCGCTTCACGCTCGTCACCCGTCTCGCGCCCCCCGTCCGAGATCCCTCGACGCAGCCGCTCGACGAGGGCCGCCTCGCGCTCGCTCGCGGGCTTCGGGCGCCCGAACTCGTCGAGCAGGGTCTTGAACTTCGCGTTGAAGATGCCGTCTCCGTCGAGGATCGTCGCGCCGTATCGCGCGCCGTACTCGGGGTGCAAGCCGTAGGAGTAGTTCGTCTGCTGTGCCCCCCCGGACGTCGTCACCCAGACCTCTCCTTGGGCGAGGCCCAGGTCCTTGCGCAGGTACTCGAAGACCGTTGGATCGGGGCCGCGCTGGTTGTCTCGGATCCCGCGCGGCTCGCTGATGCCCGTGAAGATGGACATGGACGCGCCGAAGTGGCCGAGGTTCGACGTCTTGAGCCGCGGGAAGGACACGCCCTCCTTCGCCAGCGCGAGCATGCTCGGGACGTTGTCAGGCGTGCCGAACGTCTCGCGCGAGCGCACGCCGCCCGAGAATGCGATCAGGACGACGTGCTTTGTCTTGCGGCCTGGCACGAGCGGCGCGAGCGCGCGCCGCGGCAGCGCGAGCGCCCCGCTCGCGAGCAGGCTCGGCGCGAGGCCGCCGACGAGCGCCGCCTGGCGCAGGAAGTCCCGACGTCGAATGTGCTGTTTCATGGCGATGGTCCTCAGTCCGAGCGCGCGGGATGGGAGCGGCGCAGCGAGGTCCGGGGGCCCCGGACCTCAGTATCGATGATAGGCCGGATCCGCCAGGAGCACCTGCACGATCAGTGCGGGGACGCAATCTGGCTCGTGGAACACGGTCACGAACTCCTTGAGCTCGTCAGGCCCGGCTTCGCGGCCGAGGAGCCGACGAAACTCGCCGGCGATCCACTGGGTCGGGTCGGCGATCGCCCCCTTCTCAGGCAACGGCACGCGCCCCGAATCGAGCAGCATGCGTACGACGACCGCGCGCAGCGGGCGCGAGTCGCCGAGGCCGTCCAAGGCGCCGCGCAGCGTCTCCGCCTCGTCGTCGCTCGGCTCCCGTCCCAGGAGATCGACGAAGAGCGCGCGCACGAAGAGGCGGTTCGAGAGCTCCTTGCCGCGCTCGAGGCGCGCGGCGTACCCGTCGGAGAGGAGCCAACCACGGAGGACGTCCAGGTAGCGCCGGGGGTCCTTGTGCAGCTCACGGGCGGCGGCCGCGAGCGCGCGCCGCTCCATGGGCTCGCCGAGCACTCGCTCGTACTCCCGCGCCACGAAGTGCCGCATCGAGTCCTTGTGCTGGGCCGCGACGCGCACCACGTCCGCCTGGCTCGACGCGTTGGCGCCGAGGAAGAGGCCTGGCCGCCCGTCGTAGGCGGCTTTGCCGATCTCGAGCTCGCGACGCGCGACCTGCACCGTCAGCCCGACGAGCTGCTCCATGACGACGGTGACAAACGTGTCCGCGCCGGGATTGCGCAGGTCGAAGCTCGGGAGCAGCGCGATGCGGTGCAACGCGTCCCGCACCGAGAGCTTGCCCGCGCTGAGCCCCGCCGCGATCGCCTCGACGCCTTCGCCCTCGGGGCGAAAGTTGTCGATCAGCATGAAGTAGTAGAGCTGCTCGTCGAACCAGTGGCGCCAGAACGCGTCGCTGCCGAGCAGCGCGTCCAGGAGCTCTCGCGCGCCGCGCCCGAGCCAGAGGTCGCGCTCCGCGGCAAAGGGCGGCCGGCCGAGCAGGTCCAGATAGAGACTGCGCAGGCGCCGCGTATCGAGCACGAGCGCGGGCGCCGCGGCGCTGCGCGGCTCCTGCGCGACGCTCTGGGGGCGGGTGCGGGACATCCTGAATGACTCTACCGAGGACCCGCGCGCCAGTTGCGCTCTCATCGGGAAACACGGCGCCGCGCGGGGCCCCGCGCAGCCGCAGCCGGACACGGGATCACAGCGTTCAGGCGGCGACCTCCCAGTGGAGACCCAGGTAGGTTTCGAAGGTGGACCCCAAGGGGTCCCAGTTCGACCGCATCTGGGGGATTTTCGCTGATGTTCACGCTCCGTTCCGCACCTGCCACCCGCCGTGGCGCAGCCATGCTCGCCTTCGTCGCAGTCCTCGTCGTGCTCGCCGTCATGGGCACGGCGCTGGTCCAGACGACCGTCTGGGCCAGCCACCGCGCGACCGACCGTACCCAGCGCGCCGACGCGCGCGCGTCGGCCGAGGCCGCCGCGAGCCTCGCCGCCGAGCGACTTTGGACGGGCTTCGAGGCGGCGCTAGCAGGCGACGTCCCCTCGCCGCAGGCGTTTCGGACCTACGCCGCGACCATCGGGCTCTTGAACCAGGCAGGGGTCGCGCTGCCGGCGCGCGTCGACTGGCGCGGCGAGCTCGGCCTGCCGCTCGACGCAGAGGGCGCTGCGCTCCTGGGCGATTCGTTCATCGACGAGCTCTGGCTCGTCCGCCGTGACATCGGTCGCGCGGTGCGCGTCGAGATCACCGCGACCGCGGCGATCCACCTCGGCGGCGCCGTGCGCGACGACGCGCGCGCCAGCGTGACGCGGATCTGGTCGATCGAGCCGCCGCAGTGGGACGGCCTCGACTTCGCGCTGCTCGCCAACAACGTCAACTGCATCATGTGCCACACCGAGGTCGACTCGGCGCAGCGCGTATACAACCAGGACCCGAGCCTGTACGGCACGTTCGACCGGACGCGCGTCGGCTCCATTGAGAGCTTCCAGTTCCGCGACGACCCGGACTCCGAGATCGCGGGCACGCTGTACATCGGCGGCAGCGCGGTCGACGGCGAGGGCAACCCGATCACGGGCTGGAGCGGCTTCCCGCTGATGTCGGCGGACATCGACGGCTTCGGCCACCTGGTCGAGGACAGCGCTGGCGCGCTCACGCCCGAGCACCTCTCGCCCGCGGACCAAGGCGCCCCCTCGCCGTTCGAGAACCTGTACCTCGACTACTTCGGCTTCGCCGAGCAGATCGACGGCACGCTGCCGGACACGTTCCCGCCCCCCTTCCCCGACGACGGCGGCTACGACTTGGTGACCGGGGACGACCTCACGGCAGGCACGGGCAACCGCGTCGTGGACGACCAGGAGTTCGAGGCCACCGTCGCCACCTTCGGGGGCGGCATCAGCGGCGGCCTGATCGGGGTCGTGGACCCAGGCGACGAGGTCACGACCAATGGGCAGCTCGCGACCCTGCTCAGCGGGAACACGACCTCGCTCGACCCGGTCACGCGCGGTCAGGTCATCCTGATCGGCACCGAGGAGGACCCGATCCGCCTGGATGGCAAGGTCGCCATCGATGGCGACGTCATCATCAGCGGCTACGTGGTCGGCATGGGCTCGTTGTGGGCGCGCGGCAACGTCTACATCCCGAGCGACCTGCGTTACCTCGACGGCGAGGTTGGCGATGCCCGCACGTTCGGCGTCGGCGTCAATGGCGCGCCGAACGGGCTCGCGATCACCTCGGGCGCGAACATCGTCATCGGCGACACGTTCCGAGCGGGCTGGGGCGTGGGGAGCGCCGTCACGGGCGCAGTGGGCGGCAGCTGGAGCTTTACCCTCGAGGAGGCGGGCATCTTCAACCGCCGCGAATGGATCAAGACGCAGCCGGAGCTGCCGGGCAAGCCGGTCCGGGTGCAAACAGGGACCGTCCCGCGCGTGGATGAGCTCGGCGAATGGCGCGGGACCGGCGAGTTCTTCGACGCGCCCGTCTACGAGCGGCGCCAGACCGGCACGCGCCCCGTCGCGATCTACGAGACGCGGATCATCACGCCCGCGACGGGGTACCGCCCGGCAGTGACGGAGCGTGTCCTCGTCGGCTACCGAGACGAGCCGGTGTACGAGAACGTGCAGATCGGCACCGAGCCCCGCGAGCGCCAGGAGTGGATCGTCACAGGCACAAACACGGTCGACGTCCCCGTCTTCGAGTGGGTCACGCCGATGTACCCGAACCCCGAGTACGCGGGCCCCGGCTACTTCGCGCGCTATTACGCGTTCGACTCCGAGACCGTCGTTCCCATCTACAACAAAAAGGGCTGGTTCGACCCCGCGAGCGGCCTCTGGATCGCGGATGAGCGCACGGACGGCTGGGACTTGAGCAAGCTGACGCTCGCTGATCCGAACGACCCGAGCGACCCGATCCTCTTCAACGCGGACGGAACGCCGCGAGCCGCGGTCTCGGCGCTGACAGCGACGGACGACTGGATCAGCGATGAGCTCCTGCGCCGGCTGATGGAGGCGAGCCTCGCCGAGCGCGACGCGAGCGAGCCCTTCAAGATCGATGCGACGCTCTACAGCGCGAACAGCATCTTCGGCGTCATCCCGAACGGCGACGGCACGAACGGCGAGCTCGAGATCACCGGCGCGCTGATCGGCGCGGACGTCGGGCTCCTCGGCCCGCGGGGCACGCGCATCCTGTACGACGCCCGCGGCAAGGACCTCTTGGACATCCGCGACCCGAATCGGGTCGGCATCTTCCGATTGCTCGCCGCGCCGGCACCCTATTGACCTCGCCGTTGGGCCTGCGGGCGCGCGCCGCGGTGTTGGCCGAGGGCCCGGCGAGCGCGCGGAGGGCGAGGCCAGGTGCGCTGCGAGGGTTAGGTACCGGGTCCGGTCCCTAACCCTCGCAGCGCACTCAGCGCGTCGGGACGGGCGCGCCGATCAAAGGAACGGGTCGATGGCCTTGCGCAAGACCGGCGTCTTCAGCTTACCCAATGCACGCACCTGGATCTGGCGCACCCGCTCGAGGGAGACGCGCAGGTCCGATGCGACCTCGGACAGCGTGTATTCGCGGTCCTGGTTGATGCCGAAGCGGCGCTCGATCACGTAGCGCTCGCGCTCCGACAGGCGATCCAGCGCGTCGCGCAAGCCCTCGACCAGCGTCGTCTCCTCCATCTCCGTGGAATAGACCTCCGCCGCCCCGTCCTCGCCGATCAGATCGACGAGGCCCGTGCTATCGTCGCCACCCATCGGCGCATCGATCGACAACGTCGACTTGGTCGCCGCGAGCGCGCTCTCGACCAAGTGCTCGCCGAGCCCCGCCTCCTCGGCGATCGCCGCGTGGCTCGCGTCCGGGCCGAGCTTGTCCATCGCCGCCCGCACGTGCTTCATCGCCTTCTGCAGGTACACCGGCACGCGCACGGTCTGACCGTGGTTGTACAGGAAGCTGCGGAAGGCCTGGTTGAGCCAGTGCACCGCGTACGTGCGGAACAGCAGCCCGCGCTTCCAGTCAAAGCCGTCGACCGCGCGGAAGAGCGCCGCCGAGCCCTCCTGGATCAGGTCGAGGCGCGGCAGCCCGAGGTGCGCGTAGCGCTCGACGTTGATCAGAACGAGATAGAGGTTGCGCTCGACCAGCTCCGTGCGGAGGTGGTGCAGCTCGATCCAACGTCGGCACAGCGACGCGGGCAGGCCGCACGAGCCCTCGGCGCTCCGGTAGGTCGTCGGGTCGAAGTCGACGCAGCACGCGAGGTCGTCCTCGGAGAGGCCTGCCTTCGCCCGCTCGAGCTCGAGGCGCATGCGCGCGAACTCGATCCGGCGCGCGTGCTGGGCCTCTTCCTCGCGGGACATGATCGTGATGCACTCGATCTCGGAGCGGAGCTGGTCCTCGATCGAGCCGATCGGGGACGCCGTCCGCCTGGACGCATCGCGCCAGCTGACGGAGTCCCGCAGCTCGATGTCGTAGCCAGCCTTGTTCCAGGCCTGGGCCCGGCGCCGCACCTTGGCCTCGAACCCCGTGGGATCGTCGGCGTAGCGGTCGAGGAGCTCGTCGAGCTCCGCGAGGGTCTTGAGGTCAGCGGTGGCGGTCATGTGTGGTCTCGTTTCTCGTTCAGCTCTCGAGGAGCACCCTGCGGGGGTCCGTCGGACGCGCTGGGAGCGGCAATGGCCACCCAAGACGCCCTAGGGAGGGAGCACCGCGCGTGGCAGGGTTTCCGGCGCGGTGGGTGAACGCGGCCTTCGGGGAGGGGCCCCCGGCGCGGTCGCTGGCGTCCCCTTGGGGACGTCTGCCAGCGAGCCGCGTCACGGACCTCTGCCGAACGGTGTTCACCTTGGATTGACAGGCTGCGATCACCGCGGCGTTCCCCGGTGCACAGGCATGTTCGATCGAACTACGTTCCGTGACGCCAGAGGTTGGATGAAAGACACGTAACCTCTTGCCTGACAGGGGGTTCTGAACCTTGTCCAAACAAGGACTAGGGTTGCCGAGGGCGCCGTAACGGCAGATTGCCGCAGAAAGCGCGCCAAAATGGCAGCCGCGCCGCCCCCCCAACTGCACGTTGGGGGGGCGGCGCGGCCCGAGGGTTCCCCGATTCGGCTCAGGCCGTCTCGACCTCGGCCCCGTAAGCGTTCTGTTCCTCGACGGGAATGAACGCCTTGAGGTGCTCGAGCTCGGCCGCTTCCCGAATCAGGTGCCGGGCGATCACGATGCGCTGGACCTGGTTGGTGCCCTCATAGATCTGGAGGATCTTGGCGTCCCGGAAGAACTTCGCGATGGGGTAGTCCTCCATGAACCCGTAGCCGCCGAAGACCTGGACCGCGTCGGTCGCGACCTCCATGGCGACGTCGGTCGCGAAGCACTTCGCCATCGCGGCGGCCTTCGAGTTCGTCGGCGAGGGGCCGTGCTCGTCGATGCCCGCCGCGGCGGCGTAGACGAGCTGGCGGGAGGCCTCGGTCTTCATCGCCATGTCGGCCAGCATCTTCATCACCATCTGGTGCTGGCTGATCGGCACGCCGAACTGGACGCGGCGGTTCGAGTAGACGTTCGCGAGGTCGAGCGCGCCCTGCGACGCCCCCACCGCCTGCGCCGCCACGCCCGGGCGCGCGTAGTCGAGCGTCTGCATCGCGTGCTTGAACCCGACGCCAGGCTTGCCGCCGATCAGGTTCGCCTTCGGCACGCGGACGTTCTCGAAGTGAGTCTCGACGACGGGGACGCACCGGATGCCCATCTTGTCCTCGACCTTCTTGACGGTGAAGCCGGGCGTGCCCTTCTCGACCAAGATCGCGCTGATGCGGCGCGACTTCGAGGTCGGGTCCGTCACGCAAAACACCGAGTAGTAGTCCGCGACGCCGCCGTTGGTCGTCCACTTCTTCTCGCCGTTGATGACCCAGTGGTCACCGTCCTCCTCTGCGCGCACGGCGAGGCCGGACGCGTCCGAGCCGGCGAACTTCTCGGACAGGCAGAACGCGACGAACTTCTCGCCGTTGGCGATCTTCGGCAGCCACTCGCGCTTCTGCTCTTCCGTGCCGCCGAGGATGATCGGGAACGAGCCGAGCGCGTTCACGGCGAAGGCCACGCCGAAGCCGGAGTCCGCCTTCGCGAGCTCTTCCGCGACGAGCGCCAACGCGAGCACGCCCGCGCCGTGGCCGCCGTACTCCTTCGGGATGAAGGTCTTGAAGAGCCCGGCGCTCGCGACCGCGCGCGCGGCCTCGTAGTTGTACTCCTGCGCCTTGTCGTACTTCGCCGCGTTCGGGCGCACATGCTCGTCGGCGATCTTGCGGGCGATGGCTTGGAGCTCGAGGGCCTTCTCGCTGAAGACGATGTTCTGCTGCATAGGTAGGTGGTGCGCGTGGGAGCGGCGTACGGCGCGGGCAGCCGGCCCGCGCGCGACGATCATAACGAGCGCCGCGCGGTGACGACTTGTCGCAGGGCCTCGGGGCCGAACGCCCCCCCCGCCAGGTCGCCGTTGCGCCCAGAGACCTCGAGCCCGCGCGCGGCGAGCAGCGCATCGAGCTCCGCGGGCTCGTACATGCGGACGTCCTCGCGCCAGGTCCGCTCGACGCCGTTCGCGAGGCGCAGCCGCACCTCCTTCGTGATGCGCCGGCCCCCGTCGGCGAGGGCGCGCACGCCCTCGAGCACCGCGCCGTCGCGCTCCTCACGCGAGCGCGGCACGAGGCCCGCGCGGACGGACGCCGGGTTCATCAGGTCCATGACGAGCACGCCGCCGGGCGCCAGCACGCGCGCGACCTCGTCCAGCACACGCGCGTCGAGCTCATCACCGAGGTAGCCGAACGACGTGAAGAGGTTCACGACGGCGGAGAACGCCCCCGCGCGGTACGGCAGGCGCGACATGTCCCCGCGCGCGAGCCGCCCGCCGAGGCGCGCGGGCCCGTCGGGCAGGTCGCGCGCCGCGCGGAGGAGGTCGAACGAGAGGTCCATCCCAAAGACGCGGAAGCCGCGCTCGGAGAGGGCCAAGCTGTGGCGACCGAACCCGCAACAGAGGTCGAGGACCCGCCCGTCGACGCCCGCGAGCGGCCCGGCTGCGACCCACGCGACCTCGCGCCGCGCCGAGGGCACGTCGCGGTGGCTATAGACGGCGCGATAGTCGTCCTGGAACGCCGTGACGTACCAGGGCTCCTGGGCGGGGGGCGATTCCGGCGGATTCGAGGCGCTCATTGCAGCGGTACCCTACCGCGTATCGATGTTCTGGTCGTCACCCGAGCCGACCGACGTCGGTCTAATGCCGCCCAGGATGCCCACCGACCCCATCGATCTGTTCGACCGCGCTGCCAAGGAGGCGCGTGAGGCCCGCGAGCTCGCTCCGTTCGCGATGCCGAGCGCGCGCTCGCGCGGCCGCCGCGTCGCCGAGTCGCCGGACCCCCACCGCACGTGCTTCGAGCGCGACCGCGACCGCGTCACGCACGCGACAGCGTTCCGCAGGCTCATGCACAAGACGCAGGTGACGCTGTCCGCGGACGGGGACCACGCGCGCACGCGCCTCTCGCACTCGTTGGAGGTGTGTCAGGTCGCGCGCAGCGTCGGCGCGGCGCTGCGCCTGAACGAGCCCTTGTGCGAGGCGATCGCGCTCGCGCACGACCTCGGGCACCCGCCGTTCGGGCACCGCGGCGAGTGGGCGCTGAACGAGGTCATGCAGCCTTACGGCGGCTTCCGGCACAACGCGCAGGTGCTGCGGGTCGTCGACCAATTGGAGCGCCGCAACCCGGACTACACCGGGCTCAACCTCACGCGCGAGCTGCGCGAATCGCTCCTGAAGCACGAGCCCGACGAGGAGTGGCCGGCCGAGTTCGCCCCGCGCCCGAAGCAGCCGCTGCTCGAAGGGCAGGTCGTCGATCTCGCGGACTCGACCGCGTACAACAAGCACGACCTGGAGGACGGGTTGCTGGGCGAGATGTTCACCGAGGGCGACCTCGAGGAGAGCGTCGAGCTCTGGCGCCGCGCGCGCGCGGCGGTCACCGAGCGCCACCCTGGTTTCCTCGAATCGAACCTGGACTTCAAGCTGCGCGTGACGCGGCTCTGCAACGAGGTCATGGGCATCTGCATTGTGGACCAGGTGCACGAGTCGCGCGCGCGCGTCGCGGCCGCAGGCGTGGCGTCACCGGACGAGGTGCGCGCGCACGAGCGCATGCTCATCGGCCATTCGCCGGAGCTGCGCCCGCTGGTCAAGGAGCTGCAGCGCTTCTTGTATGCGCGCTTCTATCGCCACCCCGAGCTGCAGGCTTTCCGGACCTGGGCGAAGGATGTGATCTTCGCCCTCTTCCACGCCTATGTGGCGCGACCGGCGGAGCTCTCGCCGTGGTTCCGCCGCTGGGCGGACACGGTGGGCCTGCACCGCGCCACCTGCGACTACCTCGCGGGCATGACGGACCGCTTCGCGATGCAAGAGCACGAGCGGCTCGTCGGACCGCTCCCAGCGCGCTGAGACGAGCGCAACCGCGAGCGTGCGTGAGCTCGAACAGCCCTCGGAGTCCGCACGACAGGGGCCGTTCCCAGGTTCAACGCGCAATCACGGTGATCACACTCTCCTCCCCGATGAGAGGCACTCGCGTAGGGAGCGCCCGCGGATCCTCCACCAGCAAATCGACCTCGCTACCGGACGACAACAGGAACGACGGAGTCCACCCCTCAGCGTCTGTGTCGTAGAAGGTCCAGGGCTGATCTGTGTATCGCCCGAGAACGCGCACACGGGCACCAGCGAGCGCCTCCTCGGCCATCAAGACCTTGACTCGATGGGACACCGACGGGCCGAGTGCGAGCGGCGCAAGCGGCCCTGAGCCGCGCGCATTCGGGAGGCGCAAATCGATAAAGAACGACTCGGGTGGGCCCCACGTCAAGACGCCACTGCAATAGAGGTTCGGCGCATCGACGTCAGGCCAAAAGACCCGCCCCAAGCCATCCGTATGGCCCGATGCGATCCAGCGTGTCGCGTCATGGGGACGCCGCAACTCGACGAATGTATCACTTGGAAGGGCGCCCCCATCGGCGCCCAACACCGTCAATCGACGCGCAACCGAAGGCAACTGCAACACGACCTCGGTCACCCCGGTCGCTGCGACTTCGACGGTCGTGGAACTAATGACGTTTGGCCAACGTTCGACGAGCGCGAGCAAGTCGACCGACGCGAGCTCGGCGTCGACGCAATCGGCTTCGTACGGCTCCCCCGCGTCCAGGTCGCGGTTCCACTCAGCGTGAATGCCAGGCGCGGGTGAATAGCGAACACGCAGAGACTGCCGACCGATCGCCTCAACCTCAGGGCTAGCCTCGCCCTCAACCCGGACGCGCAGCTTCCGGGCGCCACCGACGCGCACAGTCACTTCGCTCACCTCGTCGAGCGTGCCTTGGTGGTACACGTTCATCATCGTCGAATCGTGCAGCCAAATCGAGAAGTGCTGCGGCTCGCCCATGAGCGGCACGCGCAACGTCGCGCGCCCCTCGGCATCGACTGTCAGGCGCTCCCCATCGATCCCAAAGCTGACCGATGGCGGCCAAGAGCGATCGAAACCAAGCAGCCGAACGTCTAGGTCGCCGAGCGCCTCGAGCGGCACCGTCCCCATGTCCCAAGCCCCAGTGGGGAGCCATGGGCGTTGGTCGACGTAGGTCTCGTAGCCTTCGCATGAGAATTCGAGCCGATACAAGCCGGGGCGGAAGGGCGCGAGATCGAACGATCCCGTCGAGTCGACCTCGAATTCCCGCTCCCTCGCCCCTGTTGCGCCGAGCTGCTGGAGCGCCCCGTCCGGCGCGTCGAGCCAACGCGCCAACACATGTGCGCGCGGGAGCGGGGCGTCAGTATCGAGGTCGACGATGCGCCCGCGTAGTGACACCGGGCCATAGGCACACACTCGGACGGTCTCGGACCCGTCTTCGACCTCCCGAACACCGCAACGCCCATCTGGCGTGAACGCAACGAGGTGTTGACCAGTGACGAGCACGGCCTCGGTGCGCCCCGCATCGTCGGTCCGCAACATGCGTTCAGGCTCCGCATCCAAGAGGTCGCCAAAGATGCAAACGTCTGCGGCGAGCGCCCGCCCCTCAGCGTCGACGACGGCGATCGAACGAGCCTGAGGGCGCTCCGCGGGAGCTGTGCTCCGATCACCGACTTGGGACGGCGCGTTGCTCCCTTGTTCGCTGAGCGCGCGCCGCGAGCCAACGACGGCGACGTCGTTGACCTGTTTGGACGATCTGCTCGACGCTGCGTCTGGGGACTCCCGACGTGGGTCGAGTGCGATCGCCGCCGCACCCGCTCCGTCTTCGGCGCGCAACGGTGCAAACGCACGGAGGAGCAGCGCGAGCAGTACGGCGCCCAGGCCAAACCAAACGATCAACCGCTTCAAGGCCCGGGCGGTCCTCCCGTCGGGGGCGCGACAGGCCCGCTGCGCTTTCTGACCCCCGTCACACGGGTCCGCTGGTCGCCGCCCAATGTGCCACCTCCGCCGACGGCGGTGGGCTCGCGCAGAGCGTTGTTGGGCTGCTGGATGGCCGAACTGGGGCGACACCACAGCCCAATGGCTCCTAAGAGACAAAGCGCGAGCCGAATCACTGCGCGACCCTCCAAGCTTCGGTAACGCCCAGATCAGGCGCGGCAGCGGCGAGCGCGCCGACATCGCCGTCGTCGAAAGCCCAGAACGGCTCGTCGCCGCGCCCTCTACGTGCCTGGATTGCAGCGCGCAAGGCGCGTACCCCGAGTTCCCCATCTCGCTCGCACAAGATGGAAGCACCAACTCGCATGTCTTCGACGCTCTTCAGCTTGGCGCCGACGATACACATTGAGACAGCAGCGACCTCACGATCAACGCGGCCCGGCGAACGCGCAGCGGCACGGTATGCCCCGAGCGCCGCTCCGGCGTCACCGGCGATGCTGAAGGCGAGCCCGAGATTCTGCCAAAGCACGAATCGCGCGGGATGCTGCGAGAATCGATGGAGCGCATCAGTCAGAGTCTCAACGGCTCTGTTCGATTCTCCCACCAAGAGCAACGCATGCGCGACGGTGACACGACGCAGAGGGTCGCAAGCGCCGAGGATCGCGGCCGCTTCGGCCCAGAGCAACAGCGAGCGCCCGCCCCACCGGGCCATACTACCGCCAGCGTTTCGGTGGTCCGATTCGGTTCCGCCACGTACTACCGTGAAGATCTTCGGCGCGCCAGGGTGTGCCAGAATCTCAGCGCGGACGCGTAGCTGCAGTGCCGTTCCGAGCGCCCTCGCGGTCGCTCGCCTGCGCGCGGTGGCTTGCCTCGGCGTTCCCGCCGCAGCCATCCCGCCCCACCAAGCTGCGGCGCCATTCGACAGCTGATTCATACGGTCACTCCGTTCCGCACACGCCCCGGATCACGTGGCGGATGGCCTCGCTCGCGAGCGCTCCGCTTCGGGGGAGCTCCACCGCGACGAGCGAGACCTCCGACCAACTCGAGGGGAACTGAGCGCGCAGCGCTGCCACATGAGATGGAGACAATCCGTGGATTGCCGCGAGCGCATCACGCGCGCGCAGTTCATCTACGCCGACGCACGATGCGAGCCGGCGCAGGAACGGAGCGCATGACGCTTCGTCGAGGGCGTCGAGCCCATCGAGCAGTAGTGAGTGCGCCGCATCGAGTGCGACTCGCTGGAGCCACTCTGAGATGTCGTCAGGCAGCTCAACATCTCTGATGACGTCGCTCGCGATACGTTCCGCGACGCGCTCACGGGCGGCGTCCGTCGGCAGCAAGACGCCAGCGATGAGCAGCGCGCGCGAGGTCAATGGCGCAAGCTCGAGCGGGTCCTCGCACAGCAAGTGCTCGACGATGGCCTCGTGCGACCATGCACGGGGCGCGGACCGGACGCGACGAAGAAAGGCGACAAGGGGGGTGTCGGGCATGTGCGGACTCCGTGCGCGAGAATGGCGGCAGGCGCCGAATTCCGCAACCCCGCCCCTCAGCGCCGTCGATTTTCTCGCCCACGGCACATGTCACGCCCGATCCCTCACAAGGGCCCCCCACCTGGAGCACAGGTGAGGGCCTACACCGAACGCTCCGCCCTACGCCGTCACCGAGTTCGCGAGCATGCGCTTGATCGGGCCGACGAGCAGGAACATCACGAAGGACATGACCCCCGCGCCCAGCGCGACGTAGCCGAACAGCTGCGGCAGCGCGAACTCCTCGTAGAAGCCCGCGACCGAGCCGCTGATGAAGTTGCCGACGGAGGAGGCGAGGAACCACACGCCCATCATCAAGCTCGCGACGCGGGCCGGGGCCAGCTTCGTCATCGACGAGAGGCCGACCGGGCTGAGGCACAGCTCGCCGACAGTGTGCAAGAAGTAGACGCTCAGGAGCCAGAGCGGCGACACACGCACCCAGCCGCCCGAACCCATCGCGCCGCCGACGAGCACGAAGAAGCCGAGGCCCGCGAAGAAGAGGCCGATCGCGAACTTCGCCGGGTCCGACGGCGCGCGCCCGCCGAGCTTGATCCAGATCCAAGCAAAGACCGGCGACAACAGAATGATCATGAACGCGTTCACGGACTGCCACCACGAGGCCGGGAACGAGCTCCCGAAGAGCGAGTTCTGCGTGCTGCGCTGCGCGAAGAGCGTGAGCGTCGAGCCGGCCTGCTCGAAGACGCCCCAGAACACCGCCGCGCCACAGAAGAGCACAAAGATCGTGACGAGGCGCGCGCGCTCTGCGCGCGTCCAGTCGCCGCGGAACAGCAAGTTACCGAACAAGCCAAAGATCAACAGCAGCATCAGGGCCGTGTAGCCGCCCTGGATCGCCTTCTGGTCGAGCCCGCCGACCTTGAAGCTCGCGCCCTCGAGCGCGCCGCCTGTCGCGCCGCCCGCGAGCGCGGCCTCGACGGCGGCCATGCGGTCGTCGCCGAGCTCCTTGGCGAGGACCTTGGCGTTCATCCCGTCGGCGTAGACCGTCGCCGCGCCGTCGACCTGGCCCGTGATGGCATACGCCTGCACGACCTCGGCCCGCCATGTGATGCGATCGATCGTACGGCTACCGAGCTTGATGGAGAGGCCCTCCAATTGGCCGCTGTCCGCGCCGCCGGCCACGGCGGCCTGGATCGGGTCGAGCACGGCTTCGCCGAGCGAGACCCGAATCGTCTTGGCGTCGACCGCTTCACCGGCCTCGTAGGGCAGCTCCTCCTGGCCCGCGAACCCCACCAGTCGGTATTCGCGGTCCGGGACGACAGCCCACTCAGGCGCCTCCAGCGAGCGCGCCGTCGTGCTGTACCCTGCGGCGACGACACCGACGAGCGCGACGCCCGCGAGGCCGATCCCGAGCGTCCGCTTGCGCTGCTTGGCGTCGGCCTCGTCGCGCGGCGGCGCCGGATAGAGCCCCGCCTCGCCGAGGTGCCGCCCCGAGAGCATGTACTGCATGAGCCCGAAGAACATGCCGACGGCCGCGGCGGCGAAGCCCCAGTGCCACGAGTTCAGCGGGTCCATGCCCCACCCCTCGAGGAGCGATTTGAACTTGTCGTGCTGGGCCAGCCAACCGCAGACAATCGGCGCGCTCCAGGCCCCGAGGTTGATCCCCATGTAGAAGATCGAGAAGCCTGCGTCGCGACGGGCGTCGCCTTCGGTGTAGAGGTCGCCGACGATCTTGCTGATGCACGGCTTCAGGAGGCCCGTGCCGAGCACGACAAACGCCAGGCCGCCGTAGAAGAACGACATCCCGTGCATCGCCAAGAGGATGTGCCCGATCATGATCAGCACGCCCCCGACGAACACGGACCGCCGCGCGCCGATGAAGTTGTCAGCGAGCCACCCCCCAGGCACGGTCGCGAGATAGGCCATGCTGGTGTACAGCGCAAAGATCGGGCCAGCCTTGCTCGGGGCGAAGCCCAGGCCGCCCTTAGAGACCGCCTCCACCATGAACAGCAGCAGGATCGCCTTCATCCCGTAGAAGCTGAAGCGCTCCCACATCTCGGTGAAGAAGAGCGTTTGCAGCCCCTTGGGGTGCCCGAAGAAGCCGGTGTTCGGCGCGCCGTTGCCGGCGGGTTCGACAGGCGCGTGCGCGCCCTGGGGGGAGGTCGATGTCATGGATCGGAGCTCGCTGCGGAGAACCCGGGGGATACGGCGACCTGGCGCACGGCCTGGCCGCCGCAGGCGGATGGGGGGCGGTTAGAGTACGCGGGGCTCGCCGTGACTCCCACCCCCCATTCCTCTCCGAGAGACCGCGACGGGTCGGCCCCTGCGGTCCCCGCGGAAATGAGCGGCGCCGCCGGCGCCCCGCCAGCGGCTCATTCCGTACTGTCGTGCACGGTCCGCGAGTGTGGCCTGCCCCTGACCTCGACCGGAGCCGCATGGCGCTGCCCGCACGGCCATACGTTCGACATCGCACGCCGCGGCCATGTGAACCTCCTGCAGCCACAGGACCGCCGCTCGCTCGCAGCAGGCGACTCGCGCGAGGCCGTCGCTGCGCGGGCGCGGCTCCTCGCGGCAGGCCACGGCAGCGCCTTGTTCGACGAGCTGTGCGAGGTCGTGCGCGAGCTCGCGCTGCCCGCGGGTGCCGTCATCTTGGAGCTAGGCTCAGGCACGGGGCGCTTGCTCGCGGAGGTCAGCGAGTCCACCGGGCGCGGTGCGCCGGCGTGCTTCGGCATCGACCTCTCCGCGCCCGCGGTCGAGCTCGCGGCGCGGACCTACGGCGCGCGCTGCACATGGATCATCGCGAACGCCGATCGGCGGCTGCCGCTGGTCGACGGCGCCGCGGCGTTGGTCCTCTCTGTGCACGGGCGCCGCAATCCAGCCGAGGTCGCGCGGGTCCTCGCGCCCGGCGGGCGCTGGTTGATCGCCGTGCCCGCAGGGGACGACCTCGCCGAGCTGCGCGCCGCGGCCCAGGGCGCGGCGCCCGAGCGACGGCGCGACGAGGACGTCCTCGCCGAGCTGGCGGCGCTCCCCCCGGGAACCGCCGCCTTCGAGGTCGAGCGACGGGGCACGTCCAGCGCGGTCCGCCAGCTGGATCGGGCGGCGATCGCGGACGCCTGCGCAGGGACCTACCGCGGCCTGCGCGCCGCCGAGGCCGCTCGCTTGGCCGCGCTCGACGCGCTCCACGTGACGTTCGCCTCGCACTGGCTGCTGCTGCGCAGGGCCTGAGCTGGGACGGCGCCGCGGGCCTTGGAGAACACTTGGCCTCTTAGGAGCCTGTGCCACAGAACGCGGTTCGCAGCGCGGCGCTCCCGCACGCCGGAGCCGTGTTGCAGCCAGGTTCCAAATTGCATCAAGCTATGAGGGACTTGCTGCGCCTTGCGCCGACGCACGGGAGCACCACGCTGCGAACCGCGTTCTGCGGCGCAGGCTCCCAGAGAATCCTGGAACCATCGGGGCGGCTGGCGCGTAGCTCCCCTCGAGCGCCCCCCAGCGACCGCCGAGCGTGCCCCTGACCACGAGCCCCACTCCCGATGCCACGCCCATGCCCGACAGGGGGCCGGCGCAGCCATCCGACGAAGCCCTCGCCGCGCGCGCAGCGGGCGGCGAGCTCGCGGCGTTCGAGGCCCTCGTGAATCGCTATGGCGGCGCGGTCCTCCGCGCCCTCGAGCGCCTGGGGCTCGATCGACACGCTGCAGAGGACGCCGCACAAGACGCGTGGGTCAAGCTCTTCGGCGCGCTCGATCAGTATCACCGTGACCGCGCCTTCCGCCCCTGGCTCTTCAGCATCGCGCTCAACCAGGGCCGCGACGCCCGCCGGCGAGCGACCGCGCGCGCGCGCATCGGCGGCGAGGAGCTCGGCCGCGTCGATGTCGAGCGTACGGTCCTGCCGAACGAGAGCGCGCTCGAACGTGACGCGATCGCCTACGCGCTCGCTCAGCTCGACGAGG
The DNA here is from genome assembly GCA_041398605.1 of Planctomycetota bacterium. Lineage (GTDB taxonomy): Bacteria > Planctomycetota > UBA1135 > UBA1135 > JAWKUK01. The sequence continues at coordinate 279,669 of JAWKUK010000007.1, forward strand.
TGTTCCGGGAAGCGGTCGTCCTCGTCGACGTCTCGGGGCTGGACTACGACCAAGCAGCGGTGGCCCTTGGTTGCGCGATCGGCACGGTCAAGTCACGTGTCCACCGCGGCCGCGAGGCGTTCCGCGCGGAGTACGCGCGCGCCGTGGACGGCGGCGCGCTCAGATCCGTCGCGCGCCTGAGCGGCGCGGATGAGTGAACCATGAACCAACACCACGTCACCCGCGAGTGTTTCGGCGAGCTGTTCGACGCGCTGTCGATGGGACCGCACCGTCACGCGGCGGAGCGCGCAACCGTGTACGCGCGCGGGGAGCGCGACGCTGGGGCCCGCGCCGCGCGCGACGTCGAACGGGACCTGCGTCCCGACCTCGCGGCGGCGGTCGCGCACCTCGACGAGTGCGCCGCATGCGCCGCGGAATGGCGCAGCTATCGCCGCGCCATCGGCACCCTCGTCGGGCCGAGCGTCGTCGAGACCGACCCCGCTCACGTGAGCCGGGTCCTTGCGCGCGTCGCTCAGGCGAGCCAGAGCACGACGCCGGACCCGACTCGATCCCAGGACCCGACTCGATCCCTAGACCCAACCGGGGCAGCGGCGCCGCGGCGTCGAGCGGACGGCGCTGCGCTTGCGCGGCGGGTCGCGAGCCACGTCGTCGCGGTCGCGGCGGGGGCGCTGCTCACCTTCACTCTGGTGACCCCTGAGCCCCACGCCCCAGGGTCTCCGCGACGAGCGGACCCCGCACGTTCATTCGATCTGGAGAGCTCGACGCGCCCGGCGGGTTCGACGCAGAACACAGCGATAGCAGCAGAGGCAGTGGCACGGGCAGAGGCAGTGGCACGGGCAGAGGCAGTGGCAACGGCTGCGGCAGAGGCAACGCCGGCTACACGCGAGGTCGTCACGCAGACGGTGACCCACACCATCACGCGGGTCTTGCCTTGTTGGGTGATCCCTGTGCCCTACGCGTCGCGAGAGTTGGCCTCCTCGCCTGCAACCCCGCCGGCGGCGCTGCCTTCGGCGCCGCTGCCGGCAGCGCCCCTGATCGAGCGCGCCCTGCGCCCGGATCCACACGCGACCGTGGTGGCGCTCGCGCGCTCGTTCGAGCGCGTCGGCGACACCCTCGCGCGCGCCCTACAACTCGCAGCGGAGCTCGAAGTCCAGCGCCGCATGTCGAGCGTGGCGGCAGAGAGGCCGCGCCCCGAGGCGCGGAGCGCTCCGGAGGCGCCCCGCCCGACGACCCGCCCCGAGCCCGTCATGATCCGACGCGAAGCGGGGCGAGTCGCGCTGTCGACGTCGGGACCGCTCGACGACGTGGTCACCGCGCTGCTCGCGCGCATCGACGACCCCGATCCGGCCGTCCGCGCGGCGGTGGAGCTGCGACTCACCGGCATCGCCAGCGAACTGGGCGTCGAGCGAGGGCGGCTCGATCCGACCTCTGCCCGCGACCTCGGCGAGCCGTGGTGGCGTTCGGAGCGCGGCCAGGTCGCGGCGCTCGTGACCGAGCGCGGCGGCACAGCGAACGGGCGCGAGACGGAGACCTGGAACGACTGGTGGGCGCGCGCGAGCGTGGACTCACTGCGCCGCTGACTGCGGCGCATGCCCCCCGCGGCGGCGCGAAGGTCGCGATTCAAGGAACTCCGCCGCGCTGGGCCGCGTAGCCCCACTGACTGCCCCCTGCATCCATGAACCCCATGCGCACCCTGATTCGAATCCTCCCGATCGCGCTGCTCGCCGTGAGCTGCATTTCGATCCACGCCACGACGACGAAGTCGGACGACCTGACCGTGCTCCGCAGCGAGCAGCTCGACGGTGTCGAGATCCGATGGCGGCTGCACGCGAACCGCGCCGGGGAACCGCTGCTCGAGCGAACAGAGAAGCGCCCGCGTGAGGTGGCTGACCTCGGCCTGCGCGTGCGGCCCTTGACGCGGCAACGCGCCGCCGAGCTCGACCTGCCCGCCTTCGGCGGCGTCGTCGCGGAGAGCGTGCGCAAGCGGTCGAGCGCCGACGTCGCCGGGCTGAAGCCGGGCGATGTCCTGCTCTCGCTCGACGGCGCTCCGTTGACGAGCCCCGAGCAGTTCTCGGACGTTGTCCTGAATGACCTCGCGCCCGGCGCGAGCCTCACGCTCGAAGCCCGGCGCGGCGGCGCGGACGGCGTCGAGGCCATCCAGTTCGCGCTCGATGCCGACGCGAAGCGCATCGAAGACACAGCGACGGAGTCGCTGACCCTGCGGGGCTCCGCGGCCGTGCGCGACCTGACCGGCTTGAACGCCGCGGAGCTCAGCGCCGAGCTCGCGGGCGAAGCACTCGCATCGACAGACGGGGTGCCCGTCGTCCTCGTCGCGGGTGTGTCCCCGGGCTCACCGGCCTACCTCGCGGGCCTGCGCGCTGGCGACCGGATCGTCACGCTCGACGGCGCGCCGCTCGCGGGGCTCGATCGGCTCGTCTCCGCGGTGCTCGCCCGCGCGGACCAGCGCGGGCTCGCAATCTCGAGCAATGAGCGCACGGACGCCCTGGTCCGGCGCGCCGCCGACGGCGCACTGGAGCTCGGAGTCCGCGGGCCGCTCGGCGAGCACCGCGCCACGCTCGACGTGCGCGATGACCTGGACGAGCGCAGCGAGGTCGACATCCCGATCCTCTTCGAGTGCGAGTCCGACCTCGACTCGACGCGCTGGTCGTTGCTCGATTTCATCTTCCAGTTCGGCGCGAACTACCGCAGCCGCTACGTCGCCGCGACGACGCGCGAGCCTGCCCGACACAGCTTCTTCTCGATGCTGCCCTTCGGCTTCTACGAGGTCGAGAAGAGCCCCGGTCGCGCGCACTACACGATTCTCTGGTTCATCGAGTGGGAGCGACGCCGCTGAGGCCCACGCCCGGCGCGGGGCCTGGTACGCTAGGCGTGATTCGCCTGCGCGCACGAACCCCGCGTAGGCGCAGGCCAACGACCCATGCGCGCGCAGCCCTTCACCCTCTTCGCCACGCTCTGTCTCTGCGGCTCGAGCGCCGCTGCGTTGCCCGTGGGGGCCGCCCTTGCGGCAACGCTCGCGCCGCAGGACGACGACACGACGCCGCTGGCGGCGCCGGAGGTCGCGCTCGACGCGGCGCAACAGCTCGACGCCACGTGGCTCGCGCTTGGCGCGCCCGAGGCGCTCGAGGCGCTCGGCGTGATCCGAATGCGAGGCCAGGCACAAGCCTTGACCTCCGACTTCAACGGCCCGTTCGAAGAGCTGTATCACCCTGACGGGCGCGCAGTGCAACGCATTGACTTCAACGGCTCGGACCCCGTCTTCTTCGGCGTCGATGGGCGCGTCTCCTGGGAGGCCTGGTCCGACCAGGCCGTCGCGAAGTTCGATTGGCACGCGGCCGCCGATTGGCGTCGCTTCTTCCTGCACCGACATGCCGCTGCACCGGGCCGCGCGGTCGGACGGGGCGAGGCGGTCGCGCCGTGGCGCGCGCTGTACCAGGACGCCGCGATCGGCGGCCGCGCGCGGGTCGAGGGCAAGGACTGCGTGCGCCTCGTCCTGACGCCGCGCGCCGCCCGTGAACACGGCCTCGCCGAGATCGCCGAGCGTCGCAAGCCCGAGCCCGACGTGCTCTGGATCGACGAGGCGACCCACCTGCCTGTGCGCTACGAACAGGAGATGCTGCGCCCCGCTGAGGGCGAGATCCGGCTCAAGGAGACGTTCAGTGACTGGCGCGAGTTCGAAGGCGTGCGCTTCCCCATGGGGCGCAAGCTCGAGGTGCCGGGCGCGGGCTTGATGTTCACCGTCGAGTCGATCGAGGCGCACGTCGAGGTCGCGTCGGTCGCCTTCGAGCTGCCGCCGACGCTGACGATGACGCTCAGCGAGTCGCACCCGAGCGCGGTGCGGCTCATCGAGAGCACGTGGCAGCTCGTCGAGCGGCCGGAGGCGCACGCGATCGCGCTCGAAGTCGTCGCAACAAAGGCCGACGAGGAAGCGCGGCTCGACGGAGGCAAGCGCGAGCTGTTGGCGCTGCTCGCTGAGCTCGGCGTGTCTCCCACGGGCGAGCTCTGGGCGCAGCAGCTCCGCCGCAGCGACGAGCAAGTCACCTTCGAGGTCGTGGCGCCCGTCGCACGGCCCGTGAAGGTCCCGGCGGAGCACGCCGCGCGGGCCCGTGCGTTCACGACCCCAGGCGGTATGTTCGCCACGGGGGCGCACCGCGGCGCGCGCGCGCGGCTCGCCGAGTCCGAGCTGCGGCTCGATCACTACCTGCGCGCACAGGGGCTCGTGCCGCGCGGTCCGCTGCAAGTGCTCTTGCTCCTTGCGCCGGAGTCGGTGCAAGACCCAGCAGATTGGCACACGATCTTGACGCAGCCCGTCGAGCCACGCTCGCACTGAACGCGACGCTCGCAGGGGAATGGGCGGCGACGCTGAGCTCGACCCAGGCAGCGAGACAGGCGCGGGAGCGCTAGCGTGGCTATCATCGGCGGGGCCATGCCTCGCCAAGCCATCGCCCTTGCCATCGCGCTTTGCCCAATGATCGGGTCCCCGGTGCGGGGACTGATCGAGCCCGCCGCGCCGGCGCCGCCGGCCGCGGGGGCGCAGGACGCCCGCAGGCCGGACACAGCATCGCTCGTCGGCGCGGCCGGGAATTGGGGCGCGCCAGGCGGCGGTCCTGCGCGCTCCGGCGCCGCCGCGACGCAAGTGCCGCGCGGTCCGGTCAGCGACGCATGGAGCGTGACCTTCGAGGGTCGAGTGCTGCGCGAGCCGCTGGTCCAGGGTGACGTGATCCTCGTCGAGGAATCAGTGTCCGAGACGGAGTTTCGTGTGCACGTACTGGACCGGGTCTCGGGCGCGCCGCTCGGGGCAGCGCTCAAGGTCAACGGCGTCGCGCCCGAGGCCACCATGGACGCTGGGCTCGTGGTCCTGCGCGCGGCGTCCGACCGGCTCGGCTTCTACCGCCTCGGGCCGCGCGGGCTGACGCGCATCACGAGCAGGGCCCTGGGCGGGCCCGTAGAGCACACGCTGCTGGTGCCGGAGGGCGTCCTCGCCACCGTCAGTGGGAAGCTCACGCTGCTCGCGCGCGACCAAGCCCGCGGCAAGGCGCTGTGGACGAGCGACATCGCCCCCATCGGAGACCTCGCCGCCCATGGTGGCGTGGTCTTTGCCGCCGTGCGTGGCTCCAATTTGGTGGAGGTCGTCGAGGCCCGCCTCGAGGATGGGAGGCTCGTGCGCTCCGCAGCGGTCCCTGTGGGCGCCGATGCCAACGGCAGCCTCCGCGTGACGCTGGCGCCCGGGCTCGCCGCGGTCTCGCTGGACCCGCCGGTCGCGTGGCGCAAGGGCAACCTCGCGACGGCGTCGTGCGTGGCGCGCGGCGGCTCGACGATCGAGCCGACGGCGGCGGGCAATGTGCACCTGCCGCCGACGACGGTCGGCGACGGCTATGTCTGCCGTCCATACAACGTCAACGCTGAGGTGCTGCTCGTGCATGTCGCGAACTTCGCTGCAGAAGGGGCGACCATCCTCGCGACGCCGCAGCAGCACCCAGAGGTGCTCCCCCTGCCGCGGTCAACGTACGCAAGCGGGGTCTTGCTGCTGGGCGGCAATGCCGTCGACCTCAGCACCAACCGCTTCCTCTGGAAGACTCCGCACCGCGTGACGCTGCCGCCCGTGCCGGCCCGCGAGCGGGTGCTGCTCGTCGTCGACGAGGGTCGGCGGCTCGTCGCGCTCGCCGACGCGGTGCGCCGCGCGCCGCTGGCGTTTGCCGCCGCCGAGGACCTGCCCGAGTTCGAGGGTACGCTCGCGACCGCCGGCGGCGCATTGGAGGCTGCGCGCGTCGCGCTCCGCGGGGGATCGCCGACATCCGCGGCCGCCAAACCGAGCCGCGACACCGAAGCAGCGGTCGCCGCCGCCCTCGCGCTCACTGGGCCAAAGGACGAGCTGCGCTGGGCTGCTAGCCCAGAGGCTGCGGTCCGCGCCAGCCGCCTCCTCTCCGCCCGAAGGCGCGCGGAGGGGCTGGCAGCCCTCGCCAACGATGCGCGCAAGGCAGGCGACGCGGAGCTGCTGTCCGACCTGATCGAAGGCGCGCTCGCGTCCGGCGCCGAGGAACGCGAGGTGGCCGCCGCGCAGAAGACGCTCGATGCGCTGGTCAAGGCGCCGCGGACGCCCAAAGCCGACAGAGTCGCAGAGCTGCGGCGCGCGATGGCGGAGATGGAAGCGCGCGCCACCGAGGTCGCACAGGACTGGTTTGAAGCGCTGGCTGAGGCGACACATCCCGCCGCGTTCGAGCTCCGCGCGGCGCTGATCGAGGAGGTGCTTCGCGCAACGCCGCAGGATGCAGCCGCGGCGCGTGCCGTGCGCAGGCTGCTCCCAGCGGGGATCGAGCCGGCGGAGCCGTTTGACCCGCTCGAATGGCTCGCGTTCGCGCGCGCGGCGCACGAAACGCCGGTCCACCTCGTCCTCCCGCCGGAGCGCGAGACCGACCAATTGACCTACGCCGAGCTGCAGCTCGGGCGCGCGCAGCACACGTGGCGCAAGGACCTGATCGCGCTTGAGACCGAGCACCTGCTGATCCTCTCGACGCCCGATCGGCCGGGCGCATTGGCGCGTTGCCTCTCGCTCGCGTCGCTCACCTGCGACGCGCTCACAGCGATCTTCGCCGAGTACGGGCGCGAGGAGCGGCTCGACCGCAAGCTCGTCGTCCGCCTCTACCCGACGCGCGCCGACTACCTCAAGGAGAGCGAGAAGCAGGGCGTGCCGCCGGGGGCCCTCGCGTGGACCGGAGGCTTTTATTCGCCGATCGACAATATGAGTCGCTTGTTCATCCCGGACGATGACGCGGAGCTCGGTGACACGCTGCGCACGATCACGCACGAGATCACCCACCACTGGCTGGAGCGCCGCTGTCCGATGTGGTCGCTCTCCGAGACGCGCGAGCGCAACTACCTGCAGCGCGGTTATTGGATCGTTGAGGGCTTCGCAGGCTTCGTCGAGGAGTGGCTCTTCGACACGAACGCGCGCACATGGCGCACGCTCGATCCCAGGGCCGAGCGGCTCGACATCGTCGCACACACAAGCGATGGCGCGCGGCTCCCTTGGAAGGTCGCCTACGAGATCTCGCAGATCGGGTTCCACCGCGACAAGTTCACCGGCCAGGCCCCCATCACCTCGGCCTGGCTCCTGGGCGCGCAGCGCGTGATCGAAGCGCGCATGATGTATTACTGCCAAGCCGCTGCGACGTGCGCGTTCCTCTATCACGGCGACGAGGGCGCGCACCGCCGAGCCCTGCTCGAGTACCTGCGTGCGTTCTATACGAGCGAAGGCGAGCTCGACGTCACGAAGGCGTTCGGAATGGGGTACGACAAGCTCGGCGAGCGCGTCCAATCCTTCGCGCGCGCAGTGAGCGCTGGTGAATTCAACGCACAGGACTGACGCGCCCCCCCGCGGGGGGGAGTCGCGGCTCAACGCAGCGTGACCGAGAGCGCGTCCGACATCGCCGTCGTCGCGCCATCGCGGTACCAGCCTTGGAAGTGCCAGGTCCATCCGCTCGCCACGGTGGTGCCCGCGGGGAGCGCGAACAACCCGGGATCGGCGACAAAATCGAGGCTGCCGCTCACGTTCGTCGCGGACCCGAGGTACATCAAGCGCGCAGCCACCGCGCCGACGCAGCGCGGCCCGAGCACGCCGTTCAGTGGTGCATTGACTGCGTCGAGCGAGACGAGGCAGAGCCCGGGCGCGCCGATCGGGAGCCCCTCGACGACCAGCGTCAGATCGTGGCGCGCCAGGATGTCGCTCCCGTGCGCCCGAATGTGGCCCGGCAGCCCCGAGCTGTTCAGAGGCGCGGGGGCGCAGTAGTTCTGCTGATCGATGCCTGGTCGCGCGTGGTCGAGCAACCACTGCAAGATCGCCGGCGTCGCGGACGGCGAGAGGTCGATCGTGTGCCCGCTCCCGATCAACGTCCAAAGCTCAACTTCGGCTTGTCCGGAGCAGTTGGTGTAGCGCTCGGAGACCGCTTCGGAGCCGACGATGAGCTCATCGACGTCGAAGGATTGCCCCGGCGCTGAGGGCCCTGCGCTGCACCCGTTCCGGAGCGCGCAGCGCTCGAAGGTGTCGCGCGAGCTCGGATACTGGCTGCCGCCGAGCACGCCGCCTGCGTAGCGAATGAACGTGTCCTGCGTGCCGTGGATCTCGAGCACGCTGACCGGCGCCGTCGATGCGCAAGGCGCTTGCGCGCCGAGGCCTGCCCCGCTGATCGAGACGATCGCGGCCAGCTCGTCACCGTGATCACACACGAGGCGGTGGGCCATGAACCCCCCGTTCGAGTGCCCAATGACATACACCCGGCGCTCATCGACGTCGAGCTGGGCCTTGATCTCTTGGATCAGCGCCGCGAGGTAGTCCGAGTCGTCGGTGCCGACGCCGAGGAAGTCACAGCACGCCGACGACGCGTTCCAGTAGTGCACGCCGAAGGCGTCCACTGGGCCGATCGGCTTGGCGTAGAGGAACCCATAGGCGTCCAGCCAAGGCTCGATACCAAACGTCGCGTCCACGGCGTTCGGCGTCGCCGTGTAGCCGTGGAGCATCAAGATCAAGGGACTCTTGGGAGCGGATCCGTACGCCGCGGGAACGCGCACGACCACCGCACCACGACCCGCATCGACGGTGACATCGAGCGGCGCGGCGGTGGGGCAAAGAGGCGCAATTGCGAGGGCGAGGAGGCTAGCGAGCATGGTCCCGAGGGGGGCGCGATAAGGCGAGGTCGCGCACCAAGGCTCCGGGCAAGGATACCAATGGACCGCGACTCAAAGTGAGTCACCTCGAAGCGGCCGAGAGCGCACCTGCGTCCCCAGGGGCTTGACCTGCCGACCGCCCGCGGATGAGCGGGACCTCGAGCGCGCGCGCCTCGGCGTCGATCGCAGGCAACAGCGACGCGAAGGCCGCGTCGAGCCGCACGAGCTGCGCCTCGATCCGCGCGCTGAGCTCGGCGGCGACGGCGCGCTGTTGCGCGGTCGGCGCGAAGTCGCCGTCTTGAGCGGCGGAGCGCACACCTGCGAGCTTGTCGGTGAGCTGGATCGGGTAATTCAACGGGTCTTGACCGCTCTTGTTGCGCGTTTGGTAGAGCGCCTGCTCGACCTCGTCCAAGGCCACCCGCGCCGCGTCGATGTCCCGCGTGAGCGCGTCACAGCGAGCGGCATCCGCGCCCGCCGCGCGTGCGAGCGCGAGCCGTCCCTCCACCAGCGCCAGATCGGCGCGCGCGTCGCGCACGTCACGGATCGCGCGGTGCGCGCGCGTCAAGAGCGCGCCGAGCTCGCTCACGAACTCGAACTGCGCCCGGGTGTCTGCCTCGCCGACGGACGAGCGCGGGTCTTGCTGCAAGGTCAGCGGTTGCTCGACGGAGTTTCCGTCAACGGTGAATCGGACCCGATACTCACCGGGCGGCGCGAGCGCCCCTCGCATGCTGCCCGACCACAGGATCATGCCGTCGAAGTCCTCGGCGCCGGGATAGCGCAGGTCCCAAACGAAGCGGTGGAAGCCGGGCTCTGTCGGCAACACGCGATCGTCCTCGGCAGCGTGCTCGCGTCGCGCGCCGCGCCCTTTGGGCGTAAACGTCCGTACGACGTCGCCGTCTGGCTCGAGGATCTCGAGCTGGAAGGGCGTCTCGTCGCCGATCGAGGCGCCGAGTCGGAGCTCCAAGACCGCTCCAAATGGAGGGTTCTTGCCCTGCGCGCCGCCCCAGCTCGAAAGACGCGCGCGCGTCGCTGGCGCAGGCCGGTAGAGCACTGACCGCCCGCGCTGCGCTGCGTCATCGAACTGCCGCAGCGCCTCGGGGCGGTCGAGGATCCAGTACCCGCGCCCTTGCGTCGCGGCGATCCAATCGCCGCGGTAGACCTCGAGGTCTGTGATCGGCACAAGCGGCAGGCCTGCCTGGAACGGCGCCCACGACGCGCCGTTGTCCAAGCTGACGTAGAGGCCGCGCTCCGTGCCAGCGGCCAGCAGGCCTGCCCGCACGGGGTCGGCGAGGACTGCGCGCGTAAAGTGGTCGCGCGGGATTCCGGCGTCGATCCTGCGCCAATGGACGCCGTAGTCTTCTGTGTGGAACAGGTAGGGCGTGAAGTCGTCGAGCTTGTAGCGCGTCCCGGCGAGGTACGCGCCGCCGGGGCGGTGCGGGTCAAAGACGAGGTCGTTGACCTGCGTCCACTCCGGCAGCTCCGCCGGGGTCACGTCCGTCCAGCTCACACCGGCGTCACGCGTGACGTGGACGCGGCCGTCGTCGGAGCCGACCCAGATGACGCCGCGCTCGCGCGGCGACTCGAAGCCGGTGAAGATCGTGCAGTAATACTCGACGCCCGTGTTGTCCTTGGTGATCGGGCCGCCGGACGGCCCCAACTTCGCCTTGTCATTGCGCGTCAGGTCGGGCGAGATCGCCTCCCAGCTCGCGCCGAGGTCCGTCGAACGGAAGAGCACGTTGGAGCCCGCGTAGAGCGCGCGCCCTGCGCCGGCCTCGCCAGCGTGCGGCGAGAAGAAGATCGGGAAGCTCCATTGGAAGCGATAGCGCATGCCCTCCGCGCCGTACCCCATCGGGTTGTCCGGCCATACAGTCACCGTTCGGCTCTCGCCGGTCCGGTGATTCTCGAGCGTGAGATAGCCGCCGTACGAGCCGCCGAAGACCAGGTCGGGATCGTCAGGATGCGCAACGACGTGCCCGCTCTCGCCGCCCGCGGTGGCCTCGAACTCGCGCTCGCCGATGCCGCCTGCGCCGTAGGCGCGGCTCTTGATACGCAGCGCAGAGTTGTCTTGCTGGCCACCGAGCAAGCGGTACGGCTCGCTGGTGTCGACCGAGACGCGGTACATCTGTGCCGTCGGCTGGTTGTCCTGCGACGACCATGTCGCGCCGCCGTCGAAGGAGACGTTCGCGCCGCCGTCGTTGGACTCGATCATTCGCGTCGGGTCGACCGGGTCGATCCAGAGGTCGTGGTTGTCGGAGTGTGGCGTCCGGACGCCCTCGAACGTCCGCCCTCCGTCAATGGAGCGATGGAGGCCGACATTGAGGACATAGACGGCCTCGGCGTCGACCGGGTCGGCCTGGATGCGCGTGTAGTACCAGGCGCGCTGGCGCAGCTTGCGCTCGTCGTTCACCTTGCTCCACGTCGCGCCGGCGTCACGTGAGCGAAAGACGCCGCCGTCCTCTGCCTCGAGGATCGCGTACAGGTTGCGCGGGTTCGACGGGCTCACGGTGATGGCGCCGATTCCGAGGACCCCTTTGGGCAACCCAGGGTTGCCCGTGAGCTCGGTCCAAGTGTCGCCGCCGTCGACGCTCTTCCAGAGGCCCGAGCCAGCGCCGCCCGATTCGAGGCTCCACGGCGTGCGCAGCACCCTCCAAGTCGTCGCGTAGAGCGTGCGAGGGTTCTTGGGGTCGAGGCACAGGTCCACCGCGCCGACCTCTTCGTCGACGAACAACACGCGCTGCCATGTCGCGCCCCCGTCGGTCGTGCGATACACGCCGCGCTGCGGGTTCGGGCCAAAGAGGTGGCCGAGCGCCGCGACGTAGGCGGTCTCGGGGTCGGTCGGGTGCACACGCAGGCGGCAGATGTGGCGCGAGTCCGCGAGGCCGACGTGCGCCCACGTCTCGCCCCCGTCGACGGTGCGCCAGACGCCGTCGCCGTGGCTCACGTTGCCCCGCACGGTCTTCTCGCCCGTACCGACCCAGACGACGTTCGGGTCGGAGGGCGCGACCGCGATCGCGCCGATCGAGCCGCCGAACGTCCCGTCCGAGCGGTTGCGCCAGGTGCGACCCCCATCGTCGGTGCGCCAGACCCCGCCCCCCGTCGATCCCATCCAGAAGGTCTCACGCGCGCCAGGCACGCCGGCGACGGCGCACGAGCGGCCGCCGCGGTAGGGGCCGACCTCGCGGAACCTGAGGCCTTGCTGCGATTCGCCCCGGTCCGCTCCGGCCGTGAACAATGCGTCGAGGTCCGGCGGCGTCGATTGGGCGCCGGCCGCGGCGGTGAGCGCGAAGAGGAGGGACGCGGCCCGCGCGGACGGCGCGAGCCGGGCGAAGCGAGGTTGTCTTGAATCGTGCATGGGGCGCTCGAGCGAAGGGCGAATGCACGCGAGTGTAGGCGGTCTTCCAACGCGATGGGCGGGATCGCGTGGTGCGTCCTCGGCCGATCTCCGCCCGGGACGCGCGGCGACGCGGGTAGCGGCAGCCACGTCGGAGTCCTGCGTGCCGCCGGCGTCCGACGCGAACTGCGCAGCGTGCGGTAGGATCGGCGGTGCCGATGTCGAAGCTCAGCCTCCTGCGCGCGTTCCTGGCCCTCCCGCTCCTGTGCGCTCTGGCTCCGGCGATGCCGGGGCAGCGGAGCGGCGCCCCCGCCCGCTTCGTGCGCGTTGAGCTGGCCGGGCCCGCGCGCATCCTGCAACTGGCGGAGGTTTGGGTCGTCGTCGGCGGCCAGAACGTCGCCCCCGAGGGCAAAGCGACCCAGTCCTCGACCATGGGCGAGTCTGAAGCGGCGCGCGCGATCGATGGTGGCACCAACGGCGACCACGGCGCCGGATCCGTCAGCCACACGAACGAGGGCCCCGACCCCTGGTGGGAGGTCGACCTCGGCCGCAGCGTCACGGTCGATCAGGTCACGCTCTTCAACCGCACGGATTGCTGCGGCGAGCGGCTCGAGGGCTTCCGCCTGGTGCTGCTGGACGAGGCACGCAACGAGGTGTGGGAGCAATCGAGCCTACCCGCGCCCAAGCCGCGCTTCGACGTCGCGCCGTTCGGCGCCGCGATCGTGACGCCGCCGCCGTCGATCGCGGAGAAGCGCGCCTTTCAGCCGAGCATCGACAAGGCGATCGACCGCGGGCTCGACTTCCTGCGCGCGACGCAGCTCGTCGATGGCTCGTGGAGCCAGCACCAGGGCGTGCACTTTGGCGGGCAAACGGCGCTGTCGCTGCTGACGCTGCTGAAGGGCGGCGCGCCCGTCGATGACCCCGCGGTCGTCGCGGCGATCTCGTTCTTGAAGACCAATGGCACCGAGAGCACGTACGGCACCGGGTGCCTCCTCATGGCGCTCGAAGCGCTCGGCGATGGCAGCATCGAGACGCGCGAATGGGCCGGGGCGCTCGCGGAGCAGCTCATGTCGACCCAAGGGGGCGCCGACGCGGCCGGCAAGCACCCCGGGATGTGGACGTACCCCCTGCGCCCCAATTCGACGGTCTGCTTGTCGAACACGCAGTATGCGATCTTGGGCCTGCGCGCTGCACAGCGCATGGGGGTCGAGGTCCCCTCGCGCGTGTTCCGCAAGACGCTCGAGGACCTGCCGGACTACCGCGGCGACGTCGTACGTGTCAAAGGCGTCGGCCCGGACTCGCGCGGCGCTCCGACCGCGGGCTTCCAGTACCGCGCCGAAGGTGGGCACGGCGGCACGTCGGGCTCGATGACGACGGCGGCCCTCGCCGTGATGCACGTCTGCCGCGAATCGCTCGGGAGCGACCTGCCGCGGCGGTTCGAGCTCGAGGTCGAAGAGCTCGAAGAGTCCGCTTGGCGCTGGCTCGACCTCAACTTCGCGATCGAGAGCAATCCGGGCCGACCGGACGCCTGGCACTACTACTACCTGTATGGGCTGGAGCGCGTAGGCGCGTTCTTCGAGCGCGCGACGGTGGGCGGACAGGACTGGTATTGGGATGGCGCGCGCTACCTCGTCAGCAAGCAGAAGGGCGACGGAGACTGGGGCGACCAGACCAACACGTGCTTCGCCGTGCTCTTCTTGAAGCGCGCGACGGCGTCGAAGAGCGGCCCGAGCAAGCGCGCAGCGAACGAGGTGCACATCGCCGAGGGCGCCGACGCCGAGGTGCGCTGGCGCGGCACCGGTCGCACGGACGGCACGTTCTGGATCACCGGGTTCGGGCAAGCGCTCCTCGAACGCCTGGGTGGTGAGGCCGCCGTGCGCGTGCAGCGCGTCGAGTACACGGTCGACGGCGAGGTCGTCGCGAGCCTCGACGGGAACATCGACCAGCCTTGGCGCCCCGCGGACCGCTACGCCGCCCGGATCGACCTCGCGGCCCGCGGCAAGGGCGTGCACGTCGTCGGCATCAAGGTGCACGTCGTCGACCCGATCATGAAGATCAGCACGACGGGCTATCTGGCGCTCGAAGGTCCGGCGCTGAGCGTCGATGTCCCCGCGGCGGTCGATCGGCTGCCGCTCGGCACGCTGAGCCACGCGAGCGAGAACCTCATCGCCGACGCGCGGGTCAGCTCCATCACCGCTTCGTCGCAGAACAACGATGGCCAGGCCCCAGGGAAGGCGATCGACGGCCTCCAGGGGTCCTACTGGCTCTGCGCCAAGGACGACGCCACCCCCACCCTGACGCTCGAGCTCGAACGTCCGGTCCGGGCGCGCCGGCTCGTCCTGTCCCACGCCAACGTCGAGGCCCGCACCCACAACGCCCATGACCGGGCCAAGGTGATCGAGGTCCGCATCAACCGCGACCAGGAGCCGCTGCGCTTCGAGCTCGAGCTCGACGACCGGCGCAAGTCGGTCCTCGAGCTGCCGGCAGGGAAGCAGATTCGACGCATCGAGATCCGCGTGATCGAGCGCGTGCCCGGCACCCGCTGGCCCGGCCACGTCGGCTTCGGCGAGGTCGAGCTGCTCGCCGAGCCCCGCCGCCCCCGCCGTTGAAGGTGGCCCCCTTGATTGGTACGCGGCGGCGAAGACACCACGGGTAGACCAGTCTCAACACGGGACTACCCTAGGCAGTGTGTCGCTCACCCCGTACCACTCATGGGGTCCAGCTTCTCGGGTGGAGCGAATTCGACGTATTCATATATGCTCATGTCAGCATAGGTCGATACATTCACGGAGAGCACCGTGACACCGACCCCGACCCAACCCCAGGGCGCGGCCAAGAAGGCCCCGCGTACGCGCCCGCCCGTAGCCCTCGCGGGCACGACTCGCCTCCTGAAGGCCCTCGGCGACGAGACGCGACTGCGCGTCCTGGGGCTGCTCTCCCTCGGCGAGCTGTCCGTGGGTGAGATGCAGGAGATCCTGAACATGGGTCAGAGCCGCATCTCGACGCAGCTGACGCTGATGAAGGACGCGGGCCTTGTCATCGACCGGCGGGCTGGGCGGCGCAGCTACTACTCGCTCGCCGCGGACGGCCCCGTCGAGCTGGTGCGGCAGGTCCTCGAGGACGCCGCGACCGCCCCCGAGTTCCTCGCGGACAAGGCGGGCTACGAGGCCCTCGTCGAGCGACGGCGGAATGAAACGCGCGCCTACTTCGACCGGGTGGCGGCCACGTTTGGCGAGGTCGGGCTGCCGGGGCGCACCTGGGAGGGCCTCGCGCGCGGGCTGCTGCATCTCGCCCCGCGCACGCGGTATGTCGACCTCGGGATCGGCGACGGCCTGCTGACGCTGATGCTCGCGGAGGTCGCAGAGTCCGTCACCGCGATCGACCTCTCTCCGCCCATGCTCGAGCAGCTTGAGGTCCGCGCGCGCCGGCGCGGGATCCACAACATCAAGACCGTCGAGGGCGACATCGAGTCCTTGCCGCTCGGGCCGCACTCGTTCGACGTCGCGGTGCTGAGCCAGGCCTTGCACCACGCGCACGTGCCGGAGCGCGCGTTGGCTGAAGCGCGGCGCATCCTCGTTCCGGGCGGGCGCGTCCTCGTGATCGACCTGCTCGCGCACACGGAGGAGTGGGTGCGCGACCGCCTGCAGCACATCCACCTGGGGTTCACAGAACCCGACCTGCAGCGCTTGATGGAGGCCGCGGGCTTCCAGGACGTCAGGGTCGAGCGCGCAGCGCGTGACCCTCAGCCGCCTCACTTCATGACCCTCTTGGCCGTCGGCACCGCCTAGCCATCCGCCCCATGCAATTGACCACGACTCCGAACGCACGCAGCAGCGCCGAGACTGCGGCCTTGCTGCATGACATCCTGGCTCGGCGCATCCTCGTGCTCGACGGCGCGATGGGCACGATGCTGCAGCGGGCTGGGCTGGTCGAAGAGGACTTTCGCGGCGCGCACTTCCAGGCCGCCGAGAAGCCGCTGAAGGGTAACTACGACCTCATCTCGGTGACTCGGCCGGAGGTCCTGCGGTCGGTGCACGACGCCTACCTCGCGGCGGGCGCGGACATCATCGAGACCAACACGTTCTCGGGCACGAGCGTCGCACAGAGCGAGTACGGCCTGGAACACGCCGTGCGTGAGATCAACTTGTCCGCCGCGCGCGTCGCCCGGGCAGCGGCAGACGCCTGGACCCTGCAAACCCCCGATCGACCGCGCTTCGTCGCAGGCGCGATCGGCCCGACGGCCCGCACGCTCTCGCTCTCCCCGAAGGTCGAAGACCCGTCGTTCCGCGCGATCACGTTCGCCCAGCTCGAGGCGGCGTACATCGAGCAGACCCTGGCGCTGCTGGAGGGCGGGGTCGACCTGTTGCTCGTCGAGACCATCTTCGACACCCTCAACGCCAAGGCTGCGCTATTCGCCATCGACAAGGCCTGCGCGGAGTTCGGGCGCCGCCCCCCGGTCATGCTCTCCGTCGCGATCACCGACGCGAGCGGCCGCACGCTGTCCGGGCAAACGGTCGACGCGTTCTGGAACTCTGTCGCACACGCGCGCCCGTTCTCGGTCGGCGTCAACTGCTCGCTCGGCGCCAAAGAGATGCGGCCCTACGTGGCGGAGCTCTCGCGGCTCGCGCCGTGCTACGTCTCGAGCTACCCCAATGCGGGCCTGCCCAACGCGTTCGGCGAATACGACGAGGAGCCCGCGACGACCGGCGCGCTGCTCGGTGAATTCGCCGATTCACGCCTCGTCGACATCGTCGGCGGCTGCTGTGGAACGACGCCGGACCACATTCGCGCGATCGCAGAGCGAGTCACGGCGCGGCCGACACGAGATCGCCTCGCCCCGGGCGAAGCACGCAAAGGCCGCGCCTACTTCACTGGCCTCGAGACATTGACGGTCGACGAGTCCACGAACTTCGTCATCGTCGGCGAGCGCACCAACGTCTCCGGATCAGCGCGCTTCCGCAAGCTGATCGAAGCCAATGACTTCGAGGGCGCGGTCGCAGTCGCGGTCCAGCAAGTGCGCAGCGGCGCCAACGTGCTCGACGTCAACATGGACGCAGGCATGCTCGATTCGGAGGCGTGCATGACGACGTTCCTGAACCTGATCGCGACGGAGCCTGAAGTCGCGCGCATTCCGGTCATGGTCGATAGCTCCAAGTGGAGCGTGCTGCGGGCCGGCCTCACTTGCTTGCAAGGCAAGGGGATCGTTAACTCGATCTCCCTGAAGGAAGGCGAAGACAACTTCCGAGAGCAAGCCCGCGAGATCCAGCGCTTCGGGGCTGGCGTCGTCGTCATGGCGTTCGACGAACAGGGGCAGGCGACCGACACGGCGCACAAGGTGGCCATCTGTCAGCGCGCCTACCGCATCCTCGTAGAGGACGTCGGCTTCGCGCCGAACGACATCATCTTCGACCCGAACATCTTGGCGATCGGGACGGGCATCGAGGAGCACGCTGACTACGGCAAGAACTTCATCGACGCGACACGCGAGAGTCGCGCCACGTGCCCGGGCGCGCACGTCTCCGGCGGAGTTTCGAACCTGTCCTTCTCGTTCCGTGGCAACGACCAGGTCCGCGAGGCGATCCACTCTGCGTTCCTCTACCACGCGATCCGCGCGGGAATGGACATGGGGATCGTCAACGCGGGCATGATCCAGGTCTACGAAGAGATCCCCAAGGAGCTGCTGACCCGCGCCGAGGACCTGATCTTCAACCGCCGCCCCGACGCCACCGATCGCTTGATGGAGCTCGCCGCGACGCTGTCCGCCGGCGGCAAGAAGCGCGAGGTCGACCTCAGCTGGCGCGAAGCGCCCGTCGCAAAGCGCCTCGCGCACGCGCTCGTGCACGGCATCGTCGACTTCATCGAGGTCGACACCGAAGAGGCGCGGCTGAGCTTCGCGCGGCCGCTCGAGGTGATCGAGGGCCCCCTCATGGACGGCATGCGGATCGTCGGCGACCTGTTTGGACAGGGCAAGATGTTCCTGCCTCAGGTCGTCAAGAGCGCGCGCGCGATGAAGAAGGCCGTCGCGTACCTCGAGCCCTACATCGCCGCCGCAAAGGGCGGCGAGACGCACCAGAGCGCGGGCAAAGTTGTCATGGCGACCGTAAAGGGCGACGTGCACGACATCGGCAAGAACATCGTCGGCGTCGTCCTCGGCTGCAACGACTACGAGGTCGTCGACCTCGGCGTGATGGTCCCGGCCGAGAAGATCCTTGAGGCCGCCCGCGTTCACGGGGCCGACATGATCGGGCTCTCTGGGCTGATCACGCCATCGCTCGACGAGATGGTCTTCGTCGCCAAGGAGATGGCGCGCCAAGGCTTTGACATCCCGCTCTTGATCGGCGGCGCAACGACGAGCGCCCAGCACACCGCCGTGAAGATCGCGCCGAGCTATGCGAGGTCCGTCGTGCATGTGCACGATGCATCGCGCTCCGTCGGCGTCGTCAGCGATCTGCTCGACAGCGCTCGCAGCGCGGTGCTCGACGCGGCGAACCGCGACAAGCAAGAGCGCATGCGCGAGGCCTGGCGCATGCGCCAAGAGAAGCCGCTCCTCTCGCACGAGCGCGCGCTCCAGAACCGCCACAAGATCACCTGGCGCGCCGAAGACATCGCGCAGCCCACGTTCATCGGGCGCCGGGTCGTCGATGACATCACGATCGCCGAGCTCGTGCCGTTCATCGACTGGACGATGTTCTTCTTGGCCTGGGAGCTCAAGGGCAAGTTCCCGCGCATCCTCGACGACCCCGAGGTCGGTCCGGCTGCACGCGAGCTGTATGACAACGCGCGTGAAGTGCTGAACCGGGTCGTCGCCGACGGCGCCCTGACCGCGCGCGGCGTGTTCGGCTTCTGGCCAGCGCACACGGAGGGTGAGGACATCGTCCTCTTCAGCGACGCGCAGCGCGCGACGGTGGCGGCTCGCTTCCCGATGCTGCGCCAGCAGCAGATCCACCCCGATGACAGGCCGAACCGCTCCCTCGCGGACCTCGTGGCGTCGCACGAAGCAGGCCTCAACGACCACCTCGGGCTCTTTGCCGTGACCATCCACGGCGCTGACGAGCTCGCCGCGCGCTTTGCGGCGAATCGCAACGACTACGACGCGATCATCGTCAAGGCCCTCGCGGACCGCCTCGCCGAGGCGTTCGCAGAGGTCCTGCACGCCCGCGCGCGGCGCGAATGGGGCTACGAAGCCAAGGCCGAGTTCACGCCCCAAGAGATGCTCTCAGAGGCGTTCCGCGGGATCCGCCCTGCGTTCGGGTACCCGGCGTGCCCCGACCACAGCCAACACCGCCCCCACTTCGACCTCCTGCGAGTCGCAGAGATCGGCGGCGGGCTCACAGAGCACATGGCGATGACACCTGCGGCGTCCGTGAGCGGCTTCTACTTCGGGCACCCCGAGGCGAAGTACTTCGGTGTCGGCCGCTTGGACCGCGATCAAGTGACCGACTACGCCGGACGCGCGGGGCTCACGCGCGGCGAAGCGGAGCGTTGGCTGCGCCCGTGGCTCGCTTACGAACCAGAAGAGTGATCGCCGCGACGCCCTCCACATAGGCGCCTCGTTGCCGTGACGCCGTAGGACCGCATCGAGTGCCGCGCGATTCGCGCGTGTTGGCCCAACTGGGACTGGGCTCGCCCCCGTCGATCTCGTGATCTGCGGGGTTTTTCTCATTCTCATCGAACGCGAACGGCTTGTGGCCGTTTGCCCACGTGGAACCCGGGTCACCCAAACGACCGCCACCACCTGCGCCTGAAATGAGACCGCCCCACCGCATCGGAGCACCCCTGCTCGCCGGCCTGCTCTTGAGCGCACTCGCCAGCGCTCGAGCGCCCCAAGCTGGCCCTCGTACAGGCTTCGCCGAGGCCTTCGCGTATGCGACGGACCGCGCGGCATTGATCGAGCGCGACCTGGCCCCGGGATCACCCGACGCCTACTTCTACCGCGGCTTACTCGCGCAGCACGAGGGGCGCCTCGCCGACGCCGACGCGGTCCTCGCGGCCTGGCTCGCCCGATACCCACAGGCTGACGGCGACGAGCGGTACTCGCAGCTCGCGACACGCCAGGCCTTGCTGGTCTTCGATCACGACCCAGCCCGCAGCCGGGCGTTCTTGCGCGACGCGTTCCAGTTGGACCTCGAGCCCGCGCGCGGCCGGCGTGCGACAGACCCACCGGCGCCGTCCGTCCTCGACCCGCAGCTCGTCAGCGGCGAAGCATTCATGCAGCGCGCGTTGGCCGAGCCCGAGCGACTCGTCGAGCAGCTCACCGACCGAGGGCTCGAGCGCATCGCCGACCGCGACCTCTCGGCCCGAGCACGTCGCGACCTGTTGGATCGACTGGAGCGGCCCGACCTGCCTGGCCTGGTGACGCTTGTCGTAGAAGACCTCGCAGCGGATGCAGGCGGTCGCTTTGGTAAGCGCGCCATTCACGCGCGCTTGTTGCTGGATCAGCTCGACGCATGCGCGTCACAGCGCCCGAGCCTCCTCGCCGACGAGGCCTTCGTCCGCGCCTACGTCCAGCGCCTGGCGCCCGGCGCTGACGAACCGCGCGACGCCGCCGAGACCCGCGCCTCGCATCTCGAACGGCTCGCGCGATTCGTCGACCGCCTCGGCCCGGCCTTCGACTCTCTGCGCGCACAGGTGACGTACCACCAGCTCGCCCTCGACCTCGAATCGGAGGTGGTCGATCGAGGCCGCCTCGAGCGCTACTTGCGCCTGCCCCGGGCGGTCACATACGGAGCGCCCGACTATCAACGCGGCAGCGCGCGTGTTCCGCTCGATACGGACTGGGGTACAGGGCTGCCGCCCATCGAGGACGACGAAGCGCTCGTCCGCGAGGCGCTCGCGCTGGTCTTTGTAGGCTCGGACACATACGACGCGTTCGTCGGCCCGCTCCGCCGAGAGGTCGCTGCACGCCTCTTCGCCGAGGCAAAGCTCCTCGCGGGAGCGCCAGATCGAACGACTGGCACGCTGGAAGGCTGGGCTGCGATGCTGACAGCGGACGAGCTCGAGGCGCTGAAGGCGCGCGTGGAGCTGACCTTCCCAAGGAGCCAGCCGCGCCACTTCCCGCTCGGCCAGCCCGTCGATGTGTCGCTCGACGTCAAGAACGTCGCCGAGCTCACCGTACGCGTCTTCGAGGTCGACACCCTCGGCCACTTTGGCGCCCTCCTCGCCGCTGGCGAGCCGCTGCGCGAGATCGACGTCTCCCTGAACCTCGACGGCCTCGTCCCGCATGTCGAGCGCACGGAGAGGTTCGACGAGGCGGACTTGCGTCGAGTGCGCCGCACCTTCCGCTTCGACGACCTCGATCGACCCGGCGTCTACGTCCTCGAGTTCATCGGAAACGGCACGGCCAGCCGCGCGGTGATCCAGCGCGGCGCGCTGACCCACGTCGCACGCATCAGCGCGGCGGGGCACGTCGTCCGCGTGTACGACGCATCCGGGACGCAGCTCACCGATGCCTCCGTGACCCTCGGATCGAGGACGTTCGCCGCAGACGCCGAGGGCGAGGTCACGATACCGTTCTCGACGCAGCCCGGCGAGCGGACGGTCATCCTGCAACACGGCGACTTCGGCGTACTCGCGCGACTCGACGTCCAGGCGGAGGACTACCGCCTGGAGGCCAAGCTGCACGTCGAGCGCGAGGCGCTGCTGCCAGGAGGGCTGGCGCGACTCTTGATTCGTCCGCGGCTGCTCGTTGGCGGCGCCCGGGTGAGCCTCGCGCTCCTCGAGGACGTGACCCTGCACCTCGTTTCTACGGATTTGGACGGCGCCCGCACGACGCAGACCGTCCGCGGATTGTCCCTGGCGGACGACCGCGAGACCGTCCACGAGCTACGGGTCCCCGCGCGGCTGCGCTCACTCGAGGCGCACGTCACGGCGCGTGTCCCGTCGCTCTCATTGGGCGCGTCCGTCGACCTGGCCTCGACGACGCAGACCTTCCCGATCAACGGCATCGACCTGACCGACGAGATCGCGAGCGCGCTGCTCACGCGCTCACCGGACGGCTTCGCGCTGGACCTCCTGGGCAAGAACGGCGAGGCGCTCGCGGGCCAAGCCGTCACGATCGGGTTCGAACACCGTGACTTCCAGAGCCCGATCTCGGTCCAGCTCGCGGCCGACGGCGCGGGCCGGGTGTCCCTCGGGCGCCTGCCTGACATCGCGGCCTTGACGGTCACTGGCCTCGGTGCCAGCGCAGACCGCTTCGAGCTCGCGCCGGAGGAGCGCGACCCGCGCGGCCGCACGCTCCATGTCCTCGCTGGACAGCCGCTGCGTGTCCCGCTCAGCGAACAGAGCGGCGCCGGCCCGAAGTTCTCGTTGATCGAGCTGCGCGGCGGCGCCTTCGCCTCGCGACACACCCCCGACGCTCGCCATCACGCGGGCTACCTGGAGCTCGCAGGGCTCGAGCCGGGCGACTACTCGCTCGCTGTCGAGGGCCGAGACGCGCCCTACTCGATCCGCGTGACCAGCGGAGCAGCGCGAGCGGGGTACGCGCCGGTCGGTGGCACGAAGGCGAGGCGCCTCCAGCTCACTGACCCGGCGCCGCTCGCGATCGCGAGCATCGCGCTGGAAGAGGCCTCGCGCGCCTCGAGCGGGCCGCTCACGCCGCCGATGCTGGCGATTCAATTGAGCGGAGGAGGCCAGAACCAGCGCGTGCACGTCTTTGCGAGCCGCTACCTCGGCGGGTTCCGCGCGGCCCGCTCAGGCTCCCAAGGCGGGCTTGGGTGGAGCACGCCGCAGCGCCCGGCCATCACGGCCCTCGACGCGCAGCCGGCCTCCTTCGAAGCAGGCCGCAGGCTCTCGGACGAGTACCGGTATATCCTCGATCGCCGCAATGCCCCGCGCTTCGCGGGCAATATGCTCCCGCGGCCTGGGGTCATTCTCAACCCGTGGGCCCTCGCGCTCGCGACACATGACGCCAGCGGCGTCGGCGGCGGCGCAGGAGGCGCGTTCGGCGGTCGCTTCGGTGGGCAGCGCAACCTCAGGGCCGGGGGAATGGCCAAGGACGAGCGCGCAGGGCTTCGGCCGGCGACGTTTGCGAACCTGGACTTCCTCGGTGAAGGCGGCGCCCAGCTCGAGAACCTCAGACCGGACCGCGAAGGCAAGGTGCGTGTGCCGTTGAGCGCGCTGCGCGGCTTGCACTTGGTCGAAGTCGTGGCGGTCGACGACAGCGCGACCGCGTCGCGCCTCTTTGTGCGCCCCGAGGCGCCGCTCGTCCGCCGAGACAGGCGCTACGTCAGTGACTTGCCTTCGAATGAGCACTTTGTGCTGGAGCGCCGCCTGGACTACGTGCCCGCTGGAGCGCGGGTCGCGCTCCAAGGGACGGACAGCGCCGAAGTCAGCGAGTTCGGGTCTCTCGCCTCGATCTTCGAGCTCTACCGCGGGATCGCGGCGCTCAGCGAGCTCGACCGCTTTCGCTTCCTGGTCGACTGGCCCGCCCTCTCCGAGGCAGAACGCCTCGCCGAGTACTCCGAGCACGCGTCTCACGAGGTCGACGTCTTCCTGCACCAGAAGGACCCCGCCTTCTTCGACGCAGTGATCAAGCCGTACATCGCCAACAAGTCCCGTAAGGACCTGATTGATCTGTGGCTCCTCGATCGCGACCTAGCGCGGTTCCGCGCACCTTGGGCCTTCGCAGAGCTGAACACGCTCGAACAGATCCTCTTGCTCCGCGGCGCGCCAGAGGTTGCCGCGATGCGCCTGCGCGATGAGCTCGCGCGCTCGCCTCTCACGCGTGCGTCTCTCGCGGCTCAGATCGACCTCGTTCTGGCCGCAAACGACCTCGACGCGCGAGGCGCGCCCGAATCCAGGAGCGTGCCCGAGGACACGCCAGTGTCCGAGCCCATGCCAGCGGAAAAGGAGCGCGAAGAAGAGCTCGAAGAGGAGCCGACCTTGGAGGACTTCGAGGTCCGCGACCACAACGAGACGGACACCGCAGAGCAGCTCTCCGCCAATGAAGACCGGGACAAGGACCTCGTGAAACGGCGCGCGGTGCGCGCCCTCTTCCGCGACCTGGGGGCGACCCGCGAGCTCGCCGAGCGCGGCTACTGGGGTGTGCCCCGCGACGTCGCCAACGCCCACCTCATCACGCCGTCGCCATTCTGGCTGGACTTTGCGAAGACAGCACCCGACGCGCCTTTTGTCTCGACACACTTCCCCTCTGCGGCGCGGAGCGTGAACGAGGCGCTGTTCGCGCTGGCCTTCTTGGACCTGCCCTTCACATCGGACGAGCAGACCGTGGTCGGCCGAGCCGACAGCGACGGCGACGGCGACAGCGACATGCTCACGGCAAAGAGCGGGCTGTTTGTCGCGCGCAGAGGAGTGCGGCCTGCGGCGGTGGATGGCGCCGCACCGGCACTGCTCGTGGGACAGGACACCTTCCGGCTCGACCAGCCCTTTGTCATCGAGGACGGACGTCGGCGTGACCGCTTTGTGACGGGCACGTTCGAGCGCGGCGTGCCCTATGGGTGTCGCGTCGTGGTGACAAACCCGAGCGCGAACCCGGTCGAGATCGAAGCCCTGGTCGAGCTGCCCGGCGGAGCGCTACCTGTGCGCGCGAGCGCGCTGCGCAAGAGCGTCTCAGCGACCATCGGCGGCTACCGGAGCTTCACGTTCTCGTTCGCGTTCTACTTCCCCACGGTCGGGTCATTCGAGCAGCTCCCGCTGCACGTCTCCGTCGAGGGCGCGCTCGCGGCGTTCGCTTCGCCGCGCCGCTTCGAGGTGGTCGAGCCCTCGCCCAGCGTCGACTCACAATCCTGGGAGTCGGTCGCACAGCGCGCCGACCTCGGCGCGTTGATCGCCTACCTCGAGCGCGCGAACCTCGCGCGCATCGACCTCAGCCGGATCGCGTGGCGCATGCCTGAGCGCGCCGCCTTCGACGCCGTCACGTCCCTGTTGAGCGCGCGGCAGCGCTTCGACGCCGAGCTGTGGTCCTACTCCGTCCTCCATGGTGACGCGCGGCGGATGCGCGAGTGGATCGAACAACGGAGCGACCTGCAACGCAGGCTCGGAGGCGGGATCGAATGCACCCTCGCGTCGGTCGATGCGATCGAACGAGGCTGGTACGAACACCTGGAATACGAGCCCCTGATCAACGGGCGCGCGCACCCCTTCGCTGGGAGCCGAGCGATCTCGAACGAGGCGTTGCGGCTGCAGTACGAGCGCTTCCTCGAGCGCCTTGTTTTCCTGCCGACCCTGAGCGCCGACGACCTCCTGGAGGCGACCTACTACCTCCTCCTGCAGGATCGAATCGACGAGGCCTTGGCGGTGCTCGAGCGCGTGGAGCCGACCGAGACCGAGTCGCGCATTCAGTACGACTACATGCGCGTGAACGCCGCCTTCTATCGGGCAGACGCCGCGACGGCGCGCGGCATTGCCGCTGCATACGCGACGCACCCCGTGGCCCGCTGGCGCGCGCGGTTCCAGGCAGCGCTCGCGCAGCTTGCAGAGGCAGACGGCACGGCTGACCCCTCGTTCGCGCCCGAGGGCGGCGCCGTGACGGCCACTCCGTCGGACCAGCTCGCGGCGACCGAGCCGTCGTTGGAGGTCCTGGTGCGCACGTCACAAGGCGGCAGCCGACTGCACATTCAGTACACCCACCTCACCGCCTGCGAGGTCCTCTACCGACCGATGGACCTCGAGCTCCTCTTCTCGACGAGCCCCTTCTTGGGCGTCGCCGCTGGCTCGTTCCGCTCCTTGAAGCCAGCGCGCACGGACGCACTGACGTTGCCCGCAAACGCACACGAGCTCCAGCTTGACCTCCCCTTGGAGCTCAGCGACCAAGACCTGCTCATCGAGGTCCGGGCCGGCGGCGTGACGCGCCAAGCGGCGCACTACTCGAGCGCGCTCGCGGTGCGCACGATCGAGTCGTACGGGCAGGTCGAGGTGCGCCACGCCGTGACACGCGCGCCGCTGCCGCGGACCTACGTCAAGGTCTACGCGCGGCTGGCCGACGGGACCGTGCGCTTTCACAAGGACGGCTATACGGACATCAGGGGTCGCTTCGACTATGCGTCCGTCTCCGGCGCGCAGCACGTACAGGTCGAGCGGTTCGCGCTCTACTTGAAGCATGATGAGCACGGGGCAGAGCTCTGCGACTTGGCGCCGCCTCAGCGCTGATCGCGCGGGCGGAAACACCGAGCGGGCGCCGGCGGCGCGAGCGCGTGCGTGTTCCACGAGATACCCTCTCGAATGGACCGCATGCGGTTCGCCCCGAGAGCGCCAAGATGAACTCCCCAATTGAGACTGAGGTCCTTGAAGCGGCCAGCCGCGGTGAGACACAGCAGCTCGGCGCGCTGCTCGAGGCCTACCGCGGGCGGCTCGAACGGATGGTCGGGCTCCGCCTGGACCCCAAGCTCCAAGGGCGCGTCGACGCAGCAGACGTCCTGCAGGAGACCTTCATCGAGGTGGCGCAGCGCCTGCCGCGTTACCTCGAGGCGCAGGACCTCCCGTTCTTCGTCTGGGTGCGTTACCTCGCCGCCCAGAAGCTCATGCAGCTCCACCGTGCGCACCTCGGTGTCGGCGCCCGCGCGGTCGGGCGCGAGGTGCCCCTCTCGCCGCGCCTCGGGCCCGACGCGAGCTCGCTCGCCGCGGCAGACGTGTACCTCGCCCACAGTGAGACTCCGAGCCGAGTCGTTGCAGCGGGCGAAGAGCGAGAGCGCGTACGCAGCGCGCTCGACGAGCTCGGCGACCTCGACCGCGAGGTCCTCGTCCTGCGTCACTTCGAGCAGTTGAGCAACACGGAAGTGGCCGCGGTGCTCGAGCTCTCGCCGGGCGCCGCCAGCGCGCGCTACGTCCGCGCGCTGCAGCGCCTCGAACATGCCGTCAGCCGAGGCGCGTAATGGTCGAGCGAACCGAGAGCGGGTCCGGACACGCAGAGCGCGACGCCGAAGAGGCGCGGCTGCAGCGCGTGGATGCGGTCTTGACGGAGCTCACCGAGCGCGCCCGGCGCGGCAGCCCGCTCGACATCGAGCCGCTCCTCGCGCAGCACCCGGATCTCGCAGCAGATGTCCGCCGCGCTTTGCCGGCGCTCGTCGGCCTGGAGCGCGCGGCGTCGACGGCCGGGGACGAGCCCCAGGCTGCGCGCGATGCGATGCCGAGCCAGATCGGCGACTTCAAGATCGTGCGCGAGCTCGGCCAAGGCGGCATGGGCACCGTGTACGAGGCGATCGAAGAGCGCCTGGGCCGCAGGGTCGCGCTCAAGCTCCTCCCGCCACGCGCGACCCGGGACGCGCGCTACCTCGAGCGCTTTCACCGCGAGGCGCGCGCTGCAGCGCGCATGCACCACCCCGGGATCGTAACGGTGCACGGCTTCGGCGAGGTCGACGGCGCCCACTACTACTCGATGCAATTCGTCGAGGGTACGAGCCTCGATCGCCTGGTCGCTTACCTCGCGTGGCGCGACGGCACGGGCCCCGCGCCGGCGCTCGAGGCTGCGGAGCGGACGCTCCTCGATTCACTGACAGGAGTACTGTGCAGCGGCTCGCTCTCAGGCTTCGACTCGGACGACAGCACAAAGGACGACTCCAATCGCCCGACCTTCGGCGCGCGCTACCACCGCAATGTCGCGCGGCTCGTCTTGCAAGCCGCGGAGGCGGTCGAGTACGCGCACGCGCGCGGCGTGCTGCACCGCGACATCAAGCCGGCCAACCTGCTGGCCGATGCCGACGGGCACCTGTACATCACGGACTTCGGCCTCGCGAAGACGGACGAGTCCGGGGACCTCACACGAGCAGGCGACATCCTCGGCACGCTGCGGTACATGGCGCCCGAGCAGTTCGAGGGGCACACGGATGCGCGCTCGGACGTCTACGCGTTGGGGCTCGTGCTCTACGAGCTGTTGACGCTGCGGCCCGCCTTCGCCGCGAGCCATCGACCGCGTCTGGTACACGACGTCCTCTACGAGCGCCCGATTCGGCCGCGGTCCCTGCGCGCAGAGGTCCCGCAGGACCTCGAGCGCGTCGTCCGTAAAGCGACGTCGAAGCTCGCCGAAGAGCGCTACCCGACCGCGCGGGCGCTCGCGGAGGACCTGCGCTGCTGGCTCGACGGCCGCCCGATCGCAGCGCGCATGCCGAGCGCGTGGTATTTGGCGCGCCTCGCAGTGGCGCGCAACCGAGCGGTGATCGTCACGGCCGGGCTCGCCTTCGCGCTGATCGCCCTCGGGGTCGCGCGTTATGTCACGGCGTTGTCCGGCGCGGAGGCGGCGCAGCGCGCCGCGGCTGTGCGCGCGGCGCTCGCGGCCGCAGAGTCCGCGCTCGCGGTCGACGAGGTCGCGAGCGCGCGCGACCGCCTCGCGGGGGTCCCAGAGGCCCACCGCGGCTGGGCGTGGCGGCACCTCGACGCGTGCGTCGACCAGTCTGCGGGGACCCTGGCATCGATCGGCGAGCCCGTGCAGTCGCTCGCGTTCGTGAACGGTGACACCGTCGTCTTCGGTCGCACCGCCATGCATCGCGTGCGAGGCGGTCGCGTGGTGGCGGAGGCGCCGGGTCCGCCAGGCGCGGTGATCGTGCGCGCCGCGCGGACCGCGCTGGGCGTTTGGGTCGTCAGCGATTGGGCAGGCCGGGTGTGGCTCTCAGAGGGCGACCTGCCGAGCTTTGAACGCGAGCCGCTGCAGCTCCCGTCGACCGGCTTCGGCTTGGCCCTGACCCCCGACGGAGCGCGCGCCCTGGTCGGGCTCTTCGATGCCACGATCGTGGTGATCGACGTAGCGCAGGGCGTCGTGGAACGGACGCTCGAGGGGCCGCGCGAGCACGTCGATGGCATCGCAGTCCCCGCGACGGGTGCCGCGGCCTTCGTCGGGTCGAACGACGGTCGATTGCTGCGCTACGACCTGCGCGATGGCTCCTATCGCGAGCTCGCGCGCGACCTTGGCGCGCTGCACGCCGTCGCGACGAATGCGGACGCCAGCATCGTCGCCGTCGCTGGTGAGAGCGGCCTCATCCATCTGCTCGATGGCGCCTCAGGCGCGTCCCGAGGGCTGCTCGTCGGGAGCGGCGCGACCGTGTCGTGCCTCGCGATCTCGCCGGACGGGAAGACGCTGGCCTCCGGCGGGATGAGCCAAGCGATCCGCGTCTACGACATCGAGGACCGGCGCCCCCTGCGCGTCTTGACGGGCCATGCGCGACGGCTGACGAGCCTGTGCTTCGGCGCGGACTCGAGCCAGCTCTTCAGCGGCTCGTATGCGGGCATCGCCAAGGAGTGGGACCTCGACTGCGTCGGAGGGGCCGTCGTCCTCGGCGGCCATATCGCGGACGTCGTGGGCCTCGCGGTCGCGCCCGA
Source organism: Planctomycetota bacterium (assembly GCA_041398605.1). Taxonomy (GTDB): domain Bacteria; phylum Planctomycetota; class UBA1135; order UBA1135; genus JAWKUK01. The sequence goes on from JAWKUK010000007.1 coordinate 308,944, forward strand.
CGGCCGTCGCTTCGCCACCGGCGGCCGCGACGCCACGATTCGCATCTGGGACAGCGCGTCCGAGGGGCTCGAGCGCATCTTGCTCGGGCAGCCCGGCGAGGTCTCGGGGCTGGCATGGGGCTCAGACGGCGCGCGGCTCGTGTCGACATGCCGCCGCGGCTACGTGCTGGGCTGGGAGGTCGACTCCGCCAAGTCGACGTGGCGCTTCAAAGCGGACAGCGGTGTCCCTGGCCGCGTCGCGATCGCGCCCGGGAGCGACGAGTGCTGGGTGCCCTTCACCGACGGCACGCTGCGCGTCTTCGGCTTGAGCGACGGCGCGCTGCGCGCGGAGCTCGCTGGGCTCTTCGAGGGGCGCGCCACGACGGACCCGCTAGGAGCGGTCGCCGTCGGCGGGCATGTGTTCGTCGGGACGCCGAGCGGCGAGGTGATCGAGCTCGACCGCGCGACGCGGTCGGTCGTCCAGCGAGCGCAGGTCCACACGGAGTTCGTCTACGCGATCGACGTCGCGCCGAACGGACGCGAGATCGCGACCTCGTCTGCGGATCGCACGGTCGCGATCATGGCGACAGGCAAGCTCGCGCAAGCCGAGCGCCTCCACATCGAATCGACCGAGCACGGCGGCGCGTCGGATGGGCTGGAGGGCCTCGCCTATAGCCCCGACGGCGCCCTGCTCGCGGTCGCGTCACGGGGCGGGCAGGTGCGCCTCATCGAGCTCGCGACGCGGACCGAGGTGCTGCGCCTCTCGGGCCACAGGTCCTGGGTGCGCAGCGTCGCGTTCCTCGGGGACGGGTCGCGGCTCGTCTCGACGGGCTCCGAGGGCGATGTCCGCGTCTGGGATACGATCACCACGGCCCAGAAGCGCGCGCTCATGACGCCGCTGCGGAGCGAGCGGCGCCGGGCCGTCGCGCTCGCGCAACGCCTCGGCGTCGCGCTGGATCAATGGGACACGGCCCCCGCTGCGCTCGCGGCGTTACCCCTCGATGCGGCGTCACGCTCGCTCGCGCTGAGCGAGGTCCACGCACGGATGGGGCGGCGCGCGAGCCTCGTCGACGTGGCGTGGGAGGGGCTCCTGCAGAACGACGCGCCGGAGAGCTGGCGCAGCGCATTGCAGCTCAACGAAGCGATCTCGCGCACGAATCGGCACAGCTCCGCGACGCGGTTGCTCGGCACCGCGGCTTCGGTGCGGCTCGGGGACCTCCAGGCGGCGGTCCTGGCGTTGACGCTCTGGTCGCGCGTGACCGGCTATGGGCAAGCGCCAGCTTCGGCGGGAGCGACGGGTTGGAGCGACACTCCCCTGGTCGGCCGCGCGCTCGCGGCGCGCATCGGTACGACGAACTTCGGGCCTGATGCGGCAGCAGCGGAGGCGCTGCGTCGCGAGCTGACCGGCGAGGCGGCTGTGCCCAACAAGGACGCCGCGCGCGCATTGGCGATCCTCGACTGGCCGGTGGAATGAACGGGGGCTCCGTCCCATGCGATCGATGTGACCGGGGCGCGGGCGGATGACGAGCACGGTCGGCCGCTGCTGGGGTATCGTCTCCGCGCCGCACCGCGACCCAGCTCGCGCGGCACCACCGACCATGCAGCGCCCCCTACGCATCGTGCCGCCCCGCGGCGTCCTCATCGCGCTCGCCCTGCCCGTGGGGTTGATCCTCTGGGCGCAGCTCACCGAAGCCACCGGCGACGGCGGGATGAACAACGCGATCTCTTACGTCGCGGGCCTCATATCGCTGCTGCTCTACGGCGTCTGGTTCCTGATCGGCAGCGGCGTCGGCGCGCGGGGTCGCGTGCGCTGCGTCATCGGCGCCCTGGCGCTGTTGGTGGCCGTGGTCGCGACCGTAAGGATCGACGGGTGGACCGGGGCCAGCGTGCCGGAGCTCCGCTTCGTCTGGACCAAGCCGAACATCACCTCGCTGCAAGGAGGCTCGGTCGCGCTGGCGACACCGGAGGGTCGCTCAGCAGAGCGCCCGAGCCAGGACCCAGGCGCGCCTGCGAGGGCCGACTTTCCTGGCTTCCTCGGGCCGGAGCGGTCCGCCGTCGTGCACGGCATCCGGCTCGTCCGAGACTGGCAGAGCCACCCGCCGACGCTCGTCTGGCGCGAGCCCGTCGGCGCGGGGTGGAGCGGGTTCGCAGTGGTCGCCGGCGTCGCCTACACACAAGAGCAGCGCGGTGACGAACAGCTCGTCGTTGCGCGCGATGTCGCCACCGGACAAGAGCGGTGGCGCCATGCGCACCCGGCGCACTTCGACCACTCGCTGGGCGGACCCGGGCCGCGCGCGACGCCCGAGGTCGCGCACGGGCGCGTCTACGCCCACGACACCGCGGGGCTGCTCGTCTGCCTCGACGCTGTGACTGGCGCGCTCGAGTGGCAGCACGATCTCAAAGCCGAGTACGGCATGACCGACGCGCTCGAAGCAGAGCTCATCGCGTTCGGGCGCTCCCCGTCCCCGCTCGTGCACGGGGACCTCGTCATCATCCCTGCCGGCGGTGACCCAGGCGGGAAGCGCGCCGGGCTGGTCGCGTTCGACACCGCGACGGGCGCCCTCATCTGGGAGGGCCCGCCGCGCGACATCAGCCACTCGTCCCCGAACATCGCGACCCTCGCTGGCGTCGAGCAGGTCCTCGTCGTCAACGTCGACACGGTGAGCGGGCACGATCCCAAGACCGGCGCGTTGCTCTGGGAGCACCCGTGGCCGGGGAAGACGAGCGCCGACGCCAACAACTCGCAGCCTGTGCCGATCGCGCCAGACAAGGTGCTCGTATCGAAGGGTTATGGGCAAGGCTCGCAGCTCCTGCAGCTCACGGCGAGCGCGGAGGGCGCGCTCACCGCCGCGCCGGTCTGGACCTCGCGGCGCGCCTTGCGGACGAAGTTCACGAACGCCGCGCTGCGGGACGGGTACGCGTACGCGCTCTCGGACGGGATCCTGGAGTGCGTCGCGCTCGACACGGGTGACCGGGTCTGGCGTGACGGCCGCTACGGCCACGGACAGGTGCTCCTGGTCGAGGACCTCCTGCTCGTCATGTCGGAGGAGGGTGAGCTGTCGCTCGTCGAGGCCACGCCGGAGCGCGAGAACCACGTGCTGGGCGCGATCCAAGCGCTCGACGGCAAGTCGTGGAACACGATCGCCCTGTACGGCGACCTCGTCCTTGTCCGCAACGGCACCGAGGCCGCGGCGTGGCGCGTCGCGCTCGCGCCCTAAGCGCGCGACCCCGCGGTGATCAGAGCTCGGCAGGAGGCCTCGGGGCTGCGCCGCGCAGCGCCGCCCTCACGCCGCGCCACGCCTTCGGCAAGGACATCAGCAACGCGAAGCCCCCCACGATGGCCCAGAGAATGAGGCCGTCAAGCACGCGATGCGTGCGGTCGAGGCTTGAGGCCGCCCACATCAAGCTGAGGAGGGGCGAGAAGACAGCGTCCTCTGCGTCGAATCCGCCTTGCGTCGCGATGATCAAGACCAGCGGCAGGCCCAGCGACATCACCACGAGGGACACCGCGGTGAGCGTCCGCACGAAGCGACGCGCAGCGGGTTGGGAGCGCGCGTCAAGGATGATCGCCCCAGGGAGCATGGCGTACGCCAGCGAGGTCCCGAGCGCGCTCAATAGGATGACCGCCGCCAACACGAGCTGACCGGGCGGCGCAGCCACGCGCACTCCGTTGACGAGCGCGCTCGAGATCACGAGGCTGCCGGTCGCGAGCATCAGCGCGACCCCGCGGCCGCCGCCGGGGACCAGGAGCGCCGCGAACCAGCGCGAGGGCGCGGTGCGCGCTCCTGCGATGCGCTGCGCGCTCTCGAGGTGCAAGCGGTCGTCCTCGGTGACGAGGACCGCTGCGACGACCGTCCCGAGCAAGAGGACAACGACCGCATACCCGACGCTGACCGAGAAGTCGGTGCCGGTCGAAGGGAACACGCCAGCGACCAGGGCGACGGTCGCCAGAGTGAAGCCGAGCCACGCGAGCCGCTGGCCCCGCGAGTCGTCGCGGTCGTCGCGCGCCAGGCGGGACGCAGCGAGGCCAAGCGCAAGCACCCCCAGCGCCGCGCACGCGAGCCACCCGATGGCGATCAGGTCCGCCGCTATCGCTCCGGTGCCATGATTCTGGGCGGCGACGGTCATCCTCGACTCGATCGCGAATGCGACCAGGGAGACCAGCGCCAACAACACGAAGCCGGCGCCCCGCCCGACGCGGCTGTCGCCCCCCACCCCCGTGGACACCCCAACCGCCGTGATCAGGACGGAGACGCCGCAGACGTGCGCGATCCCCACCAAGACGGCGACGGTATCGACACCTGGGAGCTGCGCGATCGTCACGAGGAACGGCAGGAACGCAGCGAGGATCAACCCTGCGACGACCAGCGCGCCGAAGAGCTTGCCGATCACGATGCTCCAAGGTCCGAGCGGGCTGAGCGCGAGGAGGTCCCGCGCGCCTTCGGACTCCTCTTGGCGCATCGACTGCTGCGCATGGAAGGGCACGTAGACGAGCAGCACACCGAGCAACACGGAGAGGATCGGCCCGACGATCTCCCCAGCGCTGCCCGAGTCCTCCATCGAAGTCGCAGCGACGATGCAAAGCAGCGCCGCGAGCCCCAGGGCGGTCACAAAAGCGATCGAGAACAAACGCCCGCGCAAAGCCTGGCGCACCTCTTTGACGAGGACGGGGGGGACGTAATCTCCGAGTGAGCGCGCCATGTCAGCCGGGCTCCACGAGGCCGGAGTGAAGGAGCGGCCCGCGGGCGACCGCCAAGAAGGCCTCGTCCGCGTGGACGCGCGCGAAGAGCCCGCCGCGGCGCTGGACGGCCTCACCCCACGCAGCTTCGAGGCGCGCGAGGCGGCTGAGGTACGCGTCGACCGTCCGGCGATCGAGGACCAGGTCGATCCCAGCCTCGGTCTCGGCGTCGACGAGCCGCAGCGCGTCGCCGACCGCGGGCCGGTGATCGATCGCTCCGAGCACCTGAATCACCCCCAAGCCGCCGGCGCGCGCCGCGAGCTCGCGCGTCAACGCCACTGCGTCGTCAGGCACCAAGAGGTCTGAGATCAGCACGCGGATCGAGTCCGGGCGCAGGAGGGGCGCGAGCGCCGCGAGCGCTGCGCCCAAAGATCCGACCTCGTCGAACTCGACCCCGTGCACATTGAAGCGCTCGTCGTCGAGGCGCTCCGGGCGCCGGCCGAGCCGCAGGAGGCGCGCGCGGTAACCGCCGGCGCGCGCGGCGCTGTCGAGGAACGCGGCGAGGTCAACCGCGCGCTGGGCCTTCTCGGGCTCGACCGCCATCGAGCGCGACGCGTCGAGGATGAGGTCCAGCTCGGGCGCGACCTCCTCGCGGTGCAGTCGCACCATGAGCTGGTCGGTCCGGGCAAACGCGCGCCAGTCCAGGTGCCGCACGTCGTCGCCGGCCGCGTACGCGCGCCGGTCATGGAACTCCATCGACGCGCCGGGCCCGCGGCCGAGCACGGCGCCCGCGAGCCCGCGCCGCGGGGCGCGCGCGAGGCCAAGGCGAAACGCGCGGCCGAGCGCGCGCGCCTCACTGGACGGGGTCGCCAAGCGCTGCTCCTTCTTGCGCGCGCGCGGCAGACCGCGCGCTCCGGCGACCGGCCGCCCGTAGCACTTCAAAGATGCCCGCGATGACCCGCGGCGCGTTGATGAGGAGCGCGACGAGCGCCAGCCCGCCAAAGAGCGCAGCTTGTTGGAGCGTGACGCCGTCCTGCATGTATGCGCGCTCGACCACCCAGAACGGGTTGGCCAAGTGCTGTAGCTGCGCGAGGTCTCGGTCCCGTGTAAATGCCCCTACGACCCCCGGGACGAGGATGGACAAGAGCAACAGGACCGGCGCGCCGATCCGGACGACCAAGCGACCGCCAGGGCGCTCGAGCAGCCACGCGAACACGCCTGGCAACAGCGGCACATACACGAGCGCCAACAGCGCCGTGACGAGCACAGCCCCGAAGCCGTCAGCCAACGGGTTCGTCGGGCTGACACGATGAATCGCCATCAGGATCGCCCCCCAGAGCGTGATCCCGGCGACGTGGAGCGCGTGCAAGAGCACGCCGCGGCCGCCGCCCGGGAGCCAGGGCGAGACGAGCAGCGCGACGAGCGGCGAGCGCGGCACATGCAGGCTGACCCGCTGCCCGAGCGTGCGCCGCTCAGTGAGGAAGAAGAAGTCCACGACGGACACGACCACGAGGCCGCCGATCGTCATCGCGCTGATGAAGTCCAACGCAGAAGAGAGAATCTCCGCCAGGAAGGACACCAAGCTGAGCGCCAAGATCGACCCGCAGGTCGTCACGACCCGGAGGTTCGTCGACCGGTTCTCCTCCGGGTGCGCGAGCATGTTGCATGCGATGCCAAACGCATAGCTCCCGGCGATCAGGATCAGGAGGGCCGAGCTCCCCATGGCGAGGAGCGCCTCCAGGCTCGTGAAGTCCGACGGGTCACGCAGCGCCTGGCTCGCGGCGGACGGCAGTCCAGCGAGGAACGGCATCATCGCTGCCCCCAGCGCCAGCATCAGCACGACCCGCACGAAGCGCACCTTCGACAAGGTGGACAGCGCGACACCCAACAGCGTCAGGGCGAAGCTCGTGACGCCGACCCAAAGCAGCACCAGCGCCGCGGCGCGCAGATCGATCCCACGGAGCAGGGACGTGATCGCGAAGAACGGCATCAGGGCCGAGAGAAAGAGCCCGCCTTGCACGCACGCGGACCAGACCTTGCCGAGGACGATGCGCCGCGGCTGCAGGTGCGTCAGGGTCAGGAGGTCAAACGTGCTCTCCTCCCACTCGTTGCCGACGGCCTGGAACGCGCCGAGCGGCACGACGACGACCAGCGCGACGACCAGGCAGAAGTACAGTGAGAGGAAGTACGAGCGCGCCTGCGAGACGTCCCCCAAGGCGTCGGGGCCGACCGATTGGCTCAGCGCCGCGAGCAGCGCCGCGGCGAGCGTCATAACGAACGTGACGCGAAAGACCCGGCCGCGCAGCGCCTGGCGCACCTCCTTCACGAGGATCGGGCTCCAGAAGTCGCTGGGGGCGCGCACGGACTCGGCGGCCTTCGCGGCGCTCCCTTCGAGGGTCGCGGCGCTCATTGGAGCTTGCCCTTCGTCAGCTGCAAGAAGACGTCCTCGAGGTTGGTCTCCCTTGGGGCGAACTCGACGGGCTTCAGCTCGGCGCGCACGAGCGCGGCGACAAGCTCCGCGAGCGCGCCTTCGTCGCCCTGGAACTCGAGCGCGACGCCGCGGCCCTCGCGCCGGACGCCGACCACGTCGTGGCGCTCGGCCAGGAACCGCTCGAGCGCGTCCGTCGGCGCCAAGCAGCGCATCCAGAGCTCCGCCGTCGGCCGGATCCCTTTCATCACCTCGTCGACGCGACCGTTCGCCATGAGACGGCCGGCCTCGATCACCGCGACGGAGTCGCAGACCTCCGCGAGCTCGGTGAGGATGTGCGACGAGATGAGCACCGCCTTGCCCATCTCTGCCAGCGCCCGCACGAGCTCGCGCAGCTCGACGCGCGCGCGCGGATCGAGGCCCGACGCGGGCTCATCGAGGATCAACAGAGCGGGGTCGTGCAGCAGCGTCTTCGCGAGGCACATGCGCTGCTTCATCCCCTTGGACAGCGAGCTCGTCAGCTTGTCCGCGAGCGGGCCGAGCGACGTGAACTCCATCACCTCGGCGATCGTGCGCGCGCGCTGCGCGCCCTTCAGGCCGTACGCGCGCGCAAAGAAGTCCAGGTACTCCGTGACCGTCGTCGCAGCGTATGCGCCGAACGAGTCGGGCATGAACCCGAGCTGCTGGCGCGCGAGGCGCGGCTCCTCGAGGACCGAATGCCCGCCGATGAAGACGTCCCCCGTGTCGGGCAGCTCGAGCGTCGCGCAGATGCGCATGGTCGTCGTCTTGCCGGCGCCGTTCGGCCCGATGAACCCGCACACCTCGCCGCGCGCGACGGTGAAGTTCACGTCGCGCACGGCCGTGAAGCTGCCAAAGCGCTTCGTGATGTTGCGCACTTCGAGCGCCGAACCGCTCGTGTCTGAGGTCGTCAGCATGTCACGTTGTGTCCGCGTGGGTCGCCGGGGTCGCTCACTTGGACCAGTCCGCTTCGTCGAGCGGGAGGACGCCCTGGAGGATGTGCTCCTGCTCGCGCAAGTTGGGGTCGAGGCCCAGCCAGTCGATGTAGGGGTTGGATGCGAGCCGCGCGATGTACATCGCGGGCCCATCGAGGACGCGCTCGCGCAGCGCGCCGAGCTCCGGCTGGGCCGAGAAGCGGCCGCGCGCGTCGAGGAGCGCCGCGCCAGCGCCGGCCGGCGCCGCCGTTGCCCGCGCCCCGGGCGCGAGCGTCGCGTCGCCGGACAACGAATAGAGCCGCCCCTCAGCGTCTCGGAGCGTCAACGCCTGCAGCGTCGCCTCGAGGCCGTTGAAGACCTCGATCCCCGCGGGGGTCCGCTTGAGCTCGATCCGCGCGCGGGACACCGCGTCGCTCGAGACCAAGAGGTTCGAGACCGACCGCACCGGGGCCCAGCCGCCGGCGAGGGTCAGGCCCTCGCCGTGGCGCACCGTGAGCTCACGCGTGACCCCCTCGTCGTAGGTCGTCGGGTGCACGGTCGTGCCGCGCGAGGGCCGCAGGTCGTCCGTCGCGAGCCCAGGCATCAGCGCCATCCGCGTGAACGTGACTGCGTGCCCATTGCGTTGGTCGAGCAGCGTCAAGGAATGCGCCGCCCCCTTCAGGTCGAGCCCTTGGCGGAGGATCCCGAACCCGACAATTCCGAGCGTCGCGAACAGCGAGATGACCGGGATCGTGACGAGCAGCAGGCCCGGGCGCTGGAGGCGCTTCAGCACCAGGAAGTTGACGGGGCCGATCAACACGGCGAACACGAGCAAGATGACCGCGAAGAGGTGCATCGGGACCTGGCCGAGCCCCGGGATCTCGAGGTTGTCGTTGTGCGCCAGTCCCGCCCCAGTGCCGACCTGGTACGAACCTGCGCTCGGATCGACCACGTGCGCCTCAGCCGCCAAGGCCGCGATCGCCGCGCGGTCAAGTGGTTCCGTGAGCTCACCAGCCGCATCGGGGAGCCACGCCACGTGACCGAACCCGAACGGCCACGCGGCGCCGTCCACGCCGAAGCCCTTCTGCGCTGCGTCCGTCATACGGTCGTCTTCGCCGACGATGCGCTCGACCGACGCGCGATCGCCCAGGACCACGAGCAGCCCGCCCTGCCGCGCATAGGAGACGAGCGGGTCCAGGCGCGCCGGCGCCAGCGAGAACGACGCGGCGCGCATGTCGAGGACCACCGCGTCGATGCCCGACCAAGCGGCGGCCCGCGACGGGATCCACGGCGCGACGACCTCGAACACGAACCACTCTGGCGTGCGGGACGAGCCGCTGAAGACGCGCAGGCTGCCCATGTGCGGCGATGGGCCGACGCCAACCAGAGCGGGGTCAGAGTCGGTCAACTCCTTGGCCATCCGCTCGACGCTGCCCGCGGCGAGCGGCTTGGGCGTCACCCAGGCGAGGAAGCGGTCCTGGGGCTCCGGGACGCCGGACGCCGTGATGAGGCTCGTCGAGGTCGTCGAACGTCCGACCCGCAGCCCCGCGCCGAATGAAGTCTGCGTCACGCGGTAGCACGGGGCCAGCAGCTCGAGCTGTCGCTTCTCACCCGCGCCGAGCGCGACCTGTGAACGTGCCGCGACCGAGACCGAATTGGGGTACCGGAACTGCGGCTCGACGAAGACATCGACGTCGACGGCGCGCTCTCCGTCGTTGCGCAGCTCGAAGAACACGGGCGCGTAGCCGCGCGCGAGCGCCTCGGGCCATGGGCTGTGCACCGACGCGGAGACGTCTTCGGTCCCCCTCAACTCCTGGCGCGCGTGCGCGCCAACACTGAGGGCCGCGATCGCAACGAGCGCGGCCATGACACGGGACAAGGGCGCGCAGCTCATCGCTGTCCGACCTCCTCGAGCTCCCGCACGTGCGCGAGCACGTCGGCCACGACCTCGCGGCCCGACACGCCGTCGAGCCGCGCGCGGTAGTCGAGCGCGATCCGGTGCGCGATCGCGTGCGCCGCGACCGCGCGCACATCGTCGAAGCCGACGTTCGGCTTGCCCGCCATCAGCGCGTGCGCGCGCGCGGCCTCGCCGATGGCGATCGCCGCGCGCGGCGAAGCGCCGTACTTCACATAGGTGCGGACCTTCTCCGGCGCTTCGCTGGACGACGGGTGCGTCCCCTCGACGACCCGCGCGATCCAGAACGCCACTGCGCGCGGCAAGAAGATCGCGTCGACCGCGCCGAAGAGCCGCGCGAGGCCGGCCGCGTCCGTCGCGGGCTCGAGCTCGGGCGGGCGCCCGCCGCGGCGCTCCAGCAAGATCGCCGCCAAGACATCACGCCCGACATGGTGGACGTCGAGCTTGAACAAGAAGCGGTCGAGCTGCGCCTCGGGCAATGGATAGGTGCCCTCGAGCTCGATGGGGTTCTGCGTCGCGAGCACGTAGAACGGCTGCGGCAGGTCGCGCGTCTCGCCGGCGACAGTGACGCGCCGCTCCTGCATGGCCTCGAGCAGCGCAGACTGCGTCTTCGGCGACGCGCGGTTGATCTCGTCCGCCAGCAGCACGTTCGTGAAGACCGGCCCTTGGTGGAAGACGAGCTTGCGCGCGCCATCGGCGCCCTGCTCCAGGAAGTGCCCGCCCGTCACGTCGCCCGGCAGCAAGTCCGGCGTGAACTGCAGGCGCCCGAAGCCGATACCGAGCAGCCGCGACAGCGCCTTCACGAGCTCGGTCTTGCCGAGGCCGGGCAAGCCCTCCAGGAGCACGTGCCCGCGCGCGAGGCACGCCACGACGACCATGCGCGTCAGGTCCGCCTGCCCGAGGATCACCCGGTCGAGGCCCTCCAGGATCATCTGCGCTGCGGCCTGGGCGTCGGCGATCGCTTCGGGCGCGAGGAGGGGCGAGGAGCCGGAGCTCGAGGGTTCACTCATGGGCACAGGACTTCGAATGTGACACGGCGCAGCGCGCGCCGATCGATCAGCGGACCAAGCGACTATTCGTCACCGAAGAAGGTTCGGACCGCGTGCCGGTGCCGCGGCGCGAGCCGCCGCCGCCAGGCCGCGTTCCCAGCGTCCGGGCCGAGGCGCTGGAGGCCCGTCGCCTCTCCTTGTTCGGACGCGATCGGCGCGGTGCTCCCGACGCCAAGCAGCTGCAACTGCTGCAGGTCGAGCGCTTTGCCGGGGTCGAGCCGCCGCGCTTGGAACGCGTCGGAGCGATGTGGCGTCTCCGGCCCAAGCGACAGCGCGGCATCGCCGCGGCCCCGGTTGACGCCGCCGCTGCCCGCGCCAGTTTGATACATCCCGCCCCCGGCGAGATGGCCGGCACCTTTTCATGTGCCAGCCGCCTTCCCCGGTCATGTCGCGCCCGGCGGCAGGTCCTTGCACAGCGGACAGGGCTCCAACGCCGCCAATTCCTCGGGCGTCAACGCCGCGAGCTGCGACGGGTCGAGCAAGGCGTGCTCGCCGAGGCCCTCCAGCGCGTTGCCGTCGAGCAGCCCGGCGTCGGCGAGGGCCTGGAGCTGTTCGCGCAGGAGCTGTTGCAGCTCTTTGGACAGCGCCGCGGCGAGCTCGGGGTCGAGCTGCACTCCGTCTGGCAGCGCCATGCTGCCCGCGCCGAGCTCGAGCCCCAACTCGCTGAGATCGAGGCCCTCGGGCAGCTTCGCCGCGAGCGCTTCGAGGTCGATCGACGAGGCCGAGAGGGCCTCGAGCGCGGCCGCCAACGCGCCCTCGGGGGCCGCGTCCTGGGCCGCCCGCGCGGCCGCCTCCGCGAGCGCCTCGTCTGCGCGCTCGGCCGCGTCGAGCGCTTCGTCCGCCGCGTCCTCGAGGCGCTCCTGGAGGCGCGCGATCGACTCGAAGGTCGCCTCGGGGTCGGTCGAGGCTCGGGCCTCGTCACGGAGGCGCTCGAGCGCTTGGGCGAGCTCGTCGGCCTCCTCGGGCGCAAAGGTCAGGACCTCGTCGAGCGCAGCGAGCTTCTCCTGGACCCGCTCGATCGCGGGCTCGAAGAGCCCTTTGGGTGTCCCCGCGCCCGCTGAGACCCGTCGGACGGGGACCACCAGCACCGCGATCCCAAACCCGAGCGCCAGTCCGAGCTGCCGACCCGCCGCCTTGAAATCGGGCCCCGGGGGCGCGGGCGCAGCGGCGAGCTGCGCGTCCACGCGCTCGCGCCAGCGCGAGTCGGTCACCTCGGACGCCGTGACGATCGCCCCGGCGCCGCCCGTCTCCGCATCGAGCCACGCGGCGGCCTGGGGCGCCCCGAGGGACCGCCGCCGCGCGACGACCCAGGCGCCGAGGGGGACCAGGAGCAGCGGCAGGAAGGCGAGCGCCGCCTGCCGCCAAGTCGCTTCGAGGCCGACGCGCGCCAGGAGCGCCGCGACCCCGAGGCCGAGGCCGCCCCAGACCACCCCGCGCGCTGCGAGCGCGACCGCATCCCGGCGCACGAGCGCCCGCTGGAGGCGCGCGACTTGGGGCGCGAGGGTGATCGAGGTAGAACGGGACATCACCCCATTGTTACGCCATCCAGCGCCGAACTATTGCCGGTTTTCCGGCCTGGATCGGCGCCGCTCAGAACTTCGGCGCATCGATCTGCAGGTCCTGCAGCATGCGCAGGACGAGCCGCACGACGCGCGCCGCCTTGTCGTAGTTGATCTTGTCCGGGGTGTCCGTGACCTTGTGATAGTCCTCGTGGACGTCCGCGAACAGGAACGCGACCGGGATGCCGAGGTTGTCGGCGAAGTTCATGTGGTCGGAGCGGCGCCAGTAGGCGTCGGCGCTCCCGAGGGTCGTGAAGCCCTCGGCCGCCGCGTTCCGCTCGGCCGTCTTCGTCAACAGGCTGTACGAGGGGTGGTCCTTCGTCGGCGTGATCAAGAGCTGATCGGAGGCGTTGCGCCCGATCATGTCGATGTTCACGTTGCACAGCGGCCGTGTGCCCTCGGGCAGCGACGGGTCTTCGGTCCAGGCCTTGGAGCCATAGAGGCCCTTCTCTTCGCCCGAGACCCAGATCAGCATCACGCTGCGGCGCATGGGCCCGTACGCCTTCAGTGCTTCGGCGATCGCGAGGAGGCCCGTCGTGCCCGAGCCGTTGTCGTCCGCGCCGTTGAAGACCTCGCCGTCCGTGCCGCGGACGCCGACGTGGTCGTAGTGCGCAGAGAGGAGGATGACCTCGTTCTTGAGGACCGGGTCGGAGCCCGGCCAGAAGCCGCACACGTTCTCGAGCACCGCATCGTCGCGGCGGCCGAAGTCACAGGACTCCGTCATCGTCGCGGGCAAACGCTCGCCGAGCTGCGCTTCCTTGGGCACCAACTTGCCCACCTCTGCCGCGATCTTCGGCGCGAGGTGCATGACCGGGAAGCTCGCGTCATCCTTCACCGTACCGTTGGTGAGTCGTTGACCGCGGTACCAGTTGTTGCGCCGCGCGAGGTCCGAGTATTGCTTCTCGACGTCACCGAACGGCAACACCGCGACGCCGACCGCGCCCGCCTTCTCGAGGGCTTGAATCCGGCGCGTCGAAGGCATGCGCTCGAGCGGCTGAATGACGACGATGGCGCCCGCGAGGTCGAGCTCTTCGAGCGCCCGGTCCTCGAGCGTCCCGCCCCAGACAAGGTGCCCGGCGACGGTCCGCTTGCCGTACGCGCCTTGGGCCAAGAAGTAGTCCTGCGCCCACTCGAGCTTCTGCGTCGCGCCGCCGATCGTCAGGGTCGCGCCGGTGTTCGCGACGTCGAGGCCTTGCTGCGGCCACTTGTACTCGTAGAGGAATCCTCCGTCGCGGCCGCCGGGGGTGAAGCCCAAGCGCTGCAAGCGCGCGCGGATGAACCGCGCGACGATGCGCTGCTCGGGCGAGGGCGTATCGCGCCCGCGCATCTCGTCCGACGCGATGAAGTACAGGTCGGACTTCATCTCCTCGACCGACACCGTCGCGAGGGCGCGCTCGAGCGCCGCCCCTGCGTCGGCGGCAGGCGGCGCAACGGCCGGCGCGGCCGGCGCGGCCTGCGTGGCCACGCTTGCGAGCGCCGGCTCCGGGTCCGACGCGCGCCCGAGGGCAGCGAGGGCCGCCCCTGCGATCAGGACGGCAGCGGATGAACCGACAAGGCGGCTCGCGGGGAAGGCATGGCGCTTCGGGGTCTGCATCTTGGAAATCGTGCGTTCGGGTCGAGGGCCGAGGATAGCCCGCCAGGAGATCCCGTTGGGCCCTGCCACGCACTCATTACGAACCGAGGCCGCAACCGCAGGCGCCCCAGTGCCCGATCGGCGCCCCGGGGGGCAGGGGCGGCGCCGCCGGCGCGCGCTCGAGCGGCCCGTCGGGGCGGTCGATGTGGCGCCGAATGTCGCGGACCAGCGCCGCCGCCTCGGGCACGGCCTCGAACGTCTTGGCGAGGCCGAGCAGGGTCGTCTCCAGGGTGTCACGGACCGGCCCGGCCGAACGCGGGTCACGGGCGACGCGGATCAGCTCGTCGACGTAGACGCGGCGGACCACGGCCCGCAGGGCGCCCAAGCGCGCGCCCTCACCTGGCGGGCCGGGGAGCAGCGCGACCGCCGCGATCGCGCGCAGCACTTCGCCGACGCCGAGCAGCGACGGGTCCCGCCGATGCTGGTCCGCGACCCGACGCAAGCGCCCGGGCTCGAGCAGCTCGGCGAGGGTCATCCGGGCCGCCGCGGACGCCGCCCCCAGCGCGTCGAACGTCCCCCCCGTCCCCGACACCAGGTCTTCGCGCGTCGCGCGGAAACCGGGCGCGGGCGGCGCAAGCTCGCGGAGCACGTGCTCAGGGATGTCGAGCACGCTCGGCGCCAGCGTCGAGGCCACCGTCGCAAGGGCCGTGCGCTGGACCGCATCGTCGATGGCCCGGACGCCTGCGCCCAGGTCACCGGCGAGCGCGTGGTCGAAGTCGACCCCTCCCACACACTTGGCTGCGGCCGTGACGGCGTACCGGTGATGGAAATAGAGCGGCACGAAGACACGCGCGAGCTCGCCGAGGGTCCGATCCGGCGCGAGGCAGCGCTTCCCGAAGCGCTCCATCGCGATCATCCGGACGCGCATGGCCTCGCCCAGCGCGATCACCGCGTCCGGCCCGTCGTCCCAGAGGCTCGCGATGGGCAGCGCAGCGTCGGCGCTGCGCGCGTCTTCGTCGGAGTGATAGCGCAGGCCCCGCTCGCGCGCGCTGCGCAGGATCGCCTCGCGCTCATCACGCCCGCGCCGCCCCTCGGCTTGCTCGCCATAGAGCAGCGCGATCGCGTACTTGTCCCAGGCGCCGATGCCGATGCCGTAGGCGTCGCTGAGGTCGAGGCCACCGTCCTCGCGGGCCCGCACGCGAGGCGCGGGGTAGTCCATCACAGACGACCGCTCAGTGGCGCTGCCCGAGAAGTTGTGGGCCAGACCGAGGGCGTGGCCGACCTCGTGGGCGGCGAGCTGCCTCAGCCGCGCGAGCGCGAGCTGCACGGGGTCGTCGGACGCGCCCGTCCCCGTGCGCTCCGCCCCGATCAGGCCCTCGAAGAGCATGCGATCCTGCCGCACACGCTGCGAGCCCAGCGTCACGTGCCCTTTGATGATCTCCCCCGTCCGCGGGTCGCAGACCGGGTTGCCATAGGACCAGCCCCGGGTCGAGCGATGGACCCATTGAATGACGTTGTAGCGCACGTCGAGCGGGTGCGCGCCCTCCGGCAAAAGCTCGACACGGAACGCGCCGTCGAGGCGCGCCGAGGCAAACGCTTCGGCCCACCAGCCCGCCCCATCGAGCAGCGCCTGGCGCACGTCCGCCGGCGCGCCGCGATCGACGTAGAAGACGATCGGGCGCTTGAAGGGGGCATCGAGCGAAGGCCCACCCGAGCGCTCCAACCGGTGGCGCAGCGCGAACCGGCGCTCGAGCGGCTCGCTCAACGCGGTCGCGTGATCCACGAACTCCAGCCCGATGGCCCCCATACGCGGGTCGTACTCCCGGGCCGCGAAGCCCTCCGCAGGGAGCCGCACGAACGAATGGTGCTGGATGAGCGTCAACGCGGACGGGTCCGGCACGTGCCCTCGGATCTTGGCGCCGGGCGCGTCGCAAGCGAAGGTGAGGAGCACGTCGAGCTCGACGTTGTCCGGGAAGGCGAGCGCCCGCGCCGGCAGCAGCGTGCTCCGCTCGGCGTCGAGGGTGAAGGCGCCCTCGCCCGCCGCGGCAAGCTGTCGCGCCACACCAAAACGATCGCCGACGAGCCAGTCGGTCACGTCGACGGAGAGCGCGCCGCTCGGTTGCACACTGACCTTGTCGGTGGACCAGACGATGGAGGTCGCATACGACTCGCGCCCCGCCTTGCGCTCCTCGGGGTCGGTCGAGACCGCTCGGAACGCCAGGTTGGGCGCCTCGACCAGGAGGCGCGCGCCGACCTTCCGGAGCCGCAGCAACCGGGCCGGCGCGAGCGAACCGCGATCGAGGCCGAGGTCATTCGAGCCGATACCGGTCGTGATGCCCACGACGTGCAGGAGCTCGAGGACGAGCCCGTCAGGGCCGGGCGCGGGCAGCTCGAAGGCGACTCGACCGGCGTCCTGGTCGAGCACGAGCGGGATGTAGCCGGCGAGCCGTGTCGGCGGGCTGGCCGGCGCGGTCGCCGCCTGCGCATCGGCCGTGACCTCCTCGGACGCCGCCGGGCGTGCATCTGGGCGCGGGGACTGACAGCTGGCGAGGGCCGCGACCAAAGCCGCGACCACAAAAAAGGTCGAGGGACGCATGGGGTCCCTGCAAGGTACGCTGCGCCGATGATCACCGCACGCGGCTCCGGTCTCGATCCGACCCTTGAGTCCAATCTAGTCGCCCTGCGCGAGCGCGACGAAGAGCTCGTCCGGCGCCTCTTGCTGCCCGTGAGAGGGGACCACGTCATCGTCGGGGGACCGAACCCGTCCCTCTACCGCAGCCACCACACCCTCGAGGAGTTCACGGTCTCGAGCCAGGACTTGGAGGCGAGCGTGGCTGACGTCCAGGACGGCGACGACGTCTTCCTGTTCGGGGTCAGCCTCGGCGAGCAGCTCGCGCACCTCCTGCGCACGCGCCCCGCGTGCAAGATCACTGTCTGGGATCGAGACCCCTGGCTCTTCCGGCTGACGCTGCAGAAGCAGGACTATCGCAACTCGTTGCGCTTCGGCCGCGTGCGCCTGGCGCTCGGCGCCGACTTGGTCGGGCTGTTCGAAGGCCTCCCGGGCCGCCGCGTCGTGGTGCACCCGTTCTTCCGGCACCAGTACTCGGACGAGCTCGCCCTCGTCGAAGCCGCCGCCCAGGGTCGCCCGCCGCGGGGCCCGTGGACCGCGCTCGGAATGGGCGGCTTCGTCGTCGCCGAGGTCGGCGAGGCGCTGCGCGCCGAGGGCCACCAGACGTTCCCGTTCGAGGTGCAGCGCTGGGCCCCGGGCGAGACGGCGCTGGCGCTCCGGCGTCTGCGCCCGCAGCGCCTCGTGATGGTGAACTATTCGCGCGAGGTCGCCGAGGTCTGCGAAGCCGAGCGCGTGCCGCTCGTCGTGTGGGAGATCGACCCCTCGACCGACCGCACCGCGGAGGTCGTCGGCAACGGGCAGAACGTGCGCCTCTTCACGTATCGCGAGAAGCACGTCGAGCTCTATCGCTCCGCTGGCTTCCCGAACGTCGCGCACCTGCCGCCGGGCAGTGACACGCTGAAGCGTCACCCGGTCGAGCTCAGCGACGAACAGCGCGCCTGGTTCGGCTCGGACGTGTGCTTCGTCGGGTCGTCCATGGCGGGCCACGCGCGCAAGTACCGGCGCCTCTTCCTGCAACTGCACGCGTCCTTCGACTCGATGGGCGTCGAGTCGTTCGAGCAGACGGAAGCGCGGCTCGATGAGGTGCTCAGCCTCGAGCGACAGGACTATTCACAGTCCCGCATCATCGAGCTCGTGGAAGAGCGCTTCGCCGAGTTCCTCGCGGCCGCACGCAAGTCACGCACGCGCGACGACCCGGTCAAGTGGGTCGCCGAGATCGCCGCGTCGGAGAAGCGCATGCACTACGTCAACACGCTCGGACGGTTTGGCATCCGGGTCTGGGGCGACCGCGAGTGGGAGCGCATCGACACGCTGGGCGGCGGCGCGCGCTACCTCGGCACAGCGGGCCATGCGGCCGAGCTGACGCTCGTCTACAACGGCGCGAAGATCCACGTGGACATCAACCGCAGCTACCAGACGGACGTCATTCCGATCCGCGTGTTCGACGTGCTCGCGTGCGGCGGGTTCCTGATCGCGGAGCACTCCGCCGAGCTCGCCGAGCTGTTCAAGATCGGCGCGGAGCTCGAGGCGTACCACACGCTCGACGAGCTCGAGCAGAAGGTCGAGTACTACCTCGCGCACCCCGACGAAGCGCGCGCGATCGCGGCGCGCGGCCTCGCCGCCGTGCGCGAGCGGCACACCGTGCGCCACCGCGTGCGCGAGCTCCTGGGCTAGCCCGGGCGAAACCAAGAGGACCCTGGCAACGACATGCGCGCGGAGGACCCCGTGTCACGGCTCGACGTCGCGCAGGACGGCGGGCTCTTTCCGCGCGAGGAGCTCCTCCAGGCGGTCGCAGCCGCAGATTGGCGCGATCGCCCGGCGCCGCTGCTCGCTGTCACGGCGCTCGCAGTCGGCCTCGGGCTCCTCGCGCTCGCGACGCCGATCGCGCGCCCGCTCGCGCCCGTCGACGTTGCGTGGACGGCCGCGGGCGGCAGCCCGTGGCTGCACCTGCCACACGCGCTCGCACACGCGCTCTCGCGCGGATGGAGCGGGTTCAGCGTCGAACAGGCCTGGTTCGCGGCATCAGCGCTCGGCCTCACGCTCGGGTTCCTCGCGCTCTACGGCGCAGCGCGCGCGCTGCGTGTCGGGCCGCTGCTCGCCCTCGCCGCCGCGGCCAGCGCTGCCATCGCGCCGGCTTGCTTCATGGCGGCCGAGCTGCCTCGCGCGGACGGCTTCGGCGTCGCGGGCGCGTGCCTGATGCTCATCGCCGGGCTCTCGAAGAGCGAGCGTTCGCCGCGCAGCTATTGCGACTTCGCGCGCCGCTGCATCGCCGCGGGCGCCTTCGCGCTGTGGCTGCACGCCGCGACGGCGGCGCTCGCGCTGCCGCTCGCTTGCGAGTTGGTGGCGCGCGCGAGGCACCTCCCGCGCGACACGCGCGCAGGCGCCGTCACGCGCGCATGCGGGCTCGGCGCCGCGGCGCTCGCGCTCATCGGCGCGTTGGGAGTTTGGAGCTGGGTGGCGCGCATCGGTCGAATGGAGGCGCTCGATGGGGCGCTCGCGGCGCTGGCGCCGTCCCTCGGAGCACGCGCGCTCGCGCTGTGGCCGACCGCTGCGCTCGTTGCGCTGCTGTTCGTGCACGTCGAGCGCAGCGAGGAAGAGCGTCGTACGCCGGCCTGGCTCCTCGGCGCGGCGCTCGCGGGCTTCGCCGTGTTCGTCATCGGCGGCGTCGCCGCGCCGTTGATCCCGCTGGCGGCGCTGGCGCTGGCGAACCAGGCCAACCGTCGCGCGAACCCGGCGCGCGCTGGGCGCGACGTGGCGCTCGCCATCGTCGCGGCGCTCGCGACACAAGCCGCATTGCAGCCTGCGGTCCGTCGGGCGCAGGGCAGCATCGTAGTGCCTCCAACCCGCAGCATCGAGGACGCACGGACGCGCTATATCGAGCGCTTCCGCAGCCCCTCACAGGCCCTCGATCGAGCTCGCTGAGCGCTCAGCGGAGGGCCCAGAGGTCCGTCGCATTCGCAGCGCTCACGAGCACCAGCGTAGACGTCGCGGCCTGATACGCCCAAGCGGTCCCAGGGCTCTGTGTCAGGTCGACGCCGTTGCGCAAGACCTGCAAAGGACGGCTAACGCCCTTGAGGTCGAGCCGCACGGAGCGGTTCGGGTTGCCCTCGAGCTGGACTTGGTACGCCGCGCTAGCCATACCGATCCCGAGCACCGCAGCGTCGAGCTCGACGCGCGCGATGTTCACACAATCGACGACGCTCACGCGGTCGATCATGCCGGGGACGCCGACCCGGCTGAAGTCGTGGCGCAGCTCGCCGAACTCGCGCGAGTTCACACGTGTGACGCGCACGTCGCCGTAACGCGCGTCCCGCGACACCAGCAAGTCCGCGACGTCTGGCACGACAAGGCGCTGCGCGGCGAGCGAATTGCAGACCTGCGTGAAATCGAACGTCTCCCAGACGTGGGCGGAGGGCCCGGTGCCGAGCACGTCGTGGCGCTGGAACAGCCCCGTCGGCTGCGAGGGCCCGAGCACGAGCTCGAGGTCATCGACGAAGTCGGTCAGGTGTGAGCTGGGCTCGCGGGTGTCGATCCAAGCTTGGATCGGCACGCCGACGAGGTTCTGGACGGGGTGCCGGACCCCGAGATCGAGCACGCTCGACCCGAAGGGGCTCGCGTAGCGCAGTGACGAGAGGCGCTCGAAGTCGAACGCGTTGTTCGCGTTCGGCGGCGCGCCGCCACCGACGGCGACTTGCAGCGCGTCCTGCGACGCGGGGTTGCGCCAATACTCTTGTGAGAGGCACAGCGTCCCAGCGTTGACGGCGACGGCCGCGAAGGCGCCGCGCGCAGGGTTCCGGTGCTGCGCGGCATAACTCAGCATGTCACCGCCGCCCATCGAGAAGCCGACGCCGTAGATGCGCTCGCGGTCGATGGGATAGTTCTCGAGCACCCAACGCAGCGTGAGGTCGAGGCGGCGCTGCGCCTCGTCGCTCCCGAAGGTCTTGCGCCGCCTGGACGAGCCGTTGGGCGCGATGCCGAAGAGCGGCACGTCCTGGTCCGGCGCGAGCACGTACCAATGACGCTGGTCGGCTTCGTCGGAGAAGCGCGTGTAAGCCTCGAGCTCGCCGTCGCCGTCCCCGCCGTAGCTATGGAAGAACACGACGAGCGGGCGCTCGGACGACAGCCCCGCCGGCAGCGGGCCAGGTCGGAAGAGGCCAAAGGTCTCGAGCCCGGCGCTGTGCAAGAGCCCGAGCTGGGTGACACGGCCGCCGTTGAGGTAGGGCAGATACGGACCCGACGGCGACGACACGCGAGTGACCGCGCGTCCCGGCCCGTTCGGCGCAACAACAGGAGCTTGAACGAGCGCGAGCGCCGAAGGGGCGAACGCCAAGGCGAGGAGAGTGAGGCAGGCGAGGCGCTTCATCGGTGGTGAGACCTTCCCCTTGATTCTAGCCCCCACGCGCAGCCCCGTGGACCAGATCGACGCCGCGCGCGCTCCGTTGGCCAACGGACATCTCCAGGCCATTCCAGCGAGCCCTTACGAGCCGCCGCCACGGAGCCGCAGCAAACGCGCGCCACCCGAGGTCCCGGGCACAACGCCGCGGGTCGCGCGACCTGGCAGCTCCACGACGACCTCGAATTCCGAGGGCAGCGCCTCCCGCGGCCCCAACAACGCCTGCAGCGCGGTCCCCGTCCGCAGCGGGTCCTCGTCCTTGCGCAGCCCGGCGGCGTAGCGCATGGCGCTCATTTCAACGAGCGCGCGATGATCGAGCAGGAGCCACTCGCAGCGCACCTCGTCGCGCATGTACGCAGCAAACTCGGCGGGCGTGCCGTGGTAGAGCCGCTCGAGGAAGCGATGCACCCGCGCGCGTGATGCGGCGGTCTCCCACTTCGGCTGCAGCACGATCGGTCGATCGTGGTCCGCGAGGAGCGCTGGCCCGTTCAAGAAATCCGTCAGCACGGGGACGCCCGCAGGAACATGCTCCGCGACGGCGGCGACACGCGCGCGCCGGTCCTCGAGCGCCGTGAGCGGCCGGTTCCAGCCCAGCTCGAAGCGCGACGCCCACCCGAGGAACAGGAACGCTTGCAGGCCGAACAGCGCGAGCGCAGCGCCGCGGCCGAGCGCGCCGGAGCCGACGCGCGTCATCCCGCGCGCCGCGCCTGCGAACGCGACCGGCACGAGCAACGCCGCGAACGCCATCGAGCGCGCGGTCAACACGGTCAACGTCAACGCGCCCAAGGTCGCGAGCGCGAGCCCGAACTCACCCCGCGCGCCACGCATGAAGCGCGTGAGGCCGTTGCCGAGCACCGCGACGAACCACGGGGTCGCGACGACGAGCGGCACGCCAAGGACCAGGAGCAGCTGCTCGAGCGCGAGGCCCGCAAAGGGCCCTTGCCACATGATCCGGACATCGGGCGCGAGGCGCAGCGGGTCGCTCGGCAGCTCACCAGCGTGCTCGAGCTTGGCCAGGAGGAGCGCGCCGACGTGCCCGAGGTCGTCCCCGACGAGGGCGCGCCGCGCCAGCGCGAACCCCACGATCACGCCGAGCGCGCACAGGGCGCGCAGGCCCGCGCGCCTCGGCCGCCCCCACGCCCACAGCGCGAGCGCGAGCAGCAGCGCGACCGGCGCGGAGAGCGCGGCCGCCTTCGCTCTGAGCGCCGGCACGAGGCACGCGACGCCGATGAAGACGAGGGCGCCCGTCACCGCGCCCCGCGCGACGCAGCGCGCGTCGGAGCGCTCCTTCGCGCTGCGCGCGCCGCCGGGAGCCTCGGGGGCGGCGTCGCCCAAGGACGGCTCCGAGTCGTCCCCAACGGCCGCACGCGCCGGGCGCGCCCAGGCGACAGCGCCGACGACGCCGAGCACGAGGACCAGGAGGCCAACGCTCGCGCCGTGCCAGGTGGCAGCGGCCAGCGCGGCCGCGGCTCCGGCGCACGCGCCCGCGCGCCGCGTGCCGACCCGCGCAGCCCGCGCCGTCAGCCACCCCGCCGCAGCGAGGAGCGGCAACGACAGGTCCTCACGGATCCACACGAACCCGATCGTGCGATACGCCGCGGGCAAGACCGTGAAGGTCGCCGCCGCGAGGAGCGCGAGGCGCCGTGACCGCAACAGCTCCAGCGTCAACCCGAACACCCCGAGCGCGCACAGCGACGCCGTCAAGGCCCCCACGAGCGTCGCGAGGACGTGCAGCGGCACGTCCGGCAACGCGCGCGCGAGCGGCGCGACGAGCAGCTCCTGGCCGACGGTGAAGTCACGCCACACATCGACCTCTGCGGGCCAAGCGATGCGCCGGTCGTGCCGCAGGTCGCCTCGCTCGCTCGAACCGGAGGCCGCCGCGCCAGGCGCGCCAACGTCCCCGGCGCGCGCGCCCCCCCCGACGCCCGGCCGCTCGGCGAACTGCCGCGCGAGGTAGTGCAGCTCCGCCGGGTCGCTCTGCAGCATGCCGCGCGGGTCACGGCGATCGAAGCCGACGTCCTCGAACGCGAGCTGCACGCGCACGACGGCGCCGAACACGACACAGAGGAGCGCGAGCCCCCACCACGCCCCGGCGTTCACGCCCTGTGCACCCGCAGACATCACCGCCAGGATAGCGCGCCTTGGCGCGACTTTCGGCGACTGGAAGTCCCGGCGCCCGGCGGACCCATGGCCCGTCCGTGAACGCCTACACTGCCCCCCCAGTTCCAGAAGCACACCATGAGCCCCCCCAAGAAGCGGATCAGCAAGTCCAGCCTGCGCAGCGCGTTCCGCGACATCATCTGGCCCCGGCGCAAGCTCGTGTTGATCGGGCTGGTGCTGATCTTGATCAACCGCACGAGCGGGATGGTCATGCCGGCCTCGACGCGGTACCTGATCGACGACGTCCTCGGCGGGGACAAGCGGGACCTCCTCTTGCCGCTGCTCGGCGCGCTCGTCTTGGCGACGTCGATCCAAGCGGCCACGTCGTTCAGCTTGACGCGGCTCCTGAGCGTCGAGGCGCAGCACCTGATCGCGGAGCTGCGCTCGGACGTGCAGCGGCACGTCCTGCGGCTGCCCGTGCGCAGCTTCGAGGACACGAAGTCCGGCGAGCTCGTCTCGCGCATCATGAACGACGTCGAGGGCGTCCGGAACCTCGTCGGGACGGGGCTCGTGCAGCTCGTCGGCGGCATCTTGACCGCGCTCATCGCGCTGTTCTTCTTGCTGCGGATCGACGCGGTGATGACCGCCCTGGCGCTCATCCCGATGGCGCTCTTCGCCATCGTCTCGACGCGCGCGTTCAAGCGCCTGCGGCCGGCGTTCCGCGAGCGCGGGCGCGTCCAAGCCGAGGTCACGGGGCGCCTCACCGAGGCCCTCGGCGGCATCCGCATCATCAAGGGCTTCCACGCGCTCGAGCGCGAGAACGAGCTCTTCCACGCCGGCGTGCTGCGCATCTTCGAGAACGTCAAGGCGACGTTGACGACGACCGCGGCGGTCACGAGCCTCGGGACGTTCTTCGTCGGCATCGCGAGCGTCATCATCCTGGGCTACGGCGGCCGGATGATCCTGCACGACGAGCTGACGATCGGCGAGCTCTTCTCATTCACGCTCTTCCTCGCGTTCCTGATCGGCCCGATCGTGCAGATGGCGAACATTGGCACGCAGATGACCGAAGCGTTCGCGGGCCTCGACCGCACGGCGGAGCTGCTCGCGCAGCCCGGCGAAGACGACGACCCGGCGCGCACCGGCACAATGCCGACCGTCGCCGGAAAGGTGCGCTTCGAGCACGTCTCGTTCGCCTACGTGAAGGGCGAGCCGGTGCTGCACGACATCGACTTCGAGGTCGAGCCAGGCACGATCGTCGCGCTCGTCGGCAGCTCTGGCTCCGGCAAGTCGACCCTCGCGTCCCTGGCGGTGTCGTTCCTGACGCCGGACAGCGGGCGCGTGGTCGTCGACGGCGTCGACCTCGCGACGATCAAGCTGTCGAGCTTCCGCAGCCAGCTCGGCCTCGTGCTGCAAGACGAGTTCCTCTTCGATGGGACGATCCGCGAGAACCTCTTGTTCGCGCGCCCGAGCGCGACGGCGGCGGAGGTCGACGAGGCGGCGCGGCGCGCGTACGTCAGCGAGTTCGCCGACCGCCTGCCGCTCGGCCTCGACACCGTCATCGGCGAGCGCGGCGTCAAGCTCTCCGGGGGCCAACGCCAGCGCGTGACGATCGCGCGCGCGCTCCTCGCTGCGCCTCGGCTCTTGCTGCTGGACGAAGCGACATCGAGCCTCGACACCGAGTCCGAGTCCTTCATTCAGTCGAGCCTCGAAGAGCTCCTACGCGGCCGAACGACGTTTGTCATCGCGCACCGGCTCTCGACGATCCAACGCGCTGACTTGATCCTCGTGATCGAGGGCGGCGCGATCGTGGAGCGCGGGCGACACGCCGAGCTCATGGCGCTCGGCGGGCGCTATCACCGCCTCTACACGCTGCAAGCGCGCATCTGAGCGCGCGAGAGGGGCACCCGAGGTAAGCACAATGAGCACACCGAGCACACGCACCGTTCGACGCCGCGCAGCGTGGACGATCTCGGCCGTGGTCGTGTTCGCAGCGCAGGCTGCGGCGCGCCCGCAGGACGAGCCGGCCCTGGCCTCGCTCGCGGCGCTCGTGGCTCCCTGGGTCGATCAGGGCTTCTTCCCCGGCGTCGTCGTCGGCGTCGCCCGAGGCGAGGACGTGTGGATCCAAGGCTTCGGCGAGACAGCGCCGGGCTCGGGTGAAGCCCCCGACCGAGAGACCATCTACGAGCTCGGGTCGCTCTCGAAGGTGTACACGGGCCTGCTGCTCGCGGACGCCCACCTGCGGGGCACCGCGCGGCTGCAAGACACGCTCGTCGAGCATCTGCCGCGCGGGACCTCGGTGCCGGAGTTCGAGGGTCTACCGATCCGGCTCGTGCACCTCTCGACGCACACGTCGGGGCTCGGGCGCCTGCCGTCGAACCTGCGCGCGGGCGACGCGGATCCCTACGCCGCGTACGACGCCAAGGCGCTCTACGCGGGGCTCGCGGCTGCGCGCACCAGCCGCGCGCCAGGGGCGCGCTACGCATACAGCAACTTCGCCGTCGGCGCGCTCGGCCACGCGCTCGCGCGCGCCGAGGGCGTCGACACCTTCCAGGAGCTCTGTGTCGCGCGCCTGTGCGTGATCCACGGGCTCGACGACACACGGGTGTCGCTGACGGAGTCGCAACGCGCGCGCCTCGCGCCCCCGTTCGACGCGGCGCTCCAGGCCGGCGCGAGCTGGGGCTTCGACGCGCTCGCCGCAGCCGGCGGGTTGCGCGCGTCGAGCGCCGACCTGGTCCGCTTCGGACAGCTCTTCGTCGCGGGCGCGGCGCACGCGCACGCCGCCGCGTGCGCGTTGACCCTGGAGGTCCACGCGCGCCCCGAGGGCGGCCCCCCCATGGGCCTCGGCTGGCACCACGCGCTCGGGCTCGAAACGTTCGAGGACGTCGTCGCGCACGAGGGCCAAACGGGCGGGTATCACACGGTGCTGCTCGTCGCGCCGAAGGAGCGCATCGTCGTGACGGTGCTCGTCAACTCGCCCTGCGACTCCGTCGGCCAGCTCGGCGTCGCGCTCCTGCGCGCCGCGCACGGCGAGCCAGTCGAACCCCGCGCGATCACTCCGCGCACGTCACTCGCGCCAGAGGCCGCGAATGAGCTGCCCGGCAAGTACAAGGTCGGTTTCCTCGACTCCGTGACCGTCACGGCGGAGGAAGGCGGGCTCTACATGAAGCGCTCGAATCGCCCCAAGGTGCGCCTGAACGCCGTCGGCGTTGACCGTTACGAGCCGCGCGTCGTCGCCGGCGAGGTCCAGGTCCAACGAGATGAACAGGGCAAAGTCACGGGCCTCCTCGTGGTCGAAGGCAAGGCGACCGCGACAGCCCTGCGTGAATGACAGGGTCCTCCTGAGCGAGAGCCCGATCCTCGCGCGCTCGCCGTTCAAGGGCGCATCGATCAGCAGTTCCCTTGCCCGAGATACTGATCACACTGCCCGCCATTGGCGCAGGTCGTCGGCCCGGTCTGTGTACACGTCGAAACATCTCGCCCCGACTTGCACTCTCGATCCACATCGCCTGGACATTGCGTGCAAGCCTGTACGTCGTACTTCTTACAGGCTGTCGTCCGCGGGCCCACGGACCCGCCGGCATCCGGGTGCTCGTGCGGGTGCAGCGCTGCTTGACCGCTTGAATCGACGACGGAGAGCGCCAGCGCGAGAAGAAAGGTCCTGATCACTTGAGGCTCCTTGCCTTTGAGAAGTGCGACTGAAGTCGCTCGAGGACGAGCTTGACGCGTGCAGAATCAAGCCGAATGTCGCCCGCCAGCGGGCTGACGCCGGCGAAGTCCTTGACGCTCTGGGGGACCGCGTCCACGACGCCATAGGTCCCGCTGATCGGTTGGAGTGGATCTGCCTTGAGGTCGATCCAGAAGTAGGCGCCCTCGGTGTGGCGACCTTGGTAAGCGTCGATCCCCACGTCCCTTGACGCCGCAAATCCAACCGCTCGCGAGACATTCACTGCCAACCGAATCGGCACTGCCGGGTCGCTCTCGAGGTAGGCGATATTGAGGTCAACGCGGGGGCTGTAGCGCACGGCGCCCTGAATCAGTTCGTCCTGGACGTTGGCCACATCGACCTCGAGCTGAAGGTAGCGAGCTCGTCCGGCGTCCGTCTCGAAGGGTTGAAGCCCGACGAGCATCCTGGCCTCCGTGCCCGATGGGGCGCCGATCAAGTTGTATGCGAGCGCGTCGTCATCTTCGTAGTCGAAGTCCGGGGCGCTCGCGACCTCAAGCGATGCAAACTCGAGCATGTAGTCGAGCACATCATTCAAAGACAAGACGCCGTCGAGCGCGGCGTTGCATTGCCGAACGATCTCATGACGCGCCGCGGCCAAGGGATGGACACTCGGGGCGGCTGCAGCCTGTCCCTCATCTGCGTCTGGGCTCGCGCACTCGAGCGCGTCAGCGCGCTCGCGCAGGTCGGACCGCGCTGGCAAGGCGGCGATCGCTGCCGCTGGCGGACCTCCTTGCGCCGCGGCGACGGGCGCCGACGCACGAGGAGCAGGCAACGACGTCTCCCGAGTGCGCGAGCCAGAGCAGCATGCTCAGCGCTAGGACGACTAGCCCCAAGCCCAATCCATTCGATCGAGACATGAGCATCGAGGTTTCAGGTATGGCAGCATCAAACCGGTGAGAACACGGCCGCCGCAGGAGACGCGCCCCCTGTCAGGACCGATCGATTCAGCGTGGGCGGCGGGGGCGTGTCATCCCAGACACTCCTCCGCTTGAGGCACCCCACGACCCCTGGCTGCAGGGCAAGCCGGGCAAGATCAACCTGCCTTGATGAAGGTTGACCTGTTCGCAAGGCGGCTCGGCGGCCATGTACCGGAGCACGGCACCTTGAACTGCGTCATCCGCCTTCGATGTGTCGAGCCAATCTCGATCAGAGCGCGCTGGTTCGGAGGGGCGCCTCCCCGCGGGCCCCATGGCCGCTCGTCGTGGTTCGTGGTGGTCCATGCCCAGGTCGAGGGCGCAGCACGTGCACAGGCGTTACGCTGCGACAAAGTGTACCGACCTGTTGTCGATTGTGCTCCCGGCGACGAGCTTGTGGACGCTTCGGATCCCTCGTTAGCCCATGAAAGCCCACGAGAGCCCATGAAGCGCGGCAGGTCCCGCTCTCGAAGTGACCAGGACCGCGGCCGAAATCTGCGCAAATGTCGCCAAAGCAGGTTGCGAGGCATCGGCGCGCGAGTACGCTCTCGACCATGCCCGCGCACCAGTCCCAGCATCTCCATCATCATCTCCACCCCAGGTGGATCGGATGAGGATGTGCCCTGCACGCGGCCTGCCCGTGTGACCTGACTGGAGCGCCACCACGCCGATCCCCCTGGGGTCGGCGTGTTGCGTTGGAGCGGTCCGTTCGCGCGGACCTGCTGCGAGCGCCAGCGCGCACGGACCCTGGTGGGGTCGGTCCCTTGGAGACTGACCTTGAACCTCACCACCGACCCGATCGACGGCGCGACACGCGCCGCGGCCCCCACCCTGCGCGCCAAGACGCTGCGCCTCGCGCTCCCCAAAGGGCGCCAGCAAGCCGGCGTCGAGCGCCTCTTCCAAGACGCCGGCATCACGCTCTCGACGGGCGCCCGCGGCTACCGGCCGACGCTCTCGCTGGAGCGCGTCGAGGCGAAGCTGCTGAAGCCCCAGAACGTCGTCGGGATGCTCGCCGCGGGCGCGCGCGACGTCGGCTTCTGCGGCGCGGACTGGGTGGCGGAGGCCGGCGTCGACCTCGTGCGGCTGCTCGACCTCGACCTCGACCCAGTGCGCCTGATCGCTGCAGCCCCGCCCGACGTCGCGGCGCGCATCGGCGACGGAGGCGCCGCGCAGGGCGCGCCGCAGCCGCGGCCGCTGATCGTCGCGTCGGAGTACGCGCGGCTCGCCGCGGACTGGATCGCTGCGCGCGCGCTCGACGCGCGGGTGCTGAAGACGTTCGGCGCGACCGAGGTCTTCCCTCCGGAGGACGCCGACGTCATCGTCGACAACTCCGCGACGGGCGCGACGCTGCGCGCGAACGGGCTCGTCATCATCGACGAGGTCATGCGGTCGACGACGGGCCTCTACGCGGCGCCCGCGGCGCTCGAGGACCGGGAGCTCCGGCCGCTCATCGACGACCTGGTGCTGTGCCTGCGCGCGGTGCTCGATGCGCGCTTGCGGGTGATGCTGGAGCTCAACGTCGACCAGAGCTGCCTCGACCGCGTCCTCGACGCGCTGCCGTGCATGCGCCAGCCGACGATCGCCCCGCTGCGCGATGACGCAGGCTTTGCCGTCCGCGCGGCCGTCCCGCGCGCCGAGCTCACGCGCCTCATGCCGCGGCTGAAGGCCCTCGGCGCGACGGACCTCGTCGTCTCCCCCGTCTCCCTGCTGGTCCCATGAGCGCGCCCCGCTCCACCGAGCGCAGCACGCGCCTCGACGCAGGAACGACGGCCGCGCCCGCGCGGGGACCGCGCCCAGTCGATGGGTTGCCCGCGCGGGGACCGCGCCCAGTCGATGGGTTGGACGTCGCCTACGCCGCGCCGCGCCCAGGTCCGCCGACGGACCTCTGGCTCGCAGGCAACGAGGGCCGCGCCGCCGTCGACCTGCCCGCATGCCCGGCCGCGGACTTGACGCGCTATCCAAACGCCGAGGCGCTGACCGAGGCCCTAGCCGCGCGCTTCGGCGTCGAGCCCGAGCGGGTCCTCGTGACGGCGGGGGCGGACGACGCGCTGCTGCGCGTGGCGCTCGCCTACATCGGTCGCGGCCGCGCGTTGGTGCTGCCGACGCCGACGTTCGAGATGATCCCGCGCTACGTCGCGCTCGCTGGCGGCGTCGTGCGCGAATTGCCGTGGCCACGCGGCCCGTACCCGACCGACGCGGTGCTCGCGCGGGCCGAGGGCGCGGCTGCCATCGCCGTCGTCAGCCCCAACAACCCGACGGGCGCGGTCGCGAGCGTCGCTGCCTTACGCGCGCTCGCGCAGGCTGCGCCCGACGCCTTGCTCGTGGTCGACGCGGCGTACGCAGAGTTCGCGGCCGAGGACCTGACCGAAGCCGCGCTCGCGCTGCCGAACGCCGTCGTGCTGCGCACCTTCTCGAAGGCCTATGGCGCCGCGGGCCTGCGCGTCGGCTACGCGCTGGGCGCGCCGGACGTGATCCGGGCGTTGCGCGCCGCAGGGAACCCCTACCCCGTCGCGTCGCCGGCGCTCGCTTATGCGCTGGGCGCGCTGCAAGCTGACGACGGAGCGGCGCGCGCAGGGGCGCTCTCGCTGACCGTGCAGCGCGCGCGCGAGGCCCGCGCGGCGTTGACCGAGGCCCTCGAGCGGCGCGGCGTCGAGGTCGCCCCCAGCGAGGGCAACTTCGTCCTCGCGCGGCTGGCCGATCCCATGCGCTTGCGCGACCTGCTCGCGGGGCTCGGCATCGCGGTGCGCGCGTTCCCCGGCCGCCCGGAGCTCGCCGACGCGCTCCGCATCACGACCCCGACGACCGAGGCCGACCTCGCGCGCACGCTCGCTGCGCTCGACACTGCGCTGGCGCCGGAGGCGCTCCTGTTCGACATGGACGGCGTGCTGGCTGACGTCTCGCGCTCGTTCCGCGCGGCGATCCTCGCGACCGCGGCGGCGTTCGGCGCGGAGGTGACGGAGGACGATGTGCAGCGCGCCAAGGACGCAGGCGGCGCCAACGACGACTGGTCGCTGACCCAGCGCCTCATGGCCGCGCGCGGCGTTGCGCGCTCGCTCGCAGAGGTCACGGCGCGCTTTGAAGGCCTGTATCAAGGCACGCCGCAGGCGCCTGGGCTCGCAGCGACGGAGACGCTGCTCGCGCCGCGCGCGCTCTTTGAGCGCCTCCGCGCGCGCTATCGCCTCGCGGTCGTCACGGGCCGCCCGCGGCGCGACGCGGCGCGCTTCCTGGCTGAGCACGGGCTCGCGGACCTCTTCCCCGTCGTCGTCACACGCGAGGACGCGCCGCTGAAGCCTGACCCAGCGCCGGTGACCCGCGCCCTCACGGCGCTCGGGGTCACGCGCGCCTGGATGGTCGGCGACACGCCCGACGACGTGCGCGCGGCGCGCGCGGCTGGCGTCGTCCCGATCGGCGTCCTCGCGCCGCCCACTTCGTCCCTCGCAGAGCCCGCGGCCGCCGCGCGCAGCCGCGCAACGCTCACCGCCAGCGGCGCCGCGCGCGTGCTGGACTCCGTCAACGAGCTGGAGACCCTCCTCCGATGAGCACCCACCCCGACGCATCACCGCCGGCGCCGACACTGGCGCCGCGCTGCGCGACACTGACACGCGCGACCGCCGAGACCCACGTGCGCTGCACGCTCGCGCTGGACGGCGCCGGCCGCGTCGAGGTCGCGACAGGCCTCGGCTTCCTCGACCACATGCTGCACGCGCTCGCGCGGCACGCGGGCTTCGACCTCGAGCTCGCGTGCACCGGCGACCTCGTCGTCGACGACCACCACACGGTCGAGGACGTCGCGCTGACGTTGGGCCAGGCGCTGGACCGCGCGCTCGGCGAGCGCCGCGGCATCCAGCGCTTCGGCAGCGCCTACGCGCCGTTGGACGAGGCGCTCGCGCGCGCCGTCGTCGACCTCTCGGGTCGGCCGTGGCCCGCGATCGAGCTGGGCCTGCGGCGCGAGCGCCTCGGCGCGGTCGCGACCGAGAACTTGACGCACTTCTTCCAGACGCTCGCGATCGCTGCGCGCGCGTCGCTCCACATCGACGTCTTGAAGGGCGCCAACGACCACCACCGCGCCGAGGCCGCGTTCAAGGCGCTCGCGCTGGCGCTGCGCGCGGCCGTGTCGCCGACGGGCTCGGACCGCGTCCCGAGCACCAAGGAGGTGCTCGTGTGAGCGTCGCCATCGTCACGACCGGCCTCGCCAACGTCGCCAGCGTGCGCGCCGCGCTGCGGCGGCTGGGCGTCGAGCCGCGGCTCACCGACGACCCGCGCGAGGTCCGCGAAGCCCGGGCCGTCGTACTGCCAGGTGTCGGCGCGCTGGGGCCGGCGATGCGGCGCCTCACCGAGCGCTCGACGAGCGGCGACACCCTCGCCGCGGCGCTCTCGGCGCGCATCGCGGACGAGCGCCCGACGCTCGCGATCTGCCTCGGGCTGCAGCTCCTGTGCGCGTCGAGCGACGAGGCGCCTGGGATCAGCGGGTTGTGCACGTTCTCAGCGCACGTCGCGCGCCTGGACGCGGCCCCGCAGCTACCGCACTTTGGCTGGAACGAGGTCGCACCAGACGCCGAGATGACGTTCGTGCCCGCGGGCGCGGCGTACTTCGCGCATTCCTACGCTGCGCTCGCCGCGCCCGCCCCAAACTCGAAGGGCGCGAAGGGCGCGAAGGGCGCGAAGGGCGCGAAGGACGCTGCGACCGCCGTGGCCTGGACGAGCCACGGCGCGCGGTTCGTCTCCGCCTTCGAGCGCGGCGCCGTCCTGGCGTGCCAGTTCCACCCCGAGCTCTCGGGCGACTACGGCGCGGAGCTCCTGGAGCGCTGGCTCGCGCGCTCGCTGCCCGACCGTCCGCGCACGTTGACGGAGGCCGCCACATGCTGATGCAGCGGATCATCCCGTGCCTCGACGTCGACCGCGGGCGCGTCGTCAAGGGTGTGCGGTTCCAGGGCCTGCGCGACGCGGGCGACCCCGTGGAGCGCGCGCGGCGCTACCAAGCCGAGGGCGCCGACGAGCTGTGCTTGTTGGACGTGTCCGCGACCCACGAAGGCCGCGCGAGCGCCCTCGACACGGTCGCGCGTGTGCGCGAGGTCCTGGGCATCCCGCTGACTGTGGGCGGCGGCGTGCGGACCCTGTCGGACGCGCGCGCGCTCCTGGAGCACGGCGCGGACAAGGTCGCGGTGAACAGCGCCGCGCTCGCGCGGCCCGACCTGCTCCGCGAGATCGCCGACACGCTCGGCGCGCAGTGCTGCGTCATCGCGGTCGACGCGGCGCGTCGGCTCGCAGCGCCGCCAGGCACCCCACCGCCCGCGCTGGCCTGCGCGCCCGTCGAGGACACGTTCGAGGTCATCACACACGGCGGCCGCGCGCGCTCCGGCGTATGCGCCGTCGAGTGGGCGGCGCGCGCGACGGCCCTCGGCGCAGGCGAGGTCTTGCTGACTAGCTTTGACCGCGATGGCACCGGCGCGGGCTACGACCTCGCCCTGTTGCGCGCGGTCCGCGCTGCGACCCGCGCGCCCATCATCGCGTCGGGGGGCGCCGGCGGCCGCGCGGAGGCGGCGCGCCACGGCGTCGAAGCGTTCGCCGCCGGCGCCGACGCGCTGCTCGCCGCGACCCTCTTCCACGACGGGCATATGACCCCGCTGACCCTGAAGAGCGAGCTCGCGCGCGCGGGCTACGCCATGCGCCTCGGCGCCCCACGCACCCCGTCCCTCGCACCCGAGCCCACCCCATGATCATCCCCTCCATCGACCTCATGGACGGCGCCGCCGTCCAGCTCATCGGCGGCCGCGAGAAGGCGCTCGACGCCGGCGACCCGCGCCCGTTGCTGCAGCGCTTCGCGCGCGTCGGCGAGGTCGCCGTCATCGACCTCGACGCGGCGCTCGGGCGCGGCTCGAACGAGGCCCTCGTCGCGGCGCTCTGTGCCCAGGCCGAGGTGCGCGTCGGGGGCGGCATCCGTGACGAGCGTACGGCGAAAGCGTGGCTGGATCGCGGCGCGG
This sequence comes from Planctomycetota bacterium, assembly GCA_041398605.1. Taxonomy (GTDB): domain Bacteria; phylum Planctomycetota; class UBA1135; order UBA1135; genus JAWKUK01. The sequence goes on from JAWKUK010000007.1 coordinate 342,801, forward strand.
CCCGCATCATCATCGGCACCGCGGCAGCGCCTGCGTTGCTGCGGACGCTCCCCCGCGAGCGGGTCATCGTCGCGTTGGACGCAGAGGACGGCGACGTCGTCGTCGACGGCTGGCGCAAGAGGACCGGGCGCGGCATCGCCGAGCGGATGCGCGAGCTGCGCGACTTTGCCGGCGGCTTCCTCGTGACCTTCGTCGAGCGCGAAGGGCGGCTCGGAGGGACGGCGTTGGAGCGCGTCGGCGGGCTCGTCGAAGCCGCGGACGGCGCGCGCGTCACGATCGCGGGCGGCGTGACGACGGCGCCCGAGGTCGCAGCCCTCGACGCGCTCGGCGCCGACGCGCAGGTCGGGATGGCGCTGTACACGGGGCGCATGGACCTCGCCGACGGCTTCCTCGCGCCGGCGACCTCCGATCGCGCGGACGGGCTCCTGCCGACGATCGTCACCGACGAGGGCGGCGTGGCGCTGGGCCTCGTGTACTCGAGCCGCGCGAGCGTGCGCGCCGCCTTGGAGCGCGGCCGCGGCGTCTACCAATCGCGCCAGCGCGGGCTCTGGGAGAAGGGCAGCGGCTCGGGCGCGACGCAGGAGCTGCTGCGCATCGAGCTCGACTGCGACCGCGATGCGCTCCGCTTCGTCGTGCGCCAGGCCGCGCCTGGCTTCTGCCACGCAGGCTCCAGGACGTGCTTTGGCGCGGAGCGCGGGTTCGCGGCGCTGGTGCGCAGCGCCGCGCAGGTCGCAGACGGCGCCCTCGTGCCCCAGCCGGGCAGCTACACCGCGCGCCTCCTCGCCGAGCGCCCGCTGCTCGCCGCGAAGCTGCGCGAGGAGGCCGTCGAGCTGGCCGAAGCGACGACGCCGGCCGAGGTCGCGCACGAGGCCGCGGACGTCCTGTACTTCACCGCCATCGCGATGGCGCGCGCGGGCGTCACGCTCGCGGCGGTCGAGGACGAGCTCACGCGGCGCGCGCGGCGCGTGACGCGCCGCGGCGGGGACGCCAAGGAGGTGCTCGCGTGAGCCCCGACGTGACGCTGACCAGCGCCGTGCGACTGCGCCGCGTGTCGGCGCAGGACGTCGAACGCGCCGCGCCCTCGCCCGTCGACCGCGAGGCGCTGCAGGTCGCAGCAGGGCTGATCGACGCCGTGCGCGCGGGGGGCCTTGACGCGCTGCGCGAGCTCGCGGCGCGCTTCGATGGGCTCGCGCGCGAGGCGCCCCTCGTGCACGACCGCGCCGCGCTCGAGGCGGCGGCGCTCACGATCCCGGCGGACGTGCGCGCGCTCCTGGCGCGCACGCGCGACCGGATCGCGCGCTTTGCGGCGGCCCAACGGCGTTCGATCGTCGAGTTCGAGACGTCCCACGACGGCGTGCGCGCGGGGCAGCGCGTGGTGCCCGTCGAGCGCGCGGGCTGTTATGCGCCCGGCGGGCGTTATCCGCTGCCCTCTTCGGTCCTGATGACCGCGGTCACGGCGCGCGCGGCGGGCGTCGAGCGCGTGGTCGTCGCGACGCCCCGTCCGAGCGCGTTGATGCTCGCCGCGGCGCACGTCGCGGGTGCGGACATGGTCTTGGCGGCGGGCGGCGCGCACGCCGTGGCCGCCCTGGCGCTGGGCGTCGGCGTCCCCAAGGTCGACCTCGTCGTCGGGCCTGGCAACCGCTTCGTGACGGCGGCCAAACAGCTCCTGTTCGGCGAGGTGGGCATCGACCTGCCCGCGGGCCCGAGCGAGCTCGTGCTCGTCGCGGAGCCTGACGCGGACCCAGAGCTCGCGGCCGCGGACCTCCTGGCGCAGGCCGAGCACGACCCGGACGCGCGCGCGATCCTGGTCGTCGTCGCGGCCTCCGCTTCCGACCCCGACGCGGCGCGCTTCGTAGCGGCGGTCGAGGCGGCGCTCGGGCGGCAGCTCGCCTCACTCGCGACGGCCGAGGTCGCGCGCGCGGCGCTCGCCCATGGGTGCGCGGTGATCGCGCGCGGCCTGGACGAGGCGCTCGCCGTCGTCGACGCGCTCGCCCCGGAGCACCTGCAGCTCGCGCTCGCTGACCCGGCCGCGTTCGAGCGCCGTGTCCGGCACGCCGGCGCGGTCTTCCTGGGCGAGGCGGCGGCCGAGGTGCTGGGCGACTACGGCGCCGGGCCGAACCACGTGCTCCCGACCGGCGGCGCCGCGCGCTACTCCGGCGGGCTCTCCGTCCACACGTTCCTGCGGATCCGCACGTGGCTCGCCATTGACGACCCCGCGAGCGCGCGCTCGATCGCGATGGACGCGGCGAGCCTCGCCCGGTTAGAAGGCCTCGCCGCCCACGCTCGCGCCGCGAGCGCGCGCCATGGAACACGGTTCGCATCGCGTTCTCCGGCGCAGGCCCCGTTGGAGCCTGCGTCTAGCGGGGAGACTTCGAATCGCCGCTGAGCGGCTCGCGCGTGCGCCGCCCGAGTCGCCTGCTCTCACGGTCCAGCGCCAGGCGCAGGACCTCTTTCTCCGCGCGCAAGGCGACCGAACTCAACAAGTCCGCCTTCTTCTCAAGCGCTCGCTCGTACCAAGTCTGCGCGCGGTCGCGCCCGAACGCCGCGAACTGCGGATCAGTGGTAGCGACGCTGTTGCTCCACGTCATCCACTCAACGGCGAGGTCGTAGCGGCCGTCACCGGTGCTCGGGGCGCCGAGGTCCTCCCGCGCGAGCTTTCGTTCGCGCTCGGGGGTGCCCTCAGCGAGCAAGCTCAGGCCACGGTCGAGCTCAGTCCCAAGGATCAGCAGTATCCGCCCGAGCTCGTACTTCGCATCCGGGTCGCCCGGGCTCGCGGCGAGGCGCGCCTCGAACTTGGACAACTCCCGGTAGGGAGCGAGGTCCTGGCCATAGCTCATCAGCTCCTGCCGCAGCCCCTGCCGTAGCTCCGATGCTCTCGCGCCTCTGATCGCGCGATTGGCGCCCTCGTACAGGAGCTCTGCGAGGTCGTAGCGCCGTGAATCGAGGCAAGCGTCGAGGGCCGAGAACACCTCGCTCATGTACTTGTCCAGATCGGCCGTGTTCTTTGTGGGCACGAAGTCCGCCCAGGCCATGCCGCGCGCATGGAGCTCATCAACGGCGAAGCGCTCCACACGCTCCGCCAGGATCGCGGCGCATAAGCCAATGTCGCGGCTACCGAGCGCGAGATCGCGCTGGGCCACTTCGAGCAACATAAAGGCTTCGCCGCCCTCGACCTGGCGCGCGTCCCGAAGGATGTCCCATCCAAGGGCCGCCTTGTCTCCAGGCGTCTTGGCGGCGGCGAGGCGGCTCTTGTAGGTGAGCTCCACCCTGTCGCGCAGCTCCTTGGCGCGCGCGGCATCGGGCGCGAGCCACCGGCCATCGGGTGCCCGACGATCCAACCCTGCGGTGCTCTCGTCCGAGAGGTCGCCGAGCAATTCACGTGCGTCATCCGCGTCAGCGCCCGAGAGCTCAGGCGCCGCGGTTGCGAGCCAGTGCCTCGCACGCTCGACCGCGAGCTGGCGCAGGGCGACGTCGCCGCCGCGCCCGGCCCAGTCCGCCCATTCACGGCCGAGCTCGAACTGCTCGCGCGCAGACTTCGGATCCTTCAGATCGCGGTTCGCGAGCAAGGCCAGGAGCGCCGCGCCGTCCGCGTCACCAGCGCGCGCCAACCGCGACAGCGCGCGTGCTGTGTCGCCGCGTTGGGCAAAATCGAAGCGCGCGGCGGCGAGATACTCTGCGGCCTTCGCTTCCCCAATCCTCGCCGCGAGCAGCGCCTTGGACACACCGGGTGATCTGTATGCGGTGAGCTTCGCCTGCAGCGCCTTGGCCCTCGGCGGAGGCTCGGTCGCAACGGGCGCCGCTTTGAGCAGCACGCCGAGGATCCGATCCGCCAACGGATACTGCTCAGCCCAGAACATCTCCTCGGCCCGGTCGAGCGCAAAGCGCGCCAAGTTGGGCCGTAACGGACCCTCGACGCCCGCGATGAGCTGGCAAGCGCCTTCCGCTCTCTGTACACCAAAGTCGCCTTGGAAGTCTTGTGCCAGACGCGCGAGCGCCTCCTCGAAGAGCTCGAGGTCCAGGTCTCGAATGGCCAATTCCCGTGCGAAGCTGATATAGGCAAAGCGCTCGGCGGCGCCACGGGCATGGCTCTTCGCACCCTCGAGCAAGCTCTGCGCGACCTCCCGGAGCTGCCCACTCGCGATCTCCAACTTGAACGTCGCGCGACACTGTTCGACGAGCGCTTGAACCTCTTCAGCAGGAGGGATGGGCTGCTTCTCCTGCGCGCGCAGAGCCGTCACGACGACACGGCACGGCGTCACGCCAGCGACAGGGACGGCGCTCAGGAGGCCCAAGGAGCAGGCCACGATCGAGAGGTTCCACTGGCTCATGGGGCGTCAGACGGAGAGCAAAGCGACTTGTCACGCGGATCTCCTGGAATACAAGTGCGCGGCGCCACGCTCACTCCATTTCGCCGCGCAGGGCGAGGCTTGTCTAAGCGTCACCCGCCCGTCGAATCGTACAGCCAGGTGACCCGCGGGGTGGGCGTGGGCCAATCCGACCGCGCATGGACCTATGATGTGGATTACCATCGCGTCGTCCCAGAGCGTACCCCCGACCCAACAAGTGCTTGCCATGCGCCACCCGTCGTTGCCCTCGCCCTTCGTGCTCCTCGTGTTGCTCTCAGCGTGCGCCGGAGTCGATAAGCGCTTGCGTGAGCAGAACGCTCCAAGCGAGCGATGGGACAGAGCATTCTCGAAGACGCAGACGACCGAAGCCTCGGATGCGTCATTGCGGTCGACAGCCAAGGCGACGCCGACACACCCCGAGAGCGCCTATCCCGGGTACGAGGTCGGCCCTGACAAGAAGAACCTCATTTGGACGCCCGGCGCCACGCACTCGACGCGCCCACACCAGAGTGCGTCCTTCGAGAGAGACCGCTGGACACCGGACCCTGGATATGAATTCTCGCCACCCAACTCCCCGCTCGTCACATGGCAGCCGGGCGCACGCAACCCGTCGCGCGCCCATGTCTCGGCCGGTCAGATCGAGGGTGAATGGATCCTCGATCCGGGCTACGTGATCGATTCGCGTGGGCTCCCGAAGTGGACCCCCGGGCGACCCCACCGCACCGATCCAGACTTGGTCGCAGGGGCGCGCGAAGGCAGCTGGGTCACGGCGGCGAAGAGGACTCCGAAGGGCGACGTCGCGCAGTCGCCAGGCGCCGCTCAAGAGGCGCAGGCGGCAGCGTCGCCGGCCCAGGCGGATCCGAGCTGGGCCCTCACGGAGTGGTCGCTGGGCGAGGCCATGCGCCTGCACGCGGACGTCCTGAGCGAGCGGCGAGCCGCCGGCGAGCAGCGTGCAGACTTGATACGCGAGCTGACGCTGCAACGTGACCAAGAGATGCAGGCTGCGGTCGCCTCAGCGCTCCCCGCAGAGGACCCCGCCGCGCGTCGCGCGGTCGTCGACCTGGCGTTGCGCGGCATGGACTCCGGATTCAGCGGCTGGACCGCGCTCGGCAGCGACCGTTCCGGCGCGGCGCTGAGAGAGGTGCGTTCGCAGTGCTCGTCCGTCTCGGATGTCGATCGCGCGGCGGAGCTCTTCATCCGAGTGCGACGCGCCGCGACGCGCGCCACGGGCCAGCCCGGGAGCGTTCGCTAGCGGAGTGAGCCTCGTGCGGGCGCCAAGCGCCTGGGCGGCGCGCGCGCTACTGTTCAAATCCGCGTGACGCGCGCCAGGGGCCCCCGTCCTCCACTTCAGCTGCGGGTCATGGTCCGACTTCGACCGGGGCCCGCGCCGGAGCACGGAGGCGACGTACTGGCTCCGCAAACGCAATGAAGCAACGCTTTGAAGCCCAATCCGTCACCCGAACCGCGTCCCATGCCTGACGACTCGATGCCGCCGCACGACGCGTCGCAGGCCGCGCTGTCGTTCAACGACCTGCCCGCGCCGGCGGTGTCTTTGGCGCTCCTGGCCAAGGCCCAGGCGGGCGACCGCGAAGCGCTGCATGACCTCTTGACGCGTTATCAAGACCGGCTGCACCGAATCGTGAGCATCCAGCTCGGAGGGAGCAAGCTGCGACGCATGCACGACTCGTTGGACGTCGTGCAGGACACCTTCCTCGCGGCGCTACCAAAGATCGCGGAGCTGCGACCGCGGTCGCCGTCGAGCCTCCTGCGCTGGCTCGCGATGATCGCCCTCCATCAGGTGCGCGACGCTTACGACCACCAACACGCGCAAAAGCGGGACATGGACCGCGTCCTTCAGGACGGCGGGTCCGTCAGCGGCCAACGCCGCTTCGACGGCATCGCGAGCACGGGCAACGGCCCCGCAGAGGAGGCGGAGCTCGCCGAGCTGCGCGCCCTGCTCGACAACGAGGTCGCGCGCCTCCCGGAGGACAAGCGGCGCGTGGTGCTGTTGCGCGACTATTGCGGCGAGGCCTGGGAGCACATCGCGGAGGAGCTCCACCGCGACCAGGGGGCTGCGCGCCAACTGCACCAGCGCGCATGGATCCGCCTGCGCGGCCAGCTGCGCTCCGTGCTCGAAGACCGCCGTACGGACTGATCCTGATCGGTCACAGTCGTTCGCGGAGAGGTGCGGCGTACGCCGTCGAGCCGATCGAGCCGATCGAGCTTCAAGCCGCCGGTACGGAATTCCGACTCGAGAGGTCGAAGCAGGCCGCCCCGGCTGCATCCTGCGGCCCCGCACCTTCGAAGACCTCGGAATGATCGCCCCCCTCGACCGGCTGTCGACCCTGAACGCCCGACCCACCGCCGCGGACGGCGCGTACGTCCTCTACTGGATGAACGCGCAGCGGCGCACGGGGTGGAACTTCGGCCTAGAGCACGCCGTCGCGCGCGCGCGGGAGCTCAGTCGGCCGCTGCTCGTCTACGAGGGGCTCTCGGCGTCGTACCGCTGGGCCAGCGACCGCTTCCATGCGTTTGTCCTCGACGGAATGCGCGCGAACGCCGCGGCCTGCGAGGCCGCCGGCGTCAGCTACTACCCGTACGTCGAACCCGACGTCCACGCCGGGCGGGGGCTCCTCGCGGCGCTCACAAAAGGGGCCGCGCTGGTCGTCACCGACGAATGGCCGTGTTTCCACTTGCCGCGCTGGGTCGCGCGCGTCGCGGCCGAGTCCACCGTGCGCGTCGAAGCGGTCGACTCGTGCGGGATCCTGCCGCTGCGCTCGGCGGGCAAGGAGGTCACACGCGCCTTCGACATGCGCCGGCACCTGCAGAAGGTCGCGGTCGAGGCCCTGCACCGCTGGCCGCTCGCGGCGCCGCTCGCAGACTACGACCGTGCGCGCGGCGCGGCGGCGCTACCCCGCGCGCTGACCAAGCGCTGGCCCGCGAGCGACCTCGCGCGCGTCGACCTCAGCGCGCTGCCGATCGATCACTCCGTCGGCGTCGTCACCACGCAGCCTGGCGGGCAAGACGCCGCGCGCGCGCGGCTCCTGACGTTCGTTCAGTCCAAGCTCGCGCGGTACCCGGAGCGCAACGAGCCGATGGCCGACGCCACCAGCGGGCTATCGCCGCACCTGCACTTCGGACACATCGGCGCGCACGAGGTGCTCGACGCGGTGCTGCGCAGCGAAGACTGGGACCCCTCTTCGATCGAGGCCGCGCGGCCAACGGGCAAGCGCGAGGGCTTCTGGGGCCTGTCCGCCGCTGCGGAGGGCTTCATCGACGAGCTCATCACCTGGCGCGAGGTCTGCTTCAACACAGCGTTCCACCGCCCGGACGACTACGACCGCTTCGACAGCCTGCCAGCGTTCGCACGCACGACGCTCGCCAAGCACGCGGGCGATCCGCGGCCGCGCCTCTATTCGCTCGAGCAGCTAGACGCCGCGGAGACCGACGACGACGTCTGGAACGCCGCCCAACGCCAGTTGCGCCGCGAGGGAGTGATCCACAACTACCTGCGCATGCTGTGGGGCAAGCGCGTGCTGACGTGGACGCGCGACGCGCGCCAGGCGCTGGAGTTCCTGATCGAGATGAACAACAAGTGGTCGCTCGATGGCAGGGACCCCAACTCCTACGGCGGCATCTTCTGGTGCCTCGGGCGCTACGACCGAGGGTGGCCCGAGCGCGAGGTGTTCGGCGTCGTGCGGTCGATGACGAGCGCGAGCACGCGCCGCAAGCTGGACCTCGACGAGTACCTCGTCCGCTACGGCAAGGGGCAGCGCGCGCTCTTCGACTGAAGCCTCAATAGCCAGCAGCTTTGGCCGCCGCCGCGTCATAGCGCGTAAAGTCGCCCGCGCTCGCCTTGAGGTCGTATCCGTACGTAGCCTCGACCTCCTCGACGAACTCGTCCAGATCAGCAGCGCCGCTCAGGTCGTTGCGCCGCAGGAAGCGGATCGGGAGATTGTTCCAATACGTGTGCTTCTCTGCCGTCGGCGAGATGCGCCCGGGCCAGAAGTACTGATCGACGATGCTCACCGGCGAGGCCGTGACCGACGACGCCTTGGTCGCCTTGCTGAGATACCAGTGCTCCTGCCGGACGCCATCCGTCGTGACGGCCTCGACACGCAAGAACCCGACCGCAGTCCAACGCACGATCGTCTGTGCGTACTGCCGCGCCTCCCCGACGGGGACTTTGGGATAGAGGCCGTCGTCGACCTGCGAATCCGTGCCATCAAACGGCTGATAGAGCACATAACCACCGCTGTCGATCTCGGGGATCGCAATGTTCGTCGCGCTGGACTCGGGCGCGGAGGCACCGACGGGCGTCGGCGCAGGCGACCATGTGCTCACGAAGGCGGCGAGGGACAAGACGAACGCGGAGGCGGAGATGTGGCGGGCCATTGGCGGAGCTGTGTGGTTAGGGGTCAAGTCGGACACCGTGCCGCTCGAGGAGGTCGCGACACTCATCCAAGGAGAGCACCTCGCGGCGCCGCGCGCGGGTGCGCGTCGCGAGCGCGGCCCAAGCGGCCTGCAAGCGGCGCTCCGCTGAGACCACGCGCTCGGTCTCGGCGACGGCCTGGAGCGCGGCGATCTGCAGCAAGATCCCAGGCGGCGCATCGATGGAGAGGTCCTGCGCTTGACCCTCCGGGACGGCCAGGAAGACGGCGAGCGCGTGCGTCAATGCCTGCAAGGAGCGACTGGTGCTCCGAAGGGCGCCGTGCAAAGCGTCCCGGCAGAGCGTACGTGCGTGCGCCTCGTGCCCGGTGCGCCACGCGATGACCGTCTGACCCAGGAGCACGTTGGGCGAGACCAGCGCGTCGTCGATCTCGCGCGCGAGCTCGACGAGGTCATCGTCGACCGCGAGCGGTTCACAGAGCGCATAGCGAGCGCAGGTCGCGGTGTAGACGGCCCGTGTCGCGACAAACAGCTCCGCGCGGCCCTGCGTGAGCTGCTCTGCTTCGAGCGCGCACTCGAGCGCGAGTTCAGGTTGGTCGTCGTTCAAGGCGGCCTGGGCCGCCGAGACGAGCGCCGCGGCGCGCTGGCCCCCGACGTGGGACCGCGCAGCCGCCATATGCGCCTCGCACGCGGCGCGAAAGTCCCCCATGACATAAGCGTTCCAACCCAGCCAGCTCGCGACCGCAGGCACAGGCCGCCCCGTCGTAGCGGCCCACGCGCGTGCCTGCGCAAGCGCAGCCTCCGCAGGGCCCGGCCCCGTCGCGCGGGCGATCATCAGGGCGATCGCGTGACGACACCAAGTCAGCCGGAACGATCCACCCAGCAACGCCGGTCGCGCAGACACCTCGTCCAGGAGCTCCGAGGCACGCGTCCGGGAACCCTGAAGGCCAGCGATGCCCGCCTGCGCGAGCAGACCGACCGCGTGCGACACCTCCGTATCGACCGCTTCACGATCGATGGCGTGCAAGAGGTCCTCGAGCGCCGGCCGATTGGAGCTCGCCACGGCGGCACGCAGCCAAGTCTTGAGCAAGTCGTCACTGCTGGAATCGCCGCCCGCGCCGCTCGCCGCGCGAGCCACCTCGTCGTCGACAGCCAACACGAAGAGGTTCGGGGCCTCGGACAGCACGCGCGAGGGGTCACCGCCCTCGAGTTCGCGCTCGAGCTCGGAGGCCCACGCGCGCAGCGGCTCGCGGGCGGGTCCGTCGTCGTGGGACACATGGGGCTCCGCCGGTCGCGCGCCGGCGCCAGCCATGAACGCACCCAGCGGATCGAGCCGCTGCATCTCGAGCGCTCGCTGGCGCAGCTGCAAGCGCTGCACGTCGTGCGCCGCGATCGTCAGTCGATCGCCCTTCAGTCGCCCGATGCCCGCGCGCAGCCAAGCGCGCATGGCGGCCCGCGCTCGCGCGACGTTGCCGTTCGACTCGATGAACAGCGCGCGCGCGGCGGTGCTGCGATCGCGCACGATGCGCTCGCGCGCTTCAATCAACGGCGCAAACGCGGCGTCATCCTCTACGCGTTCGCCCGTCAGACCGCAGCGCGCGAAGAGCCGCGCGACGTCGTCCTCGGGGGTCGATCGGGCCCCGAGGAGCGCATGCAGCGCGCGCTCGGCGTCCTTGAGGCGCGTCGCGAGATCGGGGTCGAGGAGCGCAGCGATCCATTCGGCGACCTCGGAGGGCGCGCGGCCCTCGAGCCGCGCGATCACGGCCGACGGCGCGAGCGCCGCCTGGTCGGCGCCGTCGTCCCCGCGCAGCGGCTGGCCCGCGAGGGCCTCGAACAACATCACACCGAGCGCAAAGAGGTCCCCGGACGGGTCCGCGGGCGCGCCCGCGAGCACCTCCGGCGGCTGATAGCGCGGCGTCCCGCCGGTGGCTTCGTCGGACCGCAGCGCCGCGCCGCCTGCGACCCCAAGGTCCAGGAGTACAGGCAACCCATCCGCGTCGATGAGGACGTTCGACGGCTTCAGGTCGCGGTGCACGAGGCCAGCGCCATGCACCCGCTGGAGCGTCTCGAGCAAGACCAACGCCGCGCGCTCGAGCGCGGACCACCGGGCACCCTGGCGCGGCCCAGGAAAGGGTCGGCCTGCGACCCAATCCATGGCGATGACCGGAGTGCGGACGTAGGTCCCGGCGTCGATCACACCGACGAGGCCAGGGATGTGCAGCAAGCGCAGCGCCGCGACCTCGCGGCGCAACGCCCGCACCGCCGCGCGCGTGACGGTCCCTGGCGAGAGCGTGGGCGCGCCGCCGTTGCCCGTGGCAGCGAGCGTAGGCGCGGGCTCAGCGGCGGCCCCATCGACGACGCCCAAGCGGCTCGGGAGCGCGACCGCAGCGGTGGCGAACTTCAACGCGACCGAGCCGCCGGTCGAGGGATCGAACGCGCGCCACACAACACCCTGCGCGCCCTCCCCGACGCACTCGATGAGCCGGAACCGCGACAACACCACATCGCCGGCGCACGGCTCCCCGGGCGGGATCAGAAAGCGCGGCGGGGGCGCGATGTGCGATGCGGGTTCCAAACGTCGCGGTCGGACCGGGGGTGTGGGCCGTGGGCCGCGCGCAGGGTGCGAGCGCTACCCAATCGAGAAACGAGGACCGCTGCGCCAATGCGACATCGAATCCATTATTTCCCGGAAAGGCGCCGCTATGGGTCCACCGGCGAGGGGCACCAGCCAGGGCGAGCAGCGGGAGGAGCTCGAGCTGCCTCGGCGGGGTCAGGCGTCGGTGGGCAGACTGGCGCGCTCGGAGAGCCCGCGGTACAGCAGGGACCGCGCGCGCTCGAAGCGCCGCTCGACGGTCCGGCGCGTCACGCCGAGCAGCGCCGCCGTCTCATTGACCGTGAGACCGAGAAAGAAGCGGAGCTCGACGATCTTCACCAGCGCTGGCTCCGTCTTGCCGAGCTCCTCGAGCGCTTCGTCGAGCCCGACGAGGTCCTCCGCACGCTCTTGGTACTGCGCATGGGCCTCGTCGAGGTCGATCCGGCTGCCGGGCGGCTCCCGCCGCAGCGTCCTTCGTCTGCGCTCATGGTCGACCACGACCGAACGCATCGCGCGCGCCAGGGAGCCGATGAAGTGACGCCGATCTTGCCAGGCTTCGGGCGCCATTTTGCCGTTGGCGAGCCGCAGCCAGGCTTCTCCCACGAGCGCGGTCGGCTGGAGCGTGTGCCCATTCTGATGTCCCAGCAGGCGCTGCGCATAGCGCCGCAGCTGCTCGAAGGAGCGCCCATAGAGCTGCTCGCGGGCGTCCGCTTCCCCCGCGCGCATGCGCGCGAGCAACTGCGTGAGGTCCTCGCGCTCAGGTTCTGGATCCTTCTGCCTCCGCTGGCGATGCTCGGTCCCCGGCTGGCCATGCTCGGTCCCCGGCTGGCCATGCTCGGTCCCCGGCTGGCCATGCTCGGTCCCCGGCTGGCCATGCTGGGGCCCCGGCTGGCCATGCTCGGGAGGGGCATCCATGGCCTGAGGATGGCCGAGAGGTTTCGAATCCGCAAGTCAGGCCGAAAACAAGACGTTTACACGGGGTTCACCCCGAGCCCGTGAGCGAGGGCGGACGCGAGGTCCGGGTACGCAAACTGGAACCCCGTCCCGAGGAGGCGCGCAGGTTGGACGCGCGCGCTCGCGAGCAGCATCTCGTCGGCTTGGGCCCGCCCGAGCAGCGCGCGGAGCGCAAAGCGCGGCACCGGCAAGATCGCGGGGCGGCGCAGGGCGGCGCCCAGCGCGCGCGCGAAGTCGCGCTGGCGCAGCTCGCCGGGCGCGACCAAGTTCACCGGACCGGCGAGCGCCGGCGTCGCGAGCGCATGGACCAACGCGCCGAGCACGTCGTCGAGGGCGACCCAGGGGAACCACATCCGGCCGTCGCCCAGCGGCCCGCCGAGCCCCATGCGGAACGCAGGCAACATCACGCGCAGTGCGCCGCCCGCGGGGTCGAGCACGACGCCGAGGCGTAGCTGCACGACGCGCGCGAAGGCCTGGGCCTCCGAGGTCATCAGCTCCCACGCGCGGCACGTGCTCGCGAGGAACCCGGTCCCGGGCGCAGCGCCTTCGTCGAGGGGTTCATCACCGCGCGAGCCGTAGAAGCCGATCGCAGACGCGGCGAGGAAGACGCCAGGCGGACGCTCGAGCCGCGCGAGCGCCGCGACGAGCGCGCGCGAGCCCTCGACCCGGCTGCGCGCGATCCGGTCGCGCTTGGCGTCCGTCCAGCGCAGGCCCGCGACGGGTTCACCGGCCAAGTGGATCACGGCGTCGAGCCCCTCGAGCGGCGCGAGGTCTCCGACGCCGCCCCTCGGGTCCCAGCGCACCTCGCGCGCGTCCCGCGGCGCGCGGCGCACAAGCCGCAGGACCTCGTGGCCGCCCGTTTCGAGCAGGGCGACGAGCCGCGAGCCGACGAACCCCGAGGCGCCGGTCACAGCGACACGCTGCTTCGACAAGCCGTAGCGCGCGTGCAGCGCGAGGTCGTGCCGCGTGACGCGGTGCCTCCAGGCGAAGGTCCGCGCGAGCTGTCGGTCGACGATCCAGGGCGCGAACCGAGCGCCGAGCCGGCCGAGCGGCGCGCGCCATTCGATCTCATCGACGAGCCGCGATGTCCCCGGCGCGTCCCCCGCCTCGAGGCGATGGGTGTGCCGCCAGAGCGCGAACGGCCCCGATTCCTGCTCGTCGACGAACAGGTGACGCGCGCGATCAAGCTCTGTGATGCGCGCGACCCAGCGCAGGGAGAGGGGCCCCTGCCGGAGCCGCAGGACGCCGCGCGCCCCGACCTCGAGGGCAGGCTCTTCCTCAACGACGACACGTTCGAAGCCCGGGACGAGCCGCCGCAGCGCCCCCGGCTGAAGGTGCCAGGCGAACGCCACCTCGGGCGTCACGGGCAGCTCGACGGCGCTCCGGAACACGCGTGCGGAGTGTGTCGATGCCATGGCGATTGAGTTTCGCACGGGAGCGCGCCAGAGTTGCGGAGTTCCTCCCGCGATCCGTCCGATATCCTGCGGCCTCACGATCTGGAAGCGGCATGCGCAGCGCCATCACCACGACCCCGAGCGGCCCGACGCGCGTAGGAAGCCGCGCAGGAGGCCGAGTAAGACGCCGTGTCGCAGACGCTGGGATCCCCCTGCGCCCCAGCGCGCTGCTCGCGGCGTGGGCGAGCCTCACGGCGCCCGTCGTGGCCCAATCGCTGGCGCTCGAACTCGTCGTCGATGGGCTCAGCCAGCCCGTGCACTTGACGTCGCCGCCCGGTGATGCGCGGCTCTTCGTGTGCGAGAACGGGGGCCTCGTCAAGGTCGTCGAGCACGGGGTGACGCGGGCCACGCCGTTCCTCGATCTGCGGGCAGAGGTGCACCCGAACGAAGGGCTCGCGAGCCTCGTGTTCCACCCTCGCTTTCCCGCCGAGCCCTACGCGTTCGTGTCGTACTTGGATCAACAGGTCCGCGGGCGGCTCGTGCGCTACACCCTCTCGAGCGACCCCAATCGCCTCGACGCGGCCAGCGCCGTCGATGTCCTGCCGCCCGAGCCCGAGCCGTCGGCGCTGCACAACTTCGGCGCCGTGACGTTCGGGCCAGACGGGCGGCTGTACCTCGCAACAGGGGACGGGAACTTGCCAAATGACAACGCGCCGGATCACGCGCGCGACCTAGGCTCGATCCTCGGCAAGGTGCTGCGCCTCGACATCGACGCGCCGCCGCCCCACATCCCCCCCGACAATCCGTTCGTGGGGCTCCCGGGCGCGCGCGGGGAGGTCCTGTGCTTCGGCCTGCGCAACCCGTGGCGCATGTCCTTCGACCGCGCGACCGGCGACCTCTGGATCGGCGACGTCGGGCGCGCGGACCGCGAAGAGGTCGACGTCGTGAGCTTCGCCGCGGCCTTCGGCGCGGACTTCGGCTGGCGCTGCCGCGAGGGCACGCACTGCACGACCTATGCGCCGTGCGCGACCGGGTGCGCCCCGACAGGCCGCATCGATCCGCTCGTTGAATATCCCCATACAGACGGCCGCTGCGCCGTCATCGGGGGCCACGTCTACCGCGGCGCCGCGATCCCCTGGCTCACCGGCCGCTATGTCTACGGCGACTTCTGCACGGGCGAGGTGCGGACGCTCCTTCACAGAACGAACGAAGCGCTGGAACACGCAGCCTTCCTGCCCCGGACGGCACATTGGCAGCGCCCGGTGCTGCTCGCGTCGTTCGGCGAGGACACGTTCGGCGAGCTCTACCTGCTCGACCTCGGCGCCTCGCGCGTGTTCCGCCTCGTCGACGGCTGCGGCGCGACCCAGGTCACCTGCGCGTCCACTTCGAACTCGACCGGGCGCCCTGCAGCGCTCGTCGCGCGCGGCAGCTTCAACGTCGGCGACGACGCGCTGACCCTCTTTGCGCACCCGGTCCCCGCTGGCTCGGTCGGCTACTTCCTCACGTCGCGGACGGAGGTCTTCGTGCCCCACTTCGGCGGCTCATTGGGGAACCTCTGCGTCGGGCCGACGATCCTGCGCTTCTCCGCGGCGCCGCAGGTCGCAGGCGCGAGCGGTGAGGTCACCTTCGAGCTGCCGCTCACCGACTTCGGCGGCGGTGTCGTCCCACAGCCGGGTGACACGTGGCACTTCCAGTACTGGTTCCGCGACTTCGCCCCTGGGCCGACCTCGAACACGTCGCACGCGCTCCGAATCGAGCTCTGTCCGTGAGCGATCGGTGCCCCGCGCGCGCTGCAAGGTGGGCGGCGATCACCGCGTTTGGGCTCGCGCTCGCGGCGCGCGCGCCGTTCGCGCTCGGGCCTGGCTTCGGCGCCGACCCCGACAGTTGGCTCCTGGCCGAGAGCGCGCGCGACATCGCTGAGAGGGGCCATTGGGTCCCTTCGCGACCGCCGGGGTATCCGCTCGTCGAGTTCGGCCTCGCGCCGCTGATTCGATACGGGCCGACCGCGACCAACCTCGCGAGCGCGTCTTGGACCGCGCTCGCTGCCGCGCTCGGCGCCGCCTGGCTCGCGCGCCGCGGCGTGCGCCACGCTTGGGCCCTGCCTACGGCAGCCGCCGCCCTGCCCGCGCTCGCGTTGCCCGCGGCGAGCACCCTGGACCACGGCTGGGCGCTCGCGCTCCTGATCGGCGCCGTCGCCGCGCTCGACGGCTCCCCTCACAGTGCCCGACGCACACCTGCGGGCCGGCCGCGACGCGCGCACCTGGTGAGCGGCTTCTTGTTCGGGCTCGCCTGCGCAGCGCGGCCACCGGTCGCGATCGCGGCGCCTGCGCTCCTCTGGCAGTGCCGACGCGCTGGCGCCAAACACGGCGTCGTGGCCTTCGCGATGGGCAGCCTGCCAGGCGCGCTCTGTGTCGCCGCAGCCGTCGCGCGCTGCACGTACTGGCCCAAGCCGCTGACGGGCGCCGGCGACTGGCTGGGTCTGCGACACGTCGTGCAGGTCGCCGGACCAGGCGCGTTCGGAGCCGTCGGGTTGATCACCGTGGCGCTCCTCGTCGTAACCGCCGACTTCGCCCTCGGCGGTCGTGCGGGTCGAGGGCGTGACGCGCTGAACGCAGCCGACGCAGCGCCTCCGCCGCTGACCTTCGCCCCCGCGGGCGGGATCGCGGCGCTCTCCCTCGCCGAGTTCGTCGCTTTCCCATTGGAGCCGAACTACCTCGGCCCGACGCTGTTCTTCGCGGCGCTATGGCTCGCGCCGCGCGTGCGCCCGCGCCTGGCGCTCGCGGCGACGCTGGCCCTCCACCTCGGCGGGCTCGTGTCGTTCGACACGCGCGGCCCGTGCGCTGGGCCGTGGCGCAAAGACCGCTGGGCGCGCCGGACCCAGGTCGAGCAGATCGACGAGGCCGTCCGCGCGCTGGCTGCGTTCGCCGACGACCGCGCCGACCGCGCCGACCGCGCCGTCCACGTCATCTCCGGCACGAGTACGGCCGCGCTCCGCTATTCGGCGCGCGGCCTCAGGGTGACATGGCACGCGACCCTCTCAGAGGCGGAGCGGTCGACCTTGCGCGCGCGCGGTGAAGAGGTCCTGTGGCTCGCCGACCTGCGGGCCGCGCCCGCGACCGGCAGGCCGACGCAGTGACCGCTCGCGGGCGCGCACGGGGCGCGAGTCAGCCTCGCCCCGGATCATCCTCGCCCCGGATCAGCCTCGCCCCATCAGCGCACGACCTCCGCGCGCGCGCGCAGCCCATGGGTGCGCTCGTCGAGGCGATCGAAGGTCAGACCCAAGGAGAGGCGCCGCACTGCGCTGAGCGCTGCGGGCAACGCGTCCGCTGCGAGGGGGCGCGCGGGGCATCCGAAGACGGTCGACTCGTACGTGCCCAGGTCTGCGTTCCAGACGAGCTCCCCCCCGCCCGGGCAGCGCACCGTCGTTCCGAACAGCTGGACCTGCAGCGCAACCGGGTCCTCGTCGGGCGCGACCTGACGCAGCTCGTTCAAGATGGGCAGCGCCCCGAACGCGCGCCGTCGGAGCGCCGCGCTGACCTCGTGCTCGATCAGACCCAGCGCGAGGATGTCCTTGAAGCCCTCCTCGAAGCGCACGCCGAGGCTCTCACCGAGCCAAGGACGGGCGGCCTCCGTGACGTCGGCCTCCGACGCCTCCCCCGCGCCCCGCGACACGGCTGCGCGCTCGAGCGCCTGAAGCACGACGTCCTCGCGCAGGCTCCCAATGAAGCGCCCGGGGACGATCCCGTAGTACAGCGATGGCGTCTCGTCCCAGCCGCCGCCCTCCTGGGGCTCGATCGCCACGTACGATCGCTGCGCGCCGCTCGGCGTCGTCACCTCGCGGGTCTCCCACCGCATGACCCCCGGCGCGGCGGCCTCGATGAGCGCCTTCACCGCGCCCAGGAACGCCGCGAGCCGCAACGGGTCACGGACGGCGACGAGGACCCCCACCGGGAGCTCAAAGCCGTGCTCCTCCAGGAACGTGTCGCGGTCCTCGGACTCGCGCGCGGCGTCCATGAGCGCCGCGTCCGCGTCCAGCCAGACCGCAGCGTGATCGCCGATCCAGCCGAGCGGGCGCTCGAGGCCCGGCACGACCGAGCCGAGGATCCCCTCGAGCTGGCGGATGAAGGCCGCGTCCCGATCGAGCGCGAGGACCGCGTGCGCGAGCGCGGTCGCGTGCGGGTCACCGTCGCCTGCAGCGATCCGCGCCGCGCCAGCGATGTCGACGACCTCGCGGTAGTCGCTGCGCACGGCGATCGGGAGCACCGAGAGATCGACGGTCATGCGGTCGTCGCTCAGCGAGAGCTGCGCTGCAATCGGGTCGAACACAGTCGACCATTGGCGCTCATAGCTCCAACGCCACGCTTCATAGCCGTCACGCTCTTCGGGTGTCACGTAGGCGAAGTCGAGCTCCGCGATCGGCGTCAAGAAGCGCGCGGTGCCGTAGCGCTCCGAGCGCGGCCCCGCGTCGTCGATCGCCAGCGCGCCGAAGTCCGGGATCGCAGCGGCGAGGTTCAGGGCGGACGAGGGCTCGAGGCCAAGGCGCTGGGCCGCGAGCGCTGCAGCCGCCTCGGCGAGGACGCCGCCGGCGCGCACGCGGCGCGCCGATGCGATGCGCCACCGCGGGCCGCACCAGCGGCGGATGGCGCCGTCGCTCAGAACGATGAACGCAACCTCGTCGGCCGTGCCGCGCGGATAGCGCACGCGAAAGTGCCGATACTCGGGGAGCGCCGCGAGCGCAGGCTCCGCGCCGCGCTTGACTTCGATGAGGCGCGCCGCGAGCCGGGCCGAGTTGGAGACCACGATGACGTTCCCGTCGCGCGCCACCCAGGACGACAGGTCGCGCGCTGCGTCCGCGGCGCCGCGCAGGGACACTGCGCCGACCGAGCGCTCGCCGAACGTCACGCCCCGCGCTCTGGCGCGCGCGTCGATGCGCGCGAAGAGGAACGCCTCAAAGGCGTCGGGCTCCGCGCACTCGAACACGAGCGCCAGGTCGCTGCCCGTCCGCAGGTAGGGGTCACCGCCTGTCAGCGCGATCGAACGGACGACCTGCGGACCGAAGAGCCGCGCGGCGGCGTCGAGCTCCAGCGCGAGCTGCGCTTCGTAGCGCGCCTGCACGCGCGCGTCCTCCGCGCGCGGTTCGAGCGCGTC